>CANMJH010000001.1 GCA_947498125.1 uncultured Nioella sp. | reverse complement strand
CCCTTGTTCCAGGCAGGACGAAGTGCGCGAATGGCAGGTTAGTTTGGTGTTTCCATGACTGATCCTCCGATCCGCCATGCCCTCCCAAAACGACAACCCGACGTTGACCCGGCCAGCATATCACAGGATGCTGCGCCGCCTCCGACGTCTGGATTGAGCCCATACTTCCAAATACTGCAGGTTGCACGAACGGCAGCTTTACCAGTTTTGGGTTGCCCTCCGTGAGCTGAACGATGCAGCATTGCCGGAGTACTTGTACAGGCGCGGCTTCAGTCTTAGAAGAATAAGTCTGGATTATTCCCAGCTAGGGCGCAATGCACATCACCTGCTCTTCGCTCATTGCATCTATTGCCGCTCGAATTCCTTCCCGGCCAAGCCCTGATCCAGCGGGACCCCCAAACGGCATTGCATCAATTCTAAAGTCGGTTGTGTCGTTGACGACAATTTGGCCAACCGCCAACTGCTGTAGTTTGAACGGGATGCTCAGTGAGCGTGTAAAAACAGCCGCAGCAAGTGCAGGACCTGATGCACTTGCCATTTCTACAGCTGTTTCGATCTTCGAATAGGACTCCAGCGATGTCACGGGGCCAAAGATTTCATCTGTTCTGAGACGCGCATTGGCCGGAACACCTTCCAAAATTGTTGGTTCAAAACTGTCTTCTAACCGTGCACCCCCGGTTAGAATGCGCGCTCCACCATCAACAGCTTCTTTCACCCAATCGGAGCATCGCGCCGCAGCATCAGAGTGGATCAGTCGACCGAATTCTGTTGAAGGGTCCGTACGAAATCCAAGTCTCAATCGCTCGGTAGCGGTCTTTAGTCCATCTGCAAGCCTGTCGTAGATGGCCTCATGGGCGATGACCCGTTGCACATGCAGACAATTTTGACCCGCAGCAGAAAACATCCCTGAAACCAGACTTGGGATTGCTAACGAAAGATCAGCGTCATCAGAGACAATAGTTACAGCGACACCCCCTAACTCCAGGCCAATAGACTTGCCCGCTGCGTTACGGGCAATCTCTTGTCCTGCCGCAACCCCGCCGGTGAAGCTCACCATGGTAATTTTAGGATGGCGTACAAGCGCAGCGCCGATATCTGAACCACCACAAATCACTTGAAACAAACCGTCCGGCATCCCTGCGCGTCGGAAAACATCGGCCAGAGCTTCGGCACATCCCGATGTTTGTGGATGTGGTTTGATTATTACGGAATTCCCAGCGGCAATCGCCGGACCGACCTTATGGGCGACCAGGTTAAGTGGATCGTTGAAGGGCGTTATCCCAAGAATAATCCCCTTTGGTTTGTAGTTGACCCAACCTACCTTGCCAGCGGCGCGCGCTTCTTGGCCAAAATCAATAACCGCCCCCTCTTTGCGTGTTGCTTCCTCTGCTGATAGTCTAAGAACGCGAACTGCGCGCGCGACCTCGTTTCTTGCTTCGGTGATCGTTTTTACGCCTTCTTTAACGATCAAAAGAGCAAACTGTTCGGCCTCCTTCTGAACCAAGCGAGCCGCAGCTGACAACCAGTCTGATCTAAGGTGGGAAGGCGCGGTAGCATATGTAAACTGCGCTTTGGAGGCCAAGTCTATGGTTGCCTTGAGTGCTGAATTCGGCATGGGTTCCATCACCATCACCATCACCATCACCATCACCATCATCATCATCATCATCATCAGCCTAAGCCTCACCGAACGATGAAATCTCTTCCAGGTAGCTCGTCGGGAAGCCATACAGCTGTCCCACTTCAAGCATGAGCGACAGATATTCTCGGCTGGCCGAAGCAGGCTCCATGTCCCAGCAGATGTAGCACAATGCCGGGGTTTCCGAGCAGCCTGTTTCCTCTAATAGAACTGCCTCGGGCACATAAGATCCAAAGCCGAACCAATCCTTGGCATAGATCTTATCGAGTTCTAAATGAGTGAGTTCTCCCACCAAACCGTAAACGCAACCATGATGTTCCGGAACAATAGTGGCGCGCGGTGATACAACAATCGAAAAACCCGAAAGCTTTGCTCGCCGCAGGTTTCGGGGGGAAACGCGCGCCTTAGACAGCACTTTGTCGTTCATGAAAGAGCCGTAGAAAAAGACGCTGACATCTCTTGCGCTTGCAGGCATCGTAAATTTCCTTTGAATCAGATGGAGAATGGGAGGGCCAAGCCCGCATACGGCCAGTCGATAGCTACGACTCTTCCCGAGTAGGACATCGTGACGAACGCCGTCTTGTTGTCGCAGCCGCCAAAACAGATATTGCTGACATATGGATCATCCAGTTCGACAAAATCGAGCAATGCTCCTTGGGAGGAGATGACTGATAATCCCCCGCGCATCAGTGTGGCTACAACGATGTTTTCAGCAGCATCAAGAGCGAGGGAATCTAGGTTCTGTAAGCCAGGTAACCCCGCAACAAGCCGCCCACCCGTTGGCGAAGGCCAGGGTCGTCTCGCAAGGCGACCTGAGGCGACTAGGTCAAACCCCCATAGTCGCCCGGTAACTGTTTCCGCTATGAAAAGTTCCGTTTCATTGGCAGACAGACCTATGCCATTTGGCATAACCAATGGATGTATGGTTTCAGAAATCTTGCGTGTTCCGGCCGGAACGTAGTGAACGGCACCTCGCGTTTGCTCGTTCTTCCACGCCTTACCTGTGTCAGTGAACCAGTAACCACCGGCCCGGTCGAAAGCGATGTCGTTTGGCCCTGCAAGTGGCCCAAGTTCAGAATGCGTAACTGTAACCTCAAAACCGCCAGATTGGACATCAACGACTTGAATGCTTCCTTCGCAATAATCTGCCTCATTCAAGACACCGGCAGGACGATAGCGCCCATCTTCGATGATCCACGTGTAGCCGCCATTGTTACAAACATAGCATTGTCCATCTGGGCCTATAGCCGCCCCGTTCGGCCCACCCCCTAAGTCTGCGACGATTTCCAAACGGCCATCCATGTGGACGCGGGTCAAAGTACCACGCGCAATTTCAACAACCAGCAGGGTCCCGTCGGAACAAAAAATGGGACCTTCCGGAAACTGAAGGCCTTTCGCGATTTCTTTGTAGTTCATTGACTAGCAGCCCTTTCCCCCTGGTTACAGAACCTGTGGACCAAATTCTGAAACTCTTTGATCTCTGATTGGTTCGTCTCAAAAGAGGTGACAAAACGGCACTCACAACGGCCGTCATCATGGCTTGGCGCTCGGCGAAACCACACGCCCTCTCTCTCAAGTGCCAAGGCCAATTCTTCGGGGATACGCGCAACGATAATGTTGGCCTGCGGAGCAGCATCAATCTGCACCTCCGGAATATGCAACAGAGCGTCGAACAGTGATTGAGCCGCTGTGTTCGCTGCCAGCGCAGTCTCTAACCACAGCCCATCCATAAATAGCGCTAGCAATTGTTCGGATACAAAGCGTTGTTTCGATAAGAGATGCCCACTGCGCTTCAGTTGGCGGGTGAAGTCGGTTGCGTGGCTGTCATCGAAAAACACAATCGCCTCGGCGCAGAAGGTACCGTTTTTGGTCGCCCCAAGGCTAAGTACGTCAACACCACGTTTCCACGTCATCTCCGCCGGCGAGCACGCAAGAGAAACCAGCGCATTAGAAAATCTTGCACCGTCCATATGGATATTGAGGCCTCTTGCGCGTGCAAAACCGGAGAGCGCATCAAGTTCAGGGAGAGAATAGACAGTGCCACTTTCCGAGGCTTGAGTGACCGAAAGCGTTTTTATTGGTGAACACTGGTCATCGTCTTGCGGGAACTGCCTGCATACAGCATCCAGTTGCGCCACATCGATCTTCCCTTGGGCGCCGCCAACCGGGATAAGAGGCGATCCGCCGCAGAAATAACTTGGAGCAGCACATTCATCTGTGAAGATATGTGCCTTTGTGTGGCAAGCGATTGCAGAAAACCGAGGGGTGATGGCAGCAAGGGCCAGCGCATTGGCCGCAGTTCCCGTGGCCATAGGAAACACCAAAACATTAGTTTCGAAAACATCTGACAGTAGTTTCCGCAACTGTTTGGTAGGCAAATCGGCCCCGTAAGACTTGTCATGTTTGCCCAAAAGCCCCGACAGATGGTCCAGCACTTTGGGATGCGCTGATGCGGTATTGTCTGATCTGAAATTCATTGTTTGCGGGCTCACGATACTAGCGGTCCAGCGTGTCTAACCGCTCGACACCGCCTCTGAAATTGGCATAAAAGACAAATTTATATATTTTTATGCCAAAGCAGGTTTCAGATGATTTCCAGTCCACGAAATGAGAATAGAAACATCGCCATCCTCGTGTATGAGGGCGTTCGTGTTTTTGAACTGGGCGTCGCATTCGAGGCTTTCTCAACGTCGAAACCAGAAAGCCTTGAGGATTGGTATGATGTGCGGGCCGTATCTGCTGACGGAACGCATGTGAATACGGATTCAGGATTTCAAATCGTATGCGAAGACGATTTGAGCGACCTCAATTTTGCTAACACGATCATCGTACCTGGATGGCGGAATATCGACCAAGTACCACCTGACAACATTCTTGATGCACTGCGCGTTGCATCTGCCAGAGGCTGTCGCATCGTTTCCTTTTGCTCTGGAGCCTTCGTCTTAGGCCATGCAGGACTATTGGACGGCAAGTGTGCAACAACCCATTGGCGATGGAGTACGAGTTTTCGTGCCCAGTTTCCGAATGTGGATCTCCGGGCTGAATCGCTTTTTAACCAATCGGGAAACATCTTCACATCTGGCGGTAGCGCCGCTGCCTTGGATCTATGCCTCGCTCTCATCGAGCAAGACTGTGGCTTGGACACATCTATGGAAGTCAGTCGCAGGATCATCATGCCCCTGAGACGAGAGGGCAACCAAGCGCAGTTCTTTGGTTCTGCGAAAACCGACGGTCTGGACGAACGATTTGGGACGATTGAGAAGTATGTATGTGAGAACCTTGATGCGCAGATGACGGTAGCAAAGCTGGCGAAGTTGGCCAAGATGTCCGAGCGCACGTTCTCGCGCAAGTTTACCGATGTCTATAAAGCTTCGCCAGCTAAATGGCTCAGACATCAACGTATGCTAGCTGCACGGAGCATGCTTCGCAGCGCGGATACCCCGATTGCCGAAATTGCGGTCGATGTGGGCTTTCATGATCTGCCCACATTTGTTTTAGCATTCAAAAGAGAGTTTCAGATGACGCCATCAAGCTACCGAAAATCGCTCAATAGACAGTAATTTGGGGGTGAATCAAGCAACGCTCGTGATAGGGGATTTGTCCACCGCACCGTCACGAGCTTTGTCTCTTTTCTAGAAGCCGACTTTAGAGCGAACGCAGCGAAGGTCCGGAAGGTCCCGCACTGCGGACCTCGTCGCCCTTCGTGACCGGTAGGCGCAAAAACGTGACAAAACCTCTTCTGTTTTGCCGGGGGTTTTTGACCGGGTTAAGCGGTTGATCCGAGGTGGGGCGTAGAGCTCGGGCAAAAACGACCGTTTTTGCCGTTCTGGCAGGGGGTTTATGTCCGGTGTGCGGACATAAACCGTCGATCGATCCTTGATGGCGAACGACCGTTTTTCATATCTCAAGACGATACTTCTACGGCTAGGCACGCTTGGATTCTGACAAGCAGCAACGGCCTCAATGGCCGTCAAATAGAGTTGGAGGCACACCGAATTCGCTTCGGAAGGCGTAGGTAAACGCGCTAGGGCTTTCATAGCCGCAGCCCCGCGCGACGAATTTGACTGATCGGCCGCGACCCAGGAGCTCAATTGCTTTCACGAAGCGCACGCGCCGACGCCACGCAGAGAATCCCATGCCAAGTTCTCTTTCAAACAATCGCCCAAGGGTTTTGGATGACGCGCCCACACTGCCAGCGAACTGTTCCAACGACTGGCCGTTCGAAGGGTCGTGCAACAGCGCTTGGCACAAACGTTGAAGCCGTGCATCGTGCGGCAGCGGGATGTTCAAAGGCAAACCCGATGCACGTTCAAGCTCTGACATGATGAGGTCTGCTATCTTCCTCGCCTGTAGATTATCGGAGTAATCCATAGGCTCCTGCGCCAGACTGATTATCAGTTCGCGCAAGAGCGGAGCGACAGATATCACACGAATTCCCATGGAGTCCTTTGGCACCATGTAAAGCGTGCGCATTTCGACATCGCCACAGATTTCAATGCTGTGTTCGACGCTGCGCGGTACCAAGAGTGCGCGATCAGAGGGGACAATCCATCTATCTTCGGACGTCTCCACGCGCATAAGTCCGGCTATGGCGTAGACCAGTTGGTCGCGTTTGTGGGAATGCAAAGCGATGCGGTGACCATTAACGAAGTGCTTTGGCATGACAGCCAAAGACACTGGAAGTGATTGATAGTCTTCTGGGTCAATGCTGCGACCCGCCATCGGCAAGTTCGGTTTGTCTGTTTTTCGATGATAGTTGTCCATACATCGATTATACGACACCGCTACACTTGGCTCAACATAACAGAGCCAACCATGATCCCACGCGACACCCAATACTTTCTGCTGCTGAATGCTGGTCACTTTTTGGACCACTATTTCATGCTGATCTTTGCCACTGCTGCCGCCCTTACTCTGAGCGCCGGATGGGAAATGAGCTATGCAGAGCTGCTGCCTTATGGTGCGCCAGGCTTTGCAGCCTTTGCACTGTTTGCTTTGCCAATGGGCATATTGGCAGACCGTTGGGGCCGGGATCGCATGATGGTTGTGTTTTTCGTCGGCATTGGACTCTCGTCGATCCTGACCGGCTTCGCACAAACACCGCTGCAGCTGGGGTTTGGGCTTCTGTTTATCGGCGTGTTCGGCGCAATCTATCACCCCATTGGATTAGCCATTGTCACTGCACGATGGAAAAAGACCGGGATGCGTTTGGCGGTGAACGGGATATGGGGCAACCTCGGCGTTGGTTGCGCGGCACTTGTGACAGGCATTCTGATCGACATAGCAGGGTGGCGCGCGGCCTTCTTTGTGCCGGGTTTGGTCTCAATCTTAATCGCACTTCCCTACGTTCGGATATCACGTGCAGTTCAAGCCGCCGAGCCCATTGACCGCGGTGCAGCCGAAGTACGGGCAAGTCATGGGCCATTATGGCGGGTTCTACTGTGCGTGTACCTCACGGCAGTTTTGGGGAGCATTGTTTTTCAGTCCACCACCGTTGCGCTGCCTGAGGTCTTTGAGGAAAAACTGATGGGCCTCGCGGAACAGGTTTCTTCTGACTTGACGATGTTGCAGATCGAAACTCCATCGGTGATCGGTGCATTTGCGTTTGTCGTTTTTGCAATGGCGTCTCTGGCACAACTGGCAACCGGATACATGCTGGACCGCTATGGCGCCCGGCCAACGCTTGGGCTGGTCACGATGGTGCAGATTGCGGGGTTTCTGGCAATGCCTGGTCTTACCGACTGGGCCGCTTTTGCTGTAGCGCTTGGATTCATGCTCGGTGTGTTCGGACAAGTACCTGTGAATGACTACCTAATCGGCACCACAGCCTCCAAGACATCGCGCTCCAGAGCGTTTGGCGCACGTTGCCTGGTGAGCTTTCTCGCGTTCTCAGCAACCCTTCCTTTGATCGCGGTCGTTCAGGCGAATTGGGGTTTTGACGGGCTGTTTCATCTGCTTGCCGTATGCGCCGCGCTCATTCTCCTTGCCAGTCGCATCTTGCTCAGCCGTTCGGTTGAAGGTGTTCAGGAGCGACTGCAAACCCACCATAAAAATGCGCAAGAAACGGTTCGCGATGAAATGCCTGAAAAGCTAGCCTGGAATTCACAGCCAATCAGCAGAGACCCTTGAGATGACACCAACACCGATGACGTCTATGGATTTGAAGGCAACAGGCATGCTGGTTTTGTTGGCGGCGGTCTGGGGCGGTTCCTTCTTCTTTGGCGAGATCGCATTGTCTGAGGTGCCGCCTTTGACAATAACACTGCACCGGGTGTTCTGGGCGGTTCCAATCCTGGCAGTGATTGTCTGGATGAAGGGCTTGTCCATTCCCAGATCGATGAAAACATGGGCGGCCTACCTTGTGATGGGCGCACTGAACAACGTTATACCATTCTCACTTATTTTCTGGGGTCAGACCCAGATCGACAGCGGTCTGGCCTCGATACTGAATGCTACAACAGCAATGTTTGCGGCGGTGGTTGCAGGCGTCCTGCTTAAGGATGAGCCACTGACGACCAAGAAGGTTACGGGGGCCGCTTTGGGGATTGCCGGAGTTGCCTTTATCATGGGGCCAAATGCCTTGACAGAATTCAATCCAAGCAACCTAGCGCAGCTCGCCATTCTCGGCGCGACCCTTTCATATGCCTTTGCGGGCGTCTGGGGCAGAATCGCACTGTCCGGCCAACCTCCACTCGTGAATGCACTTGGCATGCTCGTGGGAAGCACGCTGTTGATGATCCCGGTCGTGATATTCGTTGATGGCGCGCCAAGCGTTGCACTTTCTTCTGGGACCTGGGCCGCACTTCTTGGAATGGCGGCGCTGTCCACAGCTTTGGCCTATATCCTTTATTTTGCCATCCTCGCACGAGCAGGTGCAGCCAATTTGCTGCTGGTCACCCTCTTAATCCCACCCTTCGCCATCGCGCTCGGCGTCACATTCCTTGGCGAACAGATGGCAGCTGAGGCATGGATAGGATTCGGGATCATTGCACTGGGGTTTGCAGTAACTGATGGGCGATTGTTTTCAAATCTGCGAGGCAGACCTAAACAAGCCACTGACAACGATTGATCAGGCGGCGTTGCAGCTGGGGACATTTGCCTCGTCGCGGCGTCGCGGGAAATTTGGGTTCAAAGCCAGTTTTTGCCGCGATTTGTACGAATGGCGGCTGTTTGACACAAACCCCACGCCAATAGCTGGAGAGAAGTTGGGCAAACGGGCCCGTTTCGGACATTCTCCGCATCGCACGATGTGCCAAAACTCAACCGTTTCTGTCACCGGCGGAATCGACCGTTTTTGGCAGACTCTTTTTCTGAAAGCAGCCGTTGGCGCACCCGCAGCGAAAGTCGGCAAAGTCCGCATAGCGGCAATCTATAACGCTTCTATGCGTGCTTAAGTGGATGCACAGGCGTCGACCGGCTGATACCGCCGCCCAAAGCTGCCGAGAATTCAAAAGTAGTGACGGATTTCTGGCTTCCCAAGCCAAACACCTCGCTTTTGCGCAACGCAAGGTTCCTATTTCTTAGTCAGTTCGCGCAAGGCGAGATGGACTAATCCGTGTCGCGGCGCATTGGCTGGCCACACGGCGAAAACGTCAATGGTGGGCAGAGTCCAGTCCGGCAGAATCTCGCACATTCTTCCGCTTTCGATGTCGCTCTTTGCGAGAAAGTCGGGAACGATGCTGATCCCCGCGCCTGCACGTGAAAGCCGATAGAGGGCATGGGCGTCGTTGGTGGAGGCACGGAAATCCGGTTTGATAGCGCTTTTTGTGATGCCGGGTTTCTGAAACACCAATTGGTTGTTCTGGGCGGGGGCCAAGACGAGCCAATCCCAATTCTCAATCTCTTTCGGGTTCTGGGGCACTGGGCGATCGTCGAGATACGTTGGGGAGGCGACGACCTGCCGCCGGATTTTGAACAGCGTCCTCGATGTTGCAGAAGTCTTGGCACCCTTCCCAATCCGAATGGCCAGATCATAGCCGTCTTCCACCAATTCGCGACGCACATCAGAGAAATCCAACGACAGCTTGATTTTTGGGTGGGACACCGAAAACGCGGCCAAAGCATCGATGAAACCTGATTGAGACAGAACGGACGGCACGGTGATCCGCAACTCCCCGCTTGGCTCAGTTGCTTCTCCCGAGAGGGCAAGGAACTCTCCCTCGGCAGCGTCAAGCATTTGGCGGGTTGCGCCCAGCAAACGCTCTCCCTCAGGGGTCAGTGTCAGTTTGCGGGTGGAGCGATAGAGCAAAGCCACGCCGATATGTTCCTCAAGCTGAGAGATGTGGTGACTGACCACCGAAGGCGACAGCCGAAGCTCCCGTGCGGCGCCTCGAAAGGACCCATGGTCGATGGCTTTGGCGAAGATTGCCATTTGGCGAAGGCGATCAATCATTATGCAAATAATCCGAACACTTAAATCTATCTCTGCAGGATATTAATGCAATCTGACCGTGTCTACCTTTTCTCTATGGGCGCAACGCATCCCGCGTGATCGCCATCTGAACAGCTAGGGAGCATCTCCTATGACCAACCTGCGTACCCTCCTGGCGGCAACGACAATTGCTGCCACGTCCTTCACCTCTGCCGTTTTCGCCGACGATCTGGCAACAGTGCAGACCTTCTATGACCTGCTGAGCAATCCCAGCTCTGAAGAGGCCGCCGCTGCGCTCACCGCGGCCACTGCGGACACTTGGGAAAGCATTGGCAATTACTCCGGCGAGAACGACGGCCGCGAGGCGTTCATCGGCCAAATGGGTTTTTTCGCCCAACTGATGCCTGACATCTCTTGGGAAGTGCAGGCGATGCACCAGGACGGCAACTTCGTGACCGTTCGCAGCCGCGCGACCGCAACGCCCTCCGGCCCGCTCTTTGGTGTCGACGGCGAGGGCCGCGGCTTCGACATGCTGACCATCGACATTCATGAGCTGGAAGACGGCGTCATCGCCCGTACCTACCACGTCGAAGACTGGGCCACTGCCCTGCAACAGCTTGCTGGCAACTGACTTGCGCCCCCACAGGAGGATCTGAAATGGACAGACGTACAGCCCTTAAAGTGACGTTGGCCGCAGCGAGCGGCACGGCGCTTGCCACCAGCGCGTCGGCGCAAAGTGACGATAGCCAAGCCACCCTTGATACCGTCATGGCCTTCATGGGTGCGATGGGTGGTGGTGACATGCAGGCCATGTCCGACCTAATGGCCGATGACATGGTTTGGCAGAACGAAGGCGATCCCTCGGTGCCGTGGATCGGGCCATGGAACGGTAAAGACGAGATCTTTGCCTTCCTCGGTGTGTTCTCGGAAAACGTTCAAACCACGTTGTGGGAGAACGAGGACGTCATGGCCGAGGGCGACACCGTCGCTGTCTTTGGCCGGATGAACCTGCTGATGACCGCGTCGGGCTCTGAGACCGGCGAGTTCACCTTCGCCATGCGCGCAAAGGTGCGCGACGGTCAGGTTGTGCTGTGGAACTGGTTTGAGGACAGCTTCGCGATCAGCCGCGCCTTTCACGGCAACTGAGAACAGACCGCGCCCCGGAACGCTTCGGGGCGCGAATCACAGCCGTGGCCAAAAGACCCAAAGCGAAACAGAAGCCTCCACCCCCAGGCAGGAGATGACGTCATGAGCCTCGTCCAAAACAGACTGAAAGCCCCCAGCATCCCGATTGCCGTGACCGCCTACCTTTGCCTCGTCATTGCAATCGGGGTCGTGCTCGGGACGCCCGCCCTGTTTGGCGGCGGGTTGATGGAGACCCACACCGTGGGTTGGGGCGGGCGCGAGCTGGGGATCGCCATCGCCGCGATCATCGCTTTGATCCTGCGCAGCCCCGCCGCGTATCTAGTGATTTTCGTAGCGGGCATCTTCCGGGAGGTTTCCGATGCGCTGGAGGCTTTGGCCGAGACACCTGCAAACATGATGTCTGCTGCGATGATTTCGGTCTTCATTGTGCTAGGCCTAATCTGCGCCTGGTTCAGTTACCGGGCCGTTCAGTCCGCCAAGGAGGGTTCCGTATGAATATCCGTCACATTACCATTCCTGCACTTGCTGCCCTGGTTCTCGGCACCGGAGCCTTGGCACAGGGCACCGACTTCCCGCAGCGCAATGGCGAGAGGCCACAAACCACCGAAGGTGTGCCGCATATTCAGATCGGTGCGGAAAACGTTCCGGATCTGTCGCAACGCCTGTTGGACCATGTGGCTGAGTTTCCTGGCGTAGTCCTCGCGGCGACCCGCGTGTCCCTGCCCGGCGCGACCGGCTTCCAATTGGTCGACGACCTACCTCTCGCGCATCCCGAGGCTATTGTAGGAGGGCGCGAGTTTGCGCATCTGCATCCCGATGGCAGCCTGCACGCCGCCTTGGCGCCCGAGACCGCCGTCGCCGCAGTGGCTGCGGGATGGGCCACGCCGCACCCGTGGGCTACGCGCAATCCGGGGTGGGAGGGGTTTGTCCTGATCTACACGCCCACCGATGAGGCAGAATTGGAAACCGTCCTGCGCTTGGTGGACGCGTCCTACACTTATGTCACGGGGCAAGCGCTACCCTAGTGCTCTTCCGCCTCAAGACGGAAGAACAGGTTTCGGAACTGCGGCACGAACAGAAGGGCGAGGAAGATGACATCGAAGACGGTCTGGATCGCGGGGATGAGGTAGGGATTGTTCATATTCTCTGCGATGGATGGCGCGCCCACAAAAGTTGTGGTCACGAAATTCCCGATGTGGTCGACGATGGAGATCACCCAGTAAACGACCGCGGAAACCCACGTCAGCAGACCCCGGCGCGCCCAAAGGGCCCAGATCAGCGGCGGGGCAGCCACGACCGCGAACAAGTCCAGATACGCCGGATACCGCCAGGCCTCGGACGATCCGCCAGCGTCAATGTCATTGATCAGCACCCAGGCAATGGCCCGTGACACTTGCAGCAAGATCCAAATGTTCGTGCCGATAAGGAATGCCTTTTGCGCCCCGTTCAGGGAACTCAGCCCGGTTCTGGTCGTTGTCATAGGTCACCTCACTCGCGTTTCTTGAATCGTATTTAGCTTTGTTGCGAATTGCATTCGCAGGAAACCACCCCTTCCGTCGCGACATGAATGCGGCGGTTACTGCTTTAATCTATTGACAATTTCTTGGGTCAAGTCCTGAATGCTCACCGTTTCGAGCTTTGCGAGAAAAGCCTGCTCGGCATCCGAGAACAGCTCATTAAGGTAGTCTGCGACAATCGGCATAATGCTGACGCCATCGTTGCACTCACCCGGATGGAGGCCCAAAACTAGACCCGCACTGTCAGAAATTGCGGCGTATATACCGCGCAGGGTGATGTCCTCCGGGCGCTTTGACAGAACGATACCGCCACCTGCACCCGGGCGACTTTGGATGAGGGCGGCTTTCGTCAACTGTGACAGAACCTGGCGGATCACCACGGGTTTCGTCCCAGACCCATCGGCCAAAACCTAAGACGTGATCGCGCCGTCGTCCTTGTGATGGGCGAGAACCGCCAGGATATGCGCGCTATGGTTAGTTGGCTGTTCGCGGCGATCCAAAGAGAAGCAGGTTTGGGTCGGCCATAGCGGAAAGATCAGAGGGCTTTCCAGTCTGGGATACGAGCGAGCAATTGCCTGTGCCCGCATCTATGCCTTTGAGAGGCCAAAGTGACCTTTGGGCGCAGATGCCAACTCGTCTCATGCCTCGTAAAAAAGACAATATTCATACAAAAGTTGGGTGAACTCTGTGTACGCCGAGCCAACTGCGTCAGCGTTCTACGCTTTCAACGATGCCATCTTGGAACAAATTTCTCTGATCGTCGGTTCCGTATCCAATCAGCCCCGTCGACGCCATGATATTTTCATCAAAGTCGAAGACCAGTGTGATGAAGTCGGGTCGATCTGCCTGATCCCAGCTGACAAGAAAAACGCCGTCGGCCATTTCTCGCGACCGGTACGGTATGTCACTTGCAGAATTACCCGCACGTCGGCCTCTGACCCATTCGTAGCTGGCCAAGCCGTCTTCAAAGGTCAAAATCATGGCTGCACCATTGGCCGTGTAGGACCAATTGATCGTAGTCCCGTCAAGAATATGTTCGTTCACGCTGTCTTGGGCTTGAGCTGTAGAAATGCTGCTCAAGAGCAGCAATGCGGCCGCACTGGTCTTCATGATGTGAAAGCCAATAGTCATATCAATTTCCTTCCACATGTTCGATGACGCCGCCTTGAAAACCGAAGAAGGGTGTTTCCGCACCATATCTGGCAAGAACTGAAACGGAGCTGGTGTTGGATCTGAAGTTATAGACCATCGTCACAAAGGTCTGGCTTTCAGGCTCCAACCACCCCACCAGATAAATGTCTGTGTCTATTTGCTGAGATCTGTAGGGGACTGTTACGGTTGGGTTGCCCGCTTGGCGACCCACGGTCCAAGCGTAGGTCACTTCACCATCAGAAAAAGCAATATCCGCCGCGTCTGCATTTTGATTTTGGAAAGTGAAGCTGAAGCCGTCCAGCAAGTGCTCGTCTCGGTCTATGCGCACTATTTCTTGAGAAAGTGCAGGAGTACTCATTGATGCAATGAGCAGGACAAGTGCGAGCTTGTTCATGGGGATTTCTCCGGTAGATAATTATGGTTATGCAGGCTGACAACGCTTCTGCCCGAAGTTTGGCAGCGCATTGTTCGGCGCTAATCGCTACTGTCGACCTATAGGACATGAAAGATGTCTATGCAACAGAAAGATCTATAAGTCCGAATATATGATGAAAACCAGTGATCCCCGCTTTATCGCTACTCGAAACCTGGCTCTGGAAGCAGCTCTTAAGATCTTCCAAGCGAACAACGTTCTCGCGGTAACCCACGCTTCAGTTAGTGCAAAAACGGGGATAGCCCGAAGTACGCTTTACCGCCATTGGCCAAAGGTCGAACGACTCCGTAAGGACGCGATGTTGCGTGTTGCCAGACCGCCCACTATCGCGCCGCGGACCAACGGACCGCTCAAAGCGGATTTAAATTGGATGCTGGGGCTTTTGATGGCCGCGCTTAACGAAACACCATGGGGAAAAATTGCTCCACAAATGATTGCTGCAGCCGTGGATGACGAAGATGCAAAGTCTGCCATAAACAGTTTCATGGAGGACCGCCGGATGGATATGATGTCGGTGTTTCAGTCTGCAGAACAACGTGGAGAACTTGCGCCTGATGCGCCAGTTGAAAACCTGATCGAAATGGCAATATCGGTTCCGTATCATCGGAAACTCGTAGCTGGCCTACCTCTCGATTACGATTGGCTAGACGGGCACGTCGAAGTCCTCTGCCGTTTGGCTTTGCCGCAAGTCGGCGACTGACTAGATTGGCGCGGTGTTCGTGCCTGACCATTTGTCAAAGCGGACGTTGGCGCCGCTGCAGCGAAAGCCCGGTTTGTCCCGCATTGTGTGAGTTCGTCCATCATCTGGTTTTGCGGGTGCAGCGAATGTCGACAATACGGGCTGCGATCGCAGCATAGCCGAGGGCTGGCCAAAGTCCGCAATGGGCCGCTATTCTCCGAGAAGTTCGTTTCGGTAACAGAGTATTTCGATTTCATTGCGAAATTCTTCGATACTGTCTTGTTGCAATTCGTCACTTCGAAATCGCGGTTGATCGTAGGCAAGGAATACAATTCCAGCAAGGCCAGCCTCGTCAATTGGCAGGCCATCAAACGAAATAAATGCCATTGATGATTGGACTCGTTGCATCATCGTAGACATTGGGGTGTTGTTTTGACGTTCGGACATCACTGATTCCGCTATTCCGCCCAGCATTTGGCAACTTCGCCAATGGAGTAGACCGTCGAGTTCATTTTCTTGTGCATCGGACTCGGTTGCTCCAATCACCGCATTCAAAGCCAAGACCAAAGCAATTACGGGGGTTTTCATACTTCTCTCCTGTTTCTCGCGCACCCGGTGCGTTTAAGTGCTACGCAACGAATGTATGTTAAAACAGGTCGCTTTAAAACCGGTGAATGTCAATAAACTTGGCTGTGAAAACGACAGTCAAAAGCCCGCTAAGAGACGTACTTGCCCGCAACATGAGATTAGCGCGTGCCCAAAAGGGATGGTCGCAGGAATATCTTGCGAACCAAGCCAACTTGAATCGAACCTATTTGAGTGCGGTTGAGCGTTCCGAGCAGAACATCTCGCTAGACAATGTCTTTAAGGTGTCCGTGGCCCTTGGAATAACTGCGTCCGATCTTCTCGATCCGAATTATCGCGATTAGCGTGCCGCAACAGGTCAGCAATTACGAAAAGGTGGACACACGGGTGGACAAGAAACACTCACTAACGTCAAGCTATTGTGTTTATTTGTTTTTATGAAAAATTTGGTGCCTCAAGAGGGACTCGAACCCCCGACCTTGTCCTTACGAAGGACCTGCTCTACCAGCTGAGCTATTGAGGCATGCGGAGGTCCGTTTAAACGGACATTTTGACTCGCGCAAGTATCGACCGCCGCCATTTTGGGACAAAAAGGCGACGGCGGATTTTGGGTGGTTTAGCTGACGCCACGCGCTTGTGCGGTTTCTTCGGGTTCGGCATGTGGCTCTGTTTCGTTGCCAGTCTCGGCAACCTCCGCCTCTGCGTCGATAATCTCAGCCGCCTCTTCAACCTCGGGCGTTTCTTCGCTGTGATCTTCCAGAGCGCCAATAATAAGTGGCAGCATCGGCGCGGCAGAGGCCAGAGCAGCTTCGCTTTGTGGGGCTTCTAGCCACGCCAATGTGTCGAAGCTTTCACATTGTTCGCAAACGGGTTGCCAATCGGCATGAACATGGCCGCAGTTTTCGCAGGTCCACTGCGGCCCGCGAGAGGCTGTAATGGCTTTGGCCAGCCAGCCGCGTACGACGCGTTCTGGTTCGCCTTCACCGCGTTCGATGGCAGCGCGGATCGTCAGGGACCGTGCCGTAGGGTGGCTTTCGGCCAGATCGGCAAGCGCGTTGCGAGCACCAGCATAATCATCGGCTGCAATATGAAGCTCTGCGTTCAGCAAGGCCACTTCTGGTGTGCCAGCATGTTTAGCCAAGAGAATTCGGAACCGGGCCAAACGTGTGGCAGGTGTTTCATCAGGGGCAATGGCGGCAAAGGCTGCGGCAAGGTCAGGATGCGGGGCAGCGTCCCACGCTTTGCGAATGATTTTGGCTGCGACTTTTGGTTTGCCTTCTTCAGTTGCCATCCTCGCGGCCATCACGGCGCCGGGCACCAGATCGGGCGAAAGGCGATTTGCCTCGGTTGCGTCGCGCCGCGCGGCGTCGATCTTGCCCTCGGCAAGTGCGTCGCGTGCATGGGCCAAGGCCAGAACGGCATCGCGGCGTTTATGCACATCGCGCGGCAGGGTATTGGACTTCAGCTTAGCAGCTAAGGTTTGACGCGCGCCGGACCAGTTTTCATCAGCGGCTTGAAGGCGCAGAAGCGTATCCTGTACTTCCCCATGACCGGGTTTCAGCAGAAATGCCTTTTCGGCCAGCTGCAGGGCGCGATCTGTGTCGCCGGCCTCAAGCCGTTGTCGCATAAGACCCCGGATACCAACAAAGCGCGTTTGGTCGTCGGCCAGCAGCTTTTTATAGGTCGATGTCGCTTTGGCCGTGTCGCCAGCCATCTCAGCGGCCTGCGCGACCAAAAGGTTCGTAAGCTCGGGCCGCTTTAGATAGCCCTCGGCGCGTTCTGCTTTGCGAATGGCCAAACGGCCTTCGCCCGAAGCCATTGCCAGCATACCTTCGCTAAGCGCTTGATAGCCCTTTCGTTCCGCCCTGCGGTTGAAATAGCGCGAAATCGCGGTTTCGTCGCCGTTTAGAAAGCGGATAACGGCAGATAAAAGACCGATGAGCTTTAACAGAAGATACAGTGCGACCAGCGCCAAACCACATGCGATGATGCCAGATACCGGTGTTAGGGCAAATTCACGGCCCGCTACGGTGATGAGCACCATCTGCTCGGATTCCAGTAGGAAGTTCACCCCAAAGGTTAGGGCCACCACCAGTAGGACAAAAAAGACGATCTTTAGGACAGACCATAAAAGCATTTCGGGCCTCTCCTTTAATTCAGCGCATCAAGTGCGGCGGCAAATGCATCAAGCGCTTGGGTGGCATCGCGCCGAGCGGCGGCGTCTGCAATCCATGTCGACATAGCATCCTGCGCGTCTTGAGGTAGGGCTGCAATCTCGGACAACGCGCCACCGATGTCGCCGCTTTGTAATGCAGCTTGAGCACGCGAGAGGATCGCGTCAGGATCATCCCCTTCGCGAGGGTCCAGAGATCTTCCGCCGACTTGGCTTTGCAAAAACGCGGTCATGCGGTCCATTGTGCCCTCGCCAGCCGTTTCGCGAATGGCAATCGGCAATGCAGCGCGGGCTGCAGTTGGAAAGGCAGCTTGCAGCGTTTCAAGACGTGGGACGCCGTTGCCCGCAGCCGTTTCCAATGCTTCAGGAACGCCAATGTCAGCGCTGTCGGCAACATCTTGCAAAGCCGAAGTGAATGGCGCGCCGGTTGCCACCGCGATCCGCAATTGACCAAGTGCGGCTTGCGCTGTTGCAGCGCTCATGCGCGCTTCGGCATCGGCTTGCGCGGCGGCTATGGCGGCTTCGGCTTCGGCGGCAACACTGCGCAAGGTTTCGGCCAATCCGTTTGCCTCGGCCTGCTGTGCGGCCAGTGCTGTGGCGTCTTCCGTCAGTTGCGATTGCAACTGAGCGACGGCGGCTGCGATCGCGACTGAATTGTCGCCTGCATTCTCGTCGCCAAGCGGTAAGGTTTCCAAATAGGCGACGCGGTCAGCGAGCCCGGAAAGGGCCGCGCCGGTTCCGCCGATTTCATTGCTCAATGCGCCGATCTGATCGCTGAGCGGTGTCAGGTCAACTGGATCTGGCGGGGCAGGAATGGCTGAGACTGCAGTTTCAAGCGCGGCAATTTGATCCGCTAATGCGTCATTTCCTGTGGATTGCGTTGCGAGTTCGGCTTCCAGAGCGGCAACCGCATCGGCCAAGCCAGTGTCGTTAGACTGCGAAAGCACACCAAAATATGCGGCGCCATATCCGATGGCAGCAGCGAGGACACCGCCGACAAGCAAGGAAAAAACACCCGGGCCTTTTCGGACCTGCGTCACGTGCTGGACTGGGGGCACTATGGCTTCGACACTCTCTTCAACGATTTCTTCGACAACTGGTTCGCTTCTATCGTCTTCGACATCCGCAGTGTTTTCTACGATTTCCGCCTCTTCAACGGCCTCGTCCTGAGCCTCGTCAATTTCAGATGCGGTTGCGTCGGTGATATCATCCTCTGAGGGTGTCTTTGGGTCAGCCACCAGTTAAATCCTTCCCAGTTAAGTCTTATGCACATCCCGCACTCAAGGCGGGGACACGCCGAGTCGGGTCTCAGGGTTACATGTAGGGAAGGGCAGGGCTAGGTGCAAAGTTGTCTCGAAATGCAATTCAGCATGGCTTTGCCGTTAGGTTCATCGGCAATTTCAGCCTTGGCCTGCATTTCAGCCGGAAGTGCTTGCAGTGTCGCTTTGCTAATACAGGGATAACAGCAGTTTTGGGGCTGCGTGATCCGCTCCGCTAGAAGGGCCGCACTGCGTGGTGAAAAAAGAGGCAGAACCGTGGGTCGCGGTGACTGTATCGCGGTGACCGCCGAATTTGTAAGTGGCTCGGGCACTTGTGAATAGGTCGCAAAGCTTGAGGCGTTTAGGCCAGCCGCGCGCAAATCGGCGGCGAGATCGCCTCGAACATGGGTGCCGTGTAGATGGATAAGGGGCGCGGTGGGGGCTGCGTTGCGTATCAATTCCGCTAAGTCTGTTACGCGCCCTTTTGCTGAAACTGCATCCAATCCCACCTGCTTTGCGGCTTTCGCCGTGCGATCGCCGACGCAGTAGGCGCGCCTGCCGACATTTCCTCCCTGTGCGATATATGTCCGAACGCCGTTTTCCGACGTGAATATGAGCTGTGTTTTAGGTTCCAAAGTTGGTTTTTGCGGCAGCATATCGATGCGCATCAATGGCGCGATAAGGACATCAGCCTTTGCTCCGAACTCTGCATTGCACAAAGCGGCGTAGCGTTCGGCCTGCTCTTGCGGGCGAAGTAGAATGATCAGCGGCGTGGCATTGTCAGACATCAGGGTGAGTGTTACCTCGGCGTTGAAGGCAAGGCAATGAAAGGCCGACATGGCACCCTCTGTCACTATATTGGGCATTGAAAGCAGTTGCGATGATACGGCGGCTGCCGTCTTGCGCGAGTCAGAAGGCGGGGTCGATATCCTGTCATCAGTTGTCACCAGCCAGACCGAGCTGCACGCTGATTTCGGCGGTGTGGTGCCCGAGATCGCCGCGCGCGCACATGCCGAGCGGCTGGATGGGATGATCGAAGAGGCTTTGGCCAAGGCCGAGATCGGATTTGAGGGTCTTGACGCAATTGCGGTAACGGCAGGGCCGGGGCTGATCGGCGGCGTTATTTCAGGCGTGATGAGCGCCAAAGCCTTGGCGTTTGCTCTGGATCTGCCGCTGATAGGCGTCAATCATCTGGCCGGGCATGCGCTAACCCCGCGCCTGACCGATGGAATGGCCTATCCCTATTTGATGTTGCTGGTTTCTGGCGGGCATTGCCAATTCCTGCGGGTTGATAGCTCGGAAAAGTTTACGCGCCTTGGTGGCACTATCGACGACGCGCCCGGTGAAGCATTTGATAAAGTTGCCAAGCTTTTGGGGTTGGGTCAGCCCGGCGGGCCAAAGGTTGAGATCGAAGCCGCAAAAGGCGATGCGACACGGTTCAAGCTTCCGCGCCCGCTTTTGGATCGGCCCGGTGCAGATATGTCTTTTTCGGGTCTGAAAACAGCGGTCCTTCGCTGCCGCGATGCATTGGTTGCAGAAAAAGGCGGGCTTAGCGAACAAGATCGCGCCGATATTTGCGCTGGATTTCAAGAAGCGGTTCGGGATGTTTTCACCCACAAGCTCCGCCGAGCTTTGGACGGCCAAGAGGGGCTGACTGGAGTAGCTGTGGCCGGTGGGGTCGCGGCCAATAAACCATTGCGCGCCGCGCTTGAGGCAGTTTGCGCCGAGATCGGATTGCCCTTTATGGCGCCGCCTTTGGCCCTATGTACGGATAACGCGGCGATGATCGCTTATGCGGGTCTGGAACGGTTCCACGCAGGACAACGGGACGGTATGGATCTAAAAGCGCGCCCGCGGTGGCCATTGGATCAAACCAGCCCGGCGATGCTTGGGTCGGGGAAAAAGGGGGCCAAGGCATGAGAAGCGTAGACATTGCCGGGGCAGGGGCGTTTGGAACGGCATTGGCCATTGCATTTGCGCACGGAGGCACAAAAGTGACGCTTTGGGCGCGCGACGGGGCCGAAGGGATCGAGGCTGCACGTGAAAACCAGCGCCGGTTGCCGGGCCATAAGCTGCCTGAAAATCTGACAGTTACGGGTGATCGATCGGCGTTGACCTCGGACCTTATGCTGGTCGCGATCCCAACGCAGAAGCTGCATGAATTTGTGAACGCAGACCTGACCGCAAAACGCATTCTTTCTTGCGCAAAAGGCATCCATAAGGCGACTGGCTTAACACCCTCAAAACTTATCGAAGACCTGACGGGCCGCCCATCTGGAGCATTGACCGGGCCAAGCTTTGCCGCAGATATCGCTGCGGGCTTGCCAACGGCATTGACCCTTGCCGTGGCAGATGAAGCCGCAGGTCAGGCGTTGCAAGAACGTCTTTCGACCCCGGCCCTAAGGCTATATCGCACAACGGATCTTGTCGGGGCCGAACTGGGCGGCGCTTTGAAGAATGTCATGGCGATTGCAGCAGGTGTGGTGATGGGGGCCGGTTTGGGCGAAAGCGCGCGCGCAGCGTTGATGGCGCGCGGATTTGCAGAGATGCGGCGCGTGGCGTCGGAAAAAAACGCGCGGGATGAAACGCTTAGTGGGCTTTCTGGCCTAGGCGATCTGGTATTGACCTGTACGTCTGACAAGTCTCGAAACTTCCGACATGGGTTGGCGCTTGCCGGGGCGATGCCGCTTGATGTCGACGCCACCGTCGAAGGCGCCGCCACGGCAGAAGAATTGGCCAGTCATGCCGATTTGGACACACCTATCGCCGATGCCGTTGCGGCCTTGTGTCAGGGCCAGATCACGGTCCATGATGCGGTAGCTGATCTTATGACACGTCCTCTGAAACCGGAGTAAACCGATGCTATACACCTTTATTTGCACAGATAAACCTGGTGCACTGGAAATACGAAAAGCCAATCGTGATAACCATATTGCCTACCTCAGAGCCACCGACGCGGTGCATGCCGGCCCTTTCCTGGACGCCGAAGGAAACATGAGCGGATCACTGGTTGTCGTTGATCTGCCAGACCGCGCCGCGGCAGAAGACTGGGCCGCGAACGACCCTTACGCCATGGCGGACCTCTTTTCAGATGTCCGCATCGAGGCGTGGAACAAGGTGATCGGCTAATGGCCTATTGGCTGTTTAAATCCGAGCCTAATACGTGGTCCTGGGATCAGCAGGTTGCCAAAGGCGCGGCCGGAGAAGAATGGGATGGTATTCGCAACTATCAGGCGCGCAATTTCATGCGCGAAATGAAGGTTGGGGATCTTGGGTTTTTCTACCATTCCATGAAGGAAAAAGCGGTGGTCGGCGTGATCGAGGTTTCGGCCAAAATACACCCGGACAGCACCACTGACGACCCGCGTTGGGAATGCGTCGATATTCGTGCGGTGGGCAGCTTCCCAAATCCAGTGACCCTCGGAGATATTAAATCGGACCCGCGCTTGTCAGAAATGGTGTTGGTCAAGAATTCACGTCTGTCCGTGCAACCGGTGACGGATGATGAATGGAAAATAATCTGCGAAATGGGCGGATATTCTGAATAAAGTAACCGACTGATAACAGGAGAAAATTATGGGATTTTTGAGTGTCATCGTGGCGGGCGCCGCCGCTTGGATTTTTGGAGCGATTTGGTACATGGCGCTTGCGCAGCCCTGGATGGAGGCAAATGGCCTGACCGAGGATCAAATCGATCGAGGCAATCCCGTGCCATATGTCGTTAGCCTGATCATGGCGATGCTGGTCGCCGGCATGACGCGTCATATTATGGTGATGTCAGGCACTGATGGCGTTGGCGGCGGGCTGATGGTCGGCGCAGGGCTTGGCCTGTTTGTGGCGCTGCCTTGGATCGTCAACAACGTGCTTTATTCGCTGCGCGGTAAGTCTCTGATTTGGATTGATGGTGGATACCCGGTTCTTGGGTGCACGATCATCGGCATTGTTCTAGGCCTGTTCTAGAAATCACACCATAGCCGGCGCGCCCTTTGGCAAATCATGGCTGGGAGGCACGCCGAATTTGCGGGAATATTCGCGGCTGAACTGTGCCGCGCTTTCATAGCCCACATCATAGCCAATAGCGGTGACAGATTGCTGACCCAAAGCCAATAGTTCCCGGGCTTTGATCATGCGCAGATCCTTTTGATACCGCAGTGGAGTCGTGCCTGTGATGCTTTTGAAATGCGCGTGAAAGGACGATGGGCTCATCCCTGCAATTTGCGCTAATTCAGTTGAGGCCAGCGTGTCCTGATAGCCGGATCTGATCCGAATAATCGCCTTGGAAATTCGGCTTGCATGGCTGTCCACGGAAAGCAAATTTCTAAGGCTGGCCCCGATAGGAGACATCAGCAATCGGTAATGGATTTCCCGCCGAATGCCCGGGCCAAGCACGTGAATGTCCGGTGCGTTTCCCTGACACTCAAGATACCTCGACAGGGCGTCCATCAGGTCAGGCGTGGCCGTGCTTTTACTCAGCGCCTGCGCTGAAGAGGTTTCGTTTATGGCCTCGCCGACCTGTTCATAGAGGCTACGAATTGTTGATAGATCGAGCGAAAAGATCAGCGCTAGATAGGGGCGCTCTGCGCTTGCTTCTGTGATTTTCGAGGTAACCGGCATGTCATGGCTGACCACTAACATATCCCCGGATGTCAGATGAAACCGTTGATCGCCAATTGACGTTTCCTTGGATCCTTGGAGGATAATGCAAATAACAGGGTTGTAAATTACAGCCTCAAATTCACTGACTTCCATGCGTTCCAGAATTGTGATACTCGGCAATTCATCAGAAATATCATTATTTATCTGAATTTTTCGTTGAAACTCTGACCAGTCCATTAAAGCACCTCCTTTGTTTCCGGCGTACACGATGACTGTGACGGTTTATACATTTTTCTACCGAATTAGAGGATCAGACAAATAGTTTGGAGGATCGGGTGGGCTGAACAGCGCGGCCTTAGGGTAGAGCTATTGTCAGAGACATGAAGAGGAAATGACCGATGACACCTAAGGCACAGCACTTTACCCTGACTCAAGAGATACAGATACCGGCAGTTGGATTTGGCACTTATCTGATTTCCAATGAGGATGCCCCACAAGCGATCGGTGCAGCAATTGATGCGGGGTACCGGCATATCGACACGGCGTCGGGCTACCATAATGAAGAAGCGGTGGGCGCTGGCATTCGGGACGGCCTTTCGCGGAATGATCTTTCACGCACTGACCTTTTCGTGACAGGCAAATTATGGCCCGGAAACCCGGCATGGGGGGACGCGCCCAAGACCGCAAAACAAGTGGTCGCGGAATGCGAAACAACGTTGCAAAAATTGGGTTTGGATTATGTTGACCTTTACCTGATCCATGCGCCCTATGGTGGCCCTGAACGGGTGAACCAATGGCGCGCCATGCTGGACCTGAAATCCCGAGAGCTGGCGCGAGCGATTGGCGTCAGCAATTACACTGAGGCCCATTTAGACGAAATAAAATCCGCGCGCCTTGAGATGCCAGCGGTCAATCAAATTGAGTTGCACCCGTGGTCGCAAAAGCCCGAATTGCTTGGCTACATGTCCGAACAGGGCATTGCCCCCGTCGCCTATAGTAGCCTCGTGCCGTTGGCCTCATGGCGCAGTGCACCGGGCCAGGACAGTGCCAAAACAGAGGAGATGCGCGCCGATAGTACGACTTTTGAGACGATGGCCGAAAAATATGGGGTTACTGCGGCACAGCTTTTGCTGCGATGGGGCGTCCAGAACGGCTATGCCGTCCTGCCCAAAAGCCTAAATCCCGACCGGATGCGTCAGAACCTCGATCTCTTTTCGTTCAAAATTGATCCGGGCGACATGGCGCAAATCCAAGAAATGGATCGCGGCGAGAGCGTCGCTTGGGCAACCGGCGATCCCAGCATCGCGGATTGATCAGACCAAAACAAAAAGGAGGGCCCCGACCCCCCGGAACCCTCCTTACACCCACGCGCATCTTGCTCGCTCCGCACGTGTTCTATGAGGGTCCGCCATACTGGATCGGACAGGTACAGCTTAGGCGAAAGGGGCTTCGCGGATCAAACAAAAAGCCCGAGCAGTTTTAGTCAAACATATGATGCAATGAAAACGAAAGAGGGCCCGCAATTGGCGGACCCTTTTCAAATCTCAATGGTCTAAAGCTTAGCTATAGACGCCTTCTTTGCCAAAATGCTTGGCCAGCATGTAATAGACAACCGCGCGATATTTGTTGCGCTCGGACTTGCCATATACTTCGATGACGGAATTGATGGCTTCCATCAGTTCAGGGCCGTCTGAAAGGCCCAGCTTTTTCATTAGGAAGTTCTTTTTGACGGTTTCCAGCTCGCTCGCCTGACTACCTGCAACGGTCGAAGCATCGGCGTCATAGATCGCCGGTCCGCAGCCGATCGTGACTTTCGTCAGCAGTGCCATATCCGGTTCCATACCGCATTTATTGCGCAGATCATCCGCATAAGTGGCGATCAAATCGTCACGTTTCCCCATCAAAATTCTCCCTTGTTCCGGCGCCCGTCGCGCCACATTTTTGTCACTGTGCGTATCAAACCTATGACACTTGTCCGTGACAATCAAAAAGTCATATTTTTTGGCAGAAGGTGCGAATTGGTGGCAAAAAGGGCATGGCTTCTGTGAGTGTCTGCCGGACGGCGCCATAGGATCGCCTTGGCGGTTGGTCAAAAATTATAATTTACTTCAACGGCATAGGCCCCAACCTGTTGACTGCAAATGAAAGTGATCCGCGTGCAGGGCGTTGTAGTTTGGCCCAAGTGTAAGGGGAAACCAACGGCAGGCTTCTTGATGCGCGGCCTGAAGAAATTCAGATTCAGGGCCGTCGTCATCCCAATCTTCTATAAGATTTAATCGAAGGCCGCTGGCCAGTTCAAATCCCGAAATGTCAATGGCGTCGGCAGTTGAATGGCTGCTCCACCTGTCAGAGCTTCCTTGACTGGTCCGTATCCGCCGACACGAGTAACTGCCGACATGATGGATGTCCGTGATCTGGCTGCCCAAGATCTCGGCAGCAAGGGGTTGCAAGGAATGTGCCTCCCACATCGCAAGGCGCAGGGCAGTGGCGCAGCTGGTTTCATTCAGGCCAAGCGAGGCCGCTCCGATATCTGGCAGACCTACTCGGTTTCGGATGTGGCACTGCTCGGATATCTCAGCTGGGTCCAGCTGCCGAACGTTTGGCTGATGCGCGGCCAACGCTGCGCGACAGGCTGCCGGATCTGCAATTGTCATTCGAAGCCGCAATTGAGTAAGTGGCGTGATTGGTTGATCAACGCGCAACGCCGCAGTTGGGCGCCATTCAGGCGGAAGCGGGGATGTTGGGTCCATGAGCAGAGCCAGGCCGATGCAGAAAAACACACCTGCATTCAGGACGAAGGTAAACAGGTTACGCAACAGTGTTCGGCGGGCACGCTGAGATGGCATGAATTCATCTGACGATGCACCTCTTCAGAAATCAACGCTAATTGCCTTTGGACGGCGGTTTCCCGCTGTGCTCGCATTTCTGGAAACGCTAGATCTCGGCTGGCTCGCTATCAAACAATGCAGCTTCTGCTTCCTGCAAAGCCTCGCCATGCCCGTAGACAGTTGTTGAAAGCCAGCTTTGCATCGTTCGCGCCAAGACTGTTTCGCCGCTTAAGAATAGGCGCCCGGTATCCAATTCGCGCGCAATTGTTGTTCGAGCAAGCAAGATCAGTGAAAGCGTTCTTCGGTCCGTTTCAATAAAGAGGTCGACGTCATAACCGGGAACGGATGTACAAATCTCGACCGGCAGGCCAGGGCGGATGAGGGCCCAATAGGTATCATAGTCTAAGTTCGGATCTGAAAAGCGAAATTGCATAACAATTCGCCGATTTGGCAATGCATCAGTTTGAATATAGCGGCGCATTTTAAACATCAGCGAGGAAAGGTCACCGTCACAAAGGACGGTCTCGGCTTTGATATGGCGCTGCGCCCAATGGGCCAACTCATTAAGGGCGGGTTCAAGGTCAATCGCTTTTTGGGTGCGGAAGTAGTCAACGTGACCTGTTGCCGGATCTTCGATCCGTTCGACCAGACCAGCCGCCTCAAGTTCTTTTAACCTCTTAGACAAAAGCGCCGGTGAAATGCTGCCAATGCCGCGACGCAAGTCGTTAAAACGTGTTGATCCTGCCCAAAGCTCGGTCAGGATCGGAATGGTCCAGCGGGGCTCAAGAATTTCGCAGGCGTGGGTGATCGGGCAGATCATGCCATAGGGTTTGTCATTCATGAGCAGCGCCTCCTTTGTGGTTACCATAAGCGACCCACGCGCCTTCGCCCTAGTTCTGAATCTGTACCGGGGGCAGTTCACCTTCTGAACTATCGCGGCGAACACAGAGCATGAGAGGAAAGGGACACCGAAATTCAGTTCCAAACGTCATCTCAGGAATTCCAAAATGATTTATTTTGATAAGAACACCGCGCCTTTGTCTTGTATTGAAGCAGCGACGCCAGGCATTCTGTCGCGCCTCATTGCAGGTCCCTCAAACTATCTAGCTGATTGGTCGCTTCGCACTGACTTGGGGCGGCTATCTCCACAGCAGTTGCGTGACCTTGGATTGACGAAGGACGACGTAACGGATTGCGATACATTGTCAGACCGCATCGTTGAACGATCAGGAAACTGGTAAAACCTTTTTTTGCCTGCGGTTCTTGCCACGCACAACCAAAAAAACACCGGCCCAAAAGCATGAGGCCGGTGTTTGGAAGCTCAAGGATTACAGAACTTAGTAACGGTAATGTTCAGGCTTGAACGGCCCGTCTTGTGGCACGCCGATGTAATCCGCTTGCTCTTTTTTCAGCTCGGTGAGTTTCGCACCAACCTTTTTCAGGTGCAGACGCGCGACTTTTTCGTCGAGATGCTTGGGAAGAATATAGACGCCAGGCTGATATTCATCGCCTTTCGTCCAAAGTTCGATCTGGGCCAGCACCTGATTGGTGAAGCTTGCGGACATCACGAAAGACGGGTGCCCGGTCGCATTGCCGAGGTTCAGAAGACGACCTTCAGACAACAGGATCATGCGGTTGCCCGAAGGCATCTCGATCATGTCCACCTGCTCTTTGATGTTGGTCCATTTGTGGTTTTTGAGGTTCGCGACCTGAATTTCATTGTCGAAATGGCCGATATTGCCAACGATCGCCATGTCCTTCATCTCGCGCATATGCTCGATGCGGATGACGTCTTTGTTGCCGGTGGTGGTGATGAAAAGGTCAGCGGTGGCAACTTCATCTTCCAGTGTGGTCACTTCAAAGCCGTCCATCGCGGCCTGCAATGCGCAAATCGGGTCAACTTCAGTGACTTTCACACGCGCACCAGCGCCGCGCAGAGACGCGGCAGAGCCTTTGCCGACATCGCCATAGCCGCAAACAACGGCCACTTTGCCGGCCATCATGGTGTCGGTAGCACGGCGAATGCCGTCAACAAGCGATTCCTTACAGCCGTATTTATTGTCGAATTTCGACTTGGTGACGCTGTCATTCACGTTGATCGCAGGGAAGGGCAACTGGCCGTTCTTATGCAGGTCATAAAGGCGGTGAACGCCGGTCGTGGTTTCTTCGGACACGCCCAAGATCGCCTCACGCGTTTTGGTGAACCAACCGGGGCTGGCTGCCATACGTTTCTTGATCTGGGCTTGGATGACTTCTTCTTCTTCCGAGCCGGGTACGCCAAACTCTTCGCCCGCTTCAATGCGTGCGCCCAAAAGGACATACAGCGTCGCGTCACCGCCATCATCCAAAATCAGGTTTGCGCCTTCCGGGAACATGAAGGATTTATCAAGGTAATCCCAATGCTCTTCCAATGTTTGCCCTTTTATGGCGAAAACCGGGACACCAGCTGCAGCAATCGCAGCAGCAGCGTGGTCTTGTGTAGAGAAGATGTTACAGGACGCCCAACGGACATCGGCCCCAAGCGCGACGAGCGTTTCGATCAAAACCGCTGTTTGGATCGTCATATGCAAAGAGCCAACGATACGGGCGCCTGACAGGGGTTTAGATGTGCCAAATTCCTCACGCAGGGCCATCAAGCCCGGCATTTCAGTTTCTGCGATATCCAGTTCTTTGCGGCCAAAACCAGCCAGTGAAATATCTTTGACAACGTAGTCGGTCATTGGGGCCTCCTAAAGGGCGCATCAAATTGTTGTGCGCGACATAACAGGCCCGTGGCACGGCTTCAATGCCATGCAGCGGCACAAAAAAACCGGGGCGCTACAAGCGAAGCGCCCCGGCATCTGAAAATTGCAAAACGAATTATTTCCCTTTGCTTGGGCCGGTAGTGCCACCGTCTTCTTTTGCACCACCACTTTTGCCGCCGCCGGATTTTTCTTCTTTTGTCATGATTTGCTCCCTTGAAATGAGTTAACGGTACAGAGATTAGCGTGAGAAGTTCGGATTTCCTAACGGAATCTCTAGTAGCTCGCGCTACGGAAGGTTTACGCTGATGCGGGCAATGTCTATTCAATATTAACAGGTGCACAACTGGAGATGCCATAATGCCAAAGCCACCCCGTGCCTGGCAACGAATGTTGTCTGGCAGACGGTTAGATTTGCTGGATCCCACACCTGTTGATATCGAGATCGAGGACATCGCGCATGGGCTGGCGTTTGTAGCGCGTTGGAATGGACAGACAGCCGGAGATTTTGCCTATTCGGTGGCCGAACACTCCATACTTGTCGAAGAAATCTTTGTCCGCCAACATCCGGATGTGCCCGTGAAATGGCGTTTGGCGGCACTGCTGCATGACGCACCTGAATACGTAATTGGCGATATGATTAGTCCGGTGAAGGCAGCGGTTGGGCCAGATTACGAAGCATTGGACGAGCGCTTGGCCGCAGCAATCCACATTCGTTTTGGTCTGCCAGGCCAGATACCGAAATGGATAAAGACCAAGATAAAGAGGGCGGATAAGATATCGGCTTGGCTTGAAGCGACACAATTGGCCGGGTTCTCAGTCGAAGAAGCCAACAAGTTTTTTGGCCGTGTCCCAAATGATTTGGCGGCCTCGCTCGTGCTGCGTTTGCGTCCGCCGATTGAAGTCCGAGCCGAATTTGTGTCGCGGCATGCTGAGTTGATGGAGGCGTTATGATTGTTCGAAGCGGGCGTTCGTCCGATGGACAAGCGATGATCGAGATCTTGCAGGAAATCGTCGACATTGGCGGCACAACAGCCTTTGAAGGAACCGTGCCGGCAACCTTTCTAGAAGGGCATTTGTCAGGAACAAAATCTGGCTCGGCGGTACATGTCGCCGAAGCAGATGGAAACGTAATCGGCTTTCAATATATCGAGCCACATCCGTCGGGAACTGAAGGCCTGGCGCAAATTGCGACGTTTGCGAAAGTTGGCGGTACGCAGCGCGGAATTGGCTCTGCGCTATTTGTAAAGACCCGGGTGGCAGCTTTGGCCTTGGGATATGACACAATCGACGCAACGATCCGGGCAGATAACGCTGGCGGGCTGGCCTATTACGCCCGAATGGGGTTCGCCGACCACTCGGTTCGGAAGGGTCAACCTTTGTCCGATGGATCGCCGGTAGACCGGGTGTCGAAACGCCTAAAAATCATCAGTTAGAAGCGCCGCCTTTTCAGGCGGTGCCGGGTTTCATTTTGTCCGATCTAATCTGTGCTAACTGACACAAATACTACCAGAGGCGAGATTGCTCAATAGAGGCACGCAAATCGCGGCGTGCCGCAGCCTGGCGCTCTTTGCGTGACATCGGATCTTCATCACCGTTGCGCCAATTACTTGGCGCGGCCCAATGATTTAAAGGCTTTTTGGGCGGGGTGCGGCGTGTCAGGAATTTCAACATTTGGATAGGCTCCTCTATCTGGGCATGAGGAATAATTATCGGACTTGCGAAGAGAATCCCAATCAGGAATACTCGCGATATGTAAGTTGAGGTTACAGATATGGATTGGCGAGATATTCCATCCCTTTCAGCGCTGCGCGCCTTCGAGGCCGCGGCCCGGCTGCAGAGTTTTTCGGCCGCTGCACGCGAGTTGAACGTGACACATGCAGCAATTGCCCAACATGTCCGCAGCCTAGAAACTCACTTTGGTCAGGCGCTGTTGGAACGGGCTGGTCGCGGGATGGTTCCAACCGCAGCTGGACGGCAATTGGCCGGAGATTTGAATGCAGGATTTGCCGAGATTGGCGCAGGTGTACGATCCTTGATGCAGGCCAAAGGGGCACAGCCCATTTCGTTGACCACAACCGTTACTTTTGCCGAAAATTGGCTGATGCCTCGCATTGCTAAATTTTGGTCGGCGCATCCCGACATACCAGTGACAATCGCGGCGGATAATCGAGTGCATGACCTGCGCCGAGAGGGTCATGATTTTGCTATTCGCTATGGCTCAGGTAAATGGCCGGGGCTTGAGGCCCGCTATCTGGCCAATGCGCTAAGTCTTGTTGTGGCTTGCCCATCCGTCGCCGCGCGATTGCCCAAAGAATATTCTGCCTCATCGCCAGATGCCGCGACGCAACTGGCCGCGCTGCCTTGGCTAACCCATCGCGGCTATGGCGAGCTGGAAAGCTGGATCCGCGCGCAAGGCCTGAAACCCGATTGCCTGAACAGCACCGAACTTGAGACCAACAGTTTGGTTCTGGCGGCCTGTCGCGCAGGGGCGGGCGTGTCATTGCAATCGTATGCTGTCGTCGAGCGGGATATCGAAAGCGGGGCGCTGGTCGCGCTTCTTGAGCAGCCAGAAGAAGAAGATCTGGGCTATTATCTTCTCAATACGCCCGGCGTAGCCACGCCGCGCGCTAAGACGCTTTCAAGATGGCTGCTGGCGCAGGTTTAGCGGAAGAAACAGGTCGTGCCGACCCAAAGAAGCGCAATGGTTTCGCCATCTTCGCTTAGGCCAAAAATGCCGCCTTGTTCAAATTCCTGCCCCAAGGTGGTGTCTCGCAGCGGAATTTCTGGCACTTGTTCGCCGGGTGTAAGGCCGTTTCCAGCGGTATAGGCGGCGCCATCCAGTACCCAACCGCGAAAATCGCCCTCTGTGAAGAGCAACATTAGCCCATCGTCCCACCTTGCGATGGTTGTCGGCCCTGCGCCACATTCAGAATTGGTGAAAACGCCGTCGGGCTCATCACGCAAGATGCGGCTGACCGTTTCTATGACGCCAGCCTGAGCGCGGCCAAAATCAATGCGCAGTGGCGTGCCGCTTGGCTGCAACCCTTCTGCATCCGGTGAGATCCCGGCCACAGAAGGGGGCGCGACTGCTGACGGAACTGGCGCCGGGCCAAGGCATCCGGCCAGCGCAAATGCGCCCGCGATTAGCCAAAGCCGCCGCATCACCGTGGGCTGCGTTTGGCCAAAATGCGTTGCAGGGTGCGCCGATGCATATTTAAACGCCGGGCGGTTTCCGAAACATTCCGATCACACAGCTCGTAGACGCGCTGAATATGCTCCCACCGGACCCGGTCTGCCGACATTGGGTTTTCCGGAGGGGGCGGCATTTCTTCATCTTCGGCCAGCAAAGCCGCCGTTACATCATTGGCATCTGCAGGTTTCGACAAATAGTCTGTTGCGCCGATTTTGACTGCGGCCACCGCGGTCGCAATCGCACCATAACCGGTCAATACGACCACGCGGCTATCGGGGCGCTTTTCACGCAACGCCTCAACCACGTCGAGCCCGTTCCCGTCCTCTAGTCGTAAATCAACCACCGCATAGGCTGGTGGGCGCGCCGTCGCGATGGCTTTGCCGCCCGCGACCGACCCAGCAGCCTCGACAGAAAAGCCGCGTTTTTCCATTGCGCGCTCTAGGCGACGCAGAAACGGCTCGTCGTCATCAACCAAAAGTAGCGTGTTATCGGGCCCAATGTCCCGGAGTTTTCGTTCATTGGCCATGGCTTGTCCCTCCCTGTCCGCGTGTCCTAGGTTAGACGAGTTCGTCTACCGGGGTCAAACGGCACGCATCAGGTTTATGATGCCGCATTCACAAAACAAGAAATGGTCTCTGCCATTTCTTCTGGTAGCGCGTTGCGGCTGAAAAACTCGACGAATCCGTGCTCTGGAAGAACCAGATAGGTCGAAGTGGAATGATCGACCAGATAATATCCATCTTCATCGGGCTCTTGATGCGAGAAATACGTCCGGTACGCGCGTGATGCTGCGCTGGTTTGATCGAGACTGCCCGTCAGGCCGATCATGCGAGGATGCATGTTGTCGGTAAAGGTCGCGAGCTGGTCGGGCGTGTCACGTTCTGGGTCGATCGTGATAAAGACAGGCGTTACGATCTGACCCTGTTCTTCAAGAATTTCAATTGCCACAACGTTGCGCGCGTTATCGAGCGGGCAGACATCGGGGCAAAAGGTATAGCCGAAATACAACAAGCTCGGCTGGGTAATGACATCGGTGTCCGTAACCGTTTCGCCGGTTTCTGAAACCAGCTCGAACGGGCCGCCAATATCACCCGCGCCCGCAACACGGCTCTCCCGGCATTCTCCGAAAGCATCAGCACTGTCGTCGCGCGACCAGCTATCAAGCAAGAGCGTTGCGCCGATGCCTCCGGTTAGGGCCGCAACGATCGCAAGGGCGCTTATGGCATAGATCTTATTCATCTTACGCACTCCGAAAAGGTGTAGTGGCGTTGATCCGGGATTTTTTCGCGTCTATCAATTCACGAATGCGCAACTGTGACAGAAAGCCCTGATTGCAAAATGGCCCGTGACACCCGCCCTAGAGGCAATTCTTTGGCCCGCGATCTTAGCAGCGACTGGGTCCGACTAAGGACGCTACTGCTGCTGCGGTGGATGGCGATTTTCGGCCAGACAGTTGCCGTGGTTCTGGCCAGTTTTCGAATGGGGCTGCAAGTTGAACTTGGCCTGTGTTTTTTGGCGATTGGGGCGTCTGTTCTGTCCAATATGATCGCAATGGCGATCTTCCCGCCCAATCAAAGACTGAACGATTGGGACGCAATGCTGACGCTGCTCTTTGATCTTATTCAGCTGTCCTTTTTGTTGTTTTTAACGGGCGGCTTAAACAACCCGTTTGCGCTGCTCATCGTGGCACCGGTCACTATCTCGGCGACGGCCCTGACGCTGCGTTCAACGGTCATATTGGGCATTGCTGCGACTCTTTTGATTACGGGCTTGGCTTTTTTCCACCTACCGCTGCAGACCGCCGACGGGCGCGAGATCATCATTCCAGACCTGATCCGGACAGGGTTTTGGGTATCAATCGTCATCGGAATTTTGTTCCTTTCGGGATATGCACGGCGCGTCTCGCGTGAGATCCACACCATGAGCCGCGCCTTGATGGCCGCACATGAGGCCTTGGCGCGCGAACAAAAACTTACGGATTTGGGCGGTGTCGTCGCCGCGGCCGCGCATGAGCTGGGTACACCACTTGCGACGATTAAGTTGGTCTCCACCGAACTGGCCGAGGAATTGGCCGATAACAAAGTTCTGGCCGAAGATGCTATGCTCATTCGAGAACAGGCCGATCGCTGCCGCGATATTCTGCGTGATATGGGACAAATGGGCAAAGACGACCTCCATATGCATTCCGCGCTGTTTTCGGCCGTTATTCGAGAGGCTGCCGAGCCGCATATCTTCCGGGGAATTGACGTCAACTTTCAGTTCGCGCCCCGAGATGATTCCCAGAACGCCGAGCCTGTGATTGATCGCCGCCCTGAGATTATTCACGGCGTGCGAAATCTTGTCCAAAATGCCGTCGATTTCGCGTCCAAACGGATCTGGATCGAAGGCGATTGGACCGATCCGAAATGGGTGGATGGCAAATGGACGGATATCGAGATCCGACTTTGCGTTACGGATGACGGTGACGGTTATCCTCAAGACCTGATTGGCCACCTTGGAGATCCGTTTTTGCGGCGTCGAAAGGTCGAAAGGGCAGACAATGACTTGCAGCGACCGGGCTATGAAGGGATGGGTTTGGGCCTGTTTATTTCCAAAACGTTGCTTGAACGCTCAGGTGCGAGTCTGAAGTTCTCTAATGCCTCTAACCCTTTCTTATTGTTGGAAGAAGAAAGTGAAAAACGCGGTGCTCAAGTCGAAGTGACGTGGAAAGGCGCGGATATACAGGTCAAGGTTGATCAGGCGCGTGGCCCGCTTGGAGAAAATCAGAGAATTCAGATTTAACGCCCTTTTAACCAATAAACTCGTCTTATGTCAGAACGCGTCGAAAAGGTGCTCTGCCATGGAAATTTCTGACCCGACCATTGTGATTGTCTTGCTAAGCGTGTGTGCGTCAACCGCCGCGCTTGCCGTTACACTGACCGTCATCTGCCAACGCAGCAGCGCTCGAAACCGGCATTTGCTCCTGCAGGGTTTCGATATCCCGCGCCACTACGTATTTCGCGACGGCTATCTTGTGGATGGGCCAGAAGGAGATGACGCTTTTTTAACAGATCCCGAAGATCGTGTGGGCGCTTGGGTGGAATTGACCGAAGGGCTTTCGGTACTGAATCCAGATATTTCTGCCAAGATGGACGGGCTGCGCACGCGCCGCGAAGGGTTTGTATTAATCGGCCGGATCATCGACGACGCGCTCTCGATTACTGGTCATGCGCGGGGCGAGGAAATCACCGTCACTGTCGTCGCCAGCACCAGCGAAAATGAACGCCGCGTCGTTGATAAGGCAGGGTTGGACGCGGTGGAAAGTGAAGTTGAATTCTTACGTCACGCTATGGGCCATTGCGGCGCTGTGATGTGGCTAGAGGATGAAGATGGAAAGATTACATGGGCCAATGCAGGGTACTTTTCTGCCCTAGAGCGCGTCGACGCCGATGCCGACGCGCTGGTCTGGCCAATCCACGCCATCTTTCGCGAGCATACGACGCCGCCCCCTGAGGAAGGACGAATTCGCCGTTGCGCGGTCTATGTTGCCGATCAGGACATGCCGCTTTGGTACGATATTTCAATGAGTGTCGTGCAAGGTGGGGGGCTGTTCACGGCTCGTCCGATTGATAGGTTGGTCGAGGCGGAAACGTCGCTTCGGGATTTTGTGCAGACCTTGTCCCGCACTTTTGCGCATCTTCCGGTTGGTCTGGCTATTTTTGATAAACGTCGACAGTTGGTGCTTTTTAATCCCGCGCTTGTCACCTTGTCGTCGCTCTCGACCGAATGGCTCTCAACGCGGCCGGATCTCTATTCGTTCCTTGACCAGTTGAGAGAGCATCAACGGATGCCCGAACCAAAGGATTACCAAAGCTGGAAGTCGGATCTGGCTGCCTTGGAGGCGGCGGCGCGTGACGGCTCTTATCAAGAGTTATGGACGCTGCCCAACGGACAAACCTACCGCGTGATTGGCCGACCTCACGCCGATGGCGCAGTGGCATTCATGTTCGAGGACATCAGTTCCGAGGTGTCATTGACCCGTAAATTCCGCGGAGAACTAGAGCTTTACCAAACGGTTTTCGATGCCCAAGACGACGCGATGGTTGTTTTCTCCAAGGATGGTTTGCGGATGAAATCCAACGCCGCCTTTGGTGAAATTTGGCCAAAAGAGGCCAGCACGGACCTGCAGGGCGCATCTGTGGTCGACGTGACCCGCAGCCTGCAAGAGGCCAGTTATCCCACGCCGCTTTGGGGGGAAATCCGGGATTTTGTAGGCGGGTTCAGTGAACGAAGCGGATGGACTGATCGCGTGAGCCTGCGCACTGGCGACGTTTTGGATTGCAAAGTTGCGCCGCTAAAAGGCGGGGCAAGCCTGATTGCCTTTACCCAAGTGCAGCCGCAGGGCGAGCACACCAGAGCCGCCCTTGAACGCCTGACAATTCGTCAATAACGCATCGGAAGCGCTTGCAGCTCGCCCGACGGGCGTTAGACTCGCTGATATGTTCGAAGATATGCCCCAAAGCAGTATTGCGTCATTTGAGCTTGCCTCCCCGAATGCCACTGCCGCGTTTGCGGCGGGGCTTGGTGCCGCCTTGGGCGCCGGTGACGTCATTTGTCTCGTCGGCGATGTCGGCGCAGGCAAAACCCATTTCGCTCGGTCTCTCATTCAGTCTCGGCTCGCTGAATTTGGCATCGCCGAGGATGTCCCGTCACCGACATTTACGCTTGTTCAAACCTATCTGGCAGGCCCGATTGAGATCTGGCACGCTGACCTTTACCGGTTGACCAGCCCGCATGAAGTCGATGAACTTGGCCTGATTGATGCGTTTGAAACAGCGCTGTGCCTTGTGGAATGGCCTGATCGAATAACAGGAGATTTTCCGGATAGCACCCTTTGGGTGTCGTTGACCGTCGATCCTTTTGATCCTGAAAAACGCCACGCCCAATTAGCCAGTGTGCGTCCGGGCCTATGGCGAAACCGCTTGCGTGGCCTTGCCACATGAATCGCGCCGACATGTTCTTGACGGAGCTTGGGTGGCAAGACGCGACGCGGCATCGGCTGGCTGCTGACGCGTCAACTCGGCGCTATGAACGATTAGAACGCGGCGCGGAAACGGTGATCTTGATGTTGGCCCCGCCAGAAGAAAGCGCGGCCTTCGACGCGTTTCTCAATATTGCCAATCTGTTGACAGAAAACGGGTTATCGTCGCCAAGAATATTGGGTCACGATCGCGCAGCTGGGCTGATGCTGCTCGAAGATCTGGGATGCCATCCCTTTGCGACCCTAGTAGCCGACCGACATTGTGCCGTTTCGGCATTGGCAGATCTTTTGTCGCGGCTTGATGCACTTAGGCCAACGCACCCGCTGGAGCGTTTAACGCCAGAGGTCATGGCTGAAATGACGGCAATCTCCTTACCGAATACGCCCGAGGCCAAATCGCTTCAAACTCAGATGGCTACGCTTTTTGCAGGGCATTTCTCGCAAAACCTGACCCTGTCCTTACGGGATGTTCACGGCGAGAATCTGCTTTGGCTGCCAGAACGCGCCGGCGCGGCACGTGTTGGACTACTGGATTTCCAAGACGCCGTAATGGCGCCGCGCGGATACGATCTGGTTTCCTATATCCATGATGTGCGCCGGGACGTTGCAGATGAGGATCAAAGAGTGTTGGTCAAAGCATTTGTTGATAGCCAGGGGCTTGAACCTTTCACATTCGACGAGCAAATCGCGCTACTAAGCTTCCAACGCAATTTGCGTATTCTTGGTGTTTTTCGCCATCTGGCTGAGGCGCGTGGAAAGCCGCAATACTTGACCCATCTTCCCCGTGTACGCGCCCATGTCGCGCGGGCTCTAACCCATTCGGTAATGTCCCCCATCCGTGCGCAGGCGTTGGCGCTTTTGCCCGAGATCGCGATATGAGCAGGATCGAGGCCGGAATGATTCTGGCAGCGGGGTTCGGCACTCGTATGGGGGCTTTGACTATGGATCGGCCAAAGCCGTTGATCGCCGTCAATGGCTCCGCCTTACTGGATCACGCGATCGAGGCGCTGCGGGGCGCGGGTGTGACTCGGATTGTGGTCAATGGCCATTACAAAGCCGAACAGATCAAGGCGCATATTGCCGGGATGCCGGACGTCACGTTCAGTGATGAATCCTCCGAGATTTTAGATTCGGGAGGCGGAGTAAAGGCGGCCATTCCATTGCTGCGGGCTGATGCGCTTGTCACGCTAAATGCGGATGCTGTTTTCACTGGGCCGAACCCAATCGAGACAATATTGAAGCACTGGGCGCCTGAGCACATGGACGCTCTAACCCTAATGGTGCCTCAGGCGCATGCCGTGGGACGCAAAGGCGGCGGTGATTTTGCAATGGATGAGACGGGGCGGCTGAGTTGGAACGCCTCGGGCGCGGTTTATTCCGGCGCACAGATATTGAAGGCCTCATTGTTTGAAAATACGCCACAAGGGCCTTTTTCGCTGCACGAGATTTGGAATAAGGCGATGGCGGCTGGCCGTATGTTCGGCACGATGCATTCGGGACGATGGGCCGATGTCGGGCATCCCGAAGGGATTGCCTTGGCCGAAGCGATGTTGCACGAAGAATTGTAATGTTTGCACCCACCACATCCCCCCGAATTTTCGCGACGGCGCTTGGCGTCGACTTTTGTGAAGCATTGATCGAAGGGTTGGACCGACGGTTGGCCGGGCAGGGGCCCGAAGCGTTGGCGCGGGTGCAGGTCTATGTGAACACGGCCAGAACGCAGCGGCGGCTGAAAGCGCTTTATTCAGAACGCGCGGCCAGTTTCCTTCCCCAAATCCGGCTGGTTACAAATTTGGCCAATCGCCCGGATATGGCCGAGATTCCACCTGCGCAATCTGCGCTGAAATTGCGGTTGCAACTCTCGCGCCTCGTTGGCGCGCTTTTGAATAACGAGCCGGGGCTCGCGCCACGCTCGTCGCTTTATGGCTTGTCGGATAGTTTGGCCGATTTGATGGCCGAAATGCATGAGGAACGCGTTGATCCAAGCGCAATCTCTGGGTTGGATGTGGGCGATCATGCGCAGCATTGGCAGCGCAGCCAAACGTTTTTGTCCATTGTCACCCCGTATTTTTCCGCCGAGGCCGACGCGCTGCCGATTGAAGCGCGCCAGACGGCGGTGATTGATCGGCTTATCCAATTGTGGCGCACGGCACCGCCCCAACACCCGATAATCATCGCAGGATCAACTGGCTCGCGCGGGCCAACGGCGCGGCTGATGCAAGCGGTCGCGCGCTTGCCGCAAGGTGCAGTTATCTTGCCCGGATATGATTTTGAGATGCCAGACCCGATTTGGGATCGGTTGTTCGAGGCCGAACCCGGCGGATTAGGCGCGGAAGATCACCCGCAGTATCGTCTTGGAAAAGTTCTGCTTGATGCTGGAATGGCGCCCGGAACTGCCCAAAACTGGTCAGAGATTGTGCCGAAAAACCCCGCACGCAACCAATTGATTTCTTTGGCTTTGCGCCCTGCGCCCGTGACGGATCAATGGCTGACCGATGGGCCAGCTTTGCAAGGCGTGGCCGAGGCCGCGGCGGGAATGACGTTGCTTGAGGCCCCAACGCCGCAAGCCGAAGCGACGGCAATTGCATTGCGGCTTCGACAAGCCGCAGATGAAGGAATTCGCGCAGCGCTGATCAGTCCCGATAGGGCGCTGACACGCAGGGTCGCGGCGGTTTTGGATCGATGGGGAATTGAGCCGGACGATTCCGGTGGGCAACCTTTGTCGCTGTCGGCGTCGGGCTTGTTTTTGCGACATGTGGCCGAAGCTGGTGCGGCGCAGATGACGGCAGAGGCACTACTGGTTTTGTTGAAACATCCGCTTTGCCATTCTGGTCGCGACGATCGTGGGCAACATTTGCTGCGAACCCGCGATTTGGAGTTGCAGCTTTTGCGCGGCAAAACAGCATTCCCCGCGCGTGCGGATTTGGTGGACTGGGCCGCCAAGCGTAAAAATGACGATGGCGCGGTTTCGTGGGCCGCTTGGGTGTCTAATGCTGCACTCAACCTATATAACCCGTACGAACGCCCCTTGGCCGAACATGTTGAATCGTTGCGGATCGTGGCCGAGCATCTGGCGAGCGGCCCGAATGCGGAGGGGGCGGGTACGCTCTGGCAACGCAAAGAGGGTCAAACCTGCACCGACGTCATCACCGCGTTAGAATTGGATGCAGGCGAGGCGGGCGAGATGCGCGCGGCGGAGTTTCGAGATTTCTTAGCCGCTCTTTTGACCGAATACGAAGCCCGAGATCCCATCCGGCCCCATCCCCGGATCATGTTCTGGGGAACGCTCGAGGCGCGGGTGCAAGGCGCGGATTTGGTGATCTTGTCTGGCCTTAGCGAAGGCGTATGGCCAAAGGCGCCGGGCGCCGATCCGTGGTTGAATCGCCGAATGCGGGCGCAAGCGGGCCTGAGGGTACCGGATCGGGTAATTGGCCTGTCAGCGCATGATTTTCAGCAATCCATTGCCGGGGCGGATGTGTGGCTGACACGCTCGGCGCGCGACGCCGAGGCGGAAACGGTGCCGTCACGTTGGTTGAACCGGATCACAAATCTGATGCTTGGGGCCAGCGATGAGACGCGTATCGCGCTTGAGGCGATGCGCGCGCGCGGAAAGCACTGGCTGGATATGGCCGATAAATTGGCTGAGCCTAAAACGCAGATTCCACCCGCAAAGAGGCCGGCGCCATGCCCTCCCGTTCACCTTCGTCCCAATTCGCTTTCCGTCACACAAATCGAAAAACTGATCCGCGATCCTTATGCGATTTATGTGTCGAAAACTCTGCGCATCCGGCCCCTGACGCCGCTTAGGCAATCGGCTGATGCGCCTTTGCGGGGCACTGTTATCCATGACCTTTTGCATAAGTTTGTGGCTGAAACCTTCGAGAAACTGCCCCCGGACGCAGACGCGCTTTTGATACAACTGTCAGAAGATGGGCTCCAGACCCAGGTGCCTTGGCCTGCGGTCCGGCGACTTTGGCGCGCGCGCATTGCTAAAATTGCGCCATGGTTTGTGCAAGGCGAAGCGGCCCGCCGGGCACTAGCCTGTCCGCGCTTTTTGGAAGCCAAAGGACAGGCGCGGTTCGATGCGCAAGATTTCACGCTATCGGGCACAGCCGACCGCATTGATCTAACGCCTGAAGGTCGCGCTGTGATTTATGATTACAAAACCGGGTCCGTCCCCTCAAAGGATCAGGAGAAATCCTTCAATAAGCAGCTTTGGCTTGAGGCTCTGATGGCCCGAAAAGGCGCGTTTGGAGGGGAGATTGAGACCGATCAGATAACCTATATCGGTCTCGGATCAGGCGGTAAGGAAAGCAGCCATCCAGTTAGCGCCGAAGAGTTGGATGAGATCGAGGCAGGCTTGTTGAAACTCATCGCGCATTACCGCCAACCAGAAACCGGATTTGGGTCGCGTCGGGCAATGTTCAAGCTGAGTTATGGCGGCGACTACGATCACTTGGCGCGGTTTGGCGAATGGGATGAAACGCAAGCGCCCGAGGTGCAGGAGGTCGGCCATGATCTTTGATGCGGCCACCAAGGCGCAAGTAGAGGCTGCAAACCCCACTGCCTCGACATGGCTTTCGGCCAATGCGGGCAGCGGGAAAACCCGTGTTCTGACAGACCGCGTGGCACGGCTTTTGCTGGGCAAAACACCGCCGGAGCGGATCTTGTGCCTGACCTATACCAAGGCTGCGGCGTCTGAGATGCAGAACCGTTTATTCCGTCGCTTGGGAGAATGGGCGATGATGCCCGAGGCCGAGTTGCGGGCGGCCCTGGTCAAGCTTGGGGTTGCCGAACAAGAGATTTCTCCGTCGCTGATTGCCGAAGCGCGAACGCTTTTTGCGCGGGCGATTGAAACGCCGGGCGGGCTCAAAATCCAGACAATCCACTCGTTCTGCGCCTCGGTTTTACGCCGGTTTCCCCTAGAGGCAGAGGTTAGCCCGCGTTTCGTCGAGATGGATGACCGCGCGCGCGCTGGCCTTGTGGATGTGGTGCTGGATGAGATGGCCGATGGGCCGGGCCAAGCTGCTTTGGATGGGCTCGCAAGCGAGCTTGGCGGCGAAGACGCGTTGCCATTCGTTTCAACACTGTTGTCCAAACGCGAAGCGCTAACCGGCGGGGATGTGTTTGACTGGCTGGGCTTGCCGGCGGGGTTTAACGCCTCGGCATTGGCGTCCGAGGTCTTTCTGGGCGGAGAAGAGGACCTTTGCCGGGACGTGATGGGATTTCTTGACCCCGAGCACCGCCAGCAAGGCCCGGCCCGGGCACGGCTAGGGTCGATCAATTGGCAAATGCCAAGCGCGGCAGATATTGATCGGCTTGAAAAAACCTTTCTCTCGGGTTCCAAAACCAAGACCCCGGACCAAGCAAAGATCGGCAGTTTCCCAACCAAGGCCATTTGGGGCCAGATGGGCGCGCTGACAAACCGGCTTGAGGCCTTTATGCTGCGGGTTGAGGCTGCAAGACCGCGCCGCCGCGCGTTGCGGGCCGCCGAAAAGACACAGGCACTTCATGCCTTCGCGGAGGTTTTTCTGCCCGCCTATGATGCGGCCAAGGCAGCGCGGGGATGGCTCGATTTTGATGACCTGATCAACCGCACTGCGGCACTGCTGTCGGATCGCGGCGTGGCGGAATGGGTGCTGTTCCGGCTGGATGGTGGGATCGATCATATTCTGGTTGATGAGGCGCAAGACACCTCGCCCACGCAATGGGAGATTATCGCGCAGCTTGCGGGTGAATTTGCGGCAGGTTCCGGCGCGCGCGCCGACACCGAGCGCACAATTTTTGTTGTTGGCGACAAAAAACAATCGATTTATTCGTTTCAAGGCGCCGACCCCGAAGGGTTTGACAGAATGCGCCAGCATTTTCGGGATGGTTTGGCCGAGGTTGGTGCACCTTTCCAAGACAAGGCTTTGACGCATTCCTTCCGCTCTGCGGCTCCGATTTTGAATCTTGTGGATGCGGTTTTTGCGGGTGAGGCCGCTGCTGGTGTCGGCCAGGATGTGGCGCATATCGCGTTTAAATCAGATCTTCCGGGCCGCGTTGATATCTGGCCGGTGGTCGAAAAATCGGATAGCGCTGAGGCGGCCGAATGGGACGATCCTGTCGACCTTTTGGCAGAAGATCACCATCACGTCGTGCTGGCGCGGAATGTGGCGCAGGCGATTGATCAGATGGTGCGGGATGGCACGCCGATCACGGGAGAGAACGGCCCGCGCCCCGTGACGCCGGGTGACATTTTGATCTTGGTGCAGCGTCGCTCAGCCCTGTTTCACGAACTTATTGCGGCGATCAAAGCGCGGGTACTGCCGATTGCGGGCGCTGACCGAATGCGGCTAGAGGCCGAGCTGGCGGTGAAGGATCTGACGGCCCTGATGGCGTTTTTGGCGACGCCCGAGGATGACCTATCCTTGGCCGAAGTTCTGAAATCTCCGCTTTTTGGATTAGACGAGGCGGCGCTGTTTCGTCTGGCCTACCCGCGCAAGCAAGGTGTTTACCTTTGGCGCGAATTACAAACCCGGCAAGATGACTTTCCGGGTGTTGTTCCGATGCTTGAGGATTTGCGCAATCACGCAGATTTTCTGCGCCCTTATGATTTGCTTGAACGCGTGTTGCAGCGCCACGACGGGCGGCGCAAGCTGCTGGCGCGACTGGGGCAAGAGGCAGAGGACGGCATTGACGCAATGTTGGGGCAGGCGATGGCCTATGAACGGCTGGAAGTGCCGAGCCTCACCGGATTTGTAGGTTGGCTGCAAGAGGGCGATGTCGAAGTGAAACGCGACCCGGGATCGGCGGCGGGCCAGATCCGGGTGATGTCCGTGCATGGCGCAAAAGGTCTGGAAGCCCCGGTCGTAATTTTGCCCGATACAGGCCACCGCCGCGTCGGACGTCAGGGGCCGAAATTGGTGCGCCCAGAAGGTGGCCCCCTTATTTGGGCAACCTCCAAAGACGACAGCCCTGAACCCCTGCTCGCCCCTTTGGCCGCGTTGGATGAAAAAGAGGCGGAAGAACGTAACCGCCTGCTTTATGTGGCAATGACGCGCGCCGAAAGCTGGCTGATCATTTGTGCGGCGGGCGAGATAGAAACGAAATCTGGTGGCAGTTGGTACACTGGCATTCGTGATGCGGCGGCTGGAGCGGGGGCAACGCAATGCCAATTTTTTGATGGCATCGGCTGGCGGATTGAAACCGGGGACTGGACGCCCGTTGAACGTGATTCGTCCGACGAAAAACCTAAGATGGTTTTGCCGGGCTGGGCAGAGCTGCCGGCACCACAAGAAGATCGGCCCGAGGGCCCGCTTTCGCCATCAGATCTTGGCGGGGCAAAGGCCCTGCCGGGCGATGCTGGGGGGCTGGATGAAGATGCGGCCAAGCTGCGCGGGCGGCGTTTGCATCTGCTCTTAGAGTATCTCCCGGATATTCCCAAGCCGGCATGGGCGGCGACTGCGCCCGGCATTTTGGCCGCTGAAGGTGAGATTGATCCTGATGAGGCTGATGCCTTGCTTGAGGAGGCCACACGCTGCCTGACCGCGCCAGAGTTGGCAGCGATCTTTGCCGATGACGCTTTGGCCGAGGTATCTGTAGTCGCGGAGAGCACTGTCTTGAACCGGCGCCTGTCAGGGCAGATTGACCGGTTGATTGTCGCGCCGGACTATGTGCTGGCCATTGACTTCAAATCCAACGCTGTCGTCCCCGGTAAGGCCATCGAAACGCCAGAGGGGCTGCTGCGCCAAATGGGGGCCTATGCCGAAATATTGGGCAAGCTCTATCCGGGCTTGCGCGTTGAAACGGCGATCCTCTGGACCAAAGAGGCGCGCCTGACCATGCTGCCACACGATATCGTCATGTCGGCGTTGCAAAGGGCGGCAGGTGCTTGACCTTCCTGCTTGGGGTTCTTAGGTTCCGTTCCTGACGCAATGAAAACCCCTTCAGGAGGGCTAGATATGGCCACCGTCGCAGTTACCGACGCAACATTTGACAGCGAAGTTAAAGAATCCGATCTGCCCGTCGTGGTAGATTTCTGGGCAGAATGGTGCGGCCCGTGCCGCCAGATCGGCCCAGCTTTGGAAGAAATCTCGGAAGAGATGGTCGGCAAAGTGAAGATCGTAAAGATCAATGTTGACGAGAATCCAAACGCCCCAATGCAACTGGGTGTTCGCGGCATTCCGGCGCTTTTCTTGTTTAAAGGCGGTGAAGTCGTTTCCAACAAAGTTGGCGCTGCGCCGAAAGCGGCTCTGCAAGACTGGATCGCTGGCGAGATCTAAGCCACGATAAAGAACGTAAACAAAAAAAGCCCCGCCGGATTAGCGGGGCTTTTTTTGTTCCGACATTTTAGCCCATGATCGAGCTGATCAGGAAAAAGATCACGCCGGACAATAGGGCAGCGGCCGGTACCGTAATCACCCAAGCGGCAATAATCGTCATGAAATGAGACCTGCGGACAAGCTTGCGGCGGCGGCGCTCTTCTGGCGGGTAATGTGCGCGATTGGGCATATTGATGCGGGCCTTGCGAATGCGCCGCTCAGCATCCCATTCCCGAAAAAAGCCAACGCCGAAAACCGCGCCAACGGCAATGTGGGTCGAGCTGACGGGCAGACCCAACCAGCTTGCAATAATCACGGTAATTGCAGCGGAAAGCGCAACACAATAGGCGCGCATCGGATTCAGCTTTGTGATCTGGCTGCCCACCATGCGGATCAGTTTTGGACCGAAAAGAAATAAGCCAAATGAGATGCCGAATGCGCCGATGACCATGACCCATACTGGAATAGAAACGACTTGGGTGAAGTCGCCGGATTGCGACGCCTGAACGATAGCGGCCAACGGGCCAACTGCGTTTGCAACATCATTGGCGCCATGCGCAAAACTTAGCAAAGCGGCAGAGACCACAAGCGGAATACCGAACAAAACCTTTAGTGATTTGTTTCGATTTTCAAGGCCCTGAGATTGTTTGCGGATCACGGGGATCATTGCGATCCAGCTAAGCACACCGATGGCTGCTCCGATCAACAGGGCCGTGAACAGATCAATTGAAATGATCCTCTTAAGGCCTTTCAAAGCCAGATAAGATGCAAAAGCACCCGCCATGATGCCAACCAAAATCGGGACCCAAACACGGGCCGCCGCGATTTTGTCATCTCGGTAAATGATGCGGGATTTAATGAGCGCAAGGAAAGCCGCAGCGATCGTGCCGCCCAGAACCGGCGAAATAACCCAGCTTGCGGCAATGGTGCCCATCGTTGGCCAGTTGACGGCCGCAAAGCCCGCTGCCGCGATACCTGCGCCCATAACCCCGCCCACAACCGAGTGGGTGGTCGAGACGGGCGCGCCAACCCAAGTGGCCAAATTGACCCATAGCGCCGCTGAGAGGAGGGCGGCCATCATCGCCCAGATAAAGACCGAAGCCGTGCCCATGCTTTCAGGCGCGATGATGCCTTTGGCGATGGTCGACACAACGTCTCCACCCGCGATCAATGCGCCGGCGCTTTCGAAGATTACCGCAATTGCAATCGCGCCGCCCATTGAAAGTGCGTTCGCGCCGACAGCGGGCCCCATGTTATTGGCAACGTCATTCGCACCAATGTTCAGGGCCATATAGGCGCCCAGACAGGCCGCAATCACAACGATCAGAGTATTGTTCGTTTGTCCGAAAAATAACATTGCTGCAATGCCGGCAATCAGGACAAAAACCAGTGAAACCCCAAGACCCACCATGGGGCGGGCAATCATACTTGTCGCGATCTCCAGATTTGAAAACCGCGCTAGGTCACGGTCCAGCGTCTCAAGATGGCGTGGATCGCCCTGTTCATCTGTCATAACTATCGTCCCCCGAATTTAGGGCGTTCTGTAACGGGTTTATGACAGTTTAATCAACAGTTGAGTGCGGACGGACGCTCGCGCCTCTAAAGCTTGCGGAAAATCGACTTCAATTCGGGCTCATTCACCAGCTCAGCGGCGCGATCAGCGCTGACCCATTTGCGTTTGCGTTCGTGGGCTTCCGGGAACTCTTCTGACAGCTTCTCGACCGCGACCGAATAGACCAGGGTTTCTACTGGAACGGAAAAACCATTCGCCCGTTCTTTTTCGTATGTGTATGTTCCAACCGGGGTTTCGGTGACAACGCTGTCTTTTACGCCGGCCTCTTCCCACGCTTCTTGTTGGGCTGTCTCATTGGATTTCAGCCCGCGAATTGGCCACCCTTTTGGGATGATCCATCGAGCTGTATTGCGACTGGTTACCAGCAGAAATTCTCTGTGCTCCCCTTCACCGCGATGGCATAGCGCGGCCATCTGCAACATTTTGGGGCGTCGCACCATAGGGCCAAAAAGGCCGGCTACGACAGATTGGATCTGATCTAACATTTAGAAACCACTCAATAGTTTTTTTGTTGATTTTGGATAACTTAGTCGTTCTGTGCGGAAAGTTCAAATCTCGGCGGGGCGCGATGGAATAGATATTTGAGCGGCCTCACCTCTTTACCCCGATCCAGACAAGAAAGGGCGCCCCCGAAGGAGCGCCCAGATGCTACTTAAATTCGTTGGTTTGAATTTAGTTGGTGAACTCAGGATATGCTTCCATACCCAGTTCGGCCATATCGAGACCATTGATTTCGTCTTCTTCGGAAACCCGCAGGCCCATCACGCCTTTGATGACGATGAAGAAGATCAGCGAGGTCACGAAGGTGAAGGCGCCGATAGCGACGATACCTGTGATCTGTGCACCCCAGTTGCCGGTGTAGAAGGCAACAGCAAGCGTGCCCCAGATACCTGCAATCAGGTGAACAGGGATGGCACCAACAACGTCGTCGATCTTCAGGCGGTCCAGCAAAGGAACAGTGAAGACAACGATGACACCGCCAACAGCACCGGTCAGAAGCGAACCGAACAGAGATGGGGCCAGAGGCTCAGCCGTGATCGATACGAGGCCAGCAAGTGCGCCGTTCAGAACCATCGTAAGGTCAGCTTTGCCGAACATGATCTGGGTCATCAGCAGAGCAGCAATAGCGCCTGCAGCAGCAGCCATGTTGGTGTTGGCGAAGATGCGCGATACGTCAGCTACGTCACCGATGGTGCCCATTGCCAGCTGCGAGCCGCCATTAAAGCCGAACCAACCGAGCCACAGGATGAATGTACCAAGCGTTGCGAGGGCCAAGTTGGAACCAGGCATTGGAACGGTTTTGCCATCTTTGTACTTGCCGATACGTGGGCCAAGAACAATGGCACCGGCCAGCGCTGCGAAACCGCCTGCTGCGTGAACAAGGGTCGAACCCGCGAAGTCAGAGAAACCAAGCTCGGACAACCAGCCGCCGCCCCACTGCCAGGATGCTTCGATTGGGTAGATGAAGCCGGTCAGGACAACAACGAAGATCAGGAAGGGCCACAGTTTGATGCGCTCAGCCAAGGTACCAGAAACGATCGACGCGGTAGTGGCGCAGAACATCAACTGGAAGAAGAAGTCAGAGCCAACCGACGCATAGTCGAGTGCGGTCTCAACGCCTTCAAGGCCAACAGGCTCGAGCGAGGTGATCGCGAAGAACGGGCCAAGCCAGCCTTCAATCAGCCATTCGCCGGGATACATGATGCCGAAGCCAACCAGCCAGTACATGATGGCCGCGATGGAGAAGAGCGAGATGTTCTTGGTCAGCTGCATTGCAACGTTCTTGGAACGAACAAGGCCAGCTTCCAGCATGGCAAAACCAGCAGCCATCCAAAAGACGAGGAAACCGCCGATGAGGAACAGCAGGGTCGTCAGAATGTAAGATGTGTGAAGCGCCGCTTCGCCGCCAGCCTCTTGGGCCAGCCCCGCGACGGGCATGACAGCCGCGAGGGCCGTCAAAGAAAGGAGGGATGTGCGTGTCATTCGTGTTATCCTTTTGAACAGCGCGGCTTACAGCGCGTCTTCGTTGGTTTCGCCGGTCCGCACGCGAACAGCAGCGTTTACATCCAGAACGAAGATCTTGCCGTCGCCGATCTTGTCCGTTTTCGCGGTGGATTGGATGGTTTCGACAACCTGATCGGCCATGCTGGCTGGCACGACGACCTCAAGTTTGACTTTCGGTACAAAGTTCACGGCGTATTCTGCGCCGCGATAGATTTCGGTATGGCCAGACTGCGAACCGAAACCTTTGATCTCGGTGACCATCATGCCGCGAACGCCGATGGAGGTCAGTGCTTCGCGAACCTCCTCGAGCTTGAACGGCTTAATGGCTGCGATGATAAGTTTCATAGGGGCACCCCTTTGGTATTGCAGGCCCAAAACGGGCCCTGATGAGGGGTAAAACAGAGGTAAGGTCAGTGAAGTGCAACGAAATCGGGCAAAAGAATCAGGGCGATCTCGCGGGGGTTACAATTTTTCGGCAAAAAATTGTGCGAATGTCTAAAAAACAGGCAAACGATTAATTTACTGTTTTGTGTATGCCCCTCCACAATCGGTCCGGATTAGCGTATTCTGTAAAAAAAAGAACCTGAGCAGGTATCAGAATGAGTGGATCTGGAAATCGACGCGGCCGCGGTCAGGGCGGCAACCGACGGCTTGTCGCCGATCGGCGCAACACGGCGCCTGCAAAAAAGAAAAAACCGGCGTCGACATCATCGTCACGTCGACGAACATCTGGGCGGAAGAAAAAGACAGCGCGCGGCGGTATCCTAGGCGCCATTGGTGGGCTATTTCGACTGATTTTCCGGATTATTTTTGGATTGCTATGGCGCGGCACGGTTGTGGTCATGCTGATGGTGGCTTTGGCGGTTGGGTATTTCTACACGACATTGCCAGATGTCAGCGAAGTGGTAGACGGCCGCCAACGCGGTTCGGTCACGCTTTTGGATCGCGACGGAAACGTCTTTGCATGGCGCGGCGCGCAATTTGGCGGGCTGACGGATACCGAAACAGCGTCTGAACATTTGGTTAACGCAATTGTCGCGACTGAAGATCGCCGATTCTATCGTCATTTAGGCGTAAGTCCGCGCGGCATCGCCTCTGCGATTCGCATTAACCTTCGAGAAGGGCGGGGACCGCTATCGGGCCATGGCGGGTCAACCATCACGCAGCAGGTCGCCAAGCTGATGTGCCTAGGGCGCGACTTTGATCCTGATATCTGGGAAGATGAAGCCTCCTACGAGGCAGATTGCCGTCGCGGCTCGATGTGGCGGAAAATCCAGGAGATGACCTACGCGCTGGCGATGGAGCTGCGCTATACCAAGGACGAGATCCTGACGATCTACCTCAACCGCGCCTATATGGGCGGCGGAGCTTATGGGGTCGAGGCTGCATCACAGCGCTATTTCGGGCATTCAGCGGCCGAGATCACGCCGCAGGAAGGCGCGATGTTGGCGGGTCTTTTAACCGCGCCATCGCGGTTTGCGCCAACGTCGAACCTGCTTCGCAGCCAAGAGCGCGCTAATCTGGTTTTGGGACTAATGGAAGATCAGGGGTATTTGAGCGACGCTGAGGCTGACACGGCGCGCGCGAATCCCGCCACCCTCTCGGCGCAAGCGTTAGACAATACCGGCGACTTCTTTGCAGATTGGGTGATGACACAAGGGCCGAACTTCTTGCTGCGGGAAACAACCGAGGATGTGATCCTGCGCACGACATTTGATCCCTTGATGCAAGCGGCAGCCGAGGCGGCGTTGGCAGATGTCTTTACCAATCAGGTCAGTGAAGGGTCCGAGGCTCAGGCTGCCATTATCGTCATGTCCGCCGATGGCGCGATCCGCGCAATGGTGGGCGGGCGACAGACGGGCCCAGGTCTTTTCAACCGCGCAACGATGGCAAGCCGCCAAACCGGATCGGCCTTTAAACCATTCGTCTACGCAACGGCCTTGGATCTTGGCTGGCGTTTTGACGATATGATCCTTGACGCCGCGCTTTGTATGAATGTGCCGGGATCTGGCGAATATTGCCCTCGCAACTATACAAATGAGTTTTACGGCGAGGTGACGCTAACCGACGCACTTCGGGCCTCGCTCAATACGCCTGCCGTGCGCTTATCCGAAGAATCCGGGCGCGATTTGGTGCGTGAGGTTGCCTCGCAATTCGGCATCGACAGTGATCTGGCTCTTGGTCCAGCCTTGGCGCTTGGCGCGTCCGAAAGCACGCTTATTGAAATGACGGGTGCATATGCAGGCATTCTAAATGGCGGCTCGGCTGTGACGCCTTACGGGTTAGTCGATTTGCGCCTCCTGGGCGATTCTGAACCTCTGATGGGGCAGGGCGGTGGTATTCGCGAGCGTGTAATCTCGGAATTTGCCGCGCGGCAGTTGACCTATATGATGGCCGAAGTTGTTGCCAATGGCACCGGCAGCCGCGCGCAACTGCCGGACCGGCCTGTTGCAGGCAAAACCGGCACGACGCAAGCGGCCCGCGATGCGTGGTTCATTGGGTTCACGGCGGATTATGTTGCCGGCGTTTGGATGGGGTATGATGACAATACTCCATTGCGCGGCGTGACAGGCGGCGGTTTGCCTGCCGAGATTTGGCGTCAGACGATGGAAACCATCCATGACGGCATCCCTCCGCGCCCCTTGCCAATGATTGACCCGATTGCCGAGGCCCGCCCGCCTGAGCCAGAACTAGTTGAGTCAGATCAGCCCGACCTGGCGCAGCAAATCCTGATGGAAGTGTTGGGACTGCTTGGCAATAACGACCGAAATTAACGTACTGAAATGAGGCGCTGCAATGCTGGCGCCTCGTTCAAAAAAGCCGCGTAGAGGGTCAGGCCCGGCAGGCTGAGATGTTGTTCATCGAAATAAAGAAGATCTCCGTCCCGCGAGATTTCGCAATACTCATCTGGACAGAAGAACCCAAAGCGGTCGATGTATCCGGCGCCTTCGTCGCTCGCCCACCCTTGCAATTCATCGGATACGGCGGCGGCGTTAAAAGCAAGGCGGTCGCTTCCCAAGCCCGGCAAGTCAGCAAGAGCAGCCCCATCTAAACCAACTTCGATTGCAACAGTTTCCAAGGGCTCGGAAAAGGTTGGGCCGGGGCCGATAATCAAAAGTGGTGTTTCCAGTGTTGCAAGCTGTGTGATGACACGGGCCGTGTGAACATGCTCTCCGGCCAGCCAGCGTGCGGAAAGAATAACCGGTGGTAAAGCCTCTTGTTCCGCAAGCGTATCCAAGATCGCCTCAAGGTCAGGGAAACAAATGCTGGCCCCCCGGACATAGCTGGCAGGCACGCAAGACGATTGGTGCAGCATTGCAAACGGCTGCTCCGGATAGGCAAGGGTAAGGGCTGCAAGCGTATCCCGCCCATGGCTGTCACCTATCAACAAGATCTCAGGTTCCGGGCCAGACGTCAGGCAATCAAGCATGGCGTCCCGCGTCGCGATATCGTCGAAACTGCAGATACGGGCCGTGGCGACGCCGCCTGAATTCAATTGCTCCTGAAGTACGAAATACGCGGTGCGCGCACTGTCAATCTCGGTCAGGGCGGTGCGAACTGGCGCCAAAGGTAGGCTCGTGCGCAGAGCGTGGGCGACCGGCGAGAACATGATCGCCCAAATCGCCAAAACGCCCGCTAACACGCCGCCGCCATAGCGCAGCATCGCCGGAATGGGCTTAAATCGGGCCCCATTGCGGATGGGAAGCTCGATATACCGGAAAATGAGATGGCCAAGGATGATGCTGGCGACCAAGGCAACCGAAAGGGGGCCTTCCGAGTTACCCATATTTGCGGGTGTCACCGACACAAATAGCGGCCAATGCACCAAATAAATCGCATAAGACCGCAGTCCGATCCACGTCACGATCCGTGTGCTAAGAAGCCACCGAAAAGGGTCAATGCGCTGGTCGGGTGCAATGAGGAGAAAACAGGTGCCAAGAACTGGCATCGCGGCGCCAAGGCCGGGGAAAAGTCCGCCAGAGTAGCTGACCACTGGAAAGAGGATCAGGGTTAACCCCAAAAGCCGATACAGTGCGCCGGGCCCCGGCAGGCGGGGAACAAGCGCGATGCAGCCACCAAGGGCAAATTCCCAATAGCGCGGTAAGACGCCAAAGAATGCCCAGGACCCACGATCCGTGCGGATTAGCGTCTCGGCTAGGGCAAAAGAAAGAATTGCGGCAAGAAACAGCGCCAAAAGCTGCACGCGTGTTCCTTTTTGGCCAAGGGCCATCAAAAGCAAAGGCGTGACGAGGTAAAACTGCCATTCCAGAGACAGCGACCATGTGTGCAACAGCAGATTTGTGTCGCTGGCGCGAGCAAAGTAATCCGCCTCTGCCAAGAATTGGTAATTCGAGAAAAAGAATCCAGCACTTAGGAAATGCCCGGCAAATTCACGAAAGGCGCCGTCGCCCTTAAGGATCAGTGCAGATAGGGCCGAAAGGATCAGGACCGGTACAATCGCAGGTAAAAGTCGCCTTGCTCGGCGTAGCCAAAACAGACCGGGCTGAAACTGGCCCGCTGATTGGGCAACTGTGATTTGCTGAGTGATCAAATAGCCCGAAAGGACAAGGAAGACATCAACACCAACAAAGCCGCCTGCAAAGTCGTTATATCCGGCGTGATAGCCCAACACTGCAAGTACTGCGATTGCGCGCAGCCCGTCCAGTTCAGACCGGTAAGGGATGGTGGCAGGGTTAGTCACAGGTCGGTCATCCGGAGGTCAAGAAGGATCTCCGGATGATTAGGGCAGGGTTGGGCCCGAAGCAAGCTAGGCCGCGTTTTGCAGATCTGAAATCAGGGCGTCTATATTGCCGCCATTGCGATCCAGAAGCGCGCCAACTTCTTCGCGTTCCGCGGTGGAAAGGTTGATGCCTTCCATCACGATATTGAAGATCCGGGGGCGCCCTGAGCCGTCTGACACCAGCCAGATAACTTGAAAGGGCGACCGGCCACGCAAGCGGACTTCGGATGTCACCTCAAAGAATTGACGAATGGAGCGCGCGCCTGTCACCTCGATGTCGCCGCCGATAAGTTCGCGAAAGCGGCGACCATATTTGCGGGCAATATAGGTCTTTAAAGCGGCGGTGAACCGGGTGCGCTGGCTGGAAGAGGCACGGCGCCAATCAACACCCATTACCTGTTGGGCGATGATCGGCATATCTGCATAACGATCGAGGAAACCCTCAAAATCAGTAAGCATCCGTGCTTCAGACGCGCCGGAATTGATAACGTCATAGAGGTCCGCAACGACCCCTTGAACAAGGGTTTCCGCTTCGCTGGTGGTCAGGGCCCATAGGCGTGCGGGTGCCAGCGCCAACGCGGCGGCGGCAGTGCCGAGCCCGAAAAAGGCGCGGCGCGAAAGGGTGGATTTAGTTGGCATAAGGGTCTTCATAGGGATCAATATAGGAGTCTTCATAAGGGTCCGCAAAATCTAGCGGTTGGTTTCCGCGCAATTCAAAGCGGCGATTTTGTAAATAGAGCAGGCGCGATTGGGCGTAGCCGTCGATGCTGTCGTAAAGCAGCCCGTCAATCGTATCGCGGAATTGATAGCGCGTGTTGGCCAAATCAGCCACGGCAACGCCAGTGGCATAATCTTGCTCGACCTCGCCCAGAAGCCGCGTGGGGTTCATCACCCGGTCAACAACAAACCCGGCTGTGTCACGGCTGGTCGACGGGCCAAGTAGCGGTAGCACCATATAGGCGCCTTCGCTTACGCCCCACACATGCAGCGTTTCGCCAAAGTCAGTGTCTTCGGCATAAAGGCCCATATCCGTGGCCGGATCAAAAAAGCCGCCCAACCCAAAGGTGGTGTTGACTAAGAAGCGGAAAGTGTTTTGCGCGGCGTCATCGAAACGGAATTGCAGGATGTCATTTACAACATGCAACGGTTGATCGAGGTTACCTGCAAAATTGCTGAGGCTTTCGCGGGCTGGTTCTGGAACAACCGTTCCATAGGCCGTTGATACCGGGCGCACAATCGCGCGGTCTACGCCAACATTGAACTGATGAATTGCACGGTTCGTTGGCTCGGTCGGATCATTGATTTCGCCTTCGGCTGGTAGGCGGGCTGGGCCGCATGAGGCCAGAATGCCCAGCGACAATGCAGCAACAGCAGCGCGAAGAAGATAAATGGCAGCGGGCATGGGCAATAGAATTCTCGTCAAGTGTTTCGTAAGTTTAGATCTGTAGACATCCAGCTACAGAAGTTGTGGGGCTAAGAACGGATTTCAAGGCAGCGTACCAGCCCTAGCGACTTAATACGTCGTCTTTTGGTAGAGACTGTGGCAGGGCTGTCAACAAGGCGTTAAAAAAGCTCGAAGAATAGGCAAAGGTCGGCAGGCAAGCATGGCAAGACAGCAGCAATCGGCGCAGATGGGCCCCTCGACCGAGTTGAGAGACGCGCGCGCCAGTAATTCAGGGCTTTTATGGTCCGTCTTCCTGTTCAGCATGTTCACCAATCTGCTGATGTTGACCGGTCCCTTGTTCATGTTGCAGGTCTATGACCGAGTTTTGGGCAGCGGATCCGAAGAAACACTGCTCGCGCTCTCACTTCTCGTCACGTTCCTGTTTTTGATGATGGGCATCCTAGACTATGTGCGCGGCCGGGTTGCTGCTCGAATTGGGGCGCGTTTTCAAGATGGGCTGGATGATCGGGTGTTTCGGGCTGCACTGGCATTGGCCGCGCGCCGGGGCGGGGCACAAACAGGTCTTTCCGATCTCGAATCTATTCAGAAACTGTTATCCTCCCCGGTCTTTTTGGCAGTGTTTGACCTTCCTTGGACGCCGTTTTTCATCTTTGCGATTTTCATATTCCACCCTTGGCTGGGTTGGTTGGCCCTTGGGGGTGGAGCGATCCTTGTGATCATCACCTTACTTAACCAAGCCAAATCCAGTCGCCCGTTGATGGAAGCAACCGGTGCCTCGATGCAAGCCGACAGGTTGGCCACTCGGTTGCAATCTGAATCAGAATTGGTGCGCAGCTTAGGTATGCAGGGCACGGCGCTGGCGCGCTGGCGCAAGCTGCGCGGCGTCGCTTTAGGGCGCAACATCTTTGCCACTGACCGCGTTGGTGGTTTCACCACATTGACCAAAACGCTGCGGCTTTTCCTGCAATCGGCAATGTTGGGCCTTGGCGCGTATATCGTCTTGCAAGGCGAACTGACCGCCGGAGCTATGATTGCTGGGTCTATCCTGCTGGGACGGGCGCTTGCGCCGATAGAGATGGCTATCGGACAATGGCAGTCGATCGCGCGTGCGCGTCTGGGGTGGCGGCGATTACAGGTCTTGCTATCCGAAGTCCGGCCCGAGCCAACGCGGATGGAACTGCCTCGACCCAAAGCTCTGTTAGTGGTGAACCAGCTTTCCGTCGTTCCGCCCGGTCATAATCAGGCGACCCTTCGGATGGTGTCCTTTAAGATGATGCCGGGCCAGGCAGTCGGTGTGATCGGCTCATCTGGCTCTGGCAAATCCACGCTTGCAAAAGCGCTCACCGGCGTTTGGCAGCCGGCGGGTGGCCAGATCCGTTTGGATGGAGCCACCTTGGATCAATACGATCCTGACGTTCTGGGTGGCCTCATTGGGTACCTTCCGCAGCAGGTCACCCTTTTTGATGGGACATTGGCGGAAAACATCGCCCGATTGGAAGAAAACCCAGATGCCTCGAAGGTGGTAAATGCAGCACAAAAGGCCGCTGCCGATACTATGATCCGTGCGCAAGTCGATGGCTATGACACGGTCATGGCACCTGAAGGGGCTAAGCTGTCTGGCGGACAAATCCAGCGCGTTGGTTTAGCGCGCGCGCTTTATGGCGATCCAGTAATCCTTGTCCTGGATGAGCCCAATTCCAATCTCGACAATGAGGGAAGTGAGGCGCTGAATCAGGCCATTCGTGCAATGAAGGCTGAAGGCCGCTCGGTCTTGATTATGGCGCACCGGCCTGCCGCGATTAAGGAATGCGATATGATCTTGGTGCTGGATAACGGCTTGCAACGCGCCTTTGGCCCGCGCGATGAGGTGTTGAAGAAAGTGCTGCAAAACCACGAGGATGTTGCGGCGTCCACGCAGAGCACCAAAGCGCAAGGGGGCGTGACATGACCCAGCCCTCTGAAAATGCGTGGTCTGTTCGCCGCCCAATGGTCCTTGGGTTTTTGGCGCTTTTGGTCTTGGTCGGGGGCTTCGGCGCTTGGGCCACATTCTCCAATATCGCCGGTGCAGTCATCGCATCAGGCCAGATCGAAGTCGACCAAAACCGCCAAGCTGTACAACATCCCGAAGGCGGTGTTGTTGCGGCGCTTGAGGTTGATGAGGGGCAGCTTGTTGGCGAGGGTGATGTGCTGATCCGTCTTGATGGCTCGATCATCCAATCGAATTTATCTGTGGTGACAGCGCAATTGAATGAATGGCGCACCCGGCGCGCACGGCTAGAGGCCGAACGCGATGGGTTGGATGTTGTGACTTTTCCTGAACCGCTATTGCAGGCGGCTGAGGCCAGCCCGGAATTTGCCGAAATTCTTTTGGGTCAGGAAAACCTTTTCAGTGCGAGGGCCGAGACCCTTGCGCAAGAGGCGGAGCAGCTGGGCCGTCGCACGCAACAAATCGAAAGTCAGGTGCGCGGAATAATCGCGCAGCGTGACGCAATGGCTGAACAACGTGATTTGCTGGCGCTTGAGATGGAAAACACAATTGATCTGGTCAATCGCGGCCTGTTGGAACAATCCCGCGCGACAAGTCTGCAACGCGAAAATGCGCGGCTTTTGGGGTCGATTGGCGAATTGGAAGCCAGCCTTGCCGAGGCTGAGGGCCGCATGACAGAAATCGATTTGGCCATCTTGCAAATTCAAACGGAACGCCGCGAAGAGGCGATTGCTGAATTGCGGGAGGTTCGGGTGCAAGAAGACGAACTGGCCGAGCGCCAACGGGCCCTAACACGCCAGTTGACCGAGATGGAGATGCGCGCGCCCGTAAGCGGCGTTGTCTACGGGCTCCAGGTTTTTGGCGCACGCTCGGTCGTTCAGGCCGCTCAGCCAGTGCTTTACCTTGTCCCCCAAGACCGCCCGCTGGTCATATCCTCGCGCATCGCGCCGACTAATATTGACGAGGTTTACGTGGGTCAGGATGTCGTTTTGCGGTTCCCAGTCTTTGATACTCGCACCACGCCCGAACTCTATGGCCGGATCGCGCAGGTCTCTGCAGATGCGTTTTTTGACGACACGTCGGGGGCAAGTTTTTACGAGGCTGAAATCGTGTTGAATGACGGCGAGATTGACCGGCTTGAAGGGCTGACATTGCTGCCCGGAATGCCAGTTGAGGCGTATATCCGCACCGCAGACCGTACGCCTTTGGCTTACCTCTTGCGTCCTTTGACTGATTATTTCAATCGGGCGTTCCGCGAAAGCTGAACTGGATTGGCCATCTTACACTTTAGGCAAGTGAAGTATTCTATGACCCTGCACCCCGATTTCCTGACCATACCTTTGGCCCATCGCGCGCTGCATGACAAAACGGCGGGCCTCCCTGAAAACACGCTTGGGGCGGCGCGCGCCGCAGTTGAGCGTGGCTATGGGATCGAGGTTGACGTCCAAGGCGCGGCCGATGGCACGCCGATGGTGTTTCACGATTTTGAGCTTCAGCGCCTCACCGAAGACGAAGGAGCGGTCAAAGATCGCTCAGTATCCGAGTTGGCGGCCCTGAAGGTTTTGGGGTCTGACGAGAAAATCCCTCGCTTAGCGCAGTTATTGGATTTGGTTGCGGGGCAGGTTCCTTTGCTGATCGAGGTTAAAGACCAATCCCGTGTGATGGGGCCGGTCGATGGCCGCGTCGAAGCAGGGATCGCGGCGCTTTTGGCACGCTATAGCGGCCCTGTTGCAGTGATGAGTTTCAATCCACATTCTGTTCAAACCTTTGGGGAACATGCGCCAAAGGTTACGCGGGGGTTGGTCACAGGATCATACGATGAAGACGGTTGGAAACCCCTTGGGCCTGCACGACTAAACCACCTTAGAGAAGTCCGTGACTTCGACACGGTTGGTGCCGCATTTATCAGCCATGACAGAAAGGATCTTGATGATCCTGCGGTTGCCATGCTGAAAGATCGCGGCGTTCCTGTGCTGTGTTGGACAGTCCGAAGTGTTGAGCAAGAGGCCGCCGCGCGCCGGGTTGCTGACAACATTACGTTTGAAGGCTATTTCGCATGAATGGGCTGAAAACGGGGCATAGCCTGATTGGCCTAATCGCTACGGCGCTGCTTTTGATGGCCATGGTGTCGGATATTCGCAACATCATTAGCGGCACTTCTGATAGTGCGCTAATTCTGGTGATCCCGGCTTTGGTGTTTGCCGGGGTGATTACTGCGCTAACATCCGCTTTGACCGCTGCCATTTTGGAAGCGATCGCTTTGGTGGTGCTGGTACTTTCAATTGCCGAAGATGGTGGCTCTGCCCGCCTTTATGCCGCTGGCGGCGCATTATTGATCACAATGGCCCTTAGCATTCTGTTGGCACGCCTTTCCGCGCCGGAAACCGATTGAACTTGCCGCGCATTGCCCCATCTTGGACCATAGGCAAGCAAAGGCGCTCCGATGGATGGTGACACCCAAATTGAGATCACGGCCCATACGCATCTGGCCGATATTTCGGCAGAGGATTGGGATGCCTGTGCCTGCCCGGAAGCCCAGGATGGCGGCGCGCCTCTAGATCCGTTTACGACCTATCGGTTTCTAAGTGCTCTGGAAGAAAGTGGATCCGTCGGCAACGGCACCGGATGGCAGCCGCGCTATTTATTGGCGCGCGCAAATGGTGTTCCGATCGCCGTTGCGCCCCTTTTCGGCAAGTCCCACAGCCAAGGCGAATATATCTTCGATCACAACTGGGCCCATGCCTATGAAAATGCCGGTGGTCGCTACTACCCCAAGCTGCAAATCGCTGTTCCCTTTACGCCAGCCACAGGCCGCCGTTTTTTGACGAGGCCGGGGTGGGAGCATGTCGGCCAATCCGCCCTAATCCAAGGCGCCGTACAGCTTGCCGAAAATAATGGTGTGTCGTCGCTCCATGTCACGTTTTGTACGGAAGATGAGGCCAGAGACGGCGAAAAAATGGGCCTGATGCACCGCCTGTCGCAGCAATATCATTGGGTGAATAACGCCTATAATGATTTTGACGCGTTCCTTGCCTCGCTTTCCTCTCGCAAGCGGAAAAATATCCGCAAGGAACGTCGGCAAGCGCAATCCTTTGGCGGAGAAATTGTGGCGCTGACCGGGGATGATCTTGAGCCGCATCACTGGGATGCGTTTTGGCAGTTTTACCAAGATACCGGCGCGCGCAAATGGGGGCAGCCTTACCTCACGCGCCACTTCTTTGACCTCGTGCAAGCTGACATGCGCGATGATGTGCTCTTGGTTCTTGCCATGCGCGACGGGCAGGCCGTGGCAGGTGCGCTTAACTTCATTGGCCGTGAGGTTATGTTTGGCCGCTATTGGGGCTGCGCCGAACATCACCCCTGCCTGCACTTCGAACTGTGCTATTATCAAGCCATTGATGCCGCCATCGCGCGCGGCTTGAAACGGGTCGAGGCCGGCGCGCAAGGTGATCACAAACTGGCGCGCGGATACTTACCCGTGGCCACGCATTCGTTGCATTGGGTCGCCGATCCCGGTTTTCGCGATGCAATCAGCGCTTACTTGGACGCGGAACGCGGCGCAATCGAAGAAGATATCGAGGTGCTGACCTCTTATGGTCCGTTCAAGAAAGCAAATGTGGAGGAACAGGAATGAGCGTAAGTGAAGAAGACCTCGCCCCGCTGCTTCGTGCCGGTTGGGTGCTAAGCGATGACACAACCGCCATTTCCAAACGCTTTCAGTTCAAGAATTTTGTTGAAGCCTTTGGTTGGATGACAAAGGCTGCATTTGCTGCGGAAAAATTGAACCATCACCCAGATTGGAGCAACGTCTATCGCACCGTTGACGTCACGCTAACGACGCATGACTCACAAGATCTAACCGCGCTGGACGTCAAATTAGCGACACGCATGGACGCCTTGGCCGGTTAAGTTGCTTCCGTGGTCATTTACGTGGCGATGTCCGGTTTTAGGGCGTCTTGAGCGCGGAATAGGCTTAGGAATGCGCAAAACTTAAGATTCTCGTGCCTTCCGTGAGAGAAGCCTTGCAGCTACGCGCCTGTCCAACGTAATTCGCAAACCAAATAGGATTACTTTCAAGGAGAGGTCTCATGACCGGGAATATCTGGCTCGATCTGTTGGTCAATGTCGGCGTGGCGCTTGCCATCATAGTTGGCGCGTTGTGGCTCAGCAGCTTTGTCAAAAATCGCCTTGTGGCCATTGCCGCCAAAAATGAAGAGCTGGACGTTACGTTGTTCAGCTTTTTGGGCAGCGTGGCGCGCTATGCCATTCTGGCCCTTGCTGTCATCTTTATCTTGGGTCGTTTTGGGATTCAGACCACATCGCTCGCTGCGATTGTGGGTGCTGCAGGTTTGGCCATTGGTCTGGCATTGCAAGGCTCATTGGCGAACCTTGCGGCTGGTGTTTTGTTGGTCGCTTTGCGTCCGTTTAAAGTCGGCGACTATATTAGCGCGGCCGGCAATAGCGGTACAGTTGATGAGATTACGCTGTTCACGACAGGTCTTACGACGCCCGACAAAGTCAAGATCATCGTGCCCAATGGCGATATCTTCTCCTCGGCTATAACCAACTACTCGCATTACGAAACCCGCCGTTGCGACTTGGTTTTTGGCGTGTCCTATGACAGCGATCTGAAAAAAGCCGAAGAGGTTCTAAGGGCCTGTGTGGCTGCCGATGCCCGGATTCATTCTGACCCAGAGCCTTTCGTGAAAGTCACTAATTTGGGCGATAGCTCGGTTGATTTCACACTGCGCCTTTGGTGCGATGCAGCAGATTATTGGGATCTGAAATTTGGCATGACCCGCGCCGTGAAAGAAGCGTTCGATGAAAATAACATCGACATTCCTTTTCCAACGCAGACTCAGATCACCATCGACGCGTAATTACGTGCCGCGCCCCGGACAGGGGCGCGGCCGTTAATCAAGTGATTTGAGAGAGCAGCGTTTCGCCTGCCGTCATTTCACAGACACCCGGACCTTCTTCGAGGTTCAGATGGGTCACAACCCCGTTGTCGATTAGCGATGAAAACCGGGTGCACCGTTCGACAAATCCTACGACTGGCGCCGTAAAATTCATGCCGATCGCCTTGGTAAATTCAGACATTGGATCGCCCAGCAAGGTCACGCCACCTGCGCGCGCCCCTGTTGCCTCGTCCCAAGCCTGAAGGACAAATGGGTCATTTACGGTCACGCAAATCACCTCATCCACGCCTTTTTCAACAAAGCCTGTACGTGTGCGAATAAAGCTCGGCATATGGGCCGAACTACATGTGCCCGTGAAAGCCCCGGGTAATCCAAACAGAGCGACCTTGCGGCCGTCCAGCAAGGGGGCAAGCCGAACCTGTTCGGCGCCCTCGTCGCCCATCCTGATCAAAGTTGCGTTAGGCAGTTGGTCACCAATTTGGATCGGCATTGTGTCCCTCATCAAAAGAATGCATTACCTCTTCCGATGTAGAGTGCTTTTGAAAAAGCGCAATCAAGACTGGAGGGAAAATGTCTCATACCGTTGTTATCGGCGCCGGGCAGGCTGGATTTTCTTTGGTCGCAAAGCTTCGCGCGCTTGGACATGAGGGCAAGATCACTTTGATCGGCGAAGAAACAGCGCCCCCCTATCAACGCCCGCCACTGTCGAAAGCGTATCTGCTGGGTGACATGGCGCGCGACCGATTGTTCTTTCGCCCCGAAAGTTTCTATGCAGATAACGCCATTGACCTACGATTGGGCGAGGCTGTTACGTCGATTGACCCTACAACAAAGACCATAAATCTGGCTGGCGGATTGCTGGTTTATGATCAACTTGCGCTGACCACAGGCTCGACCCCTCGGCTTTTGCCGGCGGCCATTGGTGGGACTCTAGAGGGTGTTCATTCAGTGCGCAGCCTGCCTGACATCGATGCAATCGAACCGAGCGTTCAAGAGGGCGCGCGCGTTTTGATCATTGGGGGCGGGTATATCGGGCTTGAGGCGGCCGCCGTTTGTGCCAAGCGCGGCATGAAAGTGGTGCTGGTCGAAATGGCTGAGCGTATTTTGCAACGCGTAGCCGCGCCGGAAACATCGGACGTGATCCGCGGACTGCATGTTTCGCATGGCGTTGATATCCGCGAAGGCGTCGGGCTGGACCATCTGGTGGGTGACACTCATGTAGCGGGCGCTGTCTTAACCGACGGCACGACTCTCGAGCTTGATCTGGCAATTGTGGGCGTTGGCATCGCCCCGGCAACCGGGGTGGCCGAGGCTGCTGGCCTGAACCTCGATAATGGAATTAAAACCGATGCCGAGGGTCGCACATCGGACCCGTCTATCTGGGCCGCAGGTGATTGCGCCTCTTTCCCCTATAAAGGCACCCGCATTCGCCTTGAAAGCGTTCAAAACGCCATCGATCAGGCCGAATGCGTGGCTGAGAACATTATGGGCGCGGGCAAATCTTATATCCCATCGCCCTGGTTCTGGTCAGATCAATATGATGCAAAACTTCAGATCGCAGGTCTGAATACCGGTTATGACGATGTTGTCGTCCGACCGGGCGCAAATGGCGCGGTCTCGCATTGGTACTATCAGGGCGAAACGTTATTGGCCGTCGATGCCATCAATGATCCGCGCGCCTATATGGTGGGCAAACGCCTTTTGGATATGGGAAAAAGCCCGTCCAAAACCGATATTGTGAACCCCGAAACCGAGCTGAAGGCATTGCTGAAACCGTGAGGATCATCGCAGGAGATTTCAAAGGAAAACGCCTCGCCTCTGTTGGCAAAGGTGACAATGCTGCGCATTTGCGGCCCACGACGGATCGGGTCCGCGAGAGCCTCTTTAATCTTCTTGTGAATGGCGGTTATGGCGACCCAGTCGACGGCGCGCGCGTTTTGGACCTATTTGCCGGCACCGGCGCTTTAGGTCTTGAGGCGCTTTCCCGAGGGGCGGAGTTCGGCTGCTTTGTCGATGACGGCATCGCCGCCCGAGCGCTTCTTCGGGAAAATATTGCACTTTGCGCGGCGCAGGGCCGGTCCAAGATATTCCGCCGCGACGCCACCAAGCTGGGCGAGGTGCAACAAACGCCATTTTCGTTGGTGTTCCTCGATCCACCTTATGGAAAAGGGCTTGGTGAAAAAGCGCTTTCTGCGGCAATTGCAGGTGGCTGGCTGGCTGCGGGTGCCCTTATCATCTGGGAAGAAAGCCAAGCGCCTTTGCCCCCGACGGAATGTGCGCTACTCGATCAGCGCAAATATGGCGACACAGTAATAACAATCCTAGAATATGAGGGCAGGCCATGACGCCGAAGCTGGTGATTTTCGACTGCGACGGCGTCTTGGTAGATAGTGAACCGGTGACAATTGGGAAGCTCGCGGCCAATCTAACCCGTCACGGATTTCCCTTAACTGCGCAAGAATGTGGAGACATGTTTATTGGCGGCACCATCGCTGGTGTTGCAGATATCGTACGCTCCAAAGGCATTGCATTACCTGAGACCTGGGTTGCAGATATCTATTCCGAGATCTACGCCGAATTGCGAAAAGGCACGCCGATTATCCCCGGGGTAAAGGATGTTTTGGATCAGCTTGATGCGGTCGGCATTCCCTATTGTGTTGCATCCAATGGAAGCGACGAAAAGATGGACATCACGCTGACACAGACAGGCCTTGCCGCCCGGTTCGAAAACCGCCGCTTTTCGGCACACCGCCTTAAAGTGGCCAAACCAGACCCACGGCTATTTCTTACGGCGGTTGAGGCTTTTGACCTTGCGCCCGTCGATTGCGTTGTGATCGAAGACAGCGCTACCGGGGCAAAAGGCGCGGCGCGCGCTGGTATTCGCTGTTTCGGGTATGCTCCAGAAGGGGATGGCGCGAAGTTGACGGCAGAGGGTGCGACCCTCTTCCGTGATATGGGCGATCTGCCAAATCTGTTGTCATTACCTGCAAAGGCTGGCTCGTAACGCGGCAAGATGGCCGCAATAAAGCCAAGCCTGATCTTGTTTGGTGCGGTCCAATATGCGACCGTTCAATCAACAAAATTTCAATAAGAGCAGCGGTAAATCAACGGGCATGTCTGACCCCAAAACCCTATTATCTACGGTCTTTGGCTTTTCGGGCTTTCGCCCCGGCCAAGAAGAGATCGTTGAGGCTGTTACGGCCGGCCGCGATGTCTTGGCGATCATGCCAACCGGCGGTGGGAAATCGCTGTGTTTTCAGCTGCCCGCGCTTTGCCGCTCTGGCCTGACCGTCGTGATTTCACCGCTTATCGCGTTGATGCGGGATCAGGTAAGAGGATTGAAAGAAGCGGGCGTAGAAGCTGGCGCGTTAACCTCGGGCAATACTGACGAAGAAACTGACGCGGTTTGGAAAGCGCTTGAAGCGGGCACATTGAAACTACTTTATATGGCGCCTGAACGGCTTGCCTCGGGTGGGACCGAGCATATGCTGATGCGTGCCGGTGTTAGCCTGATTGCCGTTGACGAAGCGCATTGCGTTAGTCAGTGGGGCCATGATTTCCGTCCTGATTACCTTAGGATCGGCGAGCTGCGCCGCGCCCTTGATGTGCCGCTTGCCGCCTTCACGGCCACCGCAGATGCTGAAACCCGCGACGAGATTGTATCGCGATTTTTCGATGGCCGCGATGCGCCCGAGATTTTTCTGCACGGGTTTGATCGGCCCAATATCAACCTGGCGTTTGAGGCAAAAAACACCCCGCGCAATCAAATCCTCAGCTTTGCTGCTGCGCGAAAGGGTCAATCTGGCATCGTCTATTGCGGCACGCGCGCGAAGACAGAATCGCTTGCAAAAGCGCTGCAGGATGCGGGCCATAATGCCTGCCATTATCACGGCGGGATGGAGGCGGAAGCGCGCCGCCATGTTGAGGGACGGTTTAACCAAGAAGACGGCCTTATCGTCGTCGCCACAATCGCCTTTGGGATGGGCGTCGACAAACCTGATATCAGGTGGGTGGCCCATGCCGACCTGCCCAAGACCATCGAAGGGTATTATCAGGAAATTGGCCGCGCAGGCCGCGATGGCGCGCCTGCGGAAACTCTGACCTTGTTTGGGTCGGATGATATCCGCTTTCGCCGCCAGCAAATCGACGAAGGACTTGCGCCTCATGACCGCAAAATGGCCGATCACGGGCGGCTAAATGCGCTGCTTGGTTTGGCAGAAGCTTTGGAATGTCGCCGCAAAGTTTTGCTGGGCTATTTTGGAGAAACAACCGAGCCTTGCGGAAATTGTGATCTCTGCGTGACGGCGCCCGATCTATTTGATGCGGGCGTTGCCGTGCAAAAAGCTCTCTCGGCGATCCTGCGGACCGGAGAGAATTTCGGCACAGGGCATCTCATTGATATTTTGACCGGTACGGACACTGATAAAATCCGCCAACGCGGCCACGACCAATTGCCGACTTTTGGCGTCGGGACCGAGTTTAACCGCAAGGGTTGGCAGGCCGTGTTTCGCCAAATGATGGGCCATGATCTTGTCCGTCCTGATCCCGAACGGTTTGGCGCGCTGCGCATGACCGAAAATGCCCGGCCAATTTTGCGGGGCGAGGCCAGCATCACTTTGCGCCGCGACACTATCAAATCCGCCACCCGCCGCCCGGCCGTTAAAATGCTGGTCAGCGAAGAAGATGCCCCGCTTTTGTCGGCGCTCAAGGCCAAGCGTCGTGCCTTGGCGGAAGAGGCAGGGGTGCCGGCCTATGTCATCTTCCCTGACCGCACATTGATTGAAATGGCCGAAACACGGCCCACCGATTTGGACGCTATGGCGCGGATCAACGGGGTGGGGGCAACCAAGTTGGAACGCTATGGTGCAGGCTTTTTGAAGCTGATTACCGGCGAGACGCCGCAAGAAGAACACCCCGCCCGCCGCAAACTGGCTGGGCGTGAGGCCGGATCGCTCTATGATCAATTGATAGAGGCGCAAGTCACGCTGTGCCGGGGTGAAATAGGCACCGATAAATATCTAAGCTGCACGCCCTCGACCATTCGCCATCTTGCTGAAAGGCGTCCGGGATCGGTTGAGGATCTAGCCCGCGTGCCGGGAATGAATGAGGCCAAGATCGACCGCTTTGGCGCGGCGTTTCTGCAGGTCTTGAAGGGGGATGAATGCTTGTCGTGATTTCACCAGCCAAACGGCTGGATTGGGCCGAGCGGCCTGAAAATATGAGCCAGCCGGTTTTTCAGGACGAAGCCGATGCGCTGGCCCGCGTCGCCAAACGCCAATCGATTGCCGAGCTGAAACGGCTGATGCATCTTAGTGACGAGTTGGGCAAACTGAACAAGGCACGGTTTAACCGTTTTCACGAAGGGCAAGAAAAACGCCCGGCGGTTTTGGGATTTGCGGGCGACACCTATCAAGGGCTTGAGGCCGCGTCGCTTGATCCCGAGGAAATGACATATGCGCAAGATCACCTGCGGATCTTGTCAGGGCTTTATGGCCTGCTGCGTCCGCTCGATGCGATTCAGGAACACCGTCTGGAAATGGGCACACGCCTGAAAACCCGGCGCGGAAAGTCGCTTTATGATTGGTGGGGCACCCGTATCGCTGAGGCGCTGAACGAACAGGCCGCTGCGACCGGATCAGATGTGCTGATCAACTGCGCATCTGTTGAGTATTTCTCGGCCGTCAAACCAGAGGTGCTTACCCCCCGCATCATCACGCCGCAGTTTTATGAAGAAAAACCCGGTGGGCCCAAGATTGTCAGCTTCTTCGCCAAAAAAGCACGTGGAGCAATGGCGCGTTACGTGATCCAAAACCGCCTTAAAGACCCTGAAGCTTTGAAAGAGTTCGACACTGGCGGCTATGTTTACGCCCCTGATCTAAGCGAAGACGGTAAACCTGCATTCCTGCGCCCGGCAATGGTTGGAGCCTGAGCCAAATGCTTCGCGAATTCGGACCAGATATCTGGATTTCGGATGGGGCCAATATCACGGCAATGGCGGGCTTTCATTATCCGACACGAATGGCTGTGATCCGCCTTGAAAATGGCGGCCTGGTAATCTGGTCGCCCATCGCGCTAACCGCTGATCTGCAGCACGCGATTGCCGGGCTTGGTTCAGTTTCCATTCTTATTGCGCCCAACAAATTGCATGACAGTTTTCTTGCCGATTGGGCCGCCGCTTATCCTGACGCGCAGATTTTTACGGCGCCAGGGATGGAAAGGGCCTTCCCCAATCTTGATGTAAACGGTCCGGATGCCGAGAATTGGCCAGACGAGATTGACCGGGTGCTCATCCCCAATAAAATCGCCGATGAAATTGTGCTTTTTCACCATGGCTCGGGTACGGTCATCTTCACAGATATCCTGCAACAAATGCCGCGCGACTGGTATTCCGGTTGGCGCCGTCTTGTGGCACGCCTTGATTTAATGTGCGGCGCCGAACCTCAGGTTCCGCGCAAATTTCGGATGGCCATGGGCCGGGGGACAGACGTGAATACTGCGATGGGCAAGGTTATAAGCTGGCCTATCCAAAAGGTGCTTATGGCCCATGGTACACCGGTCCAAACAGACGCAGGCGCCTTTCTCAAACGCGCGTTTTTATGGCTCAAGCCTTAAGGCAGCAACGACGTTTACGGAAAACCATTCAGCAAGAGGATAAAACAAAATGAGTTTTCCGCAGGGGTCAATTTCGCAAACGGTATTCGAACAAAGGCAGATTCAGCTGAAAGAAAAACTTGGATCAGACTTCGACCTTGCCGAACACGTGGCAGCTTTTTCATTCAAGCTGGAAGATATCCATCTCGATGGGCTGGGGGTGTTTCATGTGTTTATTACCGAAGATCCGGAGATTGGTTGCTGGGCAATAGATCAATCACAAAGTGCACCTGAAGCCGGCACTGTATTTTGGGCAGAGGAACATGTTTCGGATCGCGAATTACTACATCTTGTCCGTCGCTATCTGGACTGGCAAGCGTTCAGTTTTATAAGCCAAGAAACGGGTGATGTGCTTGCTTAGCATAGTGCCTGGGGCAGACGGGTGACATTATAACCTGCGGGCTGCCTAGCCCTTTTTGTCAACATTTTCGGCAAAAGACGTCTTGAACGCGGCTTGTTGCTCGGCGTTGGCATCTGTCTGGAAATTGGATTTCCATTCCTCCATCGTCATCCCGTAGTAAATCTCACGCGCCTGCATCTTATCCATCTCGATGCCGCGGTCATTGGCGGCTTCTTGATACCAACGGCTGAGGCAATTGCGGCAGAACCCGGCAAGGTTCATCAGATCAATATTTTGCACGTCTGTGCGCTCTTCCATCAGATGCTTGCGCAGGCGGCGAAAGGCAGCGGCTTCCAGTTCGATTTGGGTTTGGTCATCCATTGTCAGATCCTTTCGTTAGCACGCGTCTTGCATAGGCATCATCCAGCTCGTCCACATCAACCGAGAGCGACCCAACATCCGGTAAGTGCTGCACCAGAACGGCCAAAACGGCCTCGGACAAACGGGATTTGGTTGCCAAGTCTCTGCCCTTGAGAAGCGTCAAGTCGCCGTGGGCAAAGCTTTGCGGGCCTGATCCCATCCGCCAATAAGGGCAAGGCAAAGCGCGGATTTTAAGCGACTCGGGGCGCGGCACATCGGGATGATCTGCCAGCGCGTCATGCAGGGCGTCGCAAAGCGCCTGAAGATCATGGGTTTCGGCAATGGTCTCAGAATACTGTAACGTGAGATGAGGCATCTCTTATCCTTCTACTGCAGCCATGTCGGTCAATGCACCTTCAAGGATCGGCGCAAGGCGCGCGGCCCAAGCCTCTTGATCTTCCGGGCGCTCGATCAAGTCATTGCGCAATTCAATCAAAACATGCGGGCGGTCATGGTCGACGGCGTGGCGATCCATCGTGTCGCCGGGAAGATGACCCGAATAAGGCTCGTTATCGCCGACACAGATGTCGACTTCTGCCTCCAGGCGGGCAATCAGGGGCCGGGCCAGCCGGTCGTCTTCGGCGTAAAGCACCCCAACATGCCAGGGGCGCGGTTCGCGGCCTTTAAGTTGCGGCGCAAAACTGTGCACGGACAACAAGACGCAATCCGCGTGCCGCGCGGCCAAATCGGCCAGCGCATTGTGATAGGGGCGATGAAACGCGTCCAAGCGCCGTTCAACCTCTGCCGCATCAGCAGTGCGATTGGCTGGAATGATCGACCCGTCATAGAGGCGCATCAGCAAAGTCGGATCATGCTCGCCGCGATTGGGGTCGATGACCAGACGTGAGAAATCGGCCAGAATCATTGGCCCGTTCAAATACTGTCCAAGCGCCTTAGCCAGACCCAAAGCGCCTACATCATAGGCAATATGGCGCTCCATATCGGAGTTGGGCAAACCAAGGTCACCGTCATTGATACACAAAGGCACCCGGTTCGTGGCATGATCGCATGTAATCAGCCAGCGCGATGGCCGCGCGGCACCTTCAATACGGAAGGGATGTGTCATTTGCGTGTGATCTTTCATGGCAACAAGGCTATTACTGCACGAGCGTGACTTGCGCTAGTTGTCCATTCAAAAGAATTGCGCCATAAGGGCGCCGCGGATGTGTGAGCGCTAACAAAACTACAAGGAGCAACGGGACACCCATGCCTAGCCAACGCAATGTAAAGATCGTGGCGACACTCGGTCCTGCGTCCAGTGACTATGAAACGATCCGCGCCCTGTTCGACGCAGGTGCCAATGTATTTCGTTTGAATATGAGCCACGGCGATCAGGAAGAGCAACGCGCCCGACACGCGATCATCCGTCAGGTTGAACGCGAAACAGGACTGCCAATTGCCATTCTGGCCGACCTTCAAGGCCCCAAACTGCGCTGCGGCGTTTTTGGGGATGGCGACCATGATCTGAAAAACGGTGAGAAATTCCGTTTCGATCTAGATAAGAAACCCGGCGACGCGACTCGCGTGCAGTTGCCGCATCCTGAAATTTTTGCGGCCCTCGAAGTAGGGTCTTCCCTGCTGGTCAATGACGGGAAGATCAAGCTTGAGGTCGAAGCCTGCGGCGCAGATTTTGCCGATTGCGTTGTGATTGCGGGCGGCGCGATTTCCGACCGTAAAGGCGTGAACGTGCCTGACGTGGTGCTGCCACTTGCGGCTTTGTCTGACAAAGACCGTAGCGATCTGGAATTTGCCTGTGACATGGGCGTGGATTGGCTGGCGCTAAGCTTTGTTCAACGCGCCGCTGACGTCGAAGAGGCCCGCAAACTGGCCAAAGGCCGTGCAGCGATCCTGTCGAAAATCGAAAAGCCTGCTGCCGTCAAAGCCTTTGATGAAATTCTTGCGGCTTCTGACGGGATCATGGTTGCACGTGGCGATTTGGGCGTGGAACTGCCAGTCTCTTCTGTGCCGCCAATCCAGAAACGTCTGGTTCGCAAATGTCGCGCAGCTGCAAAGCCTGTGATTGTTGCCACGCAGATGATGGAATCGATGATCGAAAGCCCGGTGCCAACGCGCGCCGAAGTTTCGGATGTCGCAACGGCGATTTATGAGGGCGCTGATGCCGTCATGCTCAGCGCCGAAAGCGCTGCAGGTGATTTCCCAATCGAGGCTGTGTCCACGATGCGCGATGTTGCCCATGAGGTTGAGGCCGATCCTAACTATCGTGACATCATCGAATCGGCGCGTAAGATCGAACGTTCGACAGTTGCTGATGGCATTGTTGCATCGGCCCGCGAGATCGCTGAAACGACCCACATCAAGGCAATTTGCTGCTTTACCCAGTCGGGGACAACGGCATCTTTGGTGGCGCGTGAGCGGCCTCGTGTTCCGATCATTGCCATGACATCGATCGTTACTGTGGCCCGGCGTATGTGCCTGACTTGGGGGACATACTGCGTTGTGACCGAAGAGTTCAGCCGCTTTAAGATGGCGGTTATCGCTGCGGCGCGTGCGGCGCGGTCGTCAGGCTATGCAACAGCGAATGATCAGATCGTAGTCACCGCGGGTGTTCCCTTTAACACCCAAGGCACGACAAACATTATTCGTGTTGCCCCCTGCGCAGAACATTTGATCCTGTCGACTGATCTAGAGTAAGGTCAGGGCATGATCCTAAGCCCTGATATTCTGATCTCACTTTCGACGCTTGTCGCGGCCTTTGCCATTGCATCGGCCGTGTCGGGCTGGTCAGAACGGGTTTTCCCAACAGTTTCCCTTGCCGCTTTGGCGGCGGGGGTCGGCGTCTTTGCCTATGCCTATAACGCGATCCCTGATCCAGAAGGGTGGCGAGAGGTGCCAGACGCTTTTATCTCAGTTTTGGCGCGTATCATTAACTGATCCCCCTTGCACATGATCCAGAAGGGCGCTAAATGGCGCGCTCTAACCGATGGGACCGGCCGTAAGTGGCATGCCGAGTCGCGTCAGAACGTACCCAGAATTGGAGACGAAAATGCCCAAGATGAAGACCAAGTCGAGCGCCAAGAAGCGCTTTAAGGTCACGGCCAACGGCCGTGTCAAAGCAGGCCAGGCCGGTAAGCGCCATGGCATGATCAAACGGACCCGCAAGTTCATCCGCGATGCTCGCGGTACAACCACCCTGTCCACCCCTGACGAAAAGATCGTCAAGGGTTTCATGCCGTACTCTCGCTAAGGAGGCTTTGAGCTATGTCCCGAGTTAAAGGTGGGGTCACCACCCACGCCCGTCACCGTAAAATCGTCAAAGCCGCAAAAGGCTATTATGGCGCACGGTCCCGCAACTTCCGCACCGCGACGCAGGCCGTCGACAAGGCGAACCAGTACGCAACCCGCGACCGTAAGGCCCGCAAGCGTCAGTTCCGTGCCCTGTGGATCCAGCGGATCAACGCCGCCGTTCGCGCGCATGACGAAAGCCTGACCTATTCGAAGTTCATCAATGGCCTTTCGAAAGCTGGCATCGAAGTCGACCGTAAGGTTCTGGCTGATCTGGCTGTACATGAGCCCGAAGCATTCGGTGCAATCGTCGATCAGGCGAAAGGCGCTCTGGCCTAATAAGGTCCAGATCAAAGCCTAAAGAATTTAAGATCCGTTTCTGACAAAGGGGCGGATCTTTTTTTTGGTCTGTAATCGTGTCATTGATTGAAAAAACGACAATCAAAGGCACGCATAGTGTTCGAGCAGATAACCAAAGAAGCCGCCCAGGATCAGGACTGGGATGTGATCATTGCCGGATCAAGCTTTGCGGCAATGTTTTTTCTCAAAGGTTTGCCCGAAGACACACGCGTGTTGATCGTCGAAAAAGGTCAAATAACCTCTCATGCCGACCAGCTGACCGATGGCGAACTGGCCGATACCGCCTTCGAAATGGAAAACAGCTCGGACCATGAAAAAACATGGGTGGCCAAAACGGCTTTTGGCGGAAATTCCAATTGTTGGTGGGGGCAGGTGCCGCGTTTTCACCCTTCGGATTTTCGGCTGTTTGAAACACATGGCGTCGGCGCGCCGTGGCCAGTCAGCTACGATGATATCGCGCCCTACTATAGCCGCGTCGAAGAGATCATGGAGGTTGCCGGCGGAGGCAATGAGGCGATCCTGCCGCGCGATACTCCGTTTCTCTATCCGGCGCAGGCACCGTCGCGTTCAGATTCCCGCTGCATGCAGGAACGCCCGGATATTTGGGTGCCAGTGCCAACCGCCCGCTCAAATGGAGGCAGCCGGCCCAGTTGTTGCGGCAATGGTGTCTGTAACCTCTGCCCGGTTGATGCAAAATTCACAGTTCTAAATGGGATCGATGCATTTTCCCGTCCAAATGTGGCGCTTTTGGTCGGGGCGGGTGTTGCATCGGTTACGCAAAACGGGGGGCAGGCCACAGGCGTTCGCCTTGAGAGCGGAGAGGTTATCCAATCCGGCGCAGTTGCTTTGGCAACCAACGCCATAAACAACGCAGCGATCTTGCTGCGATCGGGCCAAAATCACGCAGCTTTGGGGCGCTATTTGCACGAACAAAGCTCGGTTACGTTTGACATTGATACTGAGTTTCCCGGCTATTTCGGCGGCAGCTCTGTGACCGGGCATTGTTACGCCTTTTACGACGGGCCTTGGCGCGACCAAGATGCTGCCGTCTTGATCGAAAATTACAACGCCCCGCCGTCGCTGCGCCATGAACGTGGGAAATGGACCCACCGGATGAAACTCAAACTGATTGCCGAGGATCTGCCCCGCGCCGATAACCGGGTAGAACTAACGTCCGAGGGCGCGCCGCTGCTTCGTTGGAATGGTCATGCTGATTATGCGATGCGCGGATTGCGCAGGGCCCATGCAGGGCTTGCCGATGTCATTCCCGGCGATGTGCATGTCCCAAGTGAAGGCGCCCTCTCAACAACAGAGGCGCATATTCAAGGCACGCACCGAATGGGTGATGACCCTGCGCAATCGGTTGTCGACGGGTCGCTGCGTGTTCATGGTATGGGAAATCTCTTTGCTGTCGGGGCAGGGGCTTTTCCAACGGCGTCGCCCGCAAACCCAACCCTAACACTGTCTGCTTTGGCCCTGCGCGCGGGAGAAAGCCTATGACCCTTTCGCGGCGCTCTCTTCTTCTTGGCGGGGTGGCTCTTGTGGCGGTCGGGACCGGCGGGTTTCTCTATCGCGGCGCGTTCGAGGCGCGGATTGCGCGCATCATTGATGATATTTTCGGGGCCGATTTGGTACCGCGGAACGTCATAGAGGCATTCACGGCCGATCTTGTCGCAGCAACGCCAAGCGAACGTCTGAGTGAGCTGTCTATGCAAAGCGCCATTCGCCGAATGACCCGCGCAGATGATGATCCCCTGACCGAGGATGTCGCCCTTACCTTTGCACAATCTACGACGGTCGTGCGCGCAGCAGAAACCGGCCAGGCCGTCGAATATATCGCCTATTTTGACGCCTATACCGCCCCTTGCGCCAATACGCTGTCGGTCAATTGGCTCTGAACTTCAATTAGGCGCTGTCGCGCTTGCCAAGGCTAAGCCGTCAATAACCGCAGTAAACGCATCCGCGCGCGAAATGGCGGCATTGGGGCAGATCGCAGCAGCCTCTTCCGTGACGAAATTCATCAGGCTGGATCCGCCCACCAAAGTCACATTGGTAATTTTATCAGCCGGAACGCCTGCAATCTGCAATGTGTCCGCCATCGCTGTCCGCATCGCCACGCGATCTGCCTGCAGGGCGCGATCCATGTCGACTTTGTTCAGCGCCGATGTCAGCCCAGACTCGATATAGCCCATGTCAATCTGCCCAAATCCCATATCGGAATTGGCCGAGATCTTGCCGCGCTCGACAGCGAAGGCCAACTCATGACCAAGTTCAAGCTCAAGCACTTCGCAAAATCGGTCCATCGCGTCGCGGTCCACGGCCATTCGCGCCATTTCGGCCACTTTGCGACGCGTTTGACCGTTATAGAGAAACGGGATTTTCGCCCATGTCGCCAGCTCGACAAAAGGCGCGCGTGGAACGGGCAGGGTGCCAGAGCCGAATTCGCGCCGCAGCTGCCCGCCCAGCCCCAAAAGTGGCATTGCATGGGCCAACGAAATCGCTTGATCAAAATCGGTGCCGCCCAGCCGGATACCGTGACTTGCCACGATGTTCAGGCTGTCTCCGCCGCCTTCAAATACCGTGAAATCCGAGGTGCCGCCGCCGATATCAACAACCAAACCCAAGCCCTTCGCGCCTCCTTGGCGTTGGCTTGCAACAGCGGCGGCAACAGGTTCGGCCAGAAACTCAACATCCTCGAACCCTGCCGCCAAATAGCAGGCCCGTAAATCAGCTTCGGCCTGCGCGTCCTTATCGGGGGCGGAACTGTGAAAATGTACTGGGCGGCCCGACAGGGCACGCCGGAAAGGGTGCCCGCATTGCGCTTCAGAATTCTTCCGCAGCACCGTCAGAAACTCGGTCACAATCCCTGCGATTGTCCGGCGTTTGCCTGCGATCAACCGGCTTTCATGCACAAGCGGCAAACCCAAAACCGATTTCAGCGCCCGCATATAGCGCCCTTCTTCTCCAGCGATCAGCGCATCCGCCGCATTCGCGCCAAGGCGCATGATGCCGCAGTCCTCGGGGAAAAAGACGGCCGTTGGCAGGGTTTCGGCCCCGGCCTCCATCGGCAGGCGGCGTACTGTGTCGCCGGACAGCACAGCTGCCGCTGAATTTGAGGTTCCGAAATCTATCGCCAGCGTGTCGGTTTGCATCACATTCACCCCCATCGAAGCCGCGCGAATTAGCCGATCCAAGCTGCCGGGGCAACCGCTTTATCCAGCCGGGGCGCTTGCATTCTGCGCCTGCTCTGGCTAGCAGGGCGGGGACGACTAAAAGAGGGCCGACCCATGGATGATCTGCGCATTAAATACATCGCGGCCATTGCCGAAACTGCTGATGAGGCCGCTCTGGAAGAGCTGCGCGTGCAAGCCGTGGGCAAAAAGGGTGAGATCAGCCTAAAAATGCGCGAGCTGGGCAAGATGACGCCAGAAGAGCGGCAGGTCGCAGGCCCGGCGCTGAATGCGCTGAAGAATGAAGTGAACTCGGCCATTGCTGCGCGTAAAGTGGCGCTGGCTGATGCCGCGCTGGATGAACGTTTGCGTACCGAGTGGCTGGATGTGACCCTGCCGGGCCGCCCGCGCCGCCAGGGCACCATTCACCCCGTCAGCCAAGTCACCGAAGAGGTTACCGCGATTTTCGCTGATATGGGCTTTTCGGTTGCCGAAGGACCGCAGATCGAGACCGATTGGTACAACTTTGACGCGCTAAACATCCCCGGTCACCACCCCGCGCGGGCCGAGATGGACACGTTTTATACGCACCGCAAAGAGGGCGACAATCGTCCGCCCCATGTGCTGCGCACCCATACCAGTCCGGTCCAAATCCGCTCGATGGAGGCCAAAGGCGCCCCGATCCGTATCATCTGCCCCGGCCGCGTTTATCGCGCCGATTATGACCAGACCCACACCCCGATGTTCCATCAGGTCGAAGGGCTGGCAATTGGCAAAGATATCTCGATGGCAAACCTGAAATGGGTGCTTGAGGAGTTCTTCTCGGCCTTTTTCGGCGGCCCCGTCAAAACCCGCTTCCGCGCCTCGCATTTCCCCTTCACGGAACCATCGGCAGAAGTTGATATCCAGTGTTCATGGGAAGGCGGCACTGTGAAAGTTGGGGAAGGCGATGATTGGCTTGAGGTTTTGGGCTCAGGCATGGTGCATCCGCATGTTTTGAAATCGGCAGGCGTTGATCCAGCTGAATGGCAAGGCTTTGCATTCGGCATCGGGATCGACCGGCTGGCCATGCTGAAATACGGCATCCCCGACCTGCGCGCTTTCTTCGACAGCGACCTGCGCTGGCTACGCCATTATGGCTTTTCTGCATTGCAGATGCCGACGGTGCATGCCGGGGTGAATGGATAAGCTGCCTAAGCTCCGGGTATCCACTTTCGGGTTGGCCAGATCCTAAATGGCAAATCTTTAAGGCGCGGAATCAAGGCCGTAGGCCGCCGCGCTTCGCCAGCGTTGAACCGGCAGGCGATTTGTGAGGTTCTTCACAGCACATGAGTTGGGTGTATTCGGCACGATAAATCACTTCGAACAACCGAGACTGCGCCACCCCGCGGTGTGGCGATGCGCGGCTATTTCTCTGACAAATGAGGGATTTCTTCCTCCCGCATTCAAAATGGGCTAACCATTAGAAAAAGGGAGAGAAAACATGTCACTAAAAACACTTACGGCCGCGTGCTGCCTCGCCATCACAGCCATGCCCGCAGTCGCGGATGAGGTTTGGGATACGCCTTACGGCGAGGTGGTTTACCTCGCTGATGAATTTGGGTCTGCAGTTTTGAGCTTCACCAATATCGACGGAACCGCAGCCGAGTTGGTTATCCCGGGGCTGGCTGGGAACTTTGACGATCGTGGTGTGCATGAGGCCTATTGGGTCGGATCAGGAGCCTTGGAATGTGAAGCCGCTTTGGCGCGCCCCGGTGGGTTTGCCAGTTTGGATTGGGGCCGGGCCGTGATCAGCTTCGATGACCCGGCTTTCCCCACGTCCTTTACTTTGACGTTGGGTGATTGCTTTTACCCGCTTGCCTATTCGATCCGCGCAGAAGCGCGGTAGACGCCCAATAACAAACGGCGCGAAAGCACGCGCGCCGTTTGAACTTTGAAGTGACTTAAATGTCAGAGGGCATCATGTTGGTGAAATTCAACCAATTTGTCGCCATCCGCGTTCAACAAGACCAATATTCCGCCAGCATGGGCAAACATCGCGGCGTTGTCCAAAGCGCGAGTCAAAGCCCGCTCTTGATCGCCAACCAGACCTAAACAGGCCATGCGCGTCATGCCCACAATGGGATCGACCAGCGCGCCGCCTTGTTGGTACAGCGTGCCAAAAATCCGGTTGCATCCAGCATAGGCCGTAAAATGGCCATCTGCCGTGATCGAAAACGTAACCTCGGGCAGGTCGCTTTCGTTCAGGTCTTCATCGGAGATACCCGGCGCTTCAGTCATGCGCCAGTCACCGGCGAAGCTGATCGGGTCGAAGGCGTCATCCGGCGCGTTTTGCAATTGGATTGAATGGGCGATTTCGAACTCGGGTAGGCGTTCCGAGGCCATCTGGGTCACAAAGCCAGCGGCCATGTCAAAGCCAGAGGCGCCTGCGATGGGCATTTGAATTTGGGGCGCGATTCCAACGCTGGGGCCTTGCTGGATGATAAGCATATCGGCCATGGCCGCAGGGGCGGCTACGGTGCAAAGGATTGCGGCCAAAAGGCTCGCTTTTGTAGGTTTGAGGGTCATGGGACCGTCCTTTCTAGGGGCATAGCGGCCCCCGCAACATCACCCATAGGTCGCGCGGGGCAGCCAAATGGTTCAATCTCGGCGCTCTTGGGTTCCCTTCCCGGCCCAGTTGCGGTAATCGCGAGACGGTAAAAGACGCGAAGGAATGCTGCGATGAAATTCACCTTGTCCTGGCTGAAAGATCATCTCGAAACTGAGGCCACGCTGGACCAGATTTGCGAGGCTCTCAACGATATCGGCCTAGAGGTCGAAGAGGTTGAAGACCGCGCCTCGCGTCTTGCTGACTTTACCATCGGCAAAGTGCTGAAGGCCGAAAAGCATCCTGATGCGGACCGGCTGCGCGTCTGTCAGGTTGCGACCGATGAGGGTGAGAAGCAGATCATCTGCGGTGCACCCAATGCGCGTGAAGGGATCACCGTTGTTGTGGCCAAGCCGGGCGTCTATGTACCGGGAATTGATACCACAATTGGCGTTGGAAAGATCCGCGGCATCGAAAGCTTTGGCATGATGGCCTCCGAGCGCGAGATGGAACTTAGCGACGAGCATGACGGCATTATCGAACTGCCTTCGGGCGAGGTTGGTGAGCGTTTCATCGACTGGCTGGCCGAAAATGACCCGGCCAAAGTCGACCCTGTGATTGAGATCGCGATCACGCCAAACCGGCAGGACGCCCTTGGCGTACGCGGGATTGCCCGGGATTTGGCCGCGCGCGCCCTTGGCACGCTGAAGCCGCAGGAAAATAGTGTTGTCGAAGGCCGCTACCCGTGCCCGATCAATGTCACCATTGATGAAGACAGTCTTGATGACGCACCACATTTTACCGGGCGCCTGATCAAAGGCGTCAAAAACGGACCCAGCCCAAAATGGTTGCAGGACCGTTTGCGCGCTATTGGTCTTCGCCCAATTTCGACATTGGTCGATATCACAAACTACTTCACCTACGATCAAAACCGTCCCTTGCACGTCTTTGATGCCGATAAGGTAAAAGGCGATCTGCGTGTGCACCGTGCGGCGGGCGGCGAAGTGCTGAAAGCGCTCGACGAGAAGGAGTATACGTTCTCGGCCGGGCAGCTTGCGATTTCGGATGATACCGGCCCTGAAAGCATTGCTGGCATTATGGGGGGCGATCCCACGGGCTGCACCGAGGAAACGGTGAATGTCTTCCTTGAAAGCGCTTGGTGGGATCCGGTGCGCATTGCCTATACGGGCCGTGATCTAAAGATCCACTCTGATGCGCGTTATCGGTTTGAGCGGGGTGTTGACCCTGAATACACCAAGCCCGGCCTCGAGGCCGCCACGCAGATGATTTTGGACCTTTGCGGCGGCGAAGCGTCCGAGGTTGTCGAAGCGGGCGCTGCAAATACCGAACGCCGCGCCTATAAGCTGGATTTTGAGCGCACGCAGTCTTTGGTCGGCATGACCATTCCTGCGGAACGTCAGATTGAAATTCTTCTGTCGCTTGGCTTTGGCCATGTTGAAGACAATAACAGCTTTGTCGTTCCGCCTTGGCGCCGGGATGTGCAAGGTGAGGCTGATCTTGTAGAAGAAGTTGCGCGAATTGAATCGCTGGCAAATCTTGCGCCGGTGCCGATGCCGCGCGTTGATCCCGGTTTCCCGGCCGCGGTTCTGACGCCGATGCAAAAACGGGAACGCGCCGCGCGCCGGGCTTTGGCCGGTCTCGGGTACAACGAATGCGTAACCTATAGTTTTATTGACCAAGCCTCGGCCGCCCTTTTCGGCGGCGGCACCGATGAGGTGATGCTGGAAAATCCCATCTCAAGCGAGATGAGCCACATGCGGCCCTCACTTTTGGCCGGACTTTTGCAGGCGGCGGCCCGCAATCAGTCGCGCGGAATTATGGATATGGCTTTGTTTGAACTTGGCGCGGCCTTCCAAGGCGGTGAACCGGGCGAGCAACATCTGCAAGCGTCAGGCATTCTTGTCGGCCATAATGCCGGGCGCGATACCTTTGGGTCGCGGCGGCCCGTGGATGTCTATGATGTGAAATCGGATGCTGAAGCAATTCTAAGCGTGATGGGCGCGCCTGCCAAAGCGCAAATCCTGCGCACAGGGCCGGGCTGGTTCCATCCCGGACGCCACGGTGTGATCTGCTTGGGCCCCAAAAAGGTCTTGGGGATCTTTGGAGAGATTCATCCCAAAGTGTTGGACGCGATGGATGTGAAGGGGCCTGTAGTGGGCTTTACGCTCTTCCCCGAAGAAATTCCGATGCCCCGCGCTCAATCAGCCTCTCGCGGTGCGCTTGAGATTAGCGACCTGCAGGCCGTTGAACGCGATTTCGCCTTTGTCGTGGATACAGGCGTTGAGGCGATTAACTTGGCCAATGCGGCGGCTGGCGCTGACAAGAAACTGATCGATGGCGTGACAGTCTTTGATGAATTTGCAGGTCCGAAGGCGGAAGCACAGATGGGCGAAGGCAAAAAATCCATCGCCTTGAGTGTTCGGCTGCAGCCAAAGGACAAAACGCTGACCGAGGACGAGATTGAGGCCGTTGCGGCCAAGATCGTCGAGAAGGTTTCGAAAGCAACAGGCGGGGCACTGCGCGGATAAGGGCTTCGCCGCGCGTTGCGCGTCGACCGAGCGGGGGACTTCGCCCCCCGCACCCCCCGTTTTTGGGGGCCAGCCCCCAAACCCGATTATGTTCGGGCAGGATGAAAGGGAGAAATAGGATGTTGAAGGTTTATCTTTCGGGAGAAATCCACACCGATTGGCGTGAGCAAATTAGCCAAGGCGCTGCCGGTCTTGATGTTTCATTTTCATCGCCTGTGACAGATCACGCGGCCAGTGATGATTGCGGCGTTGCGATTTTGGGCGCGGAACCGAACAAGTTTTGGCATGATCATAAAGGCGCAAAGCTAAATGCCATGCGAACCCGTAAGGGCATCGAAGATGCCGATATTGTCGTTGTTCGGTTTGGCGAAAAATATAAGCAATGGAACGCGGCCTTTGACGCGGGCTATGCCTCTGCATTGGGGAAGTCGCTGATTGTGCTACATGGCCCCGATCACCAGCACGCCTTGAAAGAGGTGGATGCAGCGGCGTTGGCCGTCGCGGAAAAGCCGGCCCAAGTTGTTGAAATGCTGCGCTATATATTGACCAGCGAGTTGCCTGCTTAACCCAACGTTAAGCGGAAAATGCAGACAAAGAGACGTTCTCTGTGCATATATACCGCCACTTTGCCTAGGGAAGACGGCAATGAAGCGAGAGAGGACGCGCGAAATGCTTAAGGAATTCAAGAATTTTATTGCTCGTGGCAATGTCATGGACATGGCTGTGGGGATTATTGTTGGGGCCGCATTCACGGCCATTGTAAAGTCACTTGTTGATGATCTTATCCAGCCCTTCATCGGGCTTTTCACTGGAGGGATCGATTTTTCGAACCTCTTTTACACGCTCGGAGATGGCGAGTTCGCGACATTGGACGCCGCACGTGAGGCGGGGGCATCGACCTTTGCCTATGGGGCCTTCATCATGGCGATTATCAATTTCCTAATTATCGCTTTTGTTGTCTTTATGCTGGTGCGCTCGATCAACAAGATCAAGGAAGCCGCTGAAGCCAAAGAAGCAGCAGAAGAGGCGCCCGCCGCTGATCCCGGCCCCAGTGAGCTGGATATTTTGATGGAAATCCGGGACTCGCTGAAGAAAGCCTAAGCGAAGATCAGCTGCAGCAGGCCAAAGGATGCCAGCCCTGCAATGATCGAATAATTCGCATTCCGGGTTAGACACCCAGCAAGAATAGCGATTCCGGCCGAGATAATCCGTATCGGATCGGGATCGCTGCCAGGCCCTTCGGGCCAAAGCACCAATGGCGTCACAAGCGCGGGCAAGATGCCGACAGCCGTGTACCGCAAATGGCGCAGAGCCCAATCAGGCAAGTCGCGCCCACCAAACAGCCCCAAAAACGAAAAGCGGATCAGGAATGTTCCGACAGCCATAACGGCGATGATCAGCCAAATTTCGGCGTTGCTCCAACCGGTCATGGGCGTGTCATCCTGCGTTCGACCTCGGCCCCTACGATCATGGCGGCAATGCCGGCGATCAGGATCCAGAGATTATAGGGAACAGGTTGTAGGACGATGGCGAGAATGACCGAGGTGAAGGCTGCCGCGACATGGGCGAGGCTGCGCAGGGCAGGGGCCACAAATGACAAGAAGAGGATCGGCAGAGCGAAATCGAGGCCGAAGCTTTCCGGGATCAAAGCGCCAAGTTGCGCACCAAGAAACGTCGCGATGGCCCATGAAGGAATAATGACAGCGACAGAGCCAAGGAAATATCCCACCTTCTCGCCAATCGGACGATCTGGATTGGCCTCATATTCGGCCATGGCCATCGCAAAAGACGCATCGAAATTCCCGTAAGAGACCAAAAGCCGCTGAATAAGGGACGCATGCCCGATATGGGGGGCAAGCGCCGCAGCATACATCGCCATGCGCAGGTTCACCGCCAGCGCAGATGCCAAAACAATGATCATCGGCGCTTGGTCCTGCATAAGCTGAACCGCTGTAAACTGCGCCGCGCCTGCGATCACGGCCATTGAAAACCCAATGGTTTGGGCCAATGACATCCCGGCCTCGGTCGCGACCACACCAAAGAGCAGCCCAAAAGGCCCGAGGATCAAAAGAAACGGGAGGGCCGTGCGGCAGCCGGCATAGAAGGCGCTTTTCGAATTGGTGCTTGGCATCGCCGTGATCTAGGTTATCTCATTACCGCGAATAGGCCGGGCCAAGGTGGAATGCAAATGACTGTTTCTGATGAGTTGAGATCACAATATTTGATCGCACCATCGTTGGCCCATAAAGGGCTGGCGCGGCAGGTTGTCGGACATGATGAAAGCGGCGCTGAGATTGAGCTGAATGTGGTCGAAGAGCGCCCGCTGACGATCTATCTCAATCGCCGCGAGATTGTAACGGCGATGACGATTGGCGATCACCCGGAATATCTGGCCATTGGCTTTTTGCGCAATCAGGGCATGTTGACGGCAGATGATCGCCTGACTGGGGTCGACTATGATGACGAACTGGGCGTCGTTGTCGTACGGACCGAGGTGGAGACTGATCACGAGGCCAAATTGGCACGCAAGACCCGGACCAGCGGCTGCGCTGTAGGGACGGTTTTTGGCGATATGATGGCGGGGCTGGACGGGTTGAGATTGCCGGAGGCTGAGCTGCGGACGTCATGGCTTTATCGTCTCAGCCATGTCATCAACCGAACGCCGAGCCTTTATCTTGAGGCTGGCGCCATTCATGGAACGGTGTTGTGCGAGCGCGATAGGCCATTGATCTATATGGAAGATGTCGGCCGTCATAATGCTGTCGACAAAGTCGCGGGCTGGATGTTTCAAGAAGGCGTCCAAGGGGGGGACAAGATCCTCTATACCACCGGCCGTCTGACATCCGAGATGGTGATTAAAACAGCGCTGATGGGCATACCGGTTCTGGTTTCACGCTCGGGCTTTACCGCTTGGGGCGTGGAGATTGCGCAAGAGGTAGGGCTGACGCTGATCGGGCGGATGAAAGGTAAAAGGTTTATCTGTCTGGCCGGAGAAGACCGGTTGATCCGCGATCAAGATCCTTCAAATATGCACCGTTCGGATTTTGGGAATGCGGGCGGATGAAAGGCAAAATTCTAAGAATAATTTTGTTACGATCATAAATGATCGTCGGGCGCACGCGCGGCGAGGAAGGTGGGGCATGGCAACCTTAGGTGTCATTTTGGCAGGCGGATTGGCGACGCGGATGGGCGGCGGTGATAAGGGGCTTTTGCCGCTCGGCGGCAAGCCGGTAATTGACCATGTGATCACGCGACTTTCGCCACAAGTGGAAGGATTGGCGCTGAACGCGAACGGGGATGCTGCGCGATTTGAGCACCTTGGATTGCCCATCTTACCCGATGAGGTCGCAGGGCATCCCGGCCCGCTTGCTGGCGTATTGGCGGGGATGAATTGGGCCGCGGCGCAGGGCGCGACCCATATTGTAACTGCCGCCGCCGACACGCCATTTTTTCCTCTAGATCTGGCCGGGCGCTTGGTTGGCGCCGCAACCGAGCAAGGTAAACCGATCGCACTGGCCGCCACAAAAACCTCGCAAAAGACATGGCGTCAGCCAACCTTTGGCTTTTGGCCGGTTGCATTGCGGGATGATTTGGCCGCAGTGCTGGACAGCGGAATTCGGAAGATCGTGGCTTGGACGGATCGCCATGGTACGGCGTTGGCCATCTATCCTGACGCGCCATTTGATCCGTTTTTCAATATAAACACGCCTGATGATCTGGCGCGCGCTGAGGAGCTTTTGCTATGAAAATCTGGGGCGTTGCGGGGTGGAAGAATTCTGGAAAAACGGGATTGATGGAGCGGCTCGTGGCCGAGTTTACGGCGCGGGGGATGACCGTCTCCACAGTCAAACATGCCCATCACACATTTGATGTTGATCAGCCGGGCAAAGACAGCTTTCGTCATCGTCAGGCCGGAGCGAGCCAGGTCCTTCTAACGTCAAAGAACCGGTGGGCGCTGATGAGCGAGCTGCGCGTTGCGGCTGAGCCAACCCTTTCTGAAATGCTTGCGCAGCTTGCTCCGGTGGATCTGATACTTGTTGAGGGCTTCAAGCGTGAGGCGCATCCCAAGATCGAGGCAAACCGTTCTGCGACTGGGCAATCTCTTCTTGCGCCGGATGATCCGACGATTAAGGCCATCGCATCTGATAAGTCGCCAAAAACGGACAAGCCGCTTTTTCATCTCGACGCAACGAGCGACATCGCAGACTTCATCACGCAAGAGCTGGCCCTATGACCGCATTTGATCGGTTCATAATGGTCGATTGGTCAGCACGTGCAGCGCCATCCCCGGCGACCCCTGCCGCAGACGCCATCTGGATCGCAATAGCCGGTTATGGGGATGATATCGTCAGCTATCACCGGACACGGCATGCTGCTACGGCCTATCTGACAGAGGTTTTAAGGGAAGAGTGCGCTGCCGGGCGCCGCTGTCTTGTTGGGTTTGATTTTCCCTTTGGCTATCCAAAAGGGTTCGCCCGCGCAGTAACAGGGTCGGATGATCCGTTTGCGCTTTGGGGTGAACTGGCGGCCCGGATCAAAGATGGCACAGACAACGCCAATGACCGGTTCGATGTGGCCGAAGAATTGAACGGGCTGTTTGACAGCGCCGGCCCGTTTTGGGGATGCCCAAAGGGACGGGCAAGCGCCGGCTTAGATTCTCGAAAATCGATCGATTATTCGCAGTTTCCGTTTGCGGAACGTCGACGGATTGAAACCGTCATTGCCAAAGCGCAGCCGGTTTGGAAGCTTTACACAACCGGTTCAGTTGGTTCGCAAACTTTGCTGGGTATTCCGCAGCTTGTGCAGCTACAGAAAGAATTTGGGGCAGATCTGTCTGTCCGGCCTTTCGAGACTGCTGATACACCGATTGTGCTGGCCGAAGTTTATCCATCTTTGATCGGTGCTGAAATCGGGGCGCAGCAAGAGGAAGATGAAATCCTTGATGCCGCGCAAGTTCGGGTTCTGGCCAAGGCGATGTCTTATCTTGATCCGGTGCGGCTTGCGGCGATGTTGGCAGAGGGCGATCTTGAAGAAGGTTGGATTCTTGGCGCGGGTCACGAGGCGGAATTGACGCGCGCGGCGCGCGGGGAGCCACCGCTCTTGCCGCCGGTGTTCAAGGATGACTGTTTTGCTTTGCCTCCCGGGATTGCGTGGACGCCCGTCTCGGAGGCGCAAGAGCGGTTGCGGCAAGCGTTGCACGTAGTTGCCGGGCCACAGACGGTGCCGCTGTCACACGCCCTTGGCCGGGTCACGGCGGCAGATGCCGTGGCGAAGGCGTCTAATCCCGGCGCGGCGAATGCGGCGGTTGATGGCTATGGGTTTTCAAGTGAGGCAATTGGCGATGGCCCGCAGCTATTGCCCCTTGTCTGCGGGCGAGCGGTAGCGGGGCAACCCTTTAAAGGATCTGTTCCCAAGGGCCATGCTATAAGCATATTGACCGGCGCAACTGTGCCTGCCGGTGTGGACACGGTGGTTTTGCAGGAAGATTGTTCGGTCGAGCCAGACGCAATTGCCTTTCACGGGCCAGTTAAGCCTGGCGCAAATAGGCGAAGGGCTGGCGAAGATTTTCATGCAGGTCAGACCATTTTGGGCGCGGGCCATGTCATTCGGCCCGCGGATTTGGCGCTGTTATCTGCGGCAGGGCTGGCCGAAATTTCTGTGTATCGGCGGCTCAAAGTTGCGATCTTGTCGACTGGTGACGAATTGGTCGACCCGGGTCAGGAGCCGGGGGAAGGGCAAATTTTCGATGCAAATCGGCCAATGCTTGCCGGGCTTTTGCGGGCATGGGGCCATGAGGTTTTGGATCTTGGACGTAAACCTGATGATGAGGGCGCGATCCGGGACGCGCTGGATCGGGGCGCCGAGGTCGACGCGATTTTGACCTCCGGTGGGGCCTCTGCCGGGGATGAGGATCATATCAGCCGTATTTTAAGTACCGAAGGGAACCTTTCGAGCTGGCGCATTGCGATCAAGCCGGGACGGCCTTTGGCTCTGGCACTTTGGAAGGGTAAACCGGTTTTTGGCCTGCCCGGTAATCCAGTTGCTGCAATGGTCTGCGCGCTACTTTTTGCGCGCCCAGCCTTAAGCCTGATGTCCGGCGCGGGCTGGACCCAGCCGATGCGCATGAAATGCCCTGCGGGCTTCTCAAAATCCAAACGTCACGGCCGCGCCGAATACCCGCGCGCCAGGCTGGGCGCGGATGGACGGGTCGAGCTTTTCAAATCGGAAGGTTCTGGCCGTATCTCGGGGCTCTCTTGGGCTGAAGGCTTGGTTGAACTGCCTTTTGAAGCCCAAGAGATTGAAGAGGGCGATTTAGTTACATTCCTGCCCTATGCAGGATTCGGGCTTTAGGCCGCGCCTTGCATGCCGCCCGCCAGCGCCTTTGCCTTTTGTTTGCTACGAATAATGACAAAGACGACCAGGAACGCCCCGCCGATATTGGCAACAATGTTCAATGGCCAATACGCAAGGCATGCACCGATCACAAGCGCGGCGATTTCAATCGGGCCAATAGGCCCTTCGCTGTAGATCTGGATCAATGCATTGGTGGCATAGATCCCAAAGAGGCCGAAGAACCCGATTTGCAAAACCTCAATTAACTCGCCTGAGATTAAGGGCGTATAGGCGAACATAAGCGGCACGATGTAGAGGCCCTTGGCGATCTTCCAGCTTTCAAACCCAGTTGCCATAGGCCGTGATCCGGCGATGCCTGCCGCAGTAAAGGCCGCAAGGCAAACCGGGGGCGTGACATTGCTGTCTTGGCTTAGCCAAAAGATGATCAAATGCGCAGTCAGCAGAAATGTCGTTGCAGCGGCCGGGTCAACAAGGGTCGGGCGGATTGTCACCGCGACCTCAAAGGGAATGGCGGCCATCAGATCCCAAGCTTCGGATCGGCTCATCCCTTGGCTCACCATCGCGGCATTGGGGTGGTCGACCAGGAAGAACAGCGCGGATTTTGCCGGGTCGGCAATGCCGGTTACCAATTGTTCAACGATCAGCGAGTCCGACATGATCCCGGCAAGCGCCGGCGCGGTGAGAATGGCGAGGATGATATATGCTGCCGTGACGGGCAGACCCATACCCAGAACAAGCGAGACTAGGCCAATAAGGACAATTGCCAGCACCATCGATCCTTGCGACCATTGTGCGATCATCAGCGAGAAGCTGTTGCCGACGCCGCTTGTGACAATGGCGTTGTTCATGATGCCAATCGCCACAAGCAAGATGGCAGTCATAATGGACGAGCGCACGCCGGACACCAGTGCTTCGGTGATTTTGATCGGTCCCATGGCAACCGGTTTGAACATGCCCTTTGGGGCAAGGTTTGCCAGAAGGCTTGTTGTCCAAGAGGTAAGCACCAGCGCGGCAATGGCCCAACAGGCCGCATAAGCGGGTGTGACGCCCGTCATCAGCAGCCATATCATAACAGCCAGCGGGATCACAAAAACCAAACCGCCAGACAGCAGCTTGCCCTTATCCACGGTCAGATCGATATCGGCCCCGGCGTCATATTTCATGGCCTCAATGCGCACGATAAAGGCAACAGACAGGAAATAGAGCATTGCTGGCACGATAGAGACGGCGACAATGGTCGAGTAGGGGATTGAAGTGTAGCTCGCCATCACGAACGCGCCTGCGCCCATGATAGGCGGCATAAGCTGGCCGCCGGTCGAGGCAGCGGCCTCGACGCCCGCCGCAAATTGTGGGCGAAAGCCATTGGCCTTCATCAATGGAATAGTGATGACGCCGGTTGAGGCGGTGTTGGCGATAGCCGAACCGGAGATTGTCCCGGTCAGCGCAGATGACAGCACCGCGACGAAGGCCGCGCCGCCTTTGATACGGCCCGCGACAACCTTGGACAGTTCGATAACGAAGTTGCTGGCGCCTGAGACTACCAAAAACCCACCAAAGATCATGAACAGCGTAATATTGACCGACGAGATCGTGGCCAAAACGCCAAACAGACCCTCGTCATTATAAAGCGTTCTAAACAGAACATCATTCATGGGAAGGCTCGCGGCGCGGAAGATGCCGGGCAGGTAGCCACCCAAAAATAGAATATAGGACAGTGATAAGATCACCAGGATCGGAATGACCCAGCCCGCCACGCGGCGCGACAGGTCGATACAGGCAAAAATCAGGATAAAACCGGCGGCCCAGTCAATTGGCCTGAACTGCCACCCCAAACCGGTCACAGCCAGTGAACGGTCGTACAGTCCGTTTTCTGCGCCAGCGACCCAAAGTGCGGCCCCGGCAACTATCAACCCATAGGCCAGATCAAAGCACCACGCATTGCGCGTGTTCGCCCGATCGCCAAAGGGGCTGTACATAAGGGATGCCAAAAAGGCGAAACCTGCAAAGTGAATGGCGTTTTGCCAGCGACCCGGCTCAACCAGATAGAGGTTGGTCGCGATGTGCCACAGGGCAAAGCCAGCTGCGAATGCGATCAGGATATAAGATCTCGTCCCTTGGTTGGACGGGTCCAAATTATCTTCCCGACGATAGGTGAGTGTCGTATCCATTGCAGCGTGCTCCTCCCTAGCAAAAGCCGCGACGGCGCGCAGATGCACGCCGCCGTCTCGATTATTGGTCTGGGCTTAATTCGCGATCAGATGTTCTGGGATCTCCAGACCAGCTTCTTCGAAATAGCGCTGCGCACCGGGGTGCAGTGGCACCGGAAGGCCGCCCATTGCTGCGTCCAGCGACATCGCGTTTGTCGCGGGATGAATGGCCTGCAGGAAGGGCAGGTTTTCATACATGGTGCGGGTCAAAAGATAGACATGCTCTTCATCCACATCAGCGTTTACAGCAAGGAAGTTGGGCTGTGCGATTGTGTTGATGTCAGCTTCTTGGCCAGGGTAAGTGCCTGCCCCGATGGTATAGGGCACCCATAGATTGCGGCCCCCATCCATATCGGCCAACTGATCAGCAGTGACATCAAGGATCGTAAATTCGCCCTGATTTGACGCCATCAACTGCGTGATTGCACCGGTTGGAGGGCCCGAAGGAAAGCCACCCGCGACCGCCTGACCATTGGCCATCGCATCCGCCGTTGGGCCGTAACCTGCATCGACCAGCTCAAAATCAGTGTTGATGTCGATCCCAAGCCCGGCCAGAAGCACGCCGTTCGACCCGATTGTGCCCGAGTTTTGGCGACCCATGCCAGCGGACATGCCGGTCAGCGCAACCAAATCAGCAACGGTGCCGGTTTCAGCATATTCGCTAGCGACAACAAATTGCTCGACGTTTTGCCATAGCATCGTGACCGAGCGGAGGTTCTCTTGTGGGGCTGTGATGGGGCCGGTGCCCGTTGCGGCATAAGAGCCAAAGAGACCCTGAAGAATTGCGAAATCTGCGGTGCCAGCGCCAAGCGCCTGAACATTCGCGCCCGAGCCGGCCGAGTTTACGGCCGTCAGCGAAAAGCCTTCGGATGGCAGAAGCCGGACATTTGCCAGCGTGGAAATAGCGGTTCCAACCGGGTGATAGGTGCCGCCAGTTGAGGCGGTGTTCAAAACATAATCTTGGGCCGAAGCCGTGGTTGCCAAAACAGCAAGAGACGCGCCCGTCGCGAGCGCCTTAAGAATTTTCATGGTCATCATCCTCCCAAACGCGCCGGTCATCCAACGCTTCCCGGACAATAGAAAGTGGGGCATGCCCGGCGCCATGACGAAAAATGCGCGTTTGCTTGAAATCGTTCTGCGGATTTCCGCAGGCTATTCGCTGTGGATCAATTCGCCGACAAAATCTCGGATTTATCTATGCCCAGCTTGACGATTTTTTCATTGAGCGTTCGGCGGCCAATTCCCAAAAGGTCTGCCACATCATCCATGCGCCCATCTTGTGCCAATATGGCCTGACTTATGATTTGTCGTTCAAAGACGGCCACCGATCCGCGCAAGGTTTGGCTGGTCGGGTCGGCCTCGGCGACGCCCAAAATAGCGCTTCGAACGGAGGCTTGCCCACGTTTTGAGGCCAACACAAACCGTTCGGCCACACTTTGCAATTCGCGGACGTTTCCGGGCCAGTCATGCGATAAAAGCGACGAGTAATCCGGGTTTGACAGCTCTGGCACCGGAATTTCGTAGATGGCGGACAAACGGTGCAAGTAATGACGAAACACGAGCGCAATGTCTTCGCCGCGCGCGGCCAAACTGGGCAGATCGATTACCAATGTGTTGAGCCGGAACATTAAATCTCGGCGGAGCGTGCCGTCCTCCACAACCAAAAGCGGGTCTTGAGCCACTGCGCTTACGATCCGCACATCCACTTCAACAGGGGTCGTCGTTCCGATGGGCTCAAACATGCGTGTTTCAATCGCGCGCAAGAATTTCGACTGGGTCTCGGGCGGCATCGAGGTCAGCTCATCAAGAAACAACGTCCCTCCATCCGCCTTTTGCATCAGTCCGCTAGGCTTTTCGGCGCTACCGAATACGGCCTCTTCAAACCGTTCAGGCGGAATTGTTGCGCAATTGACCGCGACAAAGGGTGCGCCCGGACCCCGGCCCAGATCGTGCAATGCGCGCGCAACCAGCTCTTTCCCAGTACCCGTTGCGCCCGTCACCATCACACTTGCGTTGGTGTCGGCGAAATCAAGGATGAGCCGCCGGATTGCGGTGATTCCAGGGCTGTCGCCGATCAGGATTTGCTCGAGATCTGTCAAAGAGGAAAGCCGTTCTTGCATCCGGCTGGTACTATCCTGCAAACGTTTCAACCGAACGGCATTTCCCAGAAGAGTAATCATCCGGCGCGGATCAAAGGGTTTTTCCAGAAAGTTATAGGCCCCGTTCTGGATTGCCTCGACCGCCATAGGAATATCGCCATGAGCCGAGAAAAGGACAACCGGCACCGTAGATAGTTCTGCCGCGCGGCGCTGAAATTCCAAACCGTCCATCGTGGGCATCCGCACGTCAGACAAAACCGCATCGAAATCGGCCCGGCTCATTGCCGAAAGCGCTTGCTCGCCATTATCGGCGGTTGTGACGGAATACCCGGCCTTTTCAAGAAGATGAGCTAAGGATACCCGCATCTCACGATCATCATCTACAACCAGAATTGAACCGTTATTCATGTCGCTTCCTTTGAGGCTTTTGGGAGAGTTACAGTGAAAATCGCCCCAGATCCGGGACGTTCACAGGCACTGAGTTGCCCGCCATGTTCGCGAATGATTTCTGCCGTTATGGAAAGGCCAAGGCCCATGCCTATGCCCGACGACTTTGTGCTAAAGAATGGCTCTTTCAGCTCATCCAGCGTTAATCCCTGCAACCCGGATCCAGTATCTGAAATCGTGATTTCGATGGATGGGGTGGCTGTGTCCACGTTGATCTCGACCCGTGCATCATCGCTGTTTTCCGAGGCCTGCACCGCGTTTCGGATAAGGTTTGTCATGGCCTGTTCTAGTTGCAGCTGAACACCGCTCACTTCAGCGACTTGAAAGGGGCTTTCAAATTTTAATGTGACGCCAGCTGTTTTCGCATCATGATGCAAAAGCCCAATCGCTTCGCTTATGACGACGCCAATATCGACAAGCTGCATCTCTTCAGGGCTGCGGCGGGCAAAGAACCGCAATTGTTTGGTAATCCCCTCCATACGCGCCGTCAGGCGCTTCAGGTTATCCGCGGTTTTGGGAGAAGTGATTTCATTGCCAAGTTCAGCGGCAACCAGATGGTTTTTTAGGGCAGAGATCGGTTGCCCAAGCTCATGTGTAACCGATGCAGCCAATTGGCCTAGCGCTGCCAATTTGGAGGCGCGCGCCAGTTCGTCCCGGGTTTTCAAAAGCTCAGAATTGGTACGGATCAAATCTCTGCGGCTGCGTTGCGATACAGCAAGAGCTGCAGAGATGCGCCGTGACCGTAAGAAGACTGCGAACCCAATCAATGCGGCGACAATTGCGCCCAAAACGCCTGTTGTCATTAGGATTTGCCTGTTTACTGCAGAGGCTGGCGACAGGTAATGCACAGTCCAATTGACCAATTCAGTTTGGCCTGAGGTCACGAAGTAAGAATTTCCGTCGATGACGACCCTGCCGGGGGTTGTGATACGCCATTCTAACGACGAAAGCGGCTCATCTGCGAATTGCCGACTGCCTAAAATTTCATCCCGCCGAACCGCTTCAAGCGGCGCTATAGTACGGTACAGCCAATTTGGATTGGATGAGACCAGCGTCACACCATCGGCGTTTGTTGCCAAGACATGCTCTCCGCGTTCTTCCCAGGCCGATTGCAGCTCCGAGAAGTCCAGTTTGATTGCGATGACGCCAATAAGGGCGCCTGTTTCGGCCAAAAGTGGACCGGCTACGAAATATCCCGGCCTGCCCGTCGTTGCGCCGATCGCAAAATAGTCGGTATATCGCCCTGCAATTGCGCCCTGAAAATAGGGGCGAAACCCGTAATTCTGCCCGAGGAAGCTACCGGTTTCTGCGAAATTTGATGTCGCAATAACCTCACCATCCAGCGCCATGACGTAAAGGGCTTCCAGACCCGCCGCATCTGAAAGATCTTGCAGCGTTTCATTCAGGCTAGGTGCGTCGCCTTGCGCGACGCGTTCGGCCAAAGCTGGATTTTGGGCAAGGATATAGGGAAGATGTTGATGCTGCTGAATCGTTTCGGACAAGGAGCGCAGGTACAGGGCATGCTGACCTTCGGCCACCGATTGCGTTTGTGCCACCAAAAGGCGCTGCGCCCCAAAATAGGAGGCCGAGATAGCAAGCAACGTCGTGACAACAAGAACAACAAGAATCCCTGACCGCATTCGGTCGGGGATTTCGTGATCGATCCCTTGACTGATTTGTGACAAGTCCGCCTCCCAAACTTGGTCGGACTACTTATGCCCAGAAATACCGCTGGCGCAAATGCCAGTTGCCTCTGCCAAAAACATTGCCTGCGGAAATCCGCAGGCTTTTAGGGCTCTTTCCAATAGGTTTTGAGATTAATCAAACGTTCCCGTGACGCGCCCAAGCAGCATAAAGGCGCGGGCGGTGCGGGTGTCTGACATTTGGACAATTTCTTCGTCCGTGGCGTTTTGTTCAAAATCCACAAGGGTCCGATCGAACTGGCGCAAGAAATGATGCACAGCATCACGGAATACCAGATCCTGTTTCATCCGGCCGGCAGAAAGCGCAAGCGATGACCGATCATGGATACCGCCCAACCCTGCTACGGTCCGGCCCCGGTCGCCCTTAGCAAATTTGCGCCAAAGCTCGGGTTTGGCGCGATCAGGCCGTAAGTCATCCATATAAATGCCATCCTGACTTAGCAGGGTCAGCACGTCCTGACTGGCGCGGATAAGGCGCTTGGTATTGGGATCTTGCAGCGCGCGGCGAAGGGTACGGAACCCTTCCTTGTCATGTTCGTTCTCTGGAAAATTAAGCGCTTTGATGAAATCCGCGACAGAAATAGGATCGGGCAAAGTCTCATTCGTGCCTGAAAGCGCAAGACTGGGTTGCGGGGCCTCGGCGTTAGAACTGTCGGGCACCACGGCAGCACGGGTTTCAGATGCCACCGTGCTATTGCGAGAGCTGGTGAACGTGGCAAGCGCCGTCTCGGTCGACCGTTGCGCCTCGGCAATCTCATCAAGCTTTGCGACAACGGCAGGGCGCACGTCTATTCCGCCTTGTCGCTGCTGCGCGATATAGGCCGCGCGCATTGCATCGATCGAGTTTTGAAGGCGGGCCGCTTCTTCACGCATAATCTTGGATGTTTTCGCCGCCGAGGCCGCCACCCAGATCAACGCGATGGGCATAAACAGTGCCAGCATCATCATCGTGACCTCTAGCGGTGAGCCGCCAAGGCCTGCGTCGGTAGCCGTCTCTGAACCAAAGAAAAACCAGACGATCCCGCCGAGCCAAAGCAAGGACAGGACAAGTGCAATCACCTCCACCGCGGCGATCCGCGGCGTCGTGTTGCCTTGGGAGTAAATCCCAAGCTCCATAGAAATGGGTTGTTTATCGTCGGCCATACCACCAAATTCCGCGTTTAGGCGGCTTTTGTCCACTAGATATAGGAGATTTTGACAATCTCATAATCTTTTGTGCCGCCCGGCGTCTTCACTTCGACACTGTCACCTTCCTCTTTCCCGATCAAGGCGCGGGCAAGCGGAGAGTTGATATTCAGCAAGCCTTTTTCGATATTTGCCTCGGCTTCGCCCACAATTTGGAAGGTTTTTTCTTCCTCGGTGTTTTCATCCACCAATTCGACGGTCGCGCCGAACTTGATGGTTCCTGACAAAGTGGCGGGGTCAATGATCTGCGCAAGCGAGATCAGCCCTTCAAGTTCTTTGATCCGGCCTTCAATAAAGGACTGCTTTTCGCGCGCCGAATGATATTCGGCATTTTCGGACAAATCCCCATGTTCGCGCGCCTCGGAAATGGCGGCGATGATGGCTGGGCGCTCGATTGTTTTGAGCGTCTTGAGTTCATCATCGAGAGCCTTGTGGCCCTTCGGAGTCATTGGAATTTTATCCATCGAATATTCGGCTTTCTTTTTGGTCTTTAACCTTCCTGAAGTTAAAGACGATAGGGGCGCTCGGCCCCTAGTTCAACGCGTAAATGAAAACGGGTCAACCCCCGGGCATTGGCGTGTTAGCTCCCGCCAGCGACGCCGACTTCCACAGTGCCCGAGATCGTAATCCCGGGTTCTGGCCGCGGTTCGGGATGGGTTGGATCGCCGTCAACGCCGCATGCGGTCAAAAGGCTAAGGGCCGTCAGTGCGGCGAATAAACGGATCATGCGAGGGCCTTTTTCCAGCGGTCAATTTGAGCGCGCACTTGCGCGGGCGCTGTTCCACCATAGGACATTCTTGAGCTAACGGAATTATGCACGCCCAATACATCATAGACATCGGCGTTGATCTGCTCATGGACCGATTGCAATTGCTCAAGCGACAGATCAGGCAGATCACATCCGTTATCCTCGGCCAGCTTCACCAAGGCACCGGTGACGTGGTGGGCATCGCGGAACGGCATGTCCAAGACGCGGACCAACCAGTCGGCCAAATCAGTGGCCGTCGAAAAGCCTGATCCGGCTGCGGCTTCAAGATTGGGTTGATTGGCATTCATGTCCCGCACCATGCCTTCCATCGCGGCCAGCGCGAGGGCAAGGTTGTCTGCCGCGTCAAAAACTTGCTCTTTGTCTTCTTGCATGTCCTTGGAATAGGCCAGCGGCAAGCCCTTCATGACGGTCAAGAGTGCAACATTTGCCCCTAGGATTCGTCCGATTTTGGCTCGGATCAGCTCTGCCGCGTCCGGGTTTTTCTTTTGCGGCATGATCGAAGAGCCTGTCGAGAAACGATCTGACAAGGTCACAAAGCGGAATTGGGCCGATGACCAGATCACCAGCTCTTCTGCAAAACGGCTCAGATGCATCGCGCAGATGGTGGCAGAGGCCAAATAATCAAGTGCAAAGTCCCTGTCGCTGACGGCATCGAGTGAGTTGGCAGAGGGCCGGTCAAAGCCGAGGGCCTGGGCCGTTGCGTCGCGATCGATGGGAAAGGAAGTGCCGGCAAGCGCTGCCGCTCCGAGCGGGCATTCATTCATCCGCACGCGCGCGTCCCGAAATCGCGAGAGGTCGCGGCCAAACATTTCGACATAGGCCATCATGTGATGCCCCCATGTGACGGGCTGCGCGGTTTGAAGATGGGTGAACCCGGGCATCACCCAATCCGCGCCCGCTTCGGCTTGGGTCAAAAGCGCCTCGATCAGGGCGGTCAGGCCGTTCGTGGCGACATCCATCTGGTCGCGAACCCAAAGTTTAAAATCGGTTGCTACTTGGTCGTTACGGCTGCGCCCGGTATGCAAACGCCCGGCAGGCTCGCCCACGATTTCTTTCAGCCGCGCTTCGACATTCATGTGAATATCTTCCAAAGCGGTCGAAAATTCGAAAGTTCCGCCCTCAATCTCTGACAAGACCGTGAGCAGGCCTTCCCGGATGGCGTCTGCGTCACTATCAGTAATAATACCCTGAGCTGCCAACATGGCGGCATGTGCACGAGAGCCTTCAATGTCCTGTTTCGCCATTCGTTTATCAAACCCGATCGAGGCATTGATGGCCTCCATGATCGCGTCTGGTCCTGCGGCAAACCGGCCGCCCCACATGGCATTTGAGCTCTTCTTAGACATCGTCTTATTTCACCCCGGAGGAAAATCATGATCCGACATTTGCGGTTTGCCACGCTCTACATGGCCTTGGGCCTTGGTGCAAATGCTGTAATGGCCGACGGGCTGGAGGATCTATTGGTTGGCGACATGCGCGCCATGGTGATTCATGAGGAGCCGCAGGATATCGCGGATGTCAGTTTTACGGATCCTGACGGCAATGATCTGACGTTAGAAAATTATGAAGGGCAATATGTATTGCTTAATTTCTGGGCGACGTGGTGCGCGCCATGCCGCGAAGAAATGCCCGCACTTGATGCGCTTCAGCGCGATTTGGGGGGTGAAGAATTTGCGGTCATTACCATCGCCACTGGCCGAAACCCACTGCCCGCAATCCAACGGTTCTTTGCTGAAATTGACGTAACTGATCTGCCGATTCTTTTAGATCCGCGCCAGTCAATGGCGCGCGCGATGGGCGTATTTGGCCTTCCCATCACGGTTTTGATTGATCCTGATGGTCAAGAGATTGGGCGCCTGCGCGGCGATGCCGATTGGGCAAGTGAAGAGGCCGTAGCGTTAATTAACGCCGTAATTGGCAGTGAGGATACCTAATGGATCAAGGGATCGGAAACTGTTCTACGCCCCCAGTTTTTTAACCCTCGCATGCGCCGAACAGGTGGCAATGTGATCATTCACCATGCCCACGGCCTGCATGAAAGCATAGACAATTGTAGGCCCGCAAAACTTGAACCCGGCCTTTTTCAGGTCTTTTGAGATTTGCTCTGACAACGGCGTTTTCGTCGGCACCTCGGCCATATTTGCCCAATGGTTCTGAATTGGAGCGCCGTCAACGTAGTCCCACAAAAAACGGTCAAATCCTTGCGTTTGCTCAATCTTTTGCCAGGCTTGGGCATTAGTGATCGTTGCTTCGATTTTGCCGCGATGACGGATGATGCCTGAATTTTGCAAGAGCACTTCAACCTCTGTTTCGCCCCAACTTGCCACAATGTTAGGGTCGAACCCGGCAAAGGCTTCACGAAAGTTCTCTCGCTTGCGCAGAATAGTGATCCACGAGAGCCCAGCCTGAAACCCATCCAGAATCAGTTTTTCCCACAAAGCGCGGCTGTCCCATTCGGGCACGCCCCATTCATCATCGTGATAAGCGATATAAAATGGATCGTCGCCGGGCCATCCGCATCGATTGTCGGTCATGCTGTTGATTCCTTTGTATTTTTTGTCATCGAATTTGGCCGCCTCGAAATGCCTAAAATGTCCCGGATTCACTCGAAATTAAGGAGATGCAGTTCAAAGTACCTATGAGGGGCAGTTAAAGCCAATGGTGTCCGTAAAAAGGAGAATTCCATGCACGGGTCCAAACGTCGAAACTTGGTGGAATCCGGGCAGGAAAGCCCGCTTGATTTTGCAATGCAGCAACAATCGAAAAGCACCATGGCCATGGTGCGCGACGCGTTAAAGCGCGGCGACACAGTTCTGGCCTATCAGCCGATCCATCAAGCTGCAGATATGTCCAAGGTCGCGTTCTACGAAGGGTTGATCCGCGTATTGGACGATACAGGTCGAATTATTCCAGCAGGCGATTTTATGGGCGCGGTCGAAATGGACGAAGTTGGTCGCCTGATCGACTGCGCATCGCTGCGCGCAGGGTTGCGGGCGCTAGAGCTTAATCCGTCACTTCGGCTTTCAATCAACATGTCGGCGCGGTCTATCGGATATCCGCAATGGAAACAGATTTTGAACAGAGGAATCTCGCGGGATGCCAAAGTGGGCGAGCGATTGATTCTTGAAATTACCGAAAGCTCGGCCATGCAAATGCCCGAGATCGTCACGGTCTTTATGGGCGAATTTCAAGATCGGGGCGTCACATTTGCCCTCGATGATTTCGGCGCAGGACATACGGCCTTTCGCTATTTGAAGGAGTTCTACTTCGACATTGTCAAAATCGATGGGCAATTCGTACGCGGCGTTCATGAGGACCCGAATAATCAGGTTCTAATGGAGGCGTTGATTAACCTCGCTGGCACGTTTGACATGTTTACGGTCGCTGAAACTGTCGAAACCGCGGGCGAAGCCGCTTGGCTTGCCGCTGCCGGGATTGATTGTCTTCAGGGCTATTATTTAGGCGCACCGACGCTTACGCCGCCATGGCAGCGCGATGGCGTCAAAGCAGCCGCTAAAAAGGCCAGCGGCTAGCCCAAAAATCACGCACTTGCAAAATACTTTACTGCATCGCAGCATGTCGTAGGGTGGCCGTTGCCGTAACGGCCACATGATTCTATGACCAAGAGCAATCCTGCGATGAGTAATATTTTCGCACCGGATTAGCTCGGTCACCAATTGAAAGGGACTAGAAATGACCAATGTCGTCATCGCCTCTGCTGCACGGACCGCCGTCGGCAGTTTCCTGGGAAGCTTTGCCAATATTCCTGCCCACGATCTCGGAACCGCGGTTCTGAAAGCAGTGGCCGAGCGTGCTGGGGTTGACCCATCGGACGTTTCAGAAACCATCATGGGCCAGGTTTTGACTGCAGCCCAAGGCCAAAACCCGGCCCGCCAAGCGCATATCAATGCCGGCTTCCCAAAAGAAGCTGCAGCATGGGGAATTAACCAAGTTTGTGGTTCGGGCCTGCGCGCCGTTGCGCTTGGCGCACAGCACATCATGTTGGGCGACGCCAATATAGTTGCAGCTGGTGGTCAAGAAAACATGTCGATGAGCACCCATGCTGCCGCATTGCGTCAGGGCCAGAAAATGGGCGATATGAAATATATCGACACCATGATCAAAGACGGTTTGTGGGATGCGTTTAACGGCTATCACATGGGCCAAACCGCAGAAAACGTGGCCGAGCAATGGCAGATCAGCCGTGAACAGCAAGACGAGTTTGCTGTTGCCTCACAAAACAAAGCTGAGGCTGCTCAGAACGCTGGCAAATTTGACGATGAAATCGCAGCCTTCACGGTCAAGCACCGCAAGGGCGATATTATTGTCGATAAAGACGAATATATTCGCCACGGTGCAACGATTGAAGCGATGCAGAAACTGCGCCCGGCCTTCACCAAAGACGGTTCGGTCACAGCAGCAAACGCCTCGGGCCTCAATGACGGTGCAGCCGCGACATTGCTGATGTCGGCAGATGAAGCCGAAAAGCGCGGCATCGAGCCTTTGGCCCGCATCGCCAGCTACGCAACCGCAGGCCTTGACCCGTCAATCATGGGCGTCGGCCCGATCTACGCAAGCCGCAAGGCGTTGGACAAGGCCGGTTGGTCTGTTGATGATCTTGACCTTGTCGAAGCCAACGAAGCCTTTGCCGCGCAGGCATGCGCTGTGAACAAGGATATGGGTTGGGATCCTTCGATTGTGAACGTCAATGGTGGCGCAATCGCGATTGGTCACCCCATCGGCGCTTCGGGGTGCCGGGTTCTGAACACGTTGCTCTTCGAAATGAAGCGGCGTGACGCCAAGAAAGGCCTCGCCACGCTATGTATTGGCGGCGGCATGGGCGTTGCTCTTTGCGTAGAGCGCCCATAAGCGGCGCCGCATGAGAATAAAGAAAGGGCGCCCCTCCGGCGCCCTTTTTTACAAAAACGGCTCTATTCGAAAAAAACATCAACTAATGAAGTTGCAAAAAATAAGTAGAATAGATAATAAAATTTCAAAGCACTGCCAGAATTGGAGAGAGACATGGCACGTAACGCATTGGTCACCGGCGGTAGCCGAGGCATCGGCGCCGCAATTTCCGAAAAATTGAAAGCTGAAGGCTATAACGTCGCCGCCACCTACGCCGGCAACGACGAAAAAGCCGCAGCTTTCACTGAAAGCACCGGAATCAAGACCTATAAATGGGATGTTGCCGACTACGAGGCATCAGAGGCCGGTATCGCACAAGTTGAGGCTGACCTAGGCCCCATCGACGTGGTGGTCGCGAATGCTGGTATCACTTGGGACGGGTTCTTTCACAAGATGACCCCTGAGCAGTGGAACAAGGTGATCGCAACCAACCTGACGGGTGTTTTCAACACGGTTCGCCCGATTTGGCCCGGCATGCGTGAGCGGAAATTCGGCCGTGTGATCGTGATCAGCTCCATAAATGGTCAAAAAGGCCAAGCCGGTCAGGTGAACTACGCCGCGACCAAAGCGGGCGATCTTGGCATTGTGAAATCGCTGGCCCAAGAAGGCGCGCGTGCTGGTATCACAGCAAACGCCATCTGCCCCGGTTATATCGGCACCGAAATGGTCCGCGCGATCCCCGAGAAGGTCTTGAACGAAAAGATCATCCCGCAGATCCCCGCAGGCCGTCTTGGCGAACCAGAAGAAATTGCACGTTGCGTGGCGTTCCTTGCCGCTGACGATGCTGGTTTCATCAACGGCTCGACCATCTCAGCGAATGGCGCGCAGTTCTTCGTCTAGGCTGTACAATCAGTCCTTGAAATTGACCCTCTGCCCGGCCTGTCCTGGCGGAGGGTTTCTTTTTTACTGATTAGAATTTGGGTTAGCCATCGGCAAAAATCACGGGCCTCTTCGGCACGCAAAACATGTGCGTTTTCAATGGCAGATTTGGTGTGAGTGATGGCGCTGGCTTCGAACATTTTCATGTACCCTGATCAAATTCACTTAACTGAGCCCAATATCTGCGCTTGGAATAAAAGTAACAAACGAGACTTTCCAAACCCTCAGATTAGTTTTACTTAAGTGAGCATGACGGACCGCCTGCCACCGCTTACCTCACTTCGCGCGTTTGATGCCGCGGCCCGGCATATGAGCTTTGCTGCTGCTGCAGAAGAACTTTCGGTGACGCCCGCCGCACTTAGTTTTCAAATCAAATCGCTTGAGGAGCATCTGGGCGCACCTGTGTTTCGTCGCCTCAACCGCGCCGTTGAACTGACGGATCTGGGTCGCGCCCTCGCGCCTGGAACAGCGCAAGGATTCGCCAATCTGAAAGCCGCATGGAGCGGTGCGCGGCGCATGCTTGATAGCTCGGGCCTGACAGTCACGGCAGGCCCAGCGATCACGTCCAAATGGCTATCTCCGCGCCTTTTCCAATTTGCCGAGGCTCATCCCGAAATCGAGCTCAAGTTTCTAGCGTCGATGAAAATGGTCAATCTTGAACAAAGCGAAGTTGATATCGCCATTCGATTTGGGCGGGGGCGAGAGCCGGGCATGCATTCGGTTTACATCATGAATGAATGGGTCACTCCGATGCTGGCGCCGCGGTTGGCAGAGAAGGTCAAAACACCTGAAGACCTGTTTAAGCTGCCGCTGATGCATATGGAGGATGGGCTGGAACTGTCGCGCGATGCGAATTGGGAGGTTTGGTGCAAACATGCCGGCCTGCCAATGCCGCCACGCGGTGGCCCGTCCTTTAGTCATCCCGATCATGCAGTGAATGCCGCTGTTGCCGGTGCCGGAGTGATAATGGGGCGCATTTCGTTGTCTGCGGGGGATTTGGCCGAGGGGCGATTGGTGGCGCCATTCCCGCTTGCACTGACAACCAATGACCGGTTTCGCATGGTTTGCGCACCGGGCGCTGAGGCGCGTCCGCATGTCCGGGCATTTATTGATTGGGTGCTGGAACAGGCAAAAAGCTTCGATCCTCCAAGCGAGGGTCGCGACTTTGTCCAAGTATCAGAGGCCGGGCCATAAGAGCCCAACCCCTTATCTTTTCAAAGAAATTCAGCTATCTAGACGAGCGATTTCTTCTTTTAGGCGTAGTTTTTGTTTCTTCAGCTCCTGCACCGCTAATGGGTCCGTGCTTGGGCTTCGTTGAGTTTCTTCTACTTTTTGCGAGAGGGTTTCGTGTTTCTTCTTGAGCTCCTGAAGATGCGCGACAACCGACATTCATATTCTCCTCTCTGCTATGTGAATACGCCCAGCCAAGCACAGGAAGTGAGTCTTGTCACGCTTTCGTCACATAGAATTTTCCAAAACCGGCGGTTAGATGCCGGTTATGCCCATTCCAATGCCGCTCCATTGCGCAAAATGGCGCGGGCTTTGGCACTGTAATCATCGCCGTCTTGTTGATGCTCATCGCCATCATGCATGATCAACGGGGCCAGCATTTGAAACGGTGCGGCACCGTTTTTACGGGCGCAAAGGATGACCCGTTTGGCCGGACGTCCGGCGCGCGGCGCCAGAGGGCGCACCGAAACCGAGCCAAGACTGGCCGGCAAAGGGCGCAGCATATCCGGCAATCTTTCTGCCATATTGATCATTGTCAGCCAGCCTTTCGGCTTCAACCGTTTTGCGGCGACGTCCAGCCATAATGACAAGGGCGTCTCTTCCCGCAAGGCCTCTTCCCTCCCATGATTATCGGCGCTCGTGCCTGCTCCGGGCCGATAATAGGGCGGGTTCGCGATGACGTGGTCAAAACTGGAGTGGCGGATTTCTTGGGGCAGGTGGGTAAGATCCGCTGTGACGATTGTGATATTTGGAGGCGCATTCTGTTGGGCAAGGTCAGCGTAATCTTTTTGGCGTTCAACGCCTGTAATTGTCAGATCCGGGACCCGCGTGGACAAACATAGCGACGCAATGCCGGCACCGCATCCAAGTTCGAGGACCGTTTGGCCAGGCTGGGCAGGAACTGCAGCGGCCAATAAAACGGGGTCGGTTGCGGCGCGGTACCCATGTTTGGGTTGGTAGGCCGTGACACGGCCGCCCAGAAAGGCGTCATGTGTCAGGTCAGCCTCGGCAAACCCCATTTAGGGCCGCCCAAGTGGGATCTCATTATCCCGCATCGCGCGTTCGGCATCGATAAAGTCATTGGCGCGGACCATCAGGCGGCGCGGCAAAATGCCGATGGAGCCTTCAAGCGTGCTCATATGGACGTCCATCTCGAACACCTCTATACCCTCGCCCGATAGAAGAGCTGTGGCAAAGGCGATGATCGTTGGATCGTTACTGCGCAAAAGTTCTTTCATAATAGGGCACATAAGTGTCTGACCGCCGCTTGTCGAGAGAAGGAAGCCTCGGAAAATGAGCCTTGTTGATGCAGCAACCAAGCCCCACGATCGGCTGAAGGCCTATTTAGATGCGGATATGGAGGCGGTGAATACGCTAATTCGCACGCGTATGGCCTCGGAACATGCGCCGCGAATTCCCGAAGTGACGGCGCATTTGGTTGAGGCGGGCGGCAAGCGTATCCGCCCGATGATGACCTTGGCAGCGGCGCGCATGTGCGGATACGACGGCGCAGATCACCAAAAGCTGGCCGCGACGGTCGAGTTTATTCACACAGCAACATTGCTGCATGATGATGTGGTGGATGAAAGCGACCAAAGGCGTGGACGACCAACTGCTAACCTGTTGTGGGACAACCAAAGTTCGGTTCTGGTCGGCGATTACCTCTTCTCTCGTTCCTTCCAATTGATGGTCGAAACCGGGTCGCTGCGTGTGCTCGACATTCTGGCAAATGCCTCTGCCACGATTGCCGAGGGTGAGGTTTTGCAACTGACGGCTGCGCAAAGCCTGCGAACAGATGAGGCGATTTACACCAAGGTGATCCGGGGCAAGACGGCCGCATTGTTTGAAGCCGCGACCGAGGTTGGCGGCGTTATTGCGGGCGCAGATGAAGTGCATGTGGCGGCGCTGGCGCGCTATGGCGACGCGCTTGGAATGAGCTTTCAGATTGTCGACGATTTACTTGATTACGGCGGCGCGTCGGGCGCAATGGGCAAGAACACCGGCGACGATTTTCGCGAGAGAAAACTGACACTTCCGGTGATCCGCGCGGTTGCTGTGGCCTCGGATGAAGAACGCGCCTTTTGGCGGCGGGTCATCGAAAAGGGCGATCAACAAGACGGAGATTTGGAGGAAGCGATGCGGCTGATGCAGGCGCATGGAACGCTGGCCTCAACACGCGACACTGCGCTTGGATATGCCGATGAGGCAAAGGCCGCTTTGGCTGAACTGCCGGCCCATGAGCTTCGCGATATGCTGAGCGATCTCGCGGATTTTGTCGTCGAACGCGTGAACTAACCCGGTCATTATTCAAGATCAGCCATCGCGTAGAACAGGCCATATGCGACGCCTGTCAGGGCAAAATGGCCGCGTCTTGCGTCCACCAACCTGGATAAAGGGCTGCAATCGCCTCGGCGGCGGTTTGCGCGCCTTTCTGTGATTCAAACAAACCAAAACAAGTGGCGCCAGACCCACTCATGCGCGAGAGCGCCGCGCCTTGGGCTTTCAGGGCGCTTAGAACGTCTGAGACCTCAGGCGCAAGGATCCGCGCGGGGGCTTCTAAATCATTTCGTTGGCGGGACAGCCATTGGATGAAGCTTGCAAAATCGGTCCAATGTGGCGTCTCCATCGCGGCATTGGATTTTGTGACGAGACTAGCAAAGACCGGGCCAGTTGGCACCGGCACGCGCGGATTGACTAATACGGCGTGAATGGGGGGCAAGGCGGGCACGTCGGTCAACGCATCGCCAATACCTTGCATTCTGGAGGCGCAGGCTTTGGCGCAGACCGGCACATCCGCGCCGAGTGAAAGAAGGGCATTGGCTTTTGGCAAGGGCAGGTTCCAAAGGCGCGACAAACCACGTAGAGCCGCAGCCGCATCGGCCGATCCTCCGCCAATACCGGCGGCGTGGGGCAAATGTTTATCCAGCTGGATATGAGCACCAAGATCAGTGCCAAACAGCGCAGCGGCTTTTAGGATCAGGTTTTCGGGGCCAGTGGGCACACCAGCCGATAACGGCCCCTTCACCGTGAGCTTTAAGCGGTCCGACAGCTCAAACTGCAATCTGTCGCAAATATCTGCAAAAACCACGAGCGAATCGAGAAGGTGATACCCATCAGGCCGTTGCCCCGTCACGTGGAGGGCAAGGTTGACCTTAGCAGGCGCATTTTCGACGATCATTCCTCTGGGCTTTCTCCTTCCGCTTCCAGAACGGCATCAAGGCCAACTTCAAGTTTCAAGCGAATGCGATCTGCATCGGCCTCATCGGGCTCGAAGCTGAGCGCGCGAGACCATTGAAACTCTGCTTCACGAAAGCGGCCAACCATCCAATACACATCGCCTAAATGGTCGTTCAAAATCGGATCATTGGGCAAAAGCTCCACCGCGCGCTCCATTGGTGCGACGGCCTCGTCGAACCGGTCCAATCGGTAATAAACCCATGCGAGGGAATCGACGATATATCCGCTATTCGGGCGGGCAGCGACGGCGCGTTCAATCATATCCAGCGCTTCATCCAGATTGCGATTTTGCTCAACCAGAGAATACCCCAAATAGTTCAAGACATTGGGTTGATTTGGCTCCAACAAAAGCGCTTGTCGGAAATCGGCTTCGGCGGCCGTCCAATTATCCGAGCGGTCATTGCTGATGGCGCGGGCGTAGAACAAGAACCAGTTGCGGCGCTGATTTGGATCTACTAGGGCCACCGCCGCATCATAGGCGGTGACGGCGTCTTCGAATTGTTCAAGACGCCGGTGGGAATCGCCAAGGGCAATGTGTACGTCAGTCAGATTTGGAAAGTCGCGGGCAAGAGCGTGCAGCACTTCGATTGCTGCATCGGTGCGTCCGAGCTGAAAAAGCGCCTCGGACCGGCCTGCTTCGGCGACGACAAACAACGGGTCCTCACGCGGGACTAAGGTATAAGCATCCATAGCCATTTCATATTGGCCATCATCTGAAAGAAGATTTGCGGCCAAAATGGCGGCATGAGTGTGGTCAGGGTCAATGACGCGCGCGGCGCGTGAATAAACCAGCGGAAGTGTTGCGCCAGCATCCGTTCCAAGCGCACGGGCGACCGAGAAAAACACTTCCGCCATTCCCGCTTCGGGTGAGGTCAAGAAATCATAAGGGCGGGCAGGGTCAGCCTCGATCTCGCTTTGCAATGTGATCAGGCCCTGATCGGCGTCTTGTTCAAGTGCAAGCGCGAGCAGAGAAAGCGCGTCCTCTGGGCGATCCAATTGCACCATGATTTGCGCATGGGCCTGAACGCCGCGCGCGCTTGTTTGCAAGGGGCCATAGACATCTCCGGAAAAAATATTGTCTGCCCCTTCAAAATCACCAACAGCGGCCAGAGCGAGGGCCAATTGATAAGGCACCAACCCGCCAAGCGGGCTCTCTGTCAAAATGATGTCTTCGAACACATCGCGGGCTGCGCTCATATTTCCATCGGCCAATGTAAGCCAACCAAGAAGGAGCGGATCAATCAGTGGTCCCGCTCCACTGTTTTGTTCTGCCGCAAAATAAGCTTCGGTTAGGTTGCCGTCACGAATATTGCGCACTTGCTGAATCAAATCAGCGAACTCAGTGTCCCTACGATTGGGGTCAAGGCGTTCAGCAAAAACCGCAGCCTGGTCCCAGTCACCAATCGCTGCCAGTGCCAGGATTGCATTGCCCAAAACCTCTTGGTTTTGGGGGTCATTTGCCAAAACGCGTTGAAATTGTAGGGCCGCTTCACGGTGGTCGCCAGTCAGGGCGGCGGTCCGTCCTGCCAAATACGCGCCCGCCAACCCTTGTGTCATTGGGACCGCATTAAGTTGTGCGGCCAATGGGGTTGCGAAAGCGAGACCAGCCAAAAGCGCAAGTCGGGGCAATAGGCGCATGAAGAACTCCTCAAATTCTGCTTACAGGTAAGACTAGGTCTGAGAGAGGAGAGAGGCAATGAGAAGCCCAAGATTTGGTGCGGAAAAGCGGCCCCGATGAAGCAGACGTGAACATGAAGCAAGAGAATAACAAAAAAGGCCGTCGGAACGGCCTTTTAAAACGCGCTTTGGGTGTCGCGACTAGGTTTTCTGGGGCGTCTTAAACTGCATTGCTGCGGCATGCCCCCTACATATTGGGATAATTTGGCCCATCGCCGCCTTGGGGTGTGGCCCAAGTGATGTTTTGCGCCGGATCTTTGATATCGCAGGTTTTGCAGTGTACGCAGTTTTGAAAATTCACCACAAACTCAGGCTTGCCGTCCTGTTCAACAATTTCATAGACGCCAGCCGGGCAATACCGTTGCGCGGGTTCGGCATACATATTGAGGTTCTGAATGACCGGGATCTTTGGGTCGGCCAATTGTAGGTGGCAGGGCTGGCTTTCTTCGTGATTGGTCATCGCGAAGGACACATTCGTCAGCCGATCAAAGCTAAGTTTGCCATCGGGTTTAGGATAGTCGATGGGTGAATGTGCTTCGGCGGGTTCAGTTGCTTCAGCGTCGTTTTTGCCGTGCTTCAACGTTCCAAAGAAGGAAAAGCCCAAAAGACTGTTGGTCCACATATCCAAACCGCCAAGCGCCAATGAGGGGAACATCCCCAGTTTTGACCACAAGGGTTTGACATTACGTACTTTCTTTAGGTCCGCGCCGATGGCGCCGCCGCGGACTTCTGCCTCATAATCAGTCAACTCATCGCCTGAACGGCCATCCTGAATCGCGGCATAAGCGGCTTCTGCGGCGGCTTTGCCGGACAGCATTGCGTTGTGGTTGCCCTTGATGCGCGGCACGTTGACCATGCCAACCGAGCAGCCCAAAAGCGCCGCGCCGGGGGCGGTCATTTTCGGCATGGACTGATATCCGCCCTCCGAAATTGCCCGCGCGCCATAGGCCACGCGTTTGCCGCCCTCAAGCAGATCAGCCACCATCGGATGATGCTTGAAGCGCTGGAATTCCATGTAAGGAAAGAGATGCGGGTTCTTGTAGTTCAGGTGAACGACGAAACCGACATAGACCTGATTGTTTTCAAGATGATAGATGAAGGATCCGCCACCGGCGTTCGACCCTAAGGGCCAGCCCATCGTGTGGGTCACAGTCCCTTCGCGGTGCTTGGCTGGGTCAATTTCCCAGATCTCTTTCATCCCCAAGCCGAATTTCTGCGGCTCATGCCCGTCAGACAACCCATATTTCGCGATGACTTGTTTCGACAACGACCCGCGTACGCCTTCGGAAAGGAAGACGTATTTGCCGTGCAGCTCCATTCCCGGCTCATAAGCGTCACCGGGCGTGCCATCGGCGTTTTTACCGAACTCGCCAGCGATCACACCTTTGACTTCACCGCTCTGGCCATAAACCAATTCAGAGCAGGCCATGCCGGGGAAGATCTCAACCCCTAGCGCTTCAGCTTGTTCAGCCATCCAGCGGCAGACATTGCCCATCGATACGATGTAGTTGCCATGGTTGTTCATCAGCTTTGGCATCGGCCAGTTTGGAATCCGGATTTTGCCTGCCGGCCCAAGGACGAAGAAATTGTCTTTTTCGACGGGCGTGTTCAGCGGCGCGCCTTTTTCTTTCCAATCAGGGATCAGAGCATCAAGGCCCGACGGGTCAAGGACCGCGCCTGACAAGATATGCGCGCCCACTTCCGAGCCCTTTTCCAGCACGACAACCTCAAGGTCAGCGTCGAGTTGCTTGAGACGGATCGCTGCGCTGAGCCCCGCTGGCCCCGCCCCAACGATGACGACATCATATTCCATCGATTCCCGTTCAATATCGGCCATTGCCCCTATCCTCTGGCTTGCGCGCACGCGACGCTGAGATTCTCGTTCAAGCTGGCCTACCCTGCCTGTGAAACAGCGTCAATTGCGACGCAACATCTCGCTCAAAAATCCGGAGATTTCATAACTATCTTTCGCCTGCGTTGGATATGCGAAGTTTGTTTGCCCATTGGGCAGTTTTCCGGCGCGTGCCTAATTTAACGTCAGGACCTGCATCGCCCTGCCTTATTTGGGGCTTTGCGGGGCGACCAATGCCTTTAGTCCGTCAGTTGCAGTAAAGCCCGCAAGACAGGCCGCCGCGGCCCGCATTCCGAAATCGAGGCAGTTTTCCGGCGACCAATTTTCGTGAATACCGTGCATCGTTCCGGCCGCAAAGGCGTCTCCTGCGCCGACGGCACTGAGAATTTCTGCGGTAGGAATGGGGACCGGATTGATGCTGAGCTCAACTTTCTCGCCGCACCACACCACCAGCCCGGGGGAATGCAGGATAACAGCCTCGGCGACGCCGCCGGATTTAAGGTGGCGTGCAGCTTCCATCATGACCTCGGCACTGGGCTCCTCTGAAAGGTCAATTCCTGTGGCAATCCCGGCTTCCAGCTCATTTGCAAAGAGGTAATCGATCGCGGGCAGGGTTCCTGCCACGATTGCGCGGTATTTTTCGGATTTGAACGAAGCAAGGTCGACGCAGGTTTTCATGCCCTTGTTGCGCGCCTTGGACAAAAGCCGGGCGGCTTCTGTCTGCCCATCCGGCAAAATCGTATCGAGCCGTTCCAGCAAAGTCAGATAGCCAAGATAAAAAAGCTTGGGCCCCGCGTTGCTGAGCGCCTCGATATCGATCGATCCTGCATCGAAGTGCCGATTTGCCCCCAAGTGGTGAAAGAATGTCCGGCTGTCGCCCTGAACATTCATGACATGAGTTTGCGAGGTCGTGGCGCGGTCTGTTTGGCAAAGCCCGTCAATTGGCAGGCCAGCCTCAAGGCAAAAGCGTCTTACTTCCTCTCCCAATGCGCCTGCACCGATAAGGCCAACAGGAATAATGGGGTAGTGCGCCTGCATCGCCTTAAGCCCCAGGGCAATATTTGCCGGTCCGCCACCCAAGTCGACATGTTGTGAATTGATCAAGGCCAGCCCAGAGCGATCGGGCCAATGCGAAATCGTATGGACCGTGTCCAAAATCCAATTACCGGCACAAGCAATGCCGCGTCTTTCAATGTTCTTTTGTTCCAGCTTGCTCATCACGCGCTCCCCTCGCCGCTTTGACCTTAGCAAAGCTTGCGCCGCAACCAAACTCGTCAGCCGCTTGGGGCCAAAGCGAAGTTGGCGCCCAATGGCGATCCATCATTGAAAAGCCAGCCGCAATCGGTCAAACGGGTCTGGCTGAAAATTGCGGAGCCTGCCCCATGGATCATTTCCTTTATCGTGACGGCATTTTGCATGCCGAGGATGTCGCTCTGCCGCGCATTGCGGAGGCTGTGGGCACACCGTTTTACGTCTATTCCACCGCCACTCTGACGCGGCATTACCAGCTTTTTAAAGATGCGCTGGACGGTGTCGACAACCTCGTTTGCTATGCGATGAAGGCCAATTCCAATCAGGCGGTGCTGAAGGTGCTAGCAGATCTCGGCGCTGGTATGGATGTGGTGTCGGGCGGCGAATATGTCCGTGCGCGGGCCGCTGGCGTGCCGGGTGAGCGGATCGTGTTTTCGGGCGTGGGCAAAACGCGCGAAGAGATGCGGGATGCGCTGGCCGGGGGGATTCGGCAGTTCAACATCGAAAGTGAGCCAGAAATGCTGGTTCTGTCCGAGGTTGCGCAGTCGTTGGGCATGAAAGCGCCGGTCACGATCCGTGTGAATCCGGATGTCGACGCGCGAACCCACGAAAAGATTGCGACCGGGAAATCGGAAAACAAATTCGGCATTCCCATTGCCCGCGCCCACGAGGTTTACGCGTTGGCAGGGTCTTTGCCGGGTCTCGATGTTGTTGGGATCGATGTCCATATCGGCAGCCAATTGACCGAGTTGGAACCGTTTGAACAAGCCTATCTCAAAGTCGCCGATCTGACACGCAGCCTGCGCGCCGAAGGGCATAACATCCGCCGTCTCGATTTGGGCGGCGGATTGGGCATTCCCTATGAGCGTTCAAATGAGGCGCCGCCGCTGCCGACAGAATATGGCGCTTTGATAAAAAAATGCGTCGGAGATCTGGGCGTTGAGGTCGAAATCGAGCCGGGCCGCCTGATCGCCGGCAATGCCGGGATTTTGGTCTCGTCGGTTATTTATGTCAAAGAGGGCGAGGGGCGCGATTTCCTGATCCTTGATGCGGCGATGAATGATCTTGTCCGCCCGTCGATGTATTCGGCCTATCACGATATCATTCCAGTTGTGGAGCCTGCGCCGGGGCTTGAAAAACAGCCCTATGATATCGTCGGCCCGGTTTGCGAAAGCGGCGATACATTTGCCAAGCAGCGCGAGATGGTGCCGCTCAAAGCAAACGAGCTTGTCGCCTTCCGCTCGGCCGGGGCCTACGGCGCTGTCATGGCCTCGGAATACAACACCCGGCCCCTCATCCCCGAGGTTTTGGTCCAAGATGATCAATTTGCTGTCATTCGGGCGCGTCCAACATTTGACGAGATGATAAACCGCGATATCGTACCAGAGTGGCTCTAGCCGCTTATCTGTCCTAACGGGCGCTGCATCTGAAAGGTCACATGACCGATCCAAACGCATCGAAAACCACGGCGTTACGGCGCCTGATCTGGCCTCTGCGATTGACCCGTTTGGGTATGGTGGCCGAGGATTTTGCACGGGCTTTTTGGCCGGTTTGGAGTTTGGTTTTCGCTGCCCTGACGGCTTTTGCATTTGGGGCCGTGCAGCTATTCACTCCGACGACGCTATGGATTGGGCTGGCAGTGTTGGCGTGTGCCTTGCTTTGGTTGTTGTTCCGCGGGCTGAAGACGTTCCACCTACCAACAGCGGGCGAAGCGCTGGACCGATTGGACCAAACACTTCCCGGCAGGCCAATTACGGCGCTGATTGATGCGCCTGCGCTTGGCTCGGATGATCCGGGCACGCAAGAGCTATGGCAGGTGCATTTGCAACGCATGGCGGCGCGCATCGCAGATGCCCGCGCGCTCGAACCGGATCTACGTCTGGCGGATCGTGATCCTTTTGGATTGCGCCTGATGGCGGTGACGGGGCTCATCATGGCGCTGCTTTTTGGCACAGTGTGGAGGGTGGCAGAGGTTGGCGAAGCCATCGCGGGCGCTCCGAATTTGGTGCTGGAAGCTGGCCCAAGTTGGGAAGGGTGGGTTGAACCGCCGATTTATACCAGCCTGCCGTCGCTTTATCTGAACGACATTGTGGACGAAGAATTTTCTGCCCCAGCTGGATCGCGCATTACCTTGCGGTTCTACGGAGAGCCGGGGCAGATTTTGGTCGATCAAACTGTGCAGCCTCTGATTTCGCCCCCTGACGAAGGGCGTCAGTCGCATCAATTTGTGGTAGAGCAAAGCGGCTCGCTTGCCGTTGTCGGCCCCGGCGAACGCAGTTGGACGATTACAATGCTGGAGGATGCCGGTCCCACCGTCCGCCTGGTTGAGCCCGTAAGCTCGGTTTTACCCGGTTCATTCCAAATGATGTATGGGGCTGAGGATGATTATGGGATCGCTGGCGGGATTGCCGTGATTTCACTGGCTGCCGATCTGGCCGATCGGCGCTATGGTTTGGCTTTGCCGCCCGAACCACGCGCCGATGAAGTCTTAACGTTGCCTTTGCCTTTTACCGGAAATCGCGCCGAATTTTCTGAAGTGCTGATCGAAGATTTTTCTCAACATCCCTTCGCAAATTTGCCCGTGCGTCTGACCTTGAGCGTTGAAGATGATGCCGGCCAAACCGGTGAAAATGTGATCGAATTGGACCGGCTTCCGGGTCGCCGGTTTTTTGATCCTATGGCTAATGCTCTGATCGAGATGCGCCGCGACTTGCTTTGGAACCGCGCCAACGCCACCCGTGTCGCGCAGCTTTTGCGAGCGATCAGTCATGAACCCGATACAGCTTTTTCAAGCGAAGACCATTACCGTCTGGTGCGCGGTGTCATCCAACGGATCGATGCGCGTGTTGATGCAATGACGCCTGAATATCGCGACGAACTGGCCGATATCCTGTGGGAGGTCGCGATCCTGATCGAAGAAGGCGATTTGTCTGACGTGCTGGAACGCTTGCGCCGCGCGCAAGACCGGCTTGCTGAAGCCATGCGGCAGGGCGCCAGCGACGAAGAGATTGCCGAGCTGATGCGCGAATTGCGCGAGGCGATGGATGATTACATGCAAGACCTGGCCGAAAATATGGAGCCGGGTGACGGCACCGATCAGCCTGATCAATCTGGTGAATCGATGGAGTTGAGCCAGAACGACATCGACGAAATGATGCGCCGTATCGAGGAATTGATGCAGCAAGGGCGTATGGCCGAAGCGATGGAGATGCTGGAAGCGTTGCGGCAGATGATGGAAAACCTGCAAATGACCGAAGGCGGCAATGACCCGAATGGGCCGCAGAGCCCGGGTCAGCAGGCAATGGAAGGTTTGCAAGACACACTGCGTGATCAGCAAGGGCTGGCAGATGAAAGCTTCCGCGAGTTGCAACAGGGCCGTCCGGGCCAGCCGCAACCGGGCCAAGAGCCGGGAGAAGGTGAAGAAGGCAGTTTGGCCGAACGCCAAGCCGAACTTTTTGAACAGCTGCGGGATCAGGCGCAATCTTTGCCAGGACGTGGCACGGAAGACGGTGATGAGGCATTGCAGCGCCTTGAAGAAGCAGGTCGTGCAATGCGCGATGCGATTGAAGAGCTGGAAAACGGCGATATGGCGCAGGCGCTCGACAGTCAGGCCGAGGCGATGGAAGCGCTGCGCGAGGGGATGCAGTCTCTGGGAGAGGCTTTGGCCGAAGAAAATGGCGATCAGCCGGGGCAGGGGCAGGCAGAAGGATCAATGGAGGCACGAGATCAGCTGCGTGATCCTCTGGGACGCCAAAGCGGCAATGGCGGCGCGCTTGCGACAGATGAGGCTTTTGAGGAACGCGAAGAGGCCTTCCGGCGTGCTAGGGACCTCATGGATGAGATTCGCCGCCGGTCTTCCGAACAGACACGCCCCGAGTTTGAGTTGGATTACCTCAGACGCCTATTGGATCGATTTGCAATGTCGGACCGGTGAAAACTCGATCACTCCCTCTCCAAAGGTGAACAAACCCCAAAGAATTGCAGCGCGCGGCATTTTGGAAATGCTCGGATATGAAGGCTCGTCTTGTGTCTAACTTAATTCGTGTCCGCGCCTGTTTCGTCTGACAACTGGCTGGCCAGTCCGCTGACCAAATCGTCAAGCTGCAAACGCAACTGATCAACCTGTGCGACGTAGCTTTCAAGATAGGGTGCTGTTTGTGGAACTGCCTCGGCGATCTCAGCGTCAAAAGCGTAAAGGCCGACGCCAAGCAGCGCCAGAACCAGAATCAAGAAAAACCCAAGACGAAAGCCACGACGACGGCGCGGGCGCGTGTCCATTGTATCGATATCGCTAGAGGCTGCATCTTGCGCGTCTCGGTCCGTGGTCGAACGCAAAGTCGAATTGATTTCTTCAATGTCTGGCAACAATTCGCGTCCCGGCCGACGCCCGGCCGGGGCGGCGGCGAGTTCATCGGCAAATTGGGTTGCGGCCCGCAAGGCGGCAAGGTTTTCTTCCTCGGATTCTTCTAGCACGTCATCAGCCGGCTCATGAACGGGCGGCGCTGGCTCTGGGTCATCCAGCGGCATTTCGGCCTGTTCTTCCACCGCTTCAGGATCACGGCGCAGCCGTTCTTCGCGTTCGCGCTCTTCGCGCAGGATATCCCGCAAGGCAGGGTCAAGTTCGCGCCGGGTCGGGCCGGGCGCGGCAGGTTCAAGTGCAGTGTCAGTGCTCTCATCAGCTTCAACTGAAACGTCCGGCACCTCGGGCTGAGCCACCGGCGCGACGTCTTCGGTATGGGCGCGACTGCCCGGTTGAAACCACGTCGTCATACAATTGGAGCATTGCACGTCGCGCCCCTCTGGTGGGACCAGAGAGTCATCAACCTCATATCGGGCGCTGCAATTTGGACATGTCAGGCGCATTTTTATCCTCGTTCCCCTGTGCCGCCCGATCCGCGGCCGCTCTTCCTTGCGTTTTACGGGACACTAACAACGAGACTCACCCTTTCCAAGCATTTGCTGGGCCGAAAGATTGCAAGAGGGGCCGGGGTGAGGCATGACGGACTCAGTTTATTGGATTGGGGTTGCGTTGTGATCGAGCTAAAGCAAGCCGCATATGGATATGGCGGTGGTGCCCTTTTGGAAGGGATGGACCTGCAATTGACACAAGGGTCGTTCTATTTTTTGACCGGCCCGTCGGGCGCTGGGAAAACCACACTATTGCGGCTGTGCTACGCTGATTTGCTGCCTACCGGCGGTTCGGTTGAGATTTTCGGAAAAAAGAGTACCGATATGACCCGCGACGGGGTGGCGGCCGCGCGTCAGCGCATGGGCGTCGTGCACCAAGATTGCGAGTTTCTAGACCATTTGCCCCTTGAAGAAAACATCGCCTTGCCGCTGACCGTTGCCGGGCGCGGGATGGCCGCTGGCAATGGGGATTTGGCCGAGCTGATGGGCTGGGTGGGGTTAACTGCCCGAAAAAACGCTTTGCCGCCCGAATTGTCCGGCGGTGAACGCCAACGCGCGGCCTTGGCGCGCGCTGTAATCACTGACCCGGATGTGATCATTGCCGATGAACCAACGGGTAATATTGATTGGGAAATGTCTCAGCGACTTTTGCAGTTGCTGGTAGAGCTGAACCGAATGGGTAAAACGATTCTGGTCGCGACTCATGACCTTTCACTGATCAGGGCTGCCAAATCGCAGATCTCGGCACGCGTGTTGAGGATCGCCGGTGGTCAATTGCAATCAGCGGGGTCGGAACTATGAGCATGGTTGGCCAGATCTTCGATATTTTGAAGGGCGACAGTCAGGCAGACAGGGTTGTGCCCAAACGTGGACATTCTGTGCGGCTGACACTTTTTACCTCAGGGGCGATGGCTTTTTTGGCGGTTTTCGCACTTGCGATGTCACTGGCGGCAGGACGACTTGCCGATAGGTGGAGCGACGCCTTGGCCCGAAGCTCAACTATTCGTATTTCAGCTCCGGCTGGTGAGATGGAGGCACAGACTTGGGCCGTTCTAGAGGTTCTGGAGCAGACGCCGGGCGTCGAATCAGCGCGTGCCATGACGGATGCCGAACAGCGCGATCTACTCGAGCCTTGGTTCGGCCCGGATTTGCCTCTGGAAGATTTGCCAATCCCGCGCCTTGTGGAAGTGATCGAAACCGCTGCGGGATATGATGGCGAAGGGCTGCGCCAACGTCTGGCCGCCGAAGCGCCGGGCGCGATTTTGGATGACCACACCCGGTGGCGACGCCCATTGGTTCGCGCGGCAGGGCGACTGCGCGCGCTTGGATTTGTGTCGATCGGTCTAATTCTTGCGTCAACGGCCGCGATGATCACCTTGGCGGCCGGTGCGGCGCTGGCCGCGAATGTGAAAGTAATCCGGGTTTTACGCCTTGTTGGCGCACGTGACACCTATATTGCGCGCGCGTTTGTACGGCGCTTTTCGATCCGAGCGCTGACAGGTGCGGCGGTTGGTACGGCTTTCGGCACAATCGCCATTGCGGCGCTGCCCCGCGCGCAAGAAGAAGGCGCGTTTTTGACCGGTTTGGGGTTTTCCGGTTTTGAATGGGCTATGCCTTTGGTGATCCCAATCTTGGCGGCGGTTACGGCCTTCTGGGCGACCCGCGCCGCAGCGCTTCGAACACTTAGGAGGTTGCAATGATCCAATGGCTCCGCTCTTTAATTTTTGTCGGGCAAATGTATCTGGCAATGCCCGTTCTTGCGCTGGTTTTTACGCCTTGGGCGATTTTTGATCGGCGGGGGGCCTTCGCGGGCGTACATACTTATTGCCGGTGGGTGCGTTGGACGGCGGGCTGGATGGTCGGCCTCAAAACCGAAATTCGCGGTGACGTGCCGTTGGCTGAGGTTGTGATCGCGTCTAAACATCAGAGTTTTCTTGATATTATCATGATTGTCTCGGCGGTTCCGCGCCCGAAATTCATCATGAAAGCCTCATTGCGCCGCGCGCCGATATTGGGCTGGTACGCCTTACGCATCGGGTGCGTCGCGGTGGATCGCGGGAAACGTGCAGCAGCCATTAAGCAGATGATGGAGGGCGTCTCCTCGGGCCAGCAAGAGCCGGGCCAGTTGATTATTTATCCCCAAGGCACTCGTGTCGCGCCGGGCGTGGAGCGCCCCTATAAAATTGGCACAGGACTGCTTTACAAAGAAACTGGTCAAATCGTTATTCCGGCCGCGACGAATGTTGGCGTCTTCTGGCCGCGTACCGGGATACTGCGCAAGCCGGGTGTCGCAGTAGTCGAATTTCTGCCCGAGATCACACCGGGGCTAGAGGTGGATGTATTTATGGCCAAGCTGGAAGAGGTGATCGAGTCGCGCTCGGATGCGTTGCTAGACGAGGCTGGATTTCCACGCGGCGAGGGATGAGATGAAGTTTATTGAAGACATTGATGGCCTTGAAACTCTGTATGACGCTGCTGTACCGGCGTCATTGACCAAGGTAACGCCGGTTTTGACGCCACTTTATCGAAAGTGGATCAATGCCGCGCGGTTTGTGATTTTGTCGACCGTTGGCCCCGAAGGTACCGATGGCAGCCCGCGTGGGGATGATGGCCCTGTTGTACGGATTGTCGATGACCGCACACTTTGGCTTCCTGATTGGCGCGGCAACAACCGGATCGATACGCTGCGGAACATTGTGCGCGACGGAAGGATCTCGTTGATGTTCATGGTACCGGGTTGCAATAACGTGGTGCGTATTAATGGGCAGGCGCGGATCACAGCGGATGAGGATGCGCGCACCAGTTTTGATCAGCGTGGCAAGCATCCGCGAAGTGTTATCGTCATTAAGACTGAAGAAGTTTATTTCCAATGCGCCAAAGCAGTGATGCGCTCTGGCCTATGGACAAGAACGGGTGACGCAGAGGGCTTGCCTACTGCGGGCGATCTGATCAAGCATATGGACCAAAATTTTGACGGCGCCAGCTATGACAGCGGCTATGCCGAATATGCCAAGGGTCGCATGTGGTAAGTTTCCGGATGGCTGGACGAATTTGAGCCCACCTTTCGGCCCGCGGTTTTAGGCCGCGAGGCCTTTTGAACCCAGATCAAGAAACTTCTTGCGGCGCCCTGCGATCAATTCTTCTCGGGATTTGCCATCCATGGTTTGTAACAGCCCCTCGATCGTTTCGCCGACCCGTTTGATCGTGTCGTCGCGTCCGCGTTGTGCGCCGCCCATTGGTTCCTTGATGATGCGGTCAATAACGCCCAACATTTCCAGATCCTGCGCTGTCAGTCGCAGAGCTTCTGCAGCTTCGCGCATTTTCGAGCCGTCTTTCCAGAGGATCGATGCGCAGCCTTCGGGGCTGATCACGGAGTAAATCGAGTGTTCCAGCATCGCCAGCTTATCGGCGCAGGCAAATGCAACAGCGCCGCCAGAGCCCCCTTCGCCAATAATGACAGAGACAATCGGAACGCCGATTTGAAGGCATTTCTCGGTTGAGCGCGCGATGGCCTCTGACTGGCCGCGTTCTTCGGCGCCTTTGCCGGGATAAGCGCCCGGTGTGTCGACAAGGGTGACAACGGGCAAGTTGAATTTATCGGCAAGCTCGAACAGACGCACAGCCTTGCGATAGCCTTCGGGGCGCGCCATGCCAAAATTACGCTCGATCCGGGATTTCGTGTCATGGCCCTTTTCATGGCCGAGAACGACGACCGGACGGTCATTCAACCGCGCAAGGCCGCCCATGACAGACAGGTCTTCGGCAAAGTTTCGATCGCCGGCCAGAGGCGTGTATTCTGTAAAGAGCGCTTTGATATAATCCCGGCAATGCGGGCGTTCGGGGTGCCGCGCGACCTGACATTTGCGCCAGGGGGTCAAGGATTTGTAGAGGTCGGTCAATAGCTCTTGGGCTTTGCCGTCGAGGGCGCGTGCTTCGTCTTCAACATCCATCTCAGAATTGCCGCGGGCCATTGCGCGCAGCTCTTCGGCTTTGCCCTCAATTTCTGCGAGGGGTTTTTCGAAGTCGAGATAGTTGGTCATGAGTATACTCCGCACGCGATCTGGTTCGCGTTTATATGGCCGCGTGAGGCTGCAAATGCAATGCGTATGAGGGCTAAAGCAATTCGGCAAGATTTGTGACATTGGCTTGTTGCAAAAGCAGGGCACGGAAAGAAAAGCGGTAGAAAAAGGACCAAGACAATGAATGGATATGAACGACGCTTGTTGCGCGTGATCAATTATATCCATGACAACCCTGACGGTGATTTATCGCTCGATGCATTGTCAGAGGTCGCGGCGATGTCACGGTTTCATTGGCACAGGGTGTTTCATGCGATGACCGGTGAGACCTGCGCCCAGGCTGTGCGGCGAATTCGTTTGAACCGCGCCGCAGCATGGCTGGTTCAAACCAATTGGACTTTAGAAAAAGTGGCAAAGTCGGCGGGATATCCGAACCGACAAAGTTTTAGCCGTGTCTTTTCTGACGCTTACGGTCTGCCGCCTGCGTCTTTTCGGAAACGAGGCGATCTTGGGTCGCCTCTCATGAAAACCAAATTAGGAGTTTTTCCGATGTTTCCTGTCGAAATTCTGCAACAACCTGAACGCCGATTGGCGGGTGTCCCCCATCGGGGCAGTTACCTGGAGGTGGGCAAATCCTTTGAACAAGTCGCCGCATTGTTTTCTGCGCGCGGACTTTGGCCAAATGCGCAAGGAATGGTTGGGGTTTATTATGATGATCCTGACGCGACTGCAGAGGCCGAGTTAAGAAGTTTTGCAGGGATCGCAGTGCTTGAGGGCGTTGCGATACAAGCACCGCTTGAACCCGTCGATTTGCCAGCCGGGCGGTATGCAGTGATGCATTTCAAGGGACCTTACGCCGGATTGAAGGCAGCCTATGGCTATCTCTACGGTGAATGGCTCGCTGGCGCCGGGGAGGAACCCGGTGATCACCCGCCCGTCGAGCTTTATTTGAATTCTCCGCAGGATACGGCCCCAGAAGATCTTCTTACTGATGTTTGCGTGCCCTTGAAGGGGTGAGGTAACCTAAAGGTGCCGCTAGCGCGGCAATACTTTGCCTCGCCGCCCCGCCCTTTCAGGGCAGGGTGGCTCAAGTGGGATCGACCTTAGCCTGCTGCGATCAGCTCTGACTGGGCCACGATAACTTCGGCCTGTTTGATCGATGCGATGTCGACAAGGCGGCCTTTGTAAACGGTTGCCCCGGCGCCAGATGCCTTTGCTGCTTCCATTGCGGCAAGGATTTCGCGGGCTTCTGCGACGGCTTCCTCGGATGGCGTAAAGACATCATTTGCCAGTGCGATTTGTTTCGGATGGATGGCCCATTTGCCAACCATGCCAAGCGTGGCCGAACGTTTAGCTTGCGCGATGTAGCCGTCATCATCAGAGAAATCACCAAAGGGACCATCAACGGGCAGCACGCCATGCGTGCGGCATGCGGCGACGATTTTTGCCTGGGCCCAATGCCAAGGATCGGACCAGTGCTGAACGCCGTCGCGCAGCATGTAATAGTTTTCCTGAGTTCCGCCGATACCGGTGGTTTGCATACCCATGGACGCAGCAAAATCCGCGGCCCCAAGGCTCATGGCCTGCATACGGGGAGAGGATGCTGCGATTTCTTCGGCATGCGCAATGCCGGCGGCCGATTCGATGATAACCTCGAACGAGATTTTCTTGGTGCGGCCTTTAGCGGCTTCAATGGCGGTGACCAGTGCGTCAACGGCGTAGACGTCTTCGGCGCACCCAACCTTTGGGATCATGATCTGATCAAGCCGTTCGTCGGCTTGTTCCAAAATATCGACGACATCGCGGTACCAATAAGGGGTGTCCAGACCGTTGATCCGAACAGCCAATGTCTTTTTGCCCCAATCAACATCGCCAATGGCCTGAATGATATTTGCGCGGGCCTGCGGTTTGTCATCAGGGGCGACCGAATCTTCGAGATCGAGGTTGATCACATCGGCGGCAGAGGCGGCCATTTTCTCGAAAAGTTTGGTATTCGAGCCGGGGCCAAAAAGCTGACAGCGATTGGGACGGGCAGGGGCGGCGGGTTGCAGGCGGAACGACATGGGCGATTCCCTTGAGTAACGATATTGCGGTATGGTTCAAGGGATCGATATATTATTGCGCCGCAGCGTGCAAGCGCTGCGCTGCGGCGAAAAAGATTTTCAGACAAAAATCCCGGTTAGCACTTATTGCAGGTCGGCAAAGGCGTTTTGCATTCGGGCAACGGCCTCTTGGACGACATGGCGTTGCGTGGCGAAGTTAAACCGCTGAAAAAGCGCGCCTCCTGAGCCAAAGCCGTTTCCCGGACTTACCGCAATTTTAGCGTCATCGCGGATGCGTCTGGCGACCTCCTCCTCGTCCATCCCGGTTCCCGAAAAATCGACCCAGGCAAGGAAGGTCGCTTGAAGCGGCAGCGAGCGAACGCCGGGGATCGCATTAATCCCAGCATCGAAAATTGCGCGGTTCTCGTTCAGATGGGCGACTTGGGCATCGACCCATTTGGCACCCTCGGGCGAATAGGCCGCCTGGATCATATCGACGCTTAGGCAGGTTGGTTTGTAATCGAGACTGGCAAGCCGTTTGGCCATCTTCCTCCGCAACCCGTCATCTGGAATGATCATATTGCCGGTGCGCTGGCCGGCGATGTTGAAGGTTTTCGAGGCGGCCGTCAGAGTGACCAAGCGATGTCGGGCCTCGGGCACTGCGATATCAAACGGCACAAAGTCATTGCCGGGATAAACCAGATCGTGATGCACCTCGTCGCTAACAATAAGCAGATCATGTCGCTCGGCAAATTCTGCAATCGAGATTAGGTCATCTTTGGTCCAGACCCGGCCTGACGGGTTTTGTGGAGAGCACCAGATCAAAATCTTTTCGCGCCCGGTTAGCCGCGATTCCGCGTCGTCCAAGTCAAGCTCGTAGCGATCGCCATCCCGGACCAGCGGACATTCGGTAACGACTCGTCCCGCCTTTTCCACTTTGGCACGGAACTCATGATAAACTGGGGGGAACACCACAGCGGCGTCGCCGGGCTCTGTCCAAACATCAAGGCAAAGCGCAATCGCGTTGCCAAGGCCCTGACTGGTGAGAATCCATGCAGGTTTCACAGGCCAGCTGTGCCGGTTGTTCATCCACCACGCGACGGTGTTTTTGTAATCCTCATGGTCCCATGAATAGCCAAAAACGCCATGTTCAGCGGCGCGGCGCACAGCATCGATGACACATGGCGCAGTTGGATAATCCGAATCGGCCGTCCACATTGGCAGACCATCATCGGGCGAAACGCCGAAAAGCCGCTCCATTAAGTCCCATTTGCTGGAATGGGTGCCGCGGCGGTCTAGCGGAGTGTTAAAATCCATAGGGTCTTCCAAAATTCAGATGCTCTTGTTCGGCGCCGAAGCTAGCCGATCCAAGATTACGCGCAAGGGGCGTTGCGGGCGCGGGCAGCTTGGCCTATTTCAAAGCCTATGTTGCGACCAATTTTGATCCATCCCGACCCACGCCTGCAGAAAAAGGCCGCGCCCCTTGTCGATTTGAGCGATGAGCTGCGCACGCTGGCCGATGATATGCTGGAAACCATGTATGACGCGCCCGGGATTGGTCTGGCAGCGCCACAAATTGGGGTGTCCAAACGGTTGATCGTTTTGGATTGCGTTAAAGAAGAGGGCGTGCCGCCGCGCCCCCTCGCGATGTTTAATCCCGAGATCATCGGCTCATCTGAAGAGACCAGCGTTTATGAAGAGGGCTGTTTGTCGATCCCCGAGATCTATGCCGATGTCACCCGCCCTGCTGAGGTCGAAGTGAAATGGCTGGGAATTGATGGAAATGAGCATCAGGAGGTTTTCACAGACCTATGGGCGACCTGCGTTCAACATGAGATTGACCATTTGGATGGCAAGTTGTTCATCGACTACCTCAAGCCGCTGAAACGGCAGATGATCACACGTAAAATGACCAAACTAAAACGCGAGCGGGCGCGCGGCTGATGGCGTCGCGCCCCTTTGTGATGTGGCCCGATAAGCGGCTCCGCACGGCAGCCGAGCCGGTGGCCGAAGTTACGGATGAAATCCGGGATATATGGGACGACATGGTGGAAACCATGGATGCGATGCCGGGTGTAGGCCTTGCCGGGCCGCAAATTGGGGTCATGCTGCGCCTTGCCGTTGTTGATGCCAGCGATGCGCGCGGACAAGCGATCCGAATGGCAAACCCTGTGATCCTGCATGCATCTGCCAAGTTGCGCGCCCATGACGAGGCAAGCCCGAACCTACCGGGATTTTCAGCCAATCTTGAACGTCCGCGCGCTGTAACGGTTCAGTATTTGGATGAAACTGGCGCGCAGGTTGAAAAAGATCTGGTTGGGATTTGGGCGACATCGATGCAGCACCAGATTGATCATCTGAACGGCAAGATGTATTTTGACAATCTTTCCAAGATGAAACGCGATATGCTGCTGAAAAAAGCGCGGAAGCGGCTGAGGTAGCTTTAGGAGCTCAATGCCGATGCGACAGGGCAGTGAGACGGGGATTGAGCAAGATGCGCATTATTTTCATGGGGTCGCCTGACTTTTCGGTGCCTGTGCTTGAGGCGCTGGTGTCTGAAGGCCATGACATGGCTGCGGTTTATTGCCAGCCGCCGCGCCCAGCCGGCCGCGGCAAAAAGGATCGCCCGACGCCGGTTCATGCAAAGGCCGAGGAACTCGGCCTGCCAGTGCGCCATCCATCCAGCCTGAAAACCCCAGAGGCGCAGGCCGAATTTGCCGCTTTGAATGCCGATATCGCGGTTGTCGTGGCCTATGGGCTGATCCTGCCTCAGGCCGTTTTGGATGCTCCGAAACGCGGGTGTCTGAACATCCATGCTAGTCTTTTGCCGCGTTGGCGCGGCGCGGCGCCGATCCACCGCGCTATCCTTTCTGGCGATGCCGAGACCGGGGTGTGCATCATGCAGATGGAGGCTGGTCTGGATACGGGGCCCGTCCTGTTAGAACGGCGCACGGCAATCGGTGTCGAAGAAACCACGCAGCATCTGCATGATCGGCTGAGCAAGATGGGGTCTGTCGCTATTTTAGAGGCGCTCGATCAGCTAGATAGTCTGACGCCTGTACCGCAATCCGAGGAGGGCGTGACCTATGCCCAGAAAATCGACAAATCCGAAGCGCGGGTGGATTGGGCGCGGCCTGCCAATGAGGTTGATCGGCAAATTAGGGGCCTTAGCCCTTTTCCGGGGGCATGGACGCTCTTAAATAATAAGAGGCTCAAGCTGCTGGCCTCTCGGGTGGTTGCTGGGGATGGTGCGCCGGGCGAGGTCCTTCAAGGGCTGACAATCGCGTGCGGCGCAGGCGCCATTGAAGTGACAGAAGCGCAAATTGAAGGGCGTGGGCGTCAGGATATCGAGACATTTTTGCGCGGCACAATCGTGCCGTCCGGTACGCGATTAGGAGAGACGGAATGATCCTTTTTACCTTTTTTGGTTCGATCTTTATTGCCGTGGTCGTTGCGATTTTGTTCGAACGCTGGGGCCTGACCCATAATGGTTATGCGATGTCGATCCTTATCGCCCTTGGTGCAGTGCTGGTTCTGTTCTTCCTGCGCTCTCTGTTTCATTTGCGCATTGGCTCGCCGGGTCTGGACGCCATAATCGGTGCGTCTGCCGCGCTTGTGCTTATCCCGGCTGATGCCGCTCGTCGGCGCAGCCGTGGGCGTCGGCGGCGCTGATGGCTCTTTTTATTCTTCTTATGCAGGACCATATCTGACCCATGGTACTTTATCTTATCATCATTGGCGCGGGCGCCGGGTTTCTGGCCACGCGGATCATGAAAATCGACGCTGATCTTTTGACAACAGTTGGGATCGGCATTTTGGGCGCGGTTATTGGCGGCGTTGTTTTGCGGTTTCTGGCGGCGGTCTTTGGCATGGCGGCGGGGTTTGTCGGCGCGATTTTGGGCGCGCTGTTCCTGATTTGGGCGTGGCAGACCTATATCAAACGCTAATCAGGTACGGGGTGGGCGCGGTTTATAGACCGGTAATCTCCACCCAAAACGCAGCGATCCCGCGCGCAGGATCAAGCATGTGGCAATACAGGCTAATAGCGGTGCGGTTGGGGCAGTAAAGACCAGACTTGCAAGAATTGCCGCTCCTGCGCCGGCAAAGGCGGCAGTGATATAGAGCTCGCCTTGCCGTAACACCAAGGGCACCTCATTGCAGACAACATCGCGCATCAATCCGCCAAGCGTGCCGGTAGCGACCCCCATGACAAGCACGATGGACGTTCCATGACCAAGCGATTGCGCAACGCCCGCACCGGCAGCGACCGCGATGGCCAGTGCGACAGCATCCAGCCACAGGATCATTTTCATACGGTTTTCGAACAGATGCGCCGTGAAAAACACGACCAGCGCCGCGCCGCAGGCGACGGCCAGCGGGGTGGGGTTGGCGATCCAAAAAACCGGGTTACGATCCAGCAAGACATCTCGAATTGTGCCGCCGCCAACGGCCGTCAGGCAGGCGATAAAGAAAAAGCCAATGATGTCCATTTGCGCGCGGCTGGCCACCAAAGCGCCAGAGAGGGCAAACACCAAAACGGCAGCGTTATCGAGCAATACAAGTGTCATGACGGGTAGTCCTGCGCCATTTGGGTTTGAGAATCCACAGATTTTTCACCGGGGAAGGGCGCCCTTTTATTCATCTGGGCCGCTTTGCGATCGACGAATGTCAGGGCTTAAATGGCGCCATGCCTGCACGGGCCAACTCATCTGCGCGTTCGTTTTCAGGATGGCCCGCATGGCCTTTGACCCATTCCCAAGTGACGGTATGGCGCGCTTGTGCCTCGTCCAGACGTTGCCAAAGGTCGACATTTTTCACCGGCTTTTTCGACGATGTGCGCCAGCCATTGCGTTTCCACCCATGAATCCAGCTGGTCACGCCATTTTTGACATAAGCCGAGTCGGTTATGACGGTAATTGAGCTGGCTCGGCTCAAGCTTTCCAGCGCTGAAATCGCGGCCAAAAGCTCCATCCGATTATTGGTTGTGTCGGCCTCGCCGCCCTTCAGGTCACGCTCTTTCAAAACGGTTTCCCCGTCGCGGGCGATCATTAGTGCGCCCCAGCCGCCGGGGCCGGGATTGCCCGAGCAGGCACCGTCTGTATAGGCAAAAAGTTCAGGCATTTATGTCAGGCTCTGGCATGGCTCAAGAGAAAGGGTTCAATCCCGCCGGCCATTCCTTCGATCTGACCACGGAGGGTCTGAATACCTGAGAAGCCAGCCTCTTCAAGGGCCAATTCGATCTCATCTTTGGAATGATAGCTATAGAGACGCCCCAGCCGGTCGCGATGCTCGCCCGTGCCCTCTTTCATTGCCAGACATAACGCGCCATTGGGCTTGAGCGCGCGGTGGCATGCCGTCAGGTGCCCAAGGAATTTGGCCCGCGGTGCGTGGAGCAGGGAAAAACTGGCCCAGATGCCGTCATAGGTGGCGGTCTCAGTCAGGTCGTCAAAGGTGCCAAGCCGTGCATTCAGCCCGTTTTCCTTGGCCATCTCGATGAATTTCGGTGTGGCATCAATACCGGATACGTCAAAGCCGCGCGCGATCATCTGAGCGCCTTGCGCGCCCGGGCCGCATCCAAAATCAAGGATATGTCCGCCCGGCACGACAGCGGCCAAAAACCGATCAAGGGCAACGTCCAACTCTGGCGGCATGGAAATGTTGACATAGACCTCGGCCTGCGACTGATAAAGCGCGCGGGTTTCCTTGTCGACGCTCATGCCCTTTCCAATGCCAGTTTTGCGCCTAGGGCCGCAAAGACGGCGGCAAAGCTGCGGCTCAACCAGCGCATGGCCCGCTCACTGCCCAAAATGGCGCGGCGGGCAAAGGCGGCGGCGGTGCCGTAGCCTATAAAAACAACAAAGGTCAGGCCCATAAAGATAAGGCCCATCACGCCCATTTCCGCAGTTGCGGTTGCCGGGTTGCCGGACAGGAATGGCGGCAAAAGCGCAAGGAAAAAGATCGAGAGTTTGGGGTTTAGGATGTTGATCAATGCGCCGCGCATGGCGATTTTGGGGCCGGAAACAGCGTCATCGCGCGGTTCAATCGACAGGGGGCCGTTTTGTTTGGCCATTCCCCATGCAAGGTAAAGCAGATAGGCAACCCCAGCCCATTTCACGATGGAAAAAAGGATTGCCGAGCTGTGCAATAGGGCCGCAAGCCCAAGCGTCGCCGCCGCCAAATGGGGCGCAATACCAATGGTGCATCCAAGGGCCGCCCAAATAGCCGCGCGCCGTCCTTGCCCAAGTCCAAGCGCCAGAGTGTAGATAACCCCCGTGCCCGGCGCGATGACGACAACAAGTGCGGTAATCAGGAATTGAGCAGTGATCATGGTGGGGCCTCCCGTTATGGGCATTATGCTGGGGGTGCCAAAGAACACAAACCAAAAAACTAAGGGCGTGGTTGCAAATGCCGAACGTGATCCGTCGCAGGCAGACCGTTTTTTATTCCGCCCTCGATACTGAAATCGTCCAAGGGCGTTATGGTGTAGACGTCTGAATAAAGCGCCTCGATCATGTCAGAAGTCACAGAAAAAGGCGGGCCGCTGGCTTTGCTTTGATCATAGCTAAGCGCGATGAGCAGTTGCGGGGCGGCATCTGTCAGCTCGACCAGTGTCTTGGCATAGGCACGGCGCATTTCGCCTGGAAGTGCGATTAGGGCTGCGCGATCATAGATGGCGTCAATAGGGCCTAGATCCTTTTGGGTCAGATCAAAGACATTGCCGACATAGATGTCGAGCTTCGGGATCGAATAGCGCATCATCTTACCCGCAGGGGAGGTTTTGGGCGTTGCGCCCATTGCCGCAAAAAGCTCGGTGATCGCCAGTTCAGACAGTTCCGCCCCGACAACGTGATGGCCCTGCGACAGCAGCCAAGGGATATCTTGGGTCTTGCCGCATAGAGGCACAAAAACCCGGCAGGGCTTGGAAAAGACGGCTGCAGCGTGGCGGGTCAGAACAGGGTTTGGTCCGTCGCGATGAAACCCAGTTTCACCCTTTGCCCATTTGTCGTGCCAGAATTCGGGGTCCATTTTGGTCCTCTTTCAGTTGATCAGCGACAATGCCAAGCTCGAGGGCAAGGCGCGACATTCCACATATCAAGCAGGTTCTCGCAAGATGCGGGGCACTTTAAATTCGACGTTTTCAACGGCGGTTTCGACCTGTTCGACGGTCACGTCAAAGCGGGCGCGGAATGCGTCGATCACTTCGTTCACCAATACTTCAGGGGCTGATGCTCCGGCGGTAATGCCGACCGAGCCGATCTGACCCAAAGCGCGCCAGTCAATATCATCCGCACGCTGCACAAGTTGTGAATAGGCGCAGCCATTCTTTGCGCCAACTTCGACCAAACGGCGAGAGTTCGAGCTATTGGGCGCCCCGACCACAAGGATGGCCTCGGCTTTTGGCGCGATGGCTTTGACGGCGGCTTGGCGGTTTGTGGTGGCGTAACAGATATCTTCTTTGTGAGGGCCAATGATTTGCGGAAAGCGCGCTTCAAGCGCCGCGACAATCCCTTTCGTGTCATCAACCGACAGCGTCGTTTGCGTGATATAAGCCAGCTTCGCAGGATCGCGCGGGACAAGTGTGGCGACATCGGCTTCGGTCTCGACGAGCAACACCTCTCCTTTGGGCAGTTGTCCCATTGTTCCCACAGTTTCGGGATGGCCATCATGGCCGATCATCACCATTTGCAAACCCGCTTGGTGGTGGCGTTCCGCCTCGATATGCACCTTCGAGACCAGCGGGCAGGTCGCGTCGACATAGATCATCTGGCGGTTTTCAGCCTCGGCTGGCACGGATTTTGGCACACCATGGGCCGAAAAAATCACTGGGCGGTCATCGGGGCATTCTTCCAGTTCTTCGACAAAGATCGCCCCTTTGGCGCGCAAATCATCGACGACAAATTTATTGTGGACGATTTCGTGGCGCACATAGACAGGCGCGCCCCATTTTTCGAGCGCGATTTCAACGATCTTGATGGCGCGGTCCACACCGGCACAAAAGCCGCGCGGTGCGGCCAGATATAAGGTCAGCGGGGATTTAGACATCTTATCGGCCTGAAATTGGGGCAGGGGTTAAAAGTAGACCTAAGGTTTGACCCTAGGCGCGTCCAGTCCCTGATATGCCGCATTATTAGTGATCGATTGATAAATAATCTAGCCAAACCTAATTCCTATCGCCATTATAGAGTCAGGTTTTCAGGGATAGTTCAGGAAGGATTTCGCCCATGTTGCTCCCTCGTAAGGAAACGCCGGATCTGACATTACCACTGTTGGGTGGTGGCCAGTTCAAACTGTCCGAAGAGAAAAATGCGCTTGGCACGATCTTGTGCTTCTATCGCGGACGGCACTGCCCGATTTGTATCAGCTATTTGAAAGAGCTGACGCGGATGCTGCCGGAGTTTCAGGAACTTGGCGTTGATGCCGTTGCGATCAGTTCGGACACAGCTGAGCGTGCGGAAAGCATGCTAGAAGCCGTCGGAGGTGAGGGGTTACGGTATGCTTATGATCTTCCGCTGGCCACGGCGCGGGAAGACTGGGATCTCTTTATCTCAGAAGGGCGCGGCAAAACCTCGATTGGTATTGAGGAGCCGCCGATGTTCTCAGAGCCGGGTCTGTTCTTGATCAATACCGGCCGCACGCTGTATTACAAATCGATCCAGACCATGCCCTTCACCCGCCCGCATTTTTCCGAACTTTTGGGCGCCGTAAAAGCGGCAATCAACAAGAACTATCCCGCGCGTGGAGAATATACTGGCCCACTCTAAAACCGGGCCTATTCACAAAAAAAGGGCCGCTTCACGCGGCCCTTTTGATTGCGGTGTCGAAGCTTAATCTTCGTCCGCATATTCCACTGGCATCTCGCCGGGAATATCGCGTGGTTCGCGTGGGGGGCGACCAACAACGTCTTTTAGCTCGTCCAGCTCGATGAAATTATCGGCCTGACGGCGCAGATCGTCTGCGATCATTGGGGGCTGGCTGCGAATGGTCGAAACAACCGACACGCGCACGCCTTTGCGTTGGAGCGCGGCAACAAGCGGGCGGAAGTCGCCATCACCTGAAAACAGCACGATATGATCGACATGCGGCGCGATTTCCATCGCATCGACGGTCAGTTCGATATCCATATTGCCTTTGACTTTGCGCCGTCCCTGCGCATCGACAAATTCTTTGGCCGGCTTGGTGACCATCGAGAAGCCATTGTAGTGCAGCCAATCCACCAAGGGGCGGATGGGCGAATAGTCGTCATTTTCAAGCAACGCAGTGTAATAGAAAGCGCGCAAAAGCTTACCGCGCTGCATGAATTCCTGACGAAGAAGTTTGTAGTCAATATCAAAGGCAAGCGCCTTTGCTGCTGCGTAGAGGTTAGAGCCGTCAATAAACAGGGCTAACCTTTCGTCCCTATAAAACATGTTAGATTTGTCCCGTGAGTGTCTATGGCACCGGCCACAATCAGTGATAATAAAATGCAATGCGTCAAAAATCGCAGCCGATAATGTACACGGACAATAGTTGTTCGAAGCGTATTTGCAAAGGTAGGATAGTCATATTTCCGTAACAAAAGCGTATATTGCCTTGGGATCAAATGGGTCCGAGCAGCTTGACGTCACGACAGCAACAGTCGCTCAGGCGCTTAAGACCTTGGGCGAACGGCTGGAGTCAGATCTCGTGGTATCTCGATTCTACCGTACGCCGGCCTTTCCAATTGGCGCCGGGCCGGACTTCATTAATGCGGCGGCGAGTTTTGATTGGGCGGGGCAGGCGCAGGATCTGCTTGCGCTGTTGCACCAGATCGAAGCTGAGTTTGGCCGCACCCGCACCCAAAGATGGGAAGCGCGGGTCCTTGACCTTGACCTATTGGCGCTTGGGGCGCGCGTCTTGCCAGATGTGGCAACGCAGGATCAATGGCGGGCCCTTCCGCTGGAAGATGCCGCACAGATTGCGCCCGACGAACTGATCTTGCCGCATCCTCGATTGCAGGAGCGCGGATTCGTTTTGGTTCCGCTCGCAGATATCGCGCCAAATTGGTGCCACCCACGGCTTGGCCTAAATGTCCAAGAAATGCTGGCCAAATTGCCCGCAGAAAACTTGGCCGAAATCCGCCCAATTGATGCCGATTGAGCCTTGTCAATCCTAGGCCGCATAGCTAAGTAGAGGGCTTGCGCCCCTCCTTTTAATAGATGTCGGAGATGTCATATGGCCCGCGTGACGGTTGAAGATTGCGTTGATAAAGTCCCGAACCGGTTTGAACTGGTTATGCTTGCCGCCCATCGAGCGCGTGAGATCTCGGCTGGATCGCCGCTGACGGTTGACCGCGACAATGACAAGAACCCAGTTGTATCGCTGCGTGAAATCGCAGACGAAACCCAGCTGGCGGATGATTTGCGCGAACGTCTGATCGAGTCCAACCAGACTCAGATCGAAGTGGACGAACCCGAAGAAGACGCGATGGCGCTTTTGCAGGGTGTTGAGGCAGATCGCCCGGCACAGGACGACATGTCCGAAGAGCAGATGCTGCGTCAGTTGATGGAAGCGCAAAGCCAACGCTAAGGCCCCGCTTGATCCGGGAAGAGTAGTGTATGATTGACGTCGAAGACCTTCTCTCTCTCGTTCGCAATTACAATCCAAAAACCAACGAGGCCCTGCTGCGCGGGGCCTACGATTATGGTCAGCGCATGCATGAGGGGCAATATCGCCGCTCGGGCGAGCCTTATTTCACGCATCCTGTCGAAGTCGCGGCCATTCTGACCGAACAGCGCCTGGATGATGCGACCATTGTAACGGCGTTGTTGCACGACACAATCGAAGACACCAAGGGCACCTATGGTGAGGTCGCCGCCCTTTTTGGGACAGACGTGGCCGAGCTGGTTGATGGCGTGACCAAGCTTACCAATCTTGAGCTTTCCAGCCGCGAAACCAAACAGGCCGAAAACTTCCGCAAGCTCTTGATGGCGATGTCCAAGGATCTTCGGGTGATCCTCGTGAAACTTGCGGACCGGCTGCATAACATGCGCACGATCCGCCACATGCGCCCTGAAAAGCAGGTGCAAAAGGCGCGCGAGACAATGGACATCTTTGCGCCGCTTGCGGGCCGCATGGGGATGCAATCCATGCGGGATGAGCTTGAGGACCTGTCCTTCTCGGTCATCAACCCCGATGCGCGCAAATCAATCATGCGCCGCTTTTTGACGCTGCAAAAAGAAACGGGCGATATCATCCCAAAAATTACTGATGATATCGAAGAACTGATGGAACGGAACGGCGTGACCGGCGACGTTCTGGGCCGCGCCAAGCGCCCGTTTTCGATTTGGCGGAAGATGCAGGAAAAAGAGATGGCGTTTTCGCGCCTTTCTGACATCTACGGTTTCCGCGTAATCACCACCAGCGAAAGCGATTGCTATAGCGTTCTTGGCGCGATCCACCAACGTTGGCGCGCGGTTCCAGACAGGTTTAAAGACTATATCAGTCAGCCCAAAACCAACGGCTACCGCTCGATCCACACCACGGTGTCGGGCCGGGATGGCAAGCGGGTAGAGGTGCAGATCCGGACCCGCCAAATGCACGAGGTCGCCGAGTCTGGCGTTGCTGCGCATTGGTCCTATCGTGATGGCGTGCGGGCCGAAAACCCCTTTGCGGTTGATCCGGCTAAGTGGTTGGCCTCGCTGACCGAACGGTTTGAACTGGGCGAAGACCACGACGAGTTTCTTGAACATGTGAAGCTTGAAATGTACGCCGATCAGGTTTTTTGCTTCACGCCTAAGGGCGATGTGATCAAATTGCCGAGGGGCGCCACACCGTTGGATTTTGCTTACGCGATCCACACAAGGATTGGCCATAACTGCGTTGGTGCGCGAGTCGATGGTATCCGGGTTCCGCTTTGGACGCGTCTGAAAAACGGCCAATCGGTTGAGATCATGACTGCCGACGGGCAGGCCCCGCAGGCGACTTGGATCGATATTGTCACAACGGGACGTGCCAAAGCTGCAATTCGCCGATGGCTGCGCGAGGAAAACCGAGGCCGGTTTGTCCGGTTGGGTCAAGAACTGGCGCGGGTGGCCTTTGAGCAAGTTGGAAAGAAAGCGACGGACCGCGCGCTGGAAACCGCAGCCAAGATCCTGAACCTTGGATCGGGTGAAGAGGTTCTGGCTCGCATCGGCTCGACCGAATTATCGGGGCGCGGCGTTGTTGCGGCACTTTACCCTGAACTGGTTGAGACTGCAGACGTAGGCGAATTGGTCCGCCGTGAAGTTGTGGGCTTGCCGGCAGGTACGGATGTGAACCGCGCGCAATGCTGTCAGCCCGTTCCGGGTGAACGCATTGTTGGCATTCCTTATGCTGGGCGCGGTCCGATCTTGCATGCAATTGATTGCCCGGCCTTGGCTGATCTGGATGCGATGGCTGACAACTGGATCGACGTGCATTGGACCGAAGGGCGCCATGCCGCGGTTCATAACGTGACTGTCAATGTCACGATGTCCAATGATAAAGGGGTGCTTGGGCGGATCTGTACATTGATTGGCGAGCAAAACGCCAATATCTCGGATTTGCACTTCATTGACAGAAAGCCGGATTTTTTTCGTCTTCTTATAGATGTAGAAGTACGCGACGCAGAACATTTACATGCGGTGATGATGGCCGTTGAGGCTGATAGTAATATTGCTACGTTGGAGCGCTCAAGAGACCTTGGGCGACGCCCCTGACGCGGCCCCAAAAACTGGAGGATCTGGCACCCGATGGTGTTTAAACGCAGAGATCCTAGAACCTGGCTTGAGTTCTTTCGAACGCTCTTTTACCCGCGCGGCGGGTGGAGTCGGGCGATTCAGTACCTGCGTTTGCGTGTCCACCGCTTGCCCGGCACCCCCGAATCCATTGCACGGGGCATTTTCGCCGGGGCGTTCACGGTGTTCACGCCGTTTTTCGGCCTGCATTTTCTTCTTGCGGCTTTCCTTGCGCGGTTGATGCGGGGAAATATGCTGGCGGCTTTGCTGGCGACCTTCTTTGGCAATCCGCTGACTTATCTGCCTTTCGCCCTGATTTCACTGCACACCGGTCATTTCCTTTTGGGAACCGATCCCGGTGGCGCGGAAGGTAATATTTTCAATGCGTTCGCGGGCGCGTGGCGCGATTTGCAACATAATTTTCTAGCGATGTTCAGCGAAGAACGGGCGCATTGGCACCAGTTGCACGAGTTCTACAGCGAAGTTTTTTACCCGTTTATGGTCGGCTCGATCATTCCCGGACTGATTTTCGCGAGCATTACCTATTACCTATCTGTTCCGGTCATCCGAAGTTTTCAAAAACGGCGGCTTGCCAAATTGCAGGCAAAGATGGAAAAACTGAAAAATCAGGCCGCCGCTGAAGAGGCTCCAAAAGAGGGCGGCGCCGAATAAATCCAAACGGCCTGCAAAGGAGCCTTTACGATGTCTGATTTTCCCCGCCTTGGCGTAAATATTGACCACGTTGCCACTGTTCGTAACGCACGCGGCGGCGCAGTGCCTGATCCGGTCCGTGCCGCATTATTGGCAGAAGAGGCCGGGGCCGATGGCATCACGGCGCATTTGCGCGAGGATCGCCGGCACATCTCGGATGAGGATATCGAGCGCCTGATGGCGGCGCTGACTGTTCCGCTAAACTTCGAGATGGCGGCAACAGATGAGATGCAAGCCATCGCGCTAAAGCACCAACCGCATGCCGTTTGCCTTGTGCCGGAAAAGCGCGAAGAGCGGACGACCGAGGGCGGGCTGGATGTCGCCCGAGACGAAAACCGCCTTGCGCATTTCATTGCGCCACTGCGCGATGCCGGGTGCCGTGTGTCGATTTTCATTGCCGCAGATCGCGCCCAGATTGATGCGGCCAACCGCATTGGCGCCGAAGTGATTGAACTTCACACAGGCGCCTATTGCGATGCCCATGCGGAAGGGCGTTTCGCAGATCGCGACGCAGAGCTAACCGCGTTGGCAGGCATGTCTACCTACGCCCATTCGCTTGGGCTAGAAGTGCATGCAGGCCACGGATTGACCTATGAAACCGTGGCCCCGGTGGCCGCGTTCCCAGAAGTAAAAGAACTCAATATCGGGCATTTCCTGATTGGCGAGGCAATTTTTCTGGGCCTCACACCCGCCATACATGAAATGCAGCGCCTCATTCAGGAAGCCAGAAAATGACCATAAAACCTAGTCGCTACATTCTGGTCTTTGGCCTTGCTATGATCGCGATCTCAATCGTGATTTTTGCGATCAGCAGCGTGTTCCAATCCAGCTTTGGCACTGTTTGGACGCCACTGGTTCCTGCTGTTGTGGCCGCAATGATTGAAGGGCGGGCCCATGCCCGCGCGACGGCCCAGAACCCAACAAGAATAGAAGCATGGAAGGCAGCGGCCATTATGACCGGCCTTGCGCTTGGCCTTTTTATCCTTCTGGCCGGGTTCCTTTTGCAGGCTCAGCCCCAGATCATCGCAGCGATTGGCGAGCAGCCGGGCCGGGTTATCGGCGGGGTTTTGCTTTTTTGTTTCCTATGGCTGGTGACGAATTGGTTTTTCTATACGATTGGCATTCGAAACGAACGCGCGGCGGCCCGTCGGCGCGGATCGTAAACCCAAAAAAGGGGAACGGCCATGAAACTACTGACAACATTTGGCGCGGCTGCAATGTTCAGCCTGCCCGCTGGCGCGCAAGAGCTGCGGTCTTGCGATACATTTGAGGCGAACGCGCGCAACACCTATCCGCCCTATGAAGAAACTATCCGCAGCTATGCTAATGGCGACATTCGTGTGATTGCGTTGGATGTCGGCGAACCAGCCGCGGCCTCATACCATCTGATGGTCATCCATCCCTTCCCGGATGAGCCTTTCCCGGCATGTTCTTTAGTGTCTTATTCTGGCAATTCTGGTTTTGGCTGGCTCGATATGGGCGCGATTTCCGCGACTTATGATCCATCACAGGGCCTTTCTATTCATATCCCCACCACATCCTATGATCCAGTTTCCACCGGTCAGATGCCGGGTGGTTTGACTGTTATCGTGAATCAAGCAACGGGCATGGTTACAGCCTATGGGCAATCTGCTGAAGTGACCGAGCCTAGTGCACCGGAGCAGGCAAAGTGAGTGCAGTTGAGTTTTGCGCCCTTCTATTGGCGTGGGGGATGGCGGGCGGTAGCCCCGGACCTGCAACGCTGACCATTGCGGGCGCTGCCATGGGGCAGGGGCGTAGAGCTGGCGTTTTGACCGGTGCGGGCGTTCTGTGTGGATCTGCCGCATGGGGGCTGGCCGCGATGTTGGGAATGAGCGCTCTTATGCTGGCTAATGCATGGATCGCCGAGGTCGTGCGCTATATCGGGGCTGCCTATCTTCTCTATCTGGCGCTGAAATCCGTGCGCTCCGCCCTTTCTGTAAAGCCAAGTCTAACCGTCGCTTCGTCAAAAGAGGGCGGGCATTTTCGGCGGGGGTTCTTGGTCCATATCACCAATCCCAAGGCCATCCTTGCATGGGGCGCAATCTTTGCAATCGTTGTCCCCCCCGGCGCGCCGCTTGCGACGCTACTTGGCACGTTTCTGGCCCTTTCAATCGTTTCGGCCATAGTTTTCCTCGGGTATGGGGTGCTTTTCTCCGGCGCGGGTATTGTCCGCCGCTACAACGCCGCGCGCCGCTGGTTCGAGGCGGTCTTCGCCGTCCTCTTCGGCGCGGCGGCTCTGAAAATTCTGACGGCGAGGCTGACATGATCCTTGGTATTGGCACTGACCTTGCAAATATCGAACGGATTGAAGGTGTTTTAGATCGCTTTGGCGACCGCTTCCGTAATCGTGTATTTACAGAAATCGAGCAAAAGCGCTCGGATCGCTTTGAAAATCCGGCGGCCAGCTACGCCAAAAGATGGGCCGCTAAGGAAGCCTGCTCCAAAGCGTTGGGCACCGGCCTGCGTATGGGCATTGCGTGGCGTGATATGGCGGTGACAAACCTACAAACGGGCCAGCCAATAATGCATGTCACAGGCTGGGCGCGTGAGCGTTTGGATCAGATGACTCCACAAGGTATGGAGGCGGTGATCCATGTCAGCCTGACCGATGACCGCCCTTGGGCGCAGGCCTTTGTGGTGATCTATGCCGCGCCCGAAGATGCGGGCTGGCAACCTGCGCCACCGATGCCGCCGGGGCGCACGCTTGCTTGACTCTGGGCGCATCAGCGCTCATGTGGAACGAACAGGGCAGAGACGCAAATACGTGAGGCGAAGAACATGGCAGCAGAAGCCAAAAAAGACGGTATCTGGGAAACCGTCAAAACGGTGGTTTATGCACTATTGATCGCGGGCGTGTTCCGCACCCTGTTTTTCCAACCTTTCTGGATCCCCTCCGGGTCGATGAAAGACACTTTGCTTATCGGCGATTTCCTGTTTGTGAACAAAATGGCCTATGGCTATTCGCAATATTCCTGCCCCTTCGCGATGTGCCCGTTTTCGGGCCGTATCTTTGGATCCGAGCCTGAGCGCGGCGATGTCGTCGTCTTCCGCCATCCGGTAAACAACACTGATTTCATTAAGCGGGTTGTCGGCCTGCCCGGCGACACAATTCAAATGACCGACGGCGTTCTTTATATCAACGGCGAAGCGGCGACGCTGGAACCAGTGGATCCGTTCTCAGAGATTTTCGAACCGCAAGGCCCCGTGTCGAACCGTCCGCGCTGCTCCAACTCGCCCGTTGGCGAAGGTGCGGAATGCTTGAAGGACCGCTTTATTGAGACTTTCCCGGATGGCCATCAGCACTCGGTTCTGAACATCGCCGACGATAGTTTTGCTGACAATACCCCGGTCTTTACCGTGCCCGAGGGCCACTATTTCGTCATGGGCGACAACCGTGATAACAGCCAAGACAGCCGCTTTCCGCGCTCCATTGGTGGTGTCGGATTTGTTCCCTACGAGAACATCATTGGCCGCGCAGACCGGATAATCTTCTCATCCGCAGGCGACCGCATGGCCTATTTCTGGACTTGGCGCCGCGATAGGTTTTTCCAGGCGGTCGAGTGAAGCTTTCGCGTGATCTAATACTGTTTTGCGAACGCCTTGGGCATGAGTTCGCCAATCCTGATCTTCTGATCCGGGCCTTGACGCATGGTTCGCTTAGCTCGGAAACTCGGCCCGATAATCAACGGCTGGAGTTTTTGGGCGACCGCGTTTTGGGTCTTGTTATGGCCGAAGCTGTGCTTGATCAGGACAGGCAGGCGCCCGAAGGGCGTCTTGCGCCACGCTTTAACGCGCTTGTTCGCAAAGAAGCCTGCGCAGATGTTGCACGCGATATGGATCTTGGAGCTGTGCTGAAGCTCGGGAAATCCGAGATGAAAACCGGTGGACGCCGAAAGAACGCGTTGCTCGGCGATGCAATGGAAGCAGTCATCGCAGCCGTCTATTTGGACGGTGGCTATGATGCTGCGCGGAATTTGATTTTACGCCACTGGAGCGAACGCATCGAAAATGTCGAAGCGGACGCGCGGGATGCTAAAACTGCATTGCAGGAATGGGCGCAGGGGCGCAAACAGCCGCCCCCCAGCTATGTCGAGGTTGCCCGAAGTGGCCCCGATCACGCGCCGGTTTTCATCGTTGAAGTACGAATGGCCAGCGGCGAGACGGCGCAGGCCGAAGCCAATTCCAAACGTCAGGCAGAACAAGCCGCGGCAAAGGCGTTGCTGTCGCAGCTTGGCAATTAGCCCTTAGAGATTGTCCAGCGCTGCGGAAAAGGGTGAGCGTTGGCCTGACGCGCCCGGTGCGTCTGGCACGTCAAAACCGAGCCGCTCCAATTGTTCCCAAAGCGCGGTTTGTGCTTCCGCATCAAAAACATCGATCTGTGTGTTGAGGCCGGTCATAAGCTCGGTGATGCCGTTCGAGCCCAGCAAGCGAAACCCATACCCGTCAACGCGATAGCGCAATGTCGGGTCTTCTGAGCGGCTGATATAGGCAGCGACGTGGAATGCCACATCTTCCGGTCCCCAGACCCGGTAGAGGCAAAGGTAATCGCTATCATAGTAACGTCCGGCGCGGGTATCGATATAATCGGCGGTTGCGGATGAGCATTCAAGGGCCTCGGCATTGCTTAGAAGGCTGGGATGTCCGTGCACTGCCGAGCCATCAGGTCCAATCAACTCTACCGAGGCCGCGCCGCTATTGAGCCTGACTTTCTGTTCAAACATCACTTCAAGAAACCCCAACGCCTGATCCGGCGTGGGCACGTTGCGGTCTACCTCGGTGCGAAAATAAAAGGCGGCCATGGCAAGGATGAATGTGCTCGCCGTTAAGGCGACATGGTGGAGCTTCATATGATAACCTTATCCTGAAACCGGGGAATTTGGTCCTTTTGCATAGGGGCCTTACCCAAAAACGCGAAAATCCGCCTTTTTGTTGTTTAGAACAGAACTGGCAAATGCCGCCGAATAGCGGTACATCGCGCCTTGGCCAGAACGGAGAATCTTGACGATGACCACGCGCGCGGGCTTTGTAGCCCTGATCGGAGAACCCAATGCCGGGAAATCCACCTTGCTGAATGCAATGGTGGGGGCAAAGGTGTCGATCGTCACCCATAAGGTGCAAACCACTCGCGCCCGCATCCGCGGTGTTGCGATGGAAGGCGAGGCACAGATTGTCTTTGTAGATACGCCGGGCCTGTTCCGCCCGCGCCGCCGATTGGACCGCGCCATGGTTGCGGCGGCTTGGACGGGCGCTGCGGATGCTGATCTGGTTGTTTTGATGATCGAGGCGCATCGAGGTTTGACCGAAGGCGTGCAAGCCATTTTGGACGGGCTGATTGATCGCGCTGATGGGCGCCGTGTTGCGCTGGCCATCAACAAGATCGACCGTGTCCAATCCGAGGTGCTTTTGGCGCTGACGGAAAAGATGAACGAGGCTTTTCCTTTTGAGCGGACCTTCCTGATCTCTGCCGAAAAAGGGCATGGCGTGAAAGACCTGCGCGACTGGTTGGCCGGCGCGCTGCCCGAGGGGCCATGGCTTTACCCTGAAGACCAGATTGCGGATCTGCCGATGCGTATGATCGCGGCCGAGATGACACGCGAAAAGCTCACGCTGCGCTTGCATCAAGAATTGCCGTATCAAATGACGGTTGAGACTGAAAACTGGGAAGACCGCAAAGACGGGTCGACGCGTATTGACCAGATGATTTATGTGGCGCGCGATGGGCACAAAGGCATTGTTTTGGGCAAGCGGGGCGAGACGATCAAGTCTGTCAGCCAAGCGTCCCGACTTGAATTGGAAGAATTCCTTGGCCGCCGGGTTCACTTGTTCCTGCAGGTCAAAGTGCGTCCCGGTTGGCTGGAAGAAGCCGAGCGTTATTCCGAAATGGGGTTGGATTTCAAGGATGGCAACTAACCGCGCCAATGGCGTGTTGTAACGTCGTCCTGATATCGCCACCAATCGCGCGCCAGTGAAAAAATCGCGGCGATTTCGATGATGAAAAGCGTACCGGTTAGAAAAGCACTTTCCGCACCGCCAAAGAAACGAACCATGGCGACAATGGCCAATCCCAATAGGAACCCATAGCTGGCTTTTGATATCTTCATGGACACGACACCCCCGATCCCAATACATCCTGTTACGCCCATAGGTCGTGCGGGACGCGCGCCGGGTTCAAAGAAAGTGCTGGCGTCATGCGATTAACCACCGATTTCTGGGTTCACGCCTATCTGGCGCGCTTGCGCGGGGCAGATATTCCGGGGTTTGTGACTCGTCATGGCGATGACACGGGCGGCGCGGTCTTGGTTAAGTTAAATACACTTGACGGCAACGCGCGGCTTTTTCAGCGCAGCTTTGACCTGATGACGGGTGCACGCGCTTGGGTCTTGCTGGCCGAAGGCGATGAGGCCACTGTCGATGTCTCGGTCCGGAAGCAAAGTGAATTCGATCCTGACCTTTGGGTGATCGAAATCGAAGATCGAAAAGGCCGTCATTTGCTCGAAGAAGAGGGTCTTGCCGACTGAGCCTTGCACATCGCAGCATTTTCACGTTTTGCTGCCAGTCTAGGAGGGGTCTCGATGGAATGGCGCGATCAGGGAATATTGCTGGCCGTGCGACCGCATGGAGAAAGCGCCGCGATCATCGAGGTGTTTACACCTGATCATGGCCGCCACGCCGGCGTTGTCCGCGGCGGGACCGGCCGGCGTATGGCGCCGGTGCTGCAGCCGGGCGCGCAATTGGATTTGGCCTGGCGTGCACGTCTTGAAGACCACCTTGGCGCCTATCAAGTGGAACTAATCAAATCGCGGGCTGCTGAAGCTCTGTCCGATCCATTGGCTCTGTCTGGCCTCAGTGCGGTTTGCGCGCTGTTGTCCTTCACGCTACCCGAACGTGAAGCGCATGGCGCGCTCTATGCGCGGACTGAGGCGCTTTTGGATGCGCTTGGCGCAACGCGGTGGGCGCAGGCCTATCTTAGGTGGGAATTGGCCTTGCTGGATGAGATGGGGTTTGGGTTGGATTTGGGGCAATGTGCCGTAACAGGGCGAACCGACGGACTGAAATACATATCGCCAAAAACGGGCAAAGCCGTGACGGCAGAGGGGGCAGGCACCTATGCGCATCGCCTTTTGCCCTTGGCGGCCAGCTTAGAAACCCCGGATGCAAGCGATCTGGCGGATGGGTTCCTCGTTACGGGGCATTTTCTGGCGCATCATCTGTCGCCCTCACTGGGTGAACGGCCTTTGCCCGCCGCCCGGCAGCGATTTGTAGACCGAGCTCTGCGTTAGGGTTGATAGGCGACATACTCCAAGGTCTCTCCAGCGTCGTTCGTTAGAATAAGGATCGGGCCTGATCCCTCGGCAAGTGTCATGCTGGCCAAAAGAGCCAGATATGTCATTTCGGATTCCAAAACGGGACAGGTCAGGCCCGTGGTTTCAATTTCGCCAAGATCGATCCATGGATAAGGCGCAAATTGCGCCGCGTTATATCCGTTGCACTGCGCATGCCCGCTGATTTGCCCGCGTTGGACGATTTCAAGCGTAACCCCGGTATCGGCTGGATTGCCATTTTGCCGTTCCAGCACCCAAAGCCCGGGAGCGTAAGCCGAGATTGTCTCATCCCTCAAACAAGCGGTCAGCGGAAGGATCAGCAAACTCAAACAGATCAGGTGCAGGCGCATGGCGGCCTCATGATTTGGCAAGGTTCTGCCAGAGTCAGGCCAAGCGAGCGCAAGATCAAGACACATCATCGTGCAAGGTCTAGGCTATCGGAGCCACTTAAAGAATTATTGCCTTGGAGGGCGACCAACATGAAGAAATATTTAGCAATTTCAGTCTGTGTTATGGCGCTGGCCGGAGCCACGTGCACGCCGCAAGAACAGCTTTATGGCGGGGCCGCAACCGGGGCTCTTTTGGGTTTTGGATTGTCAGAATTGGTTGATGCCAATGCAGGCTGGGCCGTTGGTTTGACACTTGCCGGTGCTGCTATTGGCGCGGAAGTAGCCAGAAACAACCAAACCGGTGAATGCGCCTATAAACGTGCTGATGGACGCGTCGACGTCCGCCCTTGCCGGTCATAAGCCCAAACGGGAACCGCCCGGCTCAATTGTGAACCGGGCGGCAAGAGAGAAGAAAAGATGACAATCGTTATCCCAGCAAACGGCGCGCAATCACCTGCGCTTGGATTTCGGCAGCACCTTCGAAGATATTAAGAATGCGCGCGTCGCAAAGGATGCGGCTGATTTTATATTCCAGCGCAAAACCATTGCCGCCGTGGATTTGCAGACCATTGTCGGCGGCCGCCCATGCGACACGTGCGCCGAGAAGCTTGGCCATGCCAGCCTCAAGATCGCAGCGCTTGTCATTGTCTTTCTGTGCAGCCGAATAATAGGTCAGCTGACGGGCAATCATGATCTCAACGGCCATCATTGCAAGTTTGCCGGATACCCGTGGAAAATTGATCAGGGATTTGCCGAATTGCTTGCGGTCCTGACCATATTGCATCGAAACATCAAGCGCGGCTTGCGCAACCCCAATGGCACGTGCTGCTGTTTGAATGCGGGCGCTTTCAAAGGTCTGCATAAGCTGCTTAAAGCCCTTGCCCTCTTCGCCGCCCAAAAGGTTGTCTTTTGCGACTTTGAACCCGTCAAAGCCAAGCTCATATTCCTTCATTCCGCGATAACCGAGAACCTCAATCTCACCGCCGGTCATGCCGGGCGTGGGGAAGGGCGCTTCGTCGGTACCGGGGGTTTTTTCGGCAAGGAACATGGACAGGCCACGATGGTCGGTGGTGTCCGGGTCTGTGCGCGCCAGCAGCGTCATCACATGGGTGCGCGCAGCATGAGTGATCCAGGTCTTGTTTCCTGTAACCTCCCAACCTTCGTCGGTTTTTACGGCGCGGGTGCGCAGACTGCCGAGGTCAGATCCGGTATTGGGTTCGGTGAAAACGGCGGTCGGCAGGATCTTAGCCGAAGCAATTTTCGGCAGCCATTCGGCTTTTTGCTCTTCCGTTCCGCCACACAGGATCAGTTCGGCGGCGATCTCGGACCGGGTGCCAAGGGAACCAACACCAATATAGCCGCGGCTCAGTTCTTCGGACACAACAACCATCGACGCTTTCGACATGCCGAACCCGCCAAATTCTTCGGGAATGGTCAGGCCGAACACACCCATCTCGGCCAATTCTTCGATGATCTCCATCGGGATAAGCTCGTCGTTGAGGTGCCAGTCATGGGCGTTTGGTTCGACGCGTTCGCGGGCGTAGCGAGAAAACTGGTCTCGGATCATTTCAAGTTCTTCATCAAGGCCGGTGGCCCCAAAACTGTTTGATCCGGCAGTTTCCTGCATAATTTCAACGAGTTGGCTGCGTGCGGCCTGAGTGTTGCCAGATTGGCAGAGAGTCATGACCTCAGGTATCATCAATCCGCGCTGATCATCTTGGCTAAGCCCGATATCTTGCGGGCGCAGCATTTCGCCCTGACTCATCGGAATGCCGCCATAAATCTGCCAGAGGTATTCACCAAATGCGATCTGATGCAGTAGCTGTTCGATGGTGCCAAAGCGCCCTTCAGCGTCTAAACGCGCGGCCCAAGCTTGCATTTGGCGTAGGCTTTCCACATAGGTGGCAAGCCATGCTAAGCCATGCGCAGCCACTTGATTTTCTTCGATTTTTTCTGCTGAAGTGCGACCGTCTACAGTGACCATGTCGCGCACGCGTGCTGTGGCCGTCTCCAGTAGCGCTTCGGCCGGGGCAACTGCAGCGGCGGTTAAGTCAAGCAGGCCGGGAAGGATCACAGTCTCTTGGGCTTCGCTTGGCATGGGCGCTCCGTCATGTGGCATCGAATCTATCCTTTTTTCTCGGCATCGGTATATTTACTTCGCAGGTGCAGCGCAAGAAAAATTCGCATAAGGGGGTATTTCGCGACATGAAATGTCTTGGCGCTATGCGTTTGGCCCATAAAATCGTCTCGACATGCGCGCGATTGACAGGGGTTGCTGCGACTGCGAACAAGAGGCCGCATTCTAGAACAGAGACATTTCAATGAGCGCGCTTTTCGATATCCTGCCCCTCTGGGCCTTTTGCGCGGCGCTTGCTGTGACGTTTTTGGGTGGGTTTATCAAAGGTATTGTAGGGTTTGCCTTGCCACTTGTGATGGTTTCGGGGCTGGGGGCGTTCTTGCCGCCAGAATTGGCGTTGGCGGGGCTGCTCTTGCCGACTTTGACGTCTAATCTGTGGCAGGCATTCCGGCATGGATTAAGGCCGTTGATCCAGTCTGCCCGCGCGCACTGGCCGTTTATGGCAGTCGGATTGACGATAATGGTGATCTCTTCCCAATTCGTTTTGAGCGTCCCGCAATGGGTGCTCTATTTGGTAATTGGTGTGCCGGTGACGATCTTTGCGGTTGTCAGCCTTGCCGGATGGCAGTTGCGTGTCAGCAGTGACCGAAGGGGTCTTGCGACATGGCTATTTGGGTCTGTGGCGGGTGTTTTGGGCGGCATCGCAGCGGTGTGGGGACCGCCGACGGTTGCCTATTTGGTGTCGCTGGACACGGAAAAGCGTGAGCATATCCGAGTGCAGGGATTGATCTATTCCACTGGCGCAATCGTGTTGGTGGGCGCGCATCTGAAAAGCGGGGTTCTGAATGCCGCGACGATCCCCTTTTCGGCGATCCTGATTATCCCGGCCTTTATCGGAATGTTCCTCGGGGTGGCCATTCAAAACAAGCTGGATAAGGCACAGTTCATGCGGGCAACCTTGTTTGTTTTGCTTATCGCAGGGATGAACCTTATCCGCCGAGCGCTTTTTTAGCAGCGGTTACTGCGCGGCATTGGCTCCTGCCAAACGCCCAAAGACAGCGCCGGATGTCAGGCCCGAGCCGCCGGGATAACCTTCGAAGAAGACACCTCCGACCATTTCGCCACAAGCGTACAAGCCTGCGATATCTGCGCCATTGCCATCTAAAACAGCGCCCCGATCCGAGATTGCAAGCCCGCCATAGGTGAAGGTGATGCCGCCCGTTACGGGGAAGGCCTTGAATGGTGGAGTATCGAGTTTTTGGGCCCAATTGCTGCGCGGCACCGGCAAGCCCCTTGTTCCCTTGCCGTCGAGAATTGTGGGGTCAAAAGGACGGCTGTCATCCACGGCCTCGTTAAAGGCTGTGAGGGTATCCAGAGCCGCGTTAGGGTCCACGCCGTCGAGCTTGCCGCAAAGGGCTTTCAGGCTATCGGCCTCAACAAAATGAGCATCGTGGAAGTTGTATTCAGCATAGAGAAGATCAGCGACCTTTGAGTCGAAAACCTGCCACGCGAAATGGCCGGGTTGGTCCAGAACGGCCTTGCCGAATTGCGCATAAGTGTAGTTTCGGAAATTGGCGCCCTCATCAAGGAAGCGTTCGCCATTTGCATTCAGCATCACGCCAAGGAAGTAGCAGATTTTTCGGTAATGTTTGCGCTCGGATGGCGGCAGATCCAGACCGCCATAATCGGCCATGTGCAGATCCATTGGTGTCGCGTGGCACTTATCGAAAAGCCCGCGTTTTTGGGCTCCGGCGTCTAATGCCATAGCTAGCCCGTCGCCGGTGTTATGCGGCGTGCCGCGCACTTTGGCCTTGGCCCAATTGCCGCCCATCAGTTTGTCCCGCATCTCGGCATTGGCTTCGAACCCGCCGCAGGCAAGGATCACTGCATCGGCGGGCAGGGCCTCAGGCCCGACATATACGCCGGTGACAGAGCCGTCTTCGGTCATAAGGCTCGTGACGGCGCTGTCGTAGCGAATTTCACCGCCAAGTTTTAGGAAGGCAGCCAATTCCATATCAAAAAGGCCAACCCCTTCGTTTTCCGCCGCAAGGGTCAGCCCGCCCCAAAAAACAATGCGTCCGTCTTTTTCAAAACTCTGACGTGAATAGATCGGTTCGAAGGTGACGCCGTGGCTGGCCAGCCATTGCATCGTCGGCAGGGACTTGCCAATCAATCGCGTCTGCTCTGGCGACAAGGGGCGTCCGCCATTAAAGGCCAACAGATCCTGGCCGAACTTGTCTTGGCTATAGCCCCCAAAATCTGTCTGGGGCAGGCGAGGATCGCTTGTGTCGCTCAAAAGCGGCAGCAGGTCCTCTTTGTCATCATAGGCAAAGCGCATCGCGCCAGCGGTGTATATCGTGTTGCCCCCGGCCAGTGCCTCATCGGCTTTTTCCAGCATCAGAACACGTGCGCCCGCTTCGAGCGCTGCAATGCCAGCGCAAAGGGCCGCATTCCCGGATCCAACAACAATAACCTGCTTTGACATGGTGATCTCCTTCAGTTACATATGTTGTATCCAGTGGGATACAATTTGGAAAGAGTGTTTTGTGATGGAAGAATTTAGCGGTGGATCGCAGGGAGAATTGGCTTACGCTGCGGTGCTTTCAGCCATAAAAAATGGGCAATATGGTCCCGGAGATCGTCTGCGCGAGGTTGATATCGCCGAGAAGCTTTCACTCTCTCGCACTCCAATTCGCGAGGCGTTGCGCCGGTTGGAGGCGGATGGAATCGTCGAACATCGCCCTCGGATCGGTGCCGTGATTCGCCAGTTGAGCCATGCCGAGATTGTCGAACTTTATGAGATGCGCATGGTGCTGGAACGCACAGCCGCTGAGATGGCGGCCAAACATGCAACCGAGGCTGAGGCGGATGAATTAGACAGTATCAATGCCGAAATTGCAGATAGCATTTCGGACAGCGCCAAAGCGGCTGCATTAAACCAGAATTTCCACAAATGCCTCTACCGTATGACACGAAACCGGTTTCTTTTGGAATCCGCACGGGCGCTGAACAATGCGCTATTGCTTTTGGGGCCGACAACTTTGGCCGATGAGGCGCGGATTGATCTGGTTTGCCGCCAGCATCAGGGAATAATTGATGCCATCAGGGCTAGGGATGAGGAGGAGGCCGGCGCCGCCGCCGAAGCGCATTTGCAGGTTTCGTTTCGTCATCGCCTTTCGGTGCTGCGCGGATGATTTTGGTCCAGACATATGTAATCGCGGCACTTGGTGTTGCGGCGTTCCATTTCGCGCATCTGCCCTTGCCGTTTTTGCTTGGCCCGATCTTTGCCTGCCTCATTGCGGCGCTTTGCGGTGTGAACCTTAAGGGCAACGCGTCGGTCAATAACGCCATGCGCGCGATTTTGGGTGTGGCGGTTGGGGCGACGCTCACATGGTCGGTTGTGCTGGCCATGCCGGGGCTCTGGCCCACGTTGCTGATGGTGCCGGTCGTGATCCTTCTGGCTGGGCTGATTGGCGTTCCATATTTCCAGCGTTTGTGGGGGTTTGATTTCCCGACCAGCTACTATTCGGCAATGCCCGGCGGATTGCAGGACATGCTGATCTTTGGCGAAGAGGCCGGAGGGGATGTTCGGGCGCTATCGCTGATCCATGCAACGCGCGTGATGATGATCGTTGTGGCCTTGCCCTTCCTTTTGCAATTGGCTTGGGACGTTGACCTTAGCAACCCGCCCGGCGCGCCTGCGTCTGGCATGGAACTGTCCCAAATGCTGCTGATGGTGTTTGCAGGTTTTGCGGGATGGCAGGGGGCCAAATACATTGGTCTTTTCGGTGCGTCGATTTTGGGGCCGATGATCTTGGCAGGGTTCTTGTCTATCATCGGGCTTTTGCAGCACCGCCCCCCGGCCGAGGCGATTTGGGCCGCGCAGTTCTTTATCGGGATGACTGTCGGCACAAAATATGTAGGCGTCACCGGGCATGAAGTGCGCCGCGATGTGGCAGCCGCCTTGGGCTATTGTGTGATCCTGATTGTGCTGGCTGCTGTCTTTACAGAAATTGCCATTTTGTTCGAGCTGGCGCCGCCATTAGAGGCACTTTTGGCCTTTGCCCCGGGCGGGCAGGCCGAAATGGCCGTGCTCGCGTTGATTGCCGGGGCTGATGTTGCTTTTGTCGTGACGCACCACATTTTCCGCATTCTGACGGTCATCATCGGCGCGCCACTGGCCTCTAGGATTTGGGCGCCCACACCTCGGGATTGATCATGTGGATCGGATCACCTGCCGCATAGGCGTTGATCTGGTCAAAGATATCCGAGAATTGCAGATCAAACTCATCTTCGGTGACAAAACCAATATGCGGCGTCGGCAGAACATTAGGATGTGTCAGAAGCGGATTCTGTGTGTCTTTCAACGGTTCATTGTCGAAAACGTCGACCGCCGCATAGATGCGGCCTTTGGCAATCTCGGCCTCAAGCGCGCCGGGGGCAATAAGACCTGACCGTGAGGTGTTCACCAAAAGGCTGCGTGGGGACATGTTTGCCAAATCCTCAGCCGTGACGAGGCCACGGGTGCCGGGTTTTAGGCGGATATGCAGGCTGACGATATCTGAAGTGGCGAAAAACGCCTCGCGGCTTTCGGCAAGTTGCACGCCATCAGCGGCGGCGCGCGCGCGGCCTTCCTCGGACGACCACCATTGAATTTTCATTCCAATAGCTTCGGCATATTGGGCGACGGCGCCGCCAATGCGCCCATAGCCGTAAAGGCCAAGCGTGCGTCCGCGCAACGTGCGGCCCACACCAGCCTGCCAGTTTCCGCTGCGGATCGAGGCGACTTGCTGTGGGATTTGCCGATAGCTGGCCAGCATCAGCGCCAACGTCATCTCAGCCGCCGCATAAGAAGGCGCGCCGCCATGCATGTTTGACGACAGCAACACGCCGTTATCCGTGCAAGCGGGGACATCGACATGGGGATACACACTTCTTTGAGAAATAAGCTTCAGCTTGGGCAAACGTGAAAGCAGCTCAGGCCCAACCTTGGTGCGTTCGCGAAACAGAACAAGCGCTTCGGCCTCGCCCACCCGAGCGGCCAGTTTTTCAGGGTCCGGTTCATGATCTGTCCAGATGGTTACATCATGCCCTTTGAGTTTTTCAAAGCATGGCAGGGTGCGCAGCGTGTCGAACCAATCGTCGAGGATATGGACTTTCATCGGCTTTCGACACCGGCATTGGGGCTGGGCGTTCGCGGGGTGGCGACAAAGACCGGCGCGGCCAGCGCGTCAAGCGCGGCGCGGATGCGATTACGCTCGCCTATCATGTGGTTAAATTGCGCATCGCAGCCCGAAATCGGGGTGGGATAGCCACGCAGCTCATCCGACAGAAGGTTGAGGGCCAGCAAAAGCCCGCGCTCGGCCGCCTGGATTTCAAGGGAATATTGATCGGTCATAGCTATTCCTCCAAATGTATACCGTAGTATACTAAATTGGGTGCGCATGCGTCAATCCCCTGAAATTCAGCCCTTCGTCCAAATATCTGCCGGCACCATAACTTCGCCGCGCGCAAGCAGACGCGCAGTGCGGACAAGGCCCGCAGATTTCAGGACAATTCCATCGGGCAGCTGCTCAAATTCAACGATGACATCAATCTGCCCGCTGGCATGTTCCAAGGTGATCTTAGCCGGGCGTTCATCTGGTTGGGCGGCAAGCCCGTCGGCAACACTGCCGGGCGTTAAGACGCAAGCGGCAAGGCATTGAGCGCCCGTTACCGCCATTGTTGGGTGCGCCTTCCACGGCATGAAATAGCGTGTGGCGACAGTGCCGCCATCCTTGGCCGGGGCCACAAGGCCAAATTTGGGAATCACAGAATTGGCAACATCTGAGATGCCCATCGCCTCTCCGGCTTTAATTCTGACGGCCTCCATCTGAGCAAAAAACTCGGTGTTTTCGTTTAGCTCTTCTGCGCTTTCATAGCCCGTCAGCCCAAAGGCATCTGCGCGGGCGATGGCCATCGGCATTGCCACATCCATGCAAGTGACGTCGATACCGTTAAACTCGTCAACCAGCTGGCCGGTTGGCAAAAACGCTCCTGTCGCGCCGCCAACAGTGTCCATAAATTGCAACGACACAGGCGCCGCTGTGCCCGGAACGCCGTCAATGCATGTGGGGCCGGCATAGACAACGCCATCGGGGCTGGTTTGGACGGACGATTGAATGCGCGCGCCGGTGTTTACAGCGCGAATGTTGATCGAGGTTTCGCTGCCGGTTGCCTCAATCAGCCCCATTTCAAGTGCGGCCGGACCAACGCCAGTCAGGATGTTTCCACATGTTGGTTTGAAATCGACCGTCCGATCCTCGACGCTGACCTGCGCAAAGAAATAGTCGATATCGCCCCAGTCATCATCCGACTTGGACAAAATAGCGACCTTGGTGGTGACGGGGTTCCCGCCGCCAATGCCATCGATATTAAGCGGATGGCCCGATCCCACGGCGGCGATAAGGATCTCGGCAAGTTGGCCTCGATCTTCCGGCAGATCGCTCTGCCGGAAGTATGGCCCGCGCGAGGTGCCACCCCGCATGAACCAAAATGGAATTGCAGTCTGCGTCATGTCAGCGGCCACGGCAGATCAACAAAGCTTTGCAACAAACCGGGCGGGAAATCACGGTTGAGCGACGCCGCCATGGCGCAGATGAAAGCGATGCCAACAGCGGTATAGATGCCCGCAAATTGCACGCTTTTGCCTGCCCGAAAGCGGATAAAGCAGAACAGGAAACCTGCCAGCGCAAGAATGAAGCCAAAGAGTGCAGTGGCTACAAGAAGCGCCGCGAACCACGCCATTGTTGGCCAAAGCCCGTGGGTGTTAAGCTCTTTATCCTCGACTTCACGATCTGCAAAAAGCGGATTGGTTTCCGGCACCAGCCGCATTTGGATCAAAAGAACTGCACAGCCAATTAAGGCAACAGTGGCCACGAAGACAGGGAAAACACGATCCATCATCGCGTAATCCGGGATCGCTGCCGCATTCCAATAGGCCAGGCCGATATAGCCGGTCACCAGCAAAAGGAAGATCAGCGGCGCGCGTTTTCCACCCGAGTTCACATCGCCCTCGGCCTGAATGTTTTTGGCCTGACGCAGGCCGACTACGATCGACAGCAGCGTAATGATGATTAGGACGATCACGATGGGGCTGAAGATATAGTCGATGCCCTCTTCAAAGCTGCGGCGGAACCGCGAGCGGGCAATCTGGAAAGCTTGGTTTGTATAGCGCTCGGCAGGCGAGGCCAGAACAAAGCCGATCAAAAAGGCCGGACGCGACCAATCAAAGCGGCGCATCATGATGCCCAAGATCCCGATGCCAAACAGCGCGACCAGATCCCAGATCGATTGACGGGATTGGAAGGCCGCAAAGGCGATGATCATGAACAGGAACGGCGCCAGCAGAGCGAACCGGATATTGGTAAGACGTGCGATCCCGCCCGAGGCGATGATGCAGATGATCGTACCAACGACGTTGGCCAGCGCCAGCAACCAAACGATTGCATAGGTGAAGTTGAGGTTATTGTTGATCATCGAAGGGCCAACTTCGATCTGGCCAGTGCCCAAAAGCGCCACACCAGAGATGAAGATCGCCATGGAGCCCGATCCGGGAATGCCGAACAAAAGGGTTGGGACAAGACCGCCGCCCTCTTTCGCGTTGTTCGAGCTTTCCGGCCCGATCACGCCGCGAATGTCGCCTTTACCAAATTGTGAGCGGTCTTTGGCGGTTTGCACCGTGTGGCCGTAAGCGATCCAGTCAACCACTGACCCGCCGAGCCCGGGAATGACCCCAACAGCAACGCCGATCAACGAGCAACGAACGGACAGCCATTTATTCGCCCACCAGTCTTTGATGCCTTCGGCCCAACCGCCACCCAGAACTTGACGATCCGAAATGGCTTTGTCCTGACGCAAAAGCGCGATGATTTCTGGGATTGCGAAGATCGCAAGACCAACGATGACCAGCTTTAAACCATCCATCAGATAGGGTGTGTCAAAAGTCGACATACGTAGCGCGCCTGCGCTGGACCCTTCGCCGATCGTGCCGATCAGCAGACCCAGACCCGCTGCGACGATGCCCTTGATCGCCACTCGCCCGGCAAGAATGCCGACCATGGACAGGCCAAAGATTGTGACCATCAGCAATTCGGGTGTTTGGAACAGCAGCACGATGGGCCGCGCTGCGAGAATAAAGAAGGTTAGGAACGTGGCGCCCAGGACGCCGCCAAAAAGGGACGAGGCAAATGCTGCGGACAACGCCCGCGCGGCCTGGCCTTTTTTGGCAAGAGGAAACCCATCCAAGACCGTCGCCTGACTGGCCGATGATCCGGGAATACCCATCAAGACGGATGCGAATGTGTCCGATGTCGGAACCACGGCCACCATGCCCACCATAAGGGCGAGGCCGGTAAGCGGTTCCATTCCGAACATGAAAGGCAAGAGGAGCGAGAGCCCCGCAATGCCGCCCAGACCGGGGAAGACACCAATACAAAGGCCCATAACCACGCCAAGTATGAGGTATCCCATTACGTGAATTTGCAGGATCATGCCAAAGGCTTCTGAGAGCGCTGGCATCGCTGTCGCAAAGAGATCCATCATCGGTCTCCAGTCTGTCATTTTAAAGAGGGGGGTGCTCTCCTACCAAAGGTGGCAGGAGAGCGAAGGTACGTGTTCAGGCCCGAAGGTTACTGAAGAACGACCCCATAACGATCAGCCAGCCATTCGATAACGAATGTGGTGGCTTCTTCTGGAACCTCAGTCGCGCTTTCCAGCGCAACCTGAGCAGCGTCCCCGGTCATCTGTGGGTAAACACCCAGACGTGTGGCCGAGATTTCAGCAAAGTCATCGCGAGCGAGAACCGCATCAAAGGCCGCCGTGTAGGTGTCGATGGCCGCTTGTGGTGCGCCTGCGGGCAGGAAGACCATCTTTTGTGCCGGGAAGCCGGCCGTAAAGAAGGCGACCCATGCATCCCAAGACGGACCACTGGTTTCGCAGGACGCAGCTGCCTCGCATACTTCTGCAAAGGAAGGCATGTCAGGGAAGGTTGGGTCACGAACGATGTTGCCATCTGCGTCCAACGCGCCAAACGTAAACCATGGCACTGCGGTGCCCGCCTCAACCAGCGGAGTAACGCCCGACAGGAATGAGGATGAGGTTTGATAGTCGATATTGGCTTCGCCGCGCTCGAACATCAGGCGGCCATCACCGCGACCTTCGATGCCGAAGACCGGCTCAACATCAAGGCCAAGCATTTCCCATGCCAGAAGAGGCACAAGGTCAAGACGGGTTGCGCCTTGGCTGCCGTAGATGAAGTTTTCATCCATCAGGGCCTCGACACCGCCACTTTCAAGGGCTGCACCAAGATCGGCTGGCAGATAGACAACGCCGCCCGTTCCTGAAGCCAGAACCACGTTCCAGTCGCCATACTCATAGCGAACGCGTGGGTCATCCAAGAGATAGGGGAACTGTGTGGAGCCGGACGAGCCAAAGATCGTCGTGCCATCTTCATATTCCAGACCCTGGAAATGGTTTGCACCCGTGGTCGAGCCAGCACCGGGCATAAAGGTTACGACAACAGTCGGGTTGCCGGGCAGCGCTTCACTAAGAAGCGGCGCATAAAAGTTTGCCCAACGAGCCGAGCCGCCGGTTTCCGAGAACGGAATGATCCATTCAACTGTTTCACCAGTCAGATCCAGACCGTGGCCATCGGCCAGAGCGGCAGACCCAAAGCAGAGCGCCGACGCGCCAGCGAGCAAAGCAGCCGAGTGCTTTGTGATCGATTTAATCATGTTTTCCTCCCAAAACCCCTGTCCTCCCCGGACAGGGTGTTGCACCAGAAAGCGATTCCTGCTTCCTTGATGGACCACATGTTAGGGGTCAAACTTGCACGAACCTTTCATTGCGGGAAAAAATTAGGGGACGTCTCAGGTGCACATCGTCATTGTCGAGGATAATATCTCGGTGGCCAAGGGGGTTGCCTACCGCCTGCGCGACGAAGGTCATGCGGTTGATTTATTACATGATGGCGCCGAGGCCGATCTGTTTTTGCGCGACGATGGGGCCGATCTTGTCATCCTTGATATCAAATTGCCGGGACTGGGCGGTATCGAGATCTTAAAGGCCATGCGCGGACGTGGGGATGACCGTCCGGTGCTGATGCTCACTGCGCAATCTGAAATCTCGGACCGGATTACCGGATTGGATTCCGGCGCAGATGACTATTTGATCAAACCCTTTGAAATGGCAGAGCTTTCCGCCCGTATTCGTGCCTTGTCGCGCCGCCGGGACCGGCCAGTGGAAGCGGACCATCGTATTGCCGAATTAAGCTTTGATGCCGCGTCTCGGATGATTATTGGACCATATGGTCCGCTGACCATTCCGCGCCGCGAGGTCGCTTTGTTTGAAACGCTTTTGTTGGCCAAAGGGCGCACAGTCTCCAAGCAATACCTACTCGACAACCTTTATGGGACAGGCAGCGATGTGGATGAGCCCGTGGTGCAAGTCTATGTTTCCCGGCTGCGAAAACGGCTGAAACCCTTTGGCATCGAAATTCGGGTGCAGCGCGGTTTGGGGTACTTAATGCAAGAAATAAAATCGTGAGCTTTCGCTTTTCGCTCCGTGCACGGTTGACGCTAATCATCATGCTGCCGCTTGTTCTCATTACACTCGCGGTGGCCTTTTGGGCGGCAAAAGATGCGCAAACGCGGGCTGCGGACCGGTTTGATCGGTCGCTTTTGGTGACGGCGCTTGGTATTTCTCGTGATACGGCCTTTAGCGGAGGCGATGCGCTTAGCGAAGAAACCCGGGACCTTTTGCGCGACACCTCTGGCGGACAAGTGTTCTATCATGTCTATGCGCCCGATGGCGTCTTTATCACCGGCTATGCCACGCCACCGATCCCGCCCGAAGAAGCTCGAAATGACGCCGGCCGCTTTACTTTCTTTGACGCAATTTATCAGGATGTCCCGATCCGATCAGTACAGTTTAGCGATCTTATGACCATTGATGGGCTGACGGGGAATTTCACCTTTACGGTTTGGCAAAACCTATCGCTGCGAGATGGATTCGTCAGCAGTTTATCGCGTCGGACCTATGTCGTTATGGCGACGTTGATCTTTGCCGTGGCCCTTATTGTTTGGTTTGGCGTGCGTCTTGGTCTGGGGCCATTGCTGGATTTGGAAGAGGCAATTGAACAACGCTCATCCGAGGATTTGACCACAATAAAACGTGCGATCCCGGTCGAAGTGCGAGGTATCGTCGGGCGGCTGAATGTGCTGCTAAGCGAGTTGTCACTGACATTGCGTGCAAAAGACGATTTCATTTCGGATGCGGCACACCAATTGCGCAATCCTATTGCTGGCGTCCTATCTTTATCCGAGGCCGTGGCATCTGCAAAAACATTGGGTGATGCGCAGACGCGTAGTCAGGACCTTGTCGAGGCCACGCGGCGGGCTGCGCGCCTTACCGACGATCTGCTTGCCTTTGAACGCGCTAAATCGGTGCGTCCGGGCGAAATTGGTGCGCCGATTGATGTAAACGATGTTTTGGCGCGAATGCAGCCTGACCTTTTGCGCCTCGCACAGGACAGGGAGTGCAAAATACAGGTCGAATTATTGAGCGACCCTGCATTTGCAAGGCTTGATACATTGCTGTTCGAGCAGGCAGTCCTGAACCTAGTGACGAATGCTCTTGATCATGGCGGCCCCGCTCTTTCGATGATCAAAGTGGTGTTAGGGCGGTCCCATCGCGAGACACTGGTTGATGTGATTGATGATGGAGTCGGGATCGATCCGGCGGAATGGGATCTAGCCCTGTCCCGGTTCGGGCAGGTCTCTCCATCTGAAGGAAGCGGTCTTGGCCTTCCGATTGCCAAAGCCGTAGCTGAGGGCGCAGGCGGGAGGTTGGAGCTTATGCAATCAAGTCAGGGCCTGAGAGTGCGCATGAAATTACCGCGCGCCGGTCAGGGGGACTAAAAAAGGGCCCGGCGCTTGCGCAACGGGCCCTTCAAATTCTTTTGCTATGTTTGCTTTAGCAGATAGCTGCGGCTTTCACTTCGTCATCGATGAACGGCACGTATTGCGCAAAATTATCCGAGAACATCTGCACCAGCTTTGCAGCTTGTGCGTCATATGCCTCTTTGTCTTCCCAAGTTCGGCGTGGATCCAAAAGAACCTCGGCCACTCCACTACAAGACAGCGGAACGTCAAAACCGAAATTGCTATCCTTACGGAATTCGCCTTTCTCAAGCGATCCATCGAGAGCAGATGACAGCAGCGCGCGGGTGGCGCGGATTGGCATCCGTGAGCCAGTGCCGTAAGCGCCGCCAGTCCAACCGGTATTGACCAACCAACAGCTTGCGCCGTGCTTTGCGATCTTTTCCTGCAAGAGCTTGCCATAGACCTCGGGTCGACGAGGCATGAACGGCGCGCCGAAACATGTCGAGAATGTCGGCTCAGGCTCGGTCACGCCGCGCTCGGTTCCGGCAACTTTCGACGTAAAGCCAGACAGGAAGTGATACATGGCCTGCGCCGGGGTAAGCCGTGCAATCGGAGGCAGGACACCAAAGGCGTCACACGTTAGCATGATTATGTTCTTGGGATGCCCGCCAAGCGCGGTTGCCGATGCGTTCGAAATATACTCAAGCGGGTAAGCGCAGCGCATATTAGCGGTCAGGCTGTCATCGTCAAAATCGAGCTCTTTGGTGTGCTCGTCATAGACCATGTTTTCGATCACGGTGCCAAATTTCTTGGTCGTGGCGAAAATTTCGGGCTCAGCTTCCTCGCGCAGGTTGATGGTTTTGGCGTAGCAGCCGCCTTCGAAGTTGAAGATGCCACGATCAGACCAGCCATGCTCATCGTCGCCGATCAGTATACGTGAGGGGTCAGCAGAAAGCGTCGTCTTACCGGTGCCGGAAAGGCCGAAAAACACAGCCGCATCCGAAGGATTATCAACAGCGTGATTTGCCGAACAATGCATCGCCATCACATCTTTGCCCGGCAGAATGTAGTTCAACAGGGTAAAGACTGATTTCTTGTTTTCACCAGCGTAAGCCGTGCCACCGATCAGGATCAGTTTTTTCTCAAAGTTGAGGGCAATAACCGTTTCCGAGCGACAGCCGTGGCGTTCTGGGTCGGCTTTGAATGTTGGGCAGTTGAGGATTGTGAACTCGGGTGCAAACACATCCAGTTCAGCCATCGACGGCCGGCGTAGCAAGTGACGAATGAACAGTCCATGCCAAGCCAGCTCGGTCACAACGCGCACATCAAGACGATGCTCGGCATCGGCGCCGCCATACAGATCCTGGACGTAATATCGACCGCCTTCCATATGCTTCAGCATGTCAGCATGAAGCACGTCAAAGGACGAAGAGTTCATGGGGGCGTTGTTTTCCCACCAAATCGTATCTTCAACTTGGGGTGTCCGAACGACAAACTTATCCTTTGGAGACCGACCGGTGTGTTTACCGGTGGTCACAAGGAAAGCGCCGCCCTGACCCAAAACCCCTTCGTCATTTTTCAAGGCCGCCTCAATCAAGGCGTGTTCAGGAAGGTTATAGTAAACCGAAGCCAGTCCCGAGATGCCTTGTGCTTCAAGAGTCTGATCAGGGTTCACGTGTCCTGTGGTCATAGGAAAGCTCCTGCACCGAAAGCAAGTTCGGCGCGTTTTTTTGTTGATACATCCGCGCCGCCGAGCCCTGGTATGCCCTGCGACACCTTGGTTATACCACGGCGCATTTAGGCCTGAACAGGACGCAATCGCACAGTTAGCGCAATCAGTTGCACCAATTTTAGAACTGTTAGCGCTGCCTTAATTTCCGGAGGGGTAGGAAATAGGTCACACCCCTTTGGGTGATTCGAAACTTAGAGATTGATTCTAAAGCCCGAATTGGAGAATATGGCGAAAAAATAACATAATTCGGGCAGCACAAGGACACATAGATATGTCGAGGATCGCGCTTGTCGATGATGACAGGAATATCCTGACTTCTGTTTCCATGACATTGGAAGCAGAAGGTTTTGAGGTAGAAACTTATAATGACGGGCAATCGGCGCTGGATGCTTTTACGCGCCGCATGCCAGAACTTGCAGTACTAGATATTAAGATGCCCCGTATGGATGGGATGGACCTGCTTCAGCGGCTCCGTCTTAAAAGTGCGGTACCAGTTATCTTTTTGACGTCAAAAGATGACGAGATTGATGAGCTGATGGGCCTTCGGATGGGTGCGGATGATTATGTTCGCAAACCATTCTCGCAGCGCCTGTTGGTTGAACGCATCCGGTCGATCCTGCGCCGCCAAGAGGCGATTGCCTCGGATGAGGGCGAAGCGCCGGAAGAAAGCCAGATCATGGCACGCGGTCAGCTGACCATGGATCCGCTGCGTCACGCGGTGAAATGGAAAGACAAAGACGTCTCGCTAACAGTGACCGAATTCCTGCTGTTGCAAGCCCTTGCTCAACGTCCCGGATTTGTAAAAAGCCGCGATCAGTTGATGGATGTGGCCTATGATGAGCAGGTCTATGTCGACGACCGTACCATCGATAGCCACATCAAACGCCTTCGCAAGAAGATGCGGGAAGTTGACAATGATTTCTCGGCGATCGAAACGCTTTACGGTATCGGCTACAGGTATAACGAAGAATAGATGGCCGCGGCGTCTGATATCGGCAGCTCTGGCGCGGGCCGCTCCCACGGGGGCGGGTCCGATATTTTGCTGGGCGAAGACTGGGACCGTCCTGCCGGCGCGGTTGAAACTGAACTAAGGGACGCACGGGCGCGGCGCGGAATGTTTGCGCTGCGCGGGTCGCCCTTGGCTCGAAAAATTATTCTCTTTAACCTCTTGGCCCTGGTGCTGTTGGTTGTTGGGGTGCTTTGGTGGAGCCCGTCGCGCGACAGCCTCGTGCTGCAGCGCGAGCGCGCATTGGCGGTCGAAGCCGAAATGGTTTCGCGGATTTATGAAGCCAGCCTTCCCCGCACAGCGCCCGCTGACCTTATCACCGGAGACGGCATTGATGCCGAAGAGGTGCTCAGCCGTATCGGCCTGTCTGATACAGTTGACGTGATGGTTTTTGCCCCGGATGAGACGCTGGTAGCGTCAAGCCAATCGGGGGAACGCACCGCCCTTCGGCCAGTTACAGGCATTCAAGAGCAATCGCCGCGTTCGAATTTCTACTTTGCGACCGATTTCTTAAATACGGTTTGGGACGGAATAGCGGGCCTCCTTTCCAACCAGCAAGCCGCGCCCGAGGCCGCTGACCCAGTGGTTTTGGCGCAAGCATTGGTAACTGAAGCGTTGTCAGGTGTGACTGTGCTTAGTCGCAACGCTGGCGAAACTGGCACGATTTACATCGCCGTGTCTCCGATTGAGGGGCCAACTGGCACTGTTGGTGTCGTCGCGCTTTCCACGGCGGCAGGTGAAATCGACCTTTTGGTTCGCGCGGACCGAGAGCAAATCCTGCAAATGTTCATTATTGCGCTAGCTGTCGCTTTGATGCTCAGTCTTGTTTTGGCGTCGACGATTGCCAATCCGCTGTCTGATTTGGCCGCTGCGGCTGAACTTGGGCGTGACAAGAATGCCAGAAAAATGAGCCCAACACGAGTGCGAATTCCTGATCTTACCGGACGCCCGGACGAGATTGGCCGCCTGTCAGGGGCCCTTAGGGGAATGGTCTCAGCCCTTTACGATCGTATTGATAGTAATGAACAATTTGCCGCAGATGTGGCACATGAAATCAAGAACCCACTTGCGTCTTTGCGTTCAGCCGTTGGCACAATGCATCTTGCAAAAACGGACGACCAACGCACCCGACTTTTGGATGTCATTGAACATGATGTTCGGCGTCTGGACCGACTGGTATCCGACATTTCCAACGCATCACGGCTCGATTCCGAGCTGGTCAAAGAAGAAGAAGAAGAGTTCGATCTGACCCGAATGCTATGCAATCTTGCTGAATATCACGGCCAAGAGGCGCAGAGCCAAGAGGTTGAGTTTATCTCTGATCTTCCGACCGAAGCCGTCCGCGTTCATGGGCTTGAGGGGCGTTTGGCGCAGGTTTTTGTCAACTTGATCACCAATGCGCTGTCGTTTTGTGAAGCTGGCGATGCGGTGCGAGTTTGGGCGCGCAAACGGGACAATAGGGTGTTGGTTGTGGTCGAAGATACCGGCCCCGGCATTCCGGAAGAGGCGCTGACCAAGGTCTTTAACCGCTTCTATTCCGAACGCCCTGTGCAGCAATTCGGGGATCATTCCGGACTTGGCCTTGCGATTTCGAAGCAAATTGTCGAAGCGCATGGCGGCGTGATTTGGGCTGAGAACATTCGCCCAACTGAGGCTGACATGACATCAGACCCTCTGGGCGCGCGGTTTGTCGTAGGTTTGCCGCTGTGACAGAATCCGCGAAGGATGCGGATCTTTTTACGCTTGAAAAATACAGTCAGCCCGCCGGAAACGGCGGGCTTTTCTGTCGCGGCACGGCGGTCCGCTTTGCTGATAAGGGAGCCGTCTTTTTAGGCCAATCCGCAGCAGGCAAGTCCTCGTTGGCCTTGCAGTTTATGGCACTGGGGGCCGAGTTGGTTTCTGATGATGGCATCATCGTCACAAAGATGAATGTCCTTCGTCGCCCAGACACCGCCCCCCATCTTATCGAGGCGCGAGGAATTGGTCTTTTGAATGCCGAGCCAGCGGAGGAAGCGCCGTTAAGTGTCGTCGTGGATTTAACGCGCCCCGAAGCAGATCGGCTGCCGCGATTTCGCCAAACGCGCAGCCCCGGCGGCCTTGTGCCGCTGTTGTTGGGCAAAGATCACCCTTTTCTGGTGGCCGCTTTGTGCCAATATCTAAAACATGGACGCCGTGCATAATCAAAACCTCCATAGTGACGAGCAGCTTGCCGCCGAAGAGGCCGCGCGGGTGATTTTCATCAGCGGCCCATCGGGCGCTGGTCGGTCGACAGCAATTCGCGCACTTGAAGATCTGGGGTTCGAAGCAATTGATAATCTGCCGCTCAGCCTGCTGCCGCGTCTTCTGGATGGGCCGCCGCCCGCGCGTCCGCTGGTCTTGGGCACGGATCCACGCAACCGAGACTATAGCGCTCAAAGGTTGATCGACGCGGTTGATACGCTTGCGAAAGACCCAAACTTTCTGGTGTCTTTGGTCTATCTCGATTGCGCGCCTGACATCCTTGTCCGCCGGTTTTCAGAGACCCGGCGGCGTCATCCGTTATCGCCAGATGACCGCCCCTTGATTGGAATTGAACGCGAACTTGATTTGCTGGCCCCAATCCGGGCTCGCGCCGGTATCTTAATAGACACGACTGAGCTAAACGTTCACGACTTACGCGCCGAGGTTCAGCGGTGGTTTGCCCCAACAGGGCAGAACCTCGTCCTTTCGATCCAATCTTTTTCTTACAAGCGCGGGCTGCCGACCGGGGCGGATATGATTTTCGACTGTCGGTTCCTGCGCAACCCGTTTTGGGACGCTGCCTTGCGTGAATTGAACGGCCGCGATGAGAAAGTCGCAGCGCATATCGCAGAAGATCCACGCTTTGCGTCTTTTGTCGAAAAAGTAACGGATTTGGTGGAAACTTTGCTTCCGGCGTATCGCGAAGAGGGCAAAGCGCATCTGACCGTGGCCTTCGGGTGTACCGGAGGGCAACACCGCTCGGTCGCAATGGCCGAAAAGCTTGCCTCACATCTTGCAGAAGCCGGATGGCATGTGTCTAAGAGGCACAGAGAAATGGAACGCAAGAAATGACAGACGCAGGTTCGTATCTGCGTCTTTAGACCCGGAGTAGCCTGGATTGATCGGCATCGTTATTGTTGCACATGGCGGATTGGCGCGTGAGTTGCAGAACGCGCTCGAACATGTGGTTGGGCGCCATCCGGGTGTTCTGTCGATCTCAATCGGGCCTGAAGATGACCGCAGCCGCCGTCAACGCGAGATTTGTGACGCAGCCGAGATGGTCGATACAGGCAAGGGTGTGGTTGTTGTGACAGATATGTTTGGCGGTTCACCATCTAACCTGTCTTTACGCGCCTGCCGTCCGTCAAATCGGAAGATCCTGACCGGTGTCAATTTGCCCATGTTGGTTAAGCTGGCCAAATCGCGTAGTCTGACCGTCGATGAGGCCGTTGCCCGCGCTGCAGAGGCCGGGCGTAGATATATAGACAGCTTTGACGGAGTGCCGGAATGAGCGAGCTTGTAAAGCAAGAGCTTAAGATCGAAAATGTGAAGGGTCTGCATGCCCGTGCTTCGGCCAAATTTGTTGAAGTCGTGGAAGATCATGACGCGTCTGCAACTGTCTACAAAGACGGAATGAGCGCCGCTGGTGACTCGATAATGGGGCTTTTGATGTTGGCAGCCTCTATCGGAACCACTATTGAAGTCGAAACCAGTGGGCGACAATCAGCCGAATTGGCCGAAGCGCTTGCAGTGCTGGTTGCCGATAAGTTCGGCGAAGGTATGTAGCGGGCAATGCCCAGGGACCGCTTTTAAGGGAATACCGCGGTGAGCGATATAACGACGCCAAATCGACGGACACAGGCCCGGCCCGCAGAGCGCCGGCAGGAGGTGGTCTATGACCGCGCCAGCCTGACCTATTCCGATACGTTTTCAAATCCGATCGCGCGGAATTTCATCAAGGCGATGGAATGGATGACCGGCAAGCTGACTATTGTGCGCCGGGTTCGTCAGTTCGAACGCGAAGGCGCGCCCGAAGGGCAGGCCTTTTGGCCCGCCACGATGCGGGTAATGGGCATCGACCTGCAAACCCCTGAAGAACAGCTTGACCGTATTCCATCAAAAGGCCCCGTTGTTCTGGTTGCGAACCATCCCCACGGGCTGGTCGATGGGATGATCTTGGCCGATTTGATTGGCCGCCGCCGCGATGACTACCGGATTCTGACGCGCTCATTGTTGACCGGAATCGACGAAGCCGCGGCGAGCTATATGATCCCGGTACCATTTCCGCACCAAGAAGATGCGCAGCGCGAAATGATCCGCATGCGGGCCGAAGCGATGGCGCATTTGGCCGATAACGGTCTTATTGCGCTTTTCCCATCGGGCGTTGTTGCAACATCCGACAGCGCCTTTGGTCCGGTGATCGAGGCCGAATGGAATGTCTTTACCGCCAAGATGATCCGCAAATCCGGTGCGACCATTGTGCCGCTCTATTTCCAAGGCACCAATTCGCGCGCGTACCAGATTGCTAATTCAGTGTCGGCGATGCTCCGTCAGGGGCTATTGATCCACGAAGTGGTAAAAAGCTTTGATAAGCCGCAAGCGCCTATTATCGGCCACCCGATTACGCCCGACCAATGGGCCGAGCCAATCCAGAACCCGCGCGCGTTTATGGCATGGCTTCGCGAACGCACCTTGTCTTTGAAAACCGATCCTGATCAGCGTTAAGCCGCAGGACCGTTTTTGCCAATTCCGTGTCCTTTCAGATGGCACTTGCCTAGGGGCCGGAATAGGGTGCCTGCATGGCAGATAACTCAATAACGTTTTCCGAAGATCAGGCCGCTGCTTTTGACACTTTGTCCGAAGCCATGCGCAGCATGGGCGTCGATATCGAGGCCGAAATGCTGGTGCCCGCTGCCGAAGGAAAAGCGCAAGTCATGGCCGTTATGGGCAAGGCGGGGTCTGGTAAGACGATGCTGCTTGCCGAAATGGTCAAAGCCCTTGAAGAGACAGGCGTTGAAATCGTCTCGGGCGATTGGGAAGGTCGCCAACGCAAAGACCGGCGCACCCTTGCGATCCTTGCGCCCACCAACAAGGCCGCATCGGTTCTTAGAAACCGCGGTGTGCCTGCCACGACCATCCACCGCATTCTTTACACGCCCGTATATGACCCCGAATATGAAAAGGTCGCCGAATGGCTGGCCGGGCAGGGCGAGCGGCCCGAGATTGAGGCGCTGACCGATCAGGCGCTGGATCGCGCCAAACTTGTCTATGACGCTCATAAATCGGTGCCGGCTGCATTGGCGGCGGCCGGTCTTAGGGGGTCTGACTTCATTACCGGCTGGAAACGGCGCGAGGATGGGCTGGATATCGGCCTTGTCGACGAAAGCTCGATGTTGGACGAAAAGCAATTCAACGACTTGCGGGAGATTTTCCCGACACTGGTTCTTTTTGGCGATCCGGCGCAGTTGGCACCTGTGGGCCAATCGGGCGAGATGGTTTTTGACAAGCTCAGCGCCCCGAAAAAGCTGACGCTTGGGCGTATTCACCGGCAAGATGCAGATAACCCGATCCTTGATCTGGCCCATGCGCTTGGGGATCCTGAGCTTGGGTTCGACCAGTTTGAACGGATGATCGAAGAGGCCGGCCGCCGTGATGAACGCGTCGTCGTTGCCGAACGTGTCGATAGCGATTTGATGACCCGCAGCCCGGTTCTTGTCTGGCGCAACGCTACTCGTATCCGGCTGATCCGCGCCTTTCGTTTGGCGCATGGCGCCCCGGAAGATGCGCTGTTGCCGGGTGAGCCGCTGATCTGCGACGGCATTGAACTGCCCGTGAAACACCGCAAAAAACGCATCGATCTTGAGGCGCGCGGCCTGATCAAGGGGGCGCAGGTGGTTTATCTAGGCCCCGGGCGCAAGCCGGGGTTTTCGCGGCTGCATGTGGTCGGCGCTGAAAGCCCGCAACTCTCGGCGGCGTCGATTGTCAAAATAGAAAAACCAGATGAAGAAGAGCCATTTATTCCCTACGCAGCGCGTATGGGCGCGGCTTTTTTGCATGGGGCTGCGGTGACGATCCACAAGGCGCAAGGCTCGCAATGGCGCGACGTGCAGGTCTTTGCACCTGATATCTATTCCGCGTCGCGCGCGGGACGGATTGAGGCGGGGCAAGCTCTGTGGAAACGTCTGACTTATGTGGCGATCACGCGGGCCGAAGAACGTCTTTTGTGGATCACACGCTATCGCCTGTCGAAACCTAAAGAGATGTTGGGCATTAGTGACCTTGAGGTTCCAGTGACCCCGCTGACCCTAACGGCTGAAGATGATGGAACGCTGCTTTAGCGGCGGATATAGGTAAAGACCGCCGAGGCCGACCAACCAGCTGCGATGGCGATGACCAATGACAGGATGCCGTAGATCAATGGACGCTCATGGGCGAGGTTGTAGATCAGACGTTCAAGCCCGACCTTGGCGACTGCAATCTCAGTTTGAAACTCGGACACAACTGCGCCGTCTCGGGTCAGGAAGATCCGAGTCTGATAGTCACCTTCGACCAGATTTGAGGGCAGCTGGATCGATGTGTTGAAAAGCGTGTCGCCCTGCAAATCGACCGTGCCTTCGTGCAACTGATAAAGCTGATCGCCTTCACGAATGCGGATGATCGCCTCGGTGAACTCGTCGGACTCGGCCGTTTCTGATCCATGTAATGTGATCGCATTGCGAATGGAGATTGCGTGTTCGGCGTCATCCTCAGCGTTGAGAATTTCGGATATCGGGCCCGTTGTGGCCACGGCGTAGAATGTCGGCGCTGAATCAAATTCAACGGAATCGACATTCATCCAGATGCCATAACGTCGATCCATACGGCGCACAGATACCGGGCGGTCCGGACCCTCAACCGTTACGATGACATTCAGCTCGCTTTCAGCGGGGGCGGGGGCATCGCGGCCAACAGCGCCAAAGATCAGAATTTCTGAGCCATTGAAATTGGCCGTAATCGCAACTTGGTTCTGGCTGAGGCCTGCAAAAATATCTTCGTCTTGGGACTGCGCCGCAAGCGGTGCAAGGATCAACAAAACGGCGAGCGCTAGATGTTTCAATGTCCGCCCTCCGTTCCCAGAGAGAACAGCTCGGCCGGTTGTACAACCAAATCAAACCCAAGCTTTCCGCACACAAGCAACACCATCAAAGCCAGCAAAATTCGCAACTGTTCGGCCTTCAAATACACGCCGATCCGCGCGCCAATCTGGGCGCCAATGACACCGCCGACCAGCAGCAACACAGCCATAACCATATCCACGGTATAGTTCGTCGTGGCATGCAAAAGCGTAGCAAATCCAGTGACAAAGATAATCTGGAACAGCGAGGTGCCGACAACAACTTTGGTGGGCATGCCCAGCAGATAGATCATCGCCGGAACCATGATAAACCCGCCGCCGACACCCATAATCGCCGACAAGATACCTACGAAAAGACCCACAAGCAGGGGCGGGATGACCGAAAGATACAGGCCCGATGTCCGAAACCGGATTTTGAAAGGCAGCGCATGAATCCAGCCGCGATGTTTGCGCTTTGGCACGGTCACGGGACCTGCTTTGCGCGCGCGGCGTATCGCATTCAGACTTTCGACAAACATCAAAGCGCCGATGATGCCAAGGAAGACAACATAGCAAAGCCGAACCAACAGATCGACCTGACCTTGCGATTTCAGGATGTTGAAGATCTGCACACCTAAAGCCGCGCCAATCAGGCCGCCGATAAGCAGTACAAGGCCCATCTTTAGATCGACCGTTTTGCGCCTGAGATGCGCAAGCACGCCGGAGAAAGAAGATGCAACAATCTGATTTGCCTCGGTGGCAACAGCGACAGCGGGCGGGATACCAATAAAAAACAACAGCGGCGTCATAAGAAACCCGCCACCGACGCCGAACATTCCCGACAAGATACCCACAAGCCCGCCAAGCCCCAGCAAGAGAAACGCGTTTACGCTGACCTCTGCAATGGGCAAGTAGATTTGCATTTTGGGTGGGTTCTCCGAATAGGGATTTCGCCGTCAGTTATCTGCCTTATTCTATAAAAGTCAGCCCCCTTACCTGCGACAGATCGGAACAGGTAAGGGAGAATTTGCTGCAAACGCGAAAAACTGTTTCTTGCAGGTTGAGCGCGGTCTTGGAATTCGACCGATTATCGCTCTTTCACATAAGGTTCGCCGCCAGCGCGGGGCGGGATGGCCTTGCCAACAAACCCCGCAAGAATCACCACCGTCAGGATGTAAGGTAGGGCTTGCATGAATTGCACTGGCACCTCTATTCCGGCGACTTCAATGTTCTGAAAGATACTGCCAGCCGCGTCCAGAAAGCCGAATAGGAAGCAGGACATCAGGGCATAAAGCGGGCGCCACTTGGCAAAGATAAGCGCCGCGAGGGCAATGAACCCGCGTCCGGCGCTCATTTCTCGGATAAAACCCGCGGACAGGCTGGTGGCAAGGTAAGCACCGGCAATACCGCAAAGCGCGCCACAAATCAGAACAGCGATAAACCGCATCCGAATAACCGAAATACCTGCCGTATCAACCGCGCCCGGGTTTTCCCCCACCGCACGCAGGCGAAGGCCAAAACGTGTTCGATAAAGTACCCACCACGTCAAAGGCACCATCAGAACCGCGATATAAACAATGATGGAATGGCCCGAGATCAGCTCGGCATAGATTGGGCCAAAAATCGGAACTCCAGACAGGGTTTCGGCGAATGGCAGCGTTAAATCCTGAAAGCGGCCCGACCCTTCAAGTTGCGGCGTGCGTCCGCCCAACGAAAACCAGCTTTGGCTAATTACCACCGTCATGCCCGATGCTAAGAAATTGATCGCAACCCCTGAGATAAGCTGATTGCCGCGAAACGTGATTGAGGCAACGCCGTGAAGGGCCGCAAAGACCATTGAGGACGCGATACCTGCCAAAAGGCCGAGCCAGACATTGCCGGTTGCATAGGCGGCAGAGGCGGAAAAGAAGGCGGCGATAAGCATTTTGCCTTCAAGACCGATGTCAAAAATCCCTGCGCGCTCCGAATATAGGCCCGCAAGGCAGGCCAAAAGTAGCGGCGTTGAAAGACGTACAGAGCTGTCAAGAAGCTGAAGAACCAGATCAAAAGTCATCGCTTATGCCCCCTTCTTAATTGCTATGAACATGCGTTCGACCGGTGACCTGACCATATTATCCAGTGCACCGGTAAAGAGGATGACAAGAGCCTGAATAACCAAAAGCATCTCGCGGCTGATGCCCGGCATTTCGAATGAAAGCTCGGCGCCGCCTTGGTAGAGCATGCCAAAAAGCAGTGCAGCAAGAAACACGCCAACCGGGTGCGAACGGCCCATGAGCGCCACGGCGATACCAACAAACCCTGCACCTTCAACGGGATCAAGGACCAGCCGTTCCGCTTCGCCCATAACCGAGTTGATGGCCATAAGGCCTGACAAGCCGCCCGAGATCAGCATCGAAATCATAATGATCCGCACCGGGTTGATGCCAGCATAGACCGCGGCTGTTTCAGATTGGCCAAAAGACCGGATTTCATAGCCAAGACGTGTGCGCCAAATCAACAAATAGACACCGATACAGGCTATAATCGCGATGATGAACGACACATTCAGCGGGGTAGAGCGCGAAAACCCAACCCAAGGAAGAATTGCAGCAGCATTTGGAAGATGCACCGCCTCCGCAAACCGTGCAGTTTCAGGGGCCATCGAGCCCGGGACACGGAAGACGTTGACCAGAAGATAAACCAAAAGGGCCGATGCAATGAAGTTGAACATAATTGTGGTGATCACGACATGGCTGCCGCGTTTGGCCTGCAGGTAAGCTGGGATAGCCGCCCATGCGGCCCCAAAAAGAGCTGAGCCAATGATGGCCGCAAAAAGCCCAATTGACCAATGTGGCCAGTTCACGCTGAGGCAAACAACGGCAACGCCAAGCCCGCCGAGCGCCGCTTGCCCCTCGCCGCCAATATTGAACATTCGGGCATGAAAAGCGACAGCAACGGCAAGGCCAGTGAAGATGAAATTGGTTGTGTAATAGAGCGTATATCCCCAGCCATAGGCCGACCCAACTGCGCCGCGAACCATGATTGTCATCGCTTCAATCGGGTTTTGTCCAATCAGGAGCACAACTAGGCCCGAAACGAGTAAGGCCAACACCAAATTGATGAATGGTATCAGGGCGATATCGGCCCATTTCGGCATCTTATCCATTTTATGCAGCCCCTTTGGTTACGCCAGCCATCAACAGGCCAAGTTCGCCTTCATCGGTTTCGGCAGGCAGCCGTTCGCCCATGATTTGCCCGTCAAACATGACGGCGATGCGATCCGAAAGCGAAAGGATTTCATCCAGTTCAACTGACACCAGCAAGATCGCTTTGCCTTCATCCCGCAGCGCAACAATTTGCTCGTGGATGAACTCAATCGCGCCAATATCAACGCCGCGTGTAGGTTGCCCGATCAGCAAGAGGTCGGGGTTGCGCTCGATCTCGCGGGCGACAACGATTTTTTGTTGGTTGCCACCGGAAAAATTTTTGGCCTCAAGGAAAGGATTTGGTGGGCGCACATCGAAGCGCTCCATTTTCTCGGCCATATCGCGTTTCATGGCTCCGTGATCCATGAACAGTTTGTTCTTTTGGAATTTTGCATCGTGGTGATAGCCAAAGGCGACGTTTTCCCAGGCCGGATAGGCCATGATCAACCCTTCTTTCTGCCGGTCTTCGGGCACATGGGCGATGCCACGTTTGCGGCGGCTTTGCCCGTCGCTTTCGCGCCCCGTCAGATCAAGCGATGCGCCATTTACGGAAATCTCGCCACTTTTGGCAGGGATCATACCGCCCAAAACTTCAAGCAGTTCGGACTGCCCATTTCCCGCGACACCTGCAATTCCGAGGATTTCACCGGCGCGAATTTCCAGCGAAACGCTCTTTAAGCGCTCGACATTCTGATCATCCCAAACGCTAAGGTTTTTGACATCTAGCACCACATCGCCGGGTTTGGCGGGGGTTTTGGCGACTTCCAGCAACACTTTCCGGCCCACCATTAATTCGGCCAGATGCTCTGGGCTGGTTTCGGATGTTTTTACAGTCGCGGTCATTTCGCCGCGCCGCATGACACTAACGGTGTCGGTCACGTCCATGATCTCGCGCAGTTTATGGGTGATCAAAATGATGGTTTTCCCTTGCGCCCGCAGGCCATTGAGAATGCGGAAAAGGTGATCAGCTTCGGAGGGGGTTAAAACGCCGGTTGGTTCATCCAAGATCAGAATATCGGCCTGACGGTAGAGTTGTTTTAGGATTTCGACCCGTTGCTGGTGACCAACCGAAAGGTCTTCAATCACCGCATCAGGGTCAACATGCAGCTCGTATTCGTCGGCCAATTCAGTCAAAAGTTTCCGGGCCTTAGAGATCGAGGGTTGCAGCATTGCGCCATCTTCGGCGCCCAGGATTACGTTTTCGACAACAGTGAAGTTTTCCACCAGCTTGAAATGCTGATGCACCATGCCGATCCCTGCACTGATCGCGGCCTGACTGTCCGTGATCGGGGTAAGTTGGCCGTTGATAAAAACCTCACCAGCATCAGCTTTGTAAAACCCGTAAAGGATCGACATCAGCGTGGATTTCCCGGCGCCGTTTTCTCCGACAATGCCGTGGATCGTTCCCTTTCGGACGGAAATCGAGATGTCTTTGTTGGCTTGAACCGGGCCGAAAGCCTTGGAAATGCCCTTTAGCTCAATCGCATATGCGTCGCCGTCGCTCATATCCGGGGGTCCCCTATTTTCCCTTTGCTCATCTGTCCTGTTTAACGGGATGGATTCGCTTAACAAAACGTTAGCGTGGGCAATGAAGTCTGTACAGAACTGCCCCGGCGGGAAGCTGCCCATAAAACAATCGGGCCGCCCAGAAGGACGGCCCGAGGAGAAGCTCTATTGAAAGAGTGGCTTATTCAACCGGGCACATGCCGTCTTCGGTGTAGTTGTGAACCGAAATCTCGCCAGCAATAATTGCATCGCGTGCGGCATCGACCGTGGCCAACATATCTGCGGTGACCAGCTCGGAATTGTTATCATCCAAGGCATAGCCTACGCCGTCTTCCGACAGACCCATAACAAACAGGCCAGTTTCGATGTCGGGGCCAGCGGTGAATGCGTCATACACGGCAACGTCTACGCGCTTGACCATCGAGGTCAGAACCTGACCTGGGTGCAGGTAGTTTTGGTTGCTGTCTACGCCGATGGACAGGATGCCCTCATCAGCTGCGGTTTGCAGAACACCAAGACCAGTGCCGCCAGCCGCTGCAAAGACAACATCAGCGCCTTGGCTAATGTGGTTGCGGGTCAGCTCACCACCGCGAACCGGGTCATTCCATGCTGCCGGGGTAGTGCCGGTCATGTTCTGGATGATCGTCGCGTCAGGGTTCACAGCGCGCACGCCTTGTGCGTAGCCACAGCCAAAGCGGCTGATCAGCGGAATATCCATACCGCCAACAAAGCCGACAGTGCCGGTTTCGGAAGCAAGGCCCGCCAGCATGCCAACGAGATACGAGCCTTCATGCTCGCGGAAAATCACCGAACGCACATTAGGCTCATCTACAACGCCATCAATGATGACGAAGGTGGTGTCGGGGTAGTCTGGTGCCACAACTGCGAGAGATGAGGCTTGGCTAAAGCCTGCCATAACAATCGGGTTGGAGCCTGCTTCGGCCAAACGGCGCATGGCTTGTTCGCGTTGCGCGTCTGATTGCAGCTCGATCTCACGGTAGCTGCCGCCGGTTTCGTCGGCCCAAAGCTCGGCCCCGTTAAAGGCAGCTTCGTTAAAGGAGCGGTCAAATTTACCGCCTAGGTCAAAGATAATCGCCGGGTCTTGGGCAACTGCGGCTGTAGCAGTAAGTGCCACCGAGGCGGCCGCCGCCATAAAGTTTTTGAAATAAGACATCTCGTCTTCTCCCGATTGGATTGTGTTGGAGCGGTCTTTGAAGTGTCGCCCCTTGTCAAAAAGATCAGGTGATCCCCTGCGCGAATTAGGGCAAAGCCTGCGCGCAGGGTCAACTGGATTCTCTTGAAACCCTCAAGGTTTACGCAAGGTCCATTGCCATAACCAATGCATCAACGCGGTCGTGGTCGGGGGTTTGGTAATAAGCGCGGCGGCGTCCGGTTTCCGAAAAACCAGCAGTTTGATACAGCGCTTTTGCGGCGGCGTTCTGTGCCGAAACTTCTAAGAATATCTGGGCACAACCACGTGTTTTCGCGGTTTTGACTGCCTCAGTAAGCAAATTTCGTCCGTGACCCTTGCGTTGTTGATCGGGGTCAACGGCCAAGGTCAAAAGCTCGGCCTCATCTGCGATTGATCGGATAATGGCAAAGCCTGCATCGCCAGTAATGACGTCGATTGCGCCTTGAGCAAGAAAGCTCATAAATTCATCAGCGCGCCAAGGGCGAGGGGTTTCAAAGCAACGTTCGTGCAGTGATGCCATATCCTCTGGGCTCATGACAGGATCACCGGACCTTTGTCACGGGCCGGGGCGGCATCGGCAGGTCTAAGGTAAAGCGGGGCAGGGCGCGGCTGGTTAGTACCAGCCCGGCGCGCGGCAATGCGGGCAATGGCCGAAGCCGGCGCGTATTGCGTAGGCCCCGCGCTACATTTCAGGCGATTACCAAGGTCATTTGCGCGATTGCCCTGACAGATCAGGCCCGGAACGGCCCAATCGGCTCCGATATCGGTGAAGGCCACTAACTCTGGCCCACGATTTGCGCCATCAGCAAAGCGTTGCAAGTAGACATGATCGCGCCGCGCATCGATTGATGCCAAAACCGGCGCGTTACTCCCTTCTGCCAAAGCTTCGAGCAGTGAGACCCCAATAGCGGGAATGCCCAATGCAAGCGCCATCGATCGTGCGGCAGAAACCGAGATGCGAATGCCTGTAAAATTGCCGGGACCAATGCCGACCCCGATGGCTGTAACGTCGCGTTTGCTAAGTCCAGCCTCTTGCAGGGTTTCCGCAATCATAGGGATCAGCCGCTCGGCCTGGCCCTTGGTCATGTCTTCGTATTTGGCGGCCACGACGTCGCCGCCCGAAAACACCGCTGCGCCGCAATGGGCCAGCGATGTATCAAAACCCAAAACGATGGGGCTAGACGTCAACCGCGCGAACCTCAACCACTTCAGGGATGTAGTGGCGCAACAGGTTCTCGATGCCCATTTTCAACGTCACGGTAGACGAGGGGCAGCCAGCGCAGGCACCTTGCATGTGCAAATAGACAATGCCGCGTTCAAAGCCATGGAATGTGATGTCGCCACCATCCTGGGCCACAGCAGGGCGCACACGTGTATCCAAAAGCTCTTTGATCTGGCCAACAATCTCGGCGTCTTCGCCGCTATGCTCTGCGTGACCACCAGCACTGTCCGTGCCTTCAACAGCGGCTGCGCCAGATTGGAAATGCTCCATGATCGCGCCCAGAATCGCGGGTTTAACATGGTCCCATTCTGTTGCGTCGGTTTTGGTGACGGTTACAAAATCGGTCCCCAAAAATACGCCAGTGACGCCATCAACGCCAAAAATGCGGCCCGCCAAAGGCGAGGTTCCGGCGCTATCAGCCGATGGAAAATCGGCGGTTCCCATCTCAAGCACCTGTTGGCCCGGCAGGAATTTTAGCGTGGCAGGGTTTGGGGTGGATTCGGTTTGGATGAACATCGGATAGCACTCCTTGGCAGTCGCTCAAGATATGCGATTGCAGGTCAGGAAAGTCAATATTTGGAATGATTCTAAGCGGGCTTACTAACCGCTTCTAATTGCTCTTTTGACAATTCACCGGGAACGATGGTGATTGGAATGGGCAAATTGCCAGCATTGCGTGACAAAGCTGAGATGATCGGACCAGGTCCGCCTTTGCCGGATCCCGCGCCAAGAACCAAGACGCCCACCTCACGGTCTTCATTGATCTGGGCCATAATTTCATCAATAGGCTCGCCCTCGCGAATGACCAGTTCAGGGTCAACATTTTGTTTATCGCGCATCCACTTAGCGAAAACTTCGAAATGCACTTCAATCCGCTCGCGGGCTTCGGCGCGCATCAGGTCTGCAACGCCAATCCAGTGGTTAAACTCATCGGGTGGAATCACCGAAAGAACTTCGACGCCGCCACCTGTTGCTGACGCCCGCATGGCTGCAAAGCGCATGGCGTTTAGGCACTCGCGAGAATCGTCGAGGATCACCAAAAACTTACGCATATCTCATCCCTATCTAGCCCGATCTGTATCATGACTTAGGGTCGTGGCCAAAGCAACACGGCGATGCAGGCCGCGCGCCTTGGCCGCAATTACGCGGAGGCGCGCGCCCAAGCCCAATAAAGCTCATAGGTTTTTTGAGTTACAGGGCCAGTGTCAAAGAGCGTTCCGTCAAATTCCGACACACCCGTGACCTTGCTGAAATTTCCCGAAAGGAACACTTCATCAGCAGCGTGAATATCTTCGAAGCTTAGCGTCGTTTCGCGGACGTCAAACCCGGCGCCCCGAAGGTTCGAAATATGCCGCGCGCGAGTGATTCCGGCCAAAAACGTGCCATTGGGAACGGGCGTGCTGATGACACCATCCTTGACAATAAACACATTTGCCGTGGCGCTTTCGGCGACATTGCCAAGCGCGTCGGCCGCTAAGACGTTGTCGTAACCTTTGGCCTGCGCTTCAGCCAACATGCGGGCATTGTTGGGGTAAAGACAGCCTGCTTTTGCGTTGGTTACACTGCTTTCCAGTACCGGCCGTCGAAACTGCGTGGTTGTCAGGCGCAGCGTTTTTTCGGGATCTGGCATTGGAACGTCTTCGAGGCAGATTGCAAATCCAACAGAGGTGCTATCTGGCACAATGGTCATGTGACCTGTGTTGATGCCCCAATACATTGGTCGAATATAGACAGCTGCGTCGCGGCTATAATGTTGCAAGCCTTGCCACGTGATGTCGAAAATCTCTTGATCGCTATGGGTCGGCTCCAGCAGTAGCGCGCGGGCGGAGCGGTTCAATCTTGCCACATGGGCCATCAGATCCGGTGCAAGCTCGCAGGCGTAACGCGCGCCGTCAAAAACGGTGGAACCCAGCCATGTGCCGTGGTCTGCAGCAGACATGATGGGGATATTCCCATCATGCCAAACGCCGTTGAAATAAGTACGAATATTGGTGCCAGTCGCCATTAGAACCCTCTTTATCAGCGATGGCAGGATGCGAGGTTTTAGCGCCCAGATCCAGAGGCAAAACCCAGCTGGTAGTCCATTGTGACCGGTGTAGGCGTGGATTTGGTCTGGTCGCGCGGCACGGGGGCCGGGTTTGCCTTCGCATTAAGCATGGCGAGTCCTCCTCTTTGGTGCGGATCAGTTGTTTTGATGCTGCGCGCGCCATCCTCCTCATGACACGCGCTGCCGTAACATCCTGTGAATTTCCTAATCGGTAGTTAATGGATTGGGATTTCTGTCAGGGTGCGAGGTCGGCCTCGGCAATCAATGCGTCGACATCCAAACGGGTATTCGTCATCTGAAGCGTGCCATCGGCCAGTTTGGGCCAATCAGATTGAGGCCGGTCGCGATACAGCTCGATCCCATTTCCATCAGGGTCGTTGAAATAGACGGCTTCGCTGACGCCATGATCTGCGGCGCCGTCCAGAGAAATTCCGTGTCGTTTTACTTGGGCAACAGCGCGTCCCAAGGCAACCCGATCAGGGTAGAGGAAAGCAACATGGTAGAGGCCCGTGGCGTTTTTCGGGGGGGCGCCACCGCCGCGGCTTTCCCATGTATTCAGGCCCAGATGGTGGTGATATCCACCGGCCGACAAAAAGGCCGCCTGAGCGCCATAGCGTTGTTGAACTTCAAGCCCCAAAACGTCGCGATAAAACGCAATGGAGCGATCAAGATCAGACACTTTCAGATGAACATGCCCGACGGTCATTCCGGGATCGGCTTTGTATGTCATGGTAAGATCTCCTATCTCACCATGACATAATCCCTAGTGTTTCAGTCGGAAACCCCAAGTGGCGCAGGGCATTGGTGCGCCATTGTTGGGGTCAGCTTTTGACCAAACCGACAATCTTGTAGGTCTCGGCCAAGATCGGCGCGGCGATTTCGCGGGCCCGTTCGGCACCGCGTCCTAAGATGCGGTCAATCTCGGTCTGATCTTCCATCAATCGCGCCATTTCGCCTGCGATCGGTGCAAGTTTGTCGACCGCTATCTCGGCCAGATCCTGTTTGAAATATCCGAACAACTTACCGGCATTCGCTTCGACCACGGCTTGGGGCGTTTCATCAGTAAGCCCGGCCCAGATATTCACCAGATTACGCGCCTCTGGGCGGCCATCAAGCCCGTCGATGGTGTCAGGCAATGGGTCCGGATCTGTCTTTGCCTTTTTGATCTTCTTGGCAATGGTATCCGCATCATCGGTCATATTGATCCGCGTCTTTTCGGACGGATCGGATTTGGACATTTTCTTGGTGCCGTCTTGCAAATTCATCACACGGGTTGCCGCGCCTTCGATCACCGGTTCAGTGATAGGGAAGAAGTCGACGCCGTAGTCATGGTTAAACTTGGCGGCGATATCTCGGGTCAGCTCAAGATGCTGTTTTTGATCCTCGCCTACGGGCACATGCGTGGCGTGGTAGATCAAAATGTCAGCGGCCATCAGTGCCGGATAGGCGAAGAGCCCAAGCGAAGAGCCTTCGGCATTTGCCCCTGACTTATCCTTCCACTGGGTCATCCGGCCCATCCACCCCATGCGGGCAACACAGTTGAAAATCCAAGCCAGTTGCGCGTGCTCGGGCACTTGGCTTTGATTGATCAGAACCGATTTTTCAGGATCAATCCCGCTGGCGATGAAACCGGCGCACAGCTCACGCGTGTTGCGCATCAGATCGCCAGGATTTTGCCAGACGGTGATCGCGTGTAGATCGACCATGCAATAGATGGTCTCGTGGGTGCCGGCCTCTTGCATATCAACAAAGCGCTTAATCGCGCCAAGGTAATTGCCAAGGGTCAATCCGCCCGAAGGCTGAATCCCGGAAAACACGCGTGGGGTGAAGGTTTGCTCGGTCATATGCCTCGCCTTCCTCTGTTTTTGCCCTGATAAAAAGGCCATCTGGTCATCTGCTGCCGCCTCGCTTACCCATGGGGGCACGAGCCGTCAACCAAAGGGGAAAAGATGCAGCCCTCAAGCAACCCAGTTTTCAACAGTATTCCTCCCGCAGTTCTGGCCTTGGCCGTGGTTATTGGCGGGCTTGAAATCATGTTCCAACTTGCTGTTGGAGGCATGCTGGGCGGGCAGGGCGGTGTCGGTTGGCGTGTGTCAGCCATGCAGGATTTTGCGGTATTGAACTCGGTTTACGAGTGGATGCACGCAACAAGCACTTACCCGCCCGAGCAATTGGTACGCTGGATTACCTATCCGCTGCTTAGCGGAAATTGGATCAACGCGGCCTTTGTGGTGGTGTTCATTCTGGCGCTCGGTAAAATGGTTGCCGAGGCATTCTCGCAAACCGCTTTTTTGGTGATCTTCTGGGTGTCGTCCGTAGTCGCTGGATTGGCGTTTGTGATATTCTTGGACAGCCGGATTGCCCTAATTGGCGGATTTCCGGGGGCCTATGGTCTGATTGGCGCTTTCACTTATATCCAATGGGTGGGGTTTCAGACCTTTGGCGGCAACCAGTTACAACCCTTTCGGTTGATCGCAATGCTGGCGGGCATTCAATTGTTCTTTTCGGTCATCAACGGTGATTATGGGAATCTGTTGGCAGATTTGACAGGTTTTGCCACGGGGTTCCTACTGTCTTTTGTTTTACGCCCGGGCGGATGGTCGGCCTTGCTGAACAAGCTGCGCCAACGTTAACCGCGACGCATTGAGGCTCTGAATTCAGACATTTTGAAAGCGCCCAGTTTTTGTCCGGCAAGGGCATAGACGACCATTCCCGTTCCAATTAGCGCCGCCAAGGCCAGATAGCGCAGCCAAGGTGTGACAAGGGCGGCTTTCAGCCCCCATGAAACGAGCCAAAGTGACGCTCCCATGAACGCGGTTGCAAAGAGCACACGGATCAAACGGGTCCAAAAGCGTGTATCGAACCGCGCGACATCGCCGTATTTTCGGGCGCCCAAGGCAAGAAGCGCAGACATTACCCAAGCCGAGCTGGTCGCAGCAACCGCCGGGGCAAGCCAGCCGATATGTGGCAAAAGCCCAAAGGCCAAGCCGGCATTCACTGCCATCGCGACAAGCGCAAACCGGAACGGGCTTTTGGTGTCTTCGCGGGCAAAAAAGAGCGGCTGTTGCAGTTTTTGTAAGACAAAGGCGGGCAGACCGAGCGCATAGATTGCCAAGGCTGAGGCGATTGCCGCGCTGTCCGCGCCTTCCGTTGCCCCGCGTTCGTACATGACCGAGACCAACGGTAACGGAATAATCAGAAACGCGACGGCGCATGGCAGGGTCAATGTCATCGCAAACTCGCCCGCGCGCGAATAGCTTTCTCGCGCGGCGTCATCTTCACGAGCCTTCAGGCGACGCGAAAGCTCGGGCAAGAGAACGATCCCGATGGCAATGCCGATCACGCCTAACGGCAATTGATAAAGCCGGTCGGCCGCAAAGAGCCAACTTACAGCGCCTTCCGTGCGCGAGGCCACAAGCTGACCAACAACGAGGTTGATCTGCACCACCCCGTTGGCCAACGCGGCGGGGATGCCGATGGCCACAAGATGCTTCATTTCGGGGGTCCAGCGCGGGCGGCCGGGGCGTAAGCGAATGCCTGCGCGCTCGACTGCATACCAAACCAGAGCCATTTGCGCTGCGCCAGCCAGCGGGATCGCCCAGAGCAGATAAGTGATCACGGCACCGCCAACCAAATAGCCCAAAACCATCGCGGAAATGGCGAGGATATTCAGCAAGACCGGCGCCGCAGCCGCAGCTGCAAAACGGCCATTTGCATTAAGAACGCCCGAAAAGAGCGCCGCCAGCGACATAAAGAAAATATAGGGAAAAACGATGCGGCCAAAGCCTGTGGCAAGATCAAATCTTGCATCGCCGCGAAACCCCTCGGCCGTGACATAGACCAGCGCAGGCATGAAAAGCATCCCAAGCGCGACGAGGATCAGAACCACGAATATGAGGCCGCTTAACGCTTCGGTCGCAAATCCGTCAGGATCTTCGCCCGCCTCGGTGCGTTTTGAATACATTGGCACGAAGGCCGCATTGAACGCGCCTTCGGCAAAGAAGCGGCGAAAGAGATTGGGCAGACGGAAGGCCGCGACAAAGGCATCGAGTACTATGCCGGGGCCAATCAGGGCCAAAATCAAAATTTCGCGGACGAACCCCAGAACACGGCTGGCCATCGTCCAGCCGCCCACGGTCAGAAACCCGCGCATCATTCGGATCGGCCGCGCCGTCATGCGCCAGCCCGCTCGGCCACCCGCGCAATCGCTTCTCTGAGTTTCTTGTCCAAAGCCATCTGCCGGTGTTTGGCATGCAACTTCAGCCCAAACATATCTTTGACGTAGAACGTATCAATCACCTGCTCACCATAGGTCGCGATGACAGCGCTGGCGACGTAGATATTATTGGCGGCGAGTGTCTTGGCAAGATCATAAAGCAGGCCGGGCCGATCACGGGTGTCGACCTCGATAATCGTATAGATTTCCGACCCTTCATTGTCGAAGGTGATCGTCGTTGCGACGTTAAATGGACGCTCGCGTTTCTTGATTTTGTCGCGCTGATCCAACGCCTCAGAGGTGACAACTTCGCCCGCAAGCGTCTTTTCAATCATTTTGCGCAGACGCGGCAGTCGGCTGGCCTCAAAGGGGTGGCCTTCGCCGTCCTGCACCCAGAAGATCGCGGTAACGAACCCGTCTTTGGTTGTGTAGGTTCGTGCATCCACAACATTCGCGCCAACAAGGCTAAGCGCGCCGGTCAGACGTGAGAAGATGCCGGGGTGATCGGCAAGTGCGAAACAAACGCGGGTTGCGTCGCGATCTATATCAAGCGCCGTGTCGATACGGATCTCATCATTGCCGATATCCTTAAGCTGGCTGGCAATAACAGACTGACTTTCGGTATCCAAACCTTGCCAATAGGGACCATAATGGCGCCCCATCTCAATTTTAAGCGATTTGCGATCCCATCCTTCAAGCCGCGCGCGCAGGGCCTTTTTGGCCTCGGTCTCGCGTTTTTCGCGGTTCAGATCTTCCAATCCGGTGTCCAGCGCTTCCTCTGTCGAACGATAAAGACCGCGCAGCAAAGTCGCTTTCCAGTTGTTCCAGATATCCGGGCCAACGCCGCGAATATCGCAAACCGTCAAGACAGTCAGAAGATCCAGCCGGGCTTTGGTTTTCACAGCCTTGGCAAAGTCACGGACGGTTCTAACATCACCAATATCGCGCTTTTGCGCCATATCAGACATCAACAAATGATGCCTAACCAGCCATTCAACCGTTTCGGATTCTTCTTGCTTCAGGCCGAGGCGCGGACAAATGGCGCGGGCCAAACGGGCGCCAACAATCGAATGATCCTCGTCCCGGCCCTTGCCAAGATCATGGATAAAGCAGGCGAGGTAGAGGACTTTGCGATTAACGCCACGTTTCAGGATGCCGGAAGCGACGGGCAGCTCCTCGACCAGTTCTTCCCGCTCGATCTGTGCGAGGGTCGAGATGACCTGAATGGTGTGCTCATCCACGGTATAGCTATGATACATATTGAACTGCATCATCGCGACGACCGGGGCAAATTCCGGAACAAAAGCCCCCAAAACGCCAAGCTCATTCATCCGGCGTAAAGCGCGTTCAGGATTGCCGTGTTTCAACAGCAGATCGCGGAAAATCCGCACAGCCTCTTTATCCCGGCGCATGGCATCGTCGATAAGATTCAGGTTGGCCGAGACCAGACGCATTGCGGTTGGATGGATCAAATACCCGGTGCGCAGCGCCTCTTCAAAAAGGCGCAACAGGTTAAGCTTGTTGGACAGAAACGCCTGGTCATCCGCAATCGCCAAGCGGTTTTGGATCAGCTCGTAACCGTCTTTCAGTTTCTTACGCCGGCGATTTCGCCCCCGCAAAAAACCAATAAGCATCGGCTCGGGTTTTAGGTGGGCGGCTTCCATCGCGGTTAAGAAGATTCGGGTCAAATCGCCCACGTGGGTCGCGTGAGTGAAATAGTCTTGCATGAAATGCTCGACTGCCCGTCGTCCGCCGTGATCGGTATAGCCAATACGCTCAGCAACCTCGACCTGAAGGTCAAAGGTCAGCTGATCTTGCGCGCGGCCCGCAATAAGGTGAATGTGGCACCGAACGGCCCAGAGAAAGCGTTCGGCCTCGTCGAAGGTGTGGTATTCCTCGGGCGTAAAAACCCCCAGATCGATCAAGGAATAGGCCTTGTCGACGGCATGTTCGTATTTCGCAATCCAATAAAGGGTTTGCAGGTCGCGAAGGCCGCCTTTGCCTTCTTTTACATTCGGCTCAACCACGTAGCGTTGGCCGCCTTGCCGGGTGTGGCGTTTGGCGCGCTCTTCCAGTTTGGCTTCGACGAACTCACGCGCCGTCCCTGAAAACAATTGCTCTCGGAGGGTCGACTGCAGATCGTCAGCCAAAGCTTCATTGCCTTGCAAGAACCGCATTTCCAACAGCGACGTTCGGATTGTGTAATCCTCTTTCGCCATTCGCACACAATCGTTGATCGAACGGCTGGCATGTCCGACCTTCAATCGCAAATCCCACAAGATGTAGAGGCTTGATTCGATAACGCTTTCAGCCCAGCCCGTCAGCTTCCACGGCAAAAGAAACAGCAGATCAACATCAGATGCGGGCGCCATTTCCCCGCGTCCATATCCACCCACGGCCATTACGGCCAAACGTTGGCCTTCAGTTGGGTTGGGGTTGGGGTGCAAAGTCGTCGTTGCGATGCGGATCGCTTCGTTCACCATGCCATCGGTCAGGTATGCATAGGCCTTTGTCGTGCGGCGCGCAGAGAGCGGGCTTTTGGCAAATGCGGCCTCGATAGCGGCGCGCCCAGCTTTCTTTGCGGCCATCAGTTCGGACACAACAATCGCGCGGATTTTTCCGTGATCCGAGAGATCAGAGATAGCTGCATCGATCCGCGCCGAAACTGCGGAGATGTCAAAAATATCAATGGCGGGGAGGATCATCTCCTCCTCGCCGGGGATGTGGTCGGGTAGGCGGGGGTTCCGGTTAGAAGCCGGAGGCGCCAAGGCGTCCTGGTGCGGGGTCAATTATTGAAACCTGATTATCTTGAACCTGTGCAATGGCCATGGCGCGTTGAACTGTACCATTCAGCCGCAGGCGGAATACCCCGTTTGCGCCGGCAAAGCCAGTGGAAGCGGTCAAATCTCCTGCGCCTAATGCGCCAAACTCTGTCGCGGTCTCGGCCACGGCGCGCATAGCGTCATATCCGATCGGGGCCAAAACATGTGGGGCGTCCCCGTAAGCTGCGATGTAACGCGCATTAAAAGCGGCATTTGCATCGGGATCGGGAAGAGCAAACCAACCACCTTGCAGGCCAGAAAGTTGCAGCGTTTGTGGCGGCACATCCCAACGTGTCAGGCCCATGACTTGCACCGAGTCAGTGTCGAGGCCGTTTTCTGGCAAAAGCTGTGCAAATAGCGGAAGGGCCGCCGACGCATCTGATGTGATGACAAGCCCTGTGGCGCCGGATGACCGAATTTGGCTCATGATATCCGGGATAGCTTCAACAACGCCTTGCTGCGAAAACTCGTAGCTGGTCACGCCTGCAACAGAGCCACCTGCGTTTGCGACGCCGCGCTGGACCGCATCGCGCGCGACTTCACCGGCCAGATTCTGAGCATGAAGAATTGCAATGTTATTGCGGCCCTGCCTGACAGCATAGCTTGCCAGCCGCGCGGCAGTGTTTTCGAAAGTATGTCCCAATACGAAGACGTTGCCGCCGGCGATCTCGGTATTGTTTGAGAAGCTTAAGACGCTGACATTGCTGCCCGCGACGGCAACACCGACAGCGGCTGCAGCGTCCGAGCGCAGCGGGCCGACGATAATCCGCGCACCTGACTGCACAGCTTGGCGCGCCACCGTAGCGGCCGTCGCGGCATCGGCGGCGGTGTTGTAAACTTGAATGTCGAGATTGACGTTCTCAATCTCGGCAGCGGCCAGACGCGCTGCGTTTTCCAAACTCCGGGCGACGATCTCATCGCCGGGGCTGCCTGAACCATAGGGTAGAAGCAGCGCAACCTCGATCGGTGCGCCTTGACGCACGCGAGGGCCATCGCCGCCGGGAAGGGCAACTTGACACGCGGCGAGGAAACCGGCGGCGATAAGCGGTAATGCAGCGCGCCGGGTCTTGCGAAGAGTGCGGAAAGCAGAGAACATAAGGGGGCCATCTCCCAGAAGGCTCAGGAAAAATATCGACCGGACCCTAATGGGTTGCCGGCGACAAGTAAACGCCAAGGGGCACGAGTATGACCAATCAGCAGTCACCTGCCAGCCCGGCCCGAAAAACCAAGTTACAACCGGCGCTTTATCTTGTTGCAACCCCCATAGGATCTGCCCGGGATATTACGCTGCGCGCGTTGGATATCTTGCTCAGCGCGGACGCAATCGCCGCCGAAGACACACGAACGGCGCGCAAATTGATGGAAATTCACGGTGTTCCTGTCGGCGGGCGTCCGATGATTGCTTATCATGATCATAGCGGCGCAGGAACGCGGGAGCGTGTAACTACAATCATTAAAGAGGGTGGCGCGGTCGCCTATGTGTCTGAGGCTGGATCGCCCTTGGTGGCTGATCCCGGCTACCAGTTGGCCCGCGCAGCAATTGAGGCTGACAGCCCGGTATTCACCGCGCCGGGCCCCTCTGCTGCGATTGCGGCCCTCAGCGTGTCAGGCCTGCCGAGCGACCGATTTCTTTTCGCGGGCTTTCCGCCTTCGGGCAAATCCGCGCAGAAAAAATGGCTTAAAGAGTTGGGAGGGCTTCCCGCGACGCTAATCATCTACGACTCGCCAAAACGTGTTCATCGTTTGTTAGGTGATTTGGCCGAAACTCTGGGAGAAGACCGGGAAATCGCGGTTTGCCGGGAATTGACGAAGAAATTCGAAGAAGTTCTGCGCGGTCGTGTTCGCGATGTTTTGGAGTCGATTTCGGATCGTGTCCTGAAGGGCGAGATTGTTATCGTCATTGGCCGCGGGCAAGGTCCGGAAAACACGCCAGAGGATATAGAGACCATGCTTGATGAGGCGCTGAAAACCAATTCGGTCAAAGATGCAGCGGCATTGGTGTCGACCAAGCTGGGCTTGCCGAAAAGGCAGATCTACCAGATGGCATTGGCACGAGGATCGAAGTGAGCGGCACAACATCTTACCACGCCGGGATCAGCGCAGAAGATCAGATTGCCCGGCAATACGCCCGCTCGGGTCATGTGATTTTGTCACGCAGGTGGCGCGGTAAGGCTGGTGAGATTGATTTGGTCACTGAAAAAGACGGCGTCTTTGTCTTTGTCGAAGTAAAGAAAAGCCGAAGCCACGCAAGGGCGGCTGAACGCCTGTCTCGCGCGCAAATCCAGCGAATCTACAACAGCGCGGAAGATTATATCGGTCAGGTGACCGGGCACCGCGATGCAGACGCTCGGATCGATGTAGCGCTGGTTGATGGCGCAGGGCGGTTTGATATTATTGAGAATGCCTATTGTGCATGAGGGCACGATAGCCGGGATTGCACGCAGGGCGTGAACGGTCCATCTATGCGGGAGAGTTTGAAACGGAGCCCGCGCATGCCTCTTAAGATTGCCTTTCAGATGGACCCAATCGGCCCCATCGATATCGACGCCGACAGCACTTTTCGTATTGCCGAAGAGGCGCAGGCGCGTGGGCATGAGCTATTTTATTACACGCCAGATCGTCTCGCCTACCAAGAAGGGCGCGTGACAGCGACCGGTTGGCCCCTGACCGTGCAGCGTGTGAAAGGCGATCATTTCAAGCTTGGCGATCAGGTCGAGATTGATCTTGCCGATGTGGACGTTGTCTGGCTGCGGCAAGACCCGCCCTTTGACATGAGCTATATCACGACGACACACATCCTTGATCGCATTCACCCCGAGACGCTTGTTGTGAATGACCCGTTTTGGGTGCGAAATTACCCTGAAAAACTGTTGGTTCTGGATTTTCCGGATATGACACCGCCCACAACCATCGCGCGGGATCTTGAGACGCTGAAAGCCTTCAAAGCCAAACATGGCGACGTAATCCTGAAGCCACTTTACGGCAATGGCGGGGCGGGCGTTTTTCGTCTGACACCTGAGGATCGCAACCTCAATTCGCTGCATGAGCTTTTTGCGGGGATCAATCGTGAGCCGCTGATTATGCAGAAATTCCTGCCGGATGTGTCGAAAGGCGACAAACGCGTCATCTTGGTTGATGGAGAGCCTGTGGGGGCAATCAACCGGGTCCCAGCAAAGGGAGAAACCCGCTCGAACATGCATGTTGGCGGGCGGCCCGAGAAGATTGAACTTGATGACCGAGACCGCGAGATTTGCGCCGCTATCGGCCCGCTCTTGCGCGAAAAAGGCCAAATCTTCGTGGGGATCGACGTGATCGGCGGATGGCTGACCGAGATCAACGTCACTTCACCAACGGGCATTCAAGAGCTTGAGCGTTTTGATAACGTCAATATTACGGAAAAAATCTGGGAAGCGATCGAAGCCAAAATCGCATGAGCTGGCAATTGGCGTTGATGCGATGGCAGATGCGCTATGTGACCAAACCTTTGATGAAGCGCGTGTCTGACCCAGACGCTGCGCGCCGGGGGCTGGAGCTATGCGCTCGGTTTCTCTTTCGCCGTCCACCTTTCTTGCGGCATTACCGACGTCCCGGCGGTCTGCATTGGATCAGCGCCGGGCCGTGTCGTCCGGGAAAGGTCATCCTTTATTTCCACGGCGGCGGGTATATTGCGGGCAGCCCAAATACGCATTCAGGTCTGTTGGCGAGATTGTCAAAACAAGCCGGGGTCGAAGTTTGTGCGCCAGAATATCATCTTGCTCCAAAATCCGCTTTTCCGGCGCCAATAGATGATGCGCGTCGGGCTTGGGATCGGCTCATGGCAATGGGATATCAGCCGCATGATATTGTCTTGGGCGGAGATTCGGCAGGCGGCGGAATTGCCTTGGCCCTTTTGTCGGCGCTTTGCCAAAGGGGCACCCATCCGGCTGGTGCCGTATTGTTTTCGCCTTGGACCGATCTGACATTGTCAGGGGAAAGTTTAAGCGCAAACGCCAAATCAGACCCGCTTTTGCCCGTCGAGCGGATCGATGAGTTGGTGGAATATTATATGCAAGGAGGGGACCGTAGCGATCCACGCGCGTCGCCTCTTTTTGCGACTTATCCTGACTGCCCTCCGGTGCTTATTCAGTACGCGCTGACGGAGATTCTTCGGGATGATGCAGAGCGGATGGCGTGCCATCTTACGAGCTTAGGCGCGCAAGTGCGCCTGCAAGCCGAGGCAGATGCCCCGCATGTTTGGCAAATTTTCGACGGCTGGATACCTGAAGCACGGATGAGTTTGCGGCAAGCTGGTGGGTTTGTTCAGGCCTGCTTTGATGAGATCAGCCGAAAGCCAAGCGCCTCACCAATGTGAGGCATTCGGACATTTTCAGCGCCGTCTAGATCAGCAATCGTTCGGGCTACACGCAAAATGCGATGATATCCGCGCGCAGTCAGACGGAACTTTTCGGCCGCCTTTAAGAGCATGTCGCGACCTTCCTCGTCCGGTTCGGCGATTTGGTCCAATAATCTGCCTTCTGCATCGGCATTAACGCGGGCTGCTACGCCCAAACTTTCAAAACGCGAGGTTTGGCGGGTTCGGGCTGCAGCGATGCGTTCTGCAACTGTCGCTGTGCTTTCGCCGGTTGGCGCCGAGTCCAAATCAGAGAAGCGAACCGGCGGCACCTCAAGCCTTAGGTCAAAGCGGTCCATAAGCGGGCCTGAGATTTTACCCATGTAATCTTCACCACACAGCGGCGCCCGCCCGCAGGCCTGATCGGCGTCGTAAAGATGGCCACACCGGCAAGGGTTGGCGGCAGCGACCAGCAAGAACCGGCACGGATAGGTGACGTGGGCATTTGCGCGAGCCACCACAACTTCGCCGGTCTCGATCGGTTGGCGCAGAGTTTCCAACACCGGACGGGTGTATTCGGGGAATTCGTCCAGAAAAAGTACGCCGTTATGGGCAAGGCTAACTTCGCCAGGTTTAGCGCCGCGCCCGCCGCCGACAATAGCGGCCATCGATGCAGTGTGATGCGGGGCGCGGTAAGGCCGGGTGCGCGAAATGCCCCCCTCGTCCAGAAGCCCGGCCAAAGAATGCACCATCGAGGTCTCAAGCGCTTCTGGCGCTGACATCGGCGGCAATAATCCCGGCAGGCGGGCCGCCAACATTGATTTTCCCGAACCGGGCGCGCCAACCATCAAGAAATGATGTCGCCCGGCGGCTGCGATTTCTAGTGCACGTTTGGCGCGTTCCTGACCGCGCACTTCGGCCAAGTCGCGTGTACCGGTGTCTAGGACCACCTCGCCCGGCTTTGCGGCTGAAAGGGGCATGGCGTCGGTAAGATGCGAAATGATCTCGCCTAGATTTCGCGCCGCAAAAACGGATGTCGCCCCGACCCAAGCCGCCTCGGGCCCGCAAGCAGACGGGCAAAAAAGCGTTCTGTCATCCTCGGCAGCGGCCAGAGCGGCGGGCAGCGCACCCAGAACTTGGACAAGCGAGCCATCAAGGGACATTTCCCCCAGGCTTAGCGCTTGTTCCACGCGTTCATGGGGAACGACCCCAATTGCCGCCAAAAGTGCCATCGCTATAGGCAAATCATAATGCGAGCCCTCTTTGGGCAGGTCCGCGGGCGATAAGTTTATGGTAACGCGCTTTGAGGGCAGGGCGATGGCCATCGTCGAAAACGCGGTCCGGACACGGTCGCGGGCTTCGCTGACGGCCTTGTCCGGCAGGCCAACAATAGAAAAAGCCGGAAGGCCGGGGGTAATCGCGCATTGCACCTCAACCCGTTTGGCCTCGAGACCATGAAAGGCAACGGTTGAGGTGCGCGCAAGGCTTTCGGGGCGAGAGGCATCAAACATAGTTAATGCCTACTCAAGAACCCTTTATGATTGGTAAATCGCCATAAATTTCGGCCAAGCTTCTGGGTCTGCAACGGTCTTGTCGCGGCAGAATGGATTGCAGAAGCCAAAGATCCGGCCGTCCAATTCCATCAGATCCGTCACTGGGTCACCCGAATAAGGGCAAAGCGCGTTTTCGGGCGTCCCGTTCTCAACGGCCTTTGCGGCCAATACGGGTAGCGCCGGGAAGGGCTGACGTGGAAGATCCATATCGTAGGTGCTTTGTTCCGGCCCATCGACCAATCCTATAGCGCGCCACTGGCGGAAGGGCGTTATTGCGATCATCGCTTCGGCATAGGCCCGAACGCGTGGTGTTACGGGCAGATCGTAGGTTAGAATACGGGTCGCGACAGGGGCGTAAAACACATCGGCCAAAGAAAACGCCCCGCAAAGCCACGGCCCACCATGCGCATCCAATGCACGCGAGAAAAGGAAATCAATCCGGTCTAGATCGGCCTGAATGGCATCTGTCGTCTCAAAATCTTTCCAGCCAGTGCGCAGGTTCATCGCACATGCGCTCCGCAAGGCCATATGACCTGAATGCATCTCGGAAATCAGGCACATCGCAGTGGCGCGGGCCTCAGGATTTTTCGGAAGCAAGCCCTTATCCGGAAAGGCCTCGGCCAGATGCCAAGCAATGGCCAGCGAATCCGTGAGGAACACGCCATCTGGCGACTGGGCTAAGGGAACTGTGCGTGCGCCCGGATAAAACGCCTCGCGATCCAGCGCAAACTGGTCGCAATACATGGTGGTTTTTTTGACCTGAACAGGAATGTCAAAGGCCGCGAAACTCAACCAGCCCCGTAAGGACCAGCTGGAATAGGAACGATCGCCAATAAGAAGATTATACATCATGCAAAAAGGAAAGCGGATGGCCGCGCCAAAGTCCAATTCGAAAATTTGACCAGCTGCATCACGGGTTGTGATTAACTTGGGTCAGGGACCAACTGGCCTTGTCAAATTGCAGCGTCGTGACCGACAGATTGTCGATGCTTTGTGCAAGGCAGTCATAGGCGCTTTTGCCCGTCGCCCGTTGGAGTTGCGTCAGGATCACCCCGATATGGGCGACCGCGATGACATGTGCCTCTGGATGTGCGGTGTTCATGTGATCCACAAACGGTGCAATTCGCGCGGCGACCTGGTTCCAGCTTTCGCCTTCTGGGGGGGCAATGTCACCAGGCTCTTCCCAATACTTACGGCTCAGCTCAGGATATTCTGAGGAGACTTGCTCGAAATGCTGCCCATCCCAAAGCCCCAAATTGAACTCGCGGATTTGGGGCGCATGGGGAAGCCTATTGCGACCTTGTTCCAAGCGATCGGCGGTCGCGCTGGCGCGGATAAGGTCAGATGACACCAAAAGGGCCGAGGCCGGAAGATGCGCATTCAACCGCTCAATCGCGGCGTGATCTGACAGATCGGCGGGCACATCGCGCCAACCGACGAAGTTTTTCTGATGCGTCGGCCCATGCCGCACCCAATGCCATGTCGTCATGGTAATTGGCCTTTCAAGGCAAGCGGCAGACCCGCCATCACCGCGACAACCAAATCAGCTTTTGCGGCGAGGCGCTGGTTAAGCTCGCCCTGCGCCTGCCGAAATGACCGGGCAAGCGCGTTTTCCGGGACAATGCCTTGGCCGGTTTCATTGCTTACGATGGCAATGCGCGCGGGCGTGGTGGCGATAGCCGACAGCAGTTTATCAGCCTCAACCAGCCAATCGCGTTCGGCATGCAGCAGATTACTAAGCCACATCGTTGCGCAATCTATCAGGATAACGTCGTCAGACCCGGCCTTTGAAAGAGCGTCGGTTATATCTAGTGGCGCCTCAATCGTGCGCCACCCATCTAAGCGCCGCGCCGCCTTGTGCGCATCGATTTTGGCACGCATCTCATCGTCCCATGCCTCGGCGGTTGCAAGATAGATGCGCGCGCCACCTGCGTCCCGAACGAGCCCTTCGGCATAGGCCGATTTTCCCGAGGCGGCCCCGCCGATCAAAAGGGTGAGTTTGGGCAATTCCATCATGAAATTCCTAAAATGTGATCCAAGCCAGCCCAGCCTGCGTAACCAATGTAAATCACTGCTTCAGGAGGCTCTTATGGCATTCGACCTCAATTCTGACCAGACACTTTCCAAAGCGGCCCGCAAGGCCGAGTTGCTCGACGCTGAAACCGAACGCGATCTAGCGATTGCGTGGCGTGATCACCGCGATGAACGGGCGCTGCACCGGCTGATCAATGCCTATATGCGCTTGGCGATTTCAGTCGCATGGAAGTTCAAAGGTTACGGGGCGCCGATCAATGACCTGATCCAAGAGGCCGGTCTTGGCTTGATGAAAGCCGCTGATCGCTTTGACCCTGATCGCGGTGTGCGGTTCTCAACTTATGCGGTCTGGTGGATCCGTGCGGGCCTGCAAGATTACGTAATGCGCAATTGGTCCATGGTTCGGACGGGGTCTACCTCGCCTCAAAAAAGTCTGTTCTTTAACCTGCGCCGGGTGCGCACGCGGTTAGAGACCGAGGCCGCAGCGGCGGGCGAACGGTTGAACGGGCACGAATTGCGTCAGCGTATTGCCAGCGAAGTCGGCGTGTCGATCCGCGATGTCGAGATGATGGAAGGGCGCCTTGCCGGATCCGATTTCTCGCTAAATGCGCAGCAATCAGACGGAGAAGAAGGGCGGGAATGGATCGACCTTCTGGAAGATGAGGGCGAGCAGGCCGCCGAGCAGGTTGAGCGGGAAAAAGATGATGCGCAGCTGCGCGAATGGCTGTCCAGTGCGATGGGCGCGCTGACAACGCGCGAGCAATTGATCGTAAGATCGCGCAAACTGGGGTCAGAGGCACGCACTCTTGAAAGTCTTGGCGATGAGCTGGGCCTGTCCAAAGAACGGGTGCGCCAGATTGAGGTCGCGGCATTGGCCAAAATGCGCAAAGAGCTCAGCGGCCAAGAGCATGAATTGCGCGCCCTGATCGCCTGACGCTTGCGAGCTGAGAAAAAACCCGCAATGGATAATCCATGCGATTGATCTTGGCCGCAACACTTACAGTTCTGACCTCTTCTGCTTTGGCGGAAGAGGTCGATATTCTGTTTTTGGGCGAGGTGCATGACAACCCTGCTCATCACGTCCTGCAAGCCGAAGAAATCATCGCCTTTAACCCCGCCGCCGTTGTGTTCGAGATGTTGGACGCGGATCAGGCGGCGCGCGTGAGGCCGCCGCTGCTAACCAACCCCTCTGCTTTGTCAGATGTTATTGATTGGGAGGCGTCCGGCTGGCCCGATATTCAGCTCTACGCGCCTGTCTTTGCTGCCAGTGAAACTGCGGCCATCTATGGCGCGCATCTGCATCGGGGTCTGTTCATGGACGCATTACGGAACGGGGCATCCGCCGTTTTTGCGGGTGATCCCGCGCGGTTCGGATTGGATGAGCCGCTGCCCGAAGATCAACAGACCGTCCGCAATCAACTCCAGCATGACGCGCATTGTGGTGCACTGCCGGTGCAGGTGTTGCCGCAAATGGTCGAGGTGCAGCGCCTGCGAGATGGCGAATTGGCCCGCGTCGCCGCTTTGGCTTTCGCGGAAACCGGCGGCCCTGTTGCGGTCATTTTGGGCAATGGGCATGCCCGAACTGATTGGGGCGCCCCGGCGTTATTGGCTTTGGCCGCGCCTGATTTGACCTTCCGCAGCGTCGCTCATCTTGAAGCCGATCCCGAAGATGGCGCGCCCTATGACGCGTGGCGCGTGACCGAGGCCATTGAGCGCGGCGATCCCTGTGCGGCATTCAACTGACTTGTCGCCATGGTCCAGCGCGCATAGGTTCTGGGCAACCAAGGAGGCATCATGCTGACCTCAAAGCGCATTCTATTGATTATCGGGGGCGGCATCGCTGCCTTTAAATCGCTCGACCTGATCCGCCGCCTGCGGGATCAGGGGGCGACGGTTGTTCCCGTCCTGACCCGCGCCGCAGAAGAGTTTGTAACGCCGCTATCTGCGTCGGCCCTTTCTGCTGAAAAGGTCTATCGCGATCTTTTTGATCTGACCGATGAGGCCGAGATGGGCCATATCGAGCTTAGCCGCGATGCCGACCTTTTGGTTGTTGCGCCTGCAACAGCAGATCTGATGGCCAAAATGTCGGCGGGTTTGGCGAATGATCTGGCCTCCACATTGCTTTTGGCCACCGATAAGCCGGTCATGATTGTGCCTGCGATGAATGTCCGAATGTGGGAACACCCCGCAACGCAGCGCAATTTGGCGCAGCTTCAAGCCGATGGAATTGCGGTTATTGGCCCGGATGAAGGCCCCATGGCTTGCGGAGAGTTTGGCCCGGGCCGCATGGCTGAAGTGCCCGAGATTGTCACAGCCGTTACAGCGGCGCTGACCGATGGCCCGCTAAAGGGCAAACATATCATCGTGACGTCAGGCCCAACGCATGAACCAATCGACCCGGTGCGCTACATCGCAAACCGCTCTTCTGGGCGCCAGGGCGCGGCGATTGCAGCGGCGCTGCGTGATTTGGGCGCCGACGTCACCTATGTCTCTGGCCCCGCAGAGGTGCCGCCGCCAGCAGGAGTCACTGTTCACATGATTGAAACGGCGCGCGAAATGCTGAGCGCAGTCAAAACGGCATTGCCCGCCGATGCAGCGGTTTTCGCCGCCGCCGTGGCCGATTGGCATGTGGAAAACGCGAGCGACAGCAAAATAAAAAAGACAATTGGCGGAATGCCGGCGCTGGAATTTGCCGAGAACCCGGATATTTTGAAGACGGTCTCAATGCTGCACGATGGGCGGCCTGATCTTGTCGTGGGATTTGCTGCAGAAACCGATGACGTCATCGCCAATGCAACGGCCAAACGCGCCCGAAAGGGCTGTGACTGGATTTTGGCCAATGATGTATCTCCCGAAACAGGGATCATGGGCGGGTCCGAGAATAAGGTGTCTCTGGTGACGTCCGACGGGGTCGAAGATTGGCCGCGCATGGGCAAAGATGAAACCGCCAGGCAGTTGGCCTTGCGGATTGCCAAGGCGCTGGGAATATGACCTTTTGAGCCCCTCATCGGGTGTGTTGTCGTAAAAAAGAAGGGGCAGGGGATGTCCGTAAACGTCAAAGTGATGCGCGAGGATTGGGCCGATCCCGAGATTGCTCTGCCGCGCTATGAAACGGAAGGCGCAGCGGGCGCAGACCTGCGCGCCAGTTTTCCTCAGAGCGACCGCGCGGCGGGTATGATTTTGGAACCGATGGCGCGGCGCATTGTGCCAACAGGTTTGCGCGTTGCTATCCCTCAAGGTTTTGAGATGCAGATACGTCCGCGCTCGGGCCTCGCCCTGAAAAAAGGGCTCAGCCTGCCGAATACACCCGGCACGATTGATAGTGACTATCGTGGGCCTTTGGGCGTTTTGTTGATCAATCTGGGAAGCGAGCCCATCCATATTTCCCACGGCGACCGCATCGCTCAGGCTATCATTGCACCCGTTGTGCAGGCAGGATTCGATCTTGTAGAAGATTTGGATGACACGGCCCGCGGCGCGGCCGGCTTTGGCTCGACCGGTCAGGGCTGATGGTTCTGGTCCTTGCCATAGCGATTGGCCTTTGGGGGCTGGGCGCGGCACTGGGCGCGGATCTGCGCGCGCGGGCTGCGATGCTGGGTCTCCTCTATCTCGCGATTGCTGTTCTTTTCTTGGTGCTGCCGGAAGACCATCCTCTTATTGCCTCGCTTGGCGGATCCCTTGGCGAATGGTTGCTGCTTGGCGGCGTTGTGGCGCTTGTGTTTGGCTATCGCAAACTATTGGGTCTTATCCGCAACCGAGCAATTGATGCCGAGGAGGCGCGGACAGCCCCCCCCAAGCCGCCACTGGGCACGTTCTCGGGCGAAGAGCTGGAACGCTATGCTCGCCACATCACCTTGCGCGATATCGGTGGGCCGGGTCAGAAAAAGCTAAAAAACGCGCGGGTTTTGATTGTTGGGGCCGGGGGGCTGGGATCGCCCGCCCTGTTTTATCTGGCAGCCGCAGGGGTGGGCACGATTGGCGTGATTGATCATGACACGGTCGATCTGTCTAATCTTCAGCGCCAGATCATTCATACTGATGCCGATCAGGGCATGCCCAAGGTGTTTTCGGCCGAGCTTCGGATGAAGGCGCTGAACCCCCATATTGACGTGCGGCCCTACCATCGCAAACTGACCCGTGAAAATGCCGAAGCGCTGTTTGCCGAGTATGACATCATCGTCGATGGCACCGATGGATGGGAGATCCGGGATGTGATCAATCGCGCTGCGGTGGCTGCCAAAAAGCCGCTTGTCTCAGGCGCGATTTCGGCATGGGAAGGGCAAGTGACGATCTATGACCCCGCCAATGAAGCGCCTTGTATGGCCTGTGTCTTTCCCGTTGCACCCGCGCCCGGTATGGCCGCAACCTGCTCGGAAACCGGTGTCATTGGTGCGTTGCCCGGCACGATCGGCACGATGATGGCCGCCGAGGTGATCAAGGAAATCACAGGCGCAGGCGCGCCATTGAAAGGCCGAATGCTGATCTATGACGCGCTTTATGCCGAAACACGGATCATCACATTGAAACCCAATCCGAATTGCGACATTTGCGGCGTCTCCTGAATATCACCGGCCATTTGGTGATCGCGGCAATCCTAACCGCCCTGACGCAGCTTGGCGGGGTCGCTTGGCTTGCCTCGCGGTTTTATGCCCGTCCCTATTTGGCCTTCGCGCTCCTTTATGGCGCGTGTTTGGCGCTTGCATTGGTGGTTGCGCCTTTGCTGGGCCGAGTCTCTCTTCCATGTTTCGGGGGTGATTTGCGCATGCAAAGCCCGCTGTATTGCGTGATGATGAGAAATTACGTGACGCCTGAATTGCGCGATGTGGCCGAGGATGCCGCGGCTGATATCACCGCACAGTTTCCCGGAACGGTGACGCTGGCACTGGATGGAGGCTTTCCGTTTTTCACGGGTTTTCCGCTGTTACCGCATCTATCGCATGATGATGGCGAAAAGCTTGATTTCGCCTTTTTCTATCAAGATGCATCGGGGCGGTATCTGCCGGGGCGGACACGATCTCCCTTGGGGTATTTCGCCTTTGAAACGCTGGATGACAGGCAATGCCCGGCGGTTTGGCCGACCCTCAGATGGGATATGCGGCCACTGCAACATCTTTGGCCGGACAGGCCGCTTGAGCCAGAGCGGACAGCGGCTTTAATCCGGCGTCTAGCAGGCGACGCGCGCGTGGCGCGTGTTTTCGTCGAACCGGCCCTTGTTCGCCGTCTTGGCACGGCGTCGCCGCGCATCGGGTTTCAGGGGTGCCGCGCGGCGCGGCATGACGATCATATTCACATTCAATTGTAATGTGGCCGCAGCACGTTTTTGGCCTCGCAACCCTGCGCCCGCGCCCCTATCTTTCAGGGCAAAGGAGACCTCAGAATGACCAATCCGCTTTTGCAAAGCTGGGACACCGAATTTTCCCTGCCGCCCTTTGACCTCATTGAAGACGCGCATTTTGAACCGGCGCTTGAGGCTGCGTTAGAGGACGGACGCGCAGCGATCAAAGCCATTGCAGACAACCCGGCGCCGCCAAGTTTTGAGAATACAATTGAAGCATTGGAACTGGCGGATGAATTGCTCAACCAAACTGCAGGGGTGTTCTATAATCTGGCTGGGGCGGATGCGAATGAAACGCGCGAGGCGTTGCAGCGAGACATGGCGCCGAAGCTGTCAGCCTATTCGTCTGAAATCACCAATAACGCCAAGCTTTGGCAGCGCATTTCAACCCTGTGGGATACGCGAGACGCGCTTGATCTGACGCCCGAGCAACACCGCGTTCTGATGCTGACCTATCGCGGATTTCGCCGCTCCGGCGCTGCGCTGGAAGGCGCCGACAGGGCACGATTGACGGAAGTGAAATCGCGCCTGTCTGTGCTGGGCACCCAGTTCACACAAAATTTGCTGGCCGATGAACGGAGCTGGTTCATGGAACTGGCCGAGGAAGACCTTGAGGGGTTGCCCGATTTTGTTGTGGCCGCAGTGCGGTCTGCGGGCAAAGAAAATGGAACGGGCGGGCCTGTTGTGACTCTGTCGCGCTCATTGATCGTACCGTTCCTGCAATTCTCGCCGCGTCGTGACTTGCGCGAGAAGGCACAGAAAGCATGGGCAGCGCGGGGCGCAAATGGCGGCGAAACGGATAACCGCGAAATTGCAGCTGAAATTCTGGCGCTGCGCGATGAACGCGCCAAGCTTTTGGGCTATGACAGCTTTGCTGCATACAAGCTGGAAACCGAAATGGCGGGAACGCCGGACGCGGTGCGCTCTCTTTTGATGGATGTATGGGCCTTGGCGCACCCGCAAGCCGAGCGTGACGCCGATAAACTCACCCAGATGATGCATGCCGATGGCATCAACGCGGACCTCGCCCCGTGGGATTGGCGGTATTATTCTGAAAAACGCCGCGTGGCCGAGCATGATCTGGATGAGGCTGAGCTGAAGCCGTATTTCCAACTTGACCGGATGATCGATGCGGCATTTGACTGCTCGGCCCGGCTCTTTGGCCTCGAATTCCGGCCGCTTGATACAGCACTTTACCATGAAGATGTCCGCGCATGGGACGTGACCCGAAATGGGGTCCATGTGGCGGTCTTCATCGGGGATTATTTTGCGCGTGGGTCAAAGCGGTCCGGGGCGTGGTGCTCGGCCATGCGCAGCCAGTCCAAATTGAGCGGGGATGTGCGGCCTATTGTTGTCAATGTCTGCAACTTTGCCAAGCCGGACGCAGGCGCACCCGCGCTTTTATCCTACGATGATGCGCGGACCTTGTTCCATGAATTCGGGCATGCGCTGCATCAAATGCTGAGCAATGTGACCTATGGGTCAATTTCGGGCACATCGGTTGCGCGCGACTTTGTCGAGCTTCCCAGCCAGCTTTATGAGCATTGGTTGGATGTTCCGGAGGTTCTTGAAAAACACGCGATCCATGCCGAAACGGGTGAGCCTATTCCGGCGGATTTGTTGAAGCGCCTCTTGGCCGCGCAGACCTATGACATGGGATTCCAAACAGTGGAATATGTCGCCTCGGCATTGGTTGACCTCGATTTTCATGATGGCCCGGCGCCTGCTGATCCTATCGCGGCTCAAGACGAGACATTGGCCCGGATCGGTCTGCCTGCCGCCATCACCATGCGCCATGCCACACCGCATTTCGCGCATGTCTTTTCGGGCGACGGGTATAGCTCGGGCTATTACAGCTATATGTGGTCCGAAGTGATGGACGCGGACGCGTTTGAGGCCTTTGAAGAGGCCGGGAGTGCGTTTGACGCTGAAATGGCCGCCAAGCTTGAGGAATTTATTCTATCGGCAGGCGGCAGCGAAGAAGCTGAGGTGCTTTACACAAAGTTCCGCGGCCGCATGCCGAGCGCTGACGCATTGATAAAGGGCAGAGGGCTGGACAAAGTCGCTTAGTTATCTTGCCAATCGCCCTCAAAGCCTTTGGGGATCAGCAGGTTGTGGCGGCCAAGTGCCGTCACATCCCGTTCCCCGCAAAGGGCCATGGTCTTGTCCAGCTCCATATGGATGACCTCAAGCGCCTTGGTGACGCCCGCTTCCCCCATAGCGCCAAGGCCATAGACATAGGCGCGGCCGATATAGGTGGATTTGGCCCCCATCGCGAGCGCCTTGAGGACGTCCTGGCCTGAGCGGATGCCACTATCGAGATGCACTTCCGTGCGGCTGCCAACGGCATCAAGGATCGACGGCAGCATCCGAATAGAGCTGAGCGCGCCGTCCAACTGCCGCCCGCCATGATTGGACACAATGATGGCATCAGCGCCCAGTTCTGCTGCGCGGGCGGCGTCTTCCGGATCAAGAATACCCTTCAAGATAACCGGGCCTCCCCACATATCCATGATCTCTTTGACCCGGTCCCAATCCATCGCGTGATCAAACGCGTTGGCGGTCCAGTCCATCAGTGATGCAGGATCGTCCACGTTATCGACATGTCCGATGACATTGCCAAAGAACCGACGCTTCGTGCCAAGCATCTTGATGCCCCAGCCCCATTTCGTCGCCAGATCAGCCATTGTGGCGAGTGTCGGCTTTGGCGGGGCAGAGAGGCCGTTTTTTAGGTCTTTATGGCGTTGACCCTGCAATTGTAGGTCAAGCGTAATGACGATGGCCGAGCATTTGGCGTCTTTTGCCCTTTGGATCAGCCGGCGCATATAGTCGTTATCTTTTAGGGTGTAGACCTGCAGCCAAAATGGTTTCGATGTGTGTTCGGCCACGTCTTCGATTGAGCAGATGGACAAAGTCGACAAAGTGAAGGGCACACCAAATTTTTCAGCGGCTCTTGCGGCTAGAATCTCGCCATCTGCGTGCTGCATTCCGGTCAGCCCAACCGGCGCAAGGGCGACGGGCATGGCGACGTCCTGACCAATCATTTGGGTTTTGGTGCTGCGCCCGGTCATATCTACGGCAACGCGTTGACGTAGATATATATCGTTGAAATCGCTTGTGTTTTCTCGAAATGTTTGCTCCGTCCACGACCCAGATTCAGCGTAATCATAGAACATTTTCGGTGTGCGACGCCGATGAATACGCTTCAGATCATCGATATTGGTAATGACCGTCATTGGGGCATCTCCTTAAATTGGTTAGGTTTGATTACCAATTTTGAAGTGTTTCCGCAATCCTGAATTTTTGATGCAGAATGCCGCGCTTGAAGCAGCTCAAAGATTTGGAGGGATTGGGAAATCGGGACAGCCGGGACAGACGGTGGAAACGAAAACGAGCGGCCGATAGGGCCGCTCGATCTATTCGCAATTCTTCGTGGTCAGACTAAGGATCAAAGCCCGCGTGCAGACCAGACTTGGTAGCCGGCAAGATCTGCGTCGCATGTTTCAAGCGACAAAACTTTTATTTGGTTTGCGTCGCTGCGACCTGTCCGAGTCTCTTCGCCCACCGTCAGGCACATGTCAGGCGCAGAGGTTGGGGTGATTGTGCCATCGCCCGAAAAGGCGAAAGACTGGGCATCGCTGCCGTCACAGGTGGCAAGGTCAATGGATGTACCTGCTTCAGTTGAGACCACTTGGGCGCAGACGTCAAATTCGGTCATGTATAGAATGCCATCCGCAAATTGCGCAGAATCGAAAGTTTGGTCGACGCCAAGCTCTCCTCCCGGGCTGTAGCAGGTATGTCCTTGCAGACCGTCATCGGGATTTGCAGCCGCGCCTTGCGCTCGGGCGATATCGAGGCAGTACCCGTTTTGAACATTATCCAGCATGTCGGTGAGGTAGATTTCTACTTCATCTGCGAATGCTGTGCCTGCGACCAGCGTTGAGGCACCAAAGAGAATAGGAAGGAGGAACGTGCGCATTGAAGAGTACCTTTATGCTGCGTGATTTATGGAGCTCATATAACATGTAAAGACGCAGAACACATGTCCCGCGCCTTGCTGTTATCACGTAGATTGTTGGGTATTCCGTCGCGTCTGCGGCATACTTTCAGCGGCAGTCTTCGGCTGTATTTTGCAGTCTGGTCAGGCCCGATGTGCGCCATCTGCGAGCGACTTTACAAAGCTCAGAACTTCAGAAGCCGGTTTGCCTGCGGCGATCTCGCCGACAATGGCCGAACCAACAACGGCACCATCAGCCACAGAGGCGATGGATTGTGCGGTTTCTGGTGAACGAATGCCAAAGCCCACGATGATAGGCAGGTCTGTTGCGGCTTTGATCCGGGCCACTTCAGGCGCAACATCCGAGGCTTCGGCGGCTGCTGCACCTGTGATGCCAGTAATTGAGACGTAGTAAACAAAGCCGGAAGTGTTTTGCAGCACCTTGGGCAAGCGCGCGTCGTCGGTTGTGGGGGTCGCAAGACGAATGAAGTTCAAACCGGCGGCCTGAGCTGGAATGCAAAGTTCTTCATCTTCTTCGGGTGGCAGATCTACCACGATCAGACCGTCGATGCCCGCAGCTTTGGCGTCTTTCAAAAACGTATCGACGCCGCGATTATAGATCGGGTTGTAATATCCCATCAAAACAATCGGCGTGGTGTCATCGGTTTTGCGAAACTCGGTCGCCATGTCCAACGTCTTTTGCAAAGTCATCCCGGCTTCAAGCGCGCGTTGACCGGCCAGTTGGATGGTGGGTCCGTCCGCCATTGGATCGGTAAAGGGCAGGCCAAGCTCGATCACATCAACACCTGCGGCGGGCATGCCTTTCATAACCTCAAGCGAGGCGTCGTAATTCGGATCGCCTGCCATGATATAGGCCACGAAGGCCTTTTTTCCTTCGACATTTAGAGCAGCGAATTTGGCGTCGATCCGGGACATTTTTGTTCCTCAGCTTGGGTCCAGACCGGTTTGGCGAAACACAGCGGGGAAATCAATGCCTCAAAGCCGGATTTTGGCTGTTCAAAGATTTTAGTTCAAGAAATGGAATGTTAAATACAATAAATATCAATTTGCAGAATGAATGACGTATCGCCAAGTTGAGAGGAGACATCGAAAGGAACGTGGCATGGATATTCAACGAGTGGCAGCATTTACTAAGGATGGGGTTGGCGGAAATCCCGCAGGCGTCGTTTTGGCCAAGACAATGCCATCAGCGCATGAAATGCAGCGTGTAGCTGCGGAAATCGGGTATTCCGAAACAGCCTTTGCTGCCCCTTTAGGCGAAGGCTACAGGGTCCGGTATTTTGCCCCGGAATTAGAGGTGGCCTTTTGCGGCCATGCGACGATTGCCTTGGGCGCTTCACTTGGTGCGTCTGTTGGGGCAGGACGGTATTCCCTTCAAATTAACGACGCCAAAATATCAGTGGAAGCCTATCAAGAAAATGGCATCTGGGGCGCGCGGCTTATATCGCCCGAGACCAAGTTCGAGTTTGCGGACGATGCGACAAAAGCAGAAGCGTTACAGATTTTTGGATTTTCCGACAAGGAAATGGACAATGACCTGCCGGTCGCCTTCGTGCATGGCGGGTCAAAGCATTTGCTTTTGCCGCTAAAATCGCGAGCGCCTTTGGCCGAGATGTCCTATGATTTTGATATCGGTGCAAAGTTCATGCAACGTTTGCAGTTGGTCACGGTCAATATGATCTGGCGCGAAACGCCCGAGGTGATCCATAGCCGCAATGCCTTTGCGGGACATGGCGTCTATGAAGATCCGGCGACAGGCGCCGCTGCGGCAGCGCTTGCCGGTGTCTTGCGCGATTATGCCGGATACTCCGCCCCATTTCGGGTGATCCAAGGCGTCGATATGGGCGCGCCGTCCGAGCTTTGGGTCACACCCCAACACGGATCCGGCGCTCCGATTGAAATCGCCGGATTGACCCGCGCTTTAACTGCTTAGTTATCCCATTGCCTTGTCGGGGCCCATCACCATCCAATGGGTTCCGAACTTATCGCGTGTCATGCCAAACCCTTGGGAAAAGAAATTCTCTTCAAACGGCATGATCACATCGCCATCGGCATCCAATAGATCAAAGATGCGCCTAGCCTCGTCTACAGTGTCATAATCCATCGAGACTGAGACGGATTGTTGCGGCGATGCGGGCATGCCCGGCGGATTGTCCGAGGCCATGAGCGTGGCACCATCGCCTAGCGACAGCGATGCGTGCATGATCCGATCCGTTTCGGGAAAACCCAAATCTGCAGGCGCCTCGGAATAGGGCATCAGCAGTAAGTTATCACCGCCAAAAACCTCAGCGTAAAACGCCATAGCTTCGGCGCAGCAATCATTGAAATGGATATAGGGGACAAAACGCATAGCAGCCTCAAAAGTTAGGGAATCGCCAAGAAGGATAGCACATCGAGATTGCGGCGCGGACTGGGACGGCATAGAAGGCGCAAAACCTTGGATACGGAGGGCCGATCATGGGCTTCAAAATGGGAATTGTTGGGCTGCCGAATGTTGGCAAATCCACGCTGTTTAACGCGCTGACGAAAACAGCGGCGGCGCAGGCGGCGAATTTTCCGTTTTGCACGATCGAACCCAATGTCGGAGACGTGGCCGTCCCGGACCCGCGTTTGGATAAACTGGCGGCGATTGCCGGATCCAAACAGATTATCCCGGCACGGATGACATTTGTGGATATTGCGGGCCTCGTAAAAGGGGCGTCGCAGGGTGAAGGTCTGGGCAACCAATTCTTGGCCAATATCCGGGAAACCGACGCGATTGCGCAGGTTTTGCGCTGCTTTGAAGATGGCGACATCACGCATGTCGACGGGCGGATCGATCCGATAGCGGATGCTGAAACCATCGAGACCGAGCTTATGCTGGCGGATCTTGAGAGCATCGAAAAGCGCCGCGCCAATTTGGTGCGCAAGCTGAAAGGCGGCGACAAAGAAGCGGCCCAGCAAGAACGGCTTTTGGCCGATGCGCAAGCGATGCTGGAAGAGGGCAAACCCGCCCGATTGGTTGAGGTAGACGCCGAAGACGCCAAAGCATGGAAAATGCTGCAGCTCTTGACCACCAAGCCGATCCTTTATGTCTGCAATGTCGATGAAGGATCTTCAGCCACAGGGAATGAGTTTTCCGACCGCGTCGTAAAAATGGCCGAAGAGCAAGGCGCGGCCCATGTGATTATTTCAGCGGCGATTGAAGAAGAAATTAGCCAGTTGGAAGAAGACGAGGCCGAGATGTTCCTGACCGAGATGGGTTTGGAAGAGGCAGGTCTGGATCGTCTGATCCGCGCAGGCTATGGGCTATTAAACCTCGAGACCTATTTCACTGTTGGCCCAAAAGAGGCCCGCGCGTGGACCATCCGGCACGGCACTGCCGCACCTCAGGCCGCCGGCGTTATTCACGGTGATTTCGAACGTGGTTTTATCCGCTCAGAAACCATCGCTTATGATGACTACATTGCCGGAAATGGCGAAAGCGGCGCCAAAGAGGCCGGAAAGATGCGGGTCGAAGGCAAAAGCTACATCGTCAAGGATGGCGATGTATTGCATTTCCTTTTCAACGCTTAAACGCCGGCATCTACGCCGATTTGCAAACGTTAGCTTGTGGTCATTTTTGTCTTGAATGAACTGGCTGCCGGGTGGTCGGCCAATTCAGGGTTTGCGGCCTAGCATTCTTAGCTGTTAAGCGCGAAAATCTTGAACAGTTTGCGCCCATGCCAGTGCGTCTTGTTCTGTGCGTTTAATGAATGGATCTTTGCCGTCCATGTAGCTGTCCCAATCGGTGGGTTGGTTCTTTATCAATTGCAGCTTTAGGGCAGAATATTCCGCCGCAATCTTGGGAAAGGCGCAAAGGTAGTCTCGAAAGGCGCGGTGGCGCAACGCGCCTTCTGAGCCGGATTCAAAGACATGCAGATGGTGGCTACGTATACCGGACTCGTCGGATTTACTGAAATAACGGCGTCCCGGGATTCCAAACGCTCCTTTTGCAGAATACCCCAGTGGCGCAAGGGTTTCACTAGCCAGATCAAGCATTTCTAGGTTCGCAACCTCGCCCAAAATATCGATGATCGGTTTAGAAAAAATGTTTGGGATAGATGTGCTGCCGATATGGGTAAGCCGTATCGGCAGAGGCGTCAAAGCTGCTTTGATGCAGTCGGCTTCGGCACTGAATTGCGCGGCCCATGTTGGATCGTGTGGGCAAAGATGAACATCCATGATCAGATTTTCCCAATTCTCGTCTGCAATTGATCGTGTCGATCTTAGCAAAAACGCTGGCATCGGTCTTTGCGGTAAAATACCGTTCGGGTTTCTGCAAGATTTAGGTTGCGATCATGACTAAGCCAATGAAATTGATTATCGACACGGATCCCGGCATTGATGATGCGATGGCGATCTTTTGGGCGGCGGGCGAGCCGGGGATTGACCTCTTGGGCCTCACCTCAATCTTTGGCAATGTCCACGTGGCGCAAGCTACCCGCAATGCGTTGCGATTGGTCGAAGCTGCCGGGCTGAACTGCATCGTCGCTGAGGGGGCGTCAAAACCCTTGAACCTTCCAGCATTTCCGCCGTCGCACCATGTCCATGGGGATGAAGGTTTTGGCGACATCCCGCCGGAACACCCCAAAGGTGACCCTATCAAAGAAAACGCGGCAGAGTACCTTGTGCGCATGGCCCGCGCGCATAGGGGCGAGCTTATCCTATGCCCCATCGGACCATTGACCAATATCGCCGAAGCCATACAGCTTGACCCTGAGTTTGCAAGTAACGTGGCCCGCATCGTGATCATGGGCGGGTCTCTGGAAGCGGGCGGAAATATCACGTCACATGCCGAAGCAAATATCTACCATGACCCGCATGCAGCGGACATTGTCTTTGCCTCATCTGCCGCGATCACTCTCGTTGGACTGGATGTCACACATCAAATTCTGTGTCCGGCTTCAGATTTCGACGAAATCGCGATGCGCGCGCCGCGCCTTGGCGGGATGCTGAAAGAGATGAGTGTTTTCTATCTGGCGTTTTATGAAAGCGTTGGGAAGTTTGGGGGATGCTCTTTGCATGACCCTGCCGCCGTGATTGCCTGCCTTTACCCGGACCTTTTTGAAACGCGCCCCGTTCCGTTGAAAGTCATCACTCAAGGCGATGAGGTGGGGGCGACGGTGCAGGATGACAGCGGCACGCGGGCGCCAGTCGACGTCTGTATGGGCGTCGATGTGGAGGCGGTTAAAGCCCTCTTTTTCGAGCGGCTCGCGCGGCTAGACTAATGATCCCGACGGAATTGCGCAGTTGATTCGTGCTAGATGGGGAATCTGCCTTTTCAGGAGCCTTTGATGAAACCGATCCGCCTTGTGACCGCTCTGGGGTTCACGGCCATTGCCTCGTCTGCTGTGGCCCAACCAAATATCTTGCTTATCATCGCCGATGATATGGGCCTTGATGCCTCGGCTTGCTATTCCGTTGGCCAACAACAGGCGACCATGCCGGTGATCGAAGCACTCTGTGCCGAGGGAATGGTCTTTGAAAACGCCTATGCCGCGCCGCTTTGTTCGCCAACTCGGGCCTCAATCCTGACCGGCCAATATGGGTTTCGTACCGGGATAGGCGCGCCGGTTCCGCGCGGGGAAGAGGACGGATTGCAAGAAGATGTGACCAGCCTCTTTGATGTACTTGAACCCACCGGTTACGCCACAAACCTGATAGGAAAATGGCATTTGGGGCAGGGCGGTAATGGGTTGAACCATCCCGCGCATCTGGGGGTGCCGGCGTTCTTTGGCCCGTTTCAGGGCGGCATTAGGGATTATGAAACCTGGACCGCCGTGTCAGGCGGTCATGAGGTTCCTGTCGAGGGCTATTCGACACGTGTTCTGACCGACCGGGCGATTGAATGGACCGGCGCGCAGGACGATCCATGGTTTCTCTGGCTGGCCTATAATGCGCCGCACACGCCGTTTCACGCGCCGCCCGCTGATCTGTTGACCGGCGAGGTGCCAGAGGGCAATTCGCGCCGAAACCCGCTGCCGCTCTATAACGCCGCGCTAGAGGCAATGGATACCGAGATTGGTCGGCTTCTGGAGACCGTCCCAGAAGATACCGTTGTGATTTTTGTCGGCGACAATGGCACGCCCGGTCAAGTCGCAAGAGACCTTTATCCAGGTCGCGGAGCCAAGGGAACGATTTATGAAGGCGGCACGCATGTGCCTCTGATCGTGGCCGGGCCGGGCGTCACCGCAAGCCGAAGCGACGGGTTTGTCTATGTAACGGATCTATATGCAACGATTTCTGCGCAGGCCGGAGCCGAGCTTGATCCCGGGCCGGATGCGTTTGATTTTGGTCCGATGCTCGCGGGCGGCGACAGCAGCCGTGATTACATCTTTGTTGATCATTTTTCTGATCGCCAGACACGCGGCAACCCTGTGCTCGGCTGGGCAATGCGGGTCGGCGATTTCAAATTGGTGCAACCTGAGGGCGGCGCGCCGCAGTTGTTCAATCTTCTGGAAGATCCCTTTGAACAACATGATTTGCTGGAAGATGGCATCACCCCAGTCGAGGCCGACATCGTCGCCATGCTTGAGACCCGTCATGCCAGCATCATTGAGAACTGAGCGGGACGCTTGCGTTATGCGTCGCTGACATCGACAATCAGTTTGCCGGTGTTGCGCCCTTCATAGAGCATTCCAATCGCGCTCATCGCGGCCTCGGGTCCTTTCAGAATATGTTCGCGAACCTGCAACCTGCCATCGCGCAGATATCCTGCCAGAGCGGCCCGTGCGGCCGCCATGTCTTCCTTGTGGTCAAAGATCAAAAAGCCCTGCATTCGGGCACGCGCAACCAAAAGTTGGCGATGAACCCTCGGGCCTGTTGGGATTGGATCCCAGACTGTTTCAGCGGAAGTGCCGCAGACAGTGATCCTAGCGCCAAGCGCCAAATGCGCCATTACGGCATCCGATATCGGACCGCAGGTATTGTCGAAATAGCAATCCACCCCCTCAGGGCAATGCTGCGCGAGCGCGTCGCTGATGTTCTCGGATTTGTAATCAATCGCGGCGTCATAGCCGAACGCTTCACGGCAGAGCGCGGTTTTTTCAGGCCCGCCCGCAATGCCAACAGTGCGGCATCCAAGGATCTTGGCGATTTGCCCAACAGCCGAGCCGACAGCCCCCGCTGCCGTCGAAACCACCACGGTGTCGCCGGTCTTGGCCTCGCAAATTTTCGTCAGGCCCAGATAGGCTGTGCAGCCATTCAAACCCAACACACCAAGCGCGTAAGAGCGGGGCAAATCCGTCTCTGGTATCTTTCGGTCAATTTCGGATCCATCGCTGAGCACAGCCGTTTGCCAACCAAACATTCCATGCACCAAATCGCCGGCCGAATAATTCGGGTGGTTTGAGGCCAGAACTTCCCCGACCCCAAAACTGCGCATCGGATCGCCGAGTGCAACAGGCGGCGAGTAATTGGGCACATCATTTGCCCAGCCGCGCATGGCAGGATCAATCGACCAATGCGTTACCTTAATCAACATCTGTCCGGGTTTAGGCGCGCCAAGATGAGTCTCGCTAATGTCGAAGTGATCAGGGCCGGGAATGCCAACCGGACGATTGGCGAGAATGACTTGCTGGGTCTTCATTTGAATGCCTTCATTTGCCTTTTCTCCTACCTCGCAGCGCTTTCGCACAAAGTCAGGTGTTTTCTGGGTTGTATCCCCATATTAATTCCCGCTAAACCCGTCAGCGGAGACGTGGCCGAGTGGTCGAAGGCGCTCCCCTGCTAAGGGCGGGTTGATCTGATTGAATTGTCAGATAATCTATTGAAATTATTCACAAAGATTTGATTTGACAGCGTGCGTTGGTTTGGCTTGCCAAATTCTTGCCGAAAATCCTACCCATCGCAAGCAGTAGTTGGCTGAGATCGGCAGACGCGAGTTTGCGATATCGGTTGGCCATATCAGCTTTGGCCCATCGGCACAGATCCATGAGGCGATCGAAGTCTCTGGTCTACGCATAGAACAACGTCGTCCAGGCGTGACGCAGCACTAACGGGGTGACGTCATCGCCCAGCCCGGAAATCCCGCACGCTTTAAAGGCCGTGGCTATCTGCCCACCAAATTTTCGCTACCGACGGACGCATCCAGTCCAGAGCCGACTTTGCTCTTGAGTGCGGCTAAAGCCTGATCTGAGCCCAAACTGCAAAATGCTGCAGGTAGCACGAAGGACCGCAACCGAGGACATTGCCGACATTGTGCCGCTGACTTAGTCACGCGCCTGCCAGTCGAAAAGTCCGGAGACGAATTCTCTCGTGCGGTCGAAGCTTGGATCTAAAGCTGTCCAGTGATGCCGTTTCAGAGCCATTTATGTTGTAAAATGTGTATCCCTTTTCATACATTAGCCTTGCTTCATTCCAGTACATGTACTCAGAACATCCAACCCAGTCGCGATCTAAGCACATGGCGATACCGTTGGCTGTCCGGCTGTGTTCTGTCATCTCGGATGCACAAAATCCAATGGCCCGTCCCTCTGAAAAGTAAACTCTACAGGCCAATTCATTGATACTCTGCTTTCCCATAAAATAAGCTGCTCGATTGCTTGAAATCAGATGCTTGGTATCGAAGTCCTTGATTTCGCTTACCGCGATGGCCCACTTCTCGATCATATCAAGGACAGCTTGCTTCCGTTCGAAATATTCAGGGGATTGTTGATCTACCGCTTCAACTGGTGCGTCTCGAAAAGCACGCCTGACTTTCTGTCGATACTTCGAATAAGTGCCGCCAGCCATCTCCGACAGTTTCCTAGTATCGAGAACCACTGCCGGGTATCGCCAATCCAGCGTCGTTTCCTCGACCGGTTCAAAACAGTCCATTTGCTCAATGTTGATCGCATGTTTGGGGGTAATCCGTGCTAAAGTGACATCCATCCCGTCTGAAGATATCGACTGACAAAGACGAGCCCATAGTTTCGGAGTACAGTGCCCACCCGCAGGCAACACCAAAGCGGCGTTTTGTATGTTTGGGTGAACTGCTACAAGCGCGGCTTCACTAAGATACCTTACGAGAAAGAGGCCGTTTCTGCCTGTGTGCAAAAAGTATCCGGCAGAATGAGCCATCGAATCTTTACTCGACGGGAGTGTAGATAGGTAGTTATTGAGCCAATCGTATTGCTTCCAGCCAATTTCGCGGGTTCCAGCGGGAAGAAGTGAAATCATGAAGTGTGAATCCTAGAATGCCGTGAGTTCGCATTCTTGATGTATTGATCCAGAGCGCTGCTCTTAACCGTTGGTTTGTCATTGAGGGTTTGGTAGAGGAAAACGGCCTCGACGAATTCTGAATGACCAGGCACCTGGTCATCAGTTTGAAGCCACGTTAGATATGCTTGAATTTCTTCATTTCCCATAACAGCAGATACAATAAAACTCATCCATGAGACGTCGCTAGGCTCAAGAACACCACGCCTCACCAGTCCACCTACAAAAACAAGTTTGTACAGTATCGCATCTAAGTGATGTTCATCTTCGGAATGAGGAAAAATTTCTGGGTCAAACTTGAAGGAATTTGGTTTCGACTCGTAGTCTAAGCGATAAAAAAACTTAACTTCATCCGAATTTTCGCGAAACCACTTTTGAATCTCCAACACGAAGCTCGACCGTGCTGCCTGGGCAGAAGCTTCGTTTGCCTTGCGTGATAGTCGAAACTGCAAGAATGCAAACAGCAACCCTATCAGGCCAAGTACGCTTACTGCTAAAGCTGCAACATCAATGAGGGTGGCGGACGGTGGCGACACGGGAAATCCTTACACTTGTTGATCTAGTTATCATTCTACCAGCATGGCTTGTCTTGCAACTTCGTAAAATCGAATGACCACGCTTCAACCAAAGCGAAAGTTTGAATTCGGAGGCTTAAAGTCCGCTTCGTCCGCACAGCCGACGTTCGCCAAGACACCGCCAGATGACCGGTGCCAGCTCCGAAGCGGACATGGCCATCCAGCACCTTGGGCGGAGAGCTGCCGTTCGCTATCGGTGCAAGATCATCCCGTCTGAGTGAAGAAAACGGTCATTCACCACTTGAAGGGATCGCGAATCTTTTGAGGATGATAGTGCCCGACTATATATTTGGGAGGAACATCGCGGCTCAACATAATTGCTGTACCATGTCCGTAGTTATCGTTCTGCCCTAGCAATTCACTGAACATGACTTCCAGGCACATTCCGGCGAACTCACCCTGCTGATCGGGAGATAAATAACTGTACGGAAGATCACAGACAATCATCGTTGGCTTGCCAATTGAGGTAAGTAATTTCTGCGCACGCCAAGCTCCAACAACGCGAATAGCGAGGCAATACAAGTACTCACTGCCGTAGATCAAATAATGTCCGGCGTCTTCTAAGAGCTCCTGCTCATCCGCGCAGAAGTAAAGGTAGCCCTCCCTGCATCCTGGTCCTTTGGCATCGATCTCTTCTATTGCCGCAATGAGAGACTTCTCAGAGGCATAAGAAAACTCTTGGGTGAGAAGCAGTTCGCGAGCGAGCCTGTCGAACTCATCAGAGCGAAGCTTTCTCAACCCTTGGCAATAAAAACTATCTATATAGGCTGTTCGGGTTCCGTGTGATGCCCGAAAGGCGCGATAGTGCGAGGCCATCCGCTCAGCTGCGATTTGTTTCATTGAAACAAATTGATCGCGTGTCTCAAGAATTATTTCGTCCAGCCAACTGAGGTCATCCGACACGACGTACTTTGGAGGATTTCGAACAAACTCGTCTTTGACATCTTGCCCCAAATAGTCCCCGATGATGTTCCACATCGTCGGCTTCCAAAGATCGGATCTTGGAAAGCAAAAAACGTCGTCTGGCACAGAGCGAACGAGTTGTTTGCCTTCGATTAGATTACCATTGGGGTGCCGAGTTTTGCTCAAAGCTCACCTGTATAGGTCTGAGACTAAACAGCGGGGTCAACTCAGTACCATTATCTGATCTTCGGAAAGAAATTCAGCGGCAACCAATTCATTCTTGGAAGATTCTGCGTCTTGCGAAAAGAATAGAATTCTCAGGTTGTCCTCCGCCCTCGAGAAACAAACGTAGGCCAGTTTCTCGCTCTTATCGCGTTGTCCATCAGATGGTTCCCCTGCCGTTTCCGGCGTCAGAGTTTTTCGGAAGCTGTATTGGTTCCAAGCTGCTTCTACGTCATCAAAAACGACCAGCACGTCATTGTATTCCTCACCCTTTACTCCGTGCTGGGTACTCAGAGGCGTGTTGTCAGTCACGAAGTTCACGTAATTGGCCATCTCCGATGTGCCCATCGTGAAGAATACGTCAGCTAACCAGTCGCCCTTTTCAAGGACATGATCCGGGTTGTCGTCGTCAAACTCTTCTGTTCGGCACTCCCGTTCCAAGTGGTCCACAACGCGGTCCGAGAAATCTAGGAGAAGATTTTCATGACAATAGAGAAGCAGGTCGTGAGCCGTGCATTTTTCCCACATTTCTGACAACACGTCTGCATGAGCCAAAACTTGAGCCAGGATGGTTTTGAACGGTTGATCTGCACTTGGCCCCTGAGGATGGTACTTCGGCGAGACTTTTCTGAAGACGTCTATGAGGTCCTTCTTCTTTTCCTCCCCATGGGCTTGGACCAGCGGGAACAAGAACTCAATGAACGGCTTGAGCAAAGCGTGGGAACCCGCTTCGTACTCTTCTTGTGCCTTGGACGATGCGAAGGGCCCCGTGAACAACCTGTGCAAGTCGCTGAAGTCCTGTCGGCGAGCAATCATTTGTCTCACCAAAAAGAGGCGCTTTACGCCGTTTCGGTCAGACCAACCCCACTTTTCAAGGGCGTCATCAAACTTGGCCGATACTTGGGCAAGTTCTTCATCGGAATACCTGCCTCGCCCACCGGTCGGATTTGGTGCTTGGACGATAGTCATTTCTACACTGCCTACTCGGTCGGCATTGCCACCGGCAGCAACTTGTTGGACATCCTTTCGAAAAGCATTCAGCAAAGTCAACACGCTGGTTGAACACCGAAAATTTTCGGTCTTCGTAATGTCAATAGCCCCTACAGGACCGGAGAATGATCCGGCTCTCTTGTCGTAGATTTGCTGCATCGGATCGCCGAAATAACCAACAATGGGAAGACCTTCGTCTGCACAGATTGCGTTCAACGCTTCGACAACGTTGTCAAAAGTGTCCTGAGCTTCGTCCACAAAAATGTAAGGGAATTTGAAGCCGAGCGCTTTCCTCAGAACCGGTTTGGTTAGGATGAGGTGCGCCGATATGTCGATCATATCATCATGATTGATGATGCCTTCGACATAATTGCTTGCCGCTACTTCCGTGTACCGAAATTCGGGTACTTCATCGATTACTTCTAGGGCGGCGGAGAGCCGGTCAACTTTGGCCTTTGCTCGGCGGGCTGTCTTGGTGTTCTTTCCGGTGTTTTTTTCTTGTGCTTTGTCCAAGTGGTCGGGAATGATTTTGGACTTTAGAGCCTCTCGAATATCGTTCTGAAATCTAGAAATCTCGCCCCAAAGAAAACCGTGTAACGTCGATATAAGGAACAAGTCATCAAACTTCAGGCGCGATGAGATAACGTCTACGGCCCTGTTGGTATAGGTTATGCAAACGATTCTCTGCCCGGCTTGTCGCAGTTCTTTCCCTCGCTGCTCCCGAACCTGCTTTAGAGCTTCAACTAGCGACGTAGTCTTGCCTGAACCAGCGCCAGCAACGACCGCAAACGACCGGGACGTTTCCAAGCATTCGGAAATCAGCGTGTCAGCCTGAGTTGGTATCAAATTTGAGGTCATTGTGCAGCTTCTGGGTTCGGAACTGGTGGATTGAGTTTTTCTTGGAGCCAAATTAGACCATCGGAGATGTAGATAGGAGTTGCCCACTCATCATCGTTAGACAACAAGTCGAGCGCGAATTCTGTCTTTTTGAACGACCTGCTGCCAATGCGTTTGAATACTGCCTCAATGAGTTCGTTGTGATCTTCGGGAAGCTCGACGCCGATGCTTAGGTTGCCATCCGAGAAATGTGCCAAGTTTTCATAAACAAATGTTTCTTCGAGCGTACGCCCGTGAAATTCTCGATTTACTCCCTGCCATTCGCTGATCCCGGATTTTTGGAACGCCACATACCTGTTTCCATCTGACTGTACATGGTCAGGGTTAGGAAGCGCGTTGAGCGCTGCAATAGCGTCATCAGGGAAAAATGACTTCAATGATGCGTTCGACGTTACCGCACCAGCATGATCCGACCGACATGCCTTTCGATTGTTCGCGGGGTCAACTGCATCAATATCGGTTATCACCAAATACGGGATGTGCAAAAATTCAAGCAGATCCGCGAAACGAAGAGCATATGCCCCGCCTACTTCGAGAATTGTAAGGTAGTTGGAATCCAGCTTTGTAGCAGATTTCTTAACCATCTTGGGCAGCAACAGCTTTTCGACCGTTCCTTCGACTAAAATTGCGGCGTCGGCGAAAAACAAGTCGCAGTGAGTAAGCTTAAGATATTTTTGCAAGAAATTAATGGTCACGTTCGGGTCTACGTCATTGCCTTCGTCATCAATTTCTTCTGGCGCGAAATCGCCAAGGCTGTGGATCGTGGTCACGTCCAGTTTTGTTGGTTCTCCGGCAGGCGCTTCCGCATCACAACAACGTCGAAAATACCGAACCTTTGAGAAATCGACCGTATCCAGAATATGCGACGAATGGGTTGTTATAGCCAGTTGAGGTGGACTAATCCCTACTGGTGACGCGGCCTCAAGCAAGCCCCACATCTTCTTAATGAAAGTTTGCTGCACTTGGACGTGCAGGTGAACCTCCGGTTCCTCCACAAAAATCACGTGACAAAGCGGGCGGTTTTCTTCTGTGGCAAGCCATTGTCGATGGTTGTGATCAATCTGCACAGCCATGAAGACCAAATTTTTGAAACCCAGGCCATTGTATGCCTCTGGCAGAGCGTGTTTGCTGTCAGGGTCATTGTAATAAAGCTCTGTGTTCCCTTTGAGGGCATCTTGCGGGCTCAGGGATGAAATCACCCTTAATTCACGGTCATTTACCTGTGGAAATCCCAAGCTCTGAATGGTCCCCATTAAGGATTTGAAGTGTTTTTCATAGTGTTGTGAAAGCTCTTCATTATTCTTGTCGATTATGCCGATTGCTTCTTCACTTGCCTCGGCCTGATCCAAGTTATCCTTGTAGTAGGCGGCAAACGCCTCGGAGAGCTTGTTACTTCGTGTTGCGTTTTCATCGTCGATGTTTCTCTGAGCATCAACGAAGTCAACCCGAAGAAATCGTTTCAGTATTCGCTTTCCTTCGGAAGGATCGACGAGTGTCACCACTTGTTCTCCTTCTTGGTTTTCAAGGGAAAAGTAGGTGATGTGGAAATGCTGTTTCAGCTTGTTTTCCAAACCGAGGAAATGGCTCAGGCTTCTCCCTCTGGAGCCACCTTCTTTTTGAGGAAACGCCGTGTCATAGTCACTTAGTAGATCTTCTCTCGATTTGAGTTCCAGCGAGCAACGAATGCCGATCTCCGTGAAGTCCAGCGAAACACCCGTGGAAAGAGATATGACTTGACCGAAACTAATATGATCTGGATCGACCGAGAACCAAAGGTCCAATTGAATTGAAGGTATGGTCTCGATCTCTTCGCCAGCCCCTAGCCTATCAAGCCGACTAATTTCAGAAGCTGAAAAGTCGTGTATTTTGAACTCACGTCTTCCCAAGAACGAGCGGACAGCCGCGGTGGCAGATGTCTTTCCGCTGTTGTTCGGGCCAACAAATACAGTTTCGTCTGCTTCAAAGACTACTTCGACATTCTTTAGTCGCCGAAAGTTCTTAACACCAATTCGTCCTAATCTCATAAAACAATCCACATTTGGATGCCTGACGGCAATCAATCTAGCCAGACGTTATCACCTGCGCGGCACAACTTGAAGGTGAAGGCGTGAGCAGATTTCCCAATCGCTTTGGCTACCTTCGATCAGCCAAGTGCTGTCCATAGACTGGCACATGCTGCTATCAGTCCAGCGATTGCAGCGACGAGAGCAAACCAACCTGTAGCGCCTTTGTACCAAGCCTTCGACGCGGCATTTGCAATTCGCTTTAGCTCTTCATTTTGCTCTCTTGCTCGATCATCTGCAGGCGAACTATGTGGCGGTCGTATCATTGGAATTCAGCTTTCGAGCAGAGTGAAGACAGCGCCCACTTAAAGATCATTCAGCGCGGTATGGCAACGTCCGCTTACGGGAAGCTGCGATGCGGCGCGGCCAGACCAGATGAATGCCTCTTATGGGCCGGTGCTGCACTTTGCAAAGTTCGCTATCTGCGCATTGCCGTCGTTATGGCCCAGTGCGAACTTTCGCGGCTGGACAATATTTGTAAGACTTCGCGCCTATACCGCCCAGTGCTCCCCTCTTAAAACCCGACGGCGGCGTCGAGCCGCGAAAACGATTAAAGAAAGTCAACGGTCCTTACCGCAGAGTCCCCGCAGGCGACATGCCTGTCGCAGAATCAATGCCCGGCGGTTCGATCATTTGCGGCAGTTTTTTGTTGGCCACGATCCAGTTATTGAGACTCAAGACGAATGCCAAGTTAACGAACTTAATTCAAATTCGAGGTAATGTCGGTTTGTGAATGGAGGACGAATTTCCGTTTAGAAATTTCGCGTAAACAATTAAAAATATTATGTTATTAACCGACTGCAATAGTGCGTAGATCTGGCTTGCCAAATTCTTGCCGAAATTCCCACCCATGCGCAAGCAGCCGTTCGCTAAGATCGGCTGGCGCAAGCTTCCGATATCGGTTGGCCATATCGGCCTTAGCCCATCCGCCCAAATCCATCAGGCCGCCAAAGTCTTTCGTCTGAGCGTAGAACCACGTCGCCCATGTGTGGCGCAGTACGTGGGGGGTAACGTCATCACCTAGCCCTGCCATTGCGCGCGCATTGTTGAAGGCGGTTGCCATTTGCCCGCCTCCGTTTTTGCGCAAAACTATTGGTTTTCCGTAGGGCGTTCGAAAAAGCCGACCTTTGATTGGCCTATCGCCGATTAGCGTCAGGGTCCGAACCGGCATTTGCACCCACCGACTGGCCTTAGCTGTTTTCCCCGCGCCTGTTTCTTCGCCTGAGATCCAGACTTGATTGGTCGCTTTGTTCCAATCATCGACATCGGCTGCGAAACATTCACCCGTCCGCGTGCCGGTGCCGAGCAGAAACGCGATCTTGGCAAGCGTCTCGGTTTCTGGATCTGAGTGCCTGGGTAAGGTCAGATGCGCGGCCGCTGTCAGTAGCCTCTCAGCCTCTTCCGGCGTCAACCATCTGGTGCGGGCTATGTCGCCAGCAGGTTCCCGGCGTTCGCCTGCGGCCCATCGTTTTACGGCTGAAATAGGACCAATTACCTGTCGCCTGATCGTCGATCGTGCGCGCCCAGGGTAAATCTGTGATGCGGCCTCTGCCATCTCGTTTGGTCCAATATCTTCGATGACGGTGGAACGCCCGAAGTATTGCATAAGAGGGGGCAGGAAACGTGCCTCGCCGCCGTCATCCACATAGCCCTTCGCCGCCTTGAAAAACGGTGTGCCTGTTATTTCCGGCTCTGGATTGAGATGATCTTGCCAGCATTCTTGCCAGAGGTTCTTTGCCGCCTGCCTGGCGAGAGATCTTTCGCCGCGGTCACGGATGCCAAGGCGTTTGCGAATTCGTCGACCTTGGACCGAGAAATCGACCGTCCAGCATCCGGCTTGCTCGCTCCATTTCGGTTCCCATTCTTTTTGGGGCAAGCCAGCTCCTCCCTGATTCTTTGGATATGTTCGGGGTAGAATACCCGTTTTTTTCCTCGCCATTCGGAAATGACCAGATCGCGCGATTCCAATTCCTTTAAAAACCCGTCAAGAGAGCGCAGGCAAACCCCAAGCGCTGCTGCCGCGCCGGGGCGGTCCAAAGGCTCAATCAGCCATGCGGGTTGGGGTTTGGAGGGCATCAGTTGAGGAACTCGAAAAGGATGCGGTTGACGATTTTGTCGGCGTCGCATCGGTATTTCTTAGTCAGCATTTCGATGAAATCGAGAGGGTCCAGCTCGGGCAAGCCTTCCAAAATGCAATCTGTATCGTCGATGGCGTTCAAGGGTTCGGACCGCGTTTCAACGATCTTGATCTGGCAGATGCGGACGATCTTTTCGCCGGTCTTGAGGCCCATCCCCTTTTCGACGGCGTTGACGATGTCGCCTGGTTTAAGGAACCACCACCCAAAGCGCCGTGTGACCCATTTCTGACGGCGATACATTTGTTCGGTCGTCATGGCGAACGACATGTTGCGAGGCATATCAAAGTCCTACCTTTGGGTCGGGACGCTCTCCGGTCTGTCCGCGTATTGGGATCTTGGTTTGGACCGCCCTGATCACGCTGGAAGTTTCTCGGCTAATACTGCCTCGCGCGCGGCTTTCTTCCTCGCGGATGCGGCTAACAAAGAATTCGACCCGGTGGCGTTCTACGCGATAGGTCCGTGCAATCTGATCGATCGATAGGCCGCAACTGAGCGCGCGTTTGACCTTTTCAATTCCGCCGCGCGGATCTTTGACCAAATATCGGCTCGGGCGGCACGGTATGGCGGGCATGGATACGTCCTTTCAGACTGGTGCTGCGGGCAGGGTCTGGGAGAGGAAAACCCTGCCCGCAGAAAGCCCAACCGGGAGGAAAATGGTGGGGCTATGATTGCGCGCGGCCCGTGAGTGATCACTGGCGTAGCTGGGGACAAACTCTGCGCGCCCGGCCATCGGTGCGAAAGCAATGGCCGGATAGGAAGAAAAGAGGGGCGGGTGGCGAGCTTGCGAAAGCAGCCTTCCGCCGATCCCGACCCCAGTTGCGCCGCAAGCAAATTCGAGCAGTGATGAGGTTTCATCAAATGCGGCGAGTAAGTCATTACGCTGCCTCGGCCCGGTTGAGCGCGTTTAGGATGCCCTCGGCCTGCATGACCGTGTCGGCATCGACCAAATGGGGAAAGCGTCCAATGAGCATGCATGCGGCGCGGGCATCTTCGCTGGCCTTTGGATTGGGGCTGAGGATCAGGCGCGCAGCGGCTTGGATCTTGGATGACAGCTCGGCCATCTCTTCGAGTTTGGCTTCTGCCGTCTCAATCCATGCGTCGAGAGTAGGCTTCCAATAGTTTCCATCCGCCTCAATGTCGTAAATTTTGATGACATACAGGTCAGCGCAAAGCGGATCGCCGGGGTTCGGTGTATGGATCATGCCGCCGGTTTCGCGGGCGGTCAGAACAAGCAAATCAAGCTGCTCATCACGGCCGCGCAGTTTCAGATCGGCGATCAGTTGTTTTAGATCATCTGCCAGTAAGAGGGTCATTTCAGCGCCCCTCCATTGGAAGGGCGCCGAGCTGGCTAAAGGGCCGCCCTTTGGCGGTGGCAACTACCGCACGTGCAAGGGTGGCAAGGCTGGGCCGGGCGGCGCAGAGCCGGGCGTCATCAAGAACGCGGCGCGCCTGTCGGTATTGGGGAAGGTAGAGCATTGCTGGCCTCCATCGGGTTTCGATGGCTGCCGTTTTATGTGCGAAAAACGCACTTATGCAAGGAAAAAATGTTCCAAAATGGAAGCTATTTTCCTGAAAGCCTCATAAGTTCTTTAATATGCGGGATTTTTTCTTCAAGTTCGATTAGGCCGTCGAGGTCTACTGTGGCCAGAATTTGAACATATCCATCCTTGAACCCGATGCTGATCCCTTTCTCGAACGGAGTGTCTTCCGTCGGCTTTTGGTTTGTTTCACCAAGAAGGTTGGCCATGTCTTTGCGGGGTTGGGGCGTTGGTGCAATGGCTGACGCCTCGGCGAAGCCGGGAGCCCTTACGTCATAATTTTCAAAGAAATCAATGATCTTTAGAACTTCGTCGCCTTGAATGCGGCGTTCGCCCGTCATGACTTTTGTCATTTGGTTAGGCGAGATGCCGACATGATGAGCCAGCTTTGTTTGGATGCCGCGCCGGTCAGCAATTTTTGCCTTAATCCAATCTTTGTCGATATCCATAATTTTACTCTTTTCTTTCAGTGGCTTGTTGGATTGTTCGAAAAGGGAACTAAAAAATACTTGCGAAATGTGCGAAAAACGAACCATATAAGGGCATGACTACTGTTGCTGAAAATGTGATTGAGGCCTTCGGCGGAGTGGCTGCGGTTGCCGCGATTTGTTCGCGAACCGAAAACCGTGTTCGCCGCTGGACCTATGAAAAGGACAAGGGTGGTACGGGTGGTATTGTGCCTGCCGATTGCCAGCAGTTGCTCTTTGAATTCGACCAAAGGAACAACCTTGGAATTGGGCCGGAAATTTTTTTCCCAGTCGAGATCCATGGCGAGGACGCAGCCTAATGTCATTGGCTTTCCTCCAACAATTCAGGCCATCCGCATTCTTCGCCATGCCCCTCCATTGCCGCGCGCAATCCGGTCAGATTGAATATCATTGTTTGGCGGGATTCCTGATCTGGAAGAAAACGAACTGCAAGTTGATCATATTGCAGCAGGTATTCGCTAATACTGATCTCCGCATTGGATGTGTCCCACAGTCCGAATGCATCGTTGCTAGTACTTGGTTGGAATTCCCAACTTTCTACGTCCTCACTTCCCCATCGAACGTCGACCAGCAAAGTATCGTAGTTTTGCGGGGCCGGGGCATCGCATCCGTGCACAATGTAGGTATTCGTTTCGCCTTCGAGACATCGAACCAAAAGACCCGGACGGAATCCTCTACCGCATTCGAGAACCTCGGCATGAAGCGTTCCAATTGTGGTGGTTGTTTGATCAGTGAATGGAGAAACTTGGGACTCGATGAACCAGTTGCTATGGCTTCCCGTAACGCGCGGCTGATTAATTCCATCGTAGCACGCCAACCGGGACTGGTTATCGACCAACGTGCGACAACTATCAATTGCCGCGCCGAAGTCAGCCAATGCTGGGCTTGCGATCATCGTGGCTATTACAAGGGTCGTTTTCAAAATTATCACTCTCAATTCAAAAACTCATTTCTGTGCTTTCGGATCGCTTCCTTGAGCAACAGGTTCGGAAGACGGCGGCGGTGTTTGTGGCGAGCCGGGCGGCTCGGCCAGCGAAGACCATGCGCATTCGTCAAAATAGGCCGGATTGCCCTGCATGCAGGCTTCGAGGGCGGCGCGGCGAGCCGTTGTTTCGCTTTGATACGTTCCTTCGGCGCTTTCTTGTGCAGCGGCTGTTTGTGCCGCCATCAAAGAAACGACCAACAGAAGGGTCCGCATCATGGGCTATCCTTCTCGGTGGTTTTGGCCGCGCGCTCTGCTTCTGCCTTGATGTCGTTCAAATCAGCCTTTCGCCAGAGCGCTTCGCCAATGCCGACAACACCGGCGGCCTGCGCTCTTTCGATCGATGCTTCTACGGCATCGGCTGCAGCGGCCAGATCGCCGCTTTTTTTACTCTTCACCAGTTCAGTCCTTCCGCATGTTTCACGGGCATCGGGTTCGCGACTGACGGGGCGGGCGCGCTTTTGCTGGATGCGCCCGCCTCACCAATCGACTCGTAACTTAACCGCGCTTTGCGGCGCTGCATAGGAATGGATGATTCCAATTATGGTCACGCCTGAAATCATCAACGCGCATATGGCAGCGCTTTTGCGAAAAACCGGGTCGCAGGATGCGGTTTGCGCCTTGCATGCCAGCCGGTTCGGGCGCACCCCGGCGCAGGGTTCTTATTCCAGAAAGCTCTCTGGCACGGCGTCCTGGTCGATTTTGGACGCGACGCTGTTTCAGGAGGTGCACAATACCACGGTCATTTCCGACTTGATGGCCGAGGATGTGGATCTTGACGGCCCCGACGGCGCGTCGCCGATTGAGCTGTGTAGCGAGATCGCCCGCGAATGTGGTGAAGCGCAAGCGGCCTTTCTAAACGCGATGAGCAGCGTCGTGCGCGGTGATCGGGCGCGCGCCATTGTCGAGATGCAGGAAGCGGTTGCTATCCTGACACGCGGGATCGCCTTCTTGAACGGGGGGCAGAGTATATGAAACTGGAGCCGGTGCCCTATCCAGACGAAAAGGTGCGCATCGGTATCCGCGCCATTCTGAACCGGATGAGCAGCCAGCCGCCCGATCTGTTGGCGGGCTGTTTGAACGTAAAGCTTGAGCGCTTGGAGCGGATCATTGCCCCGATGGTCGAGGCGGGTGAGGTCGAATACTTCGCCGGCGTCTACCGGATGAAAGAGGGTGCCAAGTGACTGCAGTTGAAGCGCCCACACCAGCCCAGGCAATCGAAAACGTCGCCCCGGTTTTGCGGAAGTTCCTTTTGGCAGCAGAGACCTTCATCAAGCAGGCGCAAGACCACGCAGAAAAGTCAGGGTGCCCTGACACTGCCACCGACCTGACCCGGCTTTTGACCCATCACAAGATTTGGACCAAATCCGGCGGCTTGCTCGACAGTTTGGAGGCGCCAAGTGAGACCCGCCTTTAATCTGCTTACGCCCGTCGATTTGGACGCGATTGAAGAATACCCGCTTGGGTCGGATGAGCGGCTCGATAGCCACGGCTTTCTGCAATGGGAATTCCGGCGCTGGATGAGTTCCGATATGCGCTGGAATGGAACGCATGAAGTAAAATCCATGTGGTTTGAATTGATAAATCTTGCGTATAGCGAAACGCCTGTGGGCACATTGCCAGAAAGCGCGAGCCGACTGGCGCGGATGATCGAGCCGAGTGTCGCGCGCGAGCATTTTGAGGCGCTCTGCAACCTGGAATTTGGCCCGCTCCACGGGTGGCGGCGCTGCCGATGTGGTGATGAAATCAGACTGATGCACCCTGTTGTCACGCGTGTGGTTTTGTCCGCATTTGCATCGCGCGCCAATCACACCGCGCGCGTTGAAGCCGCCTCTGAGGCTAAAAAGCTAAAGCGCCTGACCGAGGATGTCGCGCAGCTTGCACCCAATCTGGCACAAGATCCGCGCAAGGTTCGCTGGATCAATGAATATTTGAAAAACAAGGTCGAGGCTCGCGGTGGCGCGCGCCGAACCACCGAAGAGCTTCATACAGGCATTCAGGCTTGTCTCGCAGAAGATCGCGGCGGGCGTTTTCCGGCCAAATCCTAAACCCTAACGTCCCTGAATGTCTGACGGACATAAACGGACATTCGCGGACATAAAGCTAATGTCTACATCGATAAGGATAATGACATGAAATTAGAAAGAAAATTAGCACACCGCAGACATTAGCGGTCTCGAAACGGTGGATAAGTCGGAAGTGCAAAGAAGAGGTGCAAAAATGGACAGCGCAGAACAGGCAGCACGGCAGGCAGCGGGTGAAGCAAAGGTCCGGGCATTGTTGATTGATCGGGTTGATCGTTTGGCGGTGTTGCCGCCCAAAGGCGTCACCATTGGTCGATGGGAAGAGGCGAAGACTGAAATAAGCCAACGTCTTTGGCGAATGTCTGAACGCGGGCTTTCTGCATTGGCTGAGTTCGTAGAAGACAACCCGGCAGGTGATGACAAGAACCGGTGGCCAGTTGCCAAAATCATCTTGGACGAAGCGCGCCGGATCGAGCCGCCGGGTGATGATGCGCCGCCATCGGCATTGATGTGCAAAATCTTTACCAGCCAATTGGGCCGTGATGCGCTGGAAGGTGGCTGGGCAGCTGAGTTGATGGAGCGCGTCACCACTGATCGACGCTGGCCGTCTGAATACGCGGTGCGCGGTATCAAAGAAAGCGCCGCCGAAAGCAAACGACGCCTTCAATTCATCGAAGAGGCAAAGGTACGAGGCGATGACCTAACACCTCAGCAAGCCGGGTGGTTGTCAAAGCGCTCGAAGTTTTTGGCAAAAGCAGAGTTGGCGGCAGGTGCCAAGGCCGAGGTGCCGGCATGACGGCAATCATAACCGAAGATGAGCAGCGCGCGATTGATGAAGCTCTTGCCGATGGCCGTCTGAAGCGGATCGAGGTAGCGCCCAGACCTCAACCGAAACGCCCGGCCTATCTCGACGCGCCGTTGCACTCACAGCCCAAAATCAAGGGCCCAGATAAGTGGCGACCGGGGCGCGGCGGCAAGAAAACCCGCATCGCAATATGGGATCTTATCCAATGGGCCTTTCAATGCGAAATGGCCGGTCTCAATTTCGATGAGCTTGAAGGCGTTCTGTTTGGCGCGGGCTATGTCAGCTCGACCTTTCGCATCATGCAGCATGAGCAGCTCGGCTGTAGCATCGATGGCGGCGGGCGTTCGGCCTGTCATCCCGATGCCGACACGGTGGTGCAGTTTCTGGCCGTATTGCCCGGTGTTTATGGTGGTCGCCGAATGGCGCTGCGCATCGCCGAACTTGCGCGTGCAGGGCAGGTGCCCGATCCTATGGCAGGCGCAAAGCCGAAGATTGAGCCGAAGGAATGGGCCAGAAATCCGCATGGCCAATATGCAAAGACCGAGTTCGCCGCGCATTACTACGTCACGGGTCGCGGTGGGCGTAGGTTGAAGGAGTTCCGCCTCTGCCCGATACGTTGGATCAATTCCCAAAAGGAGATCGACCAGGCACGCAACGCCTATAACATGTGGTGGATGGCCCTCTTAGAGATGCAATTGAATTTCCGTGGCAGCGATGATCTGACCGCCTTCAAGGTCACGCCTGCAATGCCTCCGGCGACGCCATGGAAAGAAACCACTTGACGAAAAGCTAGCCCCATTGACATAGTGCCTCAAAACCGAACTGCGCCCGGCTGGATGATCCCAGACCGGGCGCTTTCTATTTCCAGATACACCAGAGAGCGCGCCCGCCGACAGGCGCGAGCAAAAAAGACCATCTGCAGCGGCGGGGTGGATGTTCGATTCAATGGGATGGCAATATGGGCAGGCTTAAATCAGTGCGGCCTCGGCTACGCCCTGCAGTCCCGTCCCATGTAAAACCGATCCAGACCGGGCAGGATCGCAGCCGCGCCCGTGATGAAGCTCAGGCGTGGCGGCGCTGGTACAAGACAAAGCGTTGGCAATCCTTGCGTGTGCACGTGTTGCGGCGAGACAAGTATGAATGCCAGCAAACTGGTGTGCTGCTGATCGGCAAATACCCCGCGCCAAACAGCCCGGTTGTCGATCACCGACGACCGCATCGCGGCGATGCCAAACTCTTCTGGGATCCTGAGAACCTTCAGGCCGTTTCGAAGGCCTATCACGACAGCACTAAGCAAAGCCTTGAGAAGCGCGGCCTCGCCTAAACAGAGGGGGGGAGGGCGAAAGCTACCTGGGCGTAAATCCCTAGACCCGCCCCCCACACATTCGGAGATTTTTTTTGGCTGACGACGATAAAACGATGGATGTCGACCTTTGGGGTAACCCGGTCTATCGCGTCAAGCGAAAGCGCGGGCGGCCTGCATTCGAATGGACGCAAGAAAATTCCAATAAAATCAGCATGATGCTGGCGATGGGTTGGACGAATGACCGCATTGCCGGGGTGGTGATCGATCCGCGCACCGGAAAATCGATCAGTGTGCCGACGCTGAAACGGTATTTTAGAGCCGAGCTGCAAGTGCGCGATATGGCGCGTGATCAGCTTGATGCAAAGCGGTTCATGACCGTGGCCGATCAGGCCTTTGGCGGCAATGTTGGTGCGATGCGTCTGCTTAATCAAATGGTTGAAAAATCGGACATGATGGTGGCTGCGGCGCGGCTTAGGAAAATGGAACGCGGCGATGAGGAACCGATCGGAAAGAAAGAAAAGGCGCGCCGTGAGGCTGAGCTGGCTCTGAGCAATCCATCTGACGGATGGGGCGATGACCTCAACCCAAGCCGGGTGAACTGATGGACCTTTCGCCGGCGTCTCTTCCCGATCCGCGCTGGTCAACGGCGGTACCGGATTGGCAGGATCGGATATTGGCTGGCAAAAGCCTTATCCCCGAGCTGCCGTTACATGATGCCTTTGCCGAAAAGGCACTTCGGATTTTCAAGCGCCTGCGCGTACCCGATATCGTTGATAGTCCGACTTATGGCGAGGTTTGCGAGGATTGGGTGTTTGACTTTGTTCGTGCGGTGTTCGGGTCTTATGACCCCGAAACTAAGCGCCGGATGATCAGCGAATTTTTCCTGCTGGTCCCAAAGAAGAACGGCAAGAGCGCCATTGCCGCCGCGATCATCGTGACAGCGGCGATATTGAACGAGCGCCCGCAGGCCGAATTGTTCCTGATCGCGCCGACGCAGAAAATCTCGGGCATTGCCTTCAAACAGGCGGCCGGGATAATTCGGCTGGATGACACGTTGTCGACGGTGTTTCTGATACAGGGGCACCAAAAAACGATCACGCATCGCCATACCGAGGCGGTGATCATGGTCCTGTCGGCCGATGGCGATATCGTGACCGGATCGAAGGGCTGTTTCATCCTGGTCGATGAAAGTCACGTTCTGCTGAGCAAGGAGAAGGCAGCCGATATCATGATCGAGCTGCGCGGCGGTCTGGCATCGCGCCCCGAGGGGTTTTTGCTGCAGATCACCACGCAATCGAAACAGGTGCCGCAGGGCGAGTTTCGGCGCGAGCTTAACAAGGTGCGCGCGGTTCGCGATGGCGAATTGGACCTGCCGATTTTGGCGGTGCTTTACGAATTGCCGCCGGAAACGGCGCGCGAAGAGGGCTGGCGCGATGAAACGCTCTGGCCGCTAATCAATCCAAATATCGAGCGTTCGGTTTCGATGGATTTTCTGCGAAAGAGCCTGCGCGAGGCCGATGGAAAGGGCCCCGACGCGGTGGCGCTCTTTGTGTCGCAGCACCTGAATGTTCAGGTGGGCGAGGGACTGACGCAAGACCGCTGGATTGGCGCCAGCCATTGGGCCAAGGCCAAGATCGAGGCGCTGGATTGGCAGGGGTTCAAGGAAGTATGCGAGGTGGTCGTGGTTGGGATCGACGGCGGCGGCCTTGATGACCTTCTGGGCTTTTCAGCCGTTGGACGGCGCAAAACGGGCTCGGGCTGGATCAGTTTCAGCCGAGCCTGGGCACATCCGATTACATTGGAGCGGCGACAGAGTATCGCGCCGATCCTGCAGGATCTGGCTGACGCCGGCGACTTGGTTTTGTGCCAAGGCGAGACGCAGGATGTGATCGAGGTCGCGGGACTTTGCGCAGAGTTGAATGATGAGGGCTTGCTGCCTGAAAAAAACGCGATCGGGCTCGATCCTTATGGGGTGGCAGCCATCATCGACGCATTGATCGAAGCGGGGCTCAGCGAAGAGCAGCTTGCCTCAGTCTCGCAAGGCTTCAAGCTCAATGGCGCGATCAAGGGCACAGAGCGCAAGCTCTTCGATGGCTCGCTGAAACATGCCGACCAGCCAATGATGACGTGGTCCGTTTCTAACGCGAAAACCGAACCAAGAGGGAATGCCGTGGTGGTTACTAAAGCGATGTCCGGGTCGGGCAAGATCGATCCGGTCATGGCGCTCTTCAGCGGGGTAATGCTGATGAGCCTGAACCCGGAAGCAATGGGCGGCGGGCTGGATGATTTTCTGTCCAATGCGGTGATGGTCGCATGATCAGGCTCTTTGGTGGCGCCGCGCGCCGAGTTCGCAACGATGTATCTGATGAGCGTGGGCGCTGGCAGGGGTTTGGCGGAGCAGTCTCTTGGCCGTTCGGCGGGCGGATGACTAAAGCCGGCAAGAGGGTAACGACAGAGACCGCGATGGAGGTTTCAGCAGTTTGGGATTGCGTTCGGAAAACAGCAGAGGTGATCTCGACCTTACCTCTGACCCAATACCAAAAATCGAATGATGGCAGCCGCGACGTTATAGAGGATGATGTTTCGGATTTGCTGACTGTCTCGCCAAACCGCGAACAGACCGCCCAGGAATTTTGGGAATCTATGGTCGCTCATATGGTCCTGCGCGGCAACGGATGTTCTGAACGCGGGATCATAGGGAAAAGAACGGTTTCGCTCATCCCTCTACCGAATGCAGTGCCCTTCAAGAAAAATGGTGTGCTGCAATACGAATTCTTCGACCGGGGAAAGCGGCAAATTCTTCCTGCAGAAAAGGTTTTTCACCTTCGCGGGTTTGGCGTCGGCGATGGTATCGGCTTATCGGCCATTCGATATGGTGCCAACTCGATCGGCGGGGCATTGGCAGCCGACGAGACATCGAGCCGCGTTTTTTCAAATGCGATGATGCTGGCTGGAGTTCTTAGGTCAGATCAGACGCTGAATTCAGATCAGCGCGGCCAATTGTCGACAATGCTGGAAACCTTCGTGGGCTCCGAAAAAGCAGGCAAGACGCTGGTTCTGGAGTCTGGTTTGAAGTTTGAGCAAGTGCAAATGAATCCCGAGGACGCGCAGCTTTTGGAAACTCGCCGGTTTCAGGTTGAAGATGTTTGTCGCTGGTTCGGTGTCCCGCCAATTGTCATCGGTCACGCCGCAGATGGACAAACGATGTGGGGCAGTGGCGTCGAGCAGATCATGCTTTCTTGGCTGACCTTGGGTATCAACCCGCTGCTCAAGAAAATCGAAGCGCGAATTCTGAAGGACATGCAGCCGCCTCAACATCGCAGAAAGCGGTACTTCGAGTTCAACCGAGAAGCGATGCTTCAAATGGATTCAAAAGCGAAGGGCACGTTCCTAGGCGTCATGGCCAACACGGCAACGATGACTGCTAACGAGCGCCGCGCGAAACTGAACCTGCCTCGGCATGCGGATCCGAATGCGGATGAATTGCTGGCGCAGGGCGCCATGGTTTTGCTGCCGAGCCTTGGAAAGGAAGAAAACACATGAGCAAGAGAGCCCTTCCAAAGGCCCCGGTCAACGCGCGCCCCGGCGTAAGGACTGAAGTTTCAGATGTCGTTGCTCGGCGCTGGAACCCGGATATCCACGCGACCACCATTCAGGCCAATGGTGAAAATTCGATTTCGGTTCTGGAGCCGATCGGCGAGGATTGGTTCGGCGGCGGCGTGACGGCAAAACGGATCGCGGCCGCCTTGCGTGCGATTGGCGACAAGGATGTCGTGGTCAACATCAATAGCCCAGGCGGCGATTTTTTCGAAGGCTTGGCCATCTATAATCTGTTGCGCGAGCATCCCGGCAAAGTCACTGTAAAAGTGCTTGGCATGGCAGCCAGCGCCGCCTCGATTATTGCCATGGCTGGTGACGAGGTTCTGGTCGCGCAGGCGGCGTTCCTGATGATTCACAACACTTGGGTTCTGGCGGCAGGCGATCGACATGCGCTGCGCGAGGTGGCCGATTGGCTTGAACCATTCGATGCCGCCGCGATCGATATCTATCATGCGCGGACCGGTATCAAATCCGCAGATCTGGCGAATATGCTGGACAAGGAAACGTGGATCAACGGCACGGCTGCCGTCGATCAAGGCTTTGCCGATGATCTGCTTTCCTCTGATGAGGTTGAGGCGGACCCCAAGAACGATGCAAACCTGACCCCTATCGCGGCTCAAAAGAAGTTGGAGCTTCATTTGGCGCGGGCAGGGGTTCCAAGATCTGAAAGGCGTAAACTTTTCGCCGATCTGAAGGGGGGCAAGCTCAGCGCTGCCCCGTCTGGTAAGCCTGGCGCTGCCATCACCGAGTGCCTGCAAGGATTGCTGGCCGACTTGAAAACACTCTGAAAAGGAAGAATCAGATGTCACGCAAACTGGCGATGCCGGCAGTCTCTCTGCTGGCCCTTCGTGCTGCGCAGCCCTCGGCGGTTCGCGGCGCACCCCGCATGGATAGCGGTGGAAACTCCGAACAAATGCTGGCCCAAGTTCAGCAGGAGCTGAAACGCATCGGCGATGAAATCAAGCCGGTCGCCGAGCAGGCGTTGGCGCAGTCAAAATCAGCCGGCGAAGTGTCCGCAGAAACCAAGGCCACCGCGGACAAACTGCTATCGCAGCAAACCGCCTTTGGCAAAAAACAGGACGAACTGGTCAATCAGCTCGAGGGCATTTCCTCGAAGCAAACGGAGCTTGAGCAAGCCTTTGCAGATGGCGGTCGCGGCAACGGTTCGGGTCAGGTTATGACCATGGGTCAGGCTTTCATCGCGGAAGATGAAAAAATCAAATCCTTTGTCGGAAATGGTTGCAGCGGCACTCTTGCAATCAATGTCGGAAACGCCATTACCACGGCGGATGGCTCCGGTGGCGGGCTAATCTATCACGAGGAAGAACGCACCCCGGTGAATATGCCTCGCCGTCGTCTGCGCATTCGCCAGCTCATCACGCAAGGGCGCACAAGCTCGGATTTGGTCAAGTACCGGAGGCAGACCACTCGCACCGATGCGACAGCGATGGTTGCTGAAGAGGGTACATATCCTGAATCCGCTTTCGGCTGGACCAAGGCGGAAACCTCGGTGAAAAAGATCGGTGCATTTACCAATATCAGCGAAGAATCTATGGACGACGCTGATTTCCTGCAAAGCGAGATCGACACCGAGCTTCGGCATGGCCTCGATCTGGAGGAAGAGGCTCAGATTTTGGCTGGTGACGGTACAGGCGAAAACCTGCATGGCCTGATTCCGAACGCAACAGTATTTGCTGCGGCGGCTGGTCTGCCAAATGCGACCCATATCGACCGCCTTCGCCTTGCTATCCTGCAGGTTGCTCTGGCCGATTACATTGCAACTGGAATGGTTCTGCACCCCACCGATTGGGCGGCGATTGAGCTTTTGAAAGTTGGTGTTGCCGATGATCGGTATATCTTCGGCAATCCCGCCACCGGGAACACCCCGATGCTTTGGGGCAAGGACGTCGTAGATTCCAACTCGATGAGCGTTGGCGAATGGCTGGTCGGTGACTTTGCTCTCGCTGCCACGATCTATGACCGATCTGATGCAGAGGTTCTGATCAGCTCCGAGCATGATACGAACTTCATCGAGGACATGCTGACTATGAAGGCCCGGAAGCGCGTTGCATTGGCCAACAAGCGCCCCGCAGCGCTGGTGACGGGCAACTTCACCTTCGCCTGATCTCTTTCGCTCCATTCACAAAACTGACCTGCGTCATTCGTGGCGCGGGTCTTTGAACCCTCAGAGGAATCCACAATGCAAATCTGCGTATATCAAACCCGCAAAACCGCCGCCGGAACGTTTCGCCCTGGCATCGTCTACACGGTTAACGAAAAAGATCGGAAGGTTGCAGCGGTTCTGTCATTGCTCTTGAAGGGCGAAAATCCGGTCAGCGGTCAGAAAATCGAAGATCCTGTCGGCAAGAAGATGACCAAGAAAGAGGTCGAAGAATTCAATGGGGCGCAAGTCTCGCTAATCCCCTACGATGAAGCCGAAGCGGATGAATCATCCGACGATGAAGGCCCTTCGGCGTCGGCCGATAAAGGCAAGTAACGGCGCGCGGACAGATGAGCCTTTTGACTGAAATCACTCCGCCGGCGATCGAACCGCTGGATCTGGATGATGTTAAAGAACACGCGCGTCGCGACCCAGACACGATCGAGAATAGCCTTATTTCCGGCTATATATCTTCTGCGCGTCTTCGGGTCGAGGCACATGTCCGTCGGCGATTGATCAATCAGACCCTGCGCCTTTCGCTTAACTCGTTTCCGTCTCTCATTGAGTTGCCAATGGCTCCGGTCAGTGACGTTTCGACTCTGACTTATCTCGATGTCGAAGGGGATCGTCAGACCCTCGAAACCGGCGATTATCGGCTGGTGCACCCTCACGGCGAGCCATGTGTCGCCCCAGTTCTGAACGGAAGCTGGCCAAGCGCAACCACAGATTGGGGATCGATCGAAGTTGATTTTGTGGCGGGATACGGCGCTGATCGCTCAGCCGTCCCTGCCGACATTTTGCAAGCACTGCGCCTTTTGGTGGCGCACTACATCGAGAACCGTGAGGCAGTTATAACAGGTGTTTCTGTCGCTGACCTGCCGGAGGCCGTGACTGACCTTCTCGCGCCACATCGGCGGTTTACCTGATGGCGCGCGCCGGAAGGTTCAACACGCGCGCTCGGTTCCTGCGGCCGCCTGCCTCCGACGATGCCGACCTAGATGATTACGGGAATGAGGTCGACGCGGACTTGACCGAAATCGCAACGGTTTGGGCGGATGTGCGAACCGAAGAGCCCGGCGGCGAGGGGCTGGGGGCAGGCAGGCTAGAGGCTACAAAAAAAATTCGTCTGCGCGTCTATGACAGCACTGCAATGCGCGGCGTAAGCGGCGGCGACCGGGTCGAGGTGATCGGCGAAACCTGGAACCTTTCGGCGCCGGGTTACTACATCGACCCGAAGCGCACCGTTTTAGAGTTCACGGGAATGGCAGGCGCGGCAGTATGAGATTTGACGGTACGATACAAGGGATCGAAAAGCGCAGGAAAAAGCTGAGAGACCTGAAGCGCAATGAGCGGATTGAAGTCGCTAAGGCAGTGCAAAAGTCAACTGTCGAAACAAAGCGCGTCGCAAAAATGCTTGCACCGGTGAAATCCGGCGAAACCCGCGACCTCATTGAACATGAGATGAAAGAAGATGGCATGGTCGGGATCGTCTACGCTGGCGAAACCCGAGAAGAGAAAGACAAAGCCTATGCCGTTGAATTTGGGCGCGGGCCGGGCCCTCATGGATCGACAGACCCGCAGCCATATATACGCCGTGCGCAAGCCTATATCGCGAAAAAACACAAAGCCCGCGTAAGGCGAGCGATGAAGAAAGCGATCAATAGGAGCATGGGCAATGGCTGACGATCCGGTTTCCGCATTGCAAAAAGGGGTCCGGGCACGGTTGAGATCGGTCAGCGAGCTCATGGTGCTGGTGAACGCGGTTTATGACCAGCCTCCAGATAGTGCCGCGGTTCCATACATCCGGTTTGGCGAAACTGATCTCCTGCCAGATCACACAGACACCACCCGGGAATATAGCGTGATGTTCCGCATCGAGACCCACACCAGGCCCGAGGGCGGCGGCAAGGTTGAGGCGCAGCGCATCAATGGCGCGGTGATCGATGCCCTCGACCGGCTAGAGGCCGAGGTCATCATTGAAGGTTTCGACCTCTGCGATATCAAATTTCTGACGGGCAATGTTTCCCGCCAGAGAGACGGAAAAACCCATATCGGCGTGACGGTTTTTGAGGCCGACATTGATGCCGGTGATTTCTGAGAAAGGATCAGAAAAATGACTGCACAACTCAGCCGGCAGATGCTGCTTCTCATGCATAACGGTGACGATCCCGGCGCGTTCGAAACTTTCGGGGCACTGACGGCAAAATCAATGACCCTTGGCGGCGAGGCGGTCAATGTGACCGATGATGAAAGCATCTCGGCCACCACCGCAGGAAAGCTCATTCGCGAGCTTGTAGCGGGCGGCGTCAACGCGCTGGATGTGTCCGGTGATTTCCGCCTGAAGGACAAGCAGGTACATCGCGATGCGGTTGAGCTGAAAATGAGCGCTAGCCCCATTCGTGATTTTCAGATCTTTGTGCCCGGTATCGGCACTTTTGAGGGCCCGATGCACATCAATGAGCTCAAATTTGATGGTCAAGATTCGGGTGGCGATAGCACCGGATCAATCTCGCTTGCCTCGGCGGGTGACTTCACCTTTGCCGCATCGAGCTGACGGCGATGGGTGGCGTTCTTGATACGGCCCCGCGCGGTGGTTTGCGTGAGAATTTCGGTGGAAAGAAGTATCCGCTGGTTCTCGACCTAGGCGCCTTTGAACGTTTCGAAAAAGCTCATCGTGGCATTCTTGCTGTCAGGAAGGATTTCTTTTCTCCGAGCGGTTCGCCATCCACGCGAGAGATCTTGGATCTTATCATTCTGGGTCTCATTGGTGGTGGGTTAGACGAGGATGAGGCGAAAAATTTGGCTGAAAAAAATATGCCAGAGGGGCTCTTGCGTCATTCGGTTGTTGCAATGGCGCTGATCGGTGTTGCGCTTTCGCCAGAGGCTTTTGACGAGGAACCCGATGACGTCGCGGATGACGAAGAGGGGACCTCGCCGGAAAAGAGTTAGAGGGGCGGCTGAATGTTCCCCGCCTGATCCGGGCGGCTGTCCCTGCCGGTTACAAACCAGATGAAATTAGATCAATGATTCCATTGGATTACCGGCTGATCCTTCGCGCTCATCGCGACGCCCACAAACCTCGCCGACCTGGGGCCAATGCCCCAAGTTTAAAACGCATCGATGAACTAGAAAAGAAATTCGAAAATGAGCAGCGACGCAGATCGACTTAATGTTGTCCTAGCCGCCCGTGACCGCGAATTTCAGCGGGTTATGGACCGGGTTATCCGAAAGATGGACCGGCTAGAGCAGACAAGTAGGCGAAGATTGTCTGGTACAAGTCGAAACTTTGATCGACTTGCAAGTAGAATGCAGGCTTTGTTGCCTGCTTTGGCTCCGGCGGCATTGATTGCGGGTGCAAGGTCCGTTGCAGCATCTTTGGATGAGATTGGAAAAACAGCGGATCGATTGGGGCTGACAACGGATGCTCTGCAAGAGTTGCGTGTTGCAGCCGTGGCCTCTGGCGTCAGTCAGCAAACAATTGACATGGCGATGCAGCGCTTTGGTCGGCGCCTTGCTGAGGCACGGCGCGGCACTGGCGAGGCTGCGGATGCACTTGAAGAAATGGATATTCGTCTGGTCAATTTGGATGGTTCTGCACGTTCGATGGAATCCGTTTTGGACGATGTAGCTGACGCTATGAGCCAGGTCGAAAATCAAACTGATCGAAATCGCTTGGCGATGCGCCTCTTTGACAGCGAGGGTGTTGCGTTGGTCAATATGCTTCGTGATGGTTCGGCCGGCTTGAGGGAAATGCGCGAGGAAGCGCACGCGGCCGGCGCTATCATTGATGAGGCCCTAATCCGCGAGGCCGAAGAAGCTCAATCACAAATTGATCTGATGAGCACGGCTGTTCGCGCAAATTTGTCCGTCGCTTTGATGCAACTCATGCCGATCCTTTTGGGGATGGCCGAAGCTTTGGCGACGGGTGCAAGATGGGTTGGAGAATTCATCAACCAAATCCGAAGGCTGGATCCTGACGTTCGCGATCTGCAGGATTTTGAAGCGGCGATCGATGAAATCACCGCGGCCATGGTGGAAGAAGTCACTCAAGCCCAAACTCTTCGTCGAGAGATTGCTCAAAACAATACGATGTCGCGCCAGGCGGCTATTACGGCTCTGGAAGAGGCCCGATCGCGCCGAGAGAATATTCAGGTCATGATCGACGAAGCCCGAGCACGGTTGTTTGCCTCTGAGGCTTTTGAGGACCTAACAGAGCGGATCCGAGACTATCAGATCGGAATGCGAGATGCGCGGGAGCGTATAAACGATCCTGCCACGAATGGTCGCAACCTAGAAGCCGCGCGCCGGACGTTAGAACGGCTTGAAGGGCAATTGCGAGATGTGCTCGAGACCCGCCGGGCGATGGTTCAGGCAATGTCTGAAGGGGTTTCCTCTCAAAATGCCGAAATTGCGGCATTAGATGAGCTCATCGCACGATTGAATGAAGGACTGCAAAGTGCATCTGGCGAGACGGTGGATGTCTCGCAGAACCTTGAGAATACGCTTGAGCTAAGCGACCGCCTCGCCATCATTCTGAGTGGCTTGGACATGTCGGGGATTGTTGGCCAAGCCGAATTTCTCGCGTCCCGCATGGGAGTATCGCTTGAGCGCGCGACAGCAATTGCAAATCTTCCCCTTTCAGGACCTCTTTCTCAGAGGGACGTGTTGCCCGGTCCGGCGACAGCCCCTTCGCCGACCCTTAGTTTCGGATTGCCTGGCGCAAATGTCCCGCGGTTTGGAAACACAAATCTCGGATTTAATGGAACCGGTGCGCCCACGCCGGACCCCGTCCGATCATCTTCAGGCGGGGGTAATTCCGCCCTTTCAGAACGAAACGCGCTGCTTGAGGAAGGGCGCAGGATCTATGACCAGACGCGGACGGCTGCGGAGCAATACGGGGCGGAGGTCGCAAACTTGGACATGTTGCTCGCGGCGGGCGCTATTAGTGAGGAAACTCACTTGCGAGCAATGCGAGGTGTGGCGGAAGAATACGGGAATCTTTCTGGGCTTCAGGATGATCTAAAAAATAGCATACTCGATTTTGCCATGGGCGCGACGGGAGCGTTCGATCAGCTTGCTCAATCTATTAAGCGCGCGGCTTTCGAATATTTGTTGTTCGGATCCGGGCCTCTAGCGGGGTTGTTCGGCGGAGGAAAGGGCAGTTCCTCGGGCTTAGGCTCTCTCTTGGGTGGTCTGCTGTCCTTTGATGGCGGAGGATTTACCGGGCATGGTGCGCGGGTTGGTGGGATCGATGGGAAGGGCGGGTTTCCAGCGATCTTGCATCCTAATGAATCGATTATCGATCACACTAAGCAATCGGCAGGAAACGGGCAGATCGTTGTGGTCGTGCGCCCTGAAGAAGGTGAGCTATTGCGTCCGCTGATCACGGCAGAAGCAAAAGGCGCTGCGCGAGTTGAGGTCGAGAGGGCAGCCCCCGCTACGGTCAGCGCTGCACAAGAAGTAACCCGCAAGCGCATGTTGTCGACAAAGCGTCTCTGATCAATGGCAAATGTTTATAAATGGCCGCCTGTCGCATGGCAGGCGAGCCGGTGGAGTTTCGATCTGCCGGTTTCAACATCGCGTTCGCGCATCACAGGTGCGCGCTATGTCTCAGCTTTCGAGCAAAAGCGCAGGGTGGCAAGCCTTCGCATTGCCGGGCTTTCAGGCGAACGCGCCGCTGCTGGATATCTGGAAAACCTGCGCATTCTTTTGGATGGCGGCGTTAGTCTTGTTCGCCTCAACTCGACCCCGGTGAACTGGCATCTTGACGAGCTGCGGTTGGAAGCGTCGCGGCGATCTGAGTTGATCAACTGGACCGAGGGCGGTGTCGACGTCAAGTGGACCGAGGGCGGCGTCGATGTGAGTTTGTATAGCGGCGCGCTTTTGCAGGGTGCGCCCGCAACTGATGGGGTTTGGCCTGCGGCGACGGTCACTGGTTTGCCTGCCAATATTCTGGTCGCCCGGCCCGGCGAGTTTCTGACCGTTGACGGTGAGCTGGCCCGCGTCATGACGGTGGCTTATTCCGATGAAACCGGCGCCGCAACGATCCGGCTTATGGAGGCGATAGAGTCTGCAGGGCTCGTGCAGATCGGAACCAAAGAAAGCGCTGTTTTTGAAGTTACAAGTTTCAGCGATCCAATGCAGCCTGTGTCAGGTAACTGGGCCTATGACTTGAGCTTCCATGAGGTTTTCGAAGCCGAAACGCCCGGCGGATTTGTTGAGGTTGACCCATGGAGTTGAAGCGCGATGTCGATGCCGCTCTTTTGGCCGCGTTGCAGGGGCCATTTTTCCCAATCGCCGCATTGGATCTCGATTGGCCGGGCACAGCAATTCGCGCACATAGCGGCGTTGGGGATATTACCTGGAACGGGCTGACCTTCGCCGGCGTCGGCCCGTTTGCCCAAGTTGCGCTGCCTGCCGAAGAGGGCGGGCTGGTGCCGCCCGAGGCGACGATCACCATTGTCGGCGAGCTGCCAGATATCTTTGCCGATGCCGAGGTTGGCGCAACCGCGCGCGGGATCGAAGCGTCATTCTATTTCGGCGCAGTGACATCGCGTGGATCATCAACGCTGATTGGCAATTTGCAGAATGTCTATACCGGCCATCTTGATGCCCAGAAGGTCGTGGTCGCCGATGAAAACGAGGCCGATATGGGCCATGGGCTGCAACTGACTTTCAAGACGGGACCGGGCGCGCGCAGCGTAGCGGATGTTGTGCACAGCCACGAAGATCAGACCGTTCTTTACCCCGGCGATACACTGTTTCGCTTTGTGATCCGGGCCATCGCAAAGCTGCGGGTGACATCATGGCCCGAGAATTAGAAATCGCAATCCGCGCCATGTCAGGCCCGTTTGAATGGGGGAAGCGCGATTGCTGTCTTGCCGCATGGTCTGCCTTTGTTACGGCGAATGGTTTGGATATCGCACCGCCTTATTTCGGGAAGTACCAAGACCGGAAAGGGGCAATCTCGATTTTGCGGTCTCATGGCGGGATGCTTCTGATGGCGCGGGATCTGTCCGCATGGTTGCAGCTCATTCCCGGCACCGGCGCTGCTGGCGAGATCGGAGTGGTGTCTGATCGGTCGGGCGGCAACGTGATGGGCTTCGGGATCGGTGGTGGTCATTGGGCCGCAAAAACGAGAGCGGGTTTGACCATTACCCGGAAGTTGCTTGATGGGAGTTGGTCATGCCCCAAGCAGTAACTTTTGCGTCGAACTGGCTTGTAAAATCCCTGGTCTCAATTGGTTTGGGCAAAGGAACTGCTGGCCTGCTTGCGTCAACCGCGCTTAGGTTGGCCGGTTCTGCAATATTGTCCCAAATCGCGCAAAGCTTCGCGCCTGAGCCGACGCCTGCCGATGTATCAGTGCAACTGGGTGAGCCGACCGAACGACCGGCCAAGCGGTTTGTCTACGGCCACACGCGGGCCACCGGCACCCCTGTGGCCTATACGGTGCGCGGCAATGTGCTTTACGGCTGCTGGCTGCTAAACAGCCGCCCGAGTGAAGGCAATTTCACGGTCTATCTGGATGAACGCGAGGTCGAATATACCGGCGATCCTTATGATTGGACCACGGGCGCCACGGCCTCAAGCAGTCCGTTTTCGAGCTATTGCAAATTCTGGATCAGCCTTGGCGATGAAACCGCGCCGCCCGATCAGTTCTTGACCGAAGCGCCCTATGCCGAACCTGATGACGTGGATCTCTTTAAGGCCACCGATGGCGGGCAGGGCTGTACGCTGCTTTGGATGCGGCTCGATGCTGGTCCTTCGGGATCGATCGGGGATCGCTGGCCTGCGCGGCCGCCTCAAGTCAGGGTCGAGGGGGATTGGTCGCTGATCTGGGACCCGCGAGATGCGGGTCAAGATCCCGATGATGCAGCGACTTGGGCGTACTCAGAAAATCACGCGCTTTGTATTCTCGATGCCGCGCGCCAGAATCCAGTGCAGCCGTACCGCAACGCAAATCTTGATCTCGACGGATTTGAGGCGGCTGCCGATGCTGCCGATGAGGTGGTTGCCCTAAAGGCGGGTGGCTCCGAGCCACGATACCGGATCGCGGGGACTCTGGTCTGGTCAAGTGGCGAACTTGAAGATCAGCTTATGCCGATGTACCGCGCCGGGGCGGCGCAGCCGTCGCGCATTGGTGGAAAGCTCAGCATTGTTCCGGGTGTTGAGCGTATCCCGGTCACTGGCCTGACCATCACTGATATGCTTGATGATGGCGCGCTTGATATAGATTACTTGCAGCCGGGCGATGAGCTGGCGACCCAAATCATCGCGGCCTATACCTCACCTGAACGAGGCTATGAGCAGGCCGAGCTTTCGCCTTGGGATATTCCCGGCGCGCAAGCCGCCGATGGCGGTATCCCCCGCGTCCAATCGATCACGCTTTATATGGCAAGCAGTGCCACGCAAGCGATGCGGGTGCGCAAAATTTTGGGTTACGAGCTGCGACGCCAGCGGACAATTTCGGCAGTTCTGCCGCCCGAAGCATTTGAGCTTATCGCAGGATCGGTTGCGCCGGTGGCTCTTCCGACACCTTTTGATGCCTTGGATGGCGATTATGAAGCAATGTCGGTGCACCCGGCGCTGGATCTCATGGGTGAAAATGGTGTGGCGCTACGCTGCCCTGCCGTTCTGAAAGAGGTGATTGCAGGTCAATACGATTGGGATGCCGCGACCGAGGAAGAGGATGTTCTGGTCGAGGAAGTCATCGGGTCATCGACGCTGTCACCGCCCGGCCCCATAACGTTCGATGTTGTCGAGGCGGATCTCGGAACACATATCGAAACACGGATTCAATTTGAATGGGGCGCATCCAGCTCTTCCACTGTTGAGCGCTATGAATGGCGCTACCGCGAAGAAGGCACGGATGTTTATTCCGGCGGAAGCATTGACGTTTCTAACGAGGCCTCAGTCGATTTGCAGGCGAGTTTCGCTGTTGATCCGACCAAAAGCTATGAAACCTCAGTGCGCTCTATTAGCGGGCAATCGATCTCTGATTGGACAACTTTAAGCGGCCTGACGTCAGGAATGGCTCTGACCACACTCAGCCTGACGGCCGAGCCCGGCCGATTGCGTGTGGCCGCGACGGCGCCGGGGCTGACGGCCTATGACGGCGTCCGTGTTTATCGCAATACGGTTGATGATTTTGGGTCTGCAACCGCGATCAGTGATGTCATTCAAACAAGCGCCGGAGCGGCTTTCGATGTCGTTATCGGCGATGGCGCCGCAACTGACATCATCACAAACGGAACCTTTGACACGGATTCAGACTGGGCCAAGGGGGCGGGTTGGTCGATCGGGGCGGGCATAGCGTCCCGGTCTGGCGGTGGCTTGGGTACTTTGAAACAAATGTCTGGTCTGGTGGCTGGGACAACCTATCGGTGGACATTTGATGTTCTGAACAGGACGGCAGGAAATATTTCATTGCGGTTACGCGGTGATATCGATGCGGCTGGGCCAACGATTTCAGCAGAGGGCACACATTGGGGAACTCTGGACGCGCCAACAAATCCCACCTGGGTCTCAATTCGCGCCGAATCTGGCTTTGTCGGGGACGTTGATAACATGTGCCTCGTTGCCGATAGCGTGACGGCCGCACCGCAAGGTCCGGCCTATTTCTGGGTCGTTCCTGTGACAACGACCGGGTCCGAAGGCGACCCAAGCGCCAGCGAATACTTAACCATCACATAAAGGACAGGATCATGCCTGCACCCACGTTCTTGCTTCCCACAACGGGAAGCGATCCAAAAGCCGTGACTGTTGAAGATTTCGAAGCGGCGTTTAATGTCGTGCTTGCAGAGAATTTCGACAATATCAAAGACGAAGCCAAGGCACTGCATGCTGCAAATGGCTTGTGCTTTGCCATCCTAGATGGGGTCGCTCTGACCGCGACATCAACCGGCGATCCCGTGGCTCGGGACGATGCCGCCGGCACCTTGATTGAGACCACGACCTATGGCCGCGCGTTTCGTGTAAGCTTCGATCCGACCCCAGCCGTTCTTTCACGCCGGGCTGTCTATCCGGTTAAGATGGCGCAGGTCTATGACGTGCGCTTGGTCACGAAACGGGGCGTTGCGCCTTCAAACCCGTCCTCTTGCGAGATCAACCTCTATATCGTCGAGCTCGATGATCAGTTTGACGAGATCGCCAGAACCCAAGTTGGCTCAAATCTCTATATCGACGATACAAACGCATACAAACAGGCGTTAACTGTTGCGCAGGCCAGCGACGCGGTTGACGTCTCGCTGTCCACCACCTCGCGGCACTTCTCGATCGAAGTTGGATATGAGGGCGATGATGGGTCGTTCGATGTTGTCGAGCTGGGCGCGGCGGATATCAGTTTTGCCGCCGAAAAAACGGCAGGATATGCGGCGGCCTTAGCTCAGACATCTACGGAACTGACCACGCTTCACGCCGATGTTTCGGCATGGATCACGGCGCATGGCGAGACGTTAACCGGCAATCAGATCGCGCTTCTAAATGTGCTTGTTTCGCGGCTCGATGACGCGGGGATCTGGGAAAAGCTTGATCTTTTCGGCGGATTACCCGGCGCACCGATTGGCGCTTCCCGTTATGACGTAAAAGATCCGACTGTCATTCTGACGGAAACCGATTTTGGGTTCGCGCCTTGGCGGGGTTGGTTCTCTTTGCCAGATGCCGATGGCTATATCGATCTAGGCGTCAGCTATGACGCGCTCACGCAATACACGCTCAATTCTGCATTCATAGCGACCTATATTGGCTCGGACACCGGCGCCGATACGCGCGAGATGGGCCAGATGAGCGGCACCGATACCTATTTGAGGGGCCGGGGCGTTGCGGGCACAATGCAAGCCAAATTGAATGGCGGAGCGGCGATTGTCGGTCTGGTAGCGACCGGGGTCGGGTTCGCCGCGGCCAATTACCTGGACGGCGACATCTCGCTTCATAAAAACGGGCACTTCCTGAAGAGCCAAGCTGCAACCGCAGTTTCGGTTCCAACAGAAAATATCGCTCTTGGTCGCGGCGCCTCGACCTACAGCCCAGAATATCTGTCTTTTTGGGTAGCGGGCGAGGGTTTGACGACATCCGAACATCTTGTGCTATTTGAAGCGATCCAATTCTACATGCTTCATGCTGCGCGGGCCGCGATCGAGGATGGCGCGGTTTCTGGTAGCGGTGGCGGCTCGATACCGGTGGCCGGTGAGACCACAACTGAAATGCTCTATACCACGCAAGATGTCAGCTCTTCTGGTGGGGCGTTGACTGTGGATCTGGCCGAGGCGCGTATTTTCAACATCGATTTGACCGAGGACATTCACACCCTCGGTGCAACAAATTGGCCTGCCGGCGCATCCTCTTTCATGTTGCGATTCACCCAGGATGCAACGGGCGGGCATGAGGTCACCTTCCCGGCCGCATGGCTAACGCCAGGGGGCGGCACATTGCTGGATGTGGTCGCCACTGCGGATTGGATCACGGAATATGTGGTGCGTTCCTTTGATGGCGGCACACGGGTGCAGATCCAGCCAGGAGGTGCGTTCGATGGTTAATGCATTTGGCCCGGCTGACAATGCCCGCTTCAGGGGTGTTGAGGTGATCCGCAATGCGCCGCAGCCCGAAACGGCCACAACTGAAAGCATCTATTGGCCGGCAACAACATGGGCCAGTTTGAATGTCGAGGCGATGGTCGATCGCACATGGGCGCATGGACACTACAATTTTGTTCATTGGATCTGGGGAAACCGGGAATACAAAACAACCGCCAACAGCACCGGCGCTGAAGGCGGTTGGCTGAAGTCCCGGTTCAGCGGATACCCATTCCCGGTGCCAAGTGTCGATCATCATGGCGATATTCGTTCTGGTCGGTTTCTTTATTCCACCATGGCAAAAGCGGATGGCGCGACCGTGGCGCATGTCATGCATTCGCTTGGTCACTCCATGGCTGAGATTTTGGCCGATCCATGGGTTGTTGCAGGCGGTTGGGTCGAGGCTGACATCGAACCTGCATCTGTCTGGAACGCCGATGCGGAAACCCATTTCACCGAAGCCTGCGGCACGGATAACGCAGAGTTCTGGGGCTGCCGCGACAAGGTCTATCTGCCGGAAGGTCGGATCGTTGATGTTCCTGATCACGCCGGTTTCTATCGCGGCATCCTTCTTGATGCAGAACATCAGGACGGTCGCAGCGGAGCGCATGCGCTGTCTTTCTATACCCATCTCAAAAGCCTCTGCGACGCCGCGGGGATCAAGCTGACGATCTGGCCCAATGCGCTGACAAACACCGGTGCATTATATTCTGGATTTACCGCCACATCGATCCCGCAGATCATTGAGCAATGCCATGACCTTTCAGCGCTGTTTTACAATGACGGCACAGGCACAAGCTTTGCTCAACGCATCAACGAAACCTTCGTTCTCATCCCGCCCGAGGATCTTGGCAAGATCTCCGTCACATATTCGCTTGGCAATCCGAACGGCCACGACACAACGGTTGAAGATGCGCGGGTTTTGCGGGTTGCGTCGGAACGTCTAGGCCTCAGAGCCATCAAAATCTGGCGCAACTACGCCACGCCGGGCGGCGACGCCGATTTGCAAGTGAACCGTGAACTTGCCGCGCTGCTTTTTGGTGACAACGTCCCCCGCCTTGCAACCTGGGGCAGCGTCTAGCGCCACAAAGCGCAGGCATCGAGCGGCTGAGCTGGCCAGACATCAAAAAAATGGAGAAAAGTATGCCTGAAGCAAAGGAGCGCTGGCATCTGGATAGGCGTGTGCCAATCGCACTGATCTTGGCGCTGTTTATTCAAACGGTTGGCGTGGTTTGGTGGGCTGCAACCACTGACGCGCGGGTGGGCCAATTGGAATCTTCCTTAACCTCAATGGATAGGCGTTTGTCTGATCAGGAGGCTTTGTCACGTGACGCCCTTCAAAATGATGCGGTGATCCGTGAGCAGCTTCGCCACACAAATGAAAACATCGACCGGCTGCGCGGCGACATCCGGGCGCTAAGCGATCTCTTTCAACAAACTTATCAACGAAACTAGGAGACATCCAAAATGAAACTCTCGTTCGTGCCGAACGCGGGGCGTATCCTCGCGCATTCCTTTTCCATGCATTGCACCTATTGGGGGCTTGGAGTTTTGCTGGCCGCTGTGTTGGTCCCGCAATTATGGGGCTTTCATCTGATCCATCCGACCGCGATGTTGCTGTTCAGCATTATCTTTTTGGCACTGACGCCGCTTGGCCGTGTGATCAAGCAGGAGGATGTGTCAGGCCCATATCCGCGCCCGCGCATCCTGAAAAGTTTGGCTTGGTCCTTTTTCGCCGCGATCATTGCTCTGGTGATCTGTTCGAAAACTGCAGGCGCTGACGCGCGGATCGAGCTGGCCATGGCCGCGCCGCCGCAAGCGGTAGAGACGGACGCGCAAGGCATCACATGGGAGGCGACCGCGGCCCTTGCCGTGCCGCTGGTCGCCCGGTGGGAGGGGCTGCGCACAACGGCCTATCTAGACACCATCGCAAGCCCGCCCGTCTGGACGGTTTGTTATGGCGAAACACAAAACGTGACGCCCGGCGAAGTGCGGACAGAGGCGGAATGCCAAGCGGGCCTCGATCGAGGCTTGGAGCGCTATTGGCGGGCTTGGATGAATGGCGCAGTTACTGAAGAAACCGCTTTGACGCGCTTGCCGCCCCCGCGATCTGCGGCGTTCGCCAGTTTCGCTTGGAATGTGGGCGTGGGCGCGGCCAGCCGGTCAACAGCAACGCGCCGTCTCAATTCTGGCGATATTGCCGGGGCCTGTGAGGCAATGACATGGTTCAACCAGGCAGGGGGGATCGTCATTCGCGGCCTCGTCAATCGCCGTTCGGAAGAGCGCGAATTTTGCATGCGCGGCGCATGATCCGGCAAGTCATCGCCATCACTGGTCTGGCGGCTATGGTTGGAGGCGGAATTGGCCTTTATCGTACCGGCAAGAGCCATGGCCGCAGCGAGTGCGAAGCTGCAGCACTGGCCGCGCAGGCCGCGCAACAAGTCGCGATCTATGGCGCGGCCCAGATCAGCAGGCAGGCCGCTGTGGATCTGATTGAGGCGGAACATTCCCTAGATATTGAAATCAGGAGGGCACTTGATGCGATTCCAGAAGACGATAGGCAGCTTTGTTTGTCTGACAGCGGCCGCGAGTTGCTCAACAGTATCCGCGCCAGTTCCGGCAATTAGCCCGCCCGACGCCGCCCTCGTGCAGCCCTGCGCGCAGCCGGTCGTTCCCGGCGACCCGGCGACAGTAGACGATTGGGGCACTGACCAACAAAACCTCATAAACTGCGGCGCTCGCCATGAGGCGCTGACCAATTGGGCCGCCGCGCTGATCGCGGCAATCAACGGGGAAGGATTGGATCAATGAAGGCAGAATTCCCTGACCGAACCGCGCAAATGCTCAAAAAGGCCCTGACCAACATCATGCCTGAAACAGAATGCGCCCAACGCCAGAATTCGCAAGCATTGGCGCGAAAACAAGGAAGTGACCCAATGGACGATATTAGCAAATTGCGCATGATCGAAAACGATCTGAAGAACATCTTTATTCGCATTGAATCAATGCGTGCGCACCCCGATCTGACAAATGCCGGACAGGCCGTGCTAGACGCCGAAAAGCACATCGTAAGCGCGCAGGCGTCGATTCACGGTGAAGGCATGCGAGGATGAATTCACGACTAAAGGCTTCGGGCCGAAGCGTGTCTGGGTGCCGCTTTGGATTTTAGAGGGCCGATAATCCGAATGGTGCGTCGTTTTGATACGCTCACAAAATGAAAATTTTGTACTTTTTAAACAAAGTTTCGATATGTGTTGAGAATGGATATTCAGATTTATGACGCTGGTGAGCCGATGATGGAAATCCGCAAAGGCGGATCTGTCTTGGTTCCTATGGATCACGCGGAGCGCGCCAAATGCCGTAAAGCATTGGAAGACGCGCTCCTGTTGTTGTCGGAAACCGTTGTTACACGGTCCACTTTTTCCATGGCAGACGAGCCGGATGAATGCTCGAAACAAAATTCACAACATCCTGACGATTGCCTCGCAATTTTCGATTGCTCTCGCCCATCAGGACAACCAATTGGCAGCCAAGGGCCGCAGCTACAGATCGTATCATCTGATCAGAAGTAGTGTTGCAATTTACAACGTGGTTTTTGACCCGCACGACTGCGAAGGTCACGCCCTGTTCTTTTACGAGGGCGGCATTTAATTGAGCCATTTTTTGGCTCCTTTTTTGTTTAAGTTTGTTCACATGCATCCCCAAGAATTTGGGGGTGCATCAAAAGCAATATCGATCAGCGCGGGGCCGAATCTTCGCGATCACTGCCGGGGAACAAGCGGCCCTTTTTGATCTCGCTAATCCTGCCCGGGTTGACGTCAAAATCCGCTGCGATGCGGTTCTGAAACTCGCCGCGTTTTATCCGTTTCCAGATGGCTACAGCATCGCTGTAGGTTAGTTTCTTGCTAGGGGTTCGTACGTGTTCTGCCATTTGTGGCCTCTGTATAGTTCGAATAAAGAGAGGCCGATGGGATTGACTAAGTGGATTAGCTATGGGAAAAACCCCATTAGAGAACTAATCATTCGCCACCTATCGGCGTCTGTAATTCGCCGCAGGACCGTCCAGGGTCCTGCGGCTTTTTCTGTTATAGCTGGAATCAATTGCTGGGGCAATGGGATTTGTTGCCAAAAGCTAGGTAGAGCGCCTGAGTGGCCTCGCTATGGCCGATTGGCCAAATCATGTACCCTTATACCAAAAGTGTACTTTTTGACCGTCACGCGCGATTTTTGGTGCGTATTTGCATTTTTCGCCCTATGAGCACCATTCATCAACGTATTCCGGTGTCCATGGACTCGCCAAGCTTTCATCGATCAAATGCTGCCCGATAGTTGAACCATCGGGCAGGCGTAACGTCACCAAGGGCCGACCGAACCGGTCCACTTCTCCGGAATCCTCGATGGTCAGGCCGGGGGTCTGTAGCAGCACTGACATGCGGGCAAAGGCAATGACACCAAGCCGATGTTCTGCGGGGCAATCTGCGTAGCGCCCGATCTCTGGCGTGTCGAAGCCGGATTGGTATGGCGCGCCATTGCCCATCGAGCGCAAGTTTTCGCCATCGCATTTCACCGTATCGCCATCGACCGCCAGCAAAACGGCGCACGTCAAGATAGTGACCGGGTCCATGGTTTTCTCTCACACAATTGTCAATTTACGGCTGCGTATCCAACCCGGCTTTAGCCAATAGTGCGGTCATCTTACCAATGAGTTGAGGGTTCATTCGGCGTTTGCCTTTTTCCATGTCAAATACAGTTGATTTCCGCGTCTGATCATTGCCGCCCAACCCGATTGCAGTGGCGAATTCGGCTTGCGATAGGCCGAGGGACTTTCGGGCTTCCTTGATCTGATCGGGCGTGACGTCCAACGGTTGCGCCATGGCTGCAACGCGCGCTTTGGCGGCATCGGCATTAGGATACCAGCCAGAGGGCGCGGGAAGGCCTGCCAGCCATTCCTCGGCGGCTGGCCGATCAGCGAGCTGCGGCGCTTCCTGTAGCGCGTTGATTGCGGCCAAAAGCTCGGCGTCATTGTCATGAGACAAGACCGCAGGAATGTTACCGACCTGCGAAAGCACAATTGCGATAGGCATGATCTTTTCCTTTCTTCCGGGAAGGGTGGGGCGGTTTCCCGCCCCGGCCCATTTATTCGATGATTTCGGCTTTGCCGTTGATCGAGACGAAAACCGCCTCTTGATCTGTGACCCCCAGAACCATCTTGGCGAGGTCGCGGACTTCTTCGGCCTTTTTGCCTTCGATGGCGGCCGCGATGATTACTGAAACATCGTCTTTGAACAGGCGGCCCTCTTCGTTGATCCAAAAGCCATTAGCCTGATAGACGGTTGCGCCGCCGTAGTTTTCGCAAAATCGAGTGATGCAGGTTTCGATAAGCTCGGCATTATCGCTGCCATCGTTATCTTGGTTCGGAATGATCATTTCCACTTTCATCAACGCTCTCCTTTTCGGTTGGAGCCTCATGCCCCGTTGTTGATATAAATAGAGTAGGGCAAAACACCCTACTGCGCAAATAAAATCGACAATCATTTAGTGGTATTTTTGTAAGGGAAAAGCAGGTATTCACTTTTTGTTCCGCGCAATCATGAAAGACCGAATATGCCTTGGCCGAAAGAAATCCCGCCCGATCTCCCTTATCGCATTCAATGCGTTGATGACATGCGCAGTCGGGGTCCGCAGGACTTCTGGACCGCGTTTCGTGAGTGGTTGGAGGAGCATGGCGTGGATGCTCCGACGGAGTTGCCGCGCCAGGGGCGCGATGGGCCGGAATTCTATGGTCAATGAGCGAACATGCCGTGAACATATTTGCCAGATTCTTGCCAACATCCTTTGCGTGTTCTTGCGCTGTTCTGCGCAGTTGGCGAAAAAGCGTCTTTGATGAATTTCTAACTCGGGCCACGCTTTTTGGCCTTGTGATCAAAGTTCTGGGCCGCTAAACCCGTCGACGGAGACGTGGCCGAGTGGTCGAAGGCGCTCCCCTGCTAAGGGAGTAGGCCCGGAAGGGTCTCGAGGGTTCGAATCCCTTCGTCTCCGCCACCATTTTCATTTTCCAGAACTTTTAGCGACCTCAAACCTCCGCGGTTGCTGGGGCAAAGAGCGTGTGACTGTTGATCTGCGTTTTTTGCGATTGTTTTTTGGGCCCGAAAAATGACGTGAATCCACTTTGCTGAGATGGAACGTTACTCGAATCATAGGAAATTGAGACTTCTATTGGAGCATTGCAAGGATTTGCGATTTTGCTTGGTCGCAGGCCTTCGTTAGGTTTGACCCGGCGGCAAGGTGGCATGTTATGGCGGTCGCTAAGGCGCAGCCGGTTCCGCGCATGTCGCGTTGGGATCTTGGGGCATTGAATGCGGTTTGGGCGGCGCGATCAATGAGGTGGTCCGTTGACAGGGGCCCCTTGCCATGTCCGCCTTTGATCAGAACTGCTTGCGGGCCTTGATCAAGGATGCCTTGCCCAGTGGCCAATATATCTTGCTCCGAAACGGGCAGGGCGCGGCCGGTTAATGCGGCGGCCTCTTCTAAATTTGGTGTGATCAAGCTTGTGCGCCGTAATAAATCTGGCGGAAACCCACCTGCCATCAGTGAGCCGCCGGAACTGGCCTTCATTACCGGGTCTAGAACAAGCGGTAGATCGTGTTCCGCCAACGCCCTTGCGACCGCGGCGGCCGCAGCTGTTGATCCAAGCATTCCGATTTTGATCGCTTGAGGCCACGTGCTGAGAGCCGCTTCAATCTGTTGAATGATCAGGTTGGAGGAAACAGGCAGCATATCCAACACTGCTCCATTGGTTTGCGCAGTCACCGCCGTAACGACAGGGCAGATTTCTGCGCCATTCAGAGTGGCTATCGCGGCGTCGCGGCTGAGGCCTGCCCCGCCGCTGCAATCAGTGCCACCAATGACCATTATCCGGATCATGCGCTGGCGACCTCTGCAATAAGTGCAACGTTGATTACGCCGCAATCGCTAAGCGCATGGGCAGCGCGCCACGCTCTCAGACCGCTATGACAGGCCAAAACCACGCGGCCCTTCTGGTGTGGAATATCGTTGCATATGTCTTGCAGGCTTAGGCGCATGGCGTTTTCGATGATTGGGGCCGGCGCCTCCTCTTCGTCTCGAAGGTCAACAACGACGTCCTTCGGATGCACCATAGATTTGGAAATAAATTGAGCGGGAGACGTAGGTTCACAAGATCCAAGAAGGCTAAAGTTGCGAAAACTGAGCTCGGCAAGGTTTGCGGTCATAACTTGACCTAGAGCACTGGGCGCCGCGTCCAAAATCACGCGCAGCGCCAGTTGCGCTTGCAGCGCGCCAAAAACGCCTACAACGGGACCCAAAACGCCTGTAGTTGCGCAGGTCGCGCCGGAGGTTGGCGGATTAGGAAATAGCGCGCGCAAAGAGGGCGCGGTTCCGCAATACCCTCCGATATATCCCGTCTGGCCTAACACACTGGCGGAAATAAAGGGCGTGCCTGCCTCAAGACACGCATCTGAAAGGATGTAAGACACGGCAAAACTGTCGGCGGAATCGATGACCACATCGGCCGCGCGTGCCAAACCCGGAGCAGTGGATGGTCCAAGCGCCTCGTTTATGGCGATGACCTCAACATGGGGGTTCAGCGCTTTGATCGCTTCTTTCGCGGCGATCACTTTTGGCTGGCCAAGATCCGTCATGCGGTAAAGTGGTTGGCGGTGGAGGTTGCTTTCTTCGACATGGTCCGGATCAATCAGCGTGATCCGCCCGACACCTGCCCCTGCGAGATATTGCAGGGCGGGACAGCCAAGCCCGCCTGCGCCGATGATCGCGACATGGGCAGCGTCAAGACGCGCCTGACCGCTGAGGCCGATATCTGCCAGCTGCATTTGACGAACGTAGCGGGTCATGGAGCGCAAACTTTCAACCAGTCTCGCACTCGTGCCTCAGGGTCTTTGGCCTGCTGGATATCTGTGACCACTGCCACGCTATCCGCGCCTGCCGCAAAAACACCCGGTGCGCGTTCAGGTGTAAGCCCGCCTATTGCGACCAAAGGCACGCGCCCCGTGCGGCTTTTCCAGTCGCGAACACGGGCAAGCCCCTGCGGGCCCCATTTCATCTTTTTCAGCAAAGTCGGGTAGACCGGCCCAAGTGCGACATAGGCAGGATCAAGGGCCAATGCCCGTTCAAGTTCAGCGTCGTCATGAGTGGAAAGGCCGTATCGGACGCCAGCCCGCTTCAGAGCGGTAAAATCGGCGTTATCCATATCTTCTTGGCCAAGATGTACAAAACGGCAATTAAGATCGAGCGCGGCCTTCCAATAATCGTTTACAACAAGCTGCGTGCCATGAACCGCACAAATATCGCGTGCGCGGGCAATCTGACGATAGATTTCAGAAGATGGTTGATCTTTGATCCGCAATTGCACGAGATGCACGCCTTGCGGCACCAAAAGCTCTAGCCGGGCAACGTGGCCGACAATAAGGTAAAAACGCTCCATTACATCAACTCCGCCATGCCCAAAACCGGGGTAGAAGGCACGGCTATGTCCCGCGGCTGCATGGGATCAGCGGTAAAGCCCGAGCGCCCGGCTTCAATCGCCAATGACATTGCCTTGGCCATACCAGCCGGATCGCCCGCTTGCGCAACGGCGGTGTTCAGCAAAACACCGTCCATGCCCAATTCCATTGCCCTGGCCGCGTCCGATGGCTTGCCAATTCCGGCATCAACAATAAGCGGTACATCCGGGAAATGCGCGCGCATGGCCCGAAGCGCGTCTGGGTTGCGCAGACCTTGACCGGATCCGATGGGTGCGCCCCAAGGCATTAGAACTTTGCATCCCGCCTCGATCAGTTTTTCGCCGACAACGAGGTCGTCCGTTGTGTAGGGAAAAACGTCGAACCCGTCGGCGGCAAGAATTTTTGCTGCATCTACCAACGCAAATACATCAGGTTGGAGGTTATCGGCGTGGCCAATGACTTCGAGTTTGATCCAGTTGGTCCCGAACAACTCTCGCGCCATTTGAGCGGTGGTCACGGCCTCTTGGACTGAATGGCAACCGGCGGTGTTGGGCAGGATGTGCAGACCCAGCCCGGTCAGCATGTTCCAAAACCCAGCGCCCGAACCGTCAGCGGTTTCGCGGCGCAAGCTGACGGTAATGATCTCAGCCTGACTGGCGCGGATGGCGTCAACAAGGACGGCTGGTGACGGGTATTGCGCTGTACCCAGCATCAGGGACGAGGTTGTTTTTTTACCATAAAGCTGCATCGATCAGCCCCCTTGCATCGGGGCCAGCACTTCTAGCCGGTCGCCCTGAGATAGTTCAACGCTCTCTCGCATACCCTTGGGTACGAATTGACCGTTAAGGGCCGTCGCCACAGCGCAGTCCAAAAAGCCCAGCTCCACCATTGCGGCAGCAAGTGAAGTGACTGTGATATCAGTGGGTTTTGAGTTCACGATGATCTGCATCTCGAACCTCCGAGAGTAATTGTTCTGCGGCCTTGGCGGCCATGGCAGGGGCCAGAAGAAAGCCGTGTCGGTAAAGACCGTTTAGATAGAGCGTGCCGCCTTGCCGCGTAAGGCGTGGAAGGTTGTTGGCGAAGGCGGGCCGTAGCCCGGCCCCTGTTTCGATCACACTCGCCTCGGCAAAGGCTGGGTGAAGAGAAAATGCAGCGCTGAGCATTTCTGACAGCGAGCGGACCGTGGCCGGGCGCGATGATGAGCTTTCGACCATTGTCGCGCCGATCATGAAGATCCCGTCTCCGCGCGGCACGAGGTAGAGAGGGATACGAGGATGCAAAAGCCGCAAAACGCGGCCAAATTGTACGTCGGGGCACTCAAGGATCGCCATCTCGCCGCGCACTGGACGTAAATCAGGCAAGCCCGCCGCAATTCCGGTGCAATCAAGATCGACCTTGGCCGGGGCAGGTGTGCTGCGAAAGATTTCACCGCCCTGAATCTGCACCGCTCTCGCAAGATCCTGAAGGGCGCGGCGCGGGTTTAGATGCGCCTCATTCTCAAAGAAAAGGCCTTTTTGAAAGCGCCCGGATAGGGCAGGTTCCAGATCATCTATTTCGGCCCGATCCACCCTGCAAAAACCCGAGGTGCGCCGGGCAAAACGTGACAGCTCCGCCCCGTCACGGGGCAGGGCGACGACAAGTGTGCCGCCCCGGGTGACAGGTGTGAGTTTTGCCCACCAATCAGCCGCCGCTTTGCCAAGTGTTATTACCTTTTCTTCAGCGCTGGCGCGCTCGCACCACGGGGCCAGCATGCCGCCCGCGAAACGGGCGGTGCTGCTTTGTCCGATGCTGCCCGCAGCTTCAAACACTTGCACCTTTGCTCCGCGCCGTGTCAGCTCTAGCGCTGAACAAAGCCCGGCAAGACCGGCCCCGGCGATGGTGATCATTCGCCCGGTTCCTTGATCGGCACATAAAGATCGCCGCCTTCTCGGAACTTGGCGGCCATGGCCTCCATCCCCTCTTTCTGGGCTTCGGCGCGGATGTCGTGACTGATCCGCATCGAGCAGAACTTCGGGCCGCACATCGAGCAGAAATGCGCCACTTTATGCGCCTCTTTCGGCAGAGTTTGATCGTGAAACTCCCGCGCGGTATCGGGATCGAGAGAGAGGTTGAACTGATCTTCCCACCGGAATTCGAACCGGGCGCGGGACAGAGCGTCGTCGCGTCGTTGCGCACCGGGCAGGCCTTTCGCAAGATCAGCTGCGTGCGCCGCGATCTTATAAGTGATCACCCCGGTCTTTACATCATCGCGATCGGGCAGGCCGAGATGTTCTTTGGGTGTCACGTAGCACAACATCGCGCAGCCGAACCAACCGATCATTGCTGCACCGATGCCGCTGGTGATATGGTCATATCCCGGCGCAATGTCGGTAGTCAGGGGGCCAAGCGTATAGAACGGTGCCTCGTGGCAGCATTCTAACTGCTTCTCCATGTTTTCTTTGATTTTGTGCATCGCAACATGGCCGGGGCCTTCGATCATCACCTGACAGTCTTTGGCCCAAGCGATTTGGGTCAACTCGCCCAAGGTTTCTAGCTCTGCAAATTGCGCCTCGTCATTGGCGTCGGCAATCGAGCCGGGACGCAGGCCATCGCCAAGGCTGAACGAGACATCGTATTTGCGGCAGATATCGCAGATTTCGTCGAAATGCTCGTAAAGGAAGCTTTCGCGGTGATGATGCAGGCACCACTTGGCCATAATAGAACCGCCGCGCGACACGATGCCGGTGACACGATTTGCGGTCATCGGCACCATATGCAGGCGCACACCGGCGTGGATGGTGAAGTAATCAACGCCTTGCTCGGCCTGCTCGATCAATGTGTCGCGGAAAACCTCCCACGTCAGGTCTTCGGCAATGCCGTTTACCTTTTCCAGCGCCTGATAGATCGGCACGGTTCCGATCGGCACAGGGCTGTTGCGAATGATCCATTCGCGGGTGTTGTGGATGTTGCGACCTGTGGAAAGATCCATCACCGTATCGGCGCCCCATCGGATGGACCAAACAAGCTTGTCCACTTCCTCTTCCATCGACGAGGTGACGGCAGAAGTGCCCATATTGGCGTTGATCTTTACCAGAAAATTTCGCCCGATGATCATTGGCTCAAGTTCAGGATGGTTAATATTGGCAGGAATAATGGCGCGGCCTGCGGCAATCTCATCTCGGACAAATTCGGGCGTTACATAGTCCGGGATATTGGCGCCGAAGTCATTGCCATCGCGGTGGCAGGGTGCCGTTTCGCGCAATTGATTTTCGCGGATCGCGATATATTCCATTTCCGGCGTTACGAGCCCGGCGCGGGCATAGGCCAATTGCGTTACGGCTTGCCCATCTTTGGCACGTAAGGGCCTTGGCTTGATGGGAAATTCCGGCGTCAGACGGTCGCCTTCTACAAACCCGTTATCCGCAGGTTTCACATCGCGCCCGTCGTAGCTTTCTACGTCGCCACGGCTTTTGATCCAGTCACGCCGCAACGGGGCAAGGCCACTTTTGATGTCGGTTAGAACGTTCGGGTCGGTATAAGGTCCCGAGCTATCATAGACGGGCAGGGGCGGCTCGCCCGCTGTTGGATGCACCGAGATTTCGCGCATTGGGACGCGGATTTCGGGATGCAATGTGCCGTTCACGTAGATCTTGCGCGATGCAGGCAATTCGCCCGTTGTAATCTTTGGGTTAGGGATATTCATATTGGTGCTCCTCAAGCATTCACTCAAAAAGACACCAGATGAGTAAGGCTTAAGAAACTGGGGCAATTAAGGCCCCATACCGGCCACGCAAATAGGGGTTTCTCCCGGTTTTGGCTGCGCGCCTTGCTTCCTACGCCAGTGTCAACTGGGTCAGGTTCAAAGGGTCGCGTCGCCGGGCATTTGCCCTATCAGCCTCTCAGTCTCTTTGGTGAGACTCCCCTGCGTGAGATTTTTGTAGGAGCGTTCTTGTGTCGTGGCAAGCGGAAGTTTTTGAAAAATTTTTTGTCTTGCCGAAAATGATAAAACGGCGGGTATCTATAGATACCCGCCGCCCAAATTGCCCATTTTGGGTGGGGATTTATTTGCCCTTACCAGCCACGATCCGGTCCAGGATCAATGCGCAGAAAAGGATTGCAAGACCGGCCAAAAGACCCTGACCAGCAGCTGCAAATTGCAATGCTTCCAGAACGTCTTCGCCAAGACCCTGCGCGCCAATCAGCGACGCGACAACAACCATCGCCAGCGACAACAAAATGGTCTGGTTGACGCCTGCCATGATGGTTTTGGCGGCCAGCGGAAGTTCGACCCGCCAGAGCAGGTATCGCGGGGTGGCGCCAAAGGCGAGGGCCGCCTCGCGGATCGTTTCTGGAACTTGTTGTAGGCCCAGAACGGTAAAGCGGATCACCGGGGGCGAGCCAAAGATCATCGTTGCGACAACACCGGCAGGCTTGCCCGAGCCGATAAAGGCCACAACCGGGATTAGGTAGACAAAACTTGGCATCGACTGCATGAAATCCAAGATTGGACGCACGACCGAAAAGACTTTTGGCCGGCGTGCGCAAAAGACGCCAAACGGAATGCCAAGCGTGATTGAAATCAACGCAGCGGCGCCAAGAAGCGCGACCGTTGTCATTGCTTTTTCCCAGAAATCCAAGAGCCCCAGATAGGCCAAAGCAACGGCGGTGAAGATTGCAACACGCGGGCCTGCCGACAGATAGGCCAACATCAAGATGACAAAGCCTACAACGGGCCAGGGCGTGTCGACCAACACGACCTCGATCGCGTCCAGAAGGTTGCGCATACCTGCGGTGATGGTGTCAAACACTCCGCGTCCTGATCGGCGAAGCCAATCAAACCCTTCTTGAATCCAATCGCCGACGGCCAATCGATAATTGCCATCTGTTGGAAACTCCGCCAGCACTGCGAATGCTGTTGGCTGCGCGAACTGGGCTGCAGAGACAACAACCGTACCAACGGTCATCACAGCCGCCGCAATCATCCGGTTTGTGGACCAACCGGCGGTAACGGTTGAATCGGATCGCCACCGGGCGAATTGCTTTTCCAATGTCCAGTTTGAGAGCGCTGCAACACCGAATTTGACAATAGCGAGCGCCAATAGTCCGCCACCTATGAACCATAGGCCTGTGGCATCAGCTGCCGTTGCGGCGGCTTGCGCGTCGACAAGCGCGGTTTCCAATGACTCTGCCGCCCGTTGCAGACTTTCCACAGTGGACGTGCTGCCAGATGCTTCTGCCGCTTCTAACTGCTGGTAGCGCAGATCAAGCGTCGCCTGAATGCTGTCAGCGCGGTCGCGTTGGGCTGCGCCAAGATCACCAAATAGCCCCATGCCGATTTGGATGTAAGCCGCGGTTTCCAATAGCAAAACGCCAAGGAACCAATTCCACAAGCCACGCGCACCAAACCAAATTGGCCCCAATAGCGCGGCAACCCAGTTAAGCGTGAATTTATAGCCGGGCGCGCTGAGCATTGTTGAGAAGACTCGGCGGTAATAGCTTTCAGATTGGCCGACAAATTCATCAATCAGCGGCTCTAGCCGGGCGATGTCACTGCGTTGTTGATCACTCATGTCCCTGTTCCTTACCCCTGATTTTCTTTGATCGCGCGGATGAGGCCGGTGCGGTTGATCACCCCAACGGTACTGCCGTCCGCGACAACTTTGACGATGCCGGTTCCTTCAACGCAAAGATCCATAAGCGCGCTCAGATCCATGTCTGGGGCGGCCTCTTTTGCGTCTTTGGGAACCGCGCCATTTTGGGCTTTGAACTGATCTACTGGCGTCATAACGGAATGCGCAAAAACCATGTTCAGCTTTGAGATACCGGCAACAAAATCGTTGACATACTCATCGACAGGGTTCAGGATGATCTCTTCCGGCGTGCCGATTTGTACGATGCGGCCATCTTTCATAATCGCGATGCGATTGCCGATGCGAATTGCTTCATCAAGGTCGTGGGTGATGAAAAGAGTGGTTTTGTTCAGCTCTTTGGACAGCGCCATAAACTGATCCTGCAACTGCTTGCGGATCAGCGGGTCAAGCGCCGAAAACGGCTCATCCATGAGCAAGATATCGGGGTTAGACGCAATAGCGCGGGCAAGGCCAACACGCTGCTGCATGCCGCCTGAAAGCTCGTGTGCATATTTGTCTTCCCAACCGGTCAATTCCACCAGATCAAGAACGCGGTCCGCTTCGGCCCAACGCCGGGCTTTGGCGGCGCCTCGAATTTCCAGCGGCATCGCTACGTTGTCGCGCACTGTTCGATGCGGCATCAGGCCAAAGTTTTGGAAGACCATCGCCACTTTTTCATTCCGCAACTTGCGAAGCTCAGCATCATTCAGGCCCATGACATCCTTGTCATCGATCAAAATTTGGCCGGTGGTTGGTTCAAGGAGCCGGTTAACGTGACGCACCAAGGTGGATTTGCCCGAACCGGACAGACCCATAATACAAAAAAGTTCACCGCGCTCGATTTGAAAGGTGGCATCGGCAACGCCAACAACGCATCCAAACCGGCTAAGAACTTCGGCCTTACCAAGGCCTTCTGCGTGAATGGCGGCCAGAGCTTCTTTTGCTCGGCTACCAAAGACTTTCCAGACGCCGCGTGCGTCAACTGCGATTTCGTTAGACAAATGCCGTCTCCTGCTGCCGTTTCACAAAGGTGGGAGGGGGATATTTTGGGGGAGGGAAGAGGTAGAGAGGGGGAGAGAAAGAAAGCGCCTGGCAGGTTAAGCCCGCCAGGCTAAAGGGAGAAAGACCAAGAAGGTCAGTTCAGGCCAAGCCAGCCATCAATGATGTCACCGTTTTCAGCCATCCAAGCCGAAACTGCGACATCGATTTCCGTACCTTCTTCAATGACTTGGAAGGTCAAGCTGGACAGCTCATCTGCGTCCATGTCGATAGCTTGGAGGAAGTCAGCCGCTGCTGAATTCCGTTCGAACAACGAGTTCGAAAAGGCGATGCGAACGGTTTTTACCTCGTCGCCGGTCATGACCGAGCTTTCTTCGTACCAGTTGGCCGAGGCATCTGGACGCACCATGTTATACATCGCCGGATCGTATGCGGGCTCTTCAATCATGGTCACGTCGTAGAGTGCGTGCACGTAGTGGGGGCTATAGCAGTAGAACACCACACCTTCTTCGTTTTCGATCAGATCGCGAAGGCGGCTATAGAACACGGTTTCGTCTTCTGTGGTTGGGGTCAGGAAGGTTTCGATACCATAGTCGCGCACCTTAACCTGATGGGTGCTGGTCGAGGCCCAACCGGCCGCGCCAACCCAAACTTCGCCCATGCCGTCGTCATCGCTGTCAAACAGCTCTTGGGCCGCAGGTGTGGCCAGATCGTAAACGGTCCGGATGTTGTGGTCTTCGGCCATGTAAGTTGGCGTACAGAACCCTGCGCGGCCCTCGTAGGACCCATCCGATAGGGTGACGCCATCGCCATATTCGTCAACAAAGCTTTGCTGGTTTGGCAGCCAAACATCTGGGTGCACATCGATATCGCCGCGGCCACCATGCATCGCCGCAAAGATTACGGCATTTGCACCGGGCGCATAGCCGACTTCGCCACCAAGGCGGGTTTCAATGATCTGTCCAATCAGGTTTGCCATGATACGCGCGCCGGGCCATGACGGCTCACCAATCATCACGGTGTCTTGGGCGCTTGCGGCACCCGCCGACAGGGCCATGCTTAGGGCAATTGCACTAAGAGATAGTTTCTTCATAAGATCATTCTCCAGTTGGATCAAAGTTAGGTTATGCCCGAGCTCTAGACCGGCTCGGATCGATGAATGGGGTGTCTGCGACGGTGGCCGTCAGGCGCTTCATGTGACCGTCCAATTGGCCGATTTCTAAGACCGTGCCGTTTTCGGAATGCTCGATCGCCAGCCGGGCCATCGCAATGCCGCGTTCGAGGCTGGGCGATTGTGTGGCCGATGTCACAACGCCCACAGGTCTTTCATCTGCAAAAACATGCGCGCCGTGTTGGATGACGTCGTCGCCCTCCAGCAGCAGGCCCTTTAAAACTCGGCGCGGGTTTTGCGCGTTTCTTTCGAGGGCAGGTTTTCCTATGAAATCCGCTTTTTTCAGATCGACCGCAAAGCCAAGCCCCGCTTCAAATGCGTCCACGCCCGGCGCGAATTCTGCATTTGCAGCGGCAAGGCCGGCTTCTATTCGGATCGTTTCAAGAGCCGCGCCGCCCATCGGCTGAATTCCAAACTCAGCGCCGGCTTCCATGACGGCATCCCAAAGTTGGAGTGCGTCGCTGGCTGCACAGAACATCTCGTAACCAAGTTCGCCGGTATAGCCCGAGCGAGTTAGCATAAACGGCAAGCCGTCCCGATCGCCGATCCGCGCGCTTGTTGCACCGAACCATTTTAGTTCATCCAAGGACGGGACATGTGGCTGCGTGAAGACAAATTTGCGCAGAATATCGCGTGATTTTGGGCCTTGTAGGGCCAAGTTCGGCAGGACGTCGCCAGAGGCATTGATCCGCACCTGAAACCCGCGCTCGGTCGCCAGTGCACTAAGATGCCGTCCGCTTTCTTCCGAGCCGCAACACCAACGAAAAAGCTGAGGCGCAAGCCGGAAAAGCGTACCGTCATCAATGACTTCGCCCTGTTCGTCGCACATCAACGTATAAGACCCGCGCCAAACGGCCAATTTGGTTACATTTCGGGTCAGCGCCAATTGCAGAAGGCTTTCCGCATCTGGGCCAATGATATCGAATTTGCGAAGGCCGCTCATATCTTGAAGGGTCGCCGCATTTCGACAGGCCCAATATTCGTTGAGAGTTCCAACAGTGGAATAAGAATTTGGGACCCACAAATTTCGGGCAGGGGCAAAATCACGCGTTAATTTGCTTGTCGCCGGGTGGAACGCGGATTCCTGGCTTAATGTCACGGGGGCAGTCTCCTTTTCCCGATAGGCAACGGCACGCTGAATGGGCGCATCCGTTTTGTAGATCCGCACGTGAATATCGGTGGGGTTCCAGCCATTGATCGGGTCGATATCGTCAGGGCAGGCGGTGCTGACGCAAACCAATGGCTCTATCGCGCGCATGGTTACGAAGTCACCGGGGCGAGACCAGCTTTCTTCGGTCTGCAAGCTATGCGTTCCAGCATCCACCCATGTGTTCCAGAAAAAATTGATCGCCGGCCAAGCATTCCGGCGCGCGACACCATAGGGCGCCATACTGGCCGAGATATTATCCGAGCAATTCAGATGGCCCGGAAAGCCGCGATCCTCATACCCTCGGGCTGTGCAAGCCAGCCCGAATGTGTCGTGTCGCCCGCATGTGTCCTGAACAACGTTCAACATCGGACGCATTTCAGAATCGTAGAATTTGTCAAAAAGACCAGGGCCGGGAAATGACCGGTGCACCATGGTGCGCGTGGCCGTGCTGTCGATCATTTCGACATGGGACTTTTCCAAGCCACTTGCCGAAAACGCCATAAAATCAGAGCATTGTTGACCTTCCACATCGATGATTTGGACATATTCGCCGGGGGCAAGCTCATAGGCTTTGGCCGTTCCGCGTGGGATTGTGAACTCGTCGCGCACCGCGCCAAACGGGGGCGGAAACATTAAACTGGCGCTTGAAGCGGTTCGCAGGTTGATAGAAAGCGTCCCGGGCCCAGTGCCACCAGTTAATTGATCTTGGCTTAGGCTGGAAATCACCCAGATCGTGATGTTGGACGAGGCTTTTAGGATCAACGGATCTTCGCCATCTGCAAGCCGCGCGACGGGCAGGGACCCGCCCGTTGCAGCGCCGTGCGCGGCCAGCCAGCCATGAAGCTCGGCCGCGTCAAAACGGGCGTCGGATAGGGTGCCCGTAGGCTTCAGCGCTAAAGCTTTCAGGGATGGCGTTCCGTCCGCATCCAAGGCCAAGATGAGCGCGTCATGATCTGGCGTTATCCCTTCAACGGCCAAAAGATCGCTTTCTTTCAGCGCAAAAACCTTGGCCTGCCGAGGGTGGAGGATTGCGGATTGCCCAAGCATCGGAGCGGTCAATCCGGGAAAGCGCCGCCCGATATGCGCTGGGCGTTGGTTGTCTATTTCGTGGATGAGTGTTGCGCCCATGGCCCAACCTCCAAAATCGATCCGGCGATAGGTTCCGCCGTTAGGTTTCTCGGGTATTTTATCAAAATGTAACCGGTTACATTTGGTAGTTAACGATCTGCCATGAGTCAACAATTTGATTCCAACTAAATGTTCTGAGAGAGTGAACCAGTGGAGGATTATGGCCCATACAAACGCGCGAATTTGCGCGATGTTGCCAGACACGCGAATGTGTCAGTGGCCACAGTTTCCCGTGTTTTGAACAAGTCCGACAGGGTGTCCAAAGCGACGCGCGAACGTGTCCAATCGGCGATAGAGGCGCTTGGGTTCGTTCCCAGTGCGGCGGCGCGAACTTTGAATTCAGGCCGCTCACGCACGATTGGCGCTTTGGTTCCGACGCTTACCCATTCGATCTTCGCCCGCTATCTTGATGCGTTAGAAGAAGAACTTTCAAATCAAGGGTATGCACTGATTGTTGCAGTGACGGATGGTGTTCCCGAGCTTGAGGAAAGTAAGGCTTTTGGGCTTTTGGACATGGGAGTTGAGGGGCTCGTCATCTCGGGGAACCGGCACACCAGCGGCTTTGACGCGCTTGTTGAAAGGTTCCGCGTTCCTGTTCTTATCACGTCGTTCTTCGAGCCCTCTGCGCGCTATCCGACCATTGGCTATGACAACCGTGCTATCGCGGCCAATGCGGTCAATTTTCTGCGTGCGCTTGGGCATAAAACTTTGTCCGTTATTCACGGCCCGCCAGACGTAAATGACCGCATTTCGGCGCGAATCGACGCCGCACGTGCTGCGGCAGGGGGGCTGAGCATGAATTTTCTGCCGACCACTATGGATGTTGCGGGCGGAGCAAATGCTGTGCGTGAGCTGATCGCAAGCGGACAGCGCCCCTCAGCGCTGTTGTGTCTGTCGGATGTGCAAGCCCTTGGCGCGCTTTTTGAGCTTCAGCGCCAAGGCATCTCGGTGCCTGATGAGATCTCGGTCATGGGGTTCGACAACTTGGAGTGGTCTGCCGTCAGCGAGCCGGGGATCACCAGTATTGAATTACCCGCAGTTGAAATGGGCCAGAAGGCCGCGGCCTCGCTTATTGACTGGCTAAAAACCGGGCAGCGGGCCAGTTCCATGGCGCTGGACGCCACAATCATTGAGCGCGCGTCTACCAAAGAGCAGAACTAGCTGCCGCCCATCACGCTTTTGGCCCCTAAATTCTCGTTAAAATTGTGATCCAGTCAGACCTGATCGGCGTATCTAGCTAAACACTTGAGTTCTTTGGAGCGTTCATGACTTTTCAATCCCCCCCGGAAACACCGGCCAGAATAGCGATCATTGGCGGGGGGATCTCTGGCTTGGCGTCGGCTTACTTGTTGTCGAAGCATCATTCGGTGACGCTTTATGAGGCCGCTCCGCGCCTTGGTGGCCACGCGCGTACAATTGTTGCAGGCAAGAACGGCGATCAGCCTGTGGATACCGGCTTCATTGTCTTCAACTATGCAAATTATCCGCACCTGACGCGGATGTTCCTCGACCTTGATGTGCCAGTTGTAAAAAGCAACATGAGCTTTGGCGCCTCGATTGATGACGGGCGGATTGAATATGGCTTTGGCGATCTGAACGCGCTTCTCGCACAGCCTCTTAACCTGTCGCGTCCGGGCTATTTGCGAATGCTGCGCGATATATTTCGGTTCAACGCAAATGCAGAACGTCTTGCCGGGAATGATACGCTTACTATCGGCGAGCTGATGGACGAAATGCGCCTTGGCAGTTGGTTTCAGAAGTATTACCTGACGCCCCTTTGCGGCGCGATCTGGTCGACGCCGACCTCGGAAATTCGAAAATTTCCGGCGCGGGCGTTGCTGCAATTTTTTCGCAATCATGCGCTTCTCAGCACCCATGGTCAGCATCAATGGTGGACGGTTGCCGGCGGCAGCACCGAATATGTCACCCGGGTTGAAGCGCATCTGAATGCGATGGGCGTTGTAATGCGAAAAGGAACGCCTGTGCAAACGGTTCGACGAGACGCGCATCAGGTGCATATACGAGCCGAAGGCGTTGACGAAACGCCGTTTGATCACGTGATTTTTGCGTGTCATTCCGATCAGGCGCTGCGCCTGTTAGAACGGGCGACCTCGCAAGAACAGGCCGCGCTGTCTGCAATCCGGTTTCAGGATAACCACATGGTTCTGCACCGCGATACATCGCAAATGCCGCGCCGAAAAAGCGTGTGGTCCAGTTGGGTCTATCGCTCGAATACCAGCCGTGAAGAGCCGTCAATCGGTGTGACGTACTGGATGAACCGACTGCAAAACATTCCAGAATCCGATCCTCTTTTTGTGTCGCTCAACCCCAATAACCCAGTGCCTGATGACTTGATATATGATCAAAAAACCTTCCGGCATCCGGTGTTTGATGGCCCGGCTTTGGCCGCCCAAAGCCAGTTGCGTGCGCTTCAAGGGCAGAACAACACGTGGTTCGCCGGCGCATATACGCGGCATGGGTTCCATGAAGATGGCTTTGCCAGCGCCGTTCGGATCGCCCGGCAAATAGAGATGGAAGTGGTATGACAAACCCTGTCGAACATGTCCGGGGACAAACCACGCATGTCAGGCGCGGGGCATTGCGCCATTCGTTTCAATATGGCGTTGATTTTGTCCTGATTGAACCGGAAGTGGAACAACAATCCCCACGGCTTTTCTCGCGCAATGCTGCAAATCTGGCGGCGGTTCATGATGTTGATCATGGCGGCGGTTGGAAATCCGGGCATGGCACGCCTTGGGCGCGGGCGGTTTTGGCGGATAACGGCTTGGAAGAAAAGGGTGTGAGGCTGTTTCTTCTGACGCAGCCACGTTGCCTTGGATATGTGTTTAACCCGGTCAGCTTCTGGCTTGCGATGCGCGGTGATGACTTGGTTGCCGTGATCGCCGAGGTGTCGACCCCCTTTAAGGACCGGCATTCTTACTTATGTCATAGTCCCGGTTTCACCCCGATCACGCCAGATACGCGGATCACCAAACCGAAAGCCCTGCATGTCTCGCCTTTTCAGGACGTTAAGGGCGATTACGAGTTTGCATTTGCACTGCATCCGACCCGCCTTTCGATCCGTATTCGCCATGACAATGACGGAAAAGGCGTTTGGGCGACGCTGACCGGTACACGCGCCAGTTTGACCAACCTTGGTTTGATTGCCGCCGTGCTGAGGCGACCTGCTGGGGCAATGCGGACAATCTCGCTGATCTACTGGCAGGCTTTGAAACTGAAACTGAAAGGCGCGCCCTACCGTAGCCGGCCTGCGCCGCCAACTCATGAGGTCACCTGATGTTGTTCCTGACCAAACGCGTAAAACATGATTTTCTTCTGACCTGCGAGCAGATCAGCAAGGGCAGTTTGCGCCTTTATACGCCTGAAGGTGAGATCCTGGATTTTGGCCAAGGTGCGCCGCAGGCTGAAATGAAAATCCACGATTGGTCCGTTGTCCCGTCAGTGGCAGCACGCGGCGATATTGGTCTGGGCGAAACTTATATTGCAGGGCTATGGGATACCCCATCGATCCGCAGTTTGACCGAAGTGGCCCTGCTCAATCTGGATACGTTTGCGGGCTATGCCTATGCCGGGTTTTGGAACACGTTGAAATTCCGGGTTGTGAACCACCTGATGCGGAAAAATTCCCGCAAAGGGGCGTCGCGCAATATCCGGTCGCATTATGATGTCGGCAATAACTTTTATCAGCTTTGGCTTGATGAGGGGATGACCTATTCCTCGGCCCTCTTTGGTGGCGAAGACACGGATCTGGCCACAGCGCAGAACCGTAAATACGACCGGCTACTGGAGCGCATCAAAAAGCAGGAACGTGTTTTGGAAATTGGCTGCGGCTGGGGCGGCTTTGCCGAACGTGCGGCGGATGCCCGGCACCGGGTCACGGCCCTGACAAACTCACCCAGTCAAAAAGGCTATGCAGATGCGCGCCTTGATGGGCGCGCTGAGGTCACTTTGCAAGATTACCGTGATAGCAAAGGCGCCTATGACGCCATCGTCTCAATTGAAATGGTAGAGGCGGTAGGTGAGCGATTTTGGCCGACCTATTTTTCTACCCTCAAGGCCCGTATGGCCGAAGGCGGGCAGGCGATGGTCCAAGCGATTACAGTCTCGGATGACTATTTCGAGACCTACCGAAAAGGATCCGATTTCATCCGGCACTATACCTTTCCGGGCGGTATGCTCTTGTCAGATGACGTTATCGCCACTCAAGCGAAACGCGCCGGTTTGAAAGTCACGGATAGCTACGCGTTCGGACAGGATTATGCGCGAACCTGCTCCGAATGGGACCGCCGGTTTGAGGCTGCGTCGCCGAAAATTCGCAAGCTTGGATATGACGAGGGGTTCTTGCGCAACTGGCGCTTTTACCTTGGCATTTGCGCAGGATCATTTGCGGTTGGCCAAACCGATGTCGTGCAGGTGGAGCTGTGTCATGCCTGATCAGGAAACCATTTGGATCATTGGCGCGTCTGACGGGATCGGCGCCGCACTGGCCCGGGCCTATGCAGACGGCGGCGCGAAAGTCATTCTTTCCGCACGATCTGCCGATAGATTGGAGCAGCTTGTGCATGACCTTGGCGCGCCGGCTGTTGCCATCCCGATAGATGTCGGGCGCCGCGACAGTGTTGCAAAGGCCGTGGCAGACGTGGCCGGGTTGGGCCGGGTTGATCGCATCATTCATCTGGCAGCGCTTTACGATCCGGGCCGGGTCGATGAGATTGATCCAGATATTGCCGCAAAGCTGGTTGACGTGAACCTGATGGGAACCGTTCACATCGCGCAACTGACGCCACCCTTGTTAAAACACGGCGGGCAATTGGCGCTTTGCGGATCGGTTGCGGGATATTTTGGGCTGCCACAAGGGCAGATCTATTCCGCGACGAAAGCGGCGGTTGCCAATTTAACGGAATCTCTTCGGGTTGAGCTTGCAGGCCGAGCGGATGTTCGTTTGATCAGCCCCGGTTTTGTCAAAACACGCCTGACCGAGAAAAACCCGTTCGATATGCCGGGCTTGATATCGCCTGAAGACGCGGCAAACCGGATTATCCGCGGCCTTGAGAGCCGGCGTTTCGAAGTTCATTTTCCGCGTCGCCTGACGCTTCCCCTCAAGCTATTGAGCATTCTGCCCTATTGGGCGTCGCTTTTCCTTACAAAACGGCTGGTCCGAGACCCCGCCCCAATCCCCTCGAACAAGGTCGAACACCCATGAATATTGTCTATCTCTACCTAAGTACCGCTGCGATCTTTTTGGTCGTCGACATCATCGGATTGCGCTTTCTTGTGAAGCCGGTTTTTGACCGGCATGTCGAGCACCTCTTTGCTGACCCCTTCAGGATGGGCCCCGCTGCCGTGTTCTATTTGGCCTATGTCGCCGGTATTCTTTACTTCGTCTCACTTCCAGCCTTACGCAATCAAGACCCACAATCAGCACTGATTGCCGGCGCTCTGCTCGGGCTTTTGGCCTATGGCACATATGAGTTCACCAATTTCGCGACGCTCCGCGATTGGTCGATGCAGCAAGTAGTTGTCGATACGATTTGGGGCGCGGTTCTGACAGGAACCTCCGCTTGGGCGGGCGTGACCCTGACGCGAATGGTAACGTAGATTTTCAGCAATCAGCACCAAAGAAAAACGGGGGCCAGTGGCCCCCGTTTCTTGTTTCAAATGGACTACCGATCTTATTCAAGCGGCGGCAGCAAACCCCATTCACGGCCGAGATCATCGAAAAAGCCCTGTTCCTGCTTTAGCGTGATCCACGTGTTCACATAGTTGATCCAAACCTGATCATCCTGCGGCAGGAGCATCGCGATGGGCGTCGGCGCGCGCGGTGCGTCTACTGGAACGATCATCATTTGCGGGAACTGTGCGACAAGCGTGTTCGCCTCGACATTCGAGGTGATATGCGCGTCCGCGCGGCCTGCCAGAACCTCTTGGTAATCACGTGCGGGCGCTTCAACAATGCGGTGTTCTGCATCGGGGAAGAACTCACGAACCTGAGTTTCCTGCGTGGTGCCAAGCGTCGCGGCCACGGTAACCTCTGGGTCGTTCAGATCATCCCAACCTTGGAACATCTCGGCGTTTTCGTCGAGGATCAGCGGCACTGTCGCCAATGAGAAGTAGCTGTCAGAATACCCAGCTGCGCGGGCGCGCGATGGGGAGACCGACGCTGAACCGGTGATATGATACTGGCCAGCGGTGACGCCCGATACCAATGTCGCCCAGTCGGTTGCAACAAATTCAACTTCAACGCCCAGATCTTCGGCAAGCTGGGTCATGACATCGATGTCATAACCGCGATAGGAATTGGTTGCCGGGTCCCGCATCGTCATCGGGTTCCAGTCGCCGGTGGTTCCAACACGCAGAACGCCGCTCGACAAGATCTCTTGCAAGGCCGACTGCGCCTGCGCCTGGACCGGTCCAAATGCAAGAACCGCTGCGGCGGCTGCAAGTTTCAAAAATTTCATAGTACCCTCCTGTGGATTTCGGGATAACATCCCTCGTGCAGGCAAAAATTGCAACAATATCAATTGGATTGCGCTTGGGGCCTCAAGGCTTAGGATCAGCTTCGGACCAACGGAGTTTGCCCATGCCATTTGATGATAGCGCACCAATCATCGAGATCAAAAATGTTTCCAAGTATTTCGGTGATTTCAAGGCATTGGCCGATGTATCGCTCGAGATTAGCTCAGGCGAACGGGTGGTGATTTGCGGCCCGTCCGGGTCTGGCAAGTCCACGTTGATTCGATGTGTGAACCGATTAGAGAGCCATGAAGAGGGTCACGTTTTCGTTAGTGGAACCGAGCTTACCGACGCGCGCGCCAGTTTGATGAAAGTGCGCAGCGATGTTGGAATGGTGTTTCAACAGTTCAACCTGTTCCCGCATCTTAAAGTGATCGATAACCTGACCCTTGGCCCGCGCCGCGCGCTTGGCTTGTCCGAGGAGGCGGCCCGCGCCCGTGCCATGGAATATCTTGAGCGTGTTCAAATCCCTGAGCAGGCCGAAAAATATCCTCTTCAACTATCTGGCGGACAACAGCAGCGCGTCGCTATCGCCCGCTCACTTTGCATGGAGCCGCGAATTCTGCTTTTTGATGAGCCGACCTCGGCGCTTGATCCTGAAATGATCAACGAGGTTCTGGACGTGATGGTCGAATTGGCCGGATCGGGCATGACGATGGTTGTTGTCACCCATGAGATGGGGTTTGCCCGCCGCGTCGCTGACCGGATGGTCTTTATGGATGGCGGCGAGATTGTCGAAGTCGCTGAAACCGAAGCGTTTTTCACCGCACCCAAAAGCCGGCGCTGCCGTGCGTTTCTCGACAAAATCCTAAATCACTAAGGAAAGCCGACCGTAATGAAACGCGCAATTTTGCTGCTAAGTGTTTTCCTGTTTGTTGCTGGCTGTTCCGGGAACTGGGGCTGGTATGTCGTTGATCCACGGACCCCAACGGGTTGGATTAACCTGACCTTTATGATGCGGGGTGCGTATTACACACTGGCGATTTCAGTCGTTGCGATCTCGATTTCGGTGGTGGTGGGCCTGATCATTGCTTTGCCGGGCCTGTCTAAGAACAAATACCTGCGGGGCATCAACCGCACCTATGTCGAGGTCGTAAGATCCGTCCCAATCCTTGTTTTGATCCTGTGGGTTTTTTACGGGCTACCGGAACTTACCGGCATTCGTTTGAATGTGTTTTGGGCTGGCGTGTTTGCTCTGGCTTTGTCTGACAGCGCCTTTCAGGCTGAAATTTTCCGGGCGGGCATTCAATCAATTCGCCGGGGTCAATACGAGGCTGCGCAGTCCATTTCGCTAAATTATGTGGACACAATGCGGTTCGTGATCTTGCCGCAAGCGATCCGCCGTATCTTGCCGGCGCTTGGCAACCAATTGGTTTATATGATTAAAATGTCTTCGTTGGTGTCGGTGATTGGTTTGCAGGATCTGACCCGCAACGCACGCGAGCTTGTGGTTACAGAGTACAGAACACTCGAGATTTATACGATTTTGGTTCTCGAATATCTGGTGATCATCCTGATCGTTTCCGCAGGGGTCCGATGGCTTGAACGGCGTTTGCAGGAAAGTGAACGTGGGTAGGGTGGTGGCGCAGCGGCCAAGCGATAAACCTTATTAAAATAATCGGGATTGCACTAACCAAGTAAAACTGTCAGGTAATTGGCAAGCCGCGAGTCGTATCGCATGCCAAATGAGAAACCTCTTAGGGACAGTTCCAAAATGAAACGCGCAATTACCCTTGGCGTCAGCCTCTTTTCCTTTAGCCAGGCCGCTTTGGCAGACGAGGTCACAGACGTTCTGAACACCTATGCCGATATTGCCGAGGCCGGTTACGCAGATAGCCTCGCCACCGCTGAAACTCTTCAAGGGGCCATTGCAGCCCTTATTGACGCCCCATCCGCCGAAGCGTTGACGACGGCCCGCGGCGCTTGGCTTGCCGCACGCGTGCCTTACCAGCAGACCGAAGTCTTCCGTTTCGGCAATGTCATCGTTGATGAATGGGAAGGACGTGTAAACGCATGGCCGCTCGATGAAGGGCTGATCGACTATGTCGATGGTAGCTATGGCGGCCCGTCGGACGAGAACGAATTTGCAGTTCTGAATGTGGTTGCCAACCCTAATTTCACCCTGTCAGGCGAGGCGATTGACGCGTCGGTTATCACGCCCGACCTGCTGCAAAATACATTGCATGAGGCCGATGGAGTCGAAGCTAATGTCGCGACTGGCTATCACGCAATCGAGTTTTTGCTTTGGGGTCAGGACCTTAATGGTCATGGCACGGGCGCGGGCAACCGCCCCTATACCGATTTTGTGCAAGGCGAGGGCTGCACTGGCGGCAATTGTGATCGCCGTGCGCAGTATCTGCAGGCAGGGGTCGAACTTTTGATTTCTGATCTGGACTGGATGACTGCTCAATGGGCAGAGGGCGGCGCTGCACGGACTGCCGTGCTGCAAGATGAAACCGCTGGTCTTTCTGCAATCCTGACCGGCATGGGCTCATTGTCTTACGGCGAAACCGCAGGCGAACGCATGCGCCTTGGCCTGATGCTGAACGACCCCGAAGAAGAACATTCATGCTTTTCCGACAACACGCATAATGACCATTATTACGACGGTTTAGGCGTGCAAAATGTGTATACGGGCGAATATATGCGTGTCGATGGCACGCTAGTATCTGGCCCGTCGATCTCGGACCTTGTGGCGGCCGAAGATGCGGGCATTGATGCCGATCTGCGACTGGCACTTTCTGACGCAATGCGCGCCCTTGGTCGCATTAAATACGCCGCAGAAGCCGGTTTTGCTTATGATCAGATGATCGAACGTGGCAATGCGGGAGGGGAAGCTTTGGTAATGGGCGGCGTGAATGGCCTGATCGAACAGACCCGTCATATTGAACGTGCTGTTGCGGTTCTGGGCCTCGATGCGCTTGATATTGAGGGCTCGGACAGCCTCGACAACCCCGGCGCTGTCTTCCAATAAACTGCGAAAAGATATCAATCAGGATTGCGGTCCAATTTTGGATCGCGATCCTTTATTAAATGAGCCAGCTATGCGCGCCAATTTTGGTCTATCCGCTTTTTTCGTCTTTTTGCCCCTGAGTGTTATGGCGCAAGAATTGGGCGACCCGCATTTAGACGTAATCCCGCGCACAGATGCCGAGGCGGCCCGCATTGCCGAGGTGACCGGCACGCCGACGGATTTTTCCAGCGCTTGGCCTTTCGAAGAAAACCAAGGCGGCGCAGCAACGGTTCCGGCGATGAATAATGCAGATGCGTTCTCGCAGCCTTCTGGCAACATGCCCTTTGAGGACGAGCTTGATTTTCGCCTTGGAAATGGCCTGTTCCGGCGTCTTTGGGTTTCGGCCCCATCCTCAACTTTGGCCAGCGACGGTTTGGGCCCAATTTATAATGCGCGGTCGTGCCAGCGGTGCCACCTGAAAGATGGGCGGGGGCACCCACCAAACTCCGAAGATGATAGCGCTGTTTCCATGTTTTTGCGCATCTCGATTCCCGGTGGGGCCGAGGATGGCATTGCCGAGATAGAGGACTATCTGGCGACACTTCCGGACCCGAATTATGGCACGCAATTGCAGGACTTTTCCCTGCCGGGTCATGCGCCCGAGTATCAGCTTGAGATCACCTATGAAGAGGTCGAAATCGCACTTTCCGGGGGCCAGTCGGCCAGCCTTCGGCGTCCGACCTATACCGCCGCCAATCTTGGATACGGCCCGCTGCACCCCGAGGCGATGTTGTCGCCGCGCGTCGCGCCGCAAATGATTGGGCTTGGATTGTTAGAAGCCATTCCAGCCGCTGATATTTTGGCCAACGCCGACCCAGATGACGCCGATGGCAATGGTATCTCGGGGCGTCCAAATATCGTTTGGTCTATCGAATTTGACCAACCGATGTTGGGGCGCTTTGGGCTGAAGGCTGGGAACCCAACAATTCGTCAGCAATCGGCGGGCGCATTTGCGGGCGATATCGGTATTTCAAACCCTCTATTCCCCGAGCCGTGGGGCGAATGCACAGGGCTTCAGGAACCGTGCCTTGCTGCGCGCCATGGGAACGATCCGGAGCAAAATGGCTTCGAGATTGATGCAGAGGGCCTAGACCTAGTCACCTTTTATTCACAAAACCTCGCCGTTCCGGCCCGCCGCAATGTCAGTGATCCTGAGGTGTTGCGCGGGCGCGAGGTTTTCTTTGAGACAGGCTGTAACTCGTGTCATGTGCCCAATTTCGTCACCCATCGTCTTGCGGATCAACCCGAGCAGAGCTTTCAGCTGATTTGGCCCTACACAGATCTTTTGTTGCACGATATGGGCGAGGGGCTGGCCGATTACAGGCCCGAAGCACGCGCGACAGGGCAAGAATGGCGCACTCCGCCGCTTTGGGGAGTGGGATTGACCGAACAGGTTTCGGGGCACACCTATTTCCTTCATGACGGACGGGCTCGAAATTTGCTGGAAGCCGTGCTTTGGCATGGCGGTGAGGCGGCGGTGCAGCGGGATACTGTGATCTCAATGCCACCCGACGATCGGGCGGCGCTTATTCAGTTTTTGGAGAGCCTGTGATGCGACACGTTTTGGCGATAGCATTTTTGATCTTACCTTTGCCGGTATTGGCGGGGCCGGTGGATGACGTTCTTGATCACCATATCTTGCCACGGCTCGAGCGCCTTGCGAGTGAAACCGCTCTTTTGTCCACAGTGGCCGAACAGCATTGCGATGGGCCTTCCGCGCTGTTGCAGGCAGCCTTCAATCGCTCGGTCGATGCATGGATCGGTGGCAGTCATTTGCGGTTCGGTCCTTCGGAAGAGGAAAACCGAGCCTTTGCTCTGGCGTTCTGGCCGGATTCGCGCGGACTGACTCCGCGGTCTTTGACGGTTTTGTTGACCCAAGAAGATCCCATTGGGCTTGATCCCGTTGCTTACCGCGAGATGTCGATTGCTGCGCGTGGGTTTTATGCCTTGGAATTTCTTATCTTTGATCCCGACATTTCGACATCGGGATCAGAGGCCTACCGCTGCGTGCTTATCCAAACTGTTGCAGCCGACATTGCCTATACGTCGATGGAAATTTACGACGATTGGGTGAGCCGTTACGCCGATCTCATGCGGAATGCCGGCGAAAATGACCGGTATCAAAGCGAAGATGAGGCCGTTCGGGCCTTGCTTGGTGCGCTCAGCACGGGTTTGGAATTTACCGCTGATATGCGTCTTGGCCGTCCACTTGGCACGTTTGATAGACCACAGCCGCAACGCGCCGAAATGCGGCGCAGCGAGCGAAGCCTTGCTAATGTTCGTGAATCCATTGCGGCGCTTGGGGAGCTAGCTGTGCTTTTGGCTGGAGAAAATGACCCGCTTTCCGCGAACCTATCGATCGCATTCGCCCGCGCCATTTCGCGCGCCGATATCATTGATGACCCCGATTTTTCTGGCGTCGCAATGCCGGGGCAGCGGGTTAGGATCGAGGCCTTGCAGCGCCAAGTTCGGGATTTGCGTGAGTTGGTGAATACGCAACTGGCGCCCGAATTGGGCGTAGCCGCTGGCTTTAACTCGCTGGACGGGGACTAATTGATGGTCTCGCGCCGCCAGCTTTTGACAGGCCTATTGGCAACGGGCATGGTGCCGAGAGTAACCTGGGCGGATGTCGGCAATCCCGCCTTTCTGTCAGCAGCCCGCGATCAAAGCGGCGCTTATGCGCTCTATGGCCTTTCGCATACCGGCGCGCGATTGTTCCGGGTGGATCTTCCGTCCCGGGGCCATTCCGGCGCAGCGCATCCCTTCCGGCCCGAAGCGGTCGCCTTTGCGCGTCGTCCCGGTACCTTTGCAATGGTCCTGAATTGCGCGGCGGGTACCGTCACTGCGCAAATTGAGGCACCCGCAGGTCGCCATTTCTACGGCCACGGTGCCTTCTCTCTTGATGGCTCGCGGCTTTATACGACCGAGAACGACTATGACGCGGCACGCGGCAGGGTTGGGATTTGGGACGCCCAAAATGGCTATGTCCGAATTGGTGAGGTTTCGTCTGGCGGCGTCGGCCCACATGAGATGCTTCGGCTGCCGGGCCAAGACGTCTTTGCCGTGGCCAATGGTGGGATTGAAACCCATCCAGAGATGGGTCGCCAAATGCTGAATATCCCCTTTATGAGGCCGAATTTGAGCTATCTTTCGGCAGATGGCGATTTACTAGGGCAAGTTGAGCTGCCTGAGGATTTTCGCAAGAACTCCATCCGGCACCTCGCAGCCGCGTCAGATGGCCAGATTGCGTTTGCAATGCAATGGCACGGCAGCAACGAGACGCACCCGCCGCTTTTGGGGTTGCATCGGCTTGGTCAGCAAGCTCCGCTTTTGATTAGCGCACCCGAAGACCGCCAAAGGCAGATGCAAGGCTATGCGGGAAGTGTCGCCATGAACGCAAATGGAAGCTTGGTTGCGGTTTCGTCACCCCGTGGGGGTGTGTTGCATCTGTTTTCGGCGGCGGAGGCAGCGTTTGAACGGGCAGAGTTCCTTGAGGATATTTGCGGATTGGGCCCTTCGGGGCTTGGGGTCTTTTCAACCTCAGGGACAGGTCACGTGGCTCGCGTTGAAGCCGGTGCTCTTTCACCATTGCGTCATCATCCGGTGAACTGGGATAACCATCTGACCGCCTTGCCGCAGTCTTAGTTTGTGAAGCGAGAGGTTCGCATATCAACTTATCGGATGGATATCATCAGAAACGATCAGTTTTTCTTTTGATGGAAGAGTGCCGTAATGCTGATGTTGGAAGGCGTCATTGAAACGCCATTTCATCGCGCCACCTTTGGCATCTGCTGACGCCCCTTTTGGAGACTAAGTTCCATGAAGCTTCCTAAGAAATTTTCGCCGATCTTGTTTGGCTTTTTCTTGTCAGGGCTGATGACTTTGTTCGTGACAGGTATTTCCATCGCGCTTGCCGTGGGGGTACATGACGGTTTTTTTGCAATCTGGATGCGCAATTGGGCCACGATTTGGGTCATCGCTTTTCCAGTCGTTTTGTTTGTCGCGCCTCTCGTTCGCCGGTTGGTCTCGGCGATGGTCGAAACTTGACGAACCGGGGTTTGGTTCGAAAAAAGCCTGAAGATGGCCGGTGTGGTATTTCGATGATAAGCCAATGGCCTTTTCCTTTTGCCACGTAGAATTTCTAATTATTCCCATAAGCGGCAAAAAAATTGCCGTTTTCCAACTCGATCGTCAAAAACTGCGTCTGGTGTTTTCGATAGGCGATGTCTTTGATAGAGGCTAAGGTCAAAGGGCAGGTAAAGAGGGTTTCATGGGCTTTTTTGAGGTGTTGACGGCGGCCATAACTCCGCAATTGATGGTTGCGCTGCTTTTGGCTGGCGCGTCAATTGGTGTGCTGGCGGGCCTCTTTGGCGTCGGCGGAGGCGCAATCAGCGTGCCGGTCTTTTTTGAAACTTTCCGCATAATGGGCATCCCCGAAGAGGTGGCGATGCCGATGGCCGTTGGAACGTCTTTGGCCATCATCGTACCCACGTCTATCGTCTCTGCGCGCGCGCATTCCAAAAAGGGAACTGTGGATTGGGGGATCGTCCGCGCATGGATTATTCCCGTCATTTCCGGTGTCGCATTGGGCAGCTTTATCGCGCGCACGGCCAATCCTGTTGTATTCCAACTGGTGTTTGTGGTGGTGGCCGGAATCAATTCGGCCCGACTTTTGTCCGGGGGGACATGGGTGTTGCGGGACACGATGCCAAAAGGTCTTGTATCGTGGGCCTACGGTGGGATTGTCGGGCTGCTCTCGGCATTGATGGGCATCGGCGGTGGGGCGATTTCGAATTTGATTTTGTCGATGAATGGCAAGCCGATACGCGAGGCCGTGTCGACATCTGCAGCGATTGGCTTGATCATCGCTTTCCCTGGCGCGGTCGGGTACATGGCCGCTGGCTGGGGCAATCCCGGATTGCCGCCGGACGCTATCGGATTTGTGTCATTCTTGGCGCTTCTTTTCACCATCCCGACGGCACTCTTGACGACAAGGCTGGGCGTATCCCTCGCTCACCGGATGGAGCAGAAGCTTTTGCGGCGTCTGTTCGGAAGCTTTTTGGCCATCGTTTCGTTTCGATTTCTCTTGGAAATCATTCTTTAGATCAGACGACCTTAACGTGCAGATCTCCGACCCCTGCAATATGCCCGTGTAGGTTATCGCCTTTTTCAACCGGGCCAACACCTGCTGGCGTTCCGGTTAAGATGACGTCGCCGGGATGCAGGGAGAAATAGTCCGAAAGATAAGAGATCATTTCGGGTATTTTCCAAATCAACTGGTTGAGGTCGCCTTCCTGCTGCGTAGCGCCGTTGATTTTCAGCCAGATTTCGCCCTCGCTTGGATGGCCAATGTCACTTGCGGGAACAAGAGCAGAGCAAGGCGCCGAGTGTTCAAAGGCTTTGCCAATTTCCCAGGGACGGCCCATTTTCTTCATCTGTCCCTGCAGATCGCGACGCGTCATATCCAGTGATACAGCATATCCAAAGACGCAATCGAGTGCGTCCCCTGCTGATAAATTGGATCCGCCTGATTTCAGCGCCACAGCAAGTTCAATCTCATGGTGAACGTCAGAGGTCATAGGAGGGTAGGGAAAATCCTTTCCCTCCGGCAGTAAGTTATCGGGATTCTTTTGGAAGAAAAACGGAGGCTCTTTGTCAGGGTCGTGCCCCATTTCAATTGCATGGGCGGCATAGTTGCGGCCAATGCAATAGACACGGTTAACTGGAAAAAGTTCATCCGTCCCGCGGATGGGCAACGTGCTTTGCGCCTCTGGGGAAAATACGTATTTCATGATTTGGAGCCCTGCGTGATCACTGCCATCCCGGCAGAGTGCCGTAGAATTCTTTGAATGGCCACCCATGTCCAAACTTCGTATTGGGTGCTCTACGCGCTGTCCAATTTAGTAAATCGACCGTCCCAAAATTCGCTCGTTGGTCTAACCCAAACCGTCCCGTCCTCGTCATCATAAATGACAACCGCAGATCGATCAGTTTCCAACACACCTTCAGCAACGACACGGTACAGGCCGCCCTTTTTATGGCGGTGGGTCGGGACCCATTCAGCCGCAAAATTTGGACGCTCTGGGCGGCGCCTGAAAAGTCGAAACATTTGTGCCGCCCCTTTTCGTGACCTTAAACGAACAAGACCGACCCTGTGACCGCATTTGGGCGGAACGTCGTGCAGCCTTTGCATCCCGAATTATAGGCCGCCAAATAGACATTCTGGAAGGCCTCAAAGGATATATCCTCGGGGCAATTCACCGTTTTTGAGATGCCGCTATCAACCCAATTCTGGGCAGCAGATTGCATCAGCACATGTTCCTCTGGGCGCAGTTCCATCGACGTTACGAATGCGTCCGATAGCTCGGCTTCAAAGCCAAAGAGGCGCCGAAAGAGCCAAACGGCATAATCTTCGACCAATTCTGTAGATTTCGTTCCGTCTTGGTTCGTGACGTTTCGCTTATAGGAATTGGCAAATACCGGCTCGATTCCCGACGAAACATTGCCAGCGAACATAGAAATGGTGCCTGTGGGTGCAACCGTAGTCAGGACGCCATTACGCAGGCCATGCTGCTCAATTGCGGCGCGGGTTTCCGGCTGCAACCGTGCGATCATTGGATTTCTCAGATGACGGGCCGCATCATAAAGGGGGAAAGTGCCCCGTTCCGCGGCCAGTTCTGCAGAGGCCAGATAGGCCGCGTTTTGAATGGCTTCCATCCAGGATGACAAGGTTTCGGCGGCTTCAACTGAGCCATAGCGAATACCAAGCATAATCAATGCATCAGCAACACCGGTTACGCCGATTCCGATCCGTCGTTTGTTCTTGGCTTCTTCCTCTTGTTCGGGAACCGCAAATTTTGAAACATCGAGCGCATTATCCAACATCCGCACCGCAACGCCCGCAAGGCGGCGGATCTCGTTGAGATCAATCCTGGCGTGCTTTTCAAATGGCGCGCGAACAAGGCGGGCCAGATTTATCGACGTTAGCGGGCAGGTGCCGTTCGGGGGGAGGGGCTGCTCTGCGCATGAATTCGTCGAGGAGATTTTTTCGATGTAATTTAGCGGATTACGGGCATTGATGCGGTCGATGAACAAGACGCCTGGCTCGGCAGCTTCATAATTGCGTTGCATGATCATATGCCACAAAGCGCGCGCGCGAATTTCACGTATAGCAGTGCCATTCCACGTCAGTGCCCACATGTCGTCATGTTGAACCGCTTCCATAAAGGCGTCAGAGATAAGAACCGAAAGGTTAAAGTTCCTGAACCGCGAAGGATCCGACTTGGCATTGATGAAATCTTCAATATCGGGATGGTCACAGCGCATCGTTGCCATCATTGCGCCGCGCCCCATGCCGGTTACGACCATCCGGCAAACGGAATCATAGATATCCATCGCAGCCAGTGGACCGGCAGCCGGGCAATCAAGCCCAACGACCAACGTTCCTTTTGGCCGCAAAGAGGAAAAGTCATACCCGAGACCGCCGCCCATTTGCATGGTTAATGCAGCCTGCCGAGCAGTGTCCATAATGCCTTCAACGCTGTCAGGGATCTCCTGCATGACAAAAGTATTGGACAGCGTTACGTTCCGCTTTGTCCCGCATCCGGCGAGGATCCTGCCGGCGGGAATTAGCGTAAACCCTTCCATGGCTTCGTAAAATAAATTCGCGAAATGAGGCCGATTGGCCTCGGCTTCGACTTTTGCTAATCCCTCCGCTACGCGCTGCCAAGTATCACCGACCCACTGGTCGACCTGACGACCCGCCGATTGGTACTGATACTTGGTACTCCAAATATACTGCGCAATCGGATGATCAAAACTTGTCTCCGCACAGCGGAGTCCAACCTCATGAAACATGATCCGACTCCGTCTATATTGGACAGATATAGGGTTCAATTTTGATTAAAGTGTTAACATTGTTTCCGAAGTTTCTTAAAATTTTATTAGTATTTTCTGGATATTCTCGATCCCGATGAAATTCATCTTAAAATGGTCAAATTTTCGTCGAATGAGCGTGATATTTTGATGAAGACCCACGATGCGATCCTGGGCTCTTAAAGCACAACTCCGCATCTGGAAAACTGTCCAATTATCAAAGGCTGATTTGAAAATCCAGGATGATTAAGTCACAGAAATAGATAGATTTTTATTAGGTTTGTCAGTGTCTATCCTAGGCGAATTTAGGCAGGTTTAACTCTTGAGACATAGCAAGTTGGAGCAACTGAAAGGGAAGGAAAGTCTTGTGATCAAACTTTATGCCTGCCTCGGCTCCGGAAACTGCTTCAAGCCATGGCTCGCCATGCATCAACTGGGTATCTCATTCGACCTGCAATTAATTGATGTGTTAAAGGGCGAACAAAAATCTGATGAATTTCTTAACGTGAACCCCATTGGAGTGGTGCCTTACTTGGTAACCGATTCTGGCGTGGGTATCGGGGAAAGCAATGCAATGTTGTGGTATTTGGCCGAAGGGACAAAGTTAATGCCAGAGGCGCTAGAGGATCGGGCCGAGGCGCTTCAATGGATGTTCTTTGAGCAATCCAAACTTGAACCCTTCATTTCGCCGGCGCGATTTTTCACCACTATCTTGCCGACTGAACGAGAAAACCGGGCAAAAGATATCGAAGTCTGGCAAGCCAGCGCGGATCTTGGTCTTGGCAGATTGAACGCGCACCTTCAGGGCAGGGACTTCATGCTGACCTCGGGATATTCAATCACCGATATCGCGATGTTTGGATATGTGCATGTCTTAGAAGAGGCCGGCCTGTCGCTGGAGGACTACCCGTCCGTCGCAAGATGGATCGGTTTGGTAAGTGAAACGGAAGATTTTGTCCCACTGGCTGACTTAGGGACGAAATCGTCGAAAGCTGCGTGACATAAGGTATGGGATCCCGTGTTATGCAGGATATGAATTCCGAGATTGGAAGTGAAACGGTGAACAAGGAAGGGGCAGAGATCGAACAGTTTATCTTTCCAGACCTTTTTGCCGCTGCACGGGGGCTTCAAACGCCAATTTGGGTTTTCGATATCGACAACGCACGGGTTGTTTTTGCGAATGCTCAGGCCTGCCATATGTGGCAGGCCAAAACCGAAAAAGAACTGCGTGAACGGGATATGTCGCAAGACATGTCTCCAACCGTTTCAAAACGGCTAAAGCAGTATCAGGCGGATTTCTTAGAGCGAGACGCCTATTTTAAAGAAATGTGGACGCTTTACCCCAATGGGGTGCCGACAAGCGTCATGGTTGTGTTTCGTGGGTTTCGTCTGCTTGACGGGCGAATGGCGATGCAATGTGAGGTTTTGGGGCAGGCCGATGATGAGCCGGAAAACCTGCGCAGCGCTGAGGCGCTTCTTCATACCGATGTGATGATCACGCTTTATGCTGTGAACGGCCCCCCGCTATATATGAACCCGGCCGCCCGGAATGCGACGGACGATTCCTCCAAAACGCTCTCGAACCTTTTTGTCGATCAAACAGATTACGACCTTATGATGTTTGAGCTCGACGGCGCCGGCGAACATCGGCAAGTGGCAAAGGTCAGTTCTGGAAACCAAGAACGTTGGTTTGACCTTTCGGCCAAGCAATGTAGCGACGCGGTAACTGGTGAGCCTGCTATTTTGCTAACGGCCATCGATGTCAGTGAGTTAAAGATTGCCCGGGACAAAGCCCGCTACTTGGCTGATCGCGATCAGCTGACCGGTTGCTACAATCGGGCGTTCTTGCAGAAATTCATGGGCCGCCTTGGTCGAAAGGGCTCGTTGAAAAGCGCCTTGCTTTATTTCGATGTCGACCGGTTCAAACAGATCAATGATACGTTTGGCCATGAGCTTGGTGATATTGTCCTGCGTGAATTGGCACAGCGCTCGCAAAAGGCCATGGAGCCCAAAGGCATCGTAGTGCGTCTTGGCGGCGACGAGTTTGTTGTTCTGTTCGAGAATATTGATGATGATGAAGAGTTCATGCTGCATGTCGAGCGGCTCTTTGCGGATATCTCGTCACCCATTTTCAGCGGCACCACCAGCTTTTCCGTCCACGCCAGTATGGGGATCGCGGTCTTCGATCCGTCGCAATCTGACCTTGATACTGTCCTTCGGCAGGCTGACATCGCGCTCTATGCATCTAAAAAGGGCGGGCGTAATCGCTATACGGTTTATGACGAGGAAATGGGGCTTGCCGCACAAGAACGGGTGAAGCTTGAATACCAGATCAAGGAAGCGATTGATAACCAAGAGTTCCTGCTACATTTGCAGCCACGCATCGACGTTAAGTCAGGGCAAATTGTGTCGGCCGAAGGTTTGGCGCGTTGGGAACACCCGCGCCGCGGTCTGATGATGCCAAATACCTTTATCCCGATCTGTGAAGAAACCGGGATGATCGAAAAGCTCGGCCAGCAGGTTCTTGAAATGGGCTTCGATCTGGCTTCGCGCTGGCGCGACGCAAATATTGACTGCAGCCTGTCGGTCAATATTTCTCCTCGCCAGTTTGCCAATGATCGAATGATGGATGCGCTGCGCGCTTACTCGGAACAGCCCGGGTTTCCTCATGGGAAAATCGAATTGGAAGTCACCGAAACCGTTCTGATTGGCGACCATCATGATATTGCGGCACGCCTGCAACGCATTACGGATATGGGCTATCAGGTGGCTATTGATGATTTTGGGACCGGGTACTCGAACTTGTCTTATATCTCTCGGTTCCCTCTCAACTGTTTGAAGATCGACCGATCCTTTGTCAGCCAACTTCCTGCATCAGGCCCGATTATCCGGCTGATCTTGGCGTTGGGAAAACAAATTGGCGCAACGATTGTGGCTGAAGGTGTCGAAACCAAAGAGCAATATGATTGGCTCTGTGAGCATGATTGCGATCAGATCCAAGGATATTGGGTGGCGCGCCCTGCGCCGTTAGAGGCATTCGAGGCGTTGTTCAACAAAATGCAGGACGCGTAGTGACGTTTCTGGTTTTGCTTTTTCTTCATCCGCTTGCGACAGTCTAGGTCACACTTGGCACGCAAGGCAGGAACATAATGATGAGCCGACTACTTCAAAAACCCTTTGGGACCCATGGTAAAACTCATGAGATCACGCCAGCCTCTGCCGGTTGGCGCTATGTTGGGTTCTCTTTGTACCGACTGCGCGCAGGCGAAACTGCTTCCGAAGGGACGGGCGAAACAGAAGTGATCTTGGTCATGGTCGAGGGTAAGGCAGAGCTGACAGGGGCAGGGCAAAGCTGGGGCGAATTGGGCGACCGAATGGACGTGTTCGAAAAGTCTCCGCCGCATTGCCTATATCTGCCCAACGGCGTTAACTGGACCGCCACTGCAACCACAAATTGCACAATTGCCGTCTGCAAAGCGCCGGGCGTGTCCGGTCATCAGCCGCGCAAGATTGACCCAAGCGGCATTTCCCTGACGCAACGCGGTGAAGGCACCAATGCGCGCTATATTAATAATATTGCGATGGAGGCCGAAGATTATTGCGATAGCCTTTTGGTGACCGAGGTATTTACCCCCGCAGGGCATTGGTCGTCTTACCCAAGTCATCGACATGACGAGGACGATTTCCCAAGGATCACCTATTTGGAAGAAACATACTACCACCGGCTGAACCCGGCGCAGGGTTTCGGAATTCAGCGGGTGTATACTGAGGACGGAACCTTGGATGAAACAATGGCCGTCAAGGATGGCGATGTGGTGCTTGTGCCCCGCGGTCATCATCCGTGCGGCGCGCCTCATGGCTTCGAAATGTACTACCTGAATGTCATGGCAGGACCGCTCAGAAAATGGCGTTTTCAAGCGGACCCTGCGGTGGAATGGCTCATGGACACCTAATTTTTCAGCACGCCGCGAATCTATCGATTCGGGTTGGACCGGTCTTTTCCCACACCCTTCCTGGTTAATATTTTCAACTTTTATTGGGTTTTCTGGACATATTGTGTCTCAATGCTCACGAAGTTGTTGACGTATGAGTTTGTTTCGTTGAATATTTGCTCACTATGATAGCAAATGCCCGGCACTGGGCATCGGGAGGAAAAACTAATGAAGATGGTGAGTCGCGCCCTTATGGGTGCAACGGCGCTTTGCGCTATTTCTGGAATGGCACTGGCTGACGGCCATGCCACGACGATCACGATTGCGACCGTGAACAATGGTGACATGATCCGCATGCAGGGTTACACCGACCAGTTCACTGAAGATACCGGAATTTCGGTTGAGTGGGTTACGCTTGAAGAGAACGTTCTTCGCCAGCGTGTAACCACGGACATCACCACGAACGGTGGTCAGTTCGACATCATGACCATCGGTATGTACGAGACACCGATTTGGGGCGCCAATGGCTGGCTTGTCCCGCTTGATGGGTTGTCTGAAGAATATAACGTTGATGACATTCTGCCAGCGATGGCAGGCGGTCTGAGCCATGATGGCACGCTTTATGCGGCGCCTTTCTATGGTGAATCGTCAATGGTTATGTATCGCACGGACCTGATGGAAGCAGCTGGCCTTGAAATGCCTGACGCTCCAACTTGGGAATTCATCGCTGAAGCAGCGGCTGCAATGACCGACCGTGAAAATGACGTCAACGGCATCTGCCTGCGCGGTAAGCCAGGTTGGGGTGAAGGTGGTGCATTCATCACTGCAATGTCCAACTCGTTCGGCGCACGCTGGTTCGACGAAGACTGGAACGCCCAGTTCGACACTGAAGAATGGGCCAACACCCTGAATTTCTACAATGACATGATGCAGGCCTCTGGTCCGGCTGGTTTCGCGACCAACGGCTTCACTGAGAACCTGAACCTGTTTAACCAAGGCCTTTGCGGCATGTGGATTGACGCCACTGTTGCGGCTTCTTTCGTAACCAACCCCGATGACAGCGAATATGCTGACAGCGTCGGCTTCGCTCTGGCACCTGACAATGGTCTGGGCCGTCGTTCGAACTGGCTCTGGGCTTGGGCACTGGCGATCCCCGCTGGTACACAGCAGGAAGAAGCAGCGATGACCTTCCTCGAGTGGGCAACTTCGACTGACTACATCGAAATGGTTGCTGCTAACGAAGGTTGGGCGAACGTTCCTCCGGGCGCACGGATCTCTCTCTATGAGAACCCAGACTACCAGGCGGTTCCTTTTGCTCAGATGACTTTGGACTCGATCCTGTCGGCTGATCCAAACAACCCAACTGTTGATCCGGTTCCTTACGTAGGTGTCCAGTTCGCAGCTATCCCTGAATTCGCTGGTATCGCGACCGAAGTAAGCCAGGAATTCTCTGCCGCTTACGCTGGTCAGCAGACCATCGAAGAAGCACTGGCGACTGCTCAGGCAATCACCAACGAAGCGATGGAAGCAGCGGGCTACCGCTAAGCGTTCCACGCAAAGTTTGAAGGCGGCGGCTGCCGCCGCCTTCTGACAATCTCTCTCTCAAATAAGACTAACCCACTTTAACATTCCCGGGCCATCGCGGCCCGAATGCGGAGGATTTGTGTCATGGCGACTCAGAGTTCCCGATCTGCAGCGCGGATAATGATGGCCCCCGCGGTCTTTTTGCTCCTCGTCTGGATGCTTGTGCCCCTAGGCATGACGCTGTGGTTTTCGGTACGTAGCTATCTACCCCTACGCGGAGGTGACCAAGGTTTTGTAGGCCTTGAGAACTTCTCTCGTTTCATCTCATCAAGCGCTTTCTGGCCTGCGGTTCAGACCACCTTGTTCATCGTTGGCGGTGTTCTGGTCATCTCGATTGTATTTGGCATCATGCTCGCGCTTCTTTTGGACCAGCCCCTCTGGGGGCAAGGCGTTGTCCGAATTCTTGTCATCGCACCCTTCTTTGTGATGCCAACAGTGTCTGCCCTGGTCTGGAAGAACATGTTCATGGACCCGGTCAACGGCGTGTTCGCCCATTTATGGCGCTTCTTTGGAGGCGACCCGGTTGTCTGGCTAACAGAAGTGCCGGTGTTCTCGATCGTAATGATCGTGTCCTGGCAGTGGCTTCCTTTTGCGACGCTCATTCTTTTGACGGCAATCCAATCGCTGGATAGCGAGCAGCTGGAAGCAGCTGAAATGGATGGCGCGAAATGGACGTCACGCTTTGCCTATATCATTCTGCCGCACCTTGGCCGGGCGATCACCATTGTCATCCTGATCCAGACGATCTTCTTGTTGGCAGTCTTTGCCGAGATCTTCGTGACGACAGGTGGTGCATTTGGTACCCGGACGCTGACCTACCTGATCTACCAGCGCGTGCTGGAAAGCCAGAATGTGGGCCTCGGCTCTGCCGGCGGTGTCTACGCCATCATCCTTGCCAATATCGTTGCCATCTTCTTGATGCGCATCGTCGGCAAAAACCTGGATAAGTGAGGGACCAAAAATGGCACGTGCTGTTACAAATCAACGCAAAGCCCTGAACACGGTCATTGCTTGGTCCATAGGATTTCTAATTTTCTTCCCGATCCTGTGGACCATCCTGACCTCGTTCAAGACCGAGGCCGACGCGATTGCAAACCCGCCGATCTTTCTTGGGTTTGACTGGACGCTGGAAAACTATGCTGAGGTCATGGATCGCTCGAACTACGCGCGCTTCCTGAGCAACTCGATCTTGATCGCGGGTGGCTCGACGATCCTGGGTATTATCATCGCCATCCCGGCGGCTTGGTCCATGGCCTTTGTGCCATCACGTCGGACCAAAGATATCCTTCTGTGGATGCTGTCGACTAAGATGTTGCCGGCGGTTGGTGTTCTGTACCCAATCTACCTGCTGTGTATTCAGCTTGGGGTTCTGGACAACCGCTTTGCTCTGGTCGTCATCTTGATGCTGATCAACCTGCCGATCATTGTCTGGATGCTCTATACCTACTTCCGGGAAATTCCCGGGGAAATCCTAGAAGCCTCTCGAATGGATGGGGCCTCGCTTAAAGAAGAGATCTTGTATGTCTTGACGCCGATGGCAGTGCCCGGAATTGCGTCAACGTTGCTCCTGAACTTTATCTTGGCTTGGAATGAAGCGTTCTGGACGCTGAATCTGACCTCGGTAGATGCGGCGCCGCTGACAGCCTTTATTGCAAGCTACTCCAGCCCAGAAGGCCTCTTCTTTGCCAAGCTCAGTGCTGCCTCGACTATGGCAATTGCACCGATCCTCATCCTTGGCTGGTTCAGCCAGAAACAACTCGTCCGTGGCCTCACCTTCGGCGCGGTTAAGTAAGGAAATTCGACATGGGACAAATTACCCTTCAACAAGTCCGCAAAGCCTTTGGCGATGTGGAAGTCATTCCGCCCCTCGATCTGAATATTAATGACGGTGAGTTCGTTGTTTTCGTTGGCCCGTCGGGTTGCGGTAAATCTACCCTTCTGCGTCTGATTGCGGGTCTGGAAGATGTCAGCGGTGGCATGATCTCGATCGATGGCAATGATGCTACGGCCCTGCCGCCTGCGAAACGCGGTCTGGCCATGGTGTTCCAGTCCTATGCGCTTTACCCGCATATGACAGTTCGCAAGAACATTGCCTTCCCCATGAGAATGGCGGGCATGGATCAGGCCGAGCAGGATCGCCGGATTGAAGGTGCAGCCAAGGCGCTGAACCTTACCGACTATCTTGATCGTCGTCCGGGCCAGCTTTCGGGTGGTCAGCGTCAGCGTGTGGCCATTGGCCGTGCGATTGTTCGTGAGCCGTCGGCCTTCCTCTTTGACGAACCACTGTCGAACCTTGACGCCGCGTTGCGTCACGGCATGCGTCTGGAGATTGCCGAGCTGCATAAGCGTCTCGACACGACGATGATCTACGTGACCCACGATCAAATCGAAGCCATGACTTTGGCAGACAAAATCGTGGTTCTGCAGGCCGGTGTGATTGAGCAAGTCGGATCCCCGATGGAGCTTTACAACAGCCCAAGGAACGTTTTCGTCGCTGGCTTTATTGGCAGCCCGAAAATGAACCTTCTGACTGGTACAGAAGCGTCTAACCGTGGTGCCCACACCGTGGGTATCCGGCCAGAACATATCGATGTCTCGGCCACAGAAGGTACCTGGAAAGGCACGGTTGGCGTTGCAGAGCATCTGGGATCTGACACGTTCTTCCACGTCCATGTCGAGGGCATGCAAGAGCCAATGACAATCCGGGCCTCTGGCGATCTGACTATGTCGCATGGGGACACCATCTACCTTACGCCTGACGAACAACGCTTCCACAAGTTCGACAACGCGGGCCTACGGGTCGAGTGAACAGACTGGCGGGGAAAACGGCCCTCATTACTGGGTCGGCGCGCGGCATAGGGCGAGCTTTCGCCCAAGCCTATTCCCGAGAGGGAGCGCGCGTGGCGATCGGGGATATCAACCTCGTCGCCGCCCGCCAGACGGCACTCGATATCGGCAATGGTGCAATTGCGCTTGAGCTGGATGTCACGTCACAAAAATCGATCGAGGCATGTGTGGAACAAGCCGAAGCAGAGTTGGAAGGGATCGATATCCTGATCAACAACGCGGCTTTGTTTGACCTTGCCCCGATCACCAAAATCTCTCGCGAAAGCTATGACCGGCTCTTTTCGGTCAATGTCGCGGGGACGCTCTTTATGATGCAAGCGGTGGCCAAAAAGATGATCGACGCGGGACGTCCCGGCACGATTATCAATATGGCCAGCCAGGCCGGTCGGCGCGGTGAGGCCCTAGTTGGCGTTTACTGCGCAACCAAAGCGGCCGTGATCAGCCTGACACAATCGGCCGGGCTGAACCTGATCTCTCATGGGATCAACGTGAATGCCATCGCGCCGGGTGTTGTTGATGGTGAACATTGGGATCATGTGGATGCGCTTTTTGCAGCAGAAGAGGGATTGGCCCCCGGAGAGAAGAAACAAGCGGTTGGTGCCGCCGTGCCCGCAGGGCGCATGGGCACCGCAGAAGATTTAACCGGAATGGCCGTTTTTCTGGCCACCGATGACGCAAAATACATCGTCGCCCAGACATATAATGTCGACGGCGGAAACTGGATGAGCTGAAAAGAAAGCGCAGATATGGCACATAAACTCGCTCAAAACACCCTGAACGATCTGCCCAGCTCGGTAGAAATTCCGCGCTATGACCGTGCGGCGCTGAGCCCCGGAATTGTTCATATTGGTGTTGGAAATTTCCATCGCGCACATCAGGCGGTTTATCTCAATAAGCTGATCAACGAAGATCCCGGCAGCAGCGATTGGGCCCTTGTCGGCGCCGGTGTGCGCGCCCCAGATGCCAAGATGCGGGATCTGTTGTCCGATCAGAACTGGCTTTATTCCGTGGTGGAAGTGGATGGCGACGACCATAAGGCGTCCATCGTCGGGGCGATGATCGATTTCGCGGCGGTTGAGCCGGATGGAAATGCGCCTTTGGTTGCGGCAATGTCCGATCCGTCTATTCGCATCGTCTCATTGACGGTAACAGAAGGTGGCTATTTTCTGGACGGCGAAGGCAAGTTTGACGCGACGGAGACGTCTGTTGCCCATGACATTGCCAATCCCGAAACCCCCAACACCGCCTTTGGCGCGATTTTGGCAGCCCTGCGCGCGCGCAAAGCAGCAGGTCACGGGCCTTTCACTGTGATGTCTTGCGACAACCTTCCGGGAAATGGCGATATCGCACGTGAAGCCGTGGTCCAAATGGCGACGGCGCAAGATGCCAGCTTTGGGGCATGGGTGGATGAAAACGTCACGTTCCCAAATGGGATGGTCGACCGAATTACCCCTGCGACCGGCCCGCGTGAGCGCAAGGCTTTGGTCGACGAGTTTGAGATCGAGGACAACTTCCCGGTTTTCTGTGAACCCTTCATGCAATGGGTGATGGAAGACAAATTCGTTGCAGGCCGCCCTGCATTGGAAAAAGTCGGCGTGACCTTTACCGATGATCTGGAAAGCTTCGAAAAGATGAAGCTGCGGATTTTGAATGGCGGTCACGCAATTATCGCCTATGCCTCGGCCATGTTGGATATCGAATACGCCCATGAAGCGATGCAGCATCCCTTGATCAACGCCTATCTGCGCAAGATCCATGAAAGCGATGTGTTGCCTCATGTTCCCAGTGTTCCGGGCTTTACGCCGCAAGACTACATGGAATTGATCTGCCATCGTTTTGCCAATCCCGGCGTGGCCGATACAATTGCGCGGCTGTGCTATGATGGCACGAACCGACAGCCGAAATTCATTGTGGATTCCGTGCGCGACAACGTCAAAGCGGGACGTGCGCCCGAAGGGTTGGCGCTGAGTTCGGCAATGTGGTGTCGGTATTGTCTGGGTCAAAGCGAAAGCGGGGCCGAGATCGGCCCTAACGACCCTGATTGGGACCGTCTGCAGTCCGTTGCCAAAGAGGCACAGGAAAATCCGGCCGCTTGGTTGGCGCAAGAGCATATCTATGGGCCAGTCGGACGTGATCCAATCTTCATCGATGCTTTCGCTAAAATGCTGACGGCCTTGCAAGAAAACGGTGTTGCGGCCACTGTCAAAGCCTACTTGGACGATTAAGAGCCAGCGTGGCTGGCTCAGTCGTGGCAGATTAACGCACCTTGCGGTTGAGCGTTCAAAGAAATTGACAGAAGCTTATGTTAGCGGTAACGGACCTGTAAAATAAGCGAATTTTGTCTATGTCTGGATCGGAGACAACGAATGATACTTTGCTGTGGTGAAGCCCTGATCGACATGATCCCTACCACAAATGCCGACGGCGAATCCGGGTTCGTCCCGCATGCCGGTGGTGCGGTGTTCAATACATCAATTGCACTTGGCCGCCTTAGGACAGGTGCCAGTTTTTTGTCGGGGATTTCGACCGATTTATTTGGCGAACAACTGCGAATGGCATTGGCTGGAAGCAATGTTGACAGCAGCCTTGTTGTCACATCCGACCGTCCCACAACGTTGGCCTTCGTTCAGCTGACGGGCGGGCACGCGACCTATACGTTCTATGATGAAAACACCGCAGGGCGGATGCTTGAGCCAAACAATTTACCGGACGTGCCAGAAACGGTGTCGACCCTCTATTTTGGCGGTATCAGCCTGATCAACGAGCCCTGCGCAGATTTCTACGCAGCGCTGATGGAGCGCGAGGCTCCGTCGCGCGTAATCATGATGGACCCCAATATTCGTCCGAGCTTTATCAAAGATGACGCAGGATATCGCGCGCGTCTGGATAAGATGATCGCGCAGGTCGATATCCTGAAAGTGTCAGACGAAGATTTGAACTGGATTATCCCCGAGCCGATGGCGCTGGTCGATAAGGTCGCCGCGGTTCGCGAGCTTGGCCCTGAAATTATCGTTCTGACCCGCGGCGGGGCAGGGGCATCTGCCCTGACACACACTGGCGAAATGATCAATATTTCTTCGCAAATTGTCGAAGTGGTCGATACGGTTGGGGCCGGCGATACGTTTAATGCAGGGGTATTGGCCAAGCTGTCAGAGGATGGCTTGTTATCGAAAGAAAACCTCGCCAAGATCACTGACGAACAAATGGAAGCAGCACTTGGTCATGGCGCAAAAGTCGCCGCCATTACTGTATCCCGCGCAGGCGCAAACCCGCCCTGGGCACACGAACTTGCCTAATCACAGACCTCCTGGCCCTACAAAGGGCCGTGTATAGTTGGAACCGATACATGCCTAAAGATCTGCTCACACCGATTGACGCTGATACATTCCGCAGCCAGATTGAGCGCCACCTAACCAATTCGCTTGGCAAAGATGCCGCGCATGCGACGACCTATGATTGGCGTATGTCCATGTCGCTGGCCCTGCGCGATTTGGTCGTCGAGCCATGGTTTGCCTCGACCCGCAAGACCTATGAAGAAAAAGGTAAACGGGTTTATTACCTCTCGATGGAATTCCTGATGGGCCGTCTTATTGAAGATGTGACCATCAATCTTGGCGTGGAAGAGACCGCGCGCGCGGCGCTTGCTGAACTTGGTCAAGAATATGACGTTGTTGTCGCCGATGAGCCTGACGCGGCGCTTGGCAATGGCGGTCTGGGCCGTCTCGCGGCCTGCTTCCTCGACTCGCTGTCTACACTTGGTATTCCGGCCTATGGCTATGGCATCCGCTATGAGCACGGGCTGTTCGAACAGCATTTCGATGAGGGACGCCAAATTGAGACTGCCGAAACTTGGCTGTCACAGCGCCATGCGTGGGAGTTTGAACGCCCTGAAGTGCGTTATGAAATCGGCTTTGGTGGCTATGTTAGCGAGACCAGCAAAGGGACCGTTTGGCATCCAGCGGAAACGGTTATTGCCTCGGCCTATGACACGCCCGTTGTGGGCTGGAAGGGCAAATGGGCCAATACGCTGCGCCTTTGGGCGGCGAAGCCGACGCAGGTTTTTGACCTCGATAGCTTTAACCGCGGCGATTATCTGGCCGCGAGCGAGCCAGAGGCGCTGGCGCGGACCATTAGCCGGGTTCTCTACCCAGATGACACCACGGATGACGGTAAAGAGTTGCGCTTGAAGCAAGAGTATTTCTTCACGGCCGCCTCCATCAAAGACCTGATCCGTCGTTTCTTGTCCGAAGGCTTTAAAATCGAAGACCTCGCCGACAAAGTGGCGCTTCAGCTGAACGATACGCATCCGGCCATTGCGGGCCCAGAGCTGGTCCGCATTCTGGCCGATGATCACGGGATCCCTGTCAAAGAGGCGATCACAATTGCGCGTGGGTGTTTGGCTTATACCAATCACACGCTTCTGCCCGAAGCGTTGGAGCGTTGGCCCGAAGGATTGTTCGCCCGCATTCTACCGCGTCACCACCGGATTATTGAGCTTATTCAGGATCAGCATTTCGCAGACAGCAACAGCGACATCCGCATCATCGAAAACGATGAGGTCAAGATGGGCGAATTGGCCTTTATCATGGCCCATCAGGTTAATGGTGTGTCTGCCCTGCACAGCGAGCTGGTCAAAGAAACCGTGTTTGAAGAGCTGAACGCAGATTATCCAAACCGGATTATCAACCAGACAAACGGCATCACCCCACGTCGTTGGCTGTATTCCTGTAACCCGTCGCTGCGCTGCTTGATCAACGAGACCATCGGTACGGAATGGCCTGATGATCTGGAGAAACTGGATGGCCTTGCGGCCCACGCAGATGACGCAAGTTTCCAAGACGCGTTTTCGGCCTCAAAGCTTGAAAATAAGGTGCGTCTGGCTAATTGGCTGAAAGAGCGGGATGGGACAATTATCGATCCTTCCGCCATGTTTGACGTGCAGATCAAGCGCATCCACGAATATAAGCGCCAGCTGATGAACCTGTTGGAGACCGTCGCGCTTTGGAACGACATCCGCGACAATCCAAATGGCGATTGGACTCCGCGCGTTAAGATTTTCGGTGGTAAGGCTGCGCCCGGTTATGTTGTGGCCAAAGAGATCATACACTTGATCAATGACGTGGCCAAGACAATCAATTCCGACCCGATCACGCGGGATCTTTTGCAAGTTGTTTACCCCGAAAACTACAACGTCACGATGGCCGAGTTTTTGATCCCTGCCTCGGATCTGTCCGAGCAGATATCGACCGCAGGGAAAGAAGCGTCGGGCACCGGCAACATGAAGTTTGCCCTGAACGGCGCGCCAACGATCGGCACGCTTGACGGAGCGAATGTGGAAATTCGGGAACATGTGGGTGCGGAAAACTTCTTCCTCTTTGGTCTGACGGCTGCTGAGGTTGTGGCCCGCCGCAACGAGCCTGATTTTGCCCGCACTGCGATTGAGGCCAGCCCACGCCTTGGACGTGTCCTGAACCAAATCGCCGGCGGCGTCTTTAGCCCAAGCGAGCCAAGCCGGTTCAAGTCACTGGTTCAGCGTATGTACGAGCATGACTATTTCCTCGTGACCTGTGATTTCGACGACTATTTCGACACGCAGCGTAAGGTAGATACCGCGTTCCAGGATCAAACAGGATGGACACGTATGTCGATCTTGAACACAGCCCGCGTTGGGTGGTTCTCGTCGGACCGCACCATCGCAGGGTACGCCAAGGATATCTGGGGCGTGTCCCCTCGCAACAAGTGAGAGTAAAGCCATGGACCTGACAGCCGCCCAAGAGATCTCGCAAGGCAAAATGAATTCACCGTTCTCGGTGCTTGGCCTGCATGAGGTTGCCGGAAAGCTTACTGTTCGGGCCTTTGTTCCCGGCGCCGAAACGGTGGATGCAATTGACGCAAAAACCGGGCGCCGGATCGTAGCTCTAAAACCCGTTGAGGGCGCTGACGGCGTCTTTGAAGGGGTGGCGTCTCGCCGCAAAAACCGGTTCGCCTATAAGTTAAAGGCGACGCGTGGCAGCGATAGCTGGATCATTGACGATGCCTATCGCTACGGTCCTGTCTTGGGCGAGTTGGATGAGCATCTGATTTCCGAAGGCTCGCATAAGCAGCTTTGGGATGTTCTGGGTGCCCATGTCATGACGCATGAGGGTAGCGAAGGCACACATTTCGCCGTCTGGGCCCCAAATGCCCGCCGCGTTTCTGTTGTCGGAGATTTTAACGGTTGGGATGGGCGTATCCATGTGATGCGTGCCCGCGGTGCAACCGGCGTTTGGGAAACATTTGTTCCAGATGTGGGCGATGGTGCTGCCTATAAATACGAGCTTCAGGATCAACATGGTAATCTGCTTCCGCAGAAGTCTGACCCGTTTGGGTTCGGGGCAGAGCATCCGCCCAAGACCGCCTCGGTTGTGCGCAAACTTGAGGGCCATGATTGGACTGACAAGGGCTGGATGAGCAAACGCGAAGCGTTGCATAAAATCGATCAGCCGATTTCGGTTTATGAAGTTCATCTTGGATCATGGCGGCGTGTGCCAGAAGAGGGCAACCGTCCGCTTTCATATGAAGAACACGCGCGCGAATTGGTGGGTTACGCCAAAGAGATGGGCTTTACCCATCTTGAATTGATGCCAATCAGTGAATTCCCCTTCGATGGTTCATGGGGCTATCAGCCAATTGGGCTTTTTGCCCCAACGATCCGACATGGCACACTTGAGGAATTCCGCGCCTTTGTTGAAGCCTGCCACAACGCCGATATTGGCCTGATCCTTGATTGGGTTCCAGGCCACTTCCCCGAAGATCAGCACGGTCTGGGCCGGTTTGACGGCACCCCGCTTTATGAGCATGCCGACCGCAAAGAAGGCTTCCACCCGGACTGGAACACGCTCGTTTATAACTATGGCCGCCGTGAAGTGCGCAACTACCTGACAGCCAATGCTCTTTACTGGCTAAAGGAACACCACATTGACGGTCTGCGCGTGGATGCAGTCGCTTCGATGCTTTACCGTGATTATTCGCGCAAAGAAGGTGAATGGGTTCCCAACGTTCATGGTGGGCGTGAAAACCTAGAAGCCATCGCGTTCCTGCAAGAAACCAATATTGCCGCCTACGGTGAAGTGCCCGGCATCATGACCATCGCCGAAGAAAGCACAGCCTTTCCCGGCGTTAGTGCCCCAACGGATGGGGGCGGGCTCGGCTTTGGCTATAAGTGGAATATGGGCTGGATGAATGACACTCTTTCTTACATGGAAGAGGAGCCGATACACCGCAAATATCATCACTCGAAGATGACGTTTGGCATCCATTACGCGTTTTCCGAAAACTTCATCCTGCCGCTCAGCCATGACGAGGTTGTGCATGGTAAGGGCTCGCTCTTGGATAAGATGCCTGGCGAGGGTTGGGAAAAGTTTGCGAACCTGCGAGCCTATTACGGGTTCATGTGGGGGCATCCGGGCAAGAAGCTGCTCTTCATGGGCGGCGAGATTGCGCAAGGTGTTGAGTGGAACCATGATAGCAGCATCGATTGGCATTTGCTGGACCACGAATGGCACAAGGGGGTTCAAAACCTTGTCCGCGATCTGAATGCTGTCTACCGCGCTGTGCCGGCGTTGCATGAACTCGACACCAAGCCGGAAGGTTTTGAGTGGGTCGAGGAAAACGCGGGCGAGGAAAGCATCTTTGCATGGCTGCGCAAAGGCGACGCGAAAACGCCACCTGCATTGATCGTATCCAACTTCACGCCTGTCGAACGCATGGACCGCCGCATTGGCGTGCCCGAAGCGGGTTTCTGGGCTGAACGCTTGAACACAGATGCCGAGGTTTATGGCGGCGGCGGCCGCGGTAACATGGGCGGCAAACACGCAGAAGACATCGCAGCATCAGGCCGGGGGCAATCGATCAACATCACAATGCCACCGCTGTCGACGCTAATTTTTGAACTTGAAAGAGACTGAACGTGTACCGAACACTCGTTTGAGGAGGACGATAAATGGACCAGGATATCCAACGGCTTGAGCAGCAGACAATGGCCTTTGTTCTTGCAGGCGGGCGAGGGAGCCGCCTGAAAGAATTGACCGACAAACGGGCCAAGCCTGCGGTATATTTCGGCGGGAAAAGCCGTATCATTGACTTTGCATTGTCCAATGCAGTGAATTCCGGCATTCGCCGGATCGGCGTTGCGACGCAATATAAGGCTCACAGCCTGATCCGCCACCTGCAGCGCGGTTGGAGCTTTTTCCGGGCTGAGCGCAATGAAAGCCTTGATATCTTGCCGGCCTCGCAGCGTTTGGATGAAGAGAATTGGTATAAAGGCACGGCCGATGCGGTGACCCAGAATATCGACATCATCCAAGGCTATGGTCCAAAATACATCCTGATCCTTGCGGGCGACCATATTTACAAGCAGGACTACTCCAAAATGATCCGTCAGCACGTCGAAAGCGGCGCCAAGGTGACGGTCGGCTGTATTGAAGTGCCGCGCGAAGAGGCGTCGGGCTTTGGCGTGATGAAGGTGGACGAGTCTGACAAGATCCTCGATTTCATCGAAAAACCAGCAGATCCGCCCGCGATGCCGGGCCATCCTGATCTGGCCCTGGCCAGCATGGGGATCTATGTTTTCGAAACTGAGCTTTTGATCGAGCTATTGCGCGCCGATGCCGAAAACCCAGATTCCAGCAATGATTTCGGCAATGACATCATTCCGGCACTGGTCAAAGAGGGCGCCGCGATGGCGCATCCCTTTAGCCGCTCTTGCGTGCGTTCAGGTCTTGAGCCCGAACCCTACTGGCGGGATGTGGGCACAATCGATGCCTTCTGGCAGGCCAATATCGATCTGACGGATTTCGTTCCAGAGCTGGACATCTACGACAATGACTGGCCGATCTGGACCTATTCGGAACTGACCCCGCCTGCCAAATTTATCCATAACGAAGAAGGCCGCCGTGGGCAGGCTATTTCCTCGATGGTGTCAGGCGGCTGTATCATTTCCGGCTCGCAACTGCATCGCTGTATGCTGTTCACCGGGTGCCGGACACATAGTTATTCGCAACTTGATGGCGTTGTGGCGATGCCATATGTCGAAATTGGCCGAAAAGCGCGCCTAACCAATGTGGTTATCGATCGTGATGTGAAGATCCCAGAGGGTCTTGTCGTGGGCGAAGACCCTGAGTTGGACGCCAAACGGTTCCGACGGACCGAAAACGGTATCTGTCTGATCACGAAACCTATGATCGATGCTTTGGACTGAATTTACATGAACATCCTTTTCGTCGCCTCTGAATGCGCGCCTTTTGTAAAAACGGGTGGACTGGCCGATGTTATCGGCGCGGTGCCCAAAACCCTTGCAGAGCAGGGGGCAAAGGTGCGGGTGATGCTGCCCGCCTATCCGGCTTTGGCCAGCGTTGCGCAGGGCGGCGAAACGGTGTTGTCTTATGATGATCTGCATGGCGGCCCGGCTCGGCTTGTGGCCGTCAGCGCAGAAGGGCTTGACCTCTTCTTGCTGGATGCCCCGCATCTTTTTGATCGTGAGGGCAGCATCTATCTGGGCCCAAATGGGCAGGATTGGCATGATAACCACTTGCGATATGGCGCCCTGTCTCAAGTTGCTGCACGCGTCGCAATTGAAGGGATCGGCGATTGGAAACCCGATCTCGTCAACGCCCATGACTGGCAGGCCGGTTTGGTTCCCGCCTATCTAAAGCAGCATTCGGGGCCGACGCCGCCTTGCGTTCTGACAATTCACAACATCGCCTTTCAAGGTGTTTTTGGCCCTGAAGTTATGGGCCCTCTGCATCTGTCAGGGGAACATTTTAACCCCGAAGGCTTCGAATATTTCGGTAAGGTTGGGTTCCTCAAGGCAGGTATCGCCTTTGCCGATCACATCAGCACCGTCAGCCCGACCTATGCGCGCGAGTTGTTGATGCCGGAATTTGGCATGGGGCTTGAGGGGATCCTTCAGGCGCGCGGGCATATGCTGTCCGGCATTCTGAACGGTATCGATCTTGATATCTGGAACCCCGAAGACGATGCGCTTCTGCCCGCAACCTATTCGGCGCGCAGCCTGAAGGGCAAAGCCGTTTGTAAGGCCGAGCTGGAACGCCGGTTCGCTATTGCGCCAAACCCCGATGCACCACTTTTTTGTGTTGTCAGCCGCCTGACTTCGCAAAAAGGTCTGGATCTCTTGCTGGACTGTTTGCCCGCCCTTGTGGCGCGCGGCGGACGGCTTGCTGTGCTTGGATCCGGGCAGCGTGATTTGGAAGATGGGTTCATCGCGGCCGCGCAGCGCTATCCCGGCTCGGTTGGGACAATCATTGGGTATGACGAGCCGCTGTCGCATCTTATGCAAGCGGGCAGTGATGCCATTTTGATACCCTCTCGGTTCGAACCGTGCGGCCTGACACAGCTTTATGGGCTGCGCTACGGAACGCTTCCTGTTGTGGCGCGTACGGGCGGCTTGGCCGACACAGTTATTGACGCAAATTCGGCGGCCCTAGCTGCTGATTGCGCGACCGGGCTGCAATTTGCCCCAATTACAGCGGCTGCGCTGGATCAGGCCATTGATCGGGCCTGTCAGCTTTACGGTCAGCCCAAAATCTGGGCTGGCATGGTCCGCCGCGCCATGCGCCATCCGGTCGGGTGGGATCAATCCGCCGAAGCCTATCTGGCGCTTTATCAATCCCTCATGCCGCATCGTTCAGAGTAGCTATTCCCGTGAAAAATTTGCAGTTCCAAGAAGGCAGTCCTAATCAAATGGGTGCCCGTTTTGACGGCGAGGGCACGAATTTCGCCGTGTTCTCGGCCCATGCCTCTAAGATTGATCTTTGCCTGTTTTCGCCCGACGGCAAAACCGAGATCGCCCGCCAGCCTTTGCCAGAACGCAATGGCCCGGTTTGGCATGGGTATGTTCCGGGTCTTGCGCCCGGCGCCCTTTACGGGTTCCGCGCGCATGGCGCTTATGCGCCAGAGCAGGGGCACCGGTTCAACTCAAACAAGCTTTTGATGGACCCATATACCCGCGAGTTAAGCGGCGATTGGTCCGGCAATTCGGCGACACTGGGCTATGACATCAGCTCGTCCGGTGAGGACCTCTCGTTCAACAATCGCGACAGCGCGCCGTTTGTGCCGAAATCCGTTGTGTCAGATCCGGGCCTTTTCACGTCGATCGAAAAGCGGCCCTGCAATGACTGGTCAGATCCTCTAATCTACGAAGCCCATCCCAAAGGCCTGACGATGCAACACCCCGAGGTGCCCGCCGACGTTAAGGGCACTTATGAAGGTCTCGCGTCCGAGCCGATGTTGGAACATCTTCAAAAACTTGGCGTTACAGCGGTCGAGCTTTTGCCGGTGCATTCCTTTATCAATGACGGCTTTTTGCGCGAAAAAGGACTGGTGAATTATTGGGGCTATAACACGGTTGGCTTTTTTGCCCCCGAGCCGCGGTATTTTGGGCCGAATGGCCTGCGCGGCTTTCGCCACATGGTGCGCAAGTTCCACGAGGCGGGCATCAAAGTCATTCTCGACGTGGTGTATAACCACACCGCAGAAGGCAACCAGATGGGGCCGACCTTGTGTTATCGCGGGCTCGACAACGCCTCGTATTACCGGCTGATTGCAGGGCAGCCACGCTATTATGTCAATGATACCGGTTGCGGGAACACGCTAAACGTATCCAACCCCTACGTTCTGCGTATGGTGATGGATAGCCTGCGCTTTTGGGTGCAACAGATGGGCGTTGATGGCTTCCGTTTTGATCTTGCCACGACCCTCGGGCGCGAAGATCACGGGTTCGAGCAAAATGGCGGCTTCTTTGACGCGATCCGTCAAGACCCGGTTCTTGCCGATGTGAAACTAATAGCCGAACCTTGGGACCTTGGCCCGGGCGGTTACCGAGTCGGGGATTTCCCCCCTGAATTTGCAGAATGGAACGATGGGTTCCGCGATGCGACACGCCGCTATTGGCGTGGTGATGGTCACAGCGCGCAGGAACTAGGTGCGCGGCTTTTAGGCTCAGCAGACCGGTTTGACAGAGGCGGGCGAAGCGCACGCTCATCTGTGAATTTCCTGACCAGTCATGACGGTTTTACGCTGGCCGATGTCACGCGCTACAACGAGCGTCACAACATGGCGAATGGCGAAAACAACGCGGATGGCCATCACAGTAATTTCAGTGACAATTGCGGAGAAGAAGGCGTTACAGACGATCCCGATACGCTGCGCCGCCGCGCCCGCCGTCAACGCAATATGTTGGCGACCCTTTTTCTGTCGCAAGGGGTGCCGATGCTGTTGGCCGGCGATGAGATTGGCAATTCTCAGCAGGGCAACAACAACGCCTATTGTCAGGATAATCCAATTGGCTGGGTCAATTGGGCTGAGGCCGATCATGAATTGATGGAGTTCACGGCCAAGCTTTCCGCCTTTAGAAAGTCCAACCGGCTGCTGAGCCAAGCGCGCTTTTTGCATGGTGCGACACGGCCTGAAGACGGGTTGCCAGATGTAGAATGGACAGATTTGACAGGCGCACCGCTTGGATGGCGTGACCCTGGCCTTTCATCGCTTTGCCTGACGCTGCGCGGCTCTGCCGAAACCACATCCCCTGACGAAAATATGGATTGCACTTTTATCGTCTTTCACCGTGACGACAGCCCTGCTGAGGTCGCGCTACCCAAAGCGCCAGATGGCTATCACTGGGTCCGCGCCGTAGATACCGCAGCGTCCGATGTTTTCGAGATTTGCGAGATTGGGCCAGAGTTCTTTACCGTTGACTGGCGATCAGTTGTGGCCCTTGTTTTGATGCCGGATGAGGCGACATCATGAGCGTTGTCGCGGCGTTAGAAGGATTGGCTGAGCGCCATGGCATCTTGCGCGTTTTTCGCGATCTGGATGGAAACAACCGGCCGACCAATCCTGAAACTATCAAAGCGCTGCTTGAGGCCGATGGTCTCGATTGCCGGTCCGATGCGGCCATTTTGGATGCTTATGACGCAATAACGGACGAGGATGTGGCGCGGTTTTATCCGGCCGAGCTGATCATTCCCGCCCGGCAGCCGCATCGCATTATGTTGGCTGGGCCATGCTCTTGGCATCTGGAGGTCGAAGACGCTCCGGACCTGAACATGACAGATCACGGGTTCACCCAGATTGATCTGCCGCCGCTTCCGTCGGGCGTTCATGCACTCAAAATTGGGCCAGAGCACATCACTATCATCGCGGCGCCACAGCAAGCCCCGTCTTTGCACAATCTTTTAGGGCGTTCGCGCCTTTGGGGCGTCACTGGCGCGCTTTATGGTCTGCGGTCGGAGCGGAATTTAGGTGTCGGCGACTTTCGCGATCTAGCGGACCTGTCGGAAGTTTGTGCGAATGCAGGCGCAGGGTTTCTTGGGATCAACCCGGTGCATGCCCTCGGGATCGAGGATGAAGACACGATCAGCCCCTATTCACCCTCGCATCGTGGGTTTTTGAATACTTGGCACATCGCGGTTGATGGCATCCCCGGATTATCGCAATCCAAAGACGCCGCCGCCTTGGTTGAGGCCGCCCGAAAAACCGCTTCAGGGGATGGCGAGTTTATCGATTACGCCCGGCACCGCAGTGTGATGGCGCCGCTTTTAGAGGCGCTTTATACACGGTTCGAAGATGAGGCAGACCTTGCCGCCAAAGAGGCGTTTGAGCTTTACCGGTCTCAATCTGGCGACGACCTTGCGGATTTTTCGCTATTCGAAGCGATTTCCGAAACCCATGGCCCCGATTGGCGGAAATGGCCGACCGATTTGCAAAACCGCGATCAAGCCCGGCGCAAATGTAACGAGCCGGAACTGCAGGCGCGTATGCGGTATCATTCTTGGCTGCAATGGGTAGCGGCAACTCAGCTCCAAGACGTTCAAGAGGTTGCCCGGCGAAGTGGTTCAGATCTGGGCCTCTATCTCGATTTGGCGGTTGGGCCGCGTCGTGGCGGAGCTGAAACATGGTGCCAGGGCGACAGTATAGCCGAGGGCGTGTCCGTTGGCGCGCCGCCGGATCAGCTTTCGCCTGCCGGGCAGAATTGGAACATCGCGGCTTTTGCACCCAGCAAATTACGAGCGACAAATTACAGTGCTTTCCGCCAGATGCTGCGTTCCGTCATGCGCTCGGCCGGAATGATCCGCATTGATCATGTCTTAGGGCTGAACCGATCCTATTGGATTCCGGATAATGGTGCGCCGGGCGGATATATTCGCCAGCCGTTTCAATCCTTGTTGGCTATTGTCGCGATTGAGGCCGAGCGGTCACAAACGATTGTCATTGGCGAGGATCTTGGCCTTGTACCCCCCGGTTTCCGCGACGCGACGCGCGCGCGCGGACTCTATAGTTATTCCGTATTGCAATACGAAAAAGATGAAACGGGTTCATTCCGAAAGCCGCAGGACCTGCGCCCCTATAGTTTGGCATGTTTTGCCACCCACGACACGCCGACCTTGGAGGGTTTTGCCACAGGTCGCGACATCGATTGGTGGGGCCAGCTGGAATGGACCGATTTTGAAGGCGCAAACCGAGCCAGACAACTGCGCTCGAAAGAGGTGGCTGACCTGATCGAACTTGGCGAAGGGCCAGAGCTTTTTGAAGCTGTTCACGGCGCGCTTGCCGCTTCACCGGTGGAGATGGTCAATATCCAAGTGGATGATCTTATGGGCGTTCAAGAAACCCAGAACCTTCCCGGCACAATTGACGAGCACCCCAATTGGCGACGCCGCGCGCCAGTGGATATTGCTGATTTCAAGAATTTGCCAAAACTCGATAAGGTAAAAGCCTTGATGCGAACGTCAGGGCGCAGCGTCAGGACAGCGAATAAGGAGACTGCAAATGACCCCGATCACAGTTGAGACGACCCCAATTGACGGCCAGAAACCCGGGACTTCGGGGCTGCGCAAGAAAACCCGCGTGTTTATGCAGCCGGGCTATCTGGAAAATTTCGTACAAGCTATCTTCAACGGGATCGGCGGTGCCGAAGGCAAAAGCTTTGTTATCGGCGGGGATGGGCGTTATTTCAACGCAACCGCGATCCAGACGATGTTGAAAATGGCAGCGGCCAATGGCGCGGCAAAAGTGATTGTTGGGCAGAACGGATTGTTGTCGACGCCAGCTGCTTCGAACTTGATCCGCCAGAAAAAAACCGATGGCGGGCTGATCTTATCTGCCAGTCACAACCCCGGCGGCATAGATGAAGATTTTGGCGTAAAGTATAACACGTCTAACGGCGGGCCTGCGCCCGAAGGCATCACGGACGCAATTTTTGCCGAGACCACATCATTGAACAAATATGTGACTGTCGAGGCTCCCGATGTTGACCTTGCAAGCATAGGCACAACCGAAGTAGCGGGGATGGCGGTCGAAGTTATTGACCCGGTTACTGATTATCAGGCTCTGATGACGACGCTTTTTGATTTCGACAAGCTTCGCGCCTTGTTTGCCAGCGGGTTCACCATGCGCTTTGACGCGATGCACGCGGTCACCGGTCCCTATGCAAAGGCAGTTCTGGAAGAGGCCCTTGGCGCGCCGGCAGGTACCGTCGTGAATGCTGTTCCTCTAGAAGATTTTGGCGGTGGGCATCCTGACCCGAACCCGGTTTGGGCCAAAGAGTTGATGGATCTAATGATGTCGGATACGTCGCCTGACTTTGGTGCTGCCTCTGATGGGGACGGGGATCGCAATATGATTGTCGGACGCGGGCAATATGTAACGCCATCCGATAGCCTCGCTGTTCTGGCCGCTAACGCGTATCTTGCGCCGGGCTATGCCGCTGGTCTGGCCGGTGTTGCGCGGTCTATGCCGACCAGCGCCGCCAGCGACCGCGTGGCTGAAAAGCTGGGTATTGGCAGCTTTGAAACGCCAACGGGTTGGAAGTTCTTTGGCAATTTGCTGGATGCAGGTATGGCAACGATTTGCGGCGAAGAAAGCGCTGGAACCGGGTCTAACCATGTGCGTGAAAAAGACGGGCTTTGGGCGGTGCTTTTGTGGCTCAATATCCTCGCTGAGCGGCGCCAATCCGTGGCCGAGATACTGACGGATCATTGGGGCAGCTATGGGCGCGATTACTATTCGCGCCACGATTATGAAGCAATTCCGACAGATCAGGCAAATGCGCTTGTTGGCAGCGTGCGCGAACGGTTGAGTGTTTTGCCGGGGCAGAGTTTTGCTGGTCTGGCCGTAACGGCGGCAGATGAGTTTGCCTATAATGATCCGGTTGATGGCTCTGTCAGCAAGGGTCAGGGGCTCCGAATCTGGTTTGAGGGCGGTGCGCGGGCCGTTTTACGCCTGTCAGGAACCGGGACAGAAGGGGCGACGCTTCGCGTTTACCTCGAACAATATGCCGATCAAGCTGCGGATCATGGGCTTGACGCCCAAGTCGCTTTGGCAGGAGTGCGGGCAGCATTGGTCGAACTTTGCGATATGCAGGCCCATATTGGCCGAATTGATCCTGACGTTATGACCTAAGTGGTTTCTGTCCGCGCATCGGATTCGGTGTTTGGATGAACGACTTATTCTGCAGCGCAGCGCCCTTGCGCCAAAGGGCGCTGCGGTTTTTTGTTGCAGCGCGGCATTGAGATTGCTACACTTGCAGCATCAGTTGATTTGCGCATCCCACGAGTGCGACCAACTTGGAATCTGTCCGACGAGCTTAGGTTTGTCACGCAGTTCTCAATGTTTTACACAAGCTGTAAATTTGTTTTCAAAAGCCATTCGCTTGTGAAATCGCCCTGTGGCTTAAATCTTAATTCCTTGTGAGCCTGCCGGTGGGTAGCAATTACCCCAAGCCTGGATTGGGAGGTCCGGGTTGTTTCATCAAGGGAGGATATAATGTCGAAGGGCAAATTCACTCGCCGTGGCATGCTTAAAGCAGGCGCCGCGTCCGGTGCCACTCTGGCAATGCCGACAATCTTTTCCGGCGCCGTATGGGCGGACGGACATACTGGGTTCACCAATGCACCCGGACCTGACAGCGTAACTCTGGGCTTCAACGTCCCACAAACCGGCGCTTATGCCGATGAGGGTGCAGACGAGCTGCGCGCCTTTACACTCGCAGTCGAACACCTGAACGGTGAAGGCGATGGCGGTATGATGAATACCTTCAGCAGCCAAGTTCTGGATGGCACCGGCATCTTGGGTCGCCGTGTAGAATACGTCACTGGTGACACGCAAACATCGTCTGATGCGGCACGTTCATCGGCCCGTTCGATGATTGAACGCGATGGCGCTGTCATGATTTCCGGTGGTTCGTCTTCGGGCGTTGCAATCGCTGTGCAGGGTCTCTGCCAGGATGCTGGCGTTATCTTCATGGCCGGTCTGACACACTCGAATGACACCACAGGTAAAGACCGCCGTGCAAATGGCTTCCGTCACTTCTTTAACACCGAAATGTCGGGTCGCGCTTTGGCACCGATCCTCGAAGGTGCTTATGGCAATGACCGTGTCGCATATCACCTGACGGCTGACTACACTTGGGGTTGGTCACAGGAACGCTCCATGCGGACCTATACCGAAGCAATGGGCTGGGAGACTGCGAACGCAGTTATGACCCCGGTTGGCGCGGGCGACTTCTCGTCCTACCTGACACCTGTTGCGAACTCTGGCGCTGACGTTCTGATCCTGAACCACTACGGTGGGGACATGGTGAACTCGCTGACCCAAGCTGTTCAGTTTGGTCTGCGTGATATCGTTGCAAACAACAAAGACTTTGCAGTTGTTGTTCCGCTCTTCTCGCGCCTAATGGCACGTGGTGCGGGCTCGGCGATCGAAGGCATCTACGGTTCCACGAACTGGCACTGGACCCTGACCGACGCAGGCAGCCAAGCCTTTGTTCGTTCCTTCGGTGAGCGTTACGGCTTCCCACCGTCGCAGGCAGCACACACCTGCTATGTACAGACCCTGCTTTATGCAGATGCTGTTACACGCGCCGGTAGCTTCAACCCATGTGCGGTTGCAGAAGCGCTGGAAGGCTATGAGTTCGACGGTCTGGGCAATGGCCCAACCCTTTACCGTGCAGAAGACCACCAGTGCTTCAAAGACGTTCTGGTTGTGCGCGGCAAAGAGAACCCAGAGAACGAGTTCGACCTTCTTGAGATCGTCGAAGTCACGCCACGCGAGACCGTTACGTACCCAATCGACCACCCTGACTTCCAGGGCGGTGCGCTCGGTACCTGTAACCCAGGCGCGTAAAGTCGCCTGACAGGTCGGTCCGGGCCCTAATGGGCGGCCCGGACCAATTCGGCTTTTTGGGTTTTGCACGCTCGCAAAACCATCCTCCATCGGCATTTGGACAGGAAAATCCATGGAAGCGATTATTCTACAGGTCCTTAACGGACTGGATAAGGGCTCGGCCTATGCGCTCATTGCGCTCGGCCTGACGCTGATCTTTGGCACTTTGGGTGTCGTTAACTTTGCTCATGGCGCGCTGTTCATGTTGGGGGCGTTCTGCGCCGTCACACTCAGCCGCATTCTGACGCTGTCTTTTGAAACAATCGATCCAACGCGGACCGACTTTTTGGGCAACCCGATGACGGTTCACACGCCCTATGTCGAAGCGTGGTTCGGAGAGGCCGTCGGCGGAACCATAATTGACTGGGCGGTGCCTTTGGCCGTCATTATTGCCATTCCTGTCATGGCACTTATCGGCGTGGTGATGGAGCGCGGGCTGATCAAGCACTTCTATAAGCGCCCCCATGCTGACCAGATTCTTGTGACCTTTGGCTTGGCCATCGTGATCCAAGAAATCGTCAAAGCGTTTTATGGCGCGAACCCAATTCCAACCCCTGCGCCCGAAGCCTTTATCGGATCATTCGATATCGGGCAGATATTGGGTTTTGATCCCTATGCGATCATGTACCCCTACTGGCGCTTGGTCTATTTCTTCTTCTCTGCAGTGATTATCGCGGCCGTCTTTGCCTTCCTTCAGTTCACGACCTTCGGAATGGTTGTGCGTGCAGGCATGGCAGACCGCGAAACTGTAGGCCTACTGGGCATCGATATCGACCGCCGCTTTGTCATTATGTTTGCCATCGCCGCCGTTGTGGCAGGGCTTGCAGGCGTTATGTACACGCCGATCCTGTCGCCGAACTATCACATGGGTATGGACTTCCTTGTCCTCAGCTTTGTTGTGGTTGTTGTGGGCGGAATGGGCAGTCTTGGCGGCGCTGTCGCCGCAGGCTTCCTCTTGGGTATTCTGCAAAGCTTTGCCTCTATGTCGCAAATCATCGAAGCCCTGCCGGGCATCAACCAAGTCGTCATCTATCTCGTTGCGGTTGTGGTTCTATTGACCCGTCCGCGCGGTCTGATGGGCCGTAAAGGCGTAATGGAGGACTAATCATGCTGGGTCTTAACAACGCCGATCGCAAACTCTTTTTGATCGTGGTCTGTCTGGTCGCTTTTGCACCATTCATTCTGAACCCTTTCCCTGACAATGTCGGCATGGCGCAGTTTAACGCTGGCTATCCCGATCTGATGCAAAAACTGGTGATCTTTGGGATTTTCGCCATTGGCTACAACATCCTCTTTGGCCTGACCGGATACCTGTCCTTTGGCCATGCGGCCTTCCTCGGAGTGGGGTCCTATGCTGGGGTCTGGATGATGAAGCTGCTGACAATGAATGTCGTACCGGCACTGATCGTCTCGGTTGTGGTTGCGGGCCTCTTCTCGCTGCTCATTGGCTATGTGTCGCTACGCCGGACGGGGATCTACTTCTCGATCCTGACGCTGGCCTTCGCCCAGATGTGCTACAGCCTTGCCTATTCGGTTCTGACGCCCCTCACAGGCGGTGAAACCGGCCTGACATTGTCGCTGAATGACCCGCGCGTCATTGGTGTGACCGAAGTGGATGGCAACATCCCCGTGCCGCATTTCTTTGGCCTTGATATGCAATCCGCTGTCGATCTGGATGTCGCAGGGTGGAGCTTTACCTTCAGCACGGGCTACTATTTTGCCGGTGTGATCATGTTGGTCGCGTTTTACATGTCGGTGCGTCTGTTCCGCTCGCCCTTTGGTTTGATGCTTCGTGCGATCAAATCGAACCAGAACCGGATGAGCTATACCGGGTTGAATGCGCGCCCCTACACTTTGGCGGCCTTTGTGATCTCGGGCATGTATGCCGGTCTTGCTGGCGGCCTGATGGTTGCGATGGATCCCCTTGCAGGCGCCGAACGGATGCTTTGGACGGCATCGGGTGAGGTTGTACTGATGACCATCCTTGGCGGCGCGGGCACCTTGATCGGTCCGGTCCTTGGGGCAGGGGTTATTGCCTATCTCGAAAGTATCATTTCGACGATCAATGACAGCATCCTGCACAGCTGGTTCCAAGCCTTGCCGGATAGCCTCGAAAACTTCCTCGTAACAATCCTGCATCCCTTTGTGGGCCATGGTTGGCACCTGACACTTGGTCTGGTCTTCATGGGCATCGTGATCTTCCTGCCGGGCGGTATCGTCGAAGGTGGGCGCCGGATTGGCAATTTGTTCAGCCGCAAAAAAGCTGACGACACTGAAACCGCGCCAGAGCCAGGCGAATAGGAGAAACCGACGATGGGTATTCTAGAAGTCAATGGCGTCAACAAACGCTTCGGTGGTCTACAGGCCTTGGGGGACGTCAATCTCGACGTTCAAGAAGGCACCTGCCACGCAATTATCGGCCCGAACGGGGCCGGTAAATCCACCTTGCTCAACTGCCTTGTTGGGAAGCTTGCCCCGGATACTGGTAGTGTCATTTTTCAGGGCAACCCGGTTTTGGGACGCAAACCGCACGAGATCAACCAGATGGGCATTTCACGGGTGTTCCAAACGCCCGAGATCTTTTCGGACCAAACCGTTCTGGAAAACGTTCTGATCCCCTGCTTTGCGCGCCGGGATGGGTCTTTTCGGATGCATGCTTATGAATCCGTCAATGACGAGGGCGATATTCTGACGCAAGCCGAGGAGATGCTGGAAGAGGTCAACATGCTGTCCAAAAAGGACATGATGGCCAGTTCATTGTCTCGGGGTGATAAGCGCCGTCTGGAAATGGCAATGAGCCTTGTTCAGCAACCACAGCTTTTGCTGCTTGATGAACCAACCGCGGGCATGGCACGTGCTGACACCAATAACACCATCGCGCTGCTGAAAGAGATCAAGGAAAAGCGAAACATCACAATGGTCATCATCGAGCATGACATGCATGTGGTTTTCAGCTTGGCGGATCGGATCACCGTTCTGGCTCAGGGGACCCCCCTGGTCGAGGACATTCCCGAAAACATCAAGGGCCACCCCAAGGTGCGTGAGGCCTATCTGGGCGAGGCGCAGGTCTGATGACTGCGCACGCCTGCACCTTTTTCCAGATCGGAGACCCTTTATGAACGCGACTGCAAAATATGAGAAGAATGCCAACCACGCAGCGACGGCTCCGGCCTTTCTGTCGGTTTGGGAAATCGACGCCTACTATGCTGAAAGCTATATCGTTCAGCGCGTCAGTTTTAATATCCATGAGGGCGAAATCCTTGCCCTGTTAGGCCGTAACGGCGCTGGAAAGACCTCGACATTGCGGACGATTGCGCGTGTCGATGATCCTGAATTGCGGCATGGGGAAATCTGGCTGGATCACCAACCACTGCACGAGATGCGTTCGCATCAGGCGGCGGGTCTGGGTGTGGCGCTGGTGCCCGAAGATCGGCGGATTATTCCGGGCCTGACGGTGGAAGAGAACCTCAAACTTGCGCAGATCGCCCCGCCACATGGCTGGTCGCTTGAGCGCATTTACGAGCTGTTCCCACGCCTTGGCGAACGCCGCAAGCAAGAGGGCATTACGCTTTCGGGTGGCGAACAGCAGATGCTGTCAATTGCTCGCGCTCTTGCGCGTGACATTAAGATCCTGCTGCTGGACGAACCTTATGAAGGTCTGGCGCCGGTGATTGTGCAAGAGATTGCCAAAACACTGGAACTGATCCGCGAGCAAGGCATTACAACGGTCATCGTTGAACAAAACGCTGTTGCTGCTCTGAAATTGGCCGACCGGGCCGTGATCCTAGATACTGGCCGCGTCGTCTTTGACGGCGATGCCAAAGAGGTCTTGGAAAATAAAGAGCTGCGTGAAGAATACTTGGCGATCTGAGCGTCAAGTTCTCTGGGGAGAGAGAGTGTAAGGGCGCCTTCGGGCGCCTTTATGCTTTTTCCATCATCTTTTTGACATGCGAGATGGTCTTGAGGATCGCGGCCTCGACGATTTCCCGTTTCTCCTCAAACCGAGTGCTTGGGATCGGCACTGAAATAGCCAAGAGATCACCCGCAAGGTCCCGAAAGCCAAACCCAATGGCCGAGATACCGCGCGTATGCTCATCGCGGTCAAAGGCAAGGCCAGTGGCGCGGATAGCCGTCAGTCTGTCCATAAAGGCGTCGATGTCGCCTTTGATATCCCACCGGCTCCATTCGCCCAAGACGCGTTCCTTGGCCTCCTCCTCTGGCATGAGGGACAAGCAGGCCCGCCCATTGGCGGTAGAGCTTAGCGGAAAAACCTCGCCCACTGACGAGACCGTCCGTAAGCGCTGCGTGCCAGGAACCTGATCAAGAAAGATCATCGATGGCCCGCGTAACATAGAAAGGTCCGAGGTTTCTCCGGTGTCCTCGGTCAGTTCAATCAAAAAGATCCGGCACTGCTCTGCGATGTTATAGCTTGCTGCCTCGGCCATCGCGGTGATTTCGGGGCCGAGCCGCAAGCCTCCGCCCTTAGAATTGGCGATCACCAGGCGTTCGTCCTGAAGGGCGCTGATGATTCTTTGCACGGTCGAACGGGGTAAATCGACCCGTTCTGCAATTTGTCCAAGACTCATGCCTGTTGGCGTTTCTCGCAGGGCGCGCAGGATTTCTGCTGCCCTTGAAATGACCTGAATGCCGCTTCGGCTGCTTTTTAACTCATTGTTTGCCATGCATTTTTCTTTTCGGTCTGGCCCGGTTTTAATCGGCTATAGGTTGTTTTAGTGGAACAACTAATAACCCGCAATGTGGTACAGTCAACCCGCGATGCAATTTTTTCTTGACCGCAATGCGGTGCAAGTGCACCAATATACGGGACAGTTCGGTGGAGGATCGAACGAGAATACCGCGTCACTGTTGACGCATAAGGGAGGACACCAGAAATGGTCAAAATTCGTGGAATCGAGTTTCAAGCTAATACCGACAACGATATGGGGATTGAGTTTTATAACCTCAGCCATCGCTTCGGGTTCCAAAACCCCAACTGGCCGTATTTTGAAGACACCAAGATTGAGCGCATTCACTACATGGCGAAATCGGGTGTTCTGAGCCAGCGCATTACCACCACGATGCACGCGACGACCCACATTGATGCGCCAGCGCACGTGGTTCAGGGAACGCCCTTCATTGACGAAGTTCCGCTGCCGCATTTCTTTGGGACGGGCATTGTTGTCTCGATGCCTAAAAAGAAATGGGAGCCGATTACCGGCGACGATTTGGAAAAAGCCTGTGGTCATGTGATCCGCAAGGGCGACGTACTGATCATCAACACTGGTTGGCATCACGACTATGAAGATGGTGACTATTTCGCCCATTGCCCCGGTTTCGTGAAATCGGCAGGCGAGTGGATGGTCGAAAAAGGCATCAAGGTTGTTGGCCATGACACGCAAGCCAATGACCACCCGCTGGCAACCGCAATTGGTCCGCATCGCAATGGTCCGCTTCTGCCACATCTTGCAGAAGAATTCCTTGAATGGTCTGGTGGCGTGCCGTGGGACGAAGCCCACCCTGAATGGGAACCGGTTCATAACATTCTATTCAAAAACGGCATCCTTGGCATCGAAAATGTTGGCGGCGATTTGGACGCTGTGACTGGCAAGCGCTGCACCTTTGCCTTCTTCCCTTGGAACTGGGATCGCGGCGATGGCTGTATCATCCGTCTTGTCGCCATGATCGACAAAGATCAGCAATTCCGCATCGATGCTGGCGAAGAATTCTAAGCTTTCCTCCCTGGTCGCCGGCTTTGGCCGGCGGCCGACTTTTCTTGAAATTATGGAGGATTGAGAATGCTTGTGAAACGTTTTGAAGATGCCAAGCCCTATGTGGCGCCCAATCATTTCGATGTAACGGGTCTGCGGCTTCAGGGGTTTGAAGAGGGCGGTCCAACCAACCAATGGGTTGGGCTAAGTCAGTTTCTTCCCGGCGGCGGCGCCGGACCGGATTCCACACCCATTGAAAAAGTATATGTCGTTCTTGAAGGCGAGATGACCGTGATCATCGACGGCGAAGAAACCGTTCTTGGAAAATACGACAGCTGCACGATCCCGCCCGGTCAGGTGCGCAAGATTGAAAACCGTTCAAACCATATTTGCACAATGCTGGTCGTCATGCCCTATCCGCCGGAGGCGAAATAATGTCTGTTATGCAAAATCCGCTGTCGATGTTCGAAGTTAAGGGCAAAGTTGCCTTGATCACCGGTGCCTCGGGCGCGTTTGGCATGGTTGCCGCGCGTATTCTGGCCGGTGCAGGTGCCAAACTGGTGCTGGCCGCCGGGAACCAAACTGCGCTTGATGAAATCGCAGAAGAATGCCGCGGGATGGGCGCAGAAGTGACTTCCGTCAACACGCGCCCTTCTGACGAAGCGGCTTGCGATGCGTTGATCTCTAGCGCGGTTGAGGCCTTTGGCCGGCTCGACATATTGGTTGTTGCTTCGGGCATGAACAAAGTGGCCTTGATCAATGATATGGCGCCCGAAACCTTCGCATCCGTGATGGATGCCAATGTGAACCAATCATGGCTTTTGGCGCGTGCGGCGTCGGGCCAGATGAAGGCGCAAGGCGACGGCGGGAAGATCGTTCTGGTAAGTTCAGCGCGTGGACTTTTGGGTCATCCCGCTGGCTACACGGCCTATTGCGCGTCCAAGGCCGCCGTCGACGGCATCACCAAGGCGCTTGGCTGCGAGCTTGGCCCAACTGGCATAACGGTGAACGCCATTGCGCCAACTGTGTTCCGCTCGCCGCTGACCGCGTGGATGTTCGAAGACAGTGAAGAGGCCAAGAAAGTCCGCGACGGGTTCTTGACCCGCGTTCCGAAAGGCCGATTGGGAGAGCCAGAAGATCTGGCAGGCCCTCTACTTTTCCTCGCGTCTAAAGCGTCTGATTTTTACACCGGGCATATTCTTTATGCTGACGGTGGCTATACGGCGGGCTAGGCTATGGAAAAGAAACAGCAAATTGCCGTTATTGGCGCCGGGTTGATGGGGCATGGCATTGCCTTGACCTTGGCCCGCGCCGGGCAATATGTGGCGATAACCGATCCAGATTCCGCCACGCTCGCCTCGGCCCCGGAACGGATTGCAAACAGCCTGAAGGGGCTGGGCGCAGATGAGTTCGAAATCGCAAAGGCTCTGAAAATGATCGAGCTTTTTCCGTCGATGGCTGGCGCTGTTAAAGAGGCGGCGGTGGTCTTTGAAGCCGCACCTGAAAAGCTGGATCTAAAGCGCAAGATCTTTGCAGATGTCGAAGCGCATGCGCCCGAAAATGCAATTCTTGCCTCCAACACATCCGTCATTCAGATCAGCAAGATTATGGAAGGGCTGGCCATCAAATCGCGGGCTTTGGGCACGCATTGGTGGAACCCACCCCACATGATCCCGCTTGTCGAAGTTGTGAAAACCGAATGGACCGATCCGGCTCTTGCCGACCGAATGGTTGATCTGCTGGCGGATGCTGGAAAAACGCCGGTTCTGGTGGAAAAAGATGTGCCGGGTTTCATCGGGAACCGTCTGCAGCATGCCTTGTGGCGCGAAGCGGTCAGCCTTGTTGAAAATGGCATTTGCGATGCGAAAGCAGTGGATACCGTGATCAAATCCAGCTTTGGCATGCGTCTTGCTGTGCTTGGGCCGCTCGAAAATGCCGATCTGGTCGGGACAGACCTGACGCTCGATATCCATGAAAACGTGCTCTTCGATCTAGAGAGCCGAAAGGGCCCGTCCCCCTATCTTGAGCAATTGGTGAAGGACGGAAAACTGGGCATGAAAACCGGTGAAGGCTTTAGCAGCTGGACTGAGGAGGAGGCTCAATCCGTGCGTGAAAAAGTCGGCAAACACTTGAAGAACATGGAACGAATTTTGTCCGAGATATGATGAGAACGGCCTCTGAAAGGGCCGATTAATGGGAGGAAGACAATGACAGTATTAAGAAGAACGCCGTCGAGGCGGAGCGTGATCAAGGGGGCAGCCGCCATTTTGGCAGCTCCGGCCATCCTGCGGTCAACACGCGCCTATGCGCAGAACCCAACGATTAAAATCGGCCATGTCAGCCCGCGAACTGGCCCGTTGGCTGGGTTCGCCGAAGCTGATGATTACGTGTTGGATGCGATCAATGCCGCCTTTTCAGGCGGGATCGAAAATAATGGCCGCAGCTGGTCAATCGAGATCATCTCGAAGGACAGCCAGTCCAACCCGAACCGCGCCGCCGAAGTTGCTGCTGACCTGATCCTTGATGACGAGGTCGACATCATGGTCGCCGCTTCGACACCAGACACAGTGAACCCTGTGGCTGATCAATGTGAAGTGATGGAAGTGCCTTGTATCACCACAGATTGCCCTTGGCAGCCTTACTTCTTTGGCCGCAATGGCGTTCCGGGCGAAGGGTTTCAGAACACCTATCACTTCTTCTGGGGCCTGGAGGATGTCATCGGTGCGTTCCTGGATATGTGGGGCCAAACAGATGTCGCGCGTACGGTTGGGGGTCTGTTCCCAAATGATGCGGACGGGAATGCTTGGGGTCATCCAGAACTTGGCTTGCCAATTCCTTTGGCTGACGCAGGTTACTCGTTGATCGATCCGGGCCGGTATCAACCTTTGTCCGACGATTTCTCAAACCAGATCAACGCCTTCCGTGAGGCCGGTTGTGAGATTGTCACCGGCAATATGATCCCACCAGATTTCGCAACTTTCTGGGCGCAATCGGCCCAACAGGGGTTCCGTCCGAAGATCGTGACAATCGGCAAAGCCTTGCTGTTCCCATCCGTCATTGAATCGCTCGGCGAACGCGGCAATGGTCTGTCCTCCGAAGTCTGGTGGTCGCCGCATCACCCGTTCACGTCTTCAGTGACGGGCGCAAGTGCAAGCGATCTGGCAAATGGCTACACTGCCGCAACTGGCCGTCCGTGGACGCAGCCAATTGGCTTTAAGCACGCTCTGTTTGAAGTGGCCGCCAATGTCATCAGCCGCGCCGCGGATCTTGACGATCCTTATGCGATTGTTGAGGCGATTGCGTCGACCAGCCTGGATACGATTGTCGGCAATGTCGACTGGTCCAATGGGCCAATCAACAATGTCACCAAAACGCCACTGGTCGCAGGCCAATGGCAGCAAGATGGCGATGCAATGGATCTTAAGATCGTTGCGAACTCGGCTGCGCCGAACATTCCGCTTACGGGCGAACTTGCCCTGCTGAGCTAAGGACCTGACCGGGCGCGGCTTTGTCGCGTCCGGCTTTCAAAAGGACCGGGAAACTCATGACTGAAATTCTAAAACTAAATAACGTGATGAAGTCCTTTGGGGCCGTCACGGTCGCAGATGCTTTGTCTTACAGCCTCCAAGACGGCGAAGCACTTGGGATCATTGGCCCCAATGGGGCTGGCAAAACAACGATGTTCAACCTGATCACGGGCACGTTGTCTGCCGATGCGGGGTCTATCGAGTTTTTGGGTCAAAATGTGACCAGTGCCGGGGCCGCAAAGCGCTGCCGGATGGGCATGGCGCGCAGCTTTCAGGTGCCGCAACCCTTTGTTGGCATGACGGTCTTTGAAAACGCCATGATTGCCGCAACGCAAGCCGGCGGCCTTACAGGGCGGGCTGCAGAAGCCAAAGCGCTCAGCGTTCTTGAACAGACCGAGATGCTGCCCAAGGCCAATAAGCTTGCAGGCGCACTGACATTGCTTGAACGCAAACGGCTGGAGCTGACCCGGGCGCTGTGTACGCAGCCAAAGCTGCTCATGCTTGATGAAATCGCTGGCGGGCTGACCGAAGGCGAGTGTCGGTCCTTGATCGATACCATCAAGGAAATTCACAAATCCGGCGTTTCGATCATCTGGATTGAACATGTCGTCCACGCGCTTTTGGCCGTTGTTGACCGTTTGATCGTGATCGATTTCGGCAAAAAGATCGCTGAAGGGGAACCGCAAGCCATCATGGAAAGTCGTGAAGTGAAAGAAATCTATTTGGGGATCGAAGCAGATGCCTGATCCAATCTTGAAAACCGAAGGCCTGAATTCGTTTTACGGCGATTTTCAAGCATTGTTTGACCTCGATATTCATGTCGAAGAGGGCGAAGTTCTAGCCATTATCGGCGCAAATGGGGCTGGAAAGACCACCCTGATGCGGTCGATCACCGGGTTGCTGAAAAATGGCGCGAACGAAGTGAGCTATCGCAACGAGCCCATTGGCCATCTGCGCGCGGATCAGATTGCCAGCAAGGGGCTTGCTCTGGTGCCAGAAGGGCGGCAGCTGTTTCCGTCGCTTTCGGTTGAGGAAAACCTATTGATTGGCGGGCGCGTTGGGCGTCCGGGGCCGTGGAACCTAAAAACAGTATGTGAATTGTTCCCAATATTGGATGAACGCCGCAATGTTCCTTCGACGGCCCTGTCGGGCGGGCAACAGCAGATGGTCGCAATCGGTCGCGCGCTGATGTCGAACCCCGATTTGCTGCTGTTTGATGAGATCAGTCTGGGGCTGGCCCCTGTTATTATTAAGACAATCTATGACGCTCTGCCCGGCATCGTTGGAGAAGGCATGAGCGCCGTCATTGTCGAACAAGATATCTCAAAAGCCCTGGCGTTTTCGTCACGGGTTTATTGCCTGCAAGAGGGGCGCGTTTCGCTAGAGGGTGCATCAAGCACAGTCTCGCGTGACGACATCTCGCGGGCCTATTTTGGAGTTGAATGAGCATGGAATGGGTGAATGCCATATTGCAAGGGACGCTATTGGGCGGGCTCTATGCACTCTTCGCGGCGGGTTTGTCGTTAATTTTCGGCGTGATGCGGTTGGTCAATATCGCGCATGGTGATTTGATCGTGCTGGCCGCCTATCTGGGCCTGACAGTTACATCAACAATTGGGGTGCATCCCTTGCTTGCGCTTGCCATCGTTGTGCCTGCAATGGCGCTTATCGGGTATGTGTTGCAGCGCGGGATTTTGAATTTCACGCTTGGTGACGACCTTTTGCCACCTCTTTTGGTGACATTTGGCCTGTCGGTTATCCTGCAAAACGCATTGTTGGAAGTCTACACGGCCGACCCGCAAAAAATGAACGCAGGTGCACTGGAAACTGCCAGCATCCCGGTCGGAGATTTGGCTGTTGGGGTGCTGCCGCTGCTGACCTTTGCCTTCGCCATCGCCGTGATTGCCGCCTTGCAGTTCGTGTTTTACCGCACGGCGCTTGGCCGGGCGTTCCGCGCAGTATCGGACAATCAGGACATCGCGCAACTTATGGGCCTGAACCGGCGTCATATCTTTGGCCTTGCGATGGCTTTGGCCCTTGCCGTCACAGCGATTGCCGGCATCCTTTTGGGTATTCGCACTAGTTTCGATCCATCCTCTGGGGGCGGTCGTCTGATCTTTGGCTTTGAGGCCGTGATCATTGGCGGGCTGGGCAATCTTTGGGGCACGCTTGCGGGCGGTGTTATCTTGGGTGTCGCGCAGAATATCGGCGCGCAGATCAATCCGGGCTGGCAGCTTCTGGCCGGACATCTTGCCTTTCTTGTGGTTCTTGCCATTCGCCCACGAGGCCTGTTCCCGAGGATTTCCGGATGACCGACATATCGCAAAATATCACTGTCTCACGCGCCTCGAAGGCCAGCTATATCGCTGCAATCCTTGGTGCTGTTATCCTGGTCGCCTTGGTCACTGCACCGCTATGGGCAGGGCGCGCTGAATTGCGGCTGATGGGCGAGATCTTTCTCTACCTTGCGCTTGCCAGTCTTTGGAACCTGATGGCGGGGTATGCGGGCCTCGTCTCGGTGGGCCAGCAAGCCTATGTCGGATTTGGCGGCTATATGCTTTTTGCCCTGACAATGTTCGGCGGGCTGCATCCGATCGCTGCGATTGGCCTTGCGGGTGTCCTTGGTATTCTGATTGCCATCCCGGTCGCGTTCCTGATCTTCCGATTGCGCGGCGCCTATTTTGCAATCGGGACATGGGTGATGGCCGAAGTGTTCCGCCTGTCCTTTGCACAAGTCTCCGCACTTGGCGGCGGCTCGGGTTCATCCCTGCCGGTGGCGATTGTCCGATCCTTGGCCGATGGCCGCCAAGCCCGCGAATGGACCAGCTACTGGTTGGCGCTTGGCGTGGTTGTCGTTGTCATCACGGCAGTGTTCCTGCTGTTGCGCTCGCGCCGTGGTTTGGCGCTCTCGGCCATCCGGGATAACGAGCTTGCCGCAGGGTCTCTTGGGATCGACATCTGGGCCACAAAATTCGTGGTCTACATCGTAACCGGCGGCCTAACCGCCATGGTTGGCGCGCTCATCTTTTTGCAAAAGCTGCGGATCTCGCCCGATGCGGCCTTCAGCGTCAATGACTGGACGGCGTTCGTGATCTTCATCGTTGTAATCGGCGGTATCGGAACGCTTGAAGGGCCCATTATTGGCACGCTGGTTTTCTTCGCATTGCGCGAAACGCTGGCCGATCTTGGCACCACGTATCTTATCATTCTTGGCCTTGTGGCCATTATTATCATGCTAAAAGCACCGAAAGGCATCTGGGGGCTGATCCGGGATCGATATGATCTGCAGCTTTTCCCGCTTGGTTATCGCGTGTCTCAATCCAAATCTGACGAAAGGAGCTGACCTATGGCTCGCCAAGAGAAAACAGTGATCACCTGCGCCATCACAGGCGCGATTCACACACCAACCATGTCAGATGCGTTGCCGTATAAGCCGGATGATATCGCCCGGCAGGCGATTGATGCAGCCGAAGCGGGCGCGTCTGTGCTGCACCTTCACACGCGCAATCCCGAAACGGGGGCGGTGTCTATTGACCCAGATCTTTATGAACCTTTCTTGCCACGGATCAAGCAAGCCACTGATGCGGTCATCAATATTTCGACCGGTGGCAGCCTTGTGAACACGGTTGAAGAACGGATCGCCCCGGCGCTGCGCTTTTCGCCCGAGATGTGTTCGATGAATATGGGGTCGATGAATTTCGCGTTTCATCCGTTGGCAAAACGGTTCGAAACCTTCAAATTCGATTGGGAAAAGGACTATATCGAAAACTCAAAGGGCTACATCTTCCGGAATACCTTTGAAGATATCGAAAACGCCGCCACTCAGCTGGCACCGCATAACATCAAGTTCGAACATGAATGCTACGATGTGGGTCATCTCTATAACCTGAAATTCTGCATGGATATCGGCCTCTTTAAAGCGCCGGTTTTCATTCAGTTTGTCATGGGAATTCTGGGCGGCATCGGCGCTGATATCGAAAACCTCGTCTTTATGAAAAAGACCGCCGACAAACTGTTCGGTGAGGATTACCGTTGGTCTATTCTTGCGGCTGGGGCTGCTCAAATTCCAATGGCGACGACGGCAAGTCAGATGGGCGGCAATGTCCGCGTTGGGTTGGAAGATAGTCTGTTCATCAAACGGGGCGTGCTTGCGGAAAGCAACGCACAACAGGTCAAGAAGATCCGCCGCATTGTCGAAGACCTCGGCAACGAAGTGGCAACGCCTGACGAAGCCCGAGAGATTTTGGGTCTTAAGGGTGGTGACCGGGTGAATTTCTAAAAAACCGCCAGCGACCATCAGGAAATGTGATTTGTTTCTGCAATCGTTATTAACTTAATGGTTGCACGAAATATTATTGCGTGGGTGCGGCAAGGGATGCATGGAATAAACCGGATTGTTGGTTGCACCTTCTATCTGGCTTATGGCACCTCTGCTGACGGAGGGGAAAGGCGCAGTTTTGGTCAAAGAGATGATCTTTGACACCAACAATGCTGTGACGTCCCTGAACAAAAGACATCATGGTTCCCAACGCGCAGATCCTGCACCGCTGCGTTGGGAGGAACCGGATTTTGACCCATGGCCGGGGAGAGCGGCTGTACGAACTGAGAGGATGCCTGAATGAGTGAACGGCAAACAGTGATCGGAACGCCAAAAGAGATTTTCGATGGCGAAGCGCGGGTGGCAATGACCCCAGCCTCTGCCGAACAACTGCAGAAATTGGGCTTTGCCTGCGCGGTGGAAACCGGGGCAGGGGTTGCGGCTGGCTTTTCCGATGCCGACTATGAGGCGGCGGGCGTATCGATTGTGAAAACAGCCGCTGCGCTTTGGAAAGACAGTGACGTAATTGCGAAAGTACGCCAGCCAAATGAAACCGAGCTGAAACGGCTAACATCTGAAAAGACCCTCATCTCGTTCTTCAATCCCGCAGGAAATGAAGACGGCATGGCGCTTGCCAAATCCAAAGGCGCGAATGTCATCGCGATGGAAATGGTTCCTCGTATTTCGCGCGCTCAAAAGATGGATGCGTTGAGCTCGATGGCCAATATCGCGGGCTACCGCGCGGTTATCGAAGCGGGCAACAATTATGGCCGGTTCTTTACCGGTCAGATCACAGCCGCGGGTAAAGTCCCACCGGCCAAAGTTCTGGTTGTTGGCGCTGGTGTTGCGGGCCTTGCCGCGATCGGCACCTCGACCAGCCTTGGCGCAATCACACTCGCCTTCGACGTGCGCCCGGAAGTGGCGGAACAAGTTGAATCGATGGGTGCTGAGTTTGTCTATCTCGATTTCGAGGAAGAACAGACAGATGGTGCGGCCACGGGCGGTTATGCCAGCGTGTCCAGCCCTGAATTCCGCGAAGCACAGCTTGCCAAATTTCGCGAACTGGCCCCCGAGGTCGACATCGTTATCACCACGGCACTGATCCCCAACCGCGAAGCCCCTGAGCTTTGGACCGAGGATATGGTTGCCGCGATGAAGCCGGGTTCGGTGATCGTTGACCTTGCCGCTGAAAAGGGCGGCAACTGCAAAATGACGGTGATGGATGAAAAGATCGTTACTGAAAATGGCGTCACCATCATTGGCTACACCGATTTCCCCAGCCGTATGGCAAGCCAAGCGTCCACGCTTTATGCCACCAATATTCGGCATATGCTGACAGATCTGACGCCCGAAAAGGACGGTCAGATCAATCACGACATGGAAGATGACGTGATCCGCGGCGCAACAGTGACTTATCAGGGTGAGATTACTTTCCCGCCGCCACCACCGAAAATTCAGGCGATTGCGGCCAAACCGAAGGCTGCGCCGGAAAAAGAGCTGACGCCAGAAGAACTGCGCGCGAAAGAAACGGCAGAATTCAAAGCGCAGACCATTCAACAGGTCACGCTTTTGGGTATTGGCGGCGCGATTTTGCTGGGTGTCGGCCTTGTTGCCCCGGCCAGCTTTATGCAGCATTTCATCGTTTTCGTTTTGTCGATCTTCGTTGGTTTCCAAGTGATCTGGAATGTCAGCCACAGCCTGCACACCCCTTTGATGGCCGTCACAAACGCCATTTCTTCGATCATCATCCTTGGCGCGATCCTACAAGTTGGATCGGGCGGGTTCTTGGTGATTTTGCTTGCCGGATTGTCGGTATTCATGGCCGGAATCAATATCTTCGGCGGCTTCCTTGTGACTCGGCGCATGCTCGCCATGTTCCAGAAATCTTGAAGGAGTAGAGAGTTATGGAATTTGGTTTCACAACAGCGGCCTATGTGGTCGCGGCAGTTCTCTTCATCCTGTCTTTGGGTGGTCTTTCTGGTCAGGAAAGCGCGAAACGCGCTGTCTGGTATGGTATTGTCGGCATGGGTCTTGCTGTCTTGGCAACCCTGTTTGGTCCCGGTGCAGGGCTATGGTGGCTATCCGCCATCCTGATCGCAGGCGGCGGCGCTATTGGTTGGTATGTTGCTAACAAAGTCGAAATGACCGGCATGCCTCAACTTGTGGCTGCGATGCACTCGCTGGTTGGTCTGGCGGCCGTATTTGTTGGATTCAACGCCGAGCTGGTGATGAACCGCATCGCGCGGTTGCATCACGATGGCGAACATGACGCGCTGTCAGCTCTTGCTGGTTTTGCGGGCCGTGTGGCGCATAAAACTCCGGTCGAAATGGGCATCTTGCAGGTCGAGGTATTCCTTGGCGTCTTCATCGGTGCCGTGACCTTTACGGGTTCGGTTGTTGCTTATGGAAAACTGGCCGGTAAGCTGAATTCGTCGGCCACAAAACTGCCCGGCGGTCACTTCCTGAACGCTGGCGCGGCTGGTTTGTCGCTGGTTCTGCTCTTTGTTTACATGGGCACGGATAGCGGTTGGGCCTTGTCGATCATGACGCTTTTGGCGCTGTTCATTGGCTATCATCTGATCATGGGCATTGGCGGCGCCGATATGCCGGTGGTTGTGTCGATGCTGAACAGCTACTCAGGCTGGGCTGCTGCTGCGATTGGCTTCTCGCTTGGCAATGATCTTTTGATTGTTGTGGGCGCGCTTGTCGGCTCCTCTGGTGCGATCCTGTCTTACATTATGTGTAAGGCGATGAACCGGAGCTTTATCAGCGTGATCCTTGGTGGCTTTGGCGGGCCGGCTGGCCCCGCGATGGAGATCGATGGCGAACAGGTCGCAATCGACGCCGACGGTGTCGCCACTGCGCTGAACGAAGCCGATAACATCATCATCATCCCCGGATATGGTATGGCGGTTGCCCAAGCCCAGCAAAGCGTGTCGGAGCTGACCCGCAAGCTGCGCGCGGCAGGCAAGAACGTCCGTTTTGCCATTCACCCGGTTGCAGGGCGTTTGCCCGGGCATATGAACGTGCTCTTGGCGGAAGCCAAAGTGCCATATGACATCGTGATGGAAATGGACGAGATCAACGAGGACTTCCCCGATACGGATGTTGCCATTGTGATCGGGTCCAACGACATCGTGAACCCGGCAGCCCAGGAAGATCCGAACAGCCCCATCGCGGGTATGCCGGTTCTGGAATGCTGGAAGGCCAAGCAGGTTTTCGTCTCCAAACGTGGCCAGGGTACCGGGTATTCGGGCATCGAAAACCCGCTGTTCTACAAAGAAAACACGCGCATGTTCTACGGCGACGCCAAAGCTTCGCTCGATGCGCTATTGCCGAAGATTTCTTAATTAGGGAGTGAACATGAACAAGATTTATCCATCCGCTGATGCGGCTCTGGACGGTCTTCTGTCGGATGGCATGTTGATCGCCGCAGGTGGGTTTGGCCTTTGTGGCATCCCCGAATTGCTGATCGACGCGCTTGTGAAATCTGGCGTGAAAGATCTGACAGTTGCGTCTAACAACGCAGGCGTTGACGATTTTGGTTTGGGCAAGCTTTTGGCGACGCGTCAGATCAAGAAGATGATGTCTTCGTATGTTGGGGAAAACGCCGAGTTCATGCGCCAGTATCTCTCCGGCGAGCTCGAGCTTGAGTTCAACCCGCAAGGCACCCTTGCCGAGCGCATGCGTGCCGGTGGCTGCGGCATTCCCGGATTCTACACCAAAACCGGTGTGGGCACGGTGATTGCCGATGGCAAAGAGGTCAAAAACTGGGGCGGTCAGGATTACATCCTTGAAGAAGGCATTTTTGCCGACATCTCGGTTGTTAAAGCCTGGAAAGCCGATGACACGGGCAACCTGATTTTCCGCAAAACGGCGCGGAACTTTAACCCGCCCGCCGCCATGTGTGGCAAGGTTTGCATCGCCGAGGTCGAAGAGATCGTTCCACGCGGTTCGCTTGACCCCGACATGATCCATCTGCCCGGTATCTATGTGCATCGCCTTGTTCAGGGTGAGCATGAAAAACGCATCGAACAGCGCACGGTTCGCAAGCGGGAGGAAGCATAATGCCCTGGGATCGTAACCAAATGGCCGCTCGCGCGGCAGACGAGCTGGAAGACGGCATGTATGTGAACCTCGGCATCGGTATTCCGACGCTGGTGGCAAACTATGTGGGTGACAAAGACATCACGTTGCAGTCGGAAAACGGCATGCTCGGGATGGGTCCTTTCCCCTTCGAGGGTGAGGAAGATCCAGACCTGATCAATGCTGGCAAGCAAACCATCACCGAGCTGAGCCGCACCTCGTATTTCGACAGTGCGCAAAGCTTTGGCATGATCCGTGGCGGCAAAATTGCTGCTGCGATCCTTGGCGCGATGGAAGTTGCCGAAAACGGAGATCTGGCAAACTGGATGATCCCCGGCAAGCTGGTCAAAGGCATGGGCGGCGCAATGGATCTGGTGGCCGGCGTTGGCCGTGTAATCGTTGTGATGGATCACACCAACAAACATGGTGACAGCAAGGTTCTGACCGAATGCACGCTGCCTTTGACAGGCAAGGGTGTTGTGGATCGGATTATCACCAACCTTGGTGTGCTGGATGTTGTTGAGGGTGGTCTCAAAATCGTCGAGCTGGCCGATGGCGTGACCGAAGAAGAAATGCGGTCCTCAACATTGGGCAATATCGTCTAAAACAGATTTCAATTGATGAAATTCAATAGGGTGGCCTTCAATAGGCCACCCTTTTTGCATCTGCCCGAGAAGATTTTTTACCGATTTACAATTTTTTTCTTCCGAAAAATCGATAATTTGTGATAGTTGGTTTTTTAAGGCCCACATAAAACAACGGGCCGTCATCTTTTTGGGAGGAAAGAATGAATCTCTATAAATCACTTGTGGCCGCGACTGTGGTCGGTGCATCGGTTCTGGGAACTGGCGCTTTTGCCCAGAACGTAGAAGGGCCAGAAGTCTTTTGGCGTCTGTCCATGTGGGGCAATCCACGGGCGCTGTCGGCAGGCATGGAAGCCATGGCCGAACGTGTCGCTGAAGAAACCAACGGCAACTTCCGCATTCAGATTTTCTATGGCGCGCAGCTTAGCTCATCGCGTGAAAACCTTGATGGCATTGCGGTCAACGCCTTTGAAGGCGCCGCGATTTGTAACTTCTATCATCCCGGCAAAAACCCGGCATGGATGGTCTTCTCACTGCCATTCCTGCCGCTTGGTGACCCGGCGGTTGACCGCGAAGTGCGCTCGCGCTTGATGGAGCATCCCGCGATTGTCGCCGATATGGAGCGTTGGAATGCAATGCCCTATGTTTCGGGTCTGCTGCCCCAATATGAGATCCTAGGCCGCGGTGATGCACCGACAGAATTGTCCGATTGGGATGGTCTGCGGGTTCGTGCCGGTGGCGGGCTTGGGTCTGCTATGGAAGCGCTAGGCGCGGTGCGTCAGTCCTTGCCAGCAGGCGAAACTTCGACCGCGTTCCAGCGCGGCGCGGTTGACGCGGCGGCCTTCCCCTTCACCTACGCCCATGTGTCGTTCGGGATTGCGGATGAGGCTGATTGGTTCACCTCGAACCTGACGCCGGGCACATCTGAATGTGGCTGGGTTCTGAACCAAACCGCATATAACGACCTGCCACCACAATATCAGGAACTTCTGATGGAGAACCGTGATCTGGTGATGGAAGTTCAGCAAGCGGCCTATGCCGAGCAGGATGAAATCAACCTGCCAAACTTCCGCGAAAACCTGATTGAAGTTGTCTATAGCGAAGACCAGTTGGATGAGTTCCGCGAAGTTGCGGGCCGTCCGGTTTGGGATGCCTGGATTGCTGACAATCAGGGCGATTTCGATGCGCAGGGCCTTTTTGATGCCGTTTGGGAATACGCTGAAGAAGCGCAATCCATGCAGTAACGCATTCGGTCCGGGCGGCGTCTTTGGTCTGCCCGGACCACCACATGTCTCCAACTCTTAAAAAAGGCACGTCGCATGTCCTCAGACAGTTCGACCGGTGCACTGGGCACAGTATCCCGCTGGCTGATGCCAGCGGAGGATATCGCCAATTTCCTTGCCGCCATTGCTATCCTACTCCTGATGTTTTTGGGGGTCGCGCAGATCGTCCTTCGGACCGTTTTTAACTCGCCGATTGCGGGGTATATCGATCTTGTGCAGCTTTCGATGGCCTCAATGGCCTTTTTAGGCGCGGCCTATTGCCAGCGCCTTGGCGCACATATCCGGATGGAGCTGATCATTGGCCAGCTGAAAGGCAGGGCCTATTGGATGTCCGAGATCATTGCGACCTTGGTTGCCTTGTTCATTATTGGTGTCTTGATCTGGTACACGGCCCAGCATTTCTGGCGCGCCTTCACGCTTGGCGACACAACGATTGACGCAGAATATCAGGTTTGGCCGTCCAAACTGTTGGTTCCGGTTGCCTTTTCGATCTGGTTTTTACGACTTCTTATACAGTTTTGGGGGTCGGTGCGGATGTTCCTCGACCCGAGCAAAACGCCCGTGGCCGTCGTCACGATCAAACATGTGGCCGAGCAGGCCCAAGACGAAATTCACGACATCATGGGCGACATAGAGACGGACGATGATGCAAACACGGGCGGGACACGCACATGATCCTTGGTATTGGATTTTCTGACCCGCTTTTGGTCGGCCTCATTGCGCTTGGCTTGTTGCTGGTCCTGATCTTCATCGGCGTGCGCGTCGTGTTTGCGGCGGCTGTTGTTGGCCTGTTTGGCCTGATCGAGATCCTCGGTTGGCGCTCTGCGGCGGGCATTGTGGGCACGATCCCGCATGCCAAATCTTCGACCTATGCCCTAAGTGTTTTGCCGATGTTCATCTTTATCGGTTTCATGGCCTTTCACGCGGGCATGACCACCAAACTGTTTGATGCCGCCCGCAAATGGCTGGGCTGGCTTCCCGGGGGTTTGGCTGTTGCAACGGTTTTTGCGACCGCGGGGTTTGCGGCGGTGTCAGGAGCCTCAACAGCAACCTCTGCTGTCTTCTCACGCGTGGCGATCCCTGAAATGCTGAAATACGGCTATGACCGAAAGCTTTCGGCAGGTGTTGTTGCGGCTGGGGGCACTCTGGCCACTCTGATCCCACCCTCGGCCATTATCGTCATCTACGCGATCATCGTGGAAACATCCGTCGGGGCGCTGCTTTTGGCCGGGTTCTTGCCCGGTTTGGTTTCGGCCCTGATCTATGCTGGCATCATCATTGTCTGGGCGATGATTAAACCCGGTCATGCGCCTGCGGTGGGTGGGTTCACATGGGGCGAACGCTTTAAATCCATTCCCGGCGTCATGCCGATTATGGCGGTGATCGTGATCATCGTTTCGGCCATCTACGGCGGTTGGGCCACGCCGACCGAGGCGGGCGCATTGGGCGCTGCGGTTGTTTTTGCCATCGCCATCTTTAGTGGCGCAAGATTTTCCGAGATCAAAGATTCGCTGATGGAAAGCGCTAAGCTGACGGTGATGATCTTTTCGCTGATCTGGGGCGTTTTGATCTTCGTCAGGTTCCTTGGCTTCTCGGGCCTGCCTGAGGCGTTTACCAGCTGGATTCTGGATCTGGATGTGAATCCGATGGTCATCCTGATCCTGGTGCTATTAGGCTATGCCGTCTTAGGCATGTTCATGGATGCCATTGGCATGCTTCTATTGACCCTGCCGGTCGTCTATCCTGCGATGATTGCGCTTAATGGCGGGGTTTATGTTACGGTCGAGGACAGCGCCTTTGGCGTCTCTGGCTCGATGGCCCCCATATGGTTCGGCATTATTGTGGTCAAAATGGCCGAGGTCTGTTTGATTACGCCGCCCATTGGTCTGAACTGTTTCGTCGTCAACGGTGTGCGCCCTGATATCCCTCTGACGGATGTCTTCCGCGGCATCGCGTTGTTCTTTATCGCTGATGTCCTGACCATCGGTGTTCTTTTGTTCTTCCCGGAGGTCATCACCTGGCTGCCGGAGCTTATGGAAGCAAGGAGGTAGCATTATGCGCCTGCAAGTTAGTCTGCCTTTGGAAAAGGCCAATGTGATCATTGCCGAGGCTTTGGCGCGCGGCCATGCCGAAGAGATGCTGCCGCTGACCGTGGTGGTGTTGGATGCAGGCGGCAAGATCGTCGCCATGCAATGCGAAGATGGCTCCGGTATCATGCGCTTCAATGTGGCGCTTGGTAAGGCATGGGGCGCGCTTGGTATGGGAATCTCAAGCCGCCTCATTCGCGACCGTCTGGGAAAACGACCCGTCTTTCAAACCGCGCTGTCTGCGGCGGCTGAGGGCAAATTAATTCCAGTGCCGGGCGGGGTGTTGGTGCGTGATGAAGACGGAATAACCATTGGTGCGGTTGGCATCAGCGGCGATACATCTGAAAAAGATGAATATTGCGGGATCATGGGTATTCATGCAGCCGGGCTGGGATCAGAACCCGCCGAGCCTGACCCCGAATGGCGGTCCTCATCCTTAACGGATTTCTACCCGGAGTGACCCAGATCGACCCGTTGATCAAAGAACCGATGCGTGGTTTGCAGGCGCGGTTTTTCGCGGTCAGCGGGGTCGAGAATGTTGATCGTTGGTTTGCCTTCGCATTCCACCGGCAACAGCATCAAACGCAGAAACCGGGTCAGATTGTGGTCGGGGCTTGCCTCGGCCCGAACGGGGGAATTGGCGGGTTCAAACCAGATATGCCCTGGGGTCGCAGCCTCTTCGTGATGATCCGAGATGATCTGCAACGCGCCATCGGCCAGATATCGAAATCCGGGTCCGGGATGAATATGCCGATAGGCAATCGCGCCGGGTGGAAAGCTGACCTGATCAAGGCGGATCAACGCCCCGGAATGATCAATCTGCACGGCTTCGCAGGCCAAAAGGCCGGGCGTGTCCGGATTTGGGGCCGTTTGATGGACGCCGAAAAACACCGCCGCACCGGTTTCAGGGTTGCGAGGCCGTTGGGTTACAAAAACCGCATCTTGCGGGTTAAGCGTTGTTTCGTCGATGGTTGCCGCACCATGCTCAAGCCAGTAGCCACCGCCGATGCAGTCGACCGCAGGCGAAGTGTTTGTCATTCGAATGACGCTGAGAAAAAGCTCTGGCATAGTAAAAATCCTCTCAATCAGCGGCGACCTAATAGCGGTCACTATTGTCTAACCGCAGTGAGGGGGAAAGCATGAATGAAACGGGGCGTGCCTCTGCCGGGCTTTTTTCGCGTCTGTTAACCCTGACGCTTGTTGGGCTGATCGTTGCGGTTGCCGTTCGGCTTTTGGGGGCAGGAGCGGTGTCTGAAGCGGCTTTTTGGGTCGCGCGACTTCTCTTTATCGCTTTGTCGGCATTCGGCATGTGGGTCTGTTCCATGCGAGAGCGGTTCCTGTTCGTCGCTGCGGTCGCCATTGGAGTCACTGCGCAAGTCACATCGCCAGAAACGGCGGATCTTGCGAATGCGCTGAACCTTGCGGCCTTTTTTGCAGCGTTCATCGTTGCGCTTACGATGGTTAAAGAGGCCGCAAAACGCTCAGGCTCGGTTCTGAAAGTCGGACGCTACTTAACCTCGCGCCCGGCAGGACGCCGCTATTTTGCCGTGGCAACAGGCGGGCATATCCTTGGCGTATTTCTAAATTTTGGTGCGGTCAGCCTGCTGGCGCCGCTGATCCAAAAAGGGGCAAGCGACGATCAAGGGCGCATTGACCCTGATCTTGAACGCCGTCAGATTTCGGCCCTTTTGCGGGGCTTTAGTTGGATTTTGCTGTGGGCGCCGACAACTTTGGCTCAGGCCGTTTTGCTGACACTTTTTACGGATGTGAATTACACGCAGCTTTTGAGCGCCGGGCTTGTGACTTCCGTTGCTTTCATCCTGCTCGGCCGCGCGATCGACGTGATTGAATGGCGCGGTAAGCCGAAGCCAGCGCTGTCGGTCGAAGCAACTGACATGCCCGGACTGGCCCTGGCAAAAGTTTCGGGCGTTTGTATTGGCCTGATTGCCTGCACGTTTCTTTTGATGGTGCCGACAGGGTATACCGTGGCCGAAGCTTTGGTGTTTGTGGCGCCGTTGGTCACCGTCATGTGGCTTTTGGTGCAGGGCACTTTGCCTGATACCGTGACCGAAGTTCTGAGCCGGGCCAAAGCCATGGGCCCGATCATGGTGACGGCAACGCCCGAACTGGCCCGCAGTGCTATTGCTTTGGGACTGTCAGGGTTTATCGGTCGCGTGGCTGGAAAAATCCTTCCGGTTGAGGCCATCGCGGAAACCCTGAACATCGCGGCTATGCCTTGTTGGCTGTTCCTTGCGGCCTTGCCTGTTGTCATTACGCTAAGCGGGCAGGTGGCCCTTAGCCCGATATTGGTCATCGTGTTTCTGGGCGAGGTTTTAACTGTCTTGCCATCGCTTCCAGCAAGCCAAACACAAATCGTCTATGCACTATCGGCGGGATGGGCGCTGAGCATGACGGCATCGCCCAACGCGACTGCAACTCTTTTGATTTCTGGCACCTGCGGCATTCCCCCAACCAAACTAACGTGGGTTTGGAACAGCCATTATGCCTTGGCCTGTTACAGCGTCCTCACAATAGTTTTTATAGCAATATGCGCCTGAATATATATTTCGAAATATAAAATCGATTTATTTTGCAATGAAGTGATTCTGTCGCTAATCTTTCTCTCGAACTGAGAGGGAGGACACGATGTTCAAATTTTTGAAGACCCTGACGGCAACTGCGGTGATCGGCCTTGGCGCCAGCGCTGTATCGGCGGAAGAGTTGCGGATCGGCACGGCCAGCCTTGGCGGCGCGTTCTATCCAATGGGGCAAAGCATTTCCAATTTGGTTAACGCGCATGCTGGCAACGACATCTCGATGGTGCCGGTTGTCACTGGCGGTTCGGTGCAGAACCCAAACCTGATCAACTCGGGCGAAGTTGAAATCGCGATTACCAATAACAACCTTGCCGTTCTGGCGGTTAATGGCCGTGGGCCCTATAGCGCTGCAGGTCCGATCGACATAAGTGCCGTTGGCGCATTGCATCCGTCGGTTCTGCACATGATCGTGTTGGCAGATTCCGATATTCAGACGATCGAAGATATTCGCGGCCGCCGCGTGGCGGTTGGCCCTGCTGGTGGCGGTACGCTTGGCTTTATGAACTTCCTTCTGCCCATGCATGACATGACCTTGGAAGACATCACGCCCAGCTTTGTTGGCTATGCGGACGGCTTTAGCCAGCTGACGGACGGCACCGTTGATGCGGCGTTTGCTCTGTCCGGTTTCCCGGCGGGCGCTGTGATGCAGGCCGCCGCTGGCGCTGACTTGCGCTTTATCAGCTTCTCTGACGGGATGCTGGATCAGGCGCTTGAGGCGAACTCGGCCTATATCTCGGTTGAGATTCCAGCCGATGTTTATGGCACCGGAGACGCGGGCACCGTGATTGGCGTGAACAACATGCTTGTTGTGCCAAACTCGGCTGATGCGGATGTAGTTGAGGCGATCACGGCGGCAATCTTTGATAATCTCGAAGAGTTCCGCGCCGAAAACGCAAATGCGCGCCAGATTGATCCGGCTATGTCGCTGGATCTGGCGATTCCGCTGCATGAAGGTGCAGCACGCTACTTCAACCAGTAATCCACGTTTTACCCGATCATCAGACAGGCCCCCGAAAGGGTGGGGCCTGTCTCAGTGACGGCGATCCTTGCAGGACAAAATATGACTTTTAGACCGGCTGATTTGTTGCGTTGGGAAACGCTTTTGATAGTGGCGGGCTTCTGCCTTGGGGCGTATCACCTCATGGTGGTTTCGGGGGTCGTTTCGATCTCGACCATGCCGATGCGGGTGACGCATATGATGTTGGCGTTCTGCCTGCTATTTGCGATCAAACCTGCCTCGCAAAAACTGGCCGGGACGCGGCTTAATGCGGTCATCACCGTTCTCTTGATCATGACCACGGTGGCTGCCAGCGCATGGATTTTGTCGCGTTGGAAACCCATCGCTTTTAGTGGCGGGATCACGCAAACCGAAGATTTCTATGCCGGGGCAATCTTGCTGCTTTTGGTGTTCGAGGCTGCTCGGCGCGGCGTCGGAAACATTTTGGCCTGCATCACTCTGATCTTTTTCCTCTATCCCTTCATCAGCCCCTATTTACCCGGAGTGCTGGAAGGACGGGGTTATAGCCTGAACCGGATCGTGTTGGTTCTGACAACCGACACGCAAGGGATCTACGGCATCCCCATTGGCGTTGCCGCGACCTATATCATCGTCTTCACGATCTTCGGCGCGCTTCTGTCGCGCTTTGGGGCTGGGGATTTCTTTTTTGACATCTCCGTGCGCCTGACACGCGGATTGCGCGCGGCTTCGGCCAAATCAGCCGTTTTGTTTTCGACGCTGATCGGAATGGTTTCTGGCTCGGCAGCAGGCAATGTCGCTGTCACGGGCACGGTGACGATCCCGGTGATGAAGCGCGAAGGTTATGCCCCGCACCAAGCGGGCGCGATTGAGGCTGTCGCCTCGACCGGCGGTCAGTTGATGCCGCCGGTTATGGGTGCAGCTGCCTTTATCATGGCTGAGATTGTGGGCGTTCCCTACACGACCGTCATGGCCACGGCGATCCTGCCTGCGCTCTTGTTCTTTGGCTCGGCCTTTGTTGTTGTCCACCTGACGGCCGTAAAAACCGGTATCCAGCCTAACACGGTTGAGATGAAGACCGATGACCGCCCAATGTGGCGTGTCCTGTGGGACGGCATGCCGTTTATAGCGGCTTTCGGTACGCTGATCACCTTGATGCTGGTTGGTTACTCACCATTCAAAGCCTCGCTCTGGGCGATGGTGTCGCTTGTGGGTTTGGACATTGTCTGGCGCCGCAAATTGGACCGCGACTTTTTCGAAAAACTGTTTGGCGGTATCTCAGAAGGGGCGCGGGGCGTCGTGACAATTTCAGCGGCCTGCGCGGCGGCTGGGATCATTGCGGGCATCTTGGGTGTCACTGGGCTTGGCTCAAAGATTGCGCTGTTGATCGATGCGGCTTCAAACGGCTCGCTTTTCCTTGCGCTGCTTTTCACGATGATCACCTCGATCATCCTTGGCATGGGATTGCCAACAACGGCGGCCTATCTGATCCTTGCAACGGTCGTCGCACCGGCGCTTGTGCGGATGGAAGTGCCAGTTCTGACAGCGCATTTCTTTGTCTTCTACTACGGCTGCATCTCGACGATTACGCCGCCTGTGGCGCTGGCCTCTTACGTGGCGGCTGGGATCGCTAAGGCCGATATCAACAAGGTCGGCTGGACGGCAGCGGCCTATGCCACAACCAGCTTTGTCCTGCCTTTTGCCTTCTGCTTTGGCCCCGGTCTTTTGATGCAAGCGGGTCTTGTCGATAATCTGGCCGCCGTCGCGACAGGTATCTTGGGCACGTTCGCCATCGCTGTTGGGGTGGTGGGCTGTCTGACCGGGCCGCTATCGCCGCCGCTAAGGGCCGTTGCGATTGCTGCGGGCCTTTGCCTGCTGTTCCAAGGGTGGAGCACTGGCGCGATTGGCCTAGCGCTCTTTGCTGGACTTTATTTTATGAATGGGCGCCAAAACGTGCCTTCCCCTGCTGACTGATAAGGATTGAAGATGACCAAGCACCGAGAGTTTCGGCGTGTTGTAACGGGCCATGATGAGAACGGCGTCGCTATTATCGAAAGTGACCAGATCGCCTCGCAATACCTAGAGCGGCCCAACAGGCCCGGTGTGCGCCTGACCAATTTCTGGCTGTCTGATGGCACGCCAGCGGAATATGATGGGCCGACCGAGACCTGCAAAGGCGATTTTATCCTGCATCCGCCAGCCAATGGATCTGTGTTTCGGTGCGTTGAATTCATGCCCGAAGATCCTGAAGTGATGGCCAAATTGTCCAGCGAAGATGGCGCGGCGGCCTTTGCGGAAATGGGCGCCGGGGCTAATATCGTGCAGGGCGGGCGGCACCCTTGGATGCACCGCACAAACAGCGTCGATTATGCTGTGGTCTTGTGCGGCGAAATCTGGATGGTGATGGATGAAGAAAAGGAAGACGTGTTGCTAAAGGCCGGCGATATCGTTGTGCAGCGCGGCACCAATCATGCGTGGGCCAATCGCGGGACCGAGCCTTGTACGATCATGTTCGTGCTGGTCGATGGTGTAACGACGCGCGATGCGGCAGGCGATGATCGCTTGGGTATTCCCAAGCGTTAAATACGTCACGCCGCGAAAAAAAACCCTGCGCGCATTTTCGACGCGCAGGCACTACTATAGAACAAGGAGAATTCGGGTCGAGTTCGGCCCGAATAAACGACAGAAGACAGGATCAGGGCATAGCCCTGCTAACCAATCAGGAGGATCAGATGCCTGAAGGCGGTTCACTTACCACCCGCGCTTATTGGCGCATTCGCGACATGGTTGTGTCGGGGCAGATTAATCCTGATGAAAAGATCCAGATCGACCGACTAAAGAATGAGCTAAAGATTGGCGCCAGCCCGATCCGCGAGGCGCTTAGCCTTTTATCCGCCGAGCATATGATTGAACGCGCGGATCAACGGGGTTTTCGCGCCGCCGGTGTTAGCGCTGACGATTTTTCCGAGCTGTTGAACACGCGCTGTTGGATCGAAGAGATGGCCTTGCGGGACGCGATCCGCAATGGCGGTGCTGATTGGCAAGAGCAGATTGTTCTGAGCGAATACCGCTTATCCATTACGCCCCGCGATGCCGGTGAAGATAACGGCACCCGCGATTGGGAAACCGTCCACCGCGAATTTCATATGGTTTTGCTTTCGGCCTGTAAGTCGAAATATTTGCTGCATTTTTGCTCGCAGCTTTATGACATGAATGTCCGCTATCGGAATATCGCCAAACTGGCGGCCTATCCGATGCGCAAGGTCGAGCAGGAACATAAAGAGATTGCCCAAGCGACGCTGGAGCGTGACGAAGAACGTGCGGTGACGGCATTGACCAATCACTACCGCCATACTGGCGAGTTCCTGTCGAAAAAACTTCGGGAAATGTAAGGCGCGCTGACCGCCAAAAGAAAGCCCCGGACACAAATACGTGTCGCGGGGCTCTCCCTCCCGTGAGTGGAATGGGATTGCTATGTCAGTTTGGTTGCGGTGCTCTGTGACAGGCCGATTGTGACCTGAACCGACCCTTCATTGACCAACCAAGCGCGGATCGTATAGCTCCGCGCACCGGCTTGATGCATTGGGTCGCCATCTGCCAGCGCACGCGCAGCGGCGATGTTTTCGGCGCGGTAGATGATCATGCCGCCACCGGTCATATTCTCACCTGCTTCGTCTGACAAAGGCCCAGCAAGAAAGAGCGATCCGTCCTTTTCCCGTTCGCCCTGATAGGCCAGATGTTCAGCCAGATGCGCCTTTGGATCTTGGCCTTCGACCGGCATGCTTTCGACCACAAAAAATTCGGCCGCCATATTGCCACGCCCGCGCGCGACCTCTTGATAATCTTTCCAACTCATCGCTTTGGGTCTCCTCCCTTTGCGCCAATGGGCTAAGATCAGCCCTTGGTGTAGATCTCGGCATATTCATCGCGCAGCAGGTTTTTCTGAACCTTGCCCATCGTGTTGCGCGGCAGTTCGTCGACCGTAATGACGGCTTTGGGCTGCTTGAATTTCGCCAACTTATCCGCCAGCGCGGCTTTGACATCGCTTGTATCGGGGGCGTTGCCTGGCTCCACCACAATTGCCGCTGTGACGCCTTCGCCAAGGTCCGGATGGGCCACGCCAAAGACGGCGCTTTCAACAACACCGGGGATCATGTCGATCTCAAGCTCGACCTCTTTGGGATAGACATTATAGCCGCCCGAGATCACCAGATCTTTTTGACGGCCAACGATGCACAGATACCCGTCATCATCAAAAGAGCCGAGATCGCCGGTGATGAAGAACCCATCTTCGGTAAAGCTTTCATCCGTCTTTTCTTGGTTGCGCCAATAGCCGGGAGTTACATTCGGCCCTTTGAGTTCGATCCCGCCCACAGCCTCATCGCCGCTAAGGCGCAATTCAACACCCGGCAGGGCAAAGCCAACTGTTCCGGGTTTGCGCGCGCCGTCATAGGGATTTGAGGCGATCATATTAGTTTCGGTCATACCGTAGCGTTCGACGATGTTGTGACCAAATCGGGCGGTGAAACCTTTATGCGTTTCTTCCAAAAGCGGCGCAGACCCAGAAATAAAGACGCGCATATGGGCGACCATCTCTTTGGTGATGCGCTCATCTGAAAGAATACGCGTGTAGAATGTTGGAACGCCCATCAGGCAGGTGGCCTCAGGCATGAAGCGGATCAACTCGTCCAGATCCAACTTAGGCATGAAGATCATCTTGCTGCCTGCCGCCAAGGTGACGTTGGTTGCCACAAAAAGCCCGTGCGTGTGAAAGATGGGCAGGGCATGCAGCAACACGTCGTCGCTGGTAAAGCGCCAATCCTCGGCCAAGGATTCTGCGTTGGACAGAAGGTTGCCATGGGTCAGCATCGCGCCTTTTGAGCGGCCGGTCGTGCCGGAAGTATAGAGAATTGCCGCCAGATCATCGATGCCGCGCGGGGCAGGGGCCGCTTGGGCGGCACTGGTGCTGGCATTTGCCAAGCTGCCATCTGTTCCATTCAGCGCGGCAACCTTAACGCCCAAAGGCGCTGCGATCTCTTCCAATGCGGCGACATTTCCAGCATCGCAAATCATCAGCGCCGGATCGGCGTCTTCCATGAAATAGGCCAGCTCGGCCGCCGTGTACCCGGTGTTGAGCGGCACAAAAACCGACCCTGCGATAATCGATGCCAGATAGAGCATCAGCATATCCGGCGATTTTTGAGCCTGAACCAATATGCGATCGCCGGGTGTTACGCCTTCATCTGCCAGAACAGACGCCATCTGCCCTGCGCGCGCAACGGTGTCAGCATAGGTGATCTCGGTGCCGTCAGGCAGCTTCATGAACACGGCCGTACTTGTGGATTTTCCCGCCAATAGGGCGTCGAACATGGCGTTTGGGGTGGTGTTTTTATTGGTCATGAGGTCTCGGCCAGTGTGGGTGATGATGTGGGAAGGTCGCGAAGGTGGTTCAGGACGGCCGACGAGGCGTCGATCTTGCCCGTTGCGGCAAAGGCTTCGTGCCGGGCCTCCACTTTTGCGAGATCATAGAGGTAATTTACCATGATTCCAGCGCTGCGCCCCTTGGCTGCATCGCTTGTATCTGCCTGCCAGTTGATCCCATGCAGCGCGGCGCCATTTCCGATGTGGAACTTGGCGACCGGGTCAACGGGGCGGTTTCGGCTGGTCTTTGCATTGGTCAGATACTCAACGGCATAGGCCATAAATGCGCTTCGGTCGTCTTCCTGAACGTCCTCGCGTCCGCGCGCCGCCAATTCCGGTGCAACATTGTCGAGCCATTTGATGAAACCGGGCACAGGCGAAAGCGTGCAATATGTCTTTAGGTTGCCCAGCTCTTGGGCCAAATCTGCGGCGACTTGCTTGATCAAAAACGCCCCAAATGAGATCCCGGCAAGACCGGATTGGCAGTTCGAGATCGAATAGAACATCGCCGTGTCGGTCTGCTCGGTCTCAAGGATTGTGCGGTCTTCGCTCAGAATATCCTGGATCGAGGTGGCGATGCCTTTGGTCAGGGCAACTTCCACGAAAATCAAAGGCTCACTTGGCATGGCGGGGTGAAAAAACGCAAAACACCTGCGATCTTCCGGGGCCAGTCTGCGGCGCAGATCTTCCCAGCTATCAATCGCATGAACCGCCTCGTAGGCGATGATTTTTTCCAAAAGCTCTGCGGGGCTATTCCAATCAATAGGCGTCATGACCAGAAAGCCGCGATTGAACCAGCTTTTTAGAAGATGGCGGAAGTCGACATCGATGGCTTTAAGATCCGGCTCTTCTTGAATGGCCTTCAACAGATCGGTCCGCATTTGAACAAGCCGCTCGGTGCCACCGGGCGAGGCATTCAGACGGCGCAAAAGTTCCTGCCGGGGTGGCTCGGACAACTTTTGGATGGATTGAAGTTGGGCCAGATCAGGGCTGTCGCCAGCCTCTTCCACGACATCACGCAACGCGCTGAGGTCTATTTCAAGGTCATCGCGCAGAAACCTGAAATAATTAAGTCGATCTTCAGGGCTGGCGAACTCATACTTGTCAAGAATCCGTGTGGCCAATGCGATTCCCGACACTTCGCCTTTGGCCCCCAGAAGAGAGGCAGAAAGTTCGGGAAGGCTTGCATCAACTTCTTGGGCCGATAGCCAGCCAAGTTTGACTGGAGCTCGGTTGAGCAAGTTTCCAAAGAGCCCGCCCAGTGCTTTATTCCGCGTTGCCATCGGATGCCTTTCGCTTGATTCTCTAGAATTTCGCTTATCGTCGCTTCTGTTATAAAAAATCGATTTTATGTTGACAACTCGTTTTTATCTGTGGTTTCTCTGGATCAAACGAAGGAGTCGTCATGAAATTTGCTGTGGGAACAATCCCGGGGATGTCTGAGCCCCATGTATTTGCCGTTCAAGGGGATACGGCAGTTGATCTGACCTCGGCCAATCCCGATCTTGGATCCGATTTGGCAGGTGTTATTGAGGCATGGAATGCTGATCCAGCTGCGCTGCGCGCGCTTGTCGGCAAAGGCAAGCAGGTGCCTTACGCGGATCTTACTCTTGCAATGCCTTTGGCAAAACCGGGCAAGATTATCTGTCTTGGTCTGAACTATGCCGAGCACGCCAAAGAGGGCGGCTATGATATTCCTGACTATCCGGCGATGTTCCTCCGCGTGAACAGCTCGGTCATGGCCGCGAATGCACCAATGGTTATTCCGAATGCGTCGATTACGTTCGATTACGAAGCGGAATTGATGGTCGTGATTGGCAAAGGCGGTCGGCATATCTCAGAAGATAATGCACTTGACCACGTCTTTGGCTATACAGCTTTCAACGATGGGTCCGTGCGCGAATACCAGCGCAAGACGCATCAGTGGACTGCTGGTAAGAACTTTGACCAAACCGGCGCGATTGGCCCTGTCGTGGTCACGCAAGATGAGGTGCCCACCGGCGCGCGCGATCTGAAAATCATGACGCGCCTGAATGGCGAAACCGTTCAGAACAGCAACACCTCTGACATGATCTTTCCGGTCGAAAAGACGGTCGCAATCTTGTCGGAGATTATGACGCTGGAAGCCGGCGACCTGATTGCATTTGGCACGCCTCCCGGTGTGGGCCATGCACGCCGTCCGCAGCTTTGGATGAAGCCCGGCGATACGGTTGAGGTCGAGATTGAAGGCATCGGCATTTGCCAAAGCCCGCTGGTCTCGGAAGATGCTGCCCTGCAGGCCGCTGCAGAATAAGATGGATGACACCCAGATGACTGTTGATCCACGCCAAGTTGCCCAAGAGGAAATCAAGGAGCTGCGCACGCGCGTTTCCCGCCTGTCCGACGACGAGATGGGCCTGATCCTCACCAAGGCACGGTCGCATTATGCGTGGCAGGATCGCCCGGTGACAGAAGCGCAGCTGCGAGAGCTTTACGATATCACCCGTCAGGGTGCGACCAGTATGAACTGCTCTCCGGCGCGTTTCATTTTTGTCCATTCGCCCGAGGCCAAACGACGTTTGGTTCCGGCCCTGAAGGATAAAAACATCGACAAAGTGCTGGGCGCCCCCGTCACAGTGATCATTGCCGATGATCTGGAGTTTTGGGAGAAGCTCGACTTCTTGTTCCCACATGACGACCGCAAACCCCATTTTCGCGGCAAGACCGACCATATTTCACAAACAGCAGCGCGCAATGCGACGTTGCAGGGCGCTTATATGATGATTGCCGCCCGCGCGATGGGACTGGACTGCGGGCCTATCTCGGGGTTCAATAATTCTGTGGTAGATGAGGAATTCTTTGCAGGAACGTCGATGCGGTCCAATTTCTTACTGAATATTGGATATGCCGATGAAACGGCCTTGTTCGGAAAATTGCCACGGCTGCCGTTTGAGGAGGCGTGCAGCATTCTTTGATAAAAGAAGACCCCGCGAGGAGGCGGGTACATAGAATGGCGCAACGCGCGTCACTTGCGATGAAGCAAATGTTGGGAGGAGACGACTATGGACTTCAAAATGAATCGCCGCAGCCTACTTGGCACCGGTGCAGCCGCGGCTGGCGCCGCCATGATGGGCATGCCCGCAATGGCGCAAGGCCAGCGGGTCACCGTGATCGACGGCTATCCAGATCGGTCAATGTGGGTACAGGAACTGTCGAATTTCTACTTGCCTGAGGTGAACCGTCGCTTGGTCGAAATGGGCTTGGAAGAAATGGATTTCCAGGAATCCTACGGTGGCTCGATTGTTCGCCCACGTGGTGTTCTGGAAGGCATGCGTCTTGGCCTTGGCGATATCGGCGTTGTGACCACGATTTTCCACTCGTCACTGCTGCCCAGCCAAGCGATATCGGCTGTGACGCCCTTTATCTCAGCGGATGCGCGCCTTGTAGCCCGTTCAGTGGATGAGCTTGCGACCGAATTCCCTGATATGAATGACGAATTCGTCGCTGAGAACCAAGTTTACCTGGCGACTGGCGTTGTTCTGAACAGCTATCAAATGTTTGGTACAAACCCGATCAACGGTTTGGATGATATGGCCAACCTGCGTGTAGCTGGTGCTGGCTATAACCTGCGCTACCTTGAAGGCCTTGATGGCGCTGCGGGTGTTCGCGGCGGTCTGACCGACTTCTATAACATGCTGCAAACTGGCGTTGTGGATGCTGCGATGCTGTGGCCAGAAGCGGCCAATACCTTCGCGATTGCTGAAGTTGCGCCTTACATGCTGCGCGCTGACTTGGGTGCGGTTAACTCCAAAACCCTGACAGTGAACGCTGATTTCTGGGCCACTTTGGATCCGGCCGTGCAGGGCGTTCTGCGTGAGGTTGGTATCCTCTATCGTGATCGTCTGGCAGAAGTTGCCATGGAACGCGCTGCCGCAAGTGAAGAAGCTTACGTCGCCGCTGGCGGTACGATTGTGGATCTCGATCCAGAAGCGCGTTCAGCTTGGGCCAACGCAATGCCAAATATCGCTCAGGAATGGGCAGCCGAGCTGGATGCAGCTGGTAAGAACGGCACTGCAATGCTGGAAGCCTATATCGGCAAACTGATCGCTGGCGGTGAGACACCGGCCCGCAATTGGGCGGAAGCATAAACTATGGCAGACCGGGATCCTTTTTCTGAGACGGAACCGGTGAACGGTCTGGCTCGCGCGGCGAATATCGCCGCGCGGCCATTGTCTCAATTGGCAAAAGTTTCAAATGCGCTTGGAACATTGACTGTTCTTGCGCTTGTCGTGCTGGTAAATTCCGACGTCGTGTCGCGAAACCTGTTCAACGCGCCCTTTCAGGGGACGTATGAAATGGTGCAGTTCAGCATGACCTTTATCGTTTTCCTTCAATTGCCCGATGTTGTCCGCACCAACAGGCTGACCCGCTCTGACGGGTTTTTGGCGGTAATCGCGGGCAAGAAACCGGGCATTGCACGGGTGATCGCACGTTTGATCGACGGAATGTCGGCGGTTTTCATGCTGGTCATCCTCTACGCGATGATCCCTGAGTTTCTGCGCAGCTGGGAACACCAGAATTTCTTTGGCACGCCGGGCATTTTCACGGCGCCCTATTGGCCGCTCAATCTGGTCATTTGCTTCTCTGCCGCACTTTCGGCCCTCGTTTTTGCCGCGAAAGCCATCGCAGGCAAACGGCGCCCTGAACACCTCCATCTCGAAAGGTCTGGTGCATGACACCCTTTGAACTCGGATTGGGATCAGTCGTCGCTATCGTCGTACTGATCTATATGGGCGTCTATATCCCAATTGCGCTTGGCGTTGTGTCCTTCATGGCCATCTGGATCATGCGCGACAATATTCAACTGCCGATCAACCTTTTGAAAATCGCAGTGGGCGATAGCGTTCGGGAATATTCCTTTGCGACTGTGCCGCTCTTTACTTTCATGGGACTTGTGGTCTCCCGAGCGGGGCTCGGGCAGGACGTCTACAAGGTCATGAACTCGATGTTCCGCAAAATCATGGGCGGGGTCGGCATGGCCACAGTGGGGGCCAACGCCGTTTTTGCAGCCGTGACAGGCAGCTCGATCGCCTCTGCTTCGGTGTTCACGAAGGTTGCCGTGCCAGAGATGTTAGACCTGAACTACAAGCCGCGGTTTGCCGTTGGCGTTGTGGCGGGATCATCCGTTCTGGGCATGATTATCCCGCCAAGCGCGATGCTGATCATCTATTCCATCGTGGCAGAACAATCCGTTGGTCACATGTTCCTTGCAGGGATCATTCCCGGCATCATGCTGGCCGTTGCCTATATTCTTGCAATCATGGTCATGGCCCGCCTGACCCCGGATTTTCTGGGACGGGAAGCCGGTCAAGTGGACCAGCAAAGCGTTCTTAGCTTCGGCGAAATCATCAAACTGACCACGCCATTGATCATCATTGTTGTCACGGTTTTGGGCGGTATCTATACCGGCTGGCTGACCCCGGTTGAGGCGGGCGCAGCAGGTGCAGCCATTGGTCTGATCGTGGCGTTCGTGCGCAAAAAGATGACCCTTCATGGCTTCTGGACGGCCCTACTTGAAACGGGCCACATCACGGCGTCCATCTTGTTCCTGATTACGGCGGCGTCGATCTATAGCCGGATGCTTGGGATTGCTGGCGTTCCAAATGAGCTGGCCAATTTCCTTGAAACTTATCAATTCGGTTTCGCCGAGATCATGTTCCTGATCGTTATCCTGATGCTCTTTCTGGGGACGCTTCTGGATACGGCCTCGATCATCTTGATCGTTGTGCCACTGTTCCTGCCAATTGTTGAGCCGATGGGCCTAAGCCTGATCTGGTTCGGCATCATCGTCGTGATCGGCGCTGAAATCGGTCTTTTGACCCCGCCGCTTGGGATCTCGTGTTTCGTGATCAAAGCGACGATCAATGATCCCCGTATCACTCTTAAGGACGTGTTCATGGGCGCGCTGCCATTCGCGGTTGTGATGCTTGGCGTCCTGATCATCCTGATTAACTTCCCGGTCTTGTCGACCGCGCTCATCCCATAAAAAGGCGAAGCTGCCATGCGCAATGTGACACCCGAAAATCTGACTGAAACCTTCCTGAGCTATGCGGGGGCAGATACAGATCCGCGTCTACGTGAGATCCTCACGTCTTTGGTTAACCATTTGCATGGCTTCATCAAAGACGTTGGGCTGACCCATGAGGAATGGCGCAAAGGATTGGAGGTTCTGACGGCCAGTGGCGAAATCACGGATCATGAACGCAATGAGTTTGTTCTGATCTCGGATGTGCTTGGCGTCAGTTCTTTGGTTGATATGATCAATTCGCCTGAAGGGTGCACCTCTTCGTCTGTTCTGGGCCCATTCCACATCCTTGGCGCGCCAGAGATCCCCGTGGGCGGCGACATGATCGGCGATAATGAGGGCGAACAAGTTGTGGTCGAGGGCAGGGTGCTCGATACCGACGGCAACCCCGTTGAGGGCGCCGTGATCGAAATCTGGCAAACTGCCGATAACGGGCTTTATTCCAACCAGGATGAGGCGCAGGGTGAATATAATCTGCGTGCATCAATGAAGACCGGAGCGAACGGCCGTTACGCCCTGACTACGGTCCGCCCCGCGCCCTATATGGTGCCAACAGACGGCCCCGTCGGCGAGATGCTCGACGGAACGGGCCGCGATGCGTGGCGTCCATCGCATCTGCACTTCATTGTCACAGCCGACGGATTGCGCAGTTTGGTGACTGAAGTTTTCCCAAGTGACGATCCCTATTTAGATACGGACGCCGTCTTTGGCGTGCGGGAAGATCTGGTGATGGTCTATGAAAAGGGTCACAACAAAGCAGATCTGGCCGATGATATTGTCGCGAAAGACAAACTGGCTGATGATTTCAGCCACGTTGATTTCGACTTTATTCTGCATAAAGCCTAACGGCTCTATCCGGCCGGAGCCTTTAATCCGAGATTGTCTAGGACAGTCTCGGTTTCGGCCAAGTAACGCGCGCGCAACTCGGCATTGCTGAGGGTGCGCAGACCAAATGATTTCAGCATATCAAACCGGCCGGAATCATCCGCGCCAAAGCTAGATCGCACACGCGGCGACCAATACGCGATGCTGCGCGCCACGTCCTCTTCGTTGCCTTCATTCAGAAGCTTTTGGACGCCTTCCACTGCAAGATGTGCGTGATGCGCCTCTCGCGGGCCAATTTCGCGGATTGCCAAGGCAAATGGCTGGTAAGAAATTGTCGCGTATTCCGCCAGTTGTACGCCAACGGCGACACCAAGAAGCAAATTCATCGTTACGGCATCTGTCCAGCCGTCCACGGGATAATTGAACACGGCAAGCCGCATGTCATTTTGAACGCGAACAGCGCCAACCGGCGCGCTTCTGTCTAACCGGTCAGACCACTTTTGATAGGTCGCGTAGCGCTTAAAGCTGACTTCGAAGTCTGACATCAGCGCCAGCACGCGATCAGCATGGACCGTTTTTTCCATAACGATCCGCGCCGCAGCAATGCGTTCTTTGATGCCGGGCCCTTCATTAATTATCTCGGCAAACCCTGCCGCCGCTGCTAATTCGCTGTCGACGAAACTAACCAGCATCCGCATCAATTCTGCGCGGTAACGGGCGGGCATATTATCCGGCGAGGTCAAGACGCCGCCGCCTTCAAGGTGTTTTAAAAGATTTGCATCACTGGCCAAGGACCTCTCCCAATCAAACCGGTGCGACGTGCCGTATCCGGGTGTGAGGAAGAAAATAAACTCAGGTGGTTAGGGGCGCGTAAAGGGCCAAAGGGGAATTGGACTACGCCAGCCTTAAAACGCCCGTGATTTATCTAAAACGAATACTAAATCCCGATCTTCGGGAGTTAATGGCCAATTTTCCATTGGCCATTCTTGGGTCAATCGCTCAAATTGCCCGGAACAATTTTCGAATGATGAGGTGGGCCATGTCCGATCCAAAAATAGCTCTAATCACGGGCGGGGCACGTGGAATTGGGTTGGCGTCGGCCAAGGCGCTGGCCGCAGATGGGTTTCGTCCGGTTTTGGCCGACATCGATAAAGATGCTGTCAAAAGTGCAGCCTCAGAGATCGGGCAGGGCGCTGTCGGGCTTTATTGCGATGTTGGTGCGGCCTCTGACATCAACTCTGTCTTTGACCGGGTCGAAGCCGAAATGGGACCAGTCAGCGCGTTGGTGAACAATGCAGGGATCGCTGAGGCGGGTGATTTCCTCAGCTACGCCTTCGAGGATTTCCAACGCGTTTTGGATGTGAATTTGACCGGCGTATTTGTAGCCTCTCAACGGGCTGCACAGGCGATGGTTAAAGAGGGTATCAAAGGGTCAATCGTCAACATGTCGTCAATTAATGCTGTTGTTGCGATCCCAGAGATCCCCGCCTATTGCGCGTCAAAGGGTGGAGTTCAGCAACTTACCAAAGCGACGGCTTTGGCCTTGGCCCCGCATGGAATTCGCGTAAATGCGGTCGGGCCCGGGTCAATTGACACAGATATGCTTGCTGGCGTGAACGCCAATCCAGCGGCCCTTGCACGGGCTATGTCGCGCACGCCGATGGGCCGGGTAGGTCAGCCAGAAGAGATCGCGGAAATCGTCGCCTTTCTATCATCCGAAAAGGCCAGTTATATCACAGGCGAGACCATCTTTGCGGATGGAGGGCGCTTGGGGCTAAACTATACCTGTTAGGCCCCAATACGCAGCTAATTGCGTGTGTCAGGTAACGCGAAGCATCGGAATTAACCCGTTGTCTTAACCTAGATGCGAAAGCCTGCGGGGCCGGATGTGTTGCGTCGCCGGCCTGCAATTGTCTGAACGCGCGACTATGTTCGTCAACGACTTTTCAGAAAATACCGTGATTTTTCAGACGTGTATTTACTAACAATTTTAATGGTCTATCCGATTAAAAGGCTCTCGGCCGTTGTTTCGGTCGTGATCAAACCGTTGATCAAACCACCTTTCAGCGCGGCCCGAATTGCGGGAACTTTAGGAAGTCCGGACGCCACAGCCATCACCATGTTGTCTTTGGGTTTTTTCAATGGGGCCGAGTTCACCCGGCGACTATATGCGCTTTCGATCAAACGGCCATTTGCGTCGTAAACCCAGCTGGTAATCTCGCCCACGGCGCCCGCGCGAGCCAATTCATTGCGTTCGTCTTCGGACATAAATCCGTCGACGGCCAGGGGCGCGCTTGGGTCCATTTGGCCCACGCCCACCACGGTCAAATCGGCGTTTTCACAAAGGTTCAAAGTGCTACGAACAGACTCCTGATTTTGCAGGATCATCAGCTCTTCGGCATCTTTTGCAACAACCGGAAGTGGAAAGGGATAATGCTTCGCGCCCACGCGTTCGGCCAAGGCAATGGTGGCATTATAGGGCGTGGCCGAGCCATCTGACATCATGTTGCCCAGTCGCGACACCAACCGGTGTTGCGGGCAGCGCATACGAGGGACTTCTGCAACCGTCGCGCGTAGCGCCCGGCCGGTTCCTAGCGCAATGACTTTTGGGTCTCGGGTCTTCAAGACCCTTTCAACCACTTCAGCTGCTGCTGTGGCGACACCGGCCAAGAGATCTGGGGCGGTCGGGTCGGCGGGCACAACTTCGCACAGTTTAAGCCCGTATTTTTGGGTCAGAAGATTGGCAAGGTACATACAGCTGGAAATGGGGTGGTCCAGCCGAAATTTAATCAGCTTTTCAGAGACTGCCAGTGAGACAAGCCGCTGCGCAGATTGGCGTGACACGCCCAGTTTTCGCGCAATTTCGTCTTGGGTGTTGCCCGCAACATAATAGAGCCAGCCTGCTCGTGCTGCGTCATCAAGACGTGAATTGTCATCAGCTGGCCTGGCCATTTTGCGCCCTTTCTCGCATCAACTGTGGCGCCATTTGATAGAATTCATCCCATTTGTCAAAGACTGGTATCCCAAGCGGAGTACCAATTTCCCTATGAGTGAACCCGCGCATGTGCGATGCGCCGACGTAACGCCAGACCGGCATTCCAGCCGCCTGGGCCGCCAGAATACCAGCCATGGAATCCTCAATCACAAGGCAATTTTCCGCAGCGATGCCCTTTGTTTTGGCCACATGTAAAAATAAATCTGGGGCAGGTTTGCCGTTTTCGACTTCAGAAGCTGTGAAGACGCTGTTTTCAAAGAAGGAATTGAGTTTAAGAAGATCAAGTGTGCGTGCGACGCGGGGCGGGCTTGAACTGGTGGCGACGCAGGCTGGAATGGCGAGCTGCCTCAAGACATCTGCAACACCTGCAGTCCTCGAAAGCTCTTGGCCAAAGCGGCGCAGCAAATTTTCCCGATAAGAAGCTTCGAAATCATCTGCAAGATCTAGCTTATGTGTCGCTCGAATTTTTTCCGCGACTTTGGGAAAACTTTGCCCAACGTAATTGCGGAACACATAATCTTCGGTCAGCTCAAGCCCATACACGGTCAATTTTTGAATCAGTACACGTGCGGAAATGACTTCGCTATCGGCCAGCACACCGTCGCAGTCAAAAATCACAAGTTTGGTCTTGGCTCGCTCGATCACGCTAATTTCGTCTTACTATTGGTCTTCGTTGGTCTGGGTAATTCTGACTATGCAATGCAAATGCGGCAACTCATTTCTACCTTCCGCTGCGACACCTGATGAACATTCGCATTTGGTCTGTCAAGGCGAACCCTATTTCGTCCGATGAAAGGGTTGTAATGTCGTGTGATGGCAGAAATATCTCGACAAGGTGCCATTTTGGTCCTACCAAATGACATGGAGATTCGCAAAAGTCTCGATTTGGGCCGATTTGGTTTAATTCAGGGATGGAAATGTGCGGGTAGGAAAGGGAATGGACGTGACTGGGTCTCATAGCTCGGGGCGAGCGGCAGATATTATAGTTGAAACCATCGAGGGTCAGATCCTGTCAGGGATCTTGACCGATGGTGCGGCTTTGCCAGCCGAACGCGATCTTATGTCAGAATATTCGGTGAGCCGTACTGTTGTACGGGAAGCGATCCGGATCTTGTCTCAACGCGGTATGATCGAAGCACGCCCGCGCCATCGTCCGGTAGTACGTATGCCCGGATTTGACACTGCGTTTGATTCCATTGGAACGATCGTGACCCATCTGCTGGGTCAGCAGGGTGGCGTTAAGAACCTCTTTGAGACACGCATTTTGCTAGAGGCCGGGCTTGCACGCTCTGCGGCTTTGTCGGCCAGCAAAGACGATCTGACCGCCATGAAAGCCGCTTTAGATCGAAACGGTGCTGCAATTGACGATGATGATCTGTTTTTTCAAACAGATATCGCCTTCCACAAATGCCTCTTTGATGTGTCCGGAAATCCAGTTCTCTTGGCAGCCCATGGCGCCTTTACCACATGGCTTTCGCCGCATTGGTCGCAAATGCCCGCCAGCACCGAGCGGAATGCTCAGAATTTCGCGGCACATGAAGCGCTTTTCGAAGCGATTTTGATGCGCGATGCCGATACCGCAGAAACCGCCCTGCGCGGTCATCTGAACGAGGCCTGGGATCAGGTCCACAACACTTTTGAACAGGAAAGCGCAGCATGACGATGGGTCAGGATCTTGTAGAAAAACTGAAGCAGCCTCAAACGACGGTGGCTTGCTTGGGTGAGGTGATGATCGAGCTGTCAAATGCGGGCGACGATCTGGTCAAGGTTGGCGTTGCGGGCGACACGTATAACTCGGCGGTATATTTGGCGCGATTGCTGGACGGGGTAGGGCCCAAGGTCGCCTATGTCACGGCGCTTGGCACTGATCCTTATAGCGACCGAATTCTTGACCAAATGCGTGGTCACAATATCGATGGCAGCTTTGTGGAACGTCGCGCAGATAAAATGCCCGGCCTTTACGCGATTGAAACCGATGATGAGGGCGAGCGCAGCTTTTTCTACTGGCGCGAAACTGCGGCCGCCCGGACCCTGTTTGCAGAACCTGCCGAGGTGACGCTGGAAAAACTGATGGATGTCTCGATGCTTCAGATTTCTGGCATCTCCATGGCCATCCTGCCGCCCGGAACCCGCGAAAAGATTATCGCATGGCTGCCCTCTTATCGTGCGGCTGGCGGTATCTTTGTTTATGACAGCAATTACCGCCCGCGCCTTTGGGAAGACGTTGAAACCGCGCGCGATGTGAATATGCGGATGTGGTCCGAGGCCGACATTGCCCTGCCATCTGTCGATGACGAGATGGCGCTGTTTGGCGACAAAAACGAGGCAGAAGTGCTTGCGCGTCTGCGCGATTTTGGCGTTCAGTTCGGCGCGTTGAAGCGCGGCGCCGAAGGACCGGTTGATTTGTCTGGCGACGTGACAGGGGCCAGTTATCCCGCCGTGACCAAAATTATCGACACAACCGCGGCAGGCGACAGCTTTAATGCGGGCTACTTGGCGGCATTGCTAAAAGGCGGCTCAACGGCCGAGGCTTTGCGCGGCGGTCATGATATGGCGGCCAAAGTCATTCAGGTCAAAGGCGCGATTATCCCCAAAGAGACCTAAATCGCCGGGCCGAGGGTTTCGCTCTCGGCACCTTCTGGCGGGGTCAGCCCGCCAATTGCATCTTTGGACAGGCAAACAACATTCTCGCCATCTGAAACGGCAGCAAGAATTCTGTCTATCGGGGCTGCGCCTTGCGCAAAGCTGCGGCGTCCAGCGTCGCGGCGCGCCAGTTCCAGCGCTTCGGCGGGGCTGCCTACCTCGACAAAAATCATATCTGCCTCTTGCAAGTGGCGCATGGCGCGCAAGGGCAAAAGATCAACATCTGCCGATCCCAATATAATTTGGGTTAGCCGTCCTTGACTGCCATTGTTCGGCGCGCCGCCTTTGGCGACCGCCTCTTTCAATAGCTTTGCCGCTTCGCGCTCGGCCCCGCGCGCATGGGCGCGGCGCACTGGCCCCGAAAAAATCCAATCCCAAAAGCTGCGCCGATCTTTCAAGGCAACATTGGCAGCAACCGCGCCGCGCATGCGCCCGGCAAGGGCGGATAAACCGCCAAGGTTGGGCTCTAGGATTTGTTCGATCTTCGATTTGATCTGACGGCCCAAAACCGGCGCCGTTCCTTCGGTGCCGATGGCAATCACAACCGGGTCGCGGTCCACGATCGACGGCGTCACGGCATCGCAAAGATGCGGCTGATCCACGACATTCACCAAGGCGCCCGCCGATTTGGCAAGCGCATGCAGGCAGCGGTCCAATGCGGGGCAGCCTGAGGCGACAAAAACCAGCCCCGCCGCTTCAAAACTCTCCGGTGTGACGCGCGCGCTATCTTGGGTGGCGCGGCCAGACGCAACCAGATCCGCCAGTTCGGGGTCCAGTTCTGGCGCCAATAGGCGCAGCTTGGCGTCGGTTTTCAAAACCAAGCGTGCCTTTTGTGCCGCTTGCTCGCCGCCGCCCGCGATAACCACTTCGCGGCCTGCCATTTGCAAGAACATCGGAAAGGTTTTCATGGCTTAGGCTTTCTCAATTGTCTTATTCCGGCCGGCCCACATCTCTGCGGCCAAGGTCTCGGATTTGGCGACATTCGGCGCAACGCCCGCTGCAAAAAGGGCCGCAGCAGCGGTGCCGGTGACGATGGTTTCGGCAAAGGCGTCATCTTCCGCACCGCTCCAAAGGGTCGCCAATGCGCCGGGGTGATCCGAGGCCGGACCATCGGCCAAACGGCCCCGCGCTTCGGGAATAATGGCCGGGGCGATTTCTTCGAATTCTTGCCCGTCCCGCAGCCCCAAAAGCGAAACGTCCTTTGCGGGCAAACGCTCAAACTCACCGCCGGCGCCCTTTAGGACCATCTGATTGGGCTGACCCAACAACTTAGACGCATCCGTTTGCAGACCGCGATAAGGGGGATGAAAAACACCTTGAACGCTGGTTCTGGCCCCCGACGGGTTCACCAATCGCAGCGCGGTATTGATGGGCGAGCGCAGGCCAAACACGTCGCGCAGCCGCAAAACGGCCAGCGCTTCCGGGCACAACACTTCAAGCGGTAGATAGGCAATGCCATCGCGCTCCATCGCGGCGGCGCAGGCGTTGATCGACGCGGCATGTTCGATCCCGATTAAGGGCAGGGCGCCACGCACCGAGGCGTTGTCTGATTGATGCGCCGCAGAGTTCCACCCCTGAAGCAAAACCGGATAGCCCGCGCCAGCCAATAATTTGGCAGACAGCAAAAACCAAGGCAGGCCCCGGCTGCGCCCGGCGGCGTAGCTTGGCCAATCAATCGCGGCGGGTTGTCCGGGCCAGGGTGCAGCGACGTTGCGTGTGGCGTCGACAAAGCCCGCGATCTCATCGGCGTTCTCGCCGCGATACCGCAGAAGCATCAACAGCGCGCCCGTTGCCTCAGGCGCAGCTTCGCCGCGCAAGATCAGGCCGAGCGCCTCCTTGGCCTCGTCTCTCGTCAGATGGCGGGACCGAGCAGGGCCCCGTCCCAGTGCATGCACAAATTTTGATAGACTCATTCAGCGGCAAGACGCGGTGCGCCATCCTCCAGGATCTGTCGAAGCTCTGGCTTACAAGAGCCACAATTGGTCCCGGCCTGCAAGGCCGCACCAATCGCATCGACAGATCCCAGAGCCTTTTCTGCAATCGCGTTACGGATCGTATTGATACCCACATTAAAGCAGGCGCAGACGGTTGCGCCGGGGTCAGGACGGTCCGCACCGGGCTGCCCTGAGAGCAATCCCGGTTCAAATTCTGCCCCGATTTGTCCAACAAGATAGGGGCGGGCCACGGGCACAGGCTGTGGCGCGATGAAGAGCGCCGCAGCAAGCTGACCTTGCTCAAAAAACGCCATTCGGTGCAGCCCCCGACCGGGATCAGACACCGTCAACGGCACCTCATTGCTGGTTATGCCAAACATGTTCCGCGCGAATTCCAGCCAATCCTCGGGGCTGTCATCCAGCCCAAGTTCGATGCGCCACCCCAAATCGGTGCGGGCTTTGGCCCAATAGCGATCGGTCGAAACCGGCTCGTTTCGTGACATGCCAAACCCGTAATGGGTGGGGCGATAGGGGGCGATCTGCGCCACGCTCGCTTTGCTTTCGGGCTGGCCAGACACAGGATCAACCACAGGCGCAACCAAGGCGTTTACACGCCCCGCGCTCGACATTTCGCCGGTCCAATGCATTGGAACAAAGACCTGACCGGGCATGACGCGGTCGGTCACAAGCACGCGCAATATTGCCGTGCCGTGCGGGCTGCTCACTTCGGCCAGATCGGCGGCGACGAGCCCCAGCTTATCGGCATCGCGCGGGTGAACTTCGAGAAAAGGCTCGGCCAAATGCGACGACAAACGCGCCGATTTTGCCGTGCGGGTCATTGTGTGCCACTGGTCGCGAATACGGCCTGTGTTCAATCGATAGGGGAACGCGTCAGTGGGTTTTGCCGCGGGCGGTTTGGGCGTCAGCGCCAGCATACGGGCTTTGCGATCAGCGGTATAAAACCCACCATCGGCGAAGAACCTGCCACCTTTGCGCGTTTTGGTCAGAGGCCAGTAGCTCGGGCGCAATTCGTTATATTCGTGATCTGAAACGTCCCAAAGCGCAGAGATATCAAAGTCCAGACCCATCGACCCTGCGATCCCTGACAAGGTCGCAAGCTCGCGGAATACCTCGGCCGGGCCGCTATAATCAAATGCCGCGCCAAACCCCATGCGGCGGCCAACATCCGCCAGAATATCCCAATCGGCGCGCGCCTGTCCGGGGGCATCCAGAAAGGGGCGTTGACGGCTGATGCAGCGTTCGGAATTTGTGACCGTGCCGTCTTTTTCGCCCCATCCAGAGGCAGGCAGAATAATATCGGCCAATCGCGCCGTGTCTGTCTGCGCCGTTACATCCGAAACAACAACGAAATCGCACCCATCAATGGCGTCGCGCACGGCATCGGCATCCGGCATGCTGGCGGCAGGGTTCGTGTGGATAACCCACAGCGCCTTGATCTTGCCCGCACCAACAGCGTCGAACATATCGACCGCCTTCAATCCGGGGTGTTCGGGGATCTGAGGCGCTGACCAGAAGTCTTTGACCGCCATCCGGTGCGTTGGGTTTTCGATATCCATGTGGCAGGCCAGCATATTGGCCAAACCACCAACTTCGCGCCCGCCCATCGCATTGGGCTGCCCAGTGACCGAAAACGGGCCAAGCCCCGGGCGGCCAATCCGGCCGGTGGCCAAATGGCAATTGAGGATCGCATTGACCTTATCGGCCCCCGAAGAGGATTGGTTCACGCCTTGCGAGAACACCGTCACGACTTTTTCGGTGCCAATCCAAAGGTCATAAAATTTCTGAAGCAGATCCGGTGTCAGCTCGGTCGCGCCCGCATCGCTTGTCCGTGCGGCGTCTAATGCAGCGTCTAACCCAGTGACATGCGCCGAAGCATAGGCAGCATCGATGGCGCCTGCCTTTTCAATAGCGGTAAGCAGCCCGTTAAAAAGCGCAACATCGCTGCCGGGGGCCAGCGGAAGGTGCAGATCGGCCAAATCATTGGTGGCCGTGCGGCGCGGGTCAATATTGACCACTTTCATATGCGGCCGCGCCTCTTTCGCGGCGGCAAGACGCTGGTAGAGCACCGGATGGCACCACGCCAAGTTCGATCCGGTCAAAACAACCAGATCGGCCTCTTCCAGATCCTCATATTGGCCCGGAACTGTGTCTGTTCCAAAGGCGCGTTTGTGGCCCGCAACGGTCGAGGCCATGCAAAGCCTTGAATTTGTGTCGATATTGGCCGTGCCCATAAAGCCTTTGATCAGCTTATTGGCGATATAGTAATCCTCGGTCAGCAGCTGACCCGAGACATAAAAGGCCACAGAATCCGGCCCATGTTCTGCGATGGTCTCGGCAAAACGCGCCGCGACAGTATCAAGCGCCTTGTCCCAACTTGCCGCAACCCCATCCATCATCGGGGTCAGTAACCGGTCAGATAAATCCAGCGTCTCGCCTAAAGCCGAGCCCTTCGAGCAGAGCCGCCCGAAATTGGCTGGATGATCGGGATCGCCTGCGATCTTGGCACCGCCTTTTCCGTCAGGCGTTGCCAATACCCCGCAGCCAACGCCGCAATAGGCGCAGGTGGTTTTGGTCGTGCTCATGCAACGCGGGCCTTTACTAGCTGGCTGACATCCAAAAGGATGTGGCCGTTCTCAACACGGGTCGGATAGGTTTCAAGCTGGCCATCATCTGCGCCCAAAGCTTGACCCGTTTCCAGATTAAACACCCAGTTATGCAAGGGGCAGGTCACATTGTGACCATGCACGATCCCCTCATTGAGGGGACCGTCTTTGTGCGGGCAAGAGTTGGAAACTGCAAAAACCTTATCGTCCTCGGTGCGGAAAATGCCCACACAGCCGAGATCGGTTTTGACTTTACGCGCGCCGCGCAGGGGCAGGGCCTCTAGCGGGCCGAGATCCATCCAGCTCATTCTGCCGCCTCCATGCTAAGACTTGCAATTGGTTGATAGGTTTCCGCTTTTTCTTTCACGTGTTCGGCCCATGGATCTTTCTGGAACACCGATTGCGACAGCTTGAACCGCTCAACAAGCGCCGCACGTTCTTCGAGGTTATCGACAACCTGCTCTTTGACCCAATCCAGCCCAACCTTGGCGACCCATTTATAGGCGCGATCCAGATATTTCGCGTTTTCGCGATAGATCTGCATAAAGGCCATGGTCACATCCATGACCTCTTGTTCGGTGGCAACATCGGCCAGACGTTCAGTTTCCTTCACATCCATCCCGGCAGCGCCAGCAACACCAATCTGGTAGCCGCTATCAACGCAGACAATGCCGATATCCTTACACGTCGCCTCGGCGCAGTTGCGCGGGCATCCAGATACACCAAGCTTGACCTTATGCGGCGCCCAAGAGCCCCATAGCGCCTTTTCCAGTTTGATGCCCAACCCAGTGGAATCTTGCGTGCCAAAGCGGCAATGATCTTTGCCGACACAGGTTTTCACCGTGCGCAGACCCTTGGCATAAGCATGGCCCGAGACCAGACCGGCGGCGTTCAGATCAGACCAGATATCCGGCAGATCTTCGCCTTTCACACCCAAAAGGTCGATGCGCTGTCCGCCGGTCACATGGACCGTTGGAACCTGATATTTATCGGCCGCATCGGCAATGGCGCGCAGCTCATCGGGGGTGGTCATGCCGCCCCACATCCGGGGCACAACACTGAACGTGCCGTCCTTTTGGATATTGGCGTGTTTGCGTTCGTTGATGAACCGGCTTTGCGGATCGTCTTTATAGTCCAGCGGCCAATCGGCCAGCAGATAGTAGTTCAGCGCCGGGCGGCAGACATGGCAGCCATCCGGGGTTTTCCAGCCAAGCTCCTGCCAGACCGCAGGCAAGGATTTCAACTCCTGAGATTTGATCAGGCGGCGAACATCCTCATGGGTCAGATCGGTACAGCCACAAACCGGCTGAGCGGTGGGCATCTGAAATTCGTCGCCCAAAGTGGTTGCCAGAACTTGCTCAACCAGACCGGTGCACGTCCCGCAGGACGCGCTGGCCTTGGTCGATGTGCGAATAGCGCCAAGATCAGTGGCCCCTGCCGCAATCGCGTCAACAATCGTGCCTTTACATACGCCGTTACAGCCACAGATTTCCGCATCAAGCGGTAAGGCTGCAACGGCCGCCATAGGGTCCACGGCGGTCCCCCCTTGGAAACTGGGTCCAAAGATCAGCGTCTCTCGCATGTCACTGATATCTTCGCCCGATTGGATCAGGCCAAAGAACCAGTTGCTGTCGGTGGTGTCGCCATAAAACACGGCGCCAACCAGTTTATCGCCCTCGATAACCAGTCGGCGATACACCCCGCGGCTGGGGTCACGCAGAACGATATCTTCGCGGCCCTCACCCTCTGAAAAGTCACCAGCTGAAAAGAGGTCGCAACCCGTGACCTTCAACTTGGTCGACAGCTCTTTTTGAACAAACGTCGCGTCATTGCCGAGCAACGTTTCCGCCGCCACTTTGGCTTGGTCATAGAGCGGCGCCACAAGGCCAAATATCGCGCCATCATGTTCGACGCATTCGCCAACCGACAAAACATCAGGGTCCGAGGTCAGCATCTGGTCATCGACATGAATGCCTTTGCCCACAGCCAGCCCGGCATCTGCCGCCAGTTTGGTGTTGGGACGAATGCCCACGGCCATGACCAGCAATTCGCACGGGATCTCGGTGCCGTCATCCAGCAACAAGGCCCGCACTTTGCCATTCTCGCCCAAAATCTCTTTGGAATTGGTCGAGCAGCGGATAGTAATCCCCCGATCGACCAAGGCTTTGCGCAGCAGATATCCGGCGGCCTCATCCAGCTGACGCTCCATCAAATGGCCCATCAAGTGAACGACGGTCACATCCATGCCGCGCAGACGTAGACCTGCCGCGGCTTCCAGACCCAAAAGCCCGCCACCAATTACGACGGCCTTCGCGCCCTGACCTGCGGCATCGATCATCTTGTTTGTGTCATCAAGATCCCGATAGGCGATCACGCCATCCAGATCATGGCCCGGCATTGGGATGATGAACGGGTTCGAGCCTGTGGCGATCAGCAATTTGTCGTAATCGACATCACCGTTCGGGGCGCTGACCTTTTTGGCTTTGGTATCAATGCCTGCGACGGCCTCGCCAAACCGGCAAGTGACACCATTTTCTTCATACCACGCGTCGTCATGGGTGACGATTTCGCCATAGGATTTTTCACCGGACAAAACCGGGGACAGCATGATGCGATTATAGTTACCGCGCGGCTCGGCGTTGAAAAGCGTGACATCCCATTGGCCGGGCTCCGCTTCAAAAAGTTGTTCAAGCGCGCGTCCTGAGGCCATACCGGCCCCAATGACGACGAGTTTTTTCTGTTTCATGCCCAGATCTTCCAGAATGGTTTTTTTGCGGGGGCCGCCTCATTTGCGGGGGCAGCAGGGTACGCGGCGTCTTTCATGACGCCAGAAAGGGTTGTGTAAGCGCCGGTCCAAGCCTCCTTCACCTCTGGGGTGAATTCGTCGCCAAGGCCTTTTTCCAACGTGCGCAGCAAAGACGCGCCAACGGCGTCGTAATCTTCGGCTTTGACACCGTAATCGACATGCCCAACGGCCAGTTTTTGGGCAACCGGGACGATCTTATCGAGGTCACGCAGCCCGTTCACGACAACGCCCAATGTGGCCATCAGCTTTGAGCCCTGATCGCTCATGTCGACATTTTCGAAATAGGGCCGCACTTGCGGGGCCGTTTCAAACAAATCAGCGTAGAATATGCCGGCCGCGGTATCCTTGATTGGAACGACTTTGGCAAAGCTGTCCTGAACCAGCGTGATCGTCTTTTCGTCCATCTTGTGTGTACTCCCGTGCTGAAAGGCCGCGAAGGGCATGTTGGCTAAGGTTGCGGATTGGGGCAGGGGCGCCCCTTAGTTGTACCAGGCGATGACATGGCTCAGATCGCCGCCGGAATAGATTGGAAAGCCGACAAAGGATTTGTAGCCAGCCGGAAGGCCCGCGCCGCCGCGCTCGGCCAAAGGCAGGCCGGTGCCCAGAACTTTGCCAAGTGGGCCTTTCCAAGGGTAAATTGTTGGCCGGTCGCCTGACGTGCCAGATCCATCATCCTGCCAAAGCGCGCCTTGCTTTTCGCAAATCCCGTCGATCAAAACGCCCGCTTTTGGGGTGCCTGTTTGATCACAGCGGATGTCCCAGATCTCGAACCGCCGCGCGATAGGCGTGCCAAGCGCCGATAGCAGCGTGACAACATTTGCGCGGGGCAAAACGCCCGGCAGCGGAATGGGCAGGCCCAGACCAGTGGTCAGGCCAGCTTTGCCTGCCTCGGTGGCCCGGATGAAACGATAGCCGGTCCCAAGCTCGCGCATCAAAATCGGTGTATCTGCGGCCCAGACACCGCCCGGCAGGCCCTGGCCCTTAGGGAAATGCGTTTTCTTCGAGACAAATTCAAATTCGCTGGCGGCGCCGTAATAGCCATCGTCGAGGCTGAGCAACCCGTCATCATCCGCCGCCCAAACTTCGATCGCGCCAATGCGTTCGTCATCATCGCCGCACAGGACGACCATCACCGCTTTCAGCTCGTTTCCTTCAAAGATCGGAATGGCAATGGCAGCGGTCAGCCCGGATTCCTTGGCAAGCTCGGTGCGCTTGAAATAAGAGCCGTCAAAGGCTTTCAGAACCACTGGTTTTTCTTCGGCCCAGGCTTTTCCCGGCAGGCCCTCGCCCTTGTCAAAGCTCACCTGACGCGATCCTGCCTCAAAGGCGTCCAAGCCGCCGTAATCTCCACCGGCAAAAACCAGTTTGTCGCCTTCAGGAACCCAAGTTTCGGTCACTTGGATAAAGGTTTTGGTCTCGCCTTGTGCGATGCCGTCCATAATGTCGTCTCCTTAGGGCGTGGTATTTTGGTGTTCCCATGGGCCACCGCGAGGAATGGCCCATGGGACAGGGCCTATGCGGCCTCTTTGCCCGGCTTGGCTTCTGTCTTTGGTTTCGCGCCATGCTCATATTCCTCAAGGAAATCGAGAACTTGCTGGCGATACCGGTAGTAATCAGGATGTTCGAGCAACGCCTTGCGGCTGCGTGGGCGCGGCAGGTCTACATCAACGATCCGCCCGATTGTGGCTTGTGGGCCATTGGTCATCATGACAACGCGATCAGCCAGCAAAATGGCTTCGTCAACGTCATGCGTCACACAGATCGCGGTTACTTTCGTGCGGTCCCAGACCTCCATCAGAACTTCTTGCAATTCCCAACGGGTCAAGCTGTCGAGCATGCCAAAGGGTTCATCCAACAGCAGCAATTTCGGGCTGAGGGCAAAGGCGCGGGCGATGCCAACACGTTGCTTCATGCCATTGGACATATCGCTGGCCTGTTTATCCATCGCGTCCGCAAGACCGACCCGTTCCAGATAGTATTCGACCACATCCTGCCGCTCGGCTTGGCTGGCTTTGGGGTAAACTTTGTCGACACCAATGGCGCAGTTTTCACGGGCAGATAGCCAAGGAAAAAGCGACGGTGATTGGAACACAACGGCCCGTTCAGGGTCGGCGCCCTCAACATGGCGGCCATCCAGTTTGATCGCCCCTTTCGAGATTTCATTCAGACCAGCGGCCATTGTCAGAACCGTGGATTTGCCGCAGCCCGAGTGGCCAATCAGCGAAATGAACTCGCCGCGGTTCACCTTAAGGTCAAAATCTTCGACCACTGTCAGAGGCCCCTTTGGGGTGGGGTAGACTTTGTGCAATTGGCTGAAATCCAGGAAACGCTCCTCGATCAAGCCTTCTTGTGCCTTGGCAACCGCTGCCGGAATGCCGTGAATGGGCGTGACATCGGGCAGGGTTTTTGACCCTTCGACCTTCGCCTCGATCCCCACATCCATCAGGTATTTTGTGACCTCGGCGCGCAGGCGCTTGAACTCGGTCGAGTTATTCATCTCGGTCCGGTCACGGGGGCGCGGGATCTTGACCTCAAACGCCTCGGCAAGGGTGCCATCAGGGTTCAGCGGGATAATGCGGTCGGCCAGCAAAATCGCTTCGTCCACATCATTGGTGATCAGAACGCAGGTCTTTTTGTCTTCGCTCCAGATGCTTTCGATCTCATCGGCCAGATTGGCGCGGGTCAGCGCATCAAGCGCGGATAGCGGCTCATCCAGCAGCAGCATTTCCGGATCCATCGCCAAAGCGCGCGCCACGTTCACCCGCTGACGCATCCCGCCAGACAGTTCCGCAGGCCGGCGCGTTGCAGCATGGCTAAGACCCACCATGTTGACGTAGTGAGACACCTTATCGGCTTTCTCTTTTTTCGACAGGTTCGGGAACATCGTGTCGACCGCAAGGCCCACATTTCCGTTCACGGTCAGCCAAGGCATCAAAGAATAGCTTTGAAAGATCACACCGCGCTCTGGGCCGGGTCCGGTAATCGGCGCGCCTTTAAAGCTGACGTCGCCTTTTGACGGAAATTCAAGACCAGCCATCATATTGATCAGCGTTGTTTTCCCGGTTCCCGAGAAGCCCAGAAGAACGAGGAACTCGCCCTCCTGAACTTGCAGATCAATGTTTTTCAGAACCTCGGTTTTGGTGGCCCCATCGCCAAAGGTTTTACTGACGTTATTTAGTTCAAGTACAGCCATCTGAGATCACCGGTTGTTGGTAAAGGTGAAGAGGGATTGGATGGCGTACATCATGCGATCCAGGAGGAAGCCGATGATGCCGATGGTGAAAACCGCCACCATGATCTTGGCCAAGGATTGGCTGGAGCCGTTCTGGAATTCATCCCAAACGAATTTGCCAAGTCCAGGGTTCTGCGCCAGCATTTCGGCGGCGATCAGAACCATCCAGCCCACACCAAGCGACAGGCGCAGACCGGTAAAGATCAGCGGCAGAGCCGACGGCAGAACCAGCTTTGTGATTTTCGTCCAGGTGCCCATTTTCAGAACTTTGGAAACATTGACGAGGTCTTTGTCGATGGATGCCACACCAAGCGCGGTGTTGATCAACGTGGGCCAAAGCGAGCAGAGCGTCACGGTAATAGCCGACACCAGAAAGCTTTTCTCGAACCAGCCGTCATCATTGGTGTAAACCGCCGAGACAACAATCGAGACGATGGGAAGCCATGCCAGAGGCGAGACGGGTTTGAAGATCTGAATGATAGGGTTCAGGGCTGAATTTGCAGTGACCGACAAGCCAGCAGCGATGCCAAGCGGCACAGCGACGGCCGTCGCCAGAAGGAACCCAAAGAACACGGTTTTGATCGAGGTCCAGATTTGCTGATAGAAGGTTGGCGCGCCGGTAAAGACGCGGTTGCGCGGCTCTTCGCCATTGGCGATCAGCTCGGCATTGCGGACATCCTGACGTTCATAAAACGACGCAGCGCGGTCCATCTGACGCTCGTGATCGGCGTGCAGGTTTCCGACCTGCTCCCAAACGGCGGCTGGCCCGGGGATGGCGCCAAGCGAGGTTTGAACCTGCGGGGCCAATGTGCCCCACATCACCATAAAGAGGCCGATCGCCAATAGCGGCACACCCAAAAGGCGCCAAATCTCGCCCATTTGGGCACGGGGATTGTCGCCTACAAAGGCGCGCATGATGGGGGTCAGCCAAGCAAGGCCAAATACTTTGAACCAGCTGTCGGCCTTATTGATGCGGGTGAAGAGGCGTTCGCGCCGCTCTTCTCGCGCGGCATCGAAATCGGGGTCAACGGTTGTCATATCTTCGGTTCCTTGTGGTGCCTTTGGTGGCTATGCGGGGCCGTCTGGTGACAGCGATTAATCTCATGGTGCGGCGATTGCGGGCTTCTGTCTGTACGGGGGGTGTACGAGATGTGCCGTCGCGTCTTGCTGCCTGATTTTTGGGCGGAAACCCGGATCTTGCGGTGTCCGCGGGCGCTGACTATTTCGCGCCCGCAGCATTTTCAGAGAGCGTCGGGATTAACCCTGAACTTCGCCGTCAACGACCAGCTGCTCGCCTTCAAGGCCAATTGGGAAGCTGTCGATATAGGCGTTCGGGGTGCGACCATCGTAAGGGATGCCGTCGATCAGAGTATCGACTGGCTCGCGGAACCCGTCGCTGTCGAAGGGGAAATCTGCCGCATCTGCCAGACCTTCTTCTACAAGGCTCTGCGCTGCTGCCAGATAGATGTCTGGACGGTAAACGCTGGCGGCTACATCGTGATACCACTCATCCGATTGTGGCTCGGCGATCTGGCCCCAACGGCGCATTTGGGTCAGGTACCAAACAGCGTCCGAATAGTAGGGGTAGGTCGCGTTGTAGCGGAAGAACACGTTGAAATCTGGAACGTCGCGTACGTCGCCGGGCTCATATTCAAACGTACCGGTCATCGAGGCTGCGATCACTTCTGCATCCGCGCCCACATATTCAGGCCAGCTGAGGATTTCCACGGCTTCCAAACGGTTGGCGTTGTCGTTTTCGTCCAGCCACATGGCCGCACGGATCAAAGCGCGCACAATTGCTTGTGTGGTGTTTGGGTTCTCTTCAACGAATTCAGCGGTCAGGCCAAAGACTTTTTCTGGGTTGTTCGGCCAGATTTCATAGTCGGTGATGACAGCAACACCGATCCCGCGCTGAACAGCAGCTTGGTTCCAAGGCTCACCTACGCAATAGCCATAGATGGTGCCAGCTTCCAAGGTTGCGGGCATCTGTGGAGGAGGGGTAACCGAGAGGAAAACATCGGCGTCAATTTGGCCGGTGATGTCTTCAGGGCTATAAAAACCTGGGTGCAGGCCACCAGCAGCAAGCCAGTAGCGCAGTTCATAGTTGTGGGTCGAAACCGGGAAAACCATGCCCATGTTGAAGGGGCGGCCTTCGTCGCGGAATTGCTCAACCACTGGGGCCAGAGCGGAGGCGCTGATCGGGTGAACAGGGCGGCCATCATCCATCGAAGGAATATGTGGACGCATCAGGTCCCATACTTCGTTGGAAACGGTGATGCCGTTGCCGTTCAGGTCCATCGAGAAGGGCGTTACGATATGCGCCTCGGTGCCGAAGCCAATGGTCGCCGCGAGGGGCTGACCGGCCAGCATGTGCGCGCCTTCCAATGTGCCGTCAATCACACCGTCCAAAAGAACGCGCCAGTTGGCTTGTGCTTCCAGCGTGACATAAAGGCCTTCGTCTTCGAAATAGCCCATCTCATAGGCGATGGCGAGCGGCGCCATATCTGTGAGTTTGATGAAGCCAAAGGTCAGCTCATCAATCTCGAGGTCCTGTGCGCTCAGCGGCGCTGCGATGGCGGACAATGCCATGGCAGAGGCGAGTAAACGTTTCATTCCAATCAGTCCTTTCTGATCCTGTTCGCGACTTTCGGCAAAAAAAGGGGGCCGAAAACAAAAAAAAACCGCCGACACTTCGCGGGAGGAGGGTGCGAAGCATCGAGCGGCATTGCTCTGGGGTTTCCCATTCGGCGGGAAGTGTAGCGTGTAAGAAGACGCCATTGCCCCCTTGTGTTTTTACTTTTCATGAACGGATGCGGCGTCTCAAGCGTGTTTTGCTGCATGTGCAAAATAGAGGCATTTTGAAAACTGGTATCCCAGCCGAATTGATTAAAAAATAGTCAGTCTTCCGCAGTCGGATCAAAAATGCGCCCATCAAAAAAACCATCTTCCAACAAAAACAGCTTACCGGCATCTGAAGCCACTGCCGTGGCCTCACGAATCGAGCCTTCGACTTTTTCAGATGCACCGGGCATTTCGGCCCCTAAGGGGGCAATGTCGCGGCGATAGAGGTCACTGCGGAAAACGCTCCGAGCGGCCTCGATCGCTGTGTGCCGGTCCAAACCAACGCGGCCCGCGATTTGATTGGCGATCCAAGCCGCTTGGCTGCGCCACGGGAAGTTGGCGACGCCGTGATGGAACTCGATGAACCGATCCACTTGCCGTGCGTCGCCGCGTGGCGAGATAATCAATCGCCCCGTTAAGCTGCGCTCAATAATCAGGGCAGGCACATCCAGATAGGTTTTGCGCGCCAGGATCTCGGATGCGAGCGCCATATTGCTGGGTGATGCCAGCCAACGACCGGCCTGCCACGTGGCACGGGACAGACGGCCCAATAGGTGCGGCTCGGTCTCGGCCCATTCGCTGCGAACGGCCAGAACCTTCTCGGGCGAAAACTTCCAGATCGCAGCGCCGGGCAACAGCAACTCACCGCTGCCATTCTCAACCGCGATAGAGCCCCACGGCTCGCCCACGCAAAAGGCATCTATTTCGCCCGCGGCGAGGGCTTCGGCCATCAAGGGTGGTGGGATTACTTTAATTTCGGCGCCAGGCGCAGCCACACCAGCGGCATCCATCCAGTAATGGAGCAGTTCCACATGCATAGAAAACGGGAAGGGCACGCCAAACCGGATCGGCGTCGGGTGCACATAAGAAAGGGCCCGGCCAGCGGCGACAGGATCTTTGAAATCGAATTGGTAGCCCGCGGCCTTTAGGTGGTCCGCCAAATGGCGATTCACGCCGATGACATCACCATTCACCGACATTACCGATACAGCAGACAGAGCCGTTGAAACGCCCCCAAGCCCAAGAGCCATCGCGACCGGAATGGGCGAAAGCATATGGGCGGCGTCCACGCGGCCAAAGCTGAGCATATCGCGGACAGAAGACCACGAGGGCGCTTGGATGAGGTCTAGGTTGAGGCCTTCAGCCTCGGCAAAACCCATTTCTTGGGCAACGATTAGCGGAGCGGCATCAACCAGCGGGATATAGGCAACGGGTAGGGTGACTGTTTTCATGAAAGTAATCCCGCTGCCGTCACCAATGCTTCGGCAACTTCGGCCATGCGGCGGCCTTGATCCATCGCGGCTTTGCGCAATAGCGCATAGGCTTCGTCCTCGGTCACGCCGCGCGCTTTCATCAAAACGCCCTTGGCCCGGTCGATGACTTTACGGTCTTCAAGAGCGCGTTTGGCTTCGTCCAATTCCAGCCGCATCTGCTTAAACATTTGGAACCGCGCAATCGCCGCATCCAGAACCGGCGAAAGGCGTTCAGGTTTAAGGCCGTCCACGACATAGGCCGATACACCGGCTTCGACCGCTTGCTTAACGAGGTCCCCGCCTGTGCCGGTCACGAACATGGCGACAGGGCGTTCCAAAGGGCCAGAAGCAAGCGTTAATTCCTCAAGCGTGTCGCGCGACGGGTTGTCGATATCAATAAGGACGATGTCGGGTTGGCGATCAGCGACGTGGCGCGCCAGCCCGGTTTCTGCGGTAATCACAAAAACCTCGTGATCGGTTTCTGCCGTCAGAGCATCCACGATTTGCACCGCTCGATCGCGATCTTTTTCGACGACGACAATGGAAAGGCGGTCAATCATGGTGGCAGCGTGCAGGGTGTTTCATCTTCAACAGTGATAGACTGGGCGGAGCGGGTGGCCAGCCGATTGACGCTGCTGGTTGCCGCACTGCGGCGTGGTGAAGCGCCTGCGCGTAAGAATTGAGCGGAAATGCCTAAAAATTAAGGTAAACAAAAATTAACATCGCGATATTCGCCGCCGTTAATTCTCTTTGTGCCCTGCAGCAGAGCGAACGACGTTTCCAATGGCGTTGAACTGTGCAGCCAGCGGACTTGTCTTGCGCCAAACCATTCCGATTGTCCGAGAGGGTTGCGGCGCGTCAAACCGTGAGACGACGACGTCTGCAGATGCCGTTTCAACCGCTTCGGCCATTTCGGGGATCAAGGTGATGCCCATTTCAGCGCCGACCATTTGCACCAACGTGGTCAGAGAACTGCCATCAAGGGATTCGCGTGGTATGGCGCTTTTCATTTCACAAAAAGACAGCGCCTGATCGCGAAAACAATGTCCCTCCTCAAGAAGAAGCAATCGCTCTCGGGCCAGATTGCTTGGGTCCGGCGGGGGCAGGGCCGCCTCGCAGCGCGGGCGAACCAGAACAAAATCTTCGTCAAACAGCGGCATTTCGGTAAGGCCGGGAACAGATAATGGCAGGGCCAAAATCGCCGCATCCAGCCGCCCATCTTGCAATTCATCGACCAAACGCGATGTCAGGGTTTCACGGATTTGTAGGTCGAGACCGGGAAAGTCCTGTCGTAACTCGCCCATGATCTTAGGCAGCAAATAGGGGGCGATTGTGGGAATCACCCCGAGCCGCAATCGGGTCATCATGGCGCTTTGCGCAGCGCGCGCCATTTCTCCCAACTCATCCACAGACCGAAGGATATCATGGGCACGGGTCAACAGCTCTTTTCCAAACCCCGTGAGCCGGACATGCCGCGCGCCGCGTTCAAAAAGAGCGAGCCCCAAACTATCTTCTAAGTCTTTGATTTGTATTGAAAGCGCGGGTTGCGAAATTGATGACGCCTCGGCCGCGCGACCAAAATGACCGTGATGGGCGAGTGCCTCGAAATAGCGAAGTTGGCGAAGTGTGACGTTCTTCATAAGTTTTAACTATCGAAGTGATCAATATTTGCAACTTAAAATTATCATTCAACCTTGCTACAACGTCGTCATCAAGGGAGGCCATATTGGCCAAAACGACCCCAGGCGAAAAAGTGGAGAAGAGACATGGATGGAAATAGTGGCGGCAAATGCCCAGTCATGCACGCAGCGGTGCCTGTGCAATCAAATACGGATTGGTGGCCCAACCAGCTTAAGCTGAATATTTTGCATCAGAACTCCAACCTGTCGGACCCGATGGGGGCTGAGTTTGACTATAAGACCGAGTTTGAAAAGCTGGATCTGGATGCCGTCAAAGCTGACATCTTTGCGCTGATGACCGACAGCCAGGATTGGTGGCCCGCAGATTATGGTCACTACGGCCCGTTCTTTATCCGTATGGCATGGCACAGCGCCGGCACCTACCGGATGAGCGATGGTCGCGGTGGCGGCGGTACCGGTCAACAGCGGTTCGCGCCGCTGAACAGCTGGCCAGACAATGTGAACCTCGACAAAGCCCGGCGTCTTTTGTGGCCGATCAAAAAGAAATATGGCAATCAGATTTCCTGGGCCGATCTCATGATCCTGACCGGCAATTGCGCGATTGAATCCATGGGCGGCAAAGTCTTTGGCTTTGGCGGTGGACGCGCCGATGTTTGGGAGCCGGAAGAGGATGTCTATTGGGGATCTGAAAGCGAATGGCTGACCTCTGATAAGCGCTATTCCGGCGAACGTGACCTTGAGAACCCACTGGCTGCGGTTGAAATGGGCCTGATCTACGTCAATCCCGAAGGGCCGGAAGGTAACCCCGATCCATTGGCCTCGGGCCATGACATCCGCGAGACCTTTGGCCGGATGGGCATGAATGACGAAGAAACCGTGGCTCTGGTTGCGGGCGGTCACACCTTTGGTAAAGCGCATGGCGCGGGCGATGCTGCGCTTGTTGGGCCAGACCCTGAGGCCGCAGGCCTGACCGAAATGGGTCTTGGCTGGAACAGCGCGCATGGCAGCGGCAAAGGTGTTGATGCGATTGGCAGCGGCATTGAGGGGCCTTGGACTGCCAACCCTATTCAGTGGGATAATGGCTATTTCGATACGCTCTTTGGCTATGAATGGGCGCTGACGAAAAGCCCCGCCGGTGCGCAAATCTGGCATGCGGTTGACCTTGAAGAGGATCACCATGCCCCTGAAGTGGACGGGTCAGGCAAAAAAGTACCGGTCATGATGACCACCGCAGATATGGCGATGCGGATGGACCCGATTTACGGGCCAATCTCGAAGCGGTTCCATGAGAACCCAGAAGAGTTTGCAGATGCCTTTGCTCGGGCGTGGTTCAAGCTGTGCCACCGCGATATGGGGCCAAAAGCGCTATATCTGGGCAAAGAGGTGCCTGCCGAAGACTTGATTTGGCAAGATCCGATCCCTGCCGTTGATCATGCGTTGATCGATGCGGACGACATCGCAGCACTGAAAGCCGAGATCCTTGGGGCGGGCTTAAGTGGCGGTGAGTTGGTGCAAACCGCTTGGGCCTCGGGCTCAACGTTCCGTGGCTCGGACAAACGCGGCGGCGCTAATGGCGCGCGTATCCGTCTTGCACCGCAAAAGGATTGGGCGGCCAACCAGCCCGAGCAATTGGCCAAAGTGCTGGGCGTTTTGGAAGGCATTCAAACTGGCTTTAACGACAAAGCATCCGGCGGAAAGAAAGTCTCGATCGCTGATTTGATCGTGCTTGGCGGCAGCGCCGCGGTTGAAGCCGCAGCTGCTGCGGCAGGCACATCGGTTGAGGTGCCCTTTACCCCCGGCCGCATGGATGCCAGCCAAGAAGACACCGACGTGGAAAGCATGGAGTATCTTGAGCCCATCGCAGATGGCTTCCGCAACTTTGCTAAGCCTGAAGTTGCTGCCACGGCTGAAGCGCTTTTGATCGACAAAGCGCAATTGATGGGTCTTACCGCCCCTGAATTGACGGTTCTTGTCGGCGGTTTGCGGGTCATAGGCGGCAATAATGCTGGCTCGGCCAACGGCGTGCTGACGGATCGCCCCGGTGCATTGACGACAGATTTCTTCGTCAATTTGATGGATATGGCGATTAAATGGTCTCCAACATCAGAAGACGAAGTGGCCTTCGAAGGTGCGGACCGCGCATCTGGTCAGGTCAAATGGACGGCGTCTCGGGTCGATCTGCTGTTCGGATCAAACTCGCAATTGCGGGCATTGGCCGAGGTTTACGCGCAGGATGACGCGTCCGACAAGTTCGTCGCCGATTTCGTTTCCGCTTGGGTCAAAGTGATGAACGCCGATCGTTTCGATCTGGCTTAAGACACTTTAGAAAACAAAACGCCCCGGGGTGCGCGCTGCGCCTCGGGGCGTTTTCTTTGTGGAGAGAGATTAGGGCGTCTTTAACTCGGCTTTTACCCCAGAAAGTAGAGCATCCGTTGCACGCGTCAGCAGCACGGTATCGGCGCCGCAGGCCACAAAAGTGAAGCCATCATTCAACAGCTCGGCGCCAAAACTTGCGTCATTGACCAATGTGCCAACAGGCATCCCTTTAGCGATAAGCGGCGCAGCGGCGGCGCGTATAATGTCCCACACCTTAGGATCGGTCGGATGGCCAACCTTGCCGATATCGGCGGCAATATCGCCCGGTCCAAAAAAGATGCCAGAGACACCATCAACCGCGGCAATCTCTTCGGTTCTTGCAAGCGCCGTGCGTGTTTCGATTTGAAGCAATACGGCGGTTTCGTCTTCGACCTTCGCGGCATAATCACGGATCCGGCCAAAACGGTTGGCGCGTGTCAGCCCAGAAAAGCCGCGATTGCCGTGCGGGGGATACCGGGTTGAGGCGACGGCGGCCTCGGCCTCTTCCACCGATTGGATCATTGGAAACAGCAGACCCGGCGCGCCGAGATCTAAGAGGCGTTTAACCGCGACGGCATCATTCCATTCGACCCGCACAATGGGGCAGGTCCCAGTGCCTTCAAAAACCTGCAGCTGGCCAAGAACACTGAAGTAATCGTTTGGACTGTGCTCCATATCAATCAAGGCCCAGTCAAATCCAGCATGGGCGGCAATCTCGGCTGCAAAATTGCTGGATAGGTTAATCCAGAGCCCGATCTGGTTCTCTTGTTTTGAGAGGGCTTGAGTAAATGGGTTTTTCGGCATGTTGGTCAAAAGGCAGCCCTTTCAGAAATATACGCAGCTTATGTGATGCGAGAGATATGGCACTAGGGGGGGGGCAGCGGCGGCAAATTGCGACGTACCTGCTTAGGATAAATGTACGGAAAGGGCATTAGCCCTCTGTCACTCACGTGTCCTCCTCATGTAGCTCCCAACCACATGGTGAGATGCAAACCAGCCCCCTGCAAGTCAAAACTGATGCCAGTTAGGTGGCCGCAAAGCAGGTATTTGGACATTATCCGGTAATAATGGCGTCTATATGCCTCGGCGAATTGGACTTTATCCCTCCAAAACCACAAGAAAAACAGTTGAAGGTGATCAGCCAAGATGAAAAAAGAGACTTTCAGTGTGGCCCCGCCGGGCCAGTTGCGGAGGAGTCGACATGCTCGACATCACGACGATGCGCCAGGAGCTTTCTGGCCTTTATGATTTGGCCCCAAACCCTGAATTGGCCGAAGAAATGTCCGAAACTTACGCGCGGATGGACCGTGTCGTTAACCCGGTCGATTGGGCAACATTCGCGCCCTATGTTGCGGCCATCAACAAACTAAAAGCCGAAAAAAACGCGGTCATCTTGGCGCATAACTATATGACGCCCGAGATTTACCACGGCGTGGCGGATTTTGTGGGCGACAGCCTGCAATTGGCGATCAAGGCGACCGAGGTCGAGGCGGATGTGATCATCCAATGCGGCGTGCATTTCATGGCCGAAACCTCAAAGATCCTGAACCCATCCAAAACGGTGATCATTCCGGATATGGAAGCAGGCTGTTCGCTGGCGGATTCAGTCAAGCCCGAAGGCATTGCCGAAATGCGCGCGAAATATCCCGGCGCACCGGTTGTGACTTACGTGAACACCACGGCCGAAGAAAAAGCGGCCTCTGATATCTGCTGCACATCTTCAAACGCGGCCGCCATTGTGCGCGCGATGGAGAGCGATACAGTGATCATGACGCCGGACCAGTATCTGGCCCAGAACGTGGCGCAGCAGGTGCCGGAAAAGAACATCGTCTATTGGGAAGGCGCGTGTATCGTGCACGAACAATATACCGCAAAAGACATCAATGATTTCCGCGAATGGAATCCCGGAACCAAGATTATTGCGCATCCTGAGTGCCCGCCTGAAGTGGTGGAAGCGTCGGATTTTTCTGGCTCGACCAGCGGCATTATTAAATATGTGACGGATACCAAGCCTGAAAAGGCGATGCTGGTAACCGAATGCTCTATGGCGTCTAATATTGCGGATGAACTGCCAGAGGTTGATTTTGTCGGCCCCTGCAACATGTGTCCGTTCATGAAGAAAATCACGCTCGAAAAGATCCTTTGGTCGCTCCACACGATGGGCGAAGAAGTTCATGTCGACCCAGAGCTGGGTGAGAAAGCCAAGGTTGCCGTTGAGCGGATGATCGATCTTAGCCGTGAACTCGGCCTGTGACCGAAGTGATCACGACTGACCGCATTATCATTGTAGGGGCCGGGCTGGGCGCTCTGTATGCTGCGTTGGAATTGGCGCCTTTGCCGGTTTTGATGATTTCGCCCGAACCTTTGGGCGCCGGCGCTAGCTCTGCCTGGGCGCAGGGCGGGGTGGCCGCTGCGATGGACGGCACAGATAGCCCCGAAGCCCATGCCGCCGACACGATCAAAGCGGGCGCGGGCACGGTTGACCCTGAAGTCGCCCATATGGTGACCAGCGTCGCCCGCCGCCACATTCTCGATTTGACTGAACTGGGCGCGCCTTTTGATCGGGCCGAAGATGGCGGCTATGTCATGAGCCGAGAGGCCGCGCATTCAGCCGCTCGGGTCGTCCGCGTTCAAGGCGATCAAGCCGGCAAGCAGATCATGGAGACACTGATTGCCGAAGTGCATGCCGCGCCCTCCGTTCAGGTGATAGAAGGCGCGATGGCGTCCGGTTTGGAAGCGTCCGATGGGCGGGCCACTGGCATCTGGATTGAAAACGCAACCAGGCCATCCGCCCCTGTTTTGGTCAAAGCGCCAGCGATATTGTTGGCCGGTGGCGGGTCTGGCGGGCTTTTTGAACACACGACCAATCCACGCCGCATTCGTGGCCAGGTCATTGGGCTGGCAGCGCGCGCAGGCGCAGTTATCGCTGATCCGGAATTCGTGCAGTTTCATCCGACATCCTTTGATATTGGCGAAGATCCGGCGCCATTGGCCACTGAGGCTCTGCGGGGCGATGGTGCGATCCTGATCAACAAACATGGCGAGCGGTTTATGCTCGATATCCACCCCGATGCGGAACTGGCGCCGCGTGATATCGTGGCCCGTGCAATTTTTGCCCAGACTCAAGCTGGAAATCGTCCGATGCTGGACACGCGCGAAGCGCTTGGCGCTGAGGTGCTGACACGGTTCCCATCCGTAGCAGAAACCTGCGCGCGGGCAGGCATTGATCCGGTGACCCAACCCATTCCGGTTGCAGTTGCTGCGCATTACCATATGGGCGGAATCGCGACGGATGAGAACGGCCGAGCCAGCCTGGATCGGCTTTGGGTGTGCGGAGAAGCGTCCTCCACAGGGCTGCATGGCGCCAACCGCCTTGCTTCAAATGGGCTTTTAGAAGCGCTCGTTTATGCACGCAACGCAGCCCGAGATATCCGGGCAGCAAGTGCGTCACCTGATATTGGACAGGAGGTCGTGATCGACTTTCCAGAAGGTGCGGACGCCGTCAACGAGGACGCCGTTATGCGCTTGCGCAAGACAATGACCGCCCATGTCGGTATCCGTCGCAATGCTTTGGGCCTTGAAACAGCCTTGAGGTTTTTAGCGGATATTGAAGCGGAAGAGGGAGATGTCCCGAATTTCCTCAATATGACATCAACCGCGACTTTGATTGCTGCGGCCGCGCTTAAACGCTGTGAAAGCCGCGGGGGGCATTTGCGGGAAGATTTTCCGGATGCCGATCCCGACCAAGCTGAACGCAGTTTTATTACACTAGATGAGGCCCTGAGCATTCGGGCCGCAGCCCAAGAGGCACTGACATGACCCAGATGAGCCGTTTGCCGGATCTAATATTGGAGCCACTGGTACGGGCTGCATTGATGGAAGATCTCGGTACATATGGGGATGTAACCACCCGCGCCGTTATTCCGGCTGATACGGTCTATGACGCTGTCATTAACGCCCGCCAACCCGGCGTCGTTTCTGGCATGCAGATTGCCGAGATCGCGTTTCGTCTCGTCGATGCAAATTTAGAAGTGACAACGTTGAAAGCCGACGGATCGCCTTGCGCGCCCGGCGATGCTTTGATGCGGATCAAGGGGCGGGCGTCGTCGATATTGTCCGGCGAACGCGTTGCCTTGAATTTCGCGGGCCGTCTTTCGGGAATTGCCACGCTGACCGGCTCTTTTGTGGCTGAAACGGCCGGAACAACAACGAAGGTGACTTGCACTCGCAAGACCACTCCGGGCCTTCGTATTGTGGAAAAACAAGCGGTTTTGCATGGTGGCGGGTCGAACCATCGCTACAGCCTGTCTGATGCAATTCTTATCAAGGACAACCATATCGCAGCCGCTGGCGGGGTTGAGGCAGTCTTGAAGGCGGCACATGCAGCCGCCTCGCATATGATGAAAATCGAGATCGAGGTCGATCGGCTTGACCAATTAGAAGTGGTTCTAAAAGTCGGCGGGGCCGATGTCGTGCTTTTGGACAATATGGACACGCCCACTTTGAAACGGGCTGTTGAGTTGGTTGGCGACCAGATGGTGACCGAAGCCTCAGGCAATATGACCGTGCCGCGGATTGCTGAGGTTGCCGCGACAGGGGTCAATTTTATCTCATCGGGCGCGTTGACACATTCGGCGCAAACGCTTGACTTGGGATTGGATTTTTAGGCTGATCCCAAGCCGCGATAGATTACGAAAAGAACCACGGCAAACAGCCCGAATTGCACGCAGAGAAACAGCGTTTCCAGCGCTAGGAACTGCCCGCCATTCGGCACGTTTTGTTTGGCGAGCAGGGCCAAGACGTGCAGGCTCCAGTGAAAGATGGCCATAAAGCCCACAAACTGAACGATGCGGGGTAATATCGCGGCATCTGGCCTAAAATGAGGGAACATCAGCGCCAAAATAATGCCCTGAACAATGATCGTGGCAAAACCGAGCGGGATATTTGGTTGATCTTCAAAATAGCCAAATGTCCGGTAGGTTTCTTAAAGCGGCCCAAGATGCCAGAAATAGGCCACCGGGAAGGTCAGAATGATATATCCAAGAGCGGAGAACAGGATTTGAGTCACAGCACACGATTCCTCTTTCAAAATGCAAGTTAATTACGGGCTAGAGTTTCAACTTGCGTATTGCAAGTAAAAAAATTGGATCTAGATTTAGAATATGGCCAAGACTGACAAACCAAATTGGAACGGCTGCCCGGTGCGCTATGCGGCCGGAATTTTTGGCGACAAATGGTGTTTTATCTTGCTCAGAGACACGCTTTTGCGTGGGAAGCGCAGCTATTCTGAGTTCTTGGACGCGGGCGAGGGGATCTCGACCAATATTTTAGCCAGTCGGCTTGTGCGTCTGGAAGAGGCCGGGATGCTGATCCGTAAGATTGACCCCCGCAAAGGGAGCCGTGTGTGTTACTTCCCGACCCAAAAGGCACGGGCTTTGTTACCTGCCTTTTTGGGAATGGTGGTTTGGGCAATTGAGTTTGACGAAGAAACCGAGGCGCCAGATGGGTTTGCTGCTGGTTTTTTGGAAAATCCAACAGGGACTGTGGCACGAATTTCGGCTCAGATTGACCAGATCAATCGAGATATCTTAGGGGATGCAGCGGACGCGCTTTAACCCTCGCGCACCAAATCGGCCAACTCTTCTGCTGCGCCTTTCAAAGCATCCAGATGGTCCAGCGCTTGTACGGCTGAAACGCGTTGCTCGGGCGCGTGGAATGACAAGGTCGCCATCAAACGACCATTGCCATCTTTGATGGGGACGGCCAGAGCAATCATTCCTGCCATGAACTCCTCCCTGTCTACTGCAAAGCCTTGTTTTCGAACGCGTTTTAGCTCACCCAAAATGTCTTCACGTTGTGTTTTCGATTGCGGAGTATGCGCTTTGAGCACGGTGGAGGATAAAAACCGTTGCACCTGCCTTGTGTCCAAAGAGCTTAGATACATCTTCCCAGAGGCGGTGCAGTGAAATGGCACACGTGTGCCAATCGGAAGTTGAATGCGTAAGGGCCATTCAGTCTCAACGCGATCAAGGTACATCATTTCTGTGCGGTCAGCTTGCGCAATATTGCAGGTTTCGCCGATAGTTTGGCTTAACCGGGTAAGGATAGCTTGCCGGGCCGCGTGGAAACTACGCGACGACAAGACACTGCCTGCCAAGAACCTCATTCGCAAGCCGGGTGCATAGCTGCGCCCATCCAAATCGCGTTCAAGAAAACCTTCTGCCTCTAACGTGGCAAAAAGCCGATGAATTGTCGGTTTTGGAAGGCGCAGTTGAGCGTTCACCTCGGTTGGTGTAACCGGGATGCCAGCCTCGGCCACGACTTCAAGAACCCGAATGAGCCGTAAATTGGTTGGGATAGCGCCGTCGCTCGAGCCATCTTTCATCGGTTTTCCTCCCCTCGACTTAGGCCGTCCCATTTGACCAGCGTCGCTTTCTTCAACTTATCTAACTCAATCTCAGGTAATGTGATCAAAAAAATAGCCAAAAACCAAATTTCAAAACCGAATGTGGCGGCCCCCCCATGAAATTTTTCATGGATTTTCGTCGATTCGTTCAAATTGGCCAATCACCATGTGCTGCTGTGATCCCATTTTTTGAAACTATTTGTCTCGCTGTGCGCGAAAAATGTAGCTAACTTCTTCGACCTGTAAAACGGGCTGCAAACAAAGCTTTCTTTCGGTGACTTTCAAGAAATGCTTTTAAAAACAACAAACTGGTGGGCGTTTGGCGTTACCATTTTCATTGCATTATCGAACAAACCACGTAGCATCGCGGGCAATAGGATGGAAGGCGACGTTTGTTTTAGCAAACTGGACTTAATGCTGAAACCATCTGGCCATATAGTTCTGTGCCTCGCTGACCAATTTTAGCCGGTAAGTATATAGAATGATTTCTCGGATGTTGCGGTGAAGATTGTTTCAGCGCGCGGCCCGAGCCAAACCAAAGTTAGACAAGGACCACCCAGATGAAAATGACCACAGAAGAGGCCTTTGTGAAGACCCTGCAAGTGCATGGGATTGAACATGCATTTGGGATTATCGGGTCGGCCATGATGCCCATCTCGGACATTTTCCCGGCGGCAGGAATCACGTTCTGGGATTGCGCGCATGAGGGCAGCGCCGGGATGATGGCCGATGGGTACACCCGTGCGACTGGCAAGATGTCGATGATGATCGCGCAGAACGGCCCCGGAATCACCAACTTTGTTACGGCCGTTAAAACCGCCTATTGGAACCACACCCCGCTTTTGCTGGTGACGCCGCAGGCAGCCAACAAAACTATCGGGCAGGGCGGTTTCCAGGAAGTTGAGCAAATGAAGCTCTTCGAAGATATGGTGGCCTATCAAGAAGAAGTCCGCGATCCGTCGCGTGTCTGCGAAGTTCTGGCCCGTGTGATCAGCCAAGCGAAACGCTTGTCCGCGCCCGCTCAGCTGAACATCCCTCGTGATATGTGGACGCAGATTATCGATGTTGAATTGCCCGAACCCATCGAGTTTGAAGTGTCGCCCGGCGGTGAAAATTCGGTTGCTGAGGCGGCCAAACTTATCAGCGACGCCAAGTTCCCCGTGATCCTGAACGGCGCCGGTGTTGTCTTGTCCAAAGGCGGTATCGATGCGTCGAAAGCGCTGGCCGAGAAACTGGATGCGCCAGTTTGCGTTGGCTATCAGCACAATGATGCGTTCCCCGGATCGCACCCTCTTTTTGCTGGGCCTCTGGGCTATAATGGCTCTAAGGCGGGGATGGAGTTGATTAAGAAAGCCGACGTTGTTGTGGCTCTTGGCACGCGTCTGAACCCATTTTCGACCCTGCCGGGATACGGCATGGAATATTGGCCCGCGGATGCGAAAGTCATTCAGGTCGACATTAACCCTGATCGCATCGGTCTGACCAAAAAGGTTTCGGTTGGGATCGTTGGCGACGCTGCGAAAGTTGCCAAAGGCATCCTGAATAATCTGGCTGAAGGTGCTGGTGATGAAGGTCGTGACGCCCGTAAGGCTTTGATCAGTCAAACAAAATCAGCTTGGGCGCAGCAGCTTAGTTCTATGGATCACGAAGATGACGATCCCGGCACCTCTTGGAACGAGCGCGCCCGCGCGGACAAGCCAGAGTGGATGAGCCCCCGCATGGCGTGGCGTGCAATTCAAAGTGCGCTGCCGGTTGAGGCAATCATCTCATCCGATATTGGCAATAACTGCGCCATCGGCAACGCCTACCCTGCCTTTGAAGAGGGACGCAAATATCTTGCGCCCGGCCTCTTTGGTCCGTGCGGATACGGTCTTCCTGCCATCGTTGGCGCGAAAATCGGGTGCCCAGACGTGCCGGTTGTTGGATTTGCAGGTGACGGTGCATTTGGTATTTCGGTCAACGAGCTAACAGCCATCGGTCGTGGCCAATGGCCCGGCATCACGCAGATCGTGTTCCGGAACTATCAATGGGGCGCAGAAAAGCGGAATTCGACCCTTTGGTTTGATGACAATTTTGTCGGGACAGAGCTGGACACCGATGTGTCCTATGCCGGCATCGCGCAGGCTTGCGGATTGATTGGCGTTGTGGCGCGCACCCAAGAAGAGCTGACAGCAGCGCTAAATCAAGCGTTGAAGGACCAGAAGGAAGGTAAGACCACGCTGATCGAAGCGATGATCAACCAAGAGCTAGGCGAACCTTTCCGCCGTGATGCAATGAAGAAACCGGTTTCTGTGGCCGGTATCGATAAGGCGGATATGCGCCCGCAAAAGGTCTGACCGAAATGTCAGACCAGCCGCTGATCCTGGTGGTGAATGCCGGGTCTTCTTCTATAAAAACGGCGGTGTTTGACATCGCCGGGGCCGAGGTGGCACGTGCCTCGGCCGAGGGGACCGGACGCGCGGCTTTAGATGATATCATTGACGCCTTGGCAGCACAGGGCGTCGCTTTGAGAGATCTGGCAGCCGCTGCGCACCGTGTGGTGCATGGCGGGACAGACCTGACAGGTGCGATGCGGATCACCGATAAAGTGCGCACAGATATCGAGGCATGTATTCCGCTGGCCCCGCTTCATAACCCCCATAACCTTGCGGCGATTGACCTGATCACGCAGCGCGCGCCGGGTTTGCCGCAATATGCGTCTTTCGACACGGCCTTTCACACTAGCAATCCAGAGGTCGCCAAACGATACGCCCTTCCTGCCGAGGCAGAGGCGCTTGGCATTCGGCGGTACGGGTTTCATGGCTCATCCTATGCCAGTCTTGTTCGTACCTTTCCCGAAGCAACCGGTACGGCACTGCCAGCCCGAGTTTTGGCCTTTCACCTTGGCAATGGGGCATCGATTGCGGCGCTGAAAGACGGGATTTCTGTGGCCACTACGATGGGCTATTCTCCGGTCTCTGGCATCACAATGGGTACCCGTGCCGGCGAGATTGATGCCAATGCGGTACTGCGCCTAGTCGAAGAGTTTGGGTTTGATCGGGCACGTGAGATCCTGAACCACCAATCCGGCCTCTTGGGTCTCTCTGGACACAGCGCAGATATGCGCAGCCTTGAGGCAGACGATTCTATCAAAAGCCGGTTCGCGATTGACCATTTTTGCCACGCTGCTGCGCGTCAGGCGGGAAATCTGATGATGGCGATGGGCGGTTTGGACGCGATTATCTTTACCGGTGGCATCGGCGAAAACGCCCCCAATATTCGCGCGCAGATTTTGCAGAGCTTTTCGTGGTGTAGAGCAATCGTCAACTCTAAGGCGAATAACGGCAACGAAACCAAGCTGCATGATGCGGGCTCGGATATATCAATATGGAAGATCCCCGCTGATGAAGAGCGCCAGATAATGATTGATGCGTGCCGCGTTATGCAAAGCGGCGAGCAATAAAATTCTCCGATGAGAGAATTCTGTGCTTGTATGTTTCCTAAAATGACGATTTTTTTCTGTAATCGCCGCCCGTTAACGAATTTTGTCACCATATGCTCGGTCGCTTGGAGCAAATTAAGACAACAGCTAGAGAGAGCCAATGTCGTCCAAAGAACCGCAAATTGACCATTCGCCCGAGGTTTCGGACGAGATAAAAAAAACCACCTGCTACATGTGCGCGTGCCGCTGTGGGATCGATGTTCATCTAAAAGATGGAAAGGTCCGCTATATCGAAGGCAATCGCGATCATCCGGTCAACAAGGGTGTTCTTTGCGGCAAAGGCGCGTCTGGCATCATGCAGCACTATTCGCCTGCAAGATTACAATCTCCGCTGAAACGGGTTGGTCCGCGCGGGTCTGGTCAGTTCGAGGCGATCTCGTGGGATGAGGCGTTGGAAACGGCAACCGAATGGCTTGGGACTGTACGTAAGACAGACCCCAAGAAACTCGCGTTCTTTACAGGCCGCGATCAAAGCCAATCCCTGACGGGATTTTGGGCGATGCAATATGGCACGCCTAATTTTGCCGCGCATGGCGGGTTTTGCTCGGTTAATATGGCAGCTGGCGGGCTTTACACTTTTGGCGGCGCTTTCTGGGAATTTGGCGATCCTGATTGGGAGCGGACCAAATATTTCATGCTGTTTGGCGTGGCCGAGGATCATGCCTCGAACCCGATCAAGATGGGCATCGGCAAGCTAAAGGAAAACGGGGCCAAGATGGTCTCGATCAACCCAGTGCGCACGGGGTATAATGCGGTGGCTGATGAATGGGTTGGCATTCGCCCCGGTACGGACGCGCTTTTTGTTGGCGCGCTTATCCATGAGATGTTCCGGACGCAGCAGATCGATCTGGATTACCTGATCCGCTACACAAATGCCCCTTGGCTGGTGATCGAAGATCCCGGTGCGGCGGATGATGGGCTTTTTGCGCGCGATGAAGATGGCGAGGCGCTGGTTTGCGATCCAAAATCGGGTGAGTTCTTTAGCCACAAAGACAAAAGCATCACGCCGGCCCTGACCGGGGCACGCACATTGCCGGATGGCCGTACGGCCCGACCTGTGTTTGAGTTGATGGCCGAACGCTACCTTGAACCCGAATACGCGCCGGACGCTGTTTCAGAAGCAACCGGCATCCCGGCCGAGCAAATCACACGGATCGCTGCAGAGCTGGCTCATGTCGCCTTCAAAGAAGAGATCACCATTGATCAGCCTTGGACCGATGCATGGGGCCGCAAACATGACAAGATGATCGGCCGTCCGGTGTCCATGCATGCGATGCGCGGAATCTCGGCTCATTCCAACGGGTTCCAGACCTGCCGGATGATCCATATCTTGCAAATCCTTCTGGGCTCGATCGATTGCCCCGGCGGGTTCCGCTACAAGCCGCCATACCCAAAGCAAACACCACCCAATTTGCTGCCACATGGCGCCATCCAAGACATCAAGCCCGAGCTGCCGCTAGGTGGCCCCCATCTGGGGTTCCCGCACGGCCCGCAGCATCTGTTGATTGACGATGAAGGCAATCCAAACCGGATCGATAAAGCGTTCAGTTGGGACGCGCCGATTTCGGCCCATGGGCTGATGCATATGGTGATCAACAACGCGGCCAAGAAAGACCCTTATGGGATCGAGGTTCTTTTCCTCTACATGGCGAATATGGCTTGGAACAGCTCGATGAATGTGCCGGGCACATTGGACGCGCTGACGGCTAAAGATGAAAATGGCGATTATGTCATTCCCAAAATCATCTACGTCGATAGCTATTATTCCGAGACGGTTCCCTTTGCCGATCTCATTTTGCCAGACACAACCTATCTTGAGCGCTATGACTGTATTTCTCTGCTGGATCGTCCGATTTCCGAGGCGGATATGGTGGCCGACTCCATTCGTCATCCTGTCGTCCAGCCAGATCGCGATGTCCGCGGATTTCAGGAAGTTTTGATTGATCTGGCGGGCCGTCTGAAATTACCCAAATTCACCAATGAAGATGGCAGCCCGAAATATCCCGGCGGCTACCCAGACTATATCGTCAATCATGAGCGCAAGCCCGGTATCGGCCCATTGGCGGGTTGGCGCGGCAAAGACGGCGATAAATTCGGCGTGGGTGACGTGAACCCCAATCAGTTGAATAAATATATCGAAAACGGGGCTTTCCATGAGCATAAGATTGATCCCGAATTCGCCTTTTTCCGCCACGCCAATCGCGGATACTTGGATTGGGGCATCGAAAAAGGCATCCGCATGTCGGCCGAGGCCACGGTTTTTCAGCTGTATTCCGAACCTTTGCAGCGATTCCGGTTAGCCGCGCGCGGACACGGAGATCGCCAACCGCCCGAACGGGCGAAAGACCGGATTGAAAAGCACTTTGATCCCTTGCCGTTTTGGTATGCTCCGCTGGAAGAATCCTTGGTCAGTGAGGACGAGTTCCCGCTTCACGCCATCACGCAGCGCCCCATGCATATGTACCATTCCTGGGGGTCGCAAAACGCGTGGCTGCGTCAGATCACGGCGCAGAACCGGCTCTATATCCATCGCTCGGTCGGTGAAAAGATCGGGGCTGTGGATGATGATTGGGTTTGGCTGAAATCCCATCTGGGCCGCATCAAATGTCAGGTGCGCCTGATGGATGGCGTCAATCCGCATACGGTTTGGACATGGAACGCCATTGGCAAACGCCGCGGAGCATGGGGGCTTGATGATGATGCGCCAGAAAGCAATCAGGGGTTCCTGCTCAACCATTTGATTTCCGAACTTTTGCCCGAACGCGAAGGCGGGTATCGCTACTCAAACTCGGACCCAATCACCGGCCAGGCTGCATGGTTTGACCTGCGCGTTTCGATTGCCAAGGCCGACGTCGAAGCGGGCGTGACCGAACCGTTTTTTGAACCGCTTGGAAATGCAACTCAACCAGCGTCACCGACCAAACTCGCTTATGGTGCAGATTTCAGAAAGGTGGACGCATGACCTCGCTTCCTGAACCCACGAGCAAAAAGCTCGGCCTTGTGATCGACCTTGATATCTGTGTCGGCTGCCAATCCTGCGCGACCAGTTGTAAGGAATGGAACACGGGCGGCTATTCGGCGCCATTGTCGGACCATGACCCCTATGGCGCTGACCCGTCGGGTGCATGGTTGAACCGCATCCATTCCTATGAATTTGGCGAAGGCCCCGAGGCCAAAACCGTGCATTTCCCCCGGTCCTGCCTTCATTGCGAAGAGCCGGATTGCGTCACTGTTTGCCCAACTGGGGCAAGCTACAAACGCGCCGAAGATGGGATCGTTTTGGTCAATCCAGACACATGCATCGGCTGCAAACTGTGTTCTTGGGCCTGTCCTTACGGCGCTCGTGAATACGATTACGATGACGGGGTGATGAAGAAATGCACGCTCTGCGTTGACCGGATTTATAACGAGAACCTGCCCGAAGAAGACCGCGTTCCGGCCTGCGTGCGATCCTGCCCAACCGGCGCGCGCGCCTTTGGCGATCTGGGTGATCCTGATAGCGATGTGTCCAGATCCGTGGCCGAGCGGGAAGGGTTCAACCTGCTCGAAGAGTTTGGCTATAAACCCGTCAATAAATACCTTCCCCCTCGCAAAGCCCAAGTGCCGACCCAAGCCCCAGAAAAACAGCCCGAACAGGTTGCAGCCCCAAATGGCACGGCCATTGAAAAGCTGTTTTCCTGGGTCGATAAAACTCTGTCGTAAGGAGAGCCGAAATGCATCCCGCCTATTCCGTCATCTTCTTCACCACCGCCAGCGGCGCCGGCTATGGCCTGCTGTTCTGGCTATCCCTCGCGCAGCTTTTTGGTCAGATGCCCGGTGGCCGCTGGTTTGGCTTTTTCGCGATCGCGCTGGCGCTTTTGCTGATCACAGCTGGCTTGTTGTCTTCCACTTTGCATCTTGGCCGCCCAGAGCGGGCTATCGGTGCCTTTAGCCAGTGGCGTTCAAGCTGGCTGTCACGCGAAGGGGTTGCCGCCGTTGTAACCTATGTCCCTGCCGGTTTGCTTGCGCTGTTTTACCTTTTTGGGATCTCATCTGGTCTTGCCCCGGTTCTAGGCGCACTTGCTGCTATCGGGGCTGTGGCTACGGTTTATTGCACCGGGATGATCTATGGATCGCTCAGAACCATCCGGCAGTGGAACCATCCTTTGGTACCCTATATTTACCTCGCGTTCGCTGGTTCCACTGGGGCGATCCTGTTTGGTTTTCTGGCAAGTCTCATCGGTGCGGCCTCAATCGGTCTTTTGATTGCGACGTTGTTCCTGATCGGATTGGGCACATCGCTTAAGATTGCATACTGGAAGGCAGTGGATGCCGATCCCGGCCAATACACACGGGAAATGGCCTTGGGTTTGCCCCAGCTTGGCAAAGCGCGCCCGCTTGACCCGCCGCACTCCACGCCCAATTTTGTCATGCGCGAAATGGGGTATAGCGTGGCACGGAACCATGCGGCCAAGCTGCGCAAAATCGTGATGGCCTGTTTGATGATTGCGCCAGTTCTTTTGGTCATCTTGGCCTTGCTCGCGCCTTTGGATGGTCTGTGGATGCTTTTGGCGGTTGTAGCTGCCGGAATTGGCATTGTGACCGAGCGTTGGTTGTTCTTTGCAGAAGCTGAACATGTCAGTCAGCTGTTCTACGGTGCTGAACGCGCCTGATCGCTGTCGCGCCGCAAGGCCGAGGGACTGATACCAAACTCGCGCCCAAAGGCACGGGTCATGGCGCTGGCATCCTCATATCCGACCCGTGCGGCAATCTCGGCAATGCTAAACCGGCTTTGGGTCACCAGAACCCGCGCCTCGCGCAGTCGAATGGCCCGGTACAAAGCGCCGGGCCCGCGGCCTGTGGCGGATTTCACCAATTCTTCAAACCGCCGGAGGCTAAGGTTCAGCCGCTTGGCAATTGTCGAAAGCGAAAGGGGCGTTTCGATATTTCGCCGCATCAGAGCCGCCGCAGATTGCACAATCCTGTCTGGCGGAAGGCGCAGGGTTTGGTCGCGCACCGGGTCCGCCTCGCCATGCATGAAGAGGGCCCCGACTTCCAGTGCCAGCATCGGCCCATGTTGGCGTTTGATTAGGTCCAGCATCAACTCAAAGCTGGTGCTGGCCCCGCCAGAAGTGATGCGCGAGCCATCAATGACAAAGCGATCTTCGGTTACGGTGATGTCTGGAAAAGTCTCTTCCAGCGCTCGAATTTCATTCCAGTGGATGGTGGCTCGGTGCCCGTCCAATAGGCCCGCCGCCGCCATTAACCAAGCGCCCGTATCAAGCCCTGCCACAATGTCAAAACGGCGGGCAGCAGCACGAAGCGCCGATAAATTATGTGGCCTTGCATGATCATGATGCCGGTAGGAGGGCATAACGAGCAAGATATCTCCGCCGTTGTGATCCGCCAAACGGGCCTTGGGCGTGACGTCCATCCCAGAGGAGGACGAAACCGGCGCGCCATCAATGCTTAGAAATTGCCATTCAAACAATGTTCGCCCCGCCAATCCGTTTGCAGCGCGCAAAGGCTCAATCGCGTTTGCAAGGCAGTGGTTCGAGAAGTCGTCGAACAACAAAGCCGCAACTTTCTGCGGTTTCTGCATGGGTTTGGTGGGATTCTGCATGGCCATTCGCAAGGGATAGTCCAGAATTTTGAAAATCCAAAGAGGGGAACGCCATGCATTTCGGGTTAAGTGAAGAACAAGAGATGATTGTCTCGACCGTCCGCAGCTTTGTGGAGAACGAAATATACCCTCACGAAGAGCTTGTAGAACGCACCGGCGACGTTCCCGCAGAGATCGCGCAAGAGATCAAACAAAAGACCTTGGATCTTGGGTTTTACGGCTGCAACTTTCCCGAAGACGTGGGCGGGGCCGGCCTGGGCCATGTTGATTTTGCGCTGGTTGAACGCGAGCTGGGCCGTGGATCTATGGCTTTGACGCATTTCTTTGGGCGCCCGCAAAACATTCTGATGGCCTGCGAAGGCGAGCAGATTGATCGCTATCTTTTACCGGCCATACGTGGCGAGCGCATGGATGCGTTGGCAATGACCGAACCCGATGCCGGGTCCGACGTGCGCGGCATGAAATGCACGGCGCGCCGTGATGGCGGCGATTGGGTTGTGAACGGGACCAAGCATTTTATCTCAGGCGCGGATCATGCCGATTTCATCATCGTCTTTATCGCAACCGGCGAAGACATGACCGACAAAGGCCCCAAGAAACGCATCACCGCCTTTTTGGTCGATCGCGGCATGCCGGGCTTTACAATTCGCGATGGGTATAAGTCGGTCAGCCACCGCGGCTACAAGAACATGATACTCGAGTTCGACGATTGCCGCCTGCCAGACGCGCAGGTCTTGGGCGAGGTTGATGGCGGTTTTGCGGTGATGAACGAATGGCTCTATGCCACGCGGATCACTGTCGCCACGATGAGCGTCGGGCGGGCGCGGCGGGTTTTTGACTATGCCTTGAATTACGCGGCGGATCGCAAACAGTTCGGCCAGCAGATCGCGAAGTTTCAGGGCGTCAGCTTCCAGATCGCTGACATGATCACGGATATCGATGCGGCGGATCTTTTGACGCTGAATTCGGCTTGGCGGCTGGATCAGGGGTTGCCCGCGAACCGAGAGATCGCTTCGGCCAAAGTCTTTGCAAGTGAGATGCTGGCAAAGGTCACGGACGCGACGCTTCAGATCTTTGGCGGTATGGGGCTGATGAATGACTACCCAATTGAACGCTTTTGGCGAGACGCACGGGTTGAACGGATATGGGACGGCACAAGCGAAATTCAGCGCCATATTATTGGCCGTGAATTGTTCCGGCCTTTGGGGGCGTGAATGGTAGCCCGCAGATGGCTCCGAGGTATAGGTTTTCAACTCAGAAAGAGGCCAGGCATGCATAAATTGGATCGGCTGTTGCGCCCCCGGTCGATTGCGGTGATCGGTGGTGGGGCATGGTGCGAGGCCGTGGTTCTGGAGTGCCAGAAAATTGGCTTCAACGGCGCGATTTGGCCTGTTCATCCCAAGCGAGATACTTTGGGGGGGATCGCGTGTTGCGCGGATCTGTCCGCGCTTCCATCGCCGCCGGATGCGGTTTTCATTGGAGTGAACCGCCACCTGACGGTTGAGATGGTCCGCAAGCTGTCGGAATTGGGCGCGGGCGGGGCGATATGTTTTGCCTCGGGCTTTTCGGAAGCAACGGCCGAGTTGGTCGATGGTGGAGATTTGCAGGCCGAGCTTGTTGCCGCCGCAGGCGATATGCCAATCCTTGGCCCCAATTGCTATGGCCTGCTGAACGCGTTGGACAATGTCACTTTATGGCCAGACCAACACGGGTTGGTTCCGGTGACACGCGGGGCCGCAATTATCACGCAAAGTTCGAACATTGCGGTCAACATGACCATGCAGGCGCGCGGTTTGGAAATTGCGTATGTTCTGACAGCAGGCAATCAGGCGCAGACAGATATATCTGAGATGGCGATGGGGGTCTTGCAAGATCCACGCGTCACCGCATTGGGCCTCTATATCGAAGGCATTGCCGATTTAGAGCGGTTTCAGGCAATGGCCAATATGGCGCGCGCATTGGGCAAGCCGATTGTTGCCGTCAAAGCCGGAAAATCGGACCACGCGCAGGCGGCGGCGGTCTCTCATACAGCCTCAATGGCTGGCAGTGCGGCCGGCGCCAGCGCCTTATTGCGCCGCTTGGGCATCGGGGAAGCGACGAATTTGCCTGAGTTTATGGAGGCGTTGAAGCTTCTTCACTTGGTCGGGCCTTTAGCGTCGAACCGCATTGGCTCCATGTCTTGTTCTGGCGGCGAGGCAAGTCTTGTCGCGGATTTGGCGGAAACGCGGGATATATCCCTGCCACCGCTGGACGGGGCGCAGCATGCAGCCCTATCGGCAGCATTAGGGCCGAAAGTGGCGCTGGCCAACCCGCTGGATTACCACACTTATATCTGGGGCGATGGGCGCTCGATGGGCGCGGCTTTTGCGGGAATGATGCAGGGCGACTTGGCGCTTGGCTGTGTCATCGTAGATTACCCACGCGCTGATCGCTGCGATCCAAGTGTTTGGGACTGTGTGATCGAAGGGATGAAAATCGCGTCCGAGGAAAGCGGCAAGCCCTTGGCTTTGGTGTCCAGCCTGCCCGAAAATTTGCCCGAGACTGTTGCGGCCCAAGCCATATCTGCCGGGTTGGTGCCTTTGAACGGAATTGTTGAGGCCTTGAGCGCGATTGAGATTGCCTCCCAGATTGGACAGGTTTCGCCAGAGCCACTATGGCCGGTTGGCCATGTGTCTGGCGGGCAGACCGTCAGCGAGGTGGAAGCCAAAACCGCACTGGCAGCAGCGGGCCTGCGCGTGCCGCGATCTGTGCAGGTAAATTCCCCAAATGCGGCAGGGCAGGCCGCCGAGGAAATGGGGTACCCGGTTGTCTTGAAGGGTGAAGGCGTGGCGCATAAATCCGACGCAGGCGCGGTTTGCTTGAACCTGATGAACGCGGATGCCGTTCGCAAGGCTGCTGAAACCATGCCAGCTGACGCATTTCTTGTAGAAGAAATGATCACCGGAACAGTTACTGAAATCCTGCTGGGTGTAACCCGCGATCCGGCGCATGGCTTTGTGCTGACGCTTGGCGCAGGGGGGATCTGGACCGAGATCTTGCGCGATACGGCAAGCTTGCTGTTGCCCACCACAGACGCCGATATTCGCGCGGCCTTGGGCAGCCTGAAAATTGCGCCAATCCTGAATGGGTATCGCAATGGCCCCCCGGTGGCCATGGACGCCCTTGTTGCCGCTGTGCTGGCCGTGCAAGAGTTTGTACGTGCCAATCAAACGCGCCTTATTGAAGTTGAGGTTAACCCCATTCTCGCCGGCGCCGATTTTGCAATCGCAGCGGATGCCCTTTTGACCCTCGGAGATCCAATATGACCAGCTCGCCAATTAAAACAGTGACCCGCGGCCATGTGCTTGAGGTCACGCTTGACCGGCCCAAGGCCAATGCGATTGACCTGAAAACAAGCCGGATCATGGGCGAGGTTTTCACCGAGTTTCGCGATGATCCAGAGCTGCGCGTTGCAATCATCACAGGGGCAGGCCCCAAGTTTTTTTGTCCCGGTTGGGATCTGAAGGCGGCGGCAGATGGCGACGCGGCGGATGGCGATTATGGCAAAGGCGGGTTTGGCGGGTTGCAGGAATTGCGCGGGCTCAACAAACCCGTGATTGCCGCGGTGAATGGCATTTGCTGTGGCGGTGGGCTGGAACTTGCCTTGTCTGCCGACATCATTCTGGCTGCCGATCACGCCAGCTTTGCTTTGCCGGAAATCAGATCGGGCACTGTCGCGGATGCCGCCAGTGTAAAACTGCCCAAACGCATCCCGTATCACATCGCGATGGAGATGCTTTTGACCGGGCGTTGGATCGATGCCGAGGAAGCCGCGCGTTGGGGGATGATCAACCAGATCCATCCGGCAGAAACGCTGATGGACAAGGCGCGAGAGATGGCCGATGTGCTCGCCTCGGGCCCGCCTTTGGTCTATGCCGCGCTGAAAGAGATCGTGCGCGAGGCCGAGGCGTTGAGCTTTCAGGACGCGATGAACCGCATCACAAAAAGCCAGTTCGAAACGGTCGAAAAGCTGTACCGGTCTGAGGATCAGCTTGAAGGTGCGCGTGCATTTGCCGAAGGGCGTGATCCGGTTTGGAAAGGCCACTGACGCTTTGCATCTTTGATCGCTGCATGATCTGGTGAGGGCAGGAGGGCCGCGCATATGACGAGCACGATTTTTCTGATTGTCATTCTGGCGGCGGTTTTGCACGCCGGATGGAATGCTCTTGTCAAAGGCGGCGCAGATAAAACGGCGGCGATGGTCGCGGTTGTTTTGGGGCAGGGCCTGTCTGGCGCGCTATTGCTGCCATTCACACCCAGTTTGACGGCGGCAGCATATCCTTACCTTGCGGCAAGCGTGGCGCTGCATATCGGTTATCAACTTTTCCTTGTGGCGGCTTATAAAATCGGGGACCTGACACAGGTTTACCCGATTGCTCGCGGGGCCTCGCCGCTCTTGGTCACGGCGGCCTCCATTCTGTTTCTGGGCGTCACGTTTAGCCGAGAAGAACTGGCCGCCATCGGGCTTATTGCCCTTGGTATTGCATCAATCAGCCTGACCCGGCGCGCCGATGGTGTGTTCCAGTTAAAAGCTGCGGTTTTGGCCTTGGTGACGGGCATGTTTATCGCGGCTTACTCGATGATCGACGGAATTGGCGCGCGGTTGGGGGGCACAGGAACCGGGTTCTTTGCGCTTTCGGCGCTGATCAACGGGTCTTTGTTTTTGGTCTTTACCCCGGTCATTCGGCCCGGCCTCATGCCGCGAGTTTTTAAAGAATGGCGTGTGATGATTATTGGCGGGGGCGCATCGTTCACGGCCTATGTGCTGGTCGTTTATGCCTTTACCCAAGCGCCGATTGCCTTGGTCACAGCGCTGCGCGAGACATCCATCATTTTTGCACTATTCATAGGCGTTTTCGTTCTGAAAGAACGGCTTAGCTTGATGAAGGTGCTTTCAACCGCGCTAACCCTTGGTGGGGCGGCGATGTTGCGGTTTTACCGGAATTAAGCGGGCAGGCGGGCTGGCCCCTTTCGGGTCCAGCCGTTTTGCTTAGCGCACGGTCCTAAGGACGGCGCGCGCGGCGCGGACCACAGGATCATGCGTTTCTTTCAGGATCGAGACGCGGTCGAACCGGGCCGGGTCTGCATTCACGGCGTCCCGCAGCGCATTGCCAAATGCCTGCCTGAGTTCGGTTCCAATATTGAATTTGCAGATCTGCGATGTGCGGGCCAGATTTTGCCGTTGCGCGGCCGGCACGCCCGAACCGCCATGAATGACCAAGGCCGCGTCGGTCAATGCCTCAATGGCGCGAATGCGGGCCTCATCCAATCCACCGGATTGGTCGGTTTGCAGATGCACATTGCCGCAAGAGATCGCCATAGCGTCGACACCGGTTTCACGGGCAAATCGCGCGGCTTCCTCTGGGTCAGTTCCCTTGGACTCTTCCCCATCTGAATAGCCGACAAAACCGATCTCACCCTCGCAAGAAATACCAGCGGCATGGGCCATCTCGGCAATGCGCGCGGTTTCGTCAATGTTTTGATCAATAGGTTTGCGGGATCCGTCATACATCAGCGACGTAAAGCCTGCCTCCAGCGCTTCTTTGCATTCGTCAAATGTATAGCCGTGATCAAGATGGGCCACGACCGGAACTGAGGCTTCTTCGGCCAGATGCCGGAACATCTTGCCCAGAATTGGCAGGGGCGTGTGCGCACGGCACGATGGACCGGCTTGCAAGATAACGGGGCAGTTTTCTGCCTCGGCTGCCGCCACATAGGCGCGCATATCTTCCCAACCAAGTGTGACCAGACCGGCCACAGCGTGCCCCTCTTTCAAGGCAGGCAACAAAACGTCTGATAAAGTCGCTAGTGTCATTTGAATTTCGCAACCATGTCTTTGATGCCGGGGATCGTTTCAACCTGATATTCATGTGTCGGTTGGAAGAACTGCTTTAGCGAACGCTGGCTAAGGCCGCCCAAAATGGTGAAATAATACATCTCGTAACCCGGCAGCACGACGCAAGGATGATACCCTTTATCGATACAGAAGGTTGACCCGTCCACGATGTGATAGGCTTCGCCCGGTTTGCCGTCTTCACGCTGTAACATCTGCATGCCCGAGCCGTGATTGGGCCGGAAGCGGAAGTTATAGGTTTCATCGTGGCGTGTTTCGTCAGGAAGACGGTCCGTATCATGCTTGTGGCTGGGGAAACCGGACCAGCCGCCTTGACCGACGGTGTACAGCTCGGACACCAACAGGCGGCCGACCTTGTCATGCTGTTTTTGACCAAGGATGTGTTTGATCTTGCGATGCGTCTTTGTATCGTCCGAGCCATATTGCACAAAGTCATGCTCGCGCACATCAAAGGGCTCAAGCACTTTGTCGTATTTCGCACCAGCGATGAAGATTTCAGTGGTATCCGACACGCAGGAAAAAACGGCTTTCGCACCTGACGGGACATAGACACCTTCAGGCTCGCCATCCCAAACATCAACGCCGCGGCTGCCGAGGTTTTCAAAGCTGATGCCTTCAACCTCGACATGGACCGTCCCTGTGGCGGGCACGATGCAGGTTTCATATCCCGGCACCTGATATTCAAAGCTTTCTCCTTTTTTCAACTTGACGATGTTGAAATAGTTCAAAGGAACCAGAGGGTTGCCTGCCGCCACAATGGGGGCATTGTCGTTGTCATACGGAGCAATATGCATGGGCTTGTCGTCCTTTTTCGGATCAGGCGCTGGTGGGCCCTGGATGGGTGGCAAGAAAGTCGTCTAATTCATTTGGATAGGCCATCGCAGCTGCGCAGCCGACCCGTGAGACGGTGATAGAGGCATTGGCCGATCCACGCAGGACGGCCTCTTTCATTGGGCGGCCCTCTGACAGGGACGCAAGAAACCCTGCCATAAAGCTATCGCCGGCGCCGGTTGGTTTGAGCGCATCGACGGGGTAGATGCCGGTGCGGTATTCTTCGCCATTTGCGAAGGTCACGGCGCCTTCGGGGCCCATTTTGTAAACGATGATGCTGGCGCTGGTTTGCGCCAATTCACGGGCTTTGTCCAAACCTTTAGAGATATCCCCGGCCATAAAGCCAAACTCTTCGTCATTGCCGATAATGACATTAGACATCTCGCCCGCGCGGGTCAGAACATCCGATGCGACCTCGGCCGAGGGCCAGCTATAGGGGCGGTAATCGACATCAAAGATAATCGGCAAACCTGCGGCGCGTGCCAATTCAAACGCGCGGAAGGTGGCGCTGCGCGACGGTTCTGCCGCAAAGACCGTGCCTGCCGTGATAAGCGCGCCATATTGGCTGTAGTCAACGGCCTCGACATCTTCGATCGACATTTGGAAATCAGCGGCATTGTTGCGGTAGATCACGGATTGGTGGTTCTCGACCCGGCTTTCATAAACGGCCAGTGATGTCCGTTCCTCACCTTTGATCTTACGAACATACTGCTTGTCGATCTTGTAGTGATCGAGCTGATTAAGACAGTACCAGCCTACCGCGTCATCTGACACGCAGGTGACCAAAGCTGTCTCGCAGCCAAACTTGGAAAGACCCGCGGCAATGTTTGCGCTGCTGCCACCCATGCCGACAACCATGTCGGTTGCGTCTTCTGTCGCCGTTCCAGCCGGCGTGGGGCAGAGGTCAATTCCGACCCGGCCCACGACCAAAAACTTGCGTTTGGCGATCCCCTCAAGAACCATGTCTGGTTTTCTCCCTTTTCAACGCACGACTCATCTTGCGCTTTTCTTTAACGCAAGATACAAATTTTGCAACCGGTTGCAAACTGGGATTTTAAAGGGAGGTGGCGATGCGTGAAATTGGCATCGGTATTATGGGCGGTGGTTATATGGGTAAGGCCCATTCTGTCGCCATGTCTGCGGTAGGGGCCGTATTCGGCACCAAACTGCGCCCACGTTTGGAACTGATTTGCGCCTCGACACCGGAAACGGCCGAGGGATATCGCAAGGCTTACGGGTTCAAACGCGCAACAGCGAGCTGGGAAAAACTGGTCCATGACCCTGATGTCGAGGCTATCGTCATCGCGACCCCTCAATCCACGCACCGGGCGGCGGCGGAAACGGCGTTTTCGCTTGGAAAACCTGTGCTCTGTGAAAAGCCGATGGGTGCCACGCTTGCCGATGCCGAGGCAATGACCAAAGCCGCTGAGGCGACGGGCGTCGTGAACATGGTTGCCTATAATTATATAAGAACACCGGCCAGCCAATATGCGCGCCAGTTGATTGCAGAGGGCGCAATTGGCGACATCACATGGTTCCGCGGCGAACATACCGAGGATTTTTATTCTGATCCTGAAGCGCCCGCGACCTGGCGGACCGAAGGCATGGCCAACGGAACGATGGGCGATCTGGCCCCGCATATGATCAATGCTGCGCTGGCTTTGCTGGGGCCGATCAAGACCGTCATGGCCGAGGTCGAAACCGTTCACCATACCCGCCCCGGCGGCAAAGTGACCAACGACGATCAGGCCCAAATGATGTGCCGCTTTGATAGCGGTGCGATGGGCCACATGTATTTCAGCCGCGTCGCGACCGGGCGAAAAATGGGCTATGCCTATGAAATCATGGGAACAAAAGGATCGATAAAATTCGATCAGGAAGACCAAAACGCCCTGCGGCTCTATCGGGCGGAGGGGCCGGAGGCGTCTCGTGGCTTTACAAAAATCCTGACGGGTCCAGCCCATCCTGATTACAAACCCTTCTGCTTGGGTCCGGGTCACGGCACTGGATATCAGGATCAGATCATCATCGAGGCCAAGGATTTCCTTGAAGCTATCGAGGCGCGTCAGGCCAAATGGCCAACGTTCCGCGATGGGCTTGAGGTGCAGCGCGTTGTACAGGCCGCCCTTAACTCACATAAAGACAAACAGTGGACTCGCGTATCACGCGGTTAAGCCAAAGAAAGGCTCTTAACTATGACCATTCGCATTGGGAATGCGCCTTGCTCATGGGGTGTGGAATTTGCAGAGGATGCTCGCAATCCAACATGGCAACATGTTCTGAAAGAATGTGCTGAAGCGGGCTATAAAGGGATCGAGCTGGGGCCAGTTGGCTTCATGCCCGAAGACCCTGCCATTTTGGCCGATGGGCTGGCCGAGCATGATCTTGAGCTGATCGGCGGCGTGGTTTTCCGCCCCTATCACGATCCGGACGCATGGGATGACGTGCTGGATGCCACCATCCGCACTTGCAAAGCGCTGAAAGCTCATGGCGCCGAACATCTTGTTTTGATTGACTCAATTTCGCCGCGCCGCGCGCCGACTGCGGGCCGTGCGGATGCTGCTGAGCAGATGGATAAGGCCGAGTGGATCGCCTATCGCGACCGCATTGCCGAAACCGCACGTATCGGGACCGAGGAATATGGCTTGACCGTAGGCATGCATGCGCATGCGGCTGGGTTCATGGATTTCGAGCCCGAGCTTGACCGGCTTTTGAATGAAGTTGACGAAAAGATCCTCAAAATCTGCTTTGACACGGGCCATCATTCTTATGCTGGATTTGATCCCGTTGCCTTTATGAAGCGCAATATAAACCGTATTTCCTACATGCATTTCAAAGATATCGACCCGGCGATCAAGGCCGATGTTATCGCGAAAAGCACGGGCTTTTATGACGCGTGTGGGCAAGGCATTTTCTGCAATCTTGGTCAGGGCGACGTTGATTTCCCTGCAGTGCGTCAAGTGCTGCTGGATGCCGGTTTTGAAGGGTGGTGCACGGTCGAGCAAGACTGTGATCCGCTGCTTGATCCCGACACGTTGGGCGATGCCCGCGTAAACCGCGAATATTTGCAATCCATCGGCTTCTAAGGCCTGATGCAACCTGTACACAGCCTGTACACCCCCTGTGCATACGCAGGAGCGAAAAGACAGGCGCTTTGGCTAGAAGGACCATTGCCATGGCAAGACTTAACTGGGGCATGATCGGTGGCGGCGAAGGCAGCCAAATCGGCCCGGCCCACCGATTGGGCGCACAGGCTGATGGCCGCTTTGTGCTGGCGGCTGGCGCTTTGGATCACCGCGCCGATATTGGCCGGGAATATGCGCAGCGCCTTGGCGTTGATGCGGATCGCGCCTATGGCGATTGGCAAGAAATGCTGGCGGGCGAAAAGAACCGTGAGGACAAGGTTGACCTTGTCACGGTCGCGACGCCGAACTCGACCCATTTTGAGATCACCAAATCCTTCCTTGAGGCCGGGTTCAACGTGCTGTGCGAAAAGCCGATGACCATGACGGTTGAAGAAGGCGAAGAGATCGTGCGGGTCGCACAGAAGACCGGCAAGATCTGTGCCGTCAATTACTGCTACTCGGCCTATCCAATGATCCGGCAGGCCCGCGCGATGGTGCAGCATGGCGAGATCGGGAAGATCCGTTTGGTTGTCACCAATTTCTCGCATGGCCATCACGGTGACGCGACAGATGCCGATAACCCTCGGGTTCGCTGGCGCTATGACCCTGCTATGGCCGGTGTCTCGGGCCAGTTTGCAGATTGCGGGATCCACGCGCTGCATATGGCCAGCTTCATCTGTGATGATGAGGTTGAAACGCTGTCGGCCGATTTCGCGTCGACGATCCCGTCACGTGAGTTGGAAGATGACGCGATGGTCAATTTCCGCATGGCTGGAGGGACGGTTGGGCGTCTTTGGACATCCTCGGTCGCTATTGGCCGGCAACATGGGTTTGATATCCAGATCTTTGGCGAAACCGGCGGTCTGCGGTGGGCATCCGAGCAGCCGAACCAGTTGATTTACACGCCCGTTGGCGGACGCACACAGATTATCGAGAAGGGTGAGGCGGGCCTGCACGAGGGCGCGCAGCGTCTGTCGCGTGTGTCCATTGCTCATCCAGAAGGCTTTCCGCTGGCTGTTGCCAATATTTATTGCGATCTGGCTGATGCGATTGCCGGTGAGCTGCGCGATGGATTGCCCGGCGCCGAAGCCGGCGTTAGGTCTATGGCGGCGGTACATCAGGCCGTTGCATCCGCAAAAGCAAACGGCGCTTGGGTCGATGCCCGCCCACCGATGTTTCGGTGAGTTAGGGTTTCGTAGCTGGTAATCTAGATAACGATTTTAAAAGGGGTCTTTCGGGACCCCTTTTTCTATCTCGTCTTACCGCCTTGTCAGGGCAGAGGGCGCAGCGACGCGCGCTCGACAATATCACATGAGAATGTTCGCCCATCCGGGGGCAGGTCAGGCTGGTTGAGCATTTTTACGACCAGATTAACCGAGGCGGTGATGATGTCGCCAATAGGCTGATGAATGGTTGTTAGGGCGATATTCTCCCATCCCGCCATTTCCATGTCATTGAGGCCGATCAGACCGATATCTTCTGGCACTTTTAATCCGGCCTCCCGGATTGCGCTAAGCGCCCCTATCGATAGAACGTCATCACCGCAGAAATACGCTTCGGCGGGTCTGCCTTCCAAAAGACGCTGCATTTCGGCGCGCCCTGCGGCAAAACTATAGGCCTCGGCGAAGGAATGGCTGAGCGTGATATCCTCATGGCGCGCAATTTCTTCGGAAAACCCTGCCAGACGGTCTTGGGTCGATGTTGCACCCTCTGGCCCGCCAAGAAAACCTAGACGTTTATAGCCGCGTGCGATGAGGCTGCGGGCCGCAAGACGACCGCAAGCTGCGTTATCGATGCCGACAATATGCACATCGGGATCATCCCAACGACGGCCAAAAGAATGCACAACGGGAATACCAGCCTGACGAAACGCGGCAGCAAAGCTGGGGGGCAGCGTGGATGAGGCGACAATGACGCCATCCACTGAATAGGCCCGCAGCATTTGCACCGATTGGGCGGGGTCGGTTTCGTCGGTAAGATTGACCAGCAGCGGCTTTAACCCGCGCTTTTGCAACTCGCGCGTGAAAAGATCGAAGACCTCAAGAAAAATCGGGTTGTGAAAGTTATCGGCGACAAGGCCGATCAACTGCGTGCGGCCTGTTGTCAGGCTAGAGGCCAGTGCATTGGGGCGATAGCCAAGCGCATCTGCGGCGGCTTCGACCTTGGCACGGGTCTTTGCAGATACCGATGCGCCGGGCGTAAAGGTGCGTGATACAGCGGACCGGCTGACACCGGCACGCAGGGCCACTTCGCGCAATGTGACGGCCATAAGATTGCCTTGCTTGTTCTTCTGTCGCTTCCAATAAGCCCGTTTCAGGGGATGAGTGCAATCGGTTGCAGTGTCTCAGGGCGCGAATTCAGAAAAGTTCGGAATAAATTTGATCCAGAACTGGCGCGTAAGCGTAAACCACTTATGATCACCGGCGCTGAAAAGATATTGGCCGACCGCCCGCAGCCCCCCGCCAGTCAGGCGAGGTTCTTTCAGGCCGTGCCAAGCAAAAGTGGGACCGCGGTGACCAAAGAACGAGAATTTACGGTCCAGACCGAATGGATGCTGGCGATCAGAGATAGAAAGGACAAAAGCGCGTTTGCGCAGCTTTTCGATTTCTATGCGCCGCGCCTTAAAGGGTTTGTGATGCGGGGCGGGGCTGGTGCGGCTGAGGCCGAAGAGATCGTTCAGGATGTGATGCTGACAATCTGGCGTAAGGCAGATCAGTTTGACCCAGAGCGGGCGCAAGTGTCGGGCTGGATCTACCAGATCACGCGGAACCGGCAGATTGATCTGGCCCGCAAAGGCGCGCGGGCCATGCCCGAAGATTTGGCGCCTGACGAAGATCACGAGCCTGACAGCGCCCAGATCGTGGCGCTGGAACAAGAGGCCAGTAAGTTGAAGAAAGCGATTTCCGGGCTAAAACCAGACCAACGCAGCGTTATCGAACACGCCTATCTGGGCGAGCTGACGCATCAAGAAATTCATGATCTGACCGGGCTGCCGCTTGGAACGATCAAATCCCGTATTCGGCTGGGGCTAGAACGCCTCCGCCACGAGTTAAAAGGGCTAAGAGAGCCATGAAGACCATCAATCATCATATCCCCGAGGCCCTGATGGTGGCCTATACGGCTGGTAAGCTGTCTCATGTTTATGAGGTGGTGATCGCCGCCCATATCTCGATGTGTGATCGCTGCCGCGCCGATATGTCTGCGCATGAAGCTGTCGCTGGGTCCGTCATGGAAACCACGAAAAGCGAGGCATTGAGCCAAGATTTCAAGGCCGATGTTCTGTCGCTTTTGGATGAACCCTTTGAGGCACCGGCGCCGCGTCCAGCGCGTCAGGGTATTTATCCCGGCCCTGTTATCGAGGCCCTTAAAAACCGCGACCCCCGTTGGCGCAGTGTGGGCATGGGCGTGAAGCAGGATATTCTGTCTGAGGGACAAGAGGGCAGCTTGCGCCTTTTGTCGATCCCGCCGGGACAGGCGGTGCCTGACCATAGCCACACAGGAATGGAACTGACTTTGGTTCTGCAGGGCAGCTTCCTGGATGAAACCGGACGTTTTGGCGTTGGGGATCTGGAAATTGCCGATGATGATCTGGATCACTCGCCCGTGGCAGGCGATGGCGATACCTGCATTTGCCTTGCCGCGACAGGCGGCCCGCTGAAATTCAACTCATTGGTTCCGCGCCTTTTGCAGCCGTTTTTCCGGATTTGACGCGCGCCCATTTGTGATGCCTTTAGACAAACCCAACGCGGTGCCCGATTGGCACGGCGTTGGTGATTGCCGCTGGTGGGAATTCAGGTAGACTGCGCGGCATGCGTGACGTTTTCAAAATCCAAACCCCATTTTTCATCCCGCTCTATCGCCGGTTGATTGTGCTTGCCGTGACCGCCGCTTGGGTGGCCGTCGAGATGAGCCGGGGCGAGCCGATTTGGGCCTTTGTCGCGATTTCGGCGACCATTTATGTTGGCGTGCAGTTCTTTTTGCAGTTCGACGAAGAGGCGATCCGCGCAAAGGCTGACGAGGCTGATGACTAAGCTGGGTCAGCTTGGATGCGCCAATAAGGCCAAGATGACCGCCTTTGTGCGCGGCCCCCAGAAAAGAATTGGAACTTTTTTCATCTCGGCGCCAAGGAATGCCGTTTGGCCTGCGTCCAATAGAACAAATGCGCATGAATGTGAGTGATGAAGATCTGGCGCTGGCGGCTGCTGGCGGGGACGGTGCAGCCTTTGAGGCTTTGCTGGCCCGTCTCTATGACCGGCTTTTTGGCCTCTGCTTTCGCCTGACGGGCAGCCGCGCCGATGCCGAAGATCTGACGCAGGATATTTGCGCGGCGCTGCCGGCCAAACTGGCCAATTTTCGCGGCACGGCCAAGGTGACGACATGGCTTTACCGCGTTGCTGTGAATGCCGCGTCGGACCGACGTCGCCGCGCGGCGACCTATTCAAAGGCATTGGATGGTTGGGGCGATTGGGAAACCGCGCGGGCGGACATTGCACGCGAAGAACAAGAGGCAGTGAGCTGGCTCTACCGCGCGATGGGGCAGCTCAAAGACCCGCTGAGGGACACGCTGGCCCTTGTCCTTGACGATATCAGCCATGCGGAAGCCGGAGAAATTCTGGGCGTGTCCGAAGGCACAATTAGCTGGCGCGTTGCCGAGGCCAAAAAGGCCCTGCGCGCGCTGAAAGAAGAGGAGGAGGCATCATGACCTCCCACGATGATGACATGGATTTCGATGCGCTGAAATCAGCGATGCAGGCGGCCACACCCGCCGCTGATCCCGCACGCCGCGCCGAAAATCTGGCGCTGGCGCAAAAAAATTTCGAAAACCTCCAAGGATCGCGCAGTGAGGCGCGTCATAACTCTGAACGTCCCAAAAAGAGGGGCGTATTTAAAGGAGTTATTGAAATGATTTTAGCAAAAAGAACCGCGGCGGGTTTGACCGCCACCACCGCAATTGTCGCGGTTGGATTTATTGCCTTTATGCCTCAGTTGCAGGAGATGCGGCGCGATTTTCGTGCAGAGGCGCCCGAGATTGTAGAGCCGGTTTTGATAACCGGCGAGGAAAGCGAAGGCCGCGTGCAAGAGAGCACGGCAACCGTTTCGCCGGGCACCGATTTGGACGCTGCGCCCGAACAGCAAGGCGCTGTTGATCCGGCCGTAATTCCTGCTGATCTTGGGACCGTTACCGCGGGTGAAGCGGAAAGTGGGCCTGAATTGGAGGTTGCCGAAGCACCGTTTGAGCCGCCGCTGGTCTTCCCCCAAGGGCAGCTTTTGTCGCCCGCTCCGCAGCCAACGCAGAATGGCGGTGTGATGTCGCTTTATTCCGGTGTCCCCACGGCCACGGCGCAAGACGGTATGTTTGCCGGAAACGCAAACACCCGAACGGTTGGCGGCATCGTCGCGGCCGAGCCGGTGATTGTGCAGGAAAGCCTGGATAGCGAAGAATTTGCCAATGAGGATGACAACCCGGTCCGCGTTGTGGCCGAAGATCCTGTGTCGACCTTCTCAATTGATGTCGATACGGCGTCTTATTCCATCGTCCGCTCGTCGCTGAATCGGGGGCAGTTGCCGAATCCCGATGCCGTGCGCATTGAGGAAATGATCAACTATTTCCCCTACGACTATGAGGCCCCAAGCGCCGATGAGGTTAGCCCGTTCCGCCCCACGGTGAATGTGTTTGAAACGCCTTGGAACCCCGACACGCGGCTGGTTCATATTGGTCTGCAAGGTGAGATGCCTGCGATTGAGGATCGCCCGGCGCTGAACCTGGTGTTCCTCATCGACACGTCGGGATCGATGAACGATCCCAGCAAACTACCGCTGCTGATCCAAAGTTTCCGCCTGATGCTGGACCGTCTGGACCCTGAAGATCAGGTGGCGATTGTCACTTATGCCGGTAGCGCCGGTGTGGCGCTGGAACCGACCTCTGCTGCGGATCGGGATGCGATTAACGCGGCGCTTTCCAGCCTTCAGGCGGGCGGATCGACCAATGGTGTTGGCGGTTTGCAGGTCGCTTATGGGTTGGCCAACCAGATGACCGATGAGGGCGAGGTGTCTCGCGTGCTTTTGGCGACTGATGGCGATTTCAATGTCGGTATTTCTGACCCGGATCGTTTGACTGACTTCATCGAGTCGCAACGCGATAGTGGCACGTATTTGTCCGTCCTCGGCTTTGGTCGCGGCAATCTGCAAGACGATACGATGCAAGCGCTGGCGCAGAACGGCAACGGCACAGCGGCCTATATCGACACGCTGCATGAGGCGCAGAGGGTGCTGGTTGATCAACTGGCCGGAGCGCTTTTCCCCATTGCTGATGATGTGAAGGTTCAGGTTGAATTTAACCCGGCTGTCATCGCCGAATACCGCTTGATTGGCTATGAAACCCGCGCGCTTGAGCGTGAAGATTTCAACAATGACGATGTGGATGCAGGTGAGCTTGGTGCTGGTCACAATGTGACTGCCATCTATGAGGTGACGCCTGTTGGCAGCCCCGCGCGCCTGACGGACCCGCTGCGCTATGGGGATGCAGAACCGGCGGCGGCTGCTCAAGATCTGTCTGGTGAGCTTGGGTTCCTGCGGCTGCGCTGGAAAGAGCCGGGCGCCGAGGAAAGCGAGCTGATCGAGTTTCCCATTGTCGATAGTGATACCACCAACCCAGAGGCGCAATTTGCCGCTGCTATGGCCGGGTTTGGGCAGCTTCTACGCGGCAATGACTTCCTTGGTGATTGGGATTATGCCGACGCTATTGCGCTGGCCACCGAAAACCGCGGCGAGGATGAGTTCGGCTATCGCAATGAGGCCGTCCAGCTGATGCGCCTTGCCGAAAGCCTGTCTTCCAACTGACTCCAGTGCCATGGGACGTTTCACATTTCGTGAAGTCCCGGCGTCCCATGGCTCGCCCTTAGGGTGAGGGAGTCCCGCCTTTGCCCTAAGGGTCACTCGGCGCGTGGGCTGATCTTCTGATCTTTATTTTGGTGAGAGTGCAATTGGTTGCCCGCCTCTCCAGACCTTTTTAAGGCTCAGGTCTTCTCGATTAAGAAGCACAAGATCAGCCCGCGCGCCCTTTTCAATCCGTCCAATATCGGCGCGCCCAATCACATCTGCCGGGATACGCGTGGCCATTGCCAGCGACGTTTCCAGATCAGCCGCGCCCCAAGACACAAGGTTTTTGATTGCGCGCGCCAGCGGCAAATGCGCCCCGGCCAAGGTGCCATCCTCTAGGGTTAGTTTATCCACCGCCCGGCTAATCACACGGCCCTGAAGATCGAATTTGGTGATTGTACTGCCTGCCGTTGCCATCGCATCCGAGACCAGAAACGGGCGGCCGGGCCCCTGATTGGCCCGCAGGGCAAGGCGGATCATTGGCGGCGAGACATGATACCCATCCGCAATTAACCCCATTGATATTTCTGGATTATCCAGCGCTGCGCCGACAAGACCGGGCGCGCGGGATGTCATTTGAGACATGGCGTTGAAAAGATGGGTGACGCAACTTGCCCCGGCCTTAACGGCTGCGGTGACATCTTCAAAGCTGGCATCGCTATGACCGAGGGAAACAAGACAGCCGGCGCGGGTTAGCTCCGCGATTTGTTCGGGTGTGGCAGCCTCTGTCGCGAGGGTAATTTTCAAGACCGGTAGGCGCGTTTTGGCAGCAAGAAGCATGTCCAAATCCGCAGCCTCCATCGGCCGAATGAAATCCGCGCGATGGGCGCCTTTGCGCGCCAGAGCAAGGTGCGGCCCTTCCAGATGTAGGCCCGCCACGCTGGGTTGGCTTGTCTCGATTGCCTTGGCAACAGCCTCAATCGCGGCCTGCGTGACCTCTGGACGATCTGTAATCAATGTCGGCAGAATGCTCGTCGCACCAAGGCCTGCATGGGCGGCGATCATCTGCGCCAGCCGTTCGCAGCAGGGGCCGTCATTCAGCATCACGCCGCCGCCGCCATTCACTTGAAGGTCAACAAATCCTGGAGCAAGAATGCCGGATAACAAAGATTGGGCGCCGCGCATTGCAGGCCTAACCCCAGAGATCCACCCATCTTTTATCGTTACGATCTGGCCGGAATGAATCCTGCGCCCGTCGAAGAGGTATTCAACATATAGCTCGGTCATGCAGTGGCCCGTCTGGCCGCCAGAAGGATGGCCCCATCAAGCGCGTTGCCCTTGGGCGCTTTCATGTTTGCACGCGTCGCTTTGGCGAAAATTGGTGCCAGCCGCAGGCCGACACTGCCGGTGAACGTTGCCGGGTCTTGCGGCGTCCACCCCAAGACCGAGAAGGCAGCGAGACTATCCTTTACAGCTTGAGTCAGGATGGCCACTGCATGAGGGTCTTCTGCCTCAGCCGCCGCAAACACATTCGGTGCGAGCGCGGCGATTTTTGCCGGGCTTGCGCCATGATAGGTTCTCAAAAGCGCAAGGGGCCCACCTGAATTTTCGACAAAACGGCGTGTCATCTCGGTTTCATCGCAAAGCCCGTCAACACCATCAAGTGTCTTTTTTATCAAAGCCTTACCAATCCAAGTGCCAGATGCTTCGTCGCGAAACCGATGACCCCAACCGCCAATCGACCGCATCTTTCCATCTGTGACACGCGCAAAGAATGATCCGGTGCCAAGCGCCGCAACCGTCCCATCCTCTGATCCTAAAACCCCGGTTACGACGCTTTGACGATCATCCTCAATACTGGCATTAGTCAGGCTAAGACTCCGAGCGACATAGGTCGATTGCTCAGCCGTGACGACCCCAGCCAAGCCCAGATGTGCCGGAAGATTGGCCAGATCATATGGGCCGATTCCAGCTTGGGATGCGGCGCGCAGCAGTGTGGTGCGCAGCGTATCGATCCCTACATCTGGCGTTTCATAGAGGTTTGTCGGACCGCCCTGCGCGTCAAAGCGTTGCCCGCCAACAATCAGAGCCACGCGGCAGCCACTGCCACCGCCATCTACGGCCAAAAGATCGGGAAAAGACGTGTAATCCATGAAGATAGTTTTTGCTGAAAATTTCTGTGTTGGCCAGCCTTTCAAAGCCGATCACGCAGCCCGTACCAAAGCATTGCAAGGACCAGAAGTGGCCAGCGCAGCGTTGCGCCGCCCGGAAAACGCGGAGTAGGGACAGACGCCATAAGGTCAAAACGTTCAGCGTGACCCGCAATCGCATCAGCGGCGATTTGGCCAGCAAGCGTGCCCATCGCCAGCCCATGACCCGAATAGCCTGAGCAACTGAGTATATTCCCGGCGACCCTCTCGAAATGCGGCATGCGGGTCATGGTAATGGCGAGTGTTCCGCCCCATGCATGGGTAATCTCGATCCCTTTTAATTGGGGAAAAACCTGCTCCATCGGGCGGCGCACCTTGGCGGCGATATCAACGGGAAATCGGTAGCCATAGCTTTCGGTTCCGCCAAAAAGCAACCGATGATCGTCAGAAAACCGAAAGTAGTTCACCACAAACTTGCTGTCGGCCACGGCGATATTGTCTTTGATCAACGCGTCTTGCTCTGCCGGTGCCATAGGCCGGGTCGCGGCGATGTAATTATTAATCGGCATTACCCGTGCAGACACTTTGGGTTCCAGCCCGCCGAGGTAACCGTTACACGCCAGCAAAACGTGGCTTGCGGTGATCTCTGCTGCATTCGTTGTGACACGGGCAGGGGTGGTCTTTTCGATCCTTGTGACCTTTGTGCCCTCAAAAATTCGCGCACCGCTTTGGACAGCAAGGCGGGCAAGCCCTAAAGCCAGTTCAAGTGGATCAATATGGCCTGCGCCTTGGTCCAAGCTGCCGCCATGATAAAGCGGAGACTTGACATAATCGCACATTTTTTCCCGATTTAGGAAAGATATATGCGAATAATTGTACGCTGCTTGTAGGAAATCGATATATCTGGCTTCGTGCTCTGAATATCTTGAGCGGTGGAATGCGTGCGCGATGCCAGCGTGAAAATCGGCGTGAATCTCAGGTTTAGAGGCGAGGGATTTAACGAGATCCACGGATTGAAGTGACAAATCCCAGAGCGCCCGGGCAGGGCCCTCACCAACCATCGCCTCAAGCTCATCCTGTGCCCGGCGTTGCCCCATTCCAACCTGCCCGCCATTGCGACCAGACGCGCCAAAACCGACGCGCGAGGCTTCAACCAACACGACGTCATACCCGCGCTTGGCAAGATGCCACGCGGCAGAAAGACCGGTGAATCCGCCCCCAATGACGCAGACATCGCACGAGATTGCACCCGCAGCCGCCGGAAACCGGGGTAGGGGAGTGGCCCGCGCAGCGTAATAGGATGGCGGGTACGCCCCGGGCTGGTCATTGGCGGAAAGAAGGTCCATTAGATTAGGCTGCTTTCAACAAACCCTCGGATTTCAGCTCTGTGTAGGTTTCATCCAACGCCTTTGTGGCTTTCGCCATCATTGTGTCGATTTGTGCCTCAGTGATGATCAAAGGTGGCGCAATGACCACGCGATCCCCGACATGGCGCATCACCAATCCATTGGCAAAACAGCGATCGCGTGCGATGAGGCCCGCCGTCCCGGGGCCGGCTGCAAATGCAGCGCGTGAGGCTTTGTCAGGTGTCATGGCCAGCGACCCCATCATGCCTAGAATACGGGCTTCGCCGATCAGAGGATGGTCCACCATGGCCAGCCATTTTTCTTTCAAATAGGGCGACGTGCGGCGGACATGGCCAATGATGTCTTCTTCTTCCATGATCCGCAGATTTTCGAGCGCAACCGCCGCGGCGACGGGGTGCGCGGAATAGGTGTAACCATGGTTGAAGTCCGTGGCAGAAATGACCGAAGAAACCTCGTCAGACAAAATCGAGCCGCCAATTGGCGCATAGCCCGAGCTAAGACCTTTGGCGACTGTAATAATGTCTGGACGAATGCCAAGTGTTTGACTTCCAAACCAGTTTCCGGTGCGACCAAATCCGCAGATGACCTCGTCCACAATCAAAAGGATCTCGTATTTGTCGCAGATGCGCTGGATTTCGGGCCAGTAGCTGTCGGGCGCCACGATGACTCCGCCTGCGCCCTGCACCGGCTCGGCGATAAAGGCGGCGATACGATCCTCGCCTTTCTGCAAAATGGCGGCTTCTAATTCTTGTGCGCGGGCCAGCCCGAATTCTTCAGGGGTCATATCGCCGCCTTCGGCCCACCAATTGGGTTGGCCAATGTGAAGAATGTCGGGGATCGGGAGGCCGCCTTGAGCATGCATCGCAGCCATACCACCCAGAGATGCCGCGCCAACGGTCGAACCGTGATAGCCGTTCTTTCGGGCGATAATTATGGACTTTTCGGGTTTGCCCTTTTCTGCCCAATAGGTTCGGACAAGACGAATATTGGTGTCATTCGCGTCCGATCCACCAGTTGCGAAAAACGTGTGGTTCAAATCGTCTGGGGCCAATTCAGCCAGTTTCTGCGCAAGTGCGATTGCAGGTACATGCGTGGTTTTGAAAAAGCTGTTGTAATACGGCAGCTCGCGCATTTGGCGGGCGGCAACATCAGCCAATTCATCGCGGCCATAGCCGATATTTACGCACCACAGCCCGGCCATCGCATCAAGGATTTGATTACCGTCTGAATCTGTCAGCTCAATGCCTTTTGCACGTGTAATGACCCGCGCGCCTTCAGCGCCAAGGGCCGTGTTTGCCGAAAACGGGTGCACGTGATGGGCAGCATCAAGGCGTTGCAACTCGGCGGTTGGCAAATGATTTGAAATCAGGGTCATTGCGGCGCACTCCTTTTGAAAAAGCGCATGTTGGTCAGACGTTTAAAAGCAGGTGTTGGCGTTCCCAAGGTGAGATTTCGCGTTGGTATTCTTCATTTTCGGCGCGTTTGATGTCGCCATAGAGTTTGCAGAACTCTTCGCCCAGAACGGCGCGGATATCGCCCGCCCCATCAAATGCATTGAGCGCACCGAGCAAGGAGGCAGGCAAAGGATATTCAGTTTCCCAAACTTCGACCTTCACTTCGGGACGCGGCGAGATTTTCTTCATCATTCCGAGATACCCCACAGCAAGCGAGGCAGCGATTGCAAGATAGGGGTTGCAGTCTATCCCGCCCACTCGGTTCTCAACCCGCCTTGCGGAGGGCGGCGAGGGCGGCACCCGCAGGCCCGTTGTTCGATTGTCCGAGGCCCATTCTAGGTTCGATGGCGCGCTTTGCCCATCGACTGTAATGCGCCGGTATGAGTTCACATAAGGGGCCACCAGCGGCATGACTTGCAGCAGATATTTTTGTGTGCCGCCAATGAAATGTAAAAACGCCTCGGTTGGTGAGCCGTCGGAGGCCGAAAAGATGTTTTCGCCGGTATCTATATCAAGAACGCTTTGGTGAATATGCATGGCGCTGCCGGGTTCATCGCGGATTGGTTTGGCCATAAAGGTCGCAAAGACGCCGTTTGCCAGGGCGGCCTCGCGGATTGTGCGTTTGAAGTAAAACACCTGATCGGCAAGCTTTAGCGGATCACCATGCATCAAGTTGATCTCAATCTGCCCCGTGCCGCCTTCTTGGATCACGGTGTCGATTTTCAGGCCTTGTTCCTTGGCAAAGTCATAAATCGTGTCAATGACGGGACCATATTCATCGACGGCGGCCATTGAATAAACTTGCCGGCTTGCTCCGCGCCTGCCGGATCGGCCGATGGGGGCCTCGATCGCCTCATTCGGGTCGGTGTTGGGCTTGGTAAGGTAGAATTCCAATTCTGGCGCGACGACAGGTTTCCACCCTTGTTTTGCATAAAGATCCAAGACCCGGCGAAGCACGTTGCGCGGTGCGATCGTCAATAGGTCACCGTCGCGGGTTTGCATGTCGCAAATCACTTGCATCGTCACATCTGAAACCCATGGCACAGCAGTTGCTGTGCTGAGATCCGGGGTCAGAACCACGTCAGCCTCCAGCCATTGGTTTTCAATCTCCATATTCACATATTCGCCCGAAATCGTTTGATAAAAGATCGAGATCGGAAGGAACACGGTATCAGCAGGATCGAATTTATAGGCAGGCATCGCCTTGCCGCGGGAAAGCCCCACGAGATCAGGGATGATGCATTCGACCTCTTCCATTCGGCGCCCGCCGAGATAGTCCAGAAATGGCTGCGGCAAATTCGTAAGCCAGTTGTCGGAAGGGGTCTGGGAAGATTGCCGTGCCATGGGTCACCTGAGTGCAATAAGGGGTGCGGGCAAAAACGCCGCGCTTGTTAGGTTTTGATCAAAAACGTGATCGGAGTGTTTTTCATTTTTCAATCACGCTTTCTTGGCGGCTTCATTTATCTCCTGCTGCAAAAGTTCAAGGCCTTGACGGATGTCTTGATCTATAGCCTGCATGGCGGCGACCCCGTCGCGCGCCTGCAATGCGTCTAACGTGTCCGAGTGTTTGTCAGGAAGATTCGATGTTCCGTAGCGTGCTGACACCAATCTTAGCGACGGCCCGATTTGAAGCCAAAGCGAGTGCGCAATTTTCTGCAGAATGGGAGTCTTGGCGATACCGTACAGCGTAAAGTGAAATCGGAAATTGCTTTCCAGATAGTCTTCTATTTTTCCCAATGTCAGGGCGGTATTCACCGCATCATCAAGGGTTCGAAGCGTTGCAATATCTGCATCAGTAGCGTTTTCAGCGGCGATTTCGGCCATCTTGGGCTCGATAGCAAAGCGGGCGAAGTAAATCTCATCGATCCGTGTTGCCGTTATTTCAGGAACCATAATGCGCCGATTGCCCATCGGCTGTAGAGCGCCTTCAGCCGTCAATCGCCGGATGGCCTCGCGCACAGGTGTCACGCCGGCCCCAATCGAATTGCTGAGGCCCAATATGGTCACTGGCTGCCCCGGAACAACCGCGCCAAACAAAATCATATCGCGAATTCTATGATAGATCGCTTCATGTTCTGGTCGTTTGGGATCGGTGGCTGTCATGACAGAGAACCCTAGCCTGTTATGGTCCGGACGATGTGAGATTGTCCCGGTGGGCACGTGTACGAGAATTGACAGAAAGCCTGCACGAGTTTTTAGGTTTGATCAAATAAAATCGAGATGGAGTTTTGCAGGTTCAGACAAGTTGCCGTTGGCCTGCTCGCCGCGTCGCTGCTAAGCAGGGGCATTCTCTTTGATGATCAAGTGGCCCAAGGCGAGCTTATGACAGACGACTATCATGCTTATTGCGCTGTTCATGGCGTGCCGGACCGGATCGAGCTGATGCTCTGTGATATCAATGCGATTTTGCGTGGCAAATGGTTGCCGGGCGATGGGATGGAAAAGCTGCTTTCGGGCGCCGTTAAGCTTCCTTATTCGACTTACGCCCCTGCAATCATGGGCAATGAGGTTGCTGCGTCTGGCCTCGGCATCGTTGAAGGTGATCCGGACGGGGTTTTGGTGCCTGTCGCGGGCAGTTTAAAAAAGGTACCTTGGGCGGCAGGCCACGTGGCGCAAATACAGGTCGAAATGCTGACACCAAATGGCGCGCCAAGCCTGCTTTCGCCGCGCGAGATCCTTAAGTCGGTTTTGGTACGCTTTTCTAACAAAGGGTTGCGCCCGGTTGTTGCAACCGAGCTTGAATTTTATCTCTTCAATACACGGACAAGCACAGATGAAGCGCCCATGCCGCCAGATGGTACGCCAGACGCGCAAAACTACGAGCTTGAGGTCGCAGCGCGGCAAGAGGTGATCTTGGCGGAAATCCTTGCCGCAAGCGCAGCGCAAGGTTTGCCAACTGACACGCTTATTGCCGAATACGGGCCGGGCCAGTTCGAGGTGAATTTCCATCACAGCAGGGATGTTTTGTCCGCCGCTGAAACCGCATTGTTGTTTCGCCGGTTGGTGCGGGGCGTGGCTGGAAAACATGGGATGGAAGCCTCATTTATGGCCAAGCCATATGCAGATGCACCCGGCAGCGGGATGCATGTGCATTGTTCCATTCTAAACGACGCTGGCCAAAATATCTTCTCCACACCCTTCGAGGGCAGGCCGAATAAAGAGCTGTTGCAGGCTGTCGCCGGGGTTTTGGCCTCAATGGAAGATTTGCAAGCGATCTTTGCCCCCCATTTAAATTCCTATCGCCGGTTCCAGCCGCTTAGCTTTGCACCTTCAAGCCCTGATTGGGGGGTGGACAACCGCGCCGCGGGGGTGCGTTTGCCTGAGGTATCAGGTCCGGCTGCGCGGTTTGAACACCGCATAAGCGGTGCAGATGTAAATCCCTACCTTGTGTTGGCCGCAATCCTTGGTGGAGTCTTGCATGGGCTTGAGGGCGATCCCGATTTGCCCTTGCCGCTGGATGATCCAAAGGCCAAACCTGCACCGCGATTGGGTCATGATTGGTTCGCAGCAGTTTCGCGGTTTTCGGCGTCAAACATTGCAGCTAAGATCTTTGGCGCTGAGTTTTGTGATGTTTATGCAGCAGTTAAACTGGATGAGGTTCAGGCTCTGACGCATGACATTACCCCCGCCGAATATCGCTACTATCTGACAAGGCTTTGAGCGGTTTGAGATATGACTAAGTTGAACGTACGAAAGAAACCGAAAATTGGCATTTTAGGAGTTGGCAATCCGCCTCCGAAATTGAGTGCCAATTATGAAAGTTACCCTGAAATGGTAATGGGTTGGCTGTCCGATTTGAATGCCGACTTTATCCAGTATGACGTTTTGGAAATGGAGTTTCCAACCGGGCCTGAGCTTGCCGATCTTTGGGTCATTCCCGGCTCGCGGGTTGGGGCCTACGAGGACCACCCTTGGATCGCGCCGCTGAAAGCATTCGTCTGCGCCTCCAAAGAGGCAGGTGTGCCCATGTTGGGTATATGTTTTGGCCATCAGATCATGGCACAGGCCCTGGGCGGTGAGGTGCGGAAATCGCAAAAGGGCTGGTCCTTGGGGTTGCAGGAGTACAAGGCGGTAAATTGGCCAGAGGAACTTGGCGTTCCGCAGGATATGAATATTCAAGCGTACCATCAGGATCAGGTTGAAGAGATGCCGCCTGGCGCAATCCGAATCGCGCAGTCGGATTTCTGTGAAATTGCTGGGCTCTGGTATCCGGGTTTCGGCGCCAGTGTGCAGGGACACCCAGAGTTTAGCCAAACCTATAGCGTGGATTTGATCGAAGCGCGGCGCACCCTTTTTGGCGATGATTTAACGGATGCGGCACTGGCCAGCCAAACGGCCAAAACAGACACGCGCGGTGAGCTTGCGAAACTTGCTGGATACCTTTTGGCCTTAGGCAAGTAACCTTATGCCCTTAAATGAGACAGGCTGTGTCAGAGCGGCAGATGGCGCAGTCTTCATTTGAGAGTAGAAACTTGGCGCGCCCTGAGGGACTGAATGGAACGCATCAATCACTCGGCGTTTCAGCAAGACACCTGTTGTTCAGCTCTGCTTTTTGAAGATTAATTTTTTCGTCTATCGAAGAGAATATGGTGCGGGCGGTGGGACTCGAACCCACACGGGCACAAGGCCCAACAGATTTTAAGTCTGGTATGTCTACCATTCCATCACGCCCGCATCTTGCGCCGGACGGTATCGCTGCGGCGCAAAAGAGGAAAGTCAGAAATTCCCTTTAGTCGCGTGTTCCGGCAAATTTTTCCTGCCATTCTTCGCGTTCATCATCGGTGATCTTGCGGAAGAGGTTCTCGGGCACCGTAAATTCTTGTCCGGCTTCAAGCGCACCAAGCGCCTCTTCGATCGTATCGGGCCATTCCGCGCCATCGGCGTTCATTGCCGTGAGCATGGATTTGGAGGCATCCGGAATGAAGGGCGCGGACAGAACCGCGTAGAGGCGGATCAGGTTTAAGGAGAACCGAACGATTGCGGCGGCGCGTTCTGGGTCTTCTTTGTAGACGGCCCAAGGCGCTGCCGATTGCAGGTATTCATTGCCCGCAACCCAGATCGCGCGCAGGTAAGATGCCGATTTGCGGATCTCGATCGCTTCCATATGAGCTTGATAGAATTGCAGTTTTTCTTGCAACTCTTTGATCAATGCCTCTTCTTGCTCGCTATAGCTGCCGCCTGTTGGTACGGTTTCTCCGAATTTCGAGCGGCAGAATTTGGTGACGCGAGAGACGAAGTTGCCCAAGACATCCGCCAGATCCTTGTTCACGGATTGTTGGAAGTTTTCCCAAGTAAATTCGCTATCGCTGCTTTCCGGCGCATGGCTCAGCAGCCACCAACGCCAGTAATCGGACGGTAGGATTTCAAGCGCTTGGTCCATGAAGATGCCGCGCCCGCGCGAGGTCGAGAATTGGCCGCCATCGTAGTTGAGGTAATTAAAGCTCTTGATGTAATCGACCAGCTTCCACGGCTCGCCCGATCCAAGGATTGTCGCGGGGAAGCTGAGCGTGTGGAAAGGCACGTTATCTTTGCCCATGAATTGCACATAACGCACGTCATCGGCGCCTTTATCGGTGCGCCACCAGCGCTGCCAATCCGCCTCTGCCTTGCCGTTCGCTTCAGCCCATTCTCCCGCGCAGGCGATATATTCGATGGGGGCGTCAAACCAGACGTAGAAGACTTTGCCCTCCATGCCCGGCCAGTCCTGATCGCCGCGTTTTACCGGGATACCCCAATCAAGGTCACGGGTAATGCCGCGATCCTGAAGGCCGTCGCCATCGTTTAACCATTTCTTGGCAATCGAAGTGGTCAAAATTGGCCAATCGTTTTTACTGTCGATCCAGGCTTCAAGCTGATCTTTCATCGTGCTTTGGCCAAGAAAAAGATGCTTGGTTGGGCGCATCTCCAGATCGGTTGATCCCGAAATGGTCGAGCGTGGGTTGATCAGATCAACCGGATCGAGCTGCTTGGTGCAGTTGTCACATTGGTCGCCGCGCGCGTCTTCAAAGCCGCAATTGGGGCAGGTGCCTTCGACGTATCGATCAGGCAAAAACCGACCATCGGTATTGGAATACATCTGTTGGTCATCAACTTCGCGGATCAGGCCGGCATCGGCCAGTTTTCCTGCGAAATACTGGGTCAGCTTATGGTTTTGGTCGCTGGACGAGCGTCCAAAATGATCAAAGCTAAGGCCAAAGCCCTTGCCCAGCTTGTCCTGAACTTCCCACATTTCTGCGCAATATTCTGCAACCGGCTGCCCGGCTTTGGTCGCGGCCAGTTCGGCAGGCGTGCCGTGTTCGTCTGTGGCGCAGAGAAACATGACCTCGTCGCCGCGGGCGCGGTGGTAACGCGCAAAAAGGTCTGCGGGCAGTTGGCTGCCCACGAGATTGCCCAGATGTTTGATCCCGTTGATATAGGGGATCGCGGAGGTGATCAGAATACGTGCCATAGTTCTCGCGGTCCTGCTGTTGCAAGGTCTCGTTTAACGCAAGATTTTTCCAAGCACTAGCGGCTTATGCGGGGCTTTTTGAGGGTCAGGCGGCTTGAACCAGCTTTGGGCGCTGATTGGAACTGAGCTTGATTTGCCACGCCTTGGGGGGCGCTTGGCGCGCGCGCAGGCGGGACAGGGTCCAACCGCTTTGATCTGGCCGGTGGTCTGGGGACAGCTGCCAGCGGCTTTCGACGCCTGCCGCGCCGCCGTTTCCGGGGGTCAGCAGCAGGCAGATGGGGCCTTGGCCGCGCGCCTCATCCCCGGTTTCGGCAGCCAGATGCAAGCGGCGCACCGGGGTCAGGCCCGGCGGTTCGGGCAATTCGCCCACCACAAGCGGCACCACGCCCGCGCGCAGCACCTCTTCCAGTACCCACAGCAGATCTTCGCCCCGTTTGACCGAGGTGGTCAGAATGCGCCCCGGATCAATCATCTGCGCGACCCCTTCCATATGCAGCCGGTCGGGGTGCCAGTCAGGGCGGACCCAGATCAGCGGCCCCGAAAGTTCGGCCGCGATCCAAAGCGCCAGACGGCGCCTAGCGCTGCCGCAAACCTCATGCGCCCGGGCGCGGGTCAGCGCATATTCACCGAAAACCTGCAAAGCGCGGGATGCTGTGCGATGCGAAGAATGGCGGGTCAACAGAGCTTTAGACATGAGATGAATTTACATGTTCACTAAATGTTCCGCAATACCCACCTTGTACCGCGCCCCGAAAACCATAGCTTTACCGCAAAGCACCTAAACCAACAGGACAGTGAATATGCGCAGCGTGCCCTTTGGCTCTACCGGCCAAACGATTTCAGAACTTTGCCTTGGCACCATGACATGGGGCACCCAAACCAGCACCGAAGACGCCCATAGGCAAATGGATATGAGCCTTGCCGCCGGGATCGACATTGTCGACACCGCTGAAATGTATCCGGTCAACCCGGTGCGCGCCGAAACAGTTGGCGGCACCGAAAAAATCGTTGGCGAATGGAATGCAGCCAATAAGTCACGGCGCGGCGATTATATGCTTGCCACCAAAATGAGCGGCCTGAACGAGCGCTTCGTGCGGGTTGGTCAGCCCATCACCGGAAAAACACTGCGCGAGGGGATCGAAGGCTCGTTAAAGCGGTTACAAACCGATTATGTCGACCTTTATCAACTGCATTGGCCCAATCGCGGGTCGTATATGTTCCGCCAGAACTGGACCTATGATCCAAGCGGGCAGAGCAAATCCGAGACAATGGCCCATATGGTGGATGTGTTGGAGACGGCAGGGGATTTGGTCGAAGAAGGCAAGATTCGTTATTTCGGGCTTTCCAACGAAAGCGCCTGGGGGACGGCGCAGTGGCTCAGAAAATCCGAAGAGCTGGCCCAACCCCGCGTGCAGACAATTCAGAACGAATATTCGCTGCTCTGCCGCTTATTTGATACCGATCTGGCCGAACTTTCCGTCAATGAAGACGTAACGTTGCTGGCCTTTTCACCTTTGGCCTGCGGGATGTTGACGGGCAAGTATCAAGACGGCGCTGTGCCCAAGGATAGCCGTATGGATATCAATGGCGATCTCGGCGGGCGTAAATCGGATAGCGTCTTTGCGGCAACGGCCCTCTATCTGGAGGTAGCCAAGAAATACGCGTTAGATCCGGTGCATTTGGCCTTGGCATGGCTGCAAACGCGGCCTTTTGCCGTTTCGTCGATCTTTGGCGCGACCACGGTAGAGCAGCTTGAGGTTATCCTTGCATCGGCTGATGTCGTGGTGCCAAAAGAGGCGGTGGATGAGATCAACGCGGCCAACCGCGCGCATCCAATGCCCTACTAATTGCCGCGCCGAAGGTCCGAGATAGATTGACCAAAGGTTTTGCGAAACGCCCGGGCCAAGGTTGATGGCCCGGAAAACCCACATCTTACAGCAATCTCTTGCACGGATAGACCCGTGTCGAGCGCCAGACGCCGCGCCTCGTTTAGTCGAAGTTTTAGGTAAAAAGCGGCGGGCGAGGTTTGCAGATGTTGCTGAAAGAGCATCTCCAGGCGTCGGGGGGACAGGTTTTCACCTGCTGCAAGTTCTGCGATAGCGGGCGGATCCTCGATCCGCGATTCCATCACCGCAACGACGCGGGCCACTGCAGGGGCAAGGGCGGCCAAGCGCGCCTGAGGCACCAACCTTTGAGGGCTGGGTTTTTCGACAGGATCATAAAGCAATGCGTTTGCAACTTGTCCCGCCAGATCCGGGCCATGATGGCAGCGGATCAGATGCATCATAAGATCAAGGCATGGCGCCGCGCCGCCGGTCGTAAGGGCCGGGCCGTCGATAACATAGCGATCCGGCAGAGGCTCAATCTCGGGAAAACCGTGGCCGAACGCCTCCAGATCTTCCCAATGGGTTGTGGCGCGATGCCCATTCAGCAGCCCGGCCCGTGCCAGAACCCACGCACCGCCATCAACCCCGCAATACGGGATTTGATAGGCTCTCAGCTGGCGAAGCCAAGACCGTAGGGCCGGGGTTGCGTGGGCATCTAACCGAAAGCCAGCCACCAAAACCAAAAGGTCCATTTCAGCCTGAAGCGGTAGGGGTGCGGTTTCAAAACTGATGCCGGTCGTCAGTGTGACAAGGCCGCCGCCGGGCGACATCAGCTCCCATTCGTAGAGAGTCTTTCCGGCCCGTCGATTGGCCGCCCGATAAGGGTCAAGTGCGGCGGCAAGAGACATCAGGTTCGAATCCGGCAGCACCAACAATCCAATGCGAAATGGATCTGAGTCAGAATTTCGTGGGTCTGTTGCGGGATTCGTCATGATTGATTCGTATATAGCAAAGCTTGGGCAGGTAAGATCGGCTCAATTAGGACCGAGATTCAAGAGGAGATCCGCCCATGCCCCTGACCCCGTCCCGCGATGTCTTTATCACCTGTGCCGTCACCGGATCAGGCAGCACCCAAGACCGCAGCCCGCATGTGCCGCGCAGCCCCAAAGAAATTGCCGCCAGCGCGATCGACGCGGCCAAAGCAGGCGCAGCCATCGTTCATTGCCATGTGCGCGACCCCGAAACCGGAACGCCCTCGCGCAAGTTGGAGCTTTACCGCGAGGTAACGGACCTGATCCGTGCGGCGGATGTCGATGTTGTGTTAAACCTGACCGCCGGAATGGGCGGTGACATGGTCTTTGGCGGTGTCGAGGCCCCACTGCCGTTGCAAGACAGCAGCGACATGGTTGGCGCGACCGAACGTGTGGCCCATGTGGCCGAATGCCTGCCCGAGATCTGTACGCTCGATTGCGGCACGATGAACTTCGCCGAAGCCGATTACGTGATGACCAACACCCCCGGAATGCTGCGCGCCATGGGGCAGATGATGACCGATCTGGGCGTTAAGCCCGAGATCGAAGCCTTTGACACCGGCCATCTTTGGTTTGCTAAAGAGCTGGTCAAAGAAGGTATCTTGGACGATCCGGCGCTGGTGCAGCTTTGCATGGGCGTTCCTTGGGGCGCGCCAAATGATCTCAATACATTTATGGCGATGGTCAATAACGTGCCGGATAACTGGACCTTCTCTGCCTTCTCGCTTGGCCGCAATCAAATGGACTATGTCGCCGCCTCGGTTCTGGCTGGCGGGCACATCCGGGTCGGACTGGAAGACAACTTGTGGCTCGGCAAGGGTGAACTGGCCACCAATGCGCAATTGGTTGAACGCGCTGTGGAAATCGCGACAGGGATGGGCAGCCGGATCATGGGGCCGGACGCTGTTCGCGAAAAACTGGGGCTGGTCAAACGCGCGCCACGCGGATGAAGGGGCTTGCAGGAAAAACGGTCTTAATCACAGCTGGCGGCGCCGGGATTGGGCGCTGCATGGCGGAGCGTTTCGCAGCCGAAGGCGCAGAGGTCGCGATTTGCGACGCGGATGCGGGCGCCGTGGCGACGGTGCAAAAGGACTGTCCCAAGATTATGGCGTCCGTTGTTGATGTGACCGATGAGGTGGCATTGGCTGAATTCACCCATAAGGTCGAAACGCAGTTCGGCGGCATTGACGTTCTATGCGCCAATGCCGGAATCGGCGGACCTGCGGGCGCAATTGAGGATTTGGATCTCGTGGACTGGCGGGCCTGCCTGTCCGTCAATTTGGATGGCGCATTTTTGGCCTGCAAAGCGGCTGTTCCGGGAATGAAAGCGCGGGGCGCCGGAACAGTTTTGTTGACCTCTTCGACCGCAGGTCTTTTCGGCTATCCCTATCGCGCACCCTATGCCGCAGCAAAGTGGGCTGTGATTGGCTTGATGAAAACCCTCGCGATGGAGCTGGGCCCGCACGGCATTCGCGTCAACGCGCTTTGCCCCGGTGCTGTCGAAGGCCCACGTATGGACCGGGTCTTGGGCAAAGAGGCTCAGGCGCGTGGGATGGCGGTTGAGGACGTGCGCCAGATCTACGTCAAAGGTGTGTCGCTCAAGACATGGGTCACTGCCGATGAGGTTGCCGATATGGCGCTTTTTCTGGCGTCCGACATGGGCGCGAAAATTTCTGGCCAGGCGATGTCGATCGATGGTCACACCGAGACATTGGGGGATTAAATGACCAATACAGCAGCAATTTTGGGTGGCGGCGTAATCGGTGGCGGTTGGGCTGCGCGGTTCCTGCTTATGGGCTGGGACGTACGTGTTTTTGATCCCGGTGAAGGGGCTGAGACCACGTTGAAAGAGATGCTGACGCGGGCCCGCGCCGCATTGCCTGCGCTTTATGACGTTGCACTTCCCGATGAAGGAAAACTGACGTTTCACAGCACAATTTCCGAGGCCGTCACGGGCGCGGCCTGGATTCAGGAAAGCGCGCCGGAACGCCTTGAGCTCAAACAAAAGCTGTTTCAGCAGGTGCAATCAGTCTGCGAAAAAGACGCCATTATCGGCTCGTCTACCTCGGGCTTTATGGCCAGCGAGTTGCAAACCGGTGCCAGCCGTCCAGAGCAGATCATCGTCGCCCATCCCTTTAACCCGGTCTACCTTTTGCCTTTGGTCGAACTTGTAGGCTCGGACAAGACAGAATCTGCGGTTTTGGCAAGGGCCGAGGGCATCCTTACCTCCATCGGGATGTCGCCACTGAAACTGCGTGCCGAAATTCCGGCCCATATCGCGGATCGTTTTTTGGAAGCTGTGTGGCGTGAAGCGCTGTGGTTGATCAAAGATGGGATCGCCACGACAGAAGAAATTGATGATGCAATCCGCATGGGGTTTGGCCTGCGGTGGGGGCAAATGGGCCTATTTGAAACCTACCGCGTTGCGGGTGGCCCGGCCGGGATGCGCCATTTCATCAGCCAATTTGGCCCGGCGCTGCAATGGCCGTGGACAAAGCTGATGGATGTGCCTGAGCTGACCGATGAGCTGATCGACATGATTGCAGATCAATCCGATGCGCAATCGGGCCATTTGAGTATCGCGGAGCTGGAAAGCCTGCGCGATGGCAATCTGATTGGCATGATGCGGAGCCTGAAGGCGCGAAAATCGGCAGTGGGTGCAGTTTTGGCGTCCCATGAAGATAGCATTGCCCCCATCGCCCCTGACTTAATGGTACCTGTCGAAACGCTCGACCGCGTCGTGCCGACCGATTGGGTGGATTATAACAACCACATGAACGAAGCGCGGTATTTGCAGGCCATTTCAGAAGCCTGCGACCGGTTCTTGCTGTGGACCGGGACCACGCCTGATTATGTCGCTTCGGGCGGCAGCTGGTTCACCGTTGAAAACCACATCCGGCATCTCGATGAGGTCAAAATTGGCAGCCGGTTGCGCGCGGTCACGCAGGTTCTGTCGGGCGGCGGTAAAAAGCTGCGTTTGTTCCATTCACTCTTTGTCGGGGAGAGTTTGGTAGCGACGGGCGAGCAAATGTTGCTGCATGTCAGCCTTGAAACGCGGCGCGTGGCTGAGCCGCCAGAAAAGATGGGCGCTTTATTGGGTGAGATTGCAGCGGCGCATGCCGCTCTGGGGGCGCCAGAAGGGGCCGGCGCGTCTATCGGCGGATGATAGTGTCCCTCGGGCTTGCGCCCGTCGCGACGGGGGAGCGCCCCTCCTCGCGCCCCTTCGGGGCCCTCGCTCAGGGCGCGTTGCCACGAAACTGGGGCGGGCGTTATGGTACAATAAAATTGTGCTAACCGCCTGCTGCTGGCTTGCCAATCCCGGCCCGCGCGCGCCATGTAGCGCTCATGCCCCTTTGGATTATCGCCAGTATCAGCGCTGCCTTCATGCAGAACCTTCGGTTCCTGCTGCAACGCCATTTGAAAGTCACGACATTGTCGACGGCCGGGGCCACATGGGCGCGGTTTCTATACTCAGCCCCTTTGGTGGCCATATTGGTCTGGGCCTATCTGGGCCTATCGGATCAAAGCATCCCAATTACAAACCCGCGATTCTGGATGTTTATCGTCGCCGGTGGCCTGTCGCAGATATTGGCCACGATGTGTGTTGTCGCCTTGTTTGCAAGGCGCAACTTTGCAGTTGGCATTACGCTTAAGAAATCCGAAGTTATTCTGACCGCGCTTGTCGGGTTGTTGGTGCTTGGCGAAGCGGTATCGACTGTAACGGTCATCGCGATTTGCGTTGGCTTTGCGGGCGTGTTGTTTTTGTCCGATCCGCCAGAGGGCGGACGAGACATGCCGTGGCGGGATCGCATATTCAATGCAGCGTCGGGGTTTGGGTTGGCCTCAGGGTTGCTCTTTGGCTTCTCGGCAGTGGGATATCGCGGCGCGTCACTATCGCTGGAAAGCGGAGATGTCTTGCTCAGGGCGTTCTTTACCTTGTCTGCGGCCACCGCCGTTCAAACAGTCAGCTTGGGGCTGTGGTTGGCCTTTCGCGAGCGCGATGAGATCGGGCGGGTGCTGGCCAGTTGGCGGGTGTCGTGCCTTGTCGGGATCACCTCAATGTTGGGCTCAATTGGCTGGTTTATTGCCTTTACCTTGCAAACGGCGGCCTATGTGAAGGCCGTCGGGCAGATCGAATTGGTCTTTACCTTTCTGTTCTCGGTCTTTTGGCTGAAAGAGCGATCCACGGGAAAAGAGCTGATCGGGATTGCATTAATCATTGCCAGCCTCGCCCTGATCGTTTGGGGTGCATTTTGATGCAGATATTACTTTCGATAGCGCCGGTTTTTGCCCTGATTTGCCTTGGATACGCGATGCGCCGAGGTGGAATCCCGTCGGCGGAATTTTGGAATCTCAATGACCGTTTGGTCTATTTCCTGCTGATGCCGGCACTGTTTTTTGTGCGGATTTCATCAGCGGATCTAAGCAACCAAACGCTTTTGCCGTTGGCCATCACGCTTATTGCTGGGTTCTTTGTCGCCATTGGGTTTGGCGTGCTGTCTGCTCGGATGTTGCGCTGCCCGCCTGCCGTGGCAACTACGGTCTTTCAGGGGGCGGGGCGGTTTAACACCTTTATTGGCCTTGCGATTGCTGAGGCTCTTTATGCTTTGCCTGCCTTGCAGATCGCCGTCATCGCCGCCGCGCTATTGGTGCCTGTGGTCAATCTGACCGTGGTGCCGCTATTTGCGCTTTACCTGCCACGCCCCGGTGCGCGGGCAGTTGTGATCGCGGCAAAGGGTTTGGCGACCAACCCTTTGATCTTGTCTATCCTTGCAGGGATCGCCGCCAACCGTCTGGGATGGGGGGATGTGCCGGTGGTCCATGACACCCTGAATATCCTTGGCGCGGCGGCGCTGCCGATCATGTTGCTCTGTGTTGGTGCCAATCTGAAGCTGCGCGGGTTAAGCGGTGAGGTGAAACCGATCATCGCGGCGTCATTTGGCAAGTTAATCTTGTTCCCCATGGTGGTGATGGGGCTGGCCTTGGCGCTTGGCTTACCGCCCTTACAGGCGCAAGTGGCTTTGATCATCGCGGCGCTGCCAACAGGGGCCGCAGCCTTCACCCTTTCCCGGCAATTGGGCGGCGATGCTCAGCTGATGGCGACGGTTATCACGGCGCAGACAGTTCTGTCTTTTGTCACAATGCCGCTATGGATCGCACTGGGCGAGCGCCTTTTTCTGTAGCGACGTTATAGCCGTTCAAACACGCTCTCTTCACCCGAATTGTTGAAAAACGGCACGCCGGGGCGGCTGTTGCCATTTAAGATGGCCGAGATTTCGGCCAGGACAACTTCGGTGATGAAGGGTTTGTCAAAGCTGCGCACTTCATCCAGTGGCACCCATTGCAGATGGCTTAGCTCATCCTCAGCGCGGGAAAAATCATCGGGGTCCGTGGCAAGCGCATCGGCGTCGGTCAGGAAAAACCGCGCATCAAATCGGCGCGGGCGGCCGGGCGGGGTAATCGCGCGAAACACGAATTGAGAGGCTGCGCCATCCGGCAAATGGCCAGTTTTCAAAAACCCCCGCCAACCAGGTGGGGCGTCAAATCCGTCAGCGCGGGCGTCTTTGGTTCCCAGTAGAAGGCCGGTTTCTTCCCAAAGTTCGCGCGTTGCGGCATTCAGGATCGCGCCGGGGGGCAAGTCAGCGCCCTTGGACAGCCGTTCAAGACACTCATCCGACGGAGGGCGGGCCCAGGGCACCTCGGCATCGACAGGGTCAACGGCGCCGCCCGGGAAGACGAATTTTGACGGCATAAAAGCCGCATCCATGCCGCGCTGACCCATCAAAACGCGGGGCCGCGTCCCTGCATCGCGCAGGACGATTATCGTCGCCGCATTGCGAATTGCGGTTTTATCTAAAATCCGTGCATCCTCTTGGCCCATTGTATCGCCACGATCGCTCCTTTGAGACGAGGTAACAGATACAAGGCCAACACCACGGTGCCAATCGTGAAACTGCTTGCCATGACAAGAGGGGAGGGTTCGTAAGCAATGTAGATATGTAGCATTGCACCGATCATGATCTTGCCGACGATCAAAATGGTCAGGTAGGCCGGGCCATCATCTGCGCGGGCGTGGGTCAAATCTTCGCCGCACGACGGGCAATTGTCATGAATTTTAAGATAATTGTGCAGAATTTTGCCTTCGCCGCAATTTGGGCAGCATTGACGAAGGCCGCATCGGACTGCGGGCCAGAACGGGCGTTCAGTGTTCAGAGAGACGGCGTCACTCATATCAGGCATCCTTAAAAAGGTGCCGCATTTGCGGCCTTGGATACCATTACATTTAATGTGGGATTCGCGAAAGACGACGGGCCTGCGACAAAAATGAAGAACTTTCGACGGAATGCTAAGCGGCCCCCGTGGAAAGGGGCAGACAGGCAAACAAAGGAGTACTGTTATGTCCATGAAAAAAGCGATGATCCTAAGCATGTTGATCCCGGTTACACTGGCCGCAACATTGCCGGTTTCCGCAATGGGCCCAAATGATCGTGACGGTCGCGGAATGCAACGTCCGGTCTTTTCCGATCTCGATCTTGATGGCAACGGTGAGTTGACGCTGGAAGAGCTTGAGGCAGCTGGCCAAGCGCATATCACCGAGGCCGACACGAACGGCGACGGCATGCTAAGCCGCGACGAAATGATCGCGTCCTCTATGGCGCGTGTTGAGGCTGGCGTTGATGCCCGTCTTGAGCGGTTCGACGATAACGAAGACGGTCTTCTCAGCGCCAATGAGCTGGACGACATGCGCCCACGGCGTGGCAACCCTGAACGGATGTTCTCGCGGGTTGATGCAGATGGTGATGGCATCGTGACCGAAGCCGAGTTCGAAGCCGCATTGTCGCAGATGATGCGTCGTGGTGGTCAGCAAGGTCAAGACCGCGGCTAAGCCACACCCGAGATGAAAAGAGCCGCTCGCCCCGAACTGGCGGCTCTTTTCCCCGGGGCTGAGGCAGGCTAGGACAGGAGAATGGAGCCCTTGGATGCAGAGCTTAACGATCTTCAGGATGATGCCCTGATGATCTTGTTCGCCGGTGGCGAGCAGGCTGCTGCCCGTATCCTTACGGCCCGCCTCTTGCCCCGGGTATTAAACCATGCCGCCCGCGTGCTGGGCGACAGGGCCGAGGCCGAAGATGTCGCGCAAGAAGCGATGTTACGGCTTTGGAAGGCGGCGAAGGAATGGCAGCAGGGCGGGGCGAAACCGTCAACTTGGCTGTACCGTGTGACCGCAAACCTTGCCATTGACCGATTGCGAAAATCGGGGCGGCAAGTTGGAATGGACGAAAATTTCGAGCCTGAAGATGACAGGCCAGGCGCCGAGGCGCAAATGATTGAGGCGGATCGCAGATCCGCTTTGGACGCAGGCCTTGCCTCGTTGCCCGAGCGGCAAAGGCAGGCGGTTGTTCTCAGACATATCGAAGGGTTGGCGAACCCCGAGATTGCTGAGATTCTTGAGATTAGTGTCGAAGCTGTGGAAAGCTTGACCGCGCGCGGCAAACGCAGTTTGGCGCAAGCCCTCGCCGGGCAAAAGGAGGCCCTTGGATATGGCAATTAAAGATCAAGACTTGGACGCACTCTTTGCTGCGGCCCGTGATCAGGACATGCCTGGCGATGACCTTATCGCCCGGGTCTTGGCGGATGCTGAAACGGTGCAGGAAAGCTTCGGCGCAAAGGCAAACACCAATACGGATAGGGCGTCTTCGTTTTGGGGCCTGTTTTCAGCGATCGGCGGCTGGCGCGGCGCTGGCGGATTGGTGGCGGCCTCGGTCACCGGCCTTATGATTGGTGTTTACGCACCAGATCAATTGGATACGGTTTTGGGTGGCGGGCTTAGCGAATATGGGTTCGTTGACGCCGAGACTTACTGGCCGGGGCTTGACGATCTCTTGCCGGCAGAGGAAGGCTGATGAGATGAGCGACGTAAACCAAACAAAACGGTTGGGCAGTACACCGCGTGGAGTGAAAATCGTCCTCGCGCTCAGTCTTGCTGTGAACCTACTGGTGGTTGGCACCATCGGAGGGCTTGCCTTGCAAGGCGGCGGGGATTCACAGCGTACCCAACGTGAAGATTTGCGCAATATGGGGCTTGGTCCGATGGGCGCGGCCCTTAGCCCGGAACATCGTCGCGAGTTGTTAGAGAATGCCAGAACCAGCACGCAGGAAATACGCGCTGAACGGCAAGCCTTGGCGCGGGCGGCGAACGAGTTCCTTGAAGCTACGCGCTCTGAACCGTTTGATCGCGCCTTGGCAGAGCGATCTTTGGAAATGCAGAGGGATCATATTCAAGCGCTGTCCGAACGCGGGCATCTTGCGCTGCTGGACCAGCTAGAGGCGATGTCATTGGCTGAACGTGAAGCCTTTGCGGACGCGGTCCGGGAAAGCTTGCGCCGCCGTCTTGGGCCTCCGCGCTCTGATGGTCCGGATCGGCGCCTGCCGGGTGGGGCTGAACGCGGGCCAGAACGTCCGTAAGCTACGCAGCCGAGGCAGAGAACGTCACGACATTCCGCCCGTCAGACTTTGATCCATAAAGCGCCCTGTCCGCGCGTTCCAGCAGCGCTTGAGGCGTGTCGGAATTTGATGTGGCAATCGCCATTCCTACGCTTAGTGTCACGCGTACGGGTAAGTCATTTCCATTAACGTGAATGGGAACGCTGCCCACTGCCTGACGCAAACGCTCGGCGCATTTTAGGGCGGTTTCACAGTCGGTGTCGCGCAAGGCGACCAAAAACTCTTCGCCGCCCAGCCGCGCGACCAAATCGCTGGTGCGAATATGCGAGCGCAAGCGCTCTGCCACAACGGCCAAAACTTTGTCGCCTGCTGCATGACCGAACCGGTCATTCACACGCTTGAAATGGTCCAGATCGAGCATCATAACGGCCACGCCGCGGCCCGGGTTGGCCAAAAACCGGTTAAGCTGTCCTTGGGCAAAACGCCGATTGTGCAACCCGGTAAGGCTATCGCGAACAGCAAGCTCTAAGCCCTTGCGAACACTGGCGCGCAGCCGGTCTGATTGCTGTTTTCGGCGCATCTGGGTTTTAATCCGAAGAACGAGTTCTTCTGGATCAAAGGGATCGTATAAAATATCTGCCGCCCCAAGATCCAAGGCAACGGCCCCTCGCTCGCTATCGCCTTCGGGCAAAATCACCACGGCGGCCGAATGACGTGTATTTGGTCGTGATCTAAGATCTGACAACAGGCGCAGCCCGCCATTGGCTTTGCCAAGGTCGGCAGGAATTACGTAGAGATCAGCGGTTTCAGCGGGCGAAAGATCTTGTAGGACATCTTCGCGTGACATCAATTGAATAGTGTGATGCCCTAATTGATCTAGCGCCCGTTTCCACGTCACACCCTCTTGCGGGGTTGGGGCGATGAGGGCCACGCTGCTTTCAGCTTGGTATTCTGCCATCGCCTCGGCAAGACCTAAACACTCGCACGAAGATTCTCGCGCTTTCAACTCGCGCTGCGTTTCGTGCGCGCGTAAAAGAGATCTCACACGCGCCAAAAGTGTCACCTCGTCCACGGGTTTGCAAAGGTAGTCGTCGGCCCCAAGTTCAAGCCCGGTCATTTTCGAGCTTTGATCAAGGAGGGCTGTGACAAGAATTACGGGGATATCTGCTGTCTCGGGATCAGCTTTCAAGCGCTCACAGACCGCGACTCCGCTAAGGTCTGGCATCATCACGTCTAGCAAAATCAGATCCGGCTTTTCCGCCCGGGCGATTCTGAGTGCGGCTTCACCGCAATCGGCCTGAAGAACCGTATAACAGGCCGCTGAAAGTTTTACTTTCATAACGATCCGGTTCGTGGCCACATCATCGACAACCAAAATGCGCCCTGTCATAGGAATGCTCCACCGCTGTTTAACTCTGGGCTTTGTTCATCCATGCTCTCGAAAAGTTAATAAAGCCTTTAATTAAAAGGATCAAAAAATCGTGTTGACCCGTGAAAAAGCTGAAGAAATCGCCCTTTTTTCTTTGGGATGGCTGGCCGGAAATGATGAATTGTTGCCGGTGTTTTTGGCGGCCTCAGGGGCCAGTTTGGAGGACCTCAAAAATGGGGCAACCGACCCTGCTATCTTGGCCTCAGTGCTCGATTTTTTGATGATGGATGATCGGTGGGTAATCGAATGTTGTACGTCGCTAAATCAGCCGTTCGAAGTGTTGCAAATGGCGCGCCACATGTTGCCCGGAGGCGACCTGCCGAACTGGACATGACGGATTGAGGCTGCGGCTATTTGGCGATGAAATCACCCTCATTTGAACAGAGTTTTTCAAGCAGACGCTTCAATTCTTCTAGTTCATCCAGACTCAGTTTCGCATCGAAATGGGCGAGATTCTCTTGGCAAATTGGACGGGCTTGCATCAAGCGCTCTTGGCCAGCATCCGTGATCTCAACTTCGGTCATGCGACGGTCAGTTTTGCCGATCGAGCGCGCGATAAGCCCATCGCCTTCCAAGGATCTAAGAATGCGAGAGGTCGCGGTTCTATCGATCCCGATGAATTCTGCAATTTCTGATGGGTATTTCAGATTTTCTTCGGCAACGGCTAAAAGCGTGCACCAGCCAAGCCGGGTGAGCCCGTGGGCACGCAAGGATTCTTCGACACGGCGCTCAATCAGGCGGGCCGCTTTGGTCGTAAAGAACCCGATGCTGCCATGAAGGCCGAATTTTTGCCTGTCCCCATCCATGGTTGACGTGGACAATATTTTCGGAATTGGGTCAAGCTTTTGTGTGCTTTAGTGACAGGATTGTGAGATGTTGTCGCCAGAAATTCCTCCTGACATGACGAGACTCCGATGATCCAAGCCATATTGTTCGACAAAGATGGAACGCTGTTTGATTTTCAATCCAGTTGGTCGGTTTGGGCAAAAAATATGCTGCAAGATCTTTCGAGTGGCGACCCGGCCACGTCAAGCGCCATGGCACAGGCGATTGGCTTCGATATGGACGACGCGGCGTTCTTGCCGGACTCAATCGTAATCGCGGGCACCGATCAGGATCTTGTTGACGCGTTATTGCCGTTCTTGCCGGGATTTTCCGAGACCCAACTGGTGACTCGGATTATGGATTTGGCAGCAGAAGCGGAAATGGCGCCAACTGTTCCGTTAATTCCATTTCTTGCCGAGCTTCGCCGCCTTGGGATGAAGCTTGGTGTTGCTACGAATGATTCCGAACAAGCCGCACGCGCGCATTTAGAAGAGCATGACATTCTATCCCGGTTCGATTTTGTTGCGGGTGCCAACAGCGGACATGGCGCAAAACCCGCCCCGGGAATGTGCTTGGCCTTTGCCCGTCATGTGTCCCTGTCGCCAGAAGCAGTGATGATGGTCGGCGATAGCTTGCATGACCTCCACGCTGGCAAGGCAGCAGGGATGTCTACGCTGGGCGTTTTAACGGGGTTGGCAACGCGCGAAGAGCTTGCACCATCTGCAACCCATATTTTGCAGGATATTGGCGGACTACCGGGGCTTTTGGAAAACCTCCTGCAAGACACCGGTTCGGCGGATTAGACTGTCAGCATTTTGTGTGCGGGGTGACCGGAAAAGATCAGAGAAAGCCGCGCCGGTCGGACAAAGATAGAACAAACCAATTTTTAACGCTTATGGGACTAAGCTTCCGAGATGAGGTAAATAGGAGCGCAGTGAATGCATGGTCTGGTGAACCGAGCCCTGCAACGTTTTTTGGTCGATACCTATGGCCAGAACGTTTGGGATGACGTGCGGCTTGAGGCGCGCCTGACCATCGAAAATTTCGAATCTATGCTGCTTTACCCTGATCACATGACGATGGACACGATCAAGGCCGCATCGCGCGTGTTACAACGGGATCGGGCCAGCGTGTTGGAGGATTTGGGAACCTTTTTATTGTCTAGCCAAGGTCTTGAGGCGTTAAGGCGGCTTTTGCGCCTCGGCGGCGACAGTTTTTATGAGTTCCTGATTTCATTGGATGACCTTTCTGGCCGCGCCAAGCTGGCAATGCCAGATCTTGATATGCCCGAACTGACTTTTGTCCAAATTGGCGAGAGTAGTTTTGCCGTCGATGTAAACTGGACCTTTCCCGGCGCAGGCTATGTGTTTCTGGGCGCTCTGAGAGCCCTTGCAGATGATTATGGCGCACTAGCAATTATTGAGGCTGATGAGGCTTCTGGGGGAAAAGAACGCATAACTATTGAACTTTTTGATGCCGATTTTGCATCCGGGCGAAGCTTTTCCTTGGCCGAGCAACTGCAATGACGAAGACAATGAACGAACGACTACAATTATTGTACCTGCCAGAGCGTGGGTTTGATCAGCTTATGCCGCTTCATATCTGGGTAGGGGCCGATGAACGGATATTAAACGTCGGCCCGACTTTTCAAAAAATATGGGGCGATGACACTGTAACGGGAATGCCGGTTTTCGACGTGATCGAACTTCGTCGTCCTCAGATCGAAGAATCCCTGACTGCGATTTTGGCACAAGAGGCAAACCGCCTGACCGTTGGCCTCAAGAACGGAAGTGATGTTGCCTTTCGCGGAACATTTGTACCGGCCAGTGATGGATCTGGCGGTCTACTGAACCTGTCATTGGGTGTTTCTTTTAACAAGGTCGTAACGGATTGCCGTTTGGTGTTGAGCGATTTTTCATATTGTGATCAGACGCTTGATCTTTTGTACCTTGCAGAGGCGAACGCAGCTATCGCGCGAGAAAACCGCAATCTAACAGAGCGTTTGGAACAGGCCAAGCAAGCCGCTGAGGCGCAGGCTTTGACAGATTCTCTGACGGGCCTCAGCAATCGACGTGCGATGGATGCCCATTTGAAATCGCTGACCGAACCACAAAATCCGCGCTTTGGCCTTATGCATATCGACCTCGATTTCTTCAAAGAAATTAATGACACTCATGGTCATGCAGCAGGGGATCACATGTTGGCTCATGCCGCGAAAATTTTTCGTTCAGAAGTACGCGCCACCGATATTGTGGCGCGGATCGGGGGGGATGAATTTGTTATCCTGCTGCGCGAATGCGATGATCCATCGCTTATGGAAGGGATCGCAAATCGACTGATTGCGCGTTTGGAAGAACCTATTGAATTTGCAGGCCAATCCTGCCGTGTTTCCGCTTCAGCCGGATCGGTTCTATCCACGCAATATGATCAGGCGGACCCGGACAAAATGCTTAATGATGCCGACTTGGCGCTATATGCGTCCAAGAATCGGGGCAGGGCGCAGCACACGTTTTTCAACGAATCTCTGCTTGCCCCGATCTCAGGATCGCTCCAGACCCACTAAACGTGGGTCTGGAGATCTATTATGAACTCATGGCTTGCAGGCTTTGAACGTTCAGGTCGCCTTCACCAGCCGCGCGGATCGCCAGCGCAGCGGCATTGGATCCTGCAGCGGTCGTGAAATATGGGATCTTGCCATAGAGCGCGACAGATCGGATGCCACGGCTATCTTCGACAGCTTGCGCGCCTTCAGTTGTGTTCATAACCAAGACGATCTGCCCGTCTTTCATCATGTCCACAATGTCAGGGCGGCCTTCATAGACCTTGTTCACAGTCTCGCACGGAAGGTTTTGCTCTGCCAACCAAGCAGCCGTGCCGCGCGTTGCGACAAGTTCAAAGCCCAAATCGACCAAAATCTCGGCGGCCTCTTTCATCAAAGCTCCTTTGTCGGTGTCTTTGATGGACACAAAAACTCTGCCACTTTCTGGAAGGATCGTTCCTGCGCCAAGTTGCGCCTTTAGAAATGCGCGGGGGAAAGAAACATCCCAGCCCATAACCTCGCCGGTTGACCGCATTTCTGGGCCAAGGATTGTATCAACACCGGGAAAACGCGCGAAAGGCAGCACCGCTTCCTTGACCGAAAACCACGGCATTGCCGGATCGGCCAGCGTCATTGGATCGGCCATTGGCAATGTGCCGGGTGTTGCACCATCAGGATACGCGCCGCGTTCCGGGAAATTCGAAAGCGGCTCGCCAGCCATCAAGCGCGCGGCGATTGAAGCAACGGCGCTGTCTGTGGCTTTCGCAACGAACGGTACGGTCCGCGAGGCACGAGGGTTTACCTCAATCAGGTAAATCTCGCCATCTTTGACCGCGAATTGCACATTCATAAGACCAACGACATTCAAGGCCCGTGCAAGAGCTACGGATTGGCGTTTCAGCTCTTCTATAATATCTGCAGGCAGGGAGTAGGGCGGCAAGCTGCAGGCACTGTCGCCCGAATGAACGCCTGCCTCTTCGATATGCTGCATAATGCCCGCAACATGGACGTTCTGGCCATCACAGAGCGCGTCGACATCAACCTCGGTTGCGCCGTGCAGATAGCTGTCGAGCAAGACGGGGCTGTCTCCTGAAACAACCACGGCCTCAGCGATATAGCGTTCCAGCTGCGCGGTATCGCGAACGATTTCCATTGCGCGGCCACCCAGAACGTAAGAGGGGCGGATCACCAGCGGATAGCCCAATTCTTCTGCTTTCGCGCGGGCTTCGTCATCAGTCGACGCAAGACCGTTTTTCGGCTGTTTCAGGCCGAGTTTCTCGACAAGCTCTTGGAAACGCTCACGGTCTTCTGCAAGGTCAATCGCGTCGGGCGTGGTGCCGAGGATTGGCACGCCAGCCTCTTCCAATGCATTGGCCAGTTTCAATGGGGTTTGCCCGCCGAACTGTACGATGACGCCATGCAAGGTGCCTTTTGACTGCTCAACCCTCATAATCTCCATGACGTGTTCAAAGGTCAGCGGTTCGAAATAGAGCCGGTCCGAAGTGTCATAATCGGTCGACACAGTCTCGGGGTTACAGTTGACCATAATGGTCTCATAACCTGCTTCGGTCAGCGCAAAACAAGCGTGGCAGCAGCAGTAATCGAACTCAATCCCTTGGCCGATCCGGTTGGGTCCACCGCCTAGAATGACAACTTTTTTCTTGTCAGACGGGCGCGCTTCGCATTCCGGCTCGCCCATAACGGGGGTCTCGTATGTCGAGTACATATAGGGGGTTTGCGCTTCAAATTCGGCCGCGCAGGTATCGATGCGCTTGAATTGAGCGGTAACGCCTAAATTGACCCGCGCGCGGCGGATGTTCGCTTCGTCGCGGCCCGTCAAAGAGGCAAGCCGCGCATCAGTAAAGCCCATCATTTTGATGGCACGCAGGTCTTCCTCGGTTACAGGAAGGCCGTTTTTGCGAATGTCAGCTTCCGCTTCAATAATTTCGCGTATGCGGGCCAGGAACCATGGATCGAAAGACGTGATGGCTTGGATTTCGTCATCCTCAAACCCTTCCCGCATAGCCTGAGCGATGACGCGCAGGCGGTCAGGGGTTTGCAAGGACAGGGCCTTGGAAATCGCGGCTTTGTCCGGGGCGCCCGGAATGTCGATTTCGTCAAACCCGGTCAGGCCGGTTTCCATCGAGGCCAGCGCCTTTTGCAAAGATTCGTGAATCGTGCGGCCAATCGCCATCGCCTCACCCACGGATTTCATCGCTGTGGTCAGATGTGGTTCAGCGCCAGGGAATTTTTCAAAGGCAAAACGCGGGATCTTGGTGACGACATAATCGATGGTCGGCTCGAAGCTGGCTGGGGTCACTTTGGTGATGTCGTTATCCAGCTCGTCCAGCGTATAGCCAACCGCCAGTTTCGCGGCGATTTTGGCAATCGGGAAACCGGTCGCTTTTGACGCCAGGGCCGAAGACCGCGACACGCGCGGGTTCATCTCAATGACGACCATCCGGCCATCGGCAGGGTTCACCGCCCACTGAACGTTCGAGCCGCCGGTTTCGACGCCAATTTCTCGCAGAACAGCAATCGAGCCGTTTCGCATGATCTGGTATTCTTTATCGGTCAGCGTCAAGGCAGGGGCCACAGTGATGGAATCGCCCGTATGCACGCCCATCGGGTCTACGTTTTCGATGGCACACACGATGATTGCGTTGTCAGCTTTGTCGCGGACAACCTCCATCTCAAACTCTTTCCAGCCAAGCAGGCTTTCGTCGACGAGGATTTGGTTCACCGGGCTGGCATCCATGCCCGACCGGCAAAAATGGATATAGTCATCGCGGTTATACGCAACGCCGCCGCCTGTGCCGCCAAGGGTAAAGGCGGGGCGGATAATGGCCGGCAGGCCAATGCCGTCCAAGGCTTCCAACGCGATACGAACACCTTCGTCCAAATCCGCTTTGCCGTCGTCAAACTTGGGCGCGGTAACGATGGTGGCTTTTGGGTTTTCAAGGCCAATGCGGTCCATCGCGTCGCGGAAGAGTTTGCGATCTTCGGCCATTTCAATCGCGTCACGCTTGGCGCCGATCATTTCAACGTTGAACTTGTCGAGAACGCCCATTTCTTCCAGTGCTAGCGACGTGTTCAGGCCAGTTTGACCGCCCATCGTCGGCAAAAGCGCATCGGGACGCTCTTTTTCAATAATTTTTGCGACAACTTCGGGCGTGATCGGCTCGATATAGGTGGCATCTGCCAGACCCGGATCGGTCATGATTGTTGCTGGGTTCGAATTGACCAGGATTACCCGGTAACCTTCTTCGCGCAGCGCTTTACAGGCTTGCGCACCTGAATAGTCAAATTCACAGGCCTGACCGATCACAATTGGCCCCGCGCCAATGATCATGATGGACTGGATATCTGTTCTCTTTGGCATGTCTAAACCCCGGGCAGCAGGATGGGCGCGGCAAGCAATGCTCGTACGCGCAAATTGTCCTGCGTTTTAGGGATATCGCAGCGGGGCGCAAGGGGGGTTTTGGTGAAATCGTAAACTCGGGTCCGTTGGGCATTGTCCGTGCAGCGCGCGATGGGCTATGAGCGAGGCCTATCTTAAGGGCTTGGGGCAGGGCGCCAATGCGTATCACATTTGATCAGGGACCGGCAGGCGGGCGTAGTGCGTTTGACGCGCCCGTATCACTTATTCAGGCCTTTGAGGCGGATGAAGTCGCAGATGCGTTTGATGAAATAGCAGCCGCTCAAAGCGCTGGCCATTGGATTGCTGGGTTTGCCAGTTATGAGCTGGGCTATGCGCTTGAACCAAAACTCGCGCCATTAATGCCAAAGGGTCGCCGCCTGCCGCTGATGCAATTTGGTGTCTATGACGCGCCGAAAATTGCGGGCTCGGCGCGACCTTTGCCCGTCGACGTAAAAAAATTCGTCCCAAGATGGGATGAGGCGCGCTATGGCGAGGCTTTTGCCAGTTTGCATGACTTGATTGGTGCAGGAGATTTGTACCAAGCGAATCTGACCTTCCCGATTGATGTGGACCTGCCGGGCACCAGCGCTGCCGGAATCTACGAAAGCTTAGCTGCGCGCCAGCGTGTCGGATATGGCGTACTGATCGAGCAAGAAGACGGCCCAGATATGCTCTCACGTAGTCCTGAGCTGTTTTTTCGGACCGATACCGGGGGCCGCATCCAGACCCGGCCCATGAAAGGCACTCAGCCCCGCGCCGAAGATCCAGTCGAAGACCAACACCGGCGCGACTTTTTGAAGAATGACGAAAAGAACCAAGCTGAAAACCTGATGATTGTTGACCTTTTGCGCAATGATATCAGCCGGGTTTGCGAGGCGGGGAGCGTTCAGGTGCCTGAACTTTTTGCAATTGAGTCCTACGCGACGGTTCATCAGATGGTCTCGTTGATTGAAGGCAAACTGCTGCCGGATGCCGGACTGGCTGATATTCTGGCGGCAATTTTCCCCTGCGGGTCGATCACCGGCGCGCCGAAAGTGCGGGCGATGCAGGTGATCCACGATTTAGAACCATGGCCGCGCGATCTTTATTGCGGTGCAATAGGCTGGGCCGCGCCCGATGGCCGGTCGGAATTCAATGTCGCGATTCGCACGCTCATGCGCGAGAAATCTGGAAAAACCACGCTGAATGTGGGGGGCGGCGTCGTTTGGGATTCGACCGCTGCGTCGGAATACGAGGAGGCCCTATGGAAAGCCCGTTTCCTGAGCCAATTCCTGACGGATTGAAGCTGATCGAGACTTTTGGGGTTCGTACGGGGCAGGGCGCGCCGCGACTTGGCTTGCACTTGAAGCGTCTGGCCACCTCAGCCCACGCGTTCGGCATGCCGTTCGACAAGGCCGCGGCCATTCAGCTGGTCGCAAACCTGCCACAGGATACGCCTTTGCGGTGCCGGATGACGCTGCCCGCCGATGGCGTTCTCGATCTGGAAACCGCCCCTTTACCGCCATCGGCTGCACGTTGGGTTTTCCGAATTCATCCCACACGCCTGTCATCTTCTGATCCGTGGCTGGCACATAAGACGACAAACCGCGGGCTCTACGATGCGGCGCGGGCGGCTTTGCCCGAGGGTGTCGATGAATATCTTTTCCTCAACGAGCTGGGCGAAATCTGCGAGGGAACGATCACGAATATTGCCGTGACAATGCCAAATGGCGAGACGCTGACGCCGCCACTTGCGTCAGGGTGCTTGCCGGGCGTTTTTCGACAAACTCAGATTGAGAGCGGCGCATGGCGTGTAGCCACCTTATCGCTCGTGGAACTGGGCGATGCACAGGCGATTACGTTTTGCAATTCGCTGCGAGGCCTGATCGAGGCTGTTTGGGACCTAGAAGACCCCGCGCGCCCTTGACTTCCTGCCCGCATTCCCGTTTCAACCCCCTTCGTAACAATCCGCCCCAAAGGGACCTCTGATATGCACGCTTTTCGCAGCCATACATGCGCCGATCTGACCAAGGAAAACGTTGGCGAAACTGTTCGCCTTTCTGGCTGGGTGCATCGGGTCCGAGATCACGGCGGCGTTTTGTTCATCGATTTGCGCGATAATTACGGCATGACACAAGTGATCGCTGATGGCGACAGCCCGGTGTTTTCCGAGCTCGAGAAAGTGCGATCCGAATGGTGTATCCGCATAGACGGCGACGTGCTTGCGCGCGACGAGGGTCTTGTAAACCCCAACTTGCCAACAGGCGAAGTCGAAGTTTTTGTCCGCGACATCGAAGTTCTGGGCGCCGCAGAAGAGCTGCCTCTTATGGTGTTTGGCGATCAGGAATATCCTGAGGAAACCCGCCTGCGGTATCGCTTCCTCGATCTGCGTCGTGAAAAGATGCAGAAAAACATGAAGATGCGGTCCGATGTGGTGCGCTCGATCCGCAATCGGATGTGGGATCAGGATTTCAACGAGTTTCAGACGCCGATCATCACAGCATCAAGCCCTGAAGGCGCGCGCGATTTCCTTGTGCCCTCGCGCTTGCATCCCGGCAAATTCTACGCGCTGCCCCAAGCTCCTCAGCAGTTCAAACAGCTGCTTATGGTCTCGGGCTTCGACAAATATTTCCAGATCGCACCCTGTTTCCGCGACGAAGATCCGCGCGCAGATCGCTCGCCAACTGATTTCTATCAGCTTGACCTAGAGATGAGCTTTGTGACCCAGCAGGACGTATTCGACACGATCCAGCCTGTATTGCAGGGTGTCTTTGAAGAGTTCGGGAACGGCGCAAAAGTCGATCAGGACTGGCCGCAAATTTCCTATAAAGACGCGGCGCTTTGGTATGGGTCCGACAAACCTGACTTGCGCAACCCAATCAAAATGCAGCGCGTGAGCGAACATTTTGCGGGTTCTGGCTTCGCCATCTTCGCGAAAATCCTTGAGCAAGACGGCACAGAAATTCGCGCCATTCCTGCCCCCGGTGGCGGTAGCCGCAAATTCTGCGACCGAATGAACAAATTCGCGCAATCCGAAGGCTTGCCCGGCATGGGCTATATCTTCTGGCGCGTTATCCCCGATGTGAAAGCTGACGACACGTTCATGTCTTTGATCGAAGACGTCCATGCATCTGTTGCCAAGAAGCTTGGCGTTGCGCCGATTAAAGCGGGCCAAGCGCTTTCGGCAATTAAGACGCCGTTCCTGTCGCACCTCATTGGCGCGTTGGTTGGCGCAGGGGCCGAAGACAAGGCCGCGCAAATTCGGTCTGAATACCTTGAAGCGGCTGGTCCCTTGGCCAAAAACATTGGCCCAGAACGCACCGAAGCGATCCGTAAACAGCTTGATCTTGGCGTTGGCGACGCGGCGTTTTTCCTTGGTGGCAAGCCTTCCGCATTTGAGTCTGTAGCGGGCCGCGCACGCGTCACAATCGGTGATGAGCTTGGGCTGACTGAACAAAATCGTTTCGCTTTTGCATGGATCGTCGATTTCCCAATTTACGAGAAAGACGAAGAAACCGGTAAGATCGACTTTGAGCATAACCCCTTCTCCATGCCGCAAGGCGGGATGGAAGCGCTAGAGGGCAACCCTCTGGACGTATTGGGCTACCAGTATGACCTTGCCTGTAACGGCTATGAACTTGTCTCGGGCGCCATCCGGAACCACAAGCCCGAGATCATGTTCAAGGCCTTTGAGCTGGCAGGCTACGGCCAGGATGAGGTTCGCAAGCGCTTTGGGGCGATGGTTGATGCCTTTACCTACGGCGCGCCGCCCCACGGTGGGTGTGCTGCTGGTATCGATCGGATCGTGATGCTTTTGGCAGATGAGGCGAATATCCGTGAAGTCATGCTGTTCCCAATGAACCAGCGCGCCGAAGACCTGATGATGAACGCCCCAAATGATCCGATGAGCGATCAACTTATGGAATTAGGTCTGCGGGTCATTCCGCAGGAATAATGCTCGAATATTAGGCGGCTCGGCACATCTTTGCCGGGCTGCCAATTTTACCTTCGAAAATTCGCACCAGAGCGACTATCTACAAGACATCGCGTCTTTCCGGATGATGTTCTTGCAATGACCAGTCGCTCAACCCTCGCGCAGATACGTTTTGGAACTGGCCTTGGTGTCAGGGCCCAAGCAGAAGATCCCGACCAGATCCTGCGTCGCCTGCAGGGTCGGGATCTGGCGGCTGACGAGTTTCCAATGGAAACGATGCAAACGCGGGTCGCTGATGCCCTCAGGCTGCACGAGCTTCGCCGCGCACGGCACGAAAGCGATGCGGCCCAAAACAGCTTTACCAATTATCGGCGAGAGTTTCGCAATAGGGTTGCCCGGCAACTAGGCACGCGTGTGGCCCGAGCCATCTGGACCGAAGACGGGCTGCGCGAACGTTTGACGTGGTTTTGGGCAGACCATTTTACGACAGTGCCCCATAGGGTTCAGATGCTGGGCCGTATCTCAGCCTATGTCGATATGGCGATCCGCCCGCATGTCGCAGGGAATTTCGCTGATATGCTCGAGGCGGCGATCCTGAACCCCATCATGATCAGATATCTCGACCAAGACCGCTCTATAGGACCAAATTCCCCCGTGGGGTTGCGTCGCGGGGCAAGTTTGAACGAAAATCTGGCCCGCGAAGTGTTGGAATTGCACAGTTTGGGTGTCGGCGCGAATTACGACCAACGTGATGTCCGCCAACTTGCAGAGCTTCTTACCGGTCTTAGCGTCAACACAGACTGGCAAATGGTCTTTCGGGCAGCCACCGCCGAACCGGGCGCGGAACAGGTCTTGGGTGTCAGCTATGGTGGCGATGAACCTGCCGAGCTTGATGATCTGCGTGCTGTGCTTCGTGATCTTGCTCTTCGTCCGGAAACGGGCCGCCATATTAGCTGGAAATTGGCCGATTATTTTCTGACAGATGTCGAAAATAGCGGCGCCGTTGACGCTATGACGTCAGCATATCTTGAAAGTGGCGGCGACTTATCCGCTGTGATGGCGGCTTTGTTGGATCGCCCAGAGGCGTGGCAGATGCCATTCAGCAAGGTAAAACGCCCGTTTCATTTTTTGGCATCAGCGACCCGCGCCCTGGGCCTTGACCCAGAAGAGGTTTCGCGTGCGCCCCTAGGCGTGATTGGGCGTGTTGTTCAACGCCCAATGGCGGCAATGGGACAAAGCTGGCAGGGCGCTCAGGGTCCGGACGGGTATTTCGACGATGACCAAGAGTGGATCCGTTCACAATCATTGGCGGCGCGGATCGGTTGGGCAATGACAATGCCTTCCCAGATTGTCAGATCGTTGCCAGACCCCCGGCAGTTTGTCGATACGGCGCTTGGCGATGCGGCCAGCGACGATTTAATCTGGTCTGTTGCGCGCGCCGAAACGCGTGAGGCCGGAATTGGGCTTGTTCTTTCCTCGCCCGATTTTCAAAGGAGCTGACGCCATGGCACGCCTTACGCGCCGCGACTTGATTTTGCGATCCGCCGCCTTGGGGTGTTCGGCTGCGGCCAGCCCGCTTTTGACCCCGGTTAGTTTCGCGTCGATGCCGTCGGACAATCGCCTGGTCGTTATTATTCTGCGGGGCGCGATGGATGGGCTTGATGTTGTTCAGCCGATGGGTGATCCGGCCTTTAGGCTGGCGCGCCCGGATTTTCAGTTGGGCCCGGAGGAAGGTAATCACGATCTCGATGGCTTTTTTTCGATGCACCGCGCCCTTGAGCCCCTCATGCCTCTCTGGCAGGCGGGTGATCTTGGTTTTGTACAAGCGGTTTCAACACCTTACAGAAATAAACGCAGCCATTTTGACGGGCAAGACCTGTTGGAGGCGGGAACTCCGGATGGGACTGAAGGGCAGGCGCATACGGACGGTTGGTTAAACCGACTGCTGCAAAATATGCCTAATGCACGTCGTGAAACCGCGCTTGCGGTAGGCCGCGAAGAGGCGTTGATTTTGCGCGGCGCTGCGGCCTCTGTCAGTTGGTCGCCATCTGCGCGCCTTGCGCTTTCAGATGCCACCTCTGACCTTTTGGGCTATCTCTATCGCAACGATCCTCTCTTTGATGATGCGTTCCAAAACGCTGAATTTTACTCAAGCCTACTCTATGGCGACTTCGGCAGCGAAGAGATGGCAGATGGTGAGATGGCGGAAATGATGCAAGAGATGATTGATCAAAGTAATCAGTCGAATTCGGTTCAGTCCCTTGCGTCCTTTGCCGCCGAGCGGCTTCGCGCAGATGCGCGGATTGCGAGTTTTTCTATTGGCGGCTGGGATACGCATCGCAGCCAAATCGGCGGATTGCAAAGGCCGTTGCGGACTTTGGCAACGGCAATTTTAAGGCTGCGTGACGGGCTGGGACCGGCTTGGTCGCAAACGACCGTTCTTGCCATGACCGAGTTTGGCCGGACAGTTCACCAAAACGGTAGCCAGGGGACGGATCACGGGACGGGCGGGGCGATGCTTCTTGCCGGGGGTGCAGTGCGCGGTGGCCGGGTCTATGGCGATTGGCCAGGTTTGGATGAGGCTGACCTTTTTGACCGGCGTGATCTCATGCCCACACGTGATGTGCGGGCCTATGCCGCTTGGGCCATGCGGGGGCTTTTTGGGATTGAGCGCTCGGCACTTGAATCCCACATCTACCCAGAGCTTGATATGGGCAGTGACCCCTCAATTTTACTGTGACATCGAGGCGCGCGCCAAACGCGCCATCGGCGCGTTTCGGATTTATGTATTAGGGTTTTGGACCCAGGAGGCGCAGGTGCTTGGTGGGAAGATTTGCAGGGCAATGGGCCTCGGATGACTAAAAATCCGATTGCAACTTCATGGCAGCCTCTGCTGCTAGACCGCTGCCATCCGAGCAACACGCGATTTCAGAAGATCAGCCAGTTCTCGCCTGTCTTTTCCGGCAAGCGTCTCTGGCAACGTCCGAACCCGATCCAGTAATCTGGGGTCATGCGCTGACCGCGCAATGCCCAACAAAAAACGCCGCAAATAGCCTACTGGCGTCGCCTCTTGTTCAAGTAATCTTAGCGCATGGGTCAGATCTTCGCGCAGGGCCAGCTCATCGGGTTTCATCAAAGTCAGTTCAAGCGGCCTTACGCCGGGCGGCCGCATCATGTCAGGAAGATGTTTTAAGATTTCGGTCTGGAAATGGCCAAGGCTTTCGACTGGTTTCGGCAAGAACCCATCCGCCCCAGAGGCCAGCGCGGCGGCCTCGGCATCTTTGCGGTCCGCGCCTGACGTTGCCAGAATGACCGGGACACGCGATGGCGCGCGGCTCATCTCTTCTATCAGGCTTAAGCCCGACCCATCAGGAAGCCCAAGATCAACAATCGCCACAGATGGCCGATAGGTGTTCAAGTGTCGATGGGCCGATGCCAGACAATCTGCGCGGCGAATCCGGCCACCGGATCGTAGGCACATCAATCGCAATGCCTCTGACGCAAATCTGCTATCTTCAACCGCAAGGATCGTCAGCCCTGCTAAAGGCCGCTCAGCTGTGGGTTTTGGCACGAAAAAAGGCGTATCCATCTCATTTTGACGCGTATTTTTGTTCATATCATTAAGCCCCCCAAGGCGATTCTTGATTTGATTAGAACGCGGTAAGGTTGACAGTTGGTAAATTCAGCGTTGGGGGCGCGGCGACGCGCCGCTTGCCAAAGGGGGACCGCCGCCCCCATATGCCATGCGAATTGATGACCCGGAGAGTTATGTCATGATTGGACGCCTGAACCATGTCGCCATCGCAGTGCCAGATCTTGAAGCAGCAGCAGACCAGTATCGCAATACACTTGGCGCCAAGGTGGGCGCTCCGCAAGACGAGCCCGATCATGGTGTGACCGTGATCTTTGTCGAGCTTCCAAATACTAAGATTGAATTTCTCTATCCTCTTGGCGAAAACAGCCCGATCAACGGGTTCCTCGAGAAAAATCCGTCCGGTGGCATCCACCATATCTGTTATGAGGTCGAAGACATTCTTGCAGCGCGCGATCACTTGCAGGCCTCTGGCGCACGCGTCCTTGGTACGGGCGAGCCAAAGATCGGCGCGCATGGCAAACCTGTGCTTTTCCTGCACCCTAAGGATTTCACCGGCACGTTGGTTGAACTGGAGCAAATCTGATGAATTGGTTTTCCGCGCTTGTCCTGCTGGCCGTTTATTGGTTCATGACGCTGTTCATCGTCCTGCCATTGCGCATGACCACCCAAGCCGAGGCGGGCGAGGTCGTCAAAGGCACGCACGGATCAGCGCCTGATAACCCGCAGCTTAAAAAGAAGTTCATTCTAACCAGCATCATTTCCGGCACGCTTTGGGTGATCACCGTTGCGATTATTATTTCCGGCGTAATTACGATGGAAGATATTGATCTTTATACGCTTTTTGGTGGCGAGCTGGATTAATTCCCTTCGGTGCTCAGCCGGTGGAACAAATGCGTAAAGGTGGCCGCGCCAAGGATCGGGACAAGAAGGTTCACAACTGGAATTGTCAGCGGCACGGCCATCAAAACTCCTGCAAAAAAGATCTGGCCGCGATGCCTGCGCCGAAACGCCTTCGCGCCGCGAGCATCCAAGCGCCGCAACGCGACCATCTGCGCGTATTCACGGCCCAGAAGAATGCCGTTCACAGTCCAGAAAATCAGCGGGGCAATTGGCGCAAGCAGGAAATAGGCAATAAGCGCTAGTAGGTTCACGCCCAAAATGACGCCTAGAAATTTGAAAGCGTCCCCAAGCCCTTCAAGAAATCCGACGCCTTCGGCTGGCGCTAAATGCGGGTAATGGCGCTCTTCCACGGCGTCGGCAATCTGATCCAGAAAAATGCCGGTAAAGGCAGAGGCAACGGGGATCATCAAAAAGATAGATGCCACCAACATCAAAGGGATCGCGGCCCAGTTGAGGGCGGTTGAAATGCCTCCAATCTCGCCAATCCACGGTAGGGACAGGGTGTCAGGCACGAACCAAGCTATGGTCATGGTGAAAAGCCAATAGACACCGACTAGCAAAGCAATCGTCAGGCCAAGACCCAAGATCAGAACTTGCAAGAATTTAGGGTCCGGTAATTGCCGAACGGCCTTAGCGAAGTCATTGAAAATCATTCTGAAACCCAGGTGATGATACGAGACAAATCAGGGCGCGGGCGTTCTGGCGGTGGGGACGTTTCGCTGCCCAAATGGATGAATCCCGCGACAAATTCCTGTGCCTCTAGGGCAAGCCCTCGTGTCAGAAACGCGCGGTCGAAGGCCATCCAGCCGCTTAGCCAATTTGCGCCCCAGCCGGCCGCCATCGCGGCATTTACCATCGCAAGGCACACGGCCCCGGCGCTCAATATTTGTTCAACCTCGGGCACTTTTTCTGAGGGAACAGGCGAGGCAATAACAGCAACAACCAGATGCGCATTGCGAAAGCTCATCGCATTTTTCTCGACCTTTTCGGCGGAAACACCGACTGCCATTCCAAGCTCAACGGTTAATTCCGCCAGCCTCTGGCAGGCGCCGTGTTCCAAAACCACAAAGCGCCATGGCTCTAGTTTTCCGTGATCCGGGGTGCGCGCAGCGGCCTGCAATATCTGCGTCAGCGCGGTTCGATCAGGGACCGGCAAGCTTAAGGTTTTTGACGGACGGGAGCGGCGCGTTAAAAGAAAATCCAGCACATCGGGGCGCGGTGTGAGCGGTGGGATAGTCGTCATGTCATGTGTCCCCGGTTCCTACTTTGACCTCATGTCGGAAATCCGGGCAGGTAATTCAACCCACTTCATCCAGATCTCTCATTTCACTGTGTACTATCTTCGGCGGTGGGGGTGTGGGGGATCTTCCCCACAAAAAAGCGGGGGGTGCGGGGGGCGGCAGCCCCCCGCCCGGTCGGATGGCCAAAGGCCATACGACACCGGCTTTGGGTTATTTCTTCGCGGCCTTCTTGCGGGTCGTCTTTTTCTTCCCGCCCTTGGCTTCGCGCTCAACGATCAGCTCAATGGCCATCTCCATCGTCACAGCATCAGGCTCGGTGCCTTTGGGAATGGTGGCGTTGATTTTTTCCCACTTCACGTAAGGCCCATAACGGCCTTCCATGACATTTACCGGGCCGCCGCGTTCCGGGTATTCGCCAAGCTCTTTCAAAGGTTTGGCAGCCGCCCCGCGCCCGCCAGTTTTGCTGCGCTTTTCGGCGAGCATTTCGACGGCGCGGTTCATTCCGATCTCAAAAACATCGTTCGGGTCTTTGAGGTTTGCATAGGTCGGTTTGGCGGCGCCTTCGGCTTTGTGCATCACATAAGGGCCAAAGCGTCCAAAATTCGAACTGATCATATTGCCATCTTCGGGATGCGCCCCGATTTCACGCGGCAAAGACAAAAGCACCAGTGCCTTTTCCAGATCCAACTCATCTGCAACCCAGCCCTTGGGCAAGCTGGCGCGAGGCGGCTTAGGAACCTCTTCGCTGGCTTCGCCGCGCTGCACATAGGGGCCAAACCGCCCGGTGCGCAGCAAGATTGCTTCGCCTTCGTCATGGCCCAGAACCTTATCGCCGACCTGCATCTCAGGATCGCCGCCAATGGGCCGCGTGTAGCGGCATTCAGGGTAGCGCGAGCACCCGACAAATCCGCCTGTGCGTGAGGTTTTTAGGTGCAGATTTCCTTCGCCGCATTGCGGGCACACCCGAGGGTCGCTTCCGTCTTCCTTGGGCGGATACAGCTGCGGGGCCAATGCGGCGTCCAGCTTGTCCAGAACCTCGGTAATCCGCAATTCGGATGTTTCCGAAATTGCCGCCGAAAAATCTCGCCAGAACTGTGCCAGAACTTCTTTGTAATTCGCGTCCCCAGCCGAGACGTGATCCAGCTCTTCCTCAAGGTTTGCCGTAAATTCATAGCCGACATATTTGCGGAAGAAGTTTAGCAAAAAGATCGTAACGATCCGGCCTTTATCCTCTGGAAATAAACGGTTTTTCTCTTTGCGGACATATTCGCGATCCTGAATTGTCGTCACGATCGACGCATAGGTCGAGGGCCGACCAATGCCCAGCTCTTCCATACGTTTGACCAGCGTCGCCTCGGTATAGCGGGGCGGTGGCTGCGTGTGGTGCTGCAAGCCCAAAACCGCGCCATCATCCGACAGCAGGCCCTTGGCATCCTCTTTCAATCCGGCGTGATCTTTTGCCAGGCCCGCCGAGACTTTGGCCATCGGCTCACCTTGGCTGATCTGAGGCAGGCGTTTGTCATCGTCGCCGCCCGCATCATCATCGCGGCCTTCTTCATAGACGCGCATGAACCCGTCAAAGAGCATGACCTGCCCGGTGGCGCGCAGGACGACTTGATCGTCATCCGAAGCGATATCTACGGTTGTGCGCTCCAGACGCGCGGCTTCCATCTGGCTGGAAATCGTCCGCTTCCAGATCAGCTCGTACAGCTTGCGTTGATCGTCTTCGCTGACCTTCAGGCTGGCCGGATCCTTGGACATATCCGTGGGGCGGATACATTCGTGGGCTTCCTGTGCGTTCTTTGCTTTGTTTTTGTAGATACGCGGGCTGCTGGGCAGGTATTCGGCGCCGTAGCGGTCTTTGATGACGTCACGGGTGGCAGTGACGGCCTCAGGGGCCATGTCGATGCCATCTGTTCGCATATAGGTAATGTGACCGGCCTCATAAAGGCGCTGCGCTGTCGACATAGTCTGACGCGCGCCAAAACCAAATTTGCGGCTGGCCTCTTGTTGCAGGGTTGAGGTCATGAACGGGGCAGAGGGGTTGCGGCTGCCGGGTTTGGCTTCGACCGACCTCACGCTCAGCGCGCGTGAGCTGACAGCGTGTACCGCCAAAGATGCTTTGGCTTCGCTTTCAAGGTCGAACCGGTCCAGCTTATCACCTGCCAGCGTTGTCAGGCGGGCTTCAAACTGTTGCCCGCGCGGGGTTTCCAGCATGGCTTTGACCGACCAGTATTCGCGCGGGTTGAAGGCCTCGATCTCCATCTCGCGTTCGACGATAACCCGCAGGCAAACCGACTGAACCCGCCCTGCAGATCGCGCACCGGGCAATTTGCGCCACAAAACCGGTGAAAGGTTAAAGCCCACAAGGTAGTCTAGCGCGCGACGTGCCAAGTAGGCTTCGACCAGCGGCGCATCGACATCGCGCGGGTTTTTCATCGCTTCTGTCACGGCCGCTTTGGTGATTGCGTTGAAAACGACGCGTGACACCGCAGTAGATTTCTTGATGGCACGCCGCTTGGTCAGCGCCTCTTGCAAGTGCCAGCTGATCGCCTCGCCTTCGCGATCAGGGTCAGTTGCTAGGATCAGTGTGTCGTCATCTTTCAGCGCATCGGCGATGGCTTTGACATGTTTGCGGCTGTCGGTCCCGATCTCCCATTTCATTTCGAAACCGTTATCGGTGTCGACCGAACCATCTTTCGGCGGCAGGTCACGAACGTGGCCATAGGAGGCCAAGACCGTGTAGTCGCTGCCGAGATATTTGTTGATGGTTTTTGCCTTTGCGGGCGATTCGACGACGACAACGGGCATAGGAGGAAAACCTTTGGACTCAAATAGTATGATCGGCGCTAGATGTGGTGCGGCGGGGCAGCTTGTCAATCCGTCTTACACAATTGTCAAAGAGCAGCGTAAATATGTCCCTCTTGTCTTGTTCTTTAGAACAAGGAAGAAAAACTGTGCTTAAACATGTCGCAAATTTGATCTGAGTTCAGCCCGAACGGTGCCGCTTTTTTCGGGGCGCAGCTGTGTCACCGCGTGTCAGAAACCCGCCCGGCAGGCGCTCAATTTCTCCTGAAAGTTCCATTGAGGCGATTGTTGCGCCGGCATCGCCGGTGCTGGCGCCAATGTCTCGTAGCAGTTGATCCTCGGCAACGGGGCTTGGGCCCAGCTGCCCGAGGATCTGAGCATTGAGCGCCGCGCGTTCGCGCCAATCGCGTTCTGGTGTGCCAGGTCGCGGAATGGCCAGAGGCTCTGCTGCTTTGGAAGGGGCAGGGGCCGCTGTAGCCTCGGCAATCGAGCCGAGCGCTTCGATCACGTCTTCGGCGTTTCGAACCAAGGTTGCGCCATCCCGCAGGAGCATATTGCATCCCGAAGCGCGCGCATCCATCGGGTGGCCGGGAACCGCCAGAACGTCACGGCCTTGGTCGAGTGCATTTTTTGCTGTGATCATCGAGCCGGATTTTGCCGCAGCTTCAATCACGACCACCGCTTGAGCGAGGCCAGAGATGATCCGGTTACGGCGTGGAAAGTGGCGGGCTTGAGGTGTCAAACCAAAGGGCTGTTCGGTCAGGCGTAGCCCGTCCTTTGCAAGAGCATGGAAAAGGTCAGTATTTTCGGCTGGGTACACCACATCCAGCCCGCCCGCTTGAACGCCGACTGTTCCGCCGCCAAGGGCAGCCGCATGAGCCAGCGCGTCGATGCCGCGTGCAAGGCCCGAAACAACAACATAGCCCGCTTCTGACAGATCACCCGCCAGCTTGCGGGCCATGCGCGCCCCGAGGGAAGACGCGTTACGGGTGCCCACAATCGCAATGGCGGGGCGTCCCAGCAGCTCTTGCCGGCCTAGCGCCCAAAGGACGGGGGGTGCATCAGCAACATCCATCAGCGCTGCGGGGTAATCCAGATCGCCAAGACACAGCATTCGTGCGCCCATGCGTTTTGCCGCTGCGACTTCGGCGCGGATCATGGGCTCGGGGCAAGGCTCATATTTCGTGACGCCCGCAGCGCGCGCAACATCGGGAAGGGCGGCCAAGGCCCCCGCGGCGTCGCCATGTTCTGCCATCAGCCTTCGATACGTCGACGGGCCAACGCGGCGCGACCTTATCAGGCGCAGGCGATTGAACCGCTCCTGCCCGTCAGAGGGCGGGGCGGGTTCATACGCGGCTGCGGCTTCATAAAAGCCAGAATCGAATTCAACATACATAGGCTCAGCCTAGGAAAAGAGTGGTTAACGGCCCGTTACTTACGCGAGCAGCGCCTCTTGGCGTATGTTTCCAGAGTTGTGCAGGGGACCGCTATTGGCTCAGTTGCCGGGCGTCAAACCCAAGGTGGTCCAGCTCAACAACCAACTGCGCTGCGTCTTCGACTGAGCTGCATTCAACAATATTGCGTTTGTTGGATAAGCAATCGTCGACTGCCGCTTTTGCGCGCCCAAGACCAAGGGGTGACCGGCTTTTGATGTGGCGTGCCGCCGAGATCTTCCGCGCGCCTTTGCGCCATCCAAACAATTCGACGCGCGTTCCCAAGACGGCATGAGGGTCGCCAAACAGAACGTAGTTGTTCACATAAACCTTTGTTGGCTCGGCGGTTCCAAGAGTATGAATTTCTTGAGTATGCTTATCGACTAGTATCGGTGCATTGCCGAGCAACCTGTCGTTGATGCACTTAGTCACTAGAGATTTTTGGCTCTCATAGCCAAAGACCCATCCATAGCTGCCAGTACAAAGAGGATCGTGATAAAGCTGGAGCCCATCTCCAATGGTCTTAAGATGATCCGAGGCGCGATTTCTAGCTTCACCAAGTGATAACATTTTAACGCATGACCTCTTTTCGCGCAAATTGCGTGGCCCAAAATTGGGTCCCTCTTTTTTTGCACCCAGACCGCGCATTAGTCACCTTTAGGTCAATGGCGAAGTCCGCTCAATCAGCGCACTGGGCCTGCGCCAGCGCAAGGCGAACCACATGACCGCGCCATAGGTCATAGAGAAGGGCGCCATCGCCAGCATGATCAAGGGAAATTCGCTGGCCGGGGGGATGATCAGAGCTAGAAAGGCAATCGCAAGAAACGGCAGCGCCGCCGCGAAAATTGCAAAACCCAGACCCGCGATACCGCGGCGCAGGGCAAAGAGACCCATCATTATGCCTACAGGCAAAGCGATGATCGAAAAGATCGGTGAGGCGACAAAAAGAAACGCAATGGGGCCAGCGATGCTGCCAAGCGTGTTCATCGAACTCAAAAAATCGTCCGTATCACCGACGAGGGTGAGGATGAGATAGGCAACCGATGGCGGCAGGAACAATGTGATCGCGCCAATAATGGCCAGATCTGTCATCAAGACGACCTCATCGCCCTTCTTGCGGCTAAAAAAAAGCGGCTGGTAGAACTTCATGCCGCAGATCCGCCAACGGTTAGGCCACCGATCAAAAGGGTGGGTTGTCCAACGCCAACAGGGACCCATTGCCCGGCTTTTCCGCAGGTGCCCATGCCGGGATCAAGCGCCATGTCATTGCCAACGGCCCGGATCTGTTTGAGCGCTGTCGCACCATCACCAATCAGAGTTGCCCCTTTGACCGGTGCGCCCACTTTGCCATTTTCAACGCGGTAGGCCTCGGTGCAGCTAAAGACAAATTTCCCATTGGTGATATCGACCTGACCGCCGCCAAAACCGACGGCGTAGATACCATCCTTTACATCGGAAACAATATCGCCCGGCGCGATGTCTCCGCCTAGCATGTAGGTGTTGGTCATGCGCGGCATTGGCGCGTGCGAATGGCTTTCGCGGCGGCCGTTGCCGGTGGGGGCGACCCCCATAAGGCGCGCATTCTGGCGGTCCTGCATATAGCCGACAAGAATGCCATCCTCAATCAAGGTGGTTTTGGAGGACGGGGTGCCCTCGTCATCGACACGAAGCGATCCGCGCCGATCCGGGATCGTGCCATCATCCAGAACCGTCACCCCTTTTGAGGCGACCTGCTGGCCCAAAAGACCGGCAAAGGCGGAACTTTTCTTGCGGTTGAAATCGCCCTCAAGCCCGTGCCCTACAGCCTCATGCAGCAAAATACCGGGCCAGCCCGGGCCAAGCGCGACATCCATGATACCTGCGGGGGCAGGGATCGCGCCAAGGTTCACGACTGCGATGCGCAACGCTTCTCGCGCAAGATCTTGCCAGGTCCCCGCTTCAAGCCAGCCGGTCAGGTCGACCCGCCCGCCGCCGCCCGCATTGCCGCTTTCGCGCCGTCCGTTTTCTTCGACAATTACCGAGACATTGGCCCGGACCATTGGACGCGCGTCCCGCACATGGATGCCGTCAGGGCGCAGGATCTCAACCTGTTGATGAGAGGCCGCCAAGCTGGCCGACACCTGCACAACCCGCGGATCAAGCGCGCGCGCAAAAGCATCGATTTCGCGCAGCATATTCAGCTTCACGGCAAAGCCGGCGCCCGCCATCGGATCAAAATCGCCATAGAGGCTTTGATTCGTCGGCTGCGGCCCAGCCGCCCAAGTGCCGCCGCCATCGCCCACAGCCAGACGCGCGGTGTCGGCTGCGCGTTTTAGCGCAGCCTCGGAAATTTCGGTCGAATGTGCATAACCTGCGACCTCGCCGCGCACAGCGCGCAATCCAAACCCTTCCGAGGCGTCATAGCTTGCGGTTTTTACCCGCCCATCCTCAAAAAGCAGCATTTCTGAGGTTTTGCGCTCTAAAAATAACTCTCCATCATCCGCACCCGCGGTCGCAGCAGTCAGGACAGACAGGGCCGCTTCTTTGTCCAAGAGCGTTTCAAAAGGGCGAAATACGGTACGATCGGGCATATTTTGGTCCTGCAAATTCATTTGAGTGGTCATAACTGCGGGGGTGAGACATTTTTCACCACTGTCTTGCCACGATCCACTCTATATGGTTCATCACGACACATACGCAACGGGGACCGGCCGATGCCGGATTGGCGTTTCCCGACAGGACAGGACGAAAGAATGCAACTCGTTAAGAAGCTGAACGGTCTTTGGGCCGGTATTGGTGCAAGCATGGCAGCGACCACTGCTTTTGCACAAACGGCCCCGGAAGGGCTGGAAATCATTGGTGCGCCCGTAGACGAAGGCGTGAACTTCCAACCGGCGGCGACCAGCCTGGCCGAACAGATCCATCGACTAGACAATGGCCTACTTGTCATTTGTACGGTCATCTCGCTGTTTGTGATGGCGCTGCTCATCTGGGTGATTTTGCGCCACAACTCGAAAGCAAACCCCACCCCTGCGAAATTCAGCCATAACACCCCGATCGAGGTGACATGGACAATCGTGCCGCTCCTGATCCTTGTTGGGATAGGCGCGTTCAGTCTGCCGGTTCTGTTCAACCAACAGCGGATTCCGGAAGGTGACGTTGTGATCAAGGTCACTGGCTATCAGTGGTACTGGGGATACGAGTATCCAGAACATGATCTTGAGTTCTTCTCGGTTATGTTGGGTGGATCTGCCGACCCGGACCTTCCCGAGGATGCGACCCCAGGTATTTTGGATGACGCAATGGAAGCCTATCTCGAATCTCGCGGTTGGAGCCGTGATGAATTCCTGCTGGCGACTGACACAATCCTTGTCGTTCCAACCGGTCAGACCATCGTCATGCAGGTTACAGCTGCTGACGTGATCCATAGCTGGACCATTCCGTCCTTTGGCGTGAAGCAGGATGGTGTTCCGGGCCGCTTGGCCGAACTGTGGTTCGAGGTCGAACCTGGCATGGAAGGCATCTATTTTGGCCAATGCTCTGAGCTTTGCGGCCAGTACCACGCGTATATGCCAATCACGGTCGCGGCCGTTGAACCAGAAGTCTATGAGGCTTGGCTCGCATCTGGCGGCACTGACATCGCAATGGTGATGGATGGCGAAGTGCGCGAGCTGGAACTGGCCTCGGTCGAATAACGACCCATATTCCAAAAAAGATGGTGGCATCCCGGACCTGTCCGCGGGGCGCTGCCAAACCACAAAAGCCACCTGACACCCAAACGGGAGCCATAATGAGCGACGCAACCGCAAATACGAGCACGACGCCCGGTGAGGCACAGTTCAGCGATTATTTCGCGCTGCTAAAGCCCCGTGTAATGTCACTCGTCGTATTCACGGCCTTTGCCGGCCTGATGGTTGCGCCTGTGGCGGTTCCCCCGGTTGTTGCCTTTGCCGCGATCTTGTTTATCGCGCTTGGCGGCGGCGCTTCAGGGGCGCTGAACATGTGGTACGATTCTGATATCGATCAGGTGATGAAACGCACCGAAGGGCGTCCGATCCCTGCTGGTAAAGTCACCAAGGGCGAGGCGCTGTCGCTTGGTCTTTGGCTATCGGCTTTGTCGGTTGTGATGCTGGGCCTTGCAGCCAATTGGTTCGCCGCAGGTTTCTTGGCCTTCACGATCTTTTTCTACGCCGTCGTCTATACGATCTGGCTGAAACGCTCGACCCCGCAGAATATCGTCATCGGCGGCGCGGCTGGCGCGTTTCCTCCGATGATTGGCTGGGCGGTTGCAACGGGCGGAGTGTCCGTGGAATCCGTGCTGATGTTCCTGCTGATCTTTATGTGGACCCCGCCGCATTTCTGGGCGCTCGCGCTTTATATGAAATCCGACTACCACAAGGCCGATGTGCCAATGCTGACCGTGACCCACGGCCGGGCGCATACCCGTAAGATGGTACTTGTCTATTCGATCCTGCTTGCCCCTATTGCAGTTGCTACCGGCCTGACATCGATCGGTGGCCCGGTCTATATGGCGGCGGCAATTGTGCTGAACCTGCTGTTCCTCAAAGGCGCTTATACGATCTGGCGCCGCGACGAAGCTGCTGCCGAGGCAGACGGTTACGCGGTCGAAAAGCGCTATTTCCGCTTCTCGCTTCTGTATCTCTTCCTGCATTTCACGGCGTTGATGGCCCAAGCTGGCCTTGGCGCTCTGAATATGGGAGGCTGGTAAGATGCCGTTGACCGAAACACATGAGATCCACAAGCGGCGCTTTGGGCGCAATGTTGGGGTCGCGTTGTGCCTGCTTGGGTTTGTGGCGCTGGTCTTTCTTCTGACGATGTCAAAGATCCGTAATGGCGGTACGGTTGAGGGGTTCGACCACGCAGTGCGCCCTTCTATCACGACAGATTCGCTTCAATCCGAAGGGGAGAGCCAGTGACAGATACACCTCAAAGCCACAGCAAAACTGTTTGGAAGCTTGTAGGCGTCGTTGCCTTCATGGGCGCACTCGGCTTTGCCTCGGTTCCGCTTTATGACCTGTTCTGTCGCGTCACTGGGTTTGGCGGCACAACGGCAACGGCGTCCTCTGGGTCCGATGAGATCTTGGATGAAACGATCCTGATCCGCTTTGATGCGTCGCTTGCCGCAGGCATGGCTTGGGAGTTCGAGCCGCCGGATGAGCCGATGGAGATTCGCATCGGCGAGACCGGAATGGCGTTTTATACGGCCTATAATCCCACAGACCGTGCGATTGCTGGTACTGCCAGCTACAATGTCGCGCCTTATGTTTCTGGCGCATACTTTTACAAAATCGATTGTTTTTGCTTCACCGAACAGGTGTTGCAACCAGGCGAGCGTGTAGAGATGCCCGTGACCTTCTATGTCGACCCCGAGATCATGGATGATCCCGAGGCGTCACAACTGCCTTCTATTACCTTGTCCTATACGTTCTTCGAAACGGACATGCCCGATAACGAATTGGCCGCTCTTGAGATCGGCAATTAACTAACCCACGCAAAGGACCGCACCAAAAATGGCCCACGCAAAAAATCACGACTATCACATCCTGCCGCCATCGATTTACCCGTTCCTTGGCGCGATCGCAGCGTTTTGCCTGCTCGGCGGCATGGCACTTTGGTTCAAATATGACTTCCCATGGCTCTGCCTCGCGGGCCTGACCGGCGCGCTATATGTCATGTATGGCTGGTGGAAAGACATGGTTGCCGAAGGCAATAACGGCGTCGATCACACACCAGTTGTGCAGATCGGCCTGCGCTACGGCTTTATCCTTTTCGTTATCTCCGAGGTGTTCTTTTTCCTCGCATGGTTCTGGGCGTTTTTTAAGCACTCGATCTATCCGATGAGCGAATATGAAGGGTCGGAATATGTGATCCCCGATATCCATGCCGTCGACGCCTTCCATTTGCCGCTTATGAACACGCTTGTACTGCTGCTGTCTGGCTGTGCCGTTACTTGGGCGCACCACGCGCTGGTGCATGAGAATAACCGCAAAGACCTGATCACTGGTCTGGCCGTTGGTATCGTTCTGGGCCTTGCCTTCACTGGTTTGCAGGTCTTTGAATATTGGGAACTTCTGGCACATGAGGGTTGGACCTTTGGCGGCGACCGCTTCTTCGGTGTATTCTTCATGGCCACAGGCTTTCACGGATTCCACGTGATCGTCGGAACCATCTTTCTGGCTGTTTGCCTTTTCCGCGCCATCAATGGCGAGTTTACCCCTAAACAGCATGGCGGCTTTGAAGCTGCAGCTTGGTACTGGCACTTCGTTGATGTTGTCTGGCTGTTCCTCTTCTTCGCTGTCTATATCTGGGGTCAATAACGACCAGCGCGCAACGCTTCGACCTTGACTGCGTGGCAGGGTCAGAGCGTCCCCCGTCGGGGGACACGCCCAAAGGTATGGGCAGGGCGCGCCAGCCAAAATACAATAAAAGGGCCGGCCAGTAGGGTGGCCCTTTTCCTTTTTGGAGCCTGTGACATGTTCAAACGGATGATTTGGCCGCTGCTCTTTGGGCTAGTTGGCACGGCATTATTGCTCTGGCTGGGGGTCTGGCAGGTCGAGCGGCTGGCATGGAAACAGGCGATTCTTGCCGATATTGACGCTCGGATTGCAGCCGAACCGGTGGATCTGCCCAATGAGATTGATCAAAATGAACATCGCTATTTGCCGGTCACTGTAGATGCCGAGATTTTAGAAGACGAAATCCGCGTGCTAGCCTCTCTGCGCACAGTCGGCCCGGTTTTTCGGATCATCCGCGTCGTGCAGGTTGGCGACCGCCGTATCCTTGCTGACATGGGTTATATTCGAGATGGGCAGCAAAGCGATGCGCGCCTTGGCGGTTTTGCAGAGCTGACCGGCAACCTTTATTGGCCGGATGAGTTGAACAGCTCGACCCCTGAGCCGGACGAGGCGGCGGGGATTTGGTTTGCCCGCGATGTCCCAATGATGTCCGAGGCGCTTGGAACTGAGCCTGTAATGATCGTCTTGCGCGAACCAACGGCGCTTCCCATGCGCGTCACGCCGTTCCCTGTCGACACGTCCGCTATCCCAAATGACCATCTTTCCTATGCTGTGACATGGTTTTTGCTGGCAATTACTTGGATGGGGATGACAGTCTTTCTACTCTGGCGTATCAGCAAACGACCAAACTAAAGGCTGCCAATAAATGCGTTACGTTTCTACCCGTGGATCCGCCCCCGATTTGAGCTTTGAAGAAGCCATGTTGACGGGTCTTGCCCGTGATGGCGGGCTATATGTTCCGGCCGAGATCCCAAGCATGAGCACCGGCGATATCGCGGCGCTGGCGGGCTTGAGTTATGAAGAGATTGCCTTTCGTGTGATGCGTCCCTTCATTGGCGATGCTTTCACCGATGAAGAATTTGCAGACATCATTGCGCGCGCTTATGCCGGGTTCGGCCATGCTGCCCGCGCGCCGATGGTACAGCTTGCGCCAAACCATTTCCTGCTTGAGCTGTTCCACGGCCCAACCCTGGCCTTCAAAGATTTCGCAATGCAGTTGATTGGCCAGCTCTTTGAGGCTTCTTTGACGCGGTCCGGTAAGCATGTGACCATTGTCGGGGCGACCTCGGGTGATACCGGGTCTGCCGCGATGGAAGCGTTCCGTGGGCTTGATTCCGTCGATGTCTTTATTCTGTTTCCACATGGCCGCGTGTCAGATGTGCAGCGCCGCCAAATGACAACTGTGGCCGAGGCCAATACCCATGCCTTGGCGATGACCGGTGATTTTGACGATTGCCAGGCGCGCCTGAAGGACATGTTCAACGATCATGACTTCCGCGATGGGGTCCGCCTTGCGGGCGTCAACTCGATCAACTGGGCGCGGGTTCTGGCGCAGGTGGTGTATTATTTCTCGTCCGCCGTGTCACTTGGCGCGCCGCATCGCGAGGTCAGCTTCACCGTGCCGACCGGCAATTTCGGAGATATCTTTGCGGGCTATATCGCCAAACGCATGGGGCTGCCCATCAAGGATCTGGTGATTGCCACCAACCAGAACGACATCCTGCACAGGGCGATTTCGGGTGGGTCATATGCAACCACAGGCGTGATCCCGTCGATCAGCCCTTCGATGGATATTCAGGTCAGTTCCAATTTCGAACGCGCGCTTTTTGACGTTTATGATCGTGAGGGCGCGGCTGTGGCGCAGTTGATGGCTGAGCTGAAAACCGATGGTGGTTTTAAGATCAGCCAAGGCGCGCTGGACCGGCTGCGGAGCACGTTCAAATCTGGCCGTGTCTCGGAAGACGAAACGCTGGCCATGATCACCCGCGCCAATGCCGAGATGGGCGAGCTGCTGTGCCCCCATTCCAGTGTCGGCGTGAAAGTAGCACAAGATCACTTGGGCGAAACACCGATGATCACCCTTGCCACCGCGCATCCAGCGAAATTCCCGGATGCCGTCGAAAAGGCCAGCGGCATACGCCCTGATTTACCGGCCCGCATGTCCGACCTCTTTGACCGGCCTGAACGGGTCACGCGTGTTGAAAACGACCTTGCCCAACTTCAAGAGCTTATCCGTGGGAGGCTTGCCGCTTGACCGTCCAACTTCACACCCTCTCAAACGGTTTGCGCATTGTGACCGAGCATATGCCCGGGCTGCAATCAGCCGCTTTGGGGATCTGGGTCAATGCGGGCGGGCGTCATGAACGCATCGACCAGAATGGCATAGCGCATTTCCTCGAGCATATGGCTTTTAAGGGCACAAAGCGGCGTAGCGCCCTGCAGATCGCTGAAGAGATCGAAGATGTTGGGGGCTATATCAACGCCTATACCAGCCGCGAAGTGACGGCCTATTACGCACGCATTTTGAAAGATGACGTCCCGCTGGCGTTGGATCTGATCTCGGACATTCTGCTCAATCCGATCTTTGATCCACATGAGATTGAAGTCGAACGCGGCGTGATTTTGCAGGAAATCGGCCAGGCGATGGATACGCCAGACGATATTATCTTTGACTGGCTGCAAGAGGCAGCTTTCCCTGAGCAGGCCCTTGGCCGGACGATCCTTGGCCCGGCCGAGCGGGTGCGCGCGTTCAGCCAAGACGATTTGAAGGGCTTTGTGGCGCAACATTATGGGCCGGGCCAGATGATCCTTTCAGCCGCTGGTGCTGTTGATCACGATGAAATAGTCCGCCTTGCCGAAGAAAATTTCGGGCACCTTCCGGCGACGACCCATAGTATCGCAGAGCCGGGTCTGTTCCACGGCGGCGAACGGCGCGAAGTGAAATCTCTTGAGCAAGCGCATTTTACTTTGGCGCTTGAGGCGCCAGGCTATCGATCCGATGACATCTATACCGCGCAGATCTATGCCACTGCCCTTGGGGGCGGCATGTCGTCTCGGCTGTTCCAAGAGGCACGCGAAAAGCGCGGGCTTTGCTATACGATCTACGCGCAAGTGGGCGCGTATGACGATACCGGGATGATGACAATCTATGCCGGGACTGGCGAAAGCGATCTTGCGGCTTTGTCGGATTTAACCGTTGCCGAGTTGCGCCGAAGCGTCGAAGACATGTCGGATGCCGAGATTGACCGCGCCCGTGCGCAGATGAAGGCGGGAATGCTGATGGGGCTGGAAAGCCCGTCTGCCCGCGCCGAACGTCTTGCGCGACTTATTGCGATCTGGAACCGGGTTCCGCCGTTGGAAGAAACCGTTGCCAAGATCGATGCGGTGAACCGCAATGACGTGCGGGCTTTGGCCGAAGGATTGGTGCAGTCGAACCGCGCTGCGTTGGCGCTGTACGGCCCCGTGGCGGGGGGACCTGACTTGAAATCCTTGGTGGATCGACTGGCGGCCTAATGATTGCGCGACGCGGGAAAATACGGATCGAAACCGAGCGGATGAGCCTGCGTTTGCCGACCCATTCCGATTTCCGCGATTGGGCTGGTTTGCGGGAAATGTCTGCTGAGTTCCTGCAACCGTGGGAGCCGGGCTGGGCAGTCGATCATTTGACCCGCAAAAGCTTTACCAACCGCGTATATTGGGCGCAGCGTTCGGCCACCAAGGGCACGGCGATGCCGTTTTTTATGATCCGCCGGGCGGATGATGCAGTTCTGGGGGCCATCACGCTTGACAATATTCGGCGCGGGCCAGCGCAAGCCGGAACGCTTGGCTATTGGGTCGGCGAACCGCATAAGCGGCAGGGCTACATGCGCGAAGCCATTGATGCGATCTGCCATTTCGCGTTTCGTGAGCTTGATCTTTCAAGGCTCGAAGCGGCCTGTCTGCCCGAAAACGCCGCGTCGCGCGGGGTGCTTGAGAAATCCGGGTTTAAATATGAAGGCGTCGCGCAAAGTTATTTGCAGATCAATGGGCGTTGGCGAAATCACGTTCTCTACGCGATGCTGCGCAATGACCGGCGCGGTCGCACGGATACGTATTAACGCAAAAGGGGCTTTGATGCTTAACCCGGTTGATGACAGTTTTCTGGCGGTATTGCGCGACAAGCTGCCCGCCGCGACGTTTCGTGACACGGCCCCGCATTATCTAGAAGAGCCGCGCGGGCGCTATCACGGGATCGCGGGACAAATTCTTGCCCCTGCCTGCACCGAAGACGTGTCGGTTATTCTACGCGCCTGCCATGAGGCGATAATTCCAGTTATCCCCTATGGCGGCGGAACCGGGCTTGTGGGCGGCCAATTGGCACATGATTTGCCCGCGCCCGTTATTCTCAGCCTTGAACGCATGACCCAAATTCGCGCGATGGATGCGGCCGGCGGAACCATGGTTGCTGAGGCCGGGGTTATTTTGCAAAAAGTGCAAGAGGCCGCAGCCGAGGAGAACATGCTGTTTCCGATGTCACTGGCATCCGAGGGCACCGCGCGGATTGGCGGCTGCCTTGCGACGAATGCGGGCGGCGTCAACGTGATCCGCTATGGCAATACCCGTGATCTCTGTTTGGGGATCGAAGCCGTGCTGCCAACCGGTCAGATCATTCGTGGGCTTTCTGGACTCCGAAAGGATAATATCGGCTACGATCTGCGTCACCTGTTGATCGGCTCCGAAGGCTCGCTTGGTGTCATCACGGCAGCGTCGCTGAAACTGGCGCCAATGCCGACGGACCGGGCCACTGGGCTTTTTGTTGTTGATAACCCCGAAGCGGCTTTGGGCCTTTTGGGCCTCGCCCGGCAGATTGTTGGCGATAGTTTGTCTGCGTTTGAACTTATCGCCCGGGCCGGTCTGGAATTTCTTGAAGAAGTTGGCCCCAAGCAGCGTCTGCCCTTCAAAGAGTTGCCCAATTGGCTGTGTCTTGTTGATCTCGGCGTCTCGGGTGAGGCGAAGGCCGAAGAGGCTCTGCTGACGCTCTTTGAAGCGGCACTAGAGGCGGGATTATGTGAAGACGGGGCGATATCGCAATCTGAAACGCAGCGCACCGCCTTTTGGGCCATTCGTGAGAACATTCCTCAAGGCAATCGGCGCATTGGCTCGATTGCCAGTCATGACATCTCAATCCCTGTGGCCCGCATCCCGGAATTTATCGAAGAAGGCCGGGCCGCGATCGCAGCGCTAGGGCCTTTTCGGATCAACAGCTTTGGCCATCTCGGAGATGGGAACTTGCACTACAACGTTTTTCCGCCAAAGGGTGGAAGTCGTGATGAGTACAACACCTTACGGTCCAAGATCACCCAAACGGTACACGACTTAACCCATGCTTATGGGGGGTCAGTCTCCGCAGAACATGGCGTGGGCCGACTCAAGGTTGAGGATCAGGATCGATACGGTGATCCGGGACTACTTTTTGGGATGCGCGCCATCAAATCTGCGCTTGATCCGCACGGGATTATGAATCCCGGCGCAGTTCTTGTCGCAAACTAAATGCGCCTCGCCGGGGGAAGGCGAGGCGCGTGGGGTTTTGTAGTTAGAAAGCAACAACATCCGTAAGTTACGAACAAGACCATCTAAGACAATGCTGGTTAATCAGACGTAAACGCTGCGGCTGATTATTTGGTTTTGTCTTAGTCGCCATCAAAAGCGCAAAGGGCATGCACCGGCATTCCCATATCCTCAAGGCGTTTGCGGCCACCTAGGTCAGGCAAATCCACCACAAAGGCAGTTGCGGCTATTTTTGCGCCAAGCTGTTCCAGCAGGCGAATGCCCGCCTCGGCCGTGCCGCCAGTTGCAAGCAGATCATCGACCAATAGGATGTTTTCGCCCGGTTCAAGGCAATCATCGTGAATCTCGACCGTGGCCTTCCCATATTCAAGCTCGTAATCCTGTTCGATGGTTTTGCCCGGAAGCTTGCCCTTCTTACGAATTGGCACGAACCCGACAGAAAGCTGATGCGCGACGGCGCCGCCAAGTATGAACCCGCGCGCTTCTAGGCCCGCGACCTTGTCAATTTGCATGCCCACGAAAGGCGCAAGCAGCTGGTCAATCGCCAGTCGAAAGCCGCGCGGATCAAGGAAAAGCGTGGTGACATCGCGGAACATGATGCCTTCATGGGGGAAATCGGGGATGGCGCGAATGTAATCCGCAACCTCTTGTTGCTTGAGCATCGGGAGGGGTCCTCTGCCTGTAATAGGGCGATCGCATGTAAAATTAGAGTAACGGCTGACCAGACTAGGGTCAGCCCAAAAAGGGTTAATGGCCGGTTAATTTGGACTAGAAATGCGGGTAATGGCGTCGCAGTGCCTCAGCATCTTGCCCTTCCAGCCGGACAGCCGCATTGCCATCCTCTGCAAAAACCGAATGCAAATAGGCAGGCGAGCGAATATCGGTCGGCAATCCAAGCGCTTGGACAAGTTCCTCTAGCACAACCGAGGCCACCTCGCGCCGTTGGATATCAAGGGACAGTGCAATGGCGGCCTCTTGGATATCTTCGCCCAAAGACCTGATCGCAACACGGCCAATGGCCAATTCATATCCATCCATGCGTGGATTTCCTGTTCCCTCAATGCGCGCGCCTTGCGGCGTGGCCAGAAGATAAAAACTGATATCTGGCGTGCCTTCGTAGACGCGTTCGATGAAAAGACGCGCACCAGCGCTGTTGATCTCTTCTATTGCATCATCAATGGCTTGGTCGACGAGGTTGAACTTGTAATCAGGAAAGGCAGGGTCGATTTGCGTCACGCCAACACTGAGGGAAACCCGCGTGGATTCTGGCCACCTGATTTCAGGCTTGCCGCATTCCCCGTCAGGAGGGGCCGCACAAGAGACGAGCCGGTAAAACGCCTCATCACTCAGCAGGCCGGGAACCGAAATATACTCCTGCGCGCGGATTGGCGCCGGGACTGTGGCCAAAAAAACGGCGAAAGCAAGTGAAAGAAAGCGTGCAACCATACCCATTCTCCTGCCGAGCGCCTCCCTCCTTGGCAAGGCGGGCAAGCGCAGTTGACGTGTCATTGTTGCAAGCGAGACTCAGGCGCTGGCGCGGCGAAGGGTGGCTGTCATAATCCCCATAGCGATCAGCGCACCGCCGCCAGCGCGTGTCAGCCACGAAATAACGTTTGGCCGCCCGATCCGCGCGCGTAACTGATCGGCCATCAAGGCATAGGCCAAAGCGTTGATCCCGGCGAGTCCAACAAATGTTGCGATCAGAACAACGAATTGCGGCATCAGTGCTGCCTCCGGTCGGATGAATTGCGGCACGAAAGCAATAAAAAAGGCGATGGATTTGGGGTTAAGCGCGGTGACAGTGGCCGCATGTGCAAAAACATGCGGGGCCGATATCTCAGATGCGTCAGGCAAGTGTGTCAGCGTTGCGCCGCCCGCGTGGCGGATCAGTTTGATGCCCAGCCAGACCAAATAGATCGCGCCGACCCATTTAAGCAGCGTGAAAATTGTGGCCGACGCCATCACCAATGCGCCAAGACCAGCCAAAGAGGCAGTCATCGCGACCAAGTCCCCGAAGGAAACGCCCAGAGCCGTTGCAATGGCCACTTTGCGCCCTTGGCTCAGCGCATATGAAAGTACCAGCATGACCGTCGGTCCGGGAATAAGCAAAAGCGCAGTCGAGGCGATGACAAAGGTTAACCAGAGATCAAATTCCATGGGCGGTGTTCTTTCAAGCGGGACAAATTTGTGGCTGAGCAATCCCGCAAAATCGGCCCCTGTCAAGCGTCATCCCCAAAGGATGGGTTTTGTGATCATCAACCAAAAGACTAGCAATAGGGCTGCGAATGCGGGCCAGCCAAGTAGGAACCAAATCCGGAATAGCTGAATTGCCGCATCGGGTAGAGGGCGGCCTTCGGACAGCGCTTGTTCTGCGAGATCGCGAATGCGGATTTGCAGGTGAACGACCGGCGCCCAGCACAAGAAGACTACGACATAAAGCGCGTAGGTCAAAACCAGCCAAGGTGCCGTCAGGTCATGCCCCGTGAGCCAAATCAACCAAAGTCCGGTTGCTGGCTGAATGATCCCAGCCGGAGTCGTAAAAAGCCAGTCGGCGACGACGACACCCGAGGCAACCGAATGTACGGTCTCCACCCGCCGCGTTCGCATGGCCCAGACCATTTGGAATGCAGTGCCGATACCGGTGCCAAAAAGAACGGTGGAAGAGAGAATATGAATCCAGCGTGCTACGAAATAGGGGTCGACACTGCTCATCGTTCTTCCTCGAGCACCAAGAAGAGCCATAGGAGCATCAAAATCGGGATGTTTTTCATCAGCCCACCAAGTGGCAGTAACCACAAATCAGGCGCCAGAGATGTGATGCCGATCGTGTACCCACCGACAACAGTAAGTTGAAGCCAGCCAATCAGCTTAAGGCGCCACGCCCGCGCCAAAGCCAGCGCTATGGCAAGGTCCAAAACGCCGCTGACGCGGGCAATAATGACAAGCCAGTGGTCCGGAACCCATGTCGGGGACATGTCTGGTAGAAAATAGTTTGTGGGTAGGAATAAGCCAAGAAATCCTGACAATACCCACATAAATATCAGCGTCAGTCGCAACGCTGGTTTGAAAAGGTAAAGTCGGGCATGCCACAATTCCTGCGTTCCGGCGGGCCGAGCATTCAAAAACTCGCTGAACCCGCGAGGCCAGTTAGCTTGGTTCAATTGTGAAAGCAATTCCCGCTCGTCCGCTTCGATGCCTGATTGTAACTGCGCCGTTGCGACCGTGCTGATAGGGCCAAATTTAAAGAAATCCCCCAGTCTTCCGGCAAGTTGAGTCAGCCATGTCGGGAGCGTCACAAGAGGCACCGGGCGCAACCCCATCCTGGCGCGCAACTGGCGCAGCATTTGGGCTTGAGTCACCCGTTCTGTCCCACCGATATCATGTGGGCCGGACGTAGGGGCGGCCTTAAGGCAGCTGGCTACAACCGTCGCAAGATCGCCTGCGTGGATTGGGTTGAACATTTGCGTGCCGCCGCCAACAACCGGAATCATCATTGGAAAGGCGGCCAGCCCACGTGCCAAAGCCGAGCCTCCATAGGCCCCGTCTGCCAATACCATGCCGGGGCGCAATATCGTAAGGCCAAAGCGGCCCGCCAGCGCTTCACCGTCGCGCCGGTAGCGGGCAAAAGACGTATCTGCGTCGTCTATACCAACGGCCGAGATCAAAAGGCCTGTGCACCCATCGGGCATTGCCTCATAAATTGCTGCTGCGGCATCGACATGGACTGCCTGAAATCGCGCATCCGAGCCTGTGAGTATACCCGCTGCATTCACGACATGAGCTGCCCCTTGAAGATGGGTTTGCCAAAAGGCGGGCTGCGTGGCCGACGGATGCGTCAGATCGATCTCAATGACCTCAAACCCCATTTGCCGCAAAGCCCGCCCGCGCCGGGCGACGCAAATCACCTCATGGCCGCGAGCGCGCAGGTCAAAAGCGATATGGCGCCCGATAAACCCATCTGCGCCAAGAAGCAGGGTTTTGGGCGCGGCGCTCAACTTAAGACCCGCCCGGCTATGGTCTTTAGTTTCGCTGCTAGCTTTGGGTCGCGCTTTTCCGGTGCGGTCATAATGGCAAACTCCAGCGCGCGGTCGCAGCCACAAGGGCAGGGGGCGCGGTCGGGGCCAAGCAAGGAAGGCAGCGCAGCGACAAGATCCTTGGCTTTGCCCGAATTGCCCGTCAACGTTTTGATGATCGTGCTGATATCTACCTCACCATGGTCGGGATGCCAGCTGTCGAAATCTGTGACCATTGCGACGGATGCATAGCAAAGCTCTGCTTCACGGGCGAGTTTCGCTTCGGGCATATTGGTCATACCAATCACATCCGCGCCCCAAACGTCCCGGTACATTTTGGATTCGGCCAGCGTCGAGAACTGTGGACCTTCCATGGCCAGATAGGTGCCGCCCTGATGCAGGGTCACGCCCGTAGCGGCTTTGGTAATCGCCGTGCCAAGATGGGTGCAGGTCGGATGGGCCAAGCTGACATGGGCAACAAGGCCCGGGCCAAAGAAACTTTTCTGACGTGCAAAGGTCCGGTCAATGAACTGATCCACCAACACGAAGTCCCCCGGCGCCATTTCGTGCCGGAAAGACCCGCAGGCTGAGACTGAGATCACATCCGTAACGCCCAATTGCTTGAGCGCGTCGATATTGGCGCGGTAGGGCACGGTCGAGGGAGTATGGACATGCCCGCGGCCATGGCGCGGCAGGAACACCATTTTAACGCCGTCCAGATACCCCACCAAAAGCTGATCTGATGGCGCGCCGAAGGGGGTGTCGATTGTGGTCCACGCAGCGCCCTCTAGCCCGTCAATTTCATAAACGCCCGATCCCCCGATGACGCCGATCACGCGGTCCATTTTAGCGACCCTCGCCCGGGCGCTGTAACGTGAACAGCTCGGTCACACGGGTGAAATCGCGGTACCCCATACGGCCAACCGGCTGGAATGTTGATACGTCGAATATACCATTGCGCAGGCAATCATCGCGCAGATGCACGCCAATCACCTCGCCAAAGACCACTGTATTGGCCGCGCCCTCGATCTTGACGATCTGGGTCAGTTTGCATTCCAAAACCGCAGGCGCGCTTGCAACATGGGGGCAATCGATAAGTTTGCATTCGGCCTTGTCGATGCCTTCGCGGGTGAACTCATCGACATCTTTGCTCCAAGGGCCAGAGGTCTGGTTCATCACCTCGGCCATGGCATATTCTACAACATTCACCGCGAAGGCGCCGCTGGACTGAATATTTGCGACACTGTCCTTAACGCCGTCTTGATCCGGTTTGCCCGATGTGCAGGCGAACATGACCTGAGGCGGCTCATACGCAACGCCGTTGAAAAAGGAATAGGGGGCAAGGTTATCCACGCCATCCTGGCCGCGCGTTGAGATCCACCCAATCGGGCGCGGCGTGATCACCGCGTTAAACGGGTTATGGGGCAGGCCGTGCCCGTTTTTTGGCTCATAGAACATTGGGGTGCCTTTCGGATCGGTTTGGCAAGGTCGTAGCGTCATGATAGGCCCGATTCCAGAGTGAATTTCGCAAAAGGCGAGGCGACGAGGCAGGTGTATAGGTTCCATCCAGAAGGACCGCAGGATATCTGGGAGGTAGAGGGGCTGTATGACCTCTGCTTTGCGCCGGGTCGTGAGGCGCTATCTTCGTACCGGTTACGCGATGGGGTTGAGCCTGTACCCGAGCTGTGCCGTTTGGCGCGTGACAGTGATGGCATTCTTGCCGGCGCTATTCGCTATTGGCCCGTTCGTGTTGGCAAACACGAAGCACTTTTGCTTGGGCCGATCGCGGTTCACCCAACCCGGCAAGGTGAGGGGCTGGGCGGGGCCTTGATCCGAGATAGTCTTGTCATTGCCAATCAAATTGGATGTCCCCGCGTTTTATTGGTGGGCGACGCGCCCTATTATGAACGCTTCGGGTTTAAACGCCTTTCTGGTGTCATCATGCCCCCCCCAACAAACCCCAACCGCGTGTTGGGGACCGGGGATTGGACTGGCGTTTCTGGTTCAGTATCCAAAAGGTAAGGAATTCCTTACCTCTCTATTTTTTTGTGAACGTTGTTCGCGTTTGGGTCGACACACGAGCATCGAAACAAGAAATTTGGAGATTACACAATGAAACGCACAAGCATTATTTTCGCACTTATGGCCTCGGTTTTTGTTCTGGGCGCAATGGATCCAGCCGCCGCGCAATCGCGCGATGAATCTGAAAGCTCGCAGTCGCGGGATGAAGGTGGTCGCGGTGAGAACGAGCAAATCGGTTTTGCCGGAAATGGCGGAAACCGTGGCGAAACACAGGCTGTTATCCACGATTCTGATCCACAACTGGATGTCTGGGTCACCAACTGCAACGACGCAGGTGGCGGCATGTCAACAGATGAAACCGGCAATTACACCTGCACCGGCGCTGACGGCAACGAGATCGAAGATTACTAAGACTTTCTGCACGCAATGCATGGCCTGTCCCGGCTTTCGGGGCAGGCTTTTTCTATGACTAGCTTTGCATCCTTAGCCATTCGTTGACCGCTGGCCGCACAGATTGCGCGCCAGATCCCTGCGCTTCGTGAATCACCGCGCGCACTTCGCGTAGATCAACCCGGCGCAAAAGGTTTTTAACCGGCCCAATTGAAGCAGGGCGCATTGAAAGCGACCGCAGGCCCATAGCGGCAAAACACAACGCTTCGGTTGGCCGTCCGGCATCTTCCCCGCAAAAGCTTAGCGGCGTGCTTGTGTCTGCGCAGCGTTCAACAATCTGTTCGATAAAGGTCAGGAAACTGACATTTAGCGTGTCATAGCGACGGCGAACCTGCTCGTTCTCACGGTCAGCGGCAAAGAAAAACTGTTTCAGGTCGTTGCCGCCGATCGAAATGAAATCGGCCAATTCGAAAAACTGCCGCGGCGCGAAAGCCAAAGAGGGTGTTTCCAACATAGCGCCAACTTCAACGCTTTTGGGCATGACATGGCCCAACTTCGATTCGCTGTCCAGAGTTCGCATCAAGAGATCGCGCGCTGCCGTAAATTCTTCGAATTGCGCGATAAACGGGAACATGATCGTCAGAGCGCGCCCGTTTGCGGCCCGGATCAGCGCCTGCAACTGCATCCGCATTACACCCGGTTTGTCCAAACCCACCCGGATCGCGCGCCAGCCAAGGGCCGGGTTCGGCTCTTCTGGGCGTTTCATGTAAGGCAGAACTTTGTCCGACCCGATGTCGAGGGTTCGGAACGCCACGCGTTTGCCGCCTGCCGAGTCCATAACTGTGGAATAAAGCGCCGCCAATTCACCGCGTTTTGGTACCGTTGACCGGGTTAGAAACTGCAATTCAGTTCGAAAAAGCCCCACGCCTGTTGCGCCAGATGATGGCAGCGATGGCAGATCGGCCATAAGACCTGCATTCATATGCAGCTCAATCACGGTGTCATCTAACGTCTGTGCAGGCTTCTCTCGGATCGAGGCATAGCGCTCTTGGGCGGCGGCATGCATTGCCATCTTGTCACGAAATGCGGTGGATACGGATTCCTCTGGGCGCAGGTGCACGGTGCCGGCATCGCCATCAACTAAAATAGCGTCGCCATTGAGGGCCTCGGCAATAATGCCCTTGGTATGTACCACCAGCGGAATCGCCAAAGCGCGTGCGACAATTGCAGCATGGCTAGCGACCGAGCCATCCTCGAGAACCACGCCCTTCAGAGACCGGCCATAATCCAATAGTTCCGCCGGGCCGATATTTCGGGCCACAAGCACCGGATTATCCGGCATTTGAGCCCCTGTATTTGCGCCTTGCCCGGTCAGCAATCGCAAGAGGCGGTTTGAAAGATCGTCCAGATCGTGCAAACGCTCGCGCAGATAAGCATCCGGCACCGTTGCCATTCGGGCGCGGGCGGCGGATTGTTCTTTTTCGACAGCAGCTTCGGCAGACAAGCCGCGCGCGATATCTTCCTCCATGCGCCGCATCCAGCCGCGTGAATTTGCGAACATGCGGTAGGCTTGCAAAACTTCGATCTGCTCGGCATCGCCCGAAGGTGCATTGTCGAGCATCTGGTCAACTGAAATCCGCAACTCGTCTACTGATTCATGTAGCCGCGTCAGTTCTGCATGGGGGTCTTCGGCAATCGGGTTGGTGATGACGACGCGTGGCTCATGCAAGTAGACATTGCCCTCTGCCGTTCCTTCCTGACCAACGCCGCCTTGCAAAATTACTGATTGCTGGTGGCGGGCTGACATTGCGGCGCCTTCGCCAACAAACGCGCCCAGTTCAGTCATTTCGGCAAGGACCATTGCGACGACTTCTAGCGCATAGACCTCATCTTCGATGTAGCTGCGCGCCTCTTGGCTTTGCACGACCAACACGCCCAACTTCTCACCAAGACGTTGGATAGGGACCCCCAGAAAGCTCGAATACCGCTCTTCGCCGGTTTCAGGCATATAGCGGAACCCTTGTTCGGCAGGGGCATTTGCAGAATTAATGGGACGCATTTTATTGGCGACGCGGCCCACAAGCCCTTCTCCGACACGCATACGGGTGACGTGGACCGCCTCAGGCGCAAGCCCACGGCTAGCGCAGAGTTCTAGCGTTATGTCGTCGCGAAAAAGATAGATTGAGCACACTTCAGTGCCCATAGAATCGGCGATAATCGAAGTGATCCGGTCCAGTCGTTCCTGACCGGCCCCGGCTTCGGCCATCGTCGCCTGTAAGCGTCTTAAGAGCTTACGGCTCTCGGATTCTGTCCGCTCGGCCATTCTGCCCGCTCCCGTATTTCGGGGATCGTATTGCGCCCCCTGACCTTAGGCATAGCGTGCCCGGGGGGGCGGGTGCAACGGCGCAAAGGTTTCCAACTGGTTAAGATGCGTCCTTGCGCCGATTTTACGCGAATGAAGGCTGGGTTGCAAAATGCAAAACCGCGGCGCGGGCCGCGGTTTTCTATTCATTCAAAAACCTGAAAGTCGGATCAGGCGTCTTTTTCCAATTCAAACGCATCGTGCAGCGCCTGAACGGCAAGCTCCAGATATTTGCGTTCGATCAGGACCGAAACTTTAATCTCTGAGGTCGTGATTACCTTGATGTTGATGTTTTCATCCGACAAGGCCTTAAACATTTTCGAAGCGATCCCCGCATGGCTTCGCATGCCGATGCCAACGATGGAAACTTTGGCGACTTCCTCGTCCGAGACCAAACCATGAAAATTGATCTCGCCGCGTTCTTTTGCTGCATTCATCGCAGCCTCGGCTCGCGCCACCTGATTGATCGGGCACGAGAAGGTCATATCTGTGCGACCCTCTTCCGAGATATTCTGCACAATCATATCGACATTCACGCCAGCTTCGGCCAAGGGGCCAAAGATGGCAGCAGAGACGCCCGGACGGTCCGCGACAGAGACCAAAGTGACCTTGGCTTCATCCTTTGAAAAGGCGACCCCGGCAACGGCGTTTTGTTCCATGATATCCTCCTCGTCGCAGACCAATGTGCCTGCTTCTGGGTCATATTCGTCAAAGCTGGACAATACGCGCAGCTTAACATTAAAGCGCATGGCTAGCTCGACCGAGCGGGTTTGAAGAACTTTCGCGCCAAGGCTGGCAAGCTCAAGCATTTCTTCAAAGCTAATCTTATCCATTTTCCGCGCTTTCGCGCAGACGCGTGGATCGGTGGTGTAGACGCCGTCGACATCGGTGTAGATATCACAGCGTTCGGCGTCGAATGCGGCTGCAAAGGCAACGGCTGTCGTGTCCGAGCCGCCCCGGCCAAGCGTCGCAATCCGGTTTTCTTCAGTGATGCCTTGAAACCCTGCGACAACCGCAACCTTCATGCCTTCGCCAAATTTGGCGTTGATATTATCGGTGCCGATCTCTTCGATCCGGGCGGCGGCGTGGGCGGAATTGGTCTTGAGCGGCACTTGCCAACCCTGCCAGCTGCGCGCCGGCACATCCATTTCCTGCAATGTCAGCGCCATAAGGCCAGCTGTTACTTGCTCGCCGGAGCTAACCACGGCGTCATATTCGCGGGCGTCATAAAGCTGCGAGGTTTCTTCAACCCAGCCGACAAGCTCATTGGTTTTTCCAGACATGGCAGAGACGATGACAATGACATCATAGCCATTGGCCACTTCCCGGCCCACACGCTTTGCGGCGCGCTTAATACGGTCAAGCGTGGCGACCGACGTGCCGCCGAATTTCATCACCAGAATGGGCATTGTGCCATTCTCCCTTGTTCATCCGGCGCTTCTTAGAGGGGTGCGCGTTAAGAGACAAGGGGGCGATGGATCGCGGTGGGTTGCGCCGACTTTCGTCGTCGCGAGAGGGCGGGCGCCCGGACTGCCCCTGCGGGCCAATCCGGGCGCCCGCCCCACCATGAGGTCAGAATGTGGATGATTTTTGAGGTGAGCGGGACGAAAGGGAAAGGGCCATATTGCTAAGAGGCGCTGACGGGCACACCCGCCCATCCGCGCCAGTTCAAGGCTTTGGCCGCTTTGATGCGCCTCAAGGGCAAGTGGCCTTTGGCCATCGCTGAGCGACCCTTGACCCATTTCAAACCGACAGGTGCATCAAGTAAGCAGGCGTGCGGCCTCTTTTTGGGCGAAAGGTTTCATATTGGGGCCGTGATCTGCCAGGAATGACCTGACCGTGTCGGGGTCTTTCTTGGATAGATCCCTAAGCCACCATGCGACGGACTTTTGGATGAACCACTCTGGGTCATTTGTGTAGTCGGCCGCCCAGCCAAGGATGCGGGTGCGGGCTGCTATTTCTTCAGGCTTTGGGTGGCGCTGCTTGCACCATGGCAACGTGAATACCAAAGCCGCACGTTTGGTCCAAAGGTGGTCTGACTGTGTCCAGCCTTCAACAACATCTAGCCGCCTGGGATCTGCAACCAGCCGCCTTTGCCCGGCCATTGCCACAGCATCGGCAATGGCCCAGCTGTCAAAATCTGGCATCCATGACTGGATAAGCTCCCAAACCGGCGTGTCGTCTGGCTTAATGCGCGCCTGTACCAAAAGCTTGGCGGCTGTAATCCGCGCCTCAAAAATATTGGTTTGCCAAAGACCGCCCGCCAAGGTCAGTCGATCGTCAAGGCCTGTGTCTTTGCGCCACTGGGTCGCCAAATCATTACAGACCAGATTGGAGAGGCCAATATAATGCCGGTCAACCTTGTGGTACGCACGCATTTGCTCGGACCGGCCGGGTTCGGCGGCTGCATTGAGTATCGTAAGAGCGTCTTTGACTGAAATTGTCATCTAGGTCGCGCAATCTGCCAGTCGAGATGGGCGCTGATCGTCGGCCATTCCGTCTTTAGGATGGAATAGACGGCCGTATCACGCAGCGTTCCGTTGGACAGGCGCATATGATCCCGCAAAATGCCATCCAGCTGCGCGCCAAGGCGTTCAATTGCGCGGCGCGATTGCGTGTTAAGGCGATGTGTGCGGAACTCGACTGCCACGCAGCCCCAGACATCAAACGCATGGCCCAACATCAGTCGTTTCGCTTCGGTATTCACCGGGCCGCGCTGCGCGTCTGGTGTGATCCATGTCGAGCCGATTTCGACGCGCGGCGTGACGGCGTCAATATTCATGAATGTCGTCATGCCGATGGGAACGCCCTTTGCGTCACATGTCGTGAAGGGCAACATGGTGCCCGCATCGCGTTCCGCCAAGCGACGTTCAATCTCGGCTTCGATGCCGCTTGGGGATGGGACGGTCGTATACCACAAATCTTGCAAGCCACCTGCGTGGCTGGCTTCAGCCAAGGCATCTGCATGCTCGTGTGCCAAGGGAAGAAGGGAAACATGACGCCCTTTTAATGCCAGATCATGTGGCCCGAGATGGGTCATTCTACAGTCACAGACTTTGCCAAGTTGCGGGGTTGGTCGACATCCGTCCCTTTGTGAACAGCCGTGTGATAGGCAATTAACTGCGCCGGAACGGAATACAGGATAGGCGCGAAAATCGGATCGATCTCGGGCATCACAAGCGTTTTCCAAACGCCTTCGCCAGCACAATCCGCGCCTTCGCCATCGGTTACAAGCAGTACTTTGCCCTCTCGAGCCATCACCTCTTGCATATTGCTCACGGTCTTATCGAAAAGCGCATCGCGGGGGGCCATCACAATGACGGGTACGGATTTATCGACCAACGCAATTGGTCCGTGTTTTAGCTCGCCAGAGGCATAACCTTCGGCATGGATGTAGCTGATTTCTTTCAGCTTTAATGCACCTTCCAGCGCGAGAGGGAACATCGCGCCGCGTCCAAGGAACAGCACGGTTTCAGCACGGCTGAGTGGCCAAGTCAGGTCCTTAATCTGGTCTTCTAATGCCAGCGCTTGATTGATCATGCCGGGCAGGCCGCGCAAGGTAATCAACAGTTCGGCTTCACGGGCCGCATCGATCCGGCCGCGCTGCCGGGCCGCCAAAATCGCGAGATTGGCCAGCACGCCCAACTGGCATACAAACGCCTTGGTCGAGGCGACGCCGATTTCAACGCCAGCCAAAATTGGCAGCGCCAGATCGCTTTCACGCGCGATGGAGCTTTCAGCAACATTCACCACAGACAAAATACGCGCAACTTTGCCCGAGCAATACCGCAGGGCCGCCAGCGTGTCGGCTGTCTCGCCGGATTGGCTGACAAAAAGGGCTGTGGATTTATCCGAGACGGGCGGTTCGCGGTAGCGGAATTCAGAGGCGATATCGACCTCGCATGGCAAGCCAGCAAGCTGTTCGAACCAGTATTTCGCGACCAAACAGGCATAATTGGCCGTGCCGCAAGCCACTAAGATAAGCCGGTCCGTTTGGCTGAAATCAACATCGCCCTCGGGAATTTCAACGGCATCTCCGCTGCCGTAGTGGCCCAAACATTCAGACAAGACCACGGGCTGCTCAAAGACCTCTTTGGCCATGAAATGCTTGTGCCCGCCCTTGTCGATCTGCGTGGCTTGGGTCGCAACTTTGTGGATCTCGCGATTGGCAGGGCGGTCTTCGGCGTCGAAAATCTGCAGGTCTCGACGGGCGATGAAGGCATAATCGCCTTCTTCCAAATAGGTAACCCGGTCTGTCATGTTGGACAGAGCAATCGCGTCCGAGCCGACGAACATTTCGCCGTCGCCATGACCGACAGCCAAAGGCGAGCCTTTACGGGCTGCAACAAGCAAATCGTCCTGACCCTCAAACAAAAAGCACAGCGCAAAGGCACCGTCCAGTTTTTGCAAGGTTTCGCGCGCCGCGTCTTTTGGAGCGAGACCAGAATCAAGCAAGCTTTCACACAATAGCGCAATGGTTTCAGTGTCGGTGTCGGTTGCAAACTCAATCCCTTGTGCGCCCAGCTCGGCGCGCAATTCGCGGAAATTTTCGATGATGCCGTTATGGACTACTGCAACGCGGCCTGCGCGGTGGGGGTGAGCATTTGTGACAGTGGGCGCGCCATGTGTTGCCCATCTTGTGTGTCCGATCCCGGCTTTGCCAGTCAAAGGCTCATGCACAAGCAAATCCGAGAGGTTCACAAGCTTTCCGACGGCCCTGCGGCGCGCCAAGACGCCATCATTGACGGTCGCAATCCCGGCGCTGTCATAGCCGCGATATTCCAACCGTTTCAACGCCTCGACCAAAATCGGGGCCACTTCGTGATCGCCTAAAACGCCAACAATCCCGCACATTTTACTGCCCCTTTTTTGCTTGTTTCTGCGCTCTGAGCTTTGCCATCAATCGCGCCCCAAGGCCCTTTTTATTGACCTGCTTGGCCCGCGCAATTGCCATGTCACCCGCGGGTACATCGCTGTTGATAACGGACCCTGATCCGGTCATAGCACCATCACCAATGGTCACTGGTGCCACAAGCATGGTGTTCGAGCCAATAAAGACATCCGCCCCAATTTCGGTGCGGTGTTTAAAGACGCCATCATAGTTGCAGGTGATCGTGCCCGCGCCGATATTGCTGGCCTCGCCAATGCTGGCATCGCCGATATAGGAAAGATGATTAACCTTGGCGCCTTCGCCAATTTCGGCCGCTTTTATCTCAACAAAATTGCCGATTTTGGTGTCGTTGCCCAGTTCTGCGCCGGGGCGCAAACGGGCATAGGGGCCAACAACCGCGCGCGCGCCAACATGGGTGCCTTCAAGATGCGAAAATGCTCGGATGCGCGCACCGTTTTCGACGGTCACGCCGGAGCCGAAAACGACATTGGGCTCAACCATGACATCGCGGCCAAGATAGGTATCAAACGCAAAGAAAACGGTATCGGGCGCGGTCAGCGTCGCGCCATTTTCCATGGCCTCATTGCGTTTATTTGCCTGAAACAGCGCCTCGGCCTTTGCCAATTCGCCGCGTGTGTTGATGCCAAGGGTTTCAGCCTCATCACAGGCAATCGCAGTGGCGCGTAGCCCCTCGGCCTTGGCCAATTCCGGCACATCCGTCAGGTAATATTCGCCAGAGGCGTTTTCGTTGCCAACATTTTCAAGCAGACGCATCACAGTTGCCGCATCGGCGCAAAGCAGCCCGGAATTGCAGAAATCGACATCCAATTCTTCGGGGCTGGCATCCTTGGCTTCCACGATTTTCAAAAGCGCGTCGCCCTCCATAATCAGCCGCCCATAGCGGCCCGGATCAGCGGCGTTAAAGCCCAAAACAACAATATCATGCGTGGCCCGCGCCGCCCGCATGGCCTCTAGTGTTTCGGCCCTCACAAAAGGTGTGTCGCCATAAAGGACCAGCACATCGCCATCAAAGCCGTCCAAAGCCTCTTTGGCCTGCAATACGGCGTGGCCCGTGCCAAGCTGCTCGGTTTGCTGCACGGTCTGCGCGGCGGGATTATGGGCCGACACGGCGGCCTCAACCAGGTCGCTGCCATGTCCGGTGACAACAATCAGCCGCGCAGGCTCAAGACTGAGCCCGGCTTCGATGCCGTGCACAACCAAGGGCGCACCGCCAATTTCGTGAAGAACCTTTGGAAGATCCGACTGCATCCGGCTGCCTTGCCCTGCCGCCAAAATGACCAGCGCGATAGGGCGCGATTGATCCTGCATAACACCTGCTTTCGTTTTTCTGATCCCGGTATTAAGCATGTAGTGGCCCCGCGCAAGTGAAGGGGCCGTCAAATTGCTTTACGGATCGTTTCAATAGGCCAGCGGAAACTTGCCGCTTGCCGGGTTAGGGGCCCATGCGCACAGTTATTTTCGACCTTGATGGAACGCTTGCCGATACCAGTGGGGACCTGATCGTCGCCGCAAATTCCGCAATGATACAGATGGGGATGTTGCCCCAATTGCATCGCGGTCAGGATGACGCCACCGCCTTTCGCGGAGGTCGCGCTATGCTAACGCTTAGCCTTGAACGTGCGGGTCACGACGATATCGAGGCGGCGGTTGAGGTTGGATATCCGATTTTGCTTGAAGCCTATGCAGACGCGCTTGACACCCATACCGAGCTGTACCCCGGCGTGGTTCCGGCTATTGAAGCGGTTCGCGCTGCAGGGTTTCGGACCGGGATTTGCACAAACAAACCCGAAGCGATGGCGGTGGAGCTTGTTGCAAAGCTTGGAATATCGCATCTCTTTGGGACGCTCATTGGCGCCGACACATTGCCAGTGCGCAAACCCGACCCGGTGCCCCTGATTGTTGCAGTCGAGCAGGTGGGCGGTGATATTTCGCAATCTGTCCTGATTGGTGACACGATTACGGATCGTGAAACTTCACGCGCCGCCGGGGCCTTGTCTGCGCTGGTGACATTCGGGCCTCTGGGGCTTGGCGTAGCGGATATGAAGCCAGACGCGCTTTTGCATGATTACCGCGATCTTTTGGGGTTATGCGAAAACTTGCTGCCCGCCGTGCGCGGCTAAGTACATCTGCGCATCAAAGAATTGACCTCTGCCACGATCCAGCCCATCACTTTGCCTCATGAAAAAGATATTCGCTGGCAATTTCACCCAACAAGATCCGATTCCCGAGGCAGGCATCGCTGCAGCGCTTGAGGTCATGCGTTCGGGCCGCTTGCATCGCTACAATACCGGGCCGGGCGAGATGGGCGAAACCGCTCTGTTGGAAGAGGAATTCGCCGCCTATATCGGTGCGCCTTACGCGTTGGCGCTGGCCTCGGGCGGGTATGCCATCGGTTGTGCTTTGCGCGCTTTGGGCGTTGCGCCGGGTGATCCGGTTCTGACCAATGGTTTTACGCTTGCCCCGGTGCCGGGGGCCATCGCATCGGTCGGGGGGCTGCCGATTTTTGTCGAAGTTACCGAACAGTTGGTTATCGATCTTGAGGATCTGGCCGATAAAATCACTACCTCCGGCGCGAAGGTCCTGCTGCTCAGCCACATGCGCGGACATATTTGCGATATGGACCAATTGATGGCGATGTGTGACGCGGCAGATGTGGCCGTTGTCGAAGATTGTGCGCATACGATGGGCGGGGCTTGGAATGGCGTGGCATCTGGCCAACACGGCCGTGCCGCGTGCTATTCTACGCAGACTTACAAACATATGAATTCAGGCGAAGGCGGGTTTTTGACGACCAAAGACCCCGACCTGATGGCACGCGCGGTGATTTTGTCCGGCTCTTACATGCTTTATGAACGCCATAGCGCCGCGCCCCCGACCGAAGCCTTTGAGGCAGTGAAATATGTAACGCCAAACGTTTCGGGCCGTATGGACAATCTGCGCGCCGCAATCCTGCGCCCGCAATTGGCGGATTTGCCCCGGCAAATTGACCGCTGGAACGCGCTGTATCGCGTCGCCGAGGACGGGCTGCAAACCGCAAATAGCGTGCAGATCATTCCCCGCCCAAAGGCTGAATCCATTGTGGGATCTTCGATTCAATTCCTATTGCCTGACTTTGACGTGGCTCAGATACACAAGCTTCTTGCCGCCTGCGCCGCGCGCGGCGTTGAATTGAAATGGTTTGGCGGGGCCGAGCCTGTCGCCTTTACGTCGCGCTATGACAGTTGGCGTTATGCGCCTGCCCAAAGCCTGCCACGAACGGATAAAATTCTGGCCGGTTTGATGGATATGCGTCTTCCACTGACGTTTTCGACCGAAGACGTGCGACTGATTGTAGAGATTATCAGCGACGAAGTTGCTGAGATTTTGAAAGTCGCCTGACTGGCCGGGTCCAACTGTGCGGTTTGGCCTTGTCGGTCGCTCGCTAAATTTAGTCAGCTGGAATTTCTTATATAATATATCGACGCAAAGCATGCACTTGCTTCATTCGTCATCTTTGGCCGTCGTTCCGTCGCGTCCAAACGGGTATTCCTTTTTGACAAAGGGCGCTGGTGGCTCTAGAAATGAACACATGTTCAATTAATTTCCTGAGGCCCGAAATGTTCCTTGCAACCATGTCTTTTGACCTTGGCGATGAGATCACGACCCTGCGCGATGTGGTTCACCGGTGGGCGCAGGATCGTATTAAACCTGAAGCTGGAACCATTGATCAGCAGAACCTTTTCCCAGCCGAGCTTTGGCGCGAAATGGGTGATCTTGGCCTTCTAGGCATCACGGTCCCCGAAACCTATGGCGGGGCGGGAATGTCCTATCTTGCGCATGTCATTGCTATTGAAGAAATCGCCCGGGCATCTGCCTCCGTGTCGCTCAGCTACGGCGCGCATTCCAATCTTTGTGTGAATCAGATCAAGCTGAACGGCACAGAGGCGCAGCGCGCGAAATACCTTCCGGGGCTGGTGTCAGGGGCACATGTTGGCGCGCTTGCCATGTCCGAAGCTGGCGCCGGGTCTGACGTCGTCTCGATGAAGCTTGCAGCCAAAAAGCAAGGGGACCGCTTTGTTCTGAATGGCACAAAGTACTGGATCACCAATGGTTGTGATGCGGACACTCTTGTCGTCTACGCCAAAACCGACCCAGAGGCCGGATCAAAAGGCATCACGGCCTTCATAATCGAAAAAAACATGCCCGGGTTTTCCACTTCTCCCCATTTTGACAAGCTTGGAATGCGCGGATCAAATACTGCTGAGCTGATCTTCGATAATGTAGAAGTGCCCGCCCAAAACATCTTGGGCGAAGAGGGCAGGGGCGTTCGCGTTCTGATGTCGGGGTTGGATTATGAACGTGTCGTGCTGGCAGGTATTGGTACGGGGATCATGGCCGCCTGCCTTGATGAGGTCATGCCTTATATGCAGGACCGCAAGCAGTTTGGGCAACCGATTGGCAGCTTCCAACTGATGCAGGGCAAAATTGCGGATATGTATACAGCGATGAATTCGGCCCGCGCCTATGTCTATGAAACGGCGAAAGCTTGCGATCGGGGTGATGTCACACGCCAAGATGCGGCGGCGTGCTGTCTTTATGCCTCTGAGCAAGCAATGAAACAGGCGCATCAGGCCGTTCAGGCCATGGGCGGCGCGGGCTTTTTGGCCGATAGTCCAGTGGCGCGGCTCTTCCGCGATGCCAAGCTGATGGAAATCGGGGCAGGGACGTCTGAAATTCGCCGGATGTTGATCGGGCGCGAGTTAATGGGGGCAATGCGATGATCAGGCAGATTGTGATATGTGGCCTCTTCCTTCCTGCGCCCGCTGTTGCAGATGCGCTGAATTTTGATGCCGAGACGATGGAGACCTGCCTTGTCGCCAGCGACGGTGCGGCAGAGATGCAATCTTGCATCGGGATGGCCGCGGCGGCCTGCATTAACGGCGAGGGGCAGGATATTCCGCTAATTACTGCCTGTTACGCCGCCGAAGCGCGTTATTGGCAAGAGAACCTGACTGAGGATGGCGCCCATCTGATCGAAACCTCTCGAACAGCGCCTGAGTTTTACGGCGCCAGCCCCGGAGTGGGCCTCGCTGGTGCAGACGTGGTCACGCAAGGCGCAGCCTATATTGATGCAGTTTGTGGGCTGACCCGCCTGCAATGGTCCCCAGATATGGATCCGGTCTATGCCGAACTATCTGTTGCCGAATGCCAAATGCGTATGACGGGCGAACATGTGGTTCGGATCTGGCAATTGCTGGAACAATTTTGACGCATACGCAAAGGAGGAACCGGAATGATGCGACTATCTAGATGTGTATTTCCGCCGCTTGTGGCTGCGATAATGGCTGCTCCGGGTCTTGCGCAAGAGATTTTCTTTGATCCAAACCATTCCATGACCTGCCTGCGCGACTTGCCGGAAAACGCCGACCTTAGCAGTTGTTTCGGTGTCTCGGCGCAGATTTGCATGGTTGCGACGCCCGGCGGAGGCCTTGTTTCAGGCGAGACGCAATGCCTTGTGGCCGAGGCCGAGTTCTGGACGGGTCAAATGCAAAACTCACTCCGGCTTTTGGCCGCGATCGACGCCAGTCAGGACGCCCAATCGGGCGATACGGCACCTGCGCAGTCTCAGGCTTTGGAGGCAATGCAGGCAAGTTGGCTGGCTTATCGCGACGCAAGATGCAGCTACGAGGCCGCACAAGTGGAGCATGAAATCGAGCGCGGCGCAGCCTATGCCTATTGCGTGTTGAACCTTACCGCGAACCATACGGCATATATCCAAAACCAAACCGCCAATTGATGGCAAAGGCACTGTATTGATGAAACTTATCTCGTCAGCCCACCCCGGATCTCCGGAATTCACCGCCAACCGTACGGCGCATTTGCAGGCTTTGGATCAGGTCCGCATCGTTGCCGAAGCCGCTCAATTGGGCGGCGGCGAGAAAGCGCGGGAGCGGCATTTGGCGCGGGGCAAGATGTTGCCTCGGGACCGGGTCACCAATTTGCTTGATCCCGGCAGCCCGTTTCTGGAGGTCGGCGCAACAGCAGGGCATGGCATGTATGACGGTGCTGCGCCCTGTGGTGGGGCCATCGCCGGGATTGGTCACGTGCATGGCCAAGAGGTGATGGTGGTTTGCAATGATGCGACCGTGAAGGGCGGCACCTATTATCCAATCACCGTCAAAAAGCACCTGCGCGCGCAGGAGATCGCCGAAGAAAACCACCTGCCTTGCATCTATTTGGTCGATAGTGGCGGCGCGAACCTGCCCAATCAGAATGAGGTCTTTCCCGATCGTGATCACTTTGGCCGGATTTTCTACAATCAGGCCCAGATGAGCGCCAAGGGTATTCCGCAAATTGCTGTGGTTATGGGCTCATGCACGGCGGGCGGCGCCTATGTGCCTACGATGTCGGACGTGACGATCATTGTCAAAGAACAAGGGACGATCTTTCTGGCGGGCCCACCGCTGGTCAAGGCGGCAACAGGTGAGGTTGTGACCTCGGAGGATTTAGGCGGCGGCGATGTTCATACGCGCCTCTCCGGTGTGGCGGATTATCTGGCCGAGGATGACGCGCATGCGCTGGCTTTGGCCCGGCGTGCCGTCGGCCATCTCAACCGGCACAAACCGCAAACTGTTGCATGGCAAAGCCCCGAAGAGCCTGCCTATGATCCGGAAGAAATCTTAGGCGTCGTTCCTGCCGATCTGCGCACGCCTTATGATATCCGTGAGGTGATTGCGCGGCTGGTGGATGGCAGCCGCTTTGATGAATTCAAACCGCGCTTTGGCGAAACGCTTGTCACCGGATTTGCCCACCTTAAGGGGTGTCCGATTGGCATCATCGCCAATAACGGCGTGCTCTTTTCAGAGGCCGCCCAGAAAGGCGCGCATTTTGTTGAGCTGTGCAGCCAGCGCAATATCCCGTTGGTTTTCCTGCAGAATATCACCGGCTTCATGGTCGGCCGGAAATATGAAAAAGAGGGCATCGCGCGCCATGGCGCCAAGATGGTGACGGCAGTAGCCACCACGAATGTACCGAAAATTACCATGCTCGTTGGCGGTTCATTCGGGGCGGGAAATTACGGTATGGCCGGTCGGGCCTATTCGCCCCGGTTCCTCTGGAGCTGGCCCAATTCCCGCATTTCTGTCATGGGTGGCGCGCAAGCCGCTGGCGTTCTGGCCACCGTGAAACGCGACGGGATCGAGCGCAAAGGCGGGACATGGTCAGCAGAAGAAGAGGCCGCCTTCAAACAGCCCACGATCGATATGTTCGAGGAACAGAGCCACCCGCTCTATGCCTCGGCGCGGCTCTGGGATGACGGTATCATCGACCCCAGAAAATCGCGTGACGTTTTATTTCTATCGCTCTCCGCTGCGCTAAACGCCCCAATAGAGGAAACACGTTTCGGCGTGTTCAGAATGTAAGCCAATGACCAAGAAAACCCTTCAAGAAATCATCGACGCGAACCCCGAGGCCGAGACCTTTCGTTTTGGCGACAACGCAAAACTGTCGGCTGAAATTCTGGGCTTGGTGCGCGCGGGCACCAAAACCGCGACCTGTGAAGCGATGCGCGCCTATACAAAAGAAGGCGACGCGTTGCCGGTCGTAGGTCGCCGCGACGTGGCCCTGAATTGGGACGGAACGCCCGGCGTTATGATCGAAACGGTCGAGGTCACGACAAGGCGTTTTGATGAGATGGACGAAGAGTTTGTCGCCGCAATGGGAGAGTTCCGCGACCTGGCTCAGTGGCGCAAAATCTACCGCGCTTACTTTGCGCGAACAGGCGGGGTCTCGGATGATCTGGAAGTCATGTGTGAGCGTTTCAAAGTTGTTGAGGATTATGCGTGAAGATGCTCTGGCTTTCTACCAGAATAAAGGATCGCACAGCCGCCGATAAGCGCCGTTGCCGACACGTGCAATCCGGCCTCGCGCAACGCATCGGTCACGCTGTCGCCCCTGCCAAAATTTTTGGTGTATGCGCCGATCATCGCGAAGTCCTGCGCACTGCGCAGGAACAAACGCTCGATCAGGGGCAGGACATGGTCCAAATGCAGGCGGTAAGCAGGGCGCCAGGCCCAAGCTTTTGGATCGGCTGCCTCGATCAGAGAAAACGGCGCGCCGGGTTTCAGGATGCGCGCCAATTGATTGGCAAAAACGCGGTGCTGGGTGGCGTTGAAAGTTTTAAGGCCAAAGGTCGAGACTGCAAAATCAGCGGATCCGTCTGGCAAATCGGTTTCCAGCATATTTGCGCAAAGATGGGTGATCCGTTCGGCGCGGTCACTATGCAGGCGGGTGACGGCCTCGCGGTGCATTCCAAGGCTTATATCGATAGCAGTGATTTGCGAGAGTTGCGGAAATCGCGCCAAGAGATGCGGCCAGACCTCTCCGGTGCCTGCCATAAGATCCACACCCGATGCCGTGCTATCCCGGGGCAAATCCAGGGCCGAAACGCATTGTCTCCGCCAGCGACGCACCATCCCGAACGAGGCGATGCCACTCCAGTTTCTGTAATTGCTGGAGCAGCGGTCGAACACATCGGCAACAAAGGCCGGATCATAGATGTCTTGTGTCATACCTCCCAAGGTGCGGGCCGTGGTGAAACTTGGCAAGGGGATTGAAGATGTTCACAAAAATTCTAATCGCCAATCGCGGTGAAATCGCATGTCGCGTGGTCGAGACCGCCCAGAAATTGGGCGTCGCCACAGTTGCGGTTTATTCTGATGCCGACGCGACTGCACGCCATGTCGCGGTGGCAGATGAGGCAATGCATATTGGCGGCTCGGCCCCTGCAGATAGCTATCTCAAAGGTGACCGAATCATTGAGGCGGCTTTGGCCGCAGGCGCAGAAGCCATTCATCCCGGATATGGCTTCCTTTCGGAAAATCCTGACTTTGTTGAAACGGTCGAAGCTGCGGGTCTGATCTTCATTGGCCCGTCGTCAAAGGTCATCCGGGCAATGGGGCTGAAAGATGCCGCTAAGGCGCTGATGGAACACGCCGGCGTGCCTGTGGTTCCCGGATATCACGGGGCCGATCAGGACGAGGATATCCTGGCCGGACGGGCCGCAGAAATAGGCTATCCAGTGTTAATCAAGGCAGTTGCTGGCGGCGGCGGTAAGGGCATGCGTTTAGTTACTGCGCCAGAGGCATTTGCAGCAGCGTTAGCCTCGGCCCGGAGCGAGGCAAAGACGGCATTTGGCAATGGCGATGTGCTTGTTGAGAAATATGTAAATCATCCCCGCCATATTGAAATCCAGATATTTGGCGATGGCGTGGACGCGGTCCATCTTTTCGAACGGGATTGTTCGCTTCAACGCCGCCACCAAAAGGTGATCGAAGAAGCGCCAGCGCCGGGTATGACGGATGACATGCGCGCCGCGATGGGGCAGGCGGCCGTGCGTGCGGCTAAGGCAATTGGGTACAAAGGCGCGGGCACAATTGAATTTATTGTCGATGCCTCGGACGGGCTGCGCTCGGATCGGTTTTGGTTCATGGAGATGAACACAAGATTGCAGGTCGAGCATCCTGTGACCGAAGCCATTACCGGGGTTGATCTTGTTGAATGGCAATTGCGTGTCGCCGCGGGCGAGGCACTGCCTATGGCCCAAGAAGATCTTAGGGTGAACGGCCACGCGTTTGAAGCACGCATATATGCCGAGGATGTTCCGGGAGGGTTTTTGCCAGCCACGGGGCACTTAAAACATGTGACCCCGCCGGCAACGGCCCGGTTCGAGACAGGTATTCGCGCAGGCGATGAGATTAGTCCGTGGTATGATCCGATGATCGCCAAGCTGATTGTACACGGCCCATCGCGCGGGGTTGCCCTTTCGCGGTTAACGCAGGCTCTTGAGACAACGCAGATTGCCGGGTCAGTGACCAATTTGCAGTTCTTGGCGCGGTTGGCGGCCCATCATGATGTGCAAATGGGAAATGTTGATACAGGGCTGATTGAACGGGATGTAGAGCAGCTGGTTTCTGATGCCGGGCCGGGGTCGGATGTTTTGGCGCTGGCTGCCATAGGCACGCTTGGCTGTCACAACCCGTTACAAAAACTGGCGGGGTTTTGCCTCTGGGGGGCTTTGGAACAAACAGCGCATTTTCTTCATGGGGATCGTGAGGTTTTGGCGGCGGTTGCCGTTCTGGACCCCGAGAAGATACGAGTAGATGTTGACGGCCAGTCGCATGAACTAACGCGCGACGGTGCGTATTGGCGCGTGGATGGGCAAGGACCTCGGGCCAGCATTATCTCCTACGCGGGTGGCGTTTCTGTCTTTTCAGGCGGCGGGTTTGACTTTTTCACCGTTGATCCTCTGGCGCGCGGAGGCGAGGATGAGGCAACAGGCGGAGTAACTGCCCCCATGCCGGGCGTGGTAAAATCCGTCTTGGTTTCTGCCGGGCAAACCGTCGAAAAAGGCGCACCGTTGGCTGTTTTGGAAGCGATGAAGATGGAACACACGCTGCGCGCGCCGCAGGATGGCTGCGTTGCATCGGTATTTGTCACAGAAGGCACTCAAATTGAAGCGGGCAAGGCCCTCTTGGCGTTCGAAGAGGGAGGGGACAAATGAAAGGTCAAAATCCCTTGATGGATTTTTGCGGAAATTTCATTTCCGGTTTCTTCTCCGGAAAGGGCAGTGCATGACAACATTGCATCATGTCCCTTTTTCGCGCTCGTTCCGGGTGTTGTGGATGCTTGAAGAGATGGGCGTCGACGCTGACATTGTGTCTTACCGGCTGACAGACGGATCTTTGCGAAAACTGGCCGATGATGGCACATCGCCAGCTGGTCGCATTCCGGCGTTGGAAATCGACAATCGTCAGATTTTCGAAAGCAGTGCGATCCTTGAATATCTTTGCGAAAGCCGCCCGGGCCATGGGTTTGGTCGTGCGCCGGGCCATCCTGAACGCATCGCTTACCTACAAGCATTGTCTTATGCGGAAACCATGGCGAGTTTGATTGAGAACCTCAATATTAACCATTTGTTTCTGCGCGACCGCAGCCAGGTCTCGCCTTCGTTGATCAAGCTCCTGACGGCCCGGTTGCGGGCCACGCTGGCAGGGTTTTCGCAGATGATCGCGGATGATTACATCTTACAGGGCGGTTTTTCAGCAGCGGATGTCATGATGGGGTTCAACTTATTTGCGGCGCCCTATTACGTGAGACTGGATGCTTTCCCTGATCTGCAAACCTATCGCAAACGTCTGGAAGCGCGCCCGGCCTTTCAGGCGGCGCGCGCAAAGGATGGTGAGCAGGAATTCTACAGCCAGGATTTCTACCCAGTGCCGGAAGGGTAATGACAGATGAATATGGTTGCACAAAAGGCTGAGATTTTTGAGGTTGGTCCAAGGGATGGGCTGCAAAATGAACCCAATGCCATCACTCTGGCCGAGAAAATTGCGCTTGTTGATCTTTTGTCATCGGCCGGGTTCTCTCGTATAGAGGTGGCCAGCTTTGTGAGCCCGAAATGGGTGCCTCAAATGGCCGAGTCAGCAGAGGTCCTGGCGGGGATCACGCGAAACAGCGGAACGTCTTATGCTGCGCTGACGCCAAATTTGCAGGGCTATGAAGCTGCCCGAAACGCCCGCGCCGATGAGGTGGCAATATTTGCATCGGCCTCTGAGGGGTTTTCGCGTGCCAATCTAAATGCATCCATTGAAGACAGTTTAAGGCGGTTCGCAGATGTTGCAAAAGCGGCTCAAAATGATGGAATTCCGTTGCGCGGATATGTTTCTTGTGTAACCGATTGCCCCTTCGATGGCCCCGTTGCCGCAGGGGCCGTGGCGCGTGTCGTGGGAAAGCTGCGGGCCTTGGGCTGTTATGAGGTCTCGCTAGGAGACACTTTGGGGCGGGGCACGCCCGAAAAAATGGACGTAATGTTAAAGGCCGTGTTGGACGTCTCAGACCCCGCAGCGCTTGCCGGGCATTTCCATGATACGGGCGGGCGAGCCTTGCAGAATGTCGATGTGGCTTTGGCGTGTGGGGTTCGGGTTTTTGATGCGGCTGTTGGTGGTTTGGGCGGCTGTCCCTACGCCCCCGGTGCGGCAGGAAATGTCGCTACGGAAAGTCTGGTTCGGCACTTAAGGGCGCACGGGTTTGAGACCGGTTTGGATGTCATAGTTTTGGACGCCGCAGCCGAGATGGCAAAGGCGATGCGGGGAACGTAGCAAATGGACACGATCAAAGTAAACGAAGACTCCCGCGGTGTTGCGGTTGTGACGCTTGCGCGCGGCGAAAAACACAATGCAATGTCTGATACCATGATTAGTGAGCTAACCGAGGTGGCAAACAGCTTGGGGAAAAGCCAATCCGTCCGCGCCGTTGTCTTGACTGGAGAAGGGCGCAGTTTTTGTGCGGGCGCTGATCTGGCTTGGATGCGCGCGCAGCTGGAAGCGGATCAAGACACCCGCGCAATCGAGGCCCGGCGCCTTGCGATGATGCTTAAAGCCCTTAACGAAATGCCAAAGCCGTTGATCGGACGCATTCAGGGGCAGGCTTTTGGGGGCGGATTGGGCCTTATGTCGGTATGTGACGTTGCAATCGGGGTTGAGGACGCGCGATTTGCCTTTACCGAGACCCGTCTGGGTTTGATCCCGGCAACCATTGGTCCTTATGTGATTGCGCGCATGGGGGAGGCTATGGCGCGACGGGTGTTTATGTCTGCGCGCGGTTTTGATGCAAAGGAAGCCGTGAGGTTAGGGCTTTTGTCAAAATCGGTGCCGGATGCCGAATTGGATCATGCCATTGACGCCGAAGTGGCCCCGTATCTTTCGACCGCCCCCGGCGCGGTTTCTGCTGCAAAGCAGTTGGCACAAGAGTTAGGCGGCGGGGTAAATGAAAAGGCTATTGAAACCTCTATCACGGCGCTTTTGGATGTGTGGGCCAAAAAAGAAGCGCCAGAAGGGGTGGCGGCCTTTTTTGATAGGCGAAAGCCGGACTGGGCGCAAAAATAGCGTTGTGTTTGCGGGAACGGGGCGCGCGCCTCCTCAAACGGCCCCAAATCATGGGGCCGCCTTCGTCGGCGCGGTTGCCACGGAAAACCGGGTAGGGTAGGCGCAAGAGCACGGGTATTCGGGAGGAAAGACGCAGGCATGGCAAGTTTCGCAGCGATTATTTATGCAATTCTGGCGGCGCTGTCGGCCGCGTTTCAAATTGCCTTGGCCAACGGAGCCCCTTGGGGAATATTGACCCTTGGCGGCCAGTTTCCCGGGCAATTGCCGCGCAACATGCGCTTGGCGGCCCTTATCCAATCGGCCATTCTTTTTGCCATGGGTGGCTCGGTTCTCGCGTGGGCCGGGTTCATTGGCAGTTGGCCGCTTTGGACGATCTGGCCAACTTTGGCCTTTACGGCGCTTACCTGCCTTGGCAATGCCGTGACCCCATCGCGGGCGGAACGTAAGATTTGGTTGCCGGTTTCGGGCCTGATGCTGCTATCTGCGCTTGTTGTCATAGCAATGGCCTGACGGCCCCCCGCGACAATGCCACCCATCCTAAAAACGAGTATTTCGCGTCGGAAACGCCCGGCCTTGGTTGACCCCCGTTTCGGCGCAGCCTAAACAGCAAGGAACCCCTCTGCTTCAGGTGCCTTTACCTGATTCAGCGGACCGAAAGACCCGGCGCCTGAAATGGGCGCCCCTCGCGAGCCGAAGGAGCCAGCCTTGGAAGACCTGCTCAGGGAATATGCGCCCGTATTGATCTTTCTCGCCCTTGCCATTGTGCTTGGGCTTGTCTTCATCCTAGCCGCGGTGATTATCGCCGTGCGCAATCCCGATCCTGAGAAGTTGTCGGCCTATGAATGTGGGTTCAACGCCTTTGATGATGCACGGATGAAATTCGATGTGCGTTTCTACCTCGTCGCCATCCTCTTTATTATTTTCGACCTCGAAATTGCCTTCCTCTTTCCTTGGGGTGTCGCCTTTCCGGGGCTGACCGATTTGGGCTTTTGGTCGATGATGATTTTCCTTGGCGTGCTGACCATCGGTTTTGCCTATGAGTGGAAAAAGGGAGCTCTGGAATGGGAGTGATGACCGGAGCCAACACCGCTGGTGTCGACAAAGAAGTTGCGACCCAGGCCCTGAATGCCGAGTTGCAAGATAAAGGCTTTCTGCTGACCACATCGGAAGACCTGATCAACTGGGCCCGGACCGGGTCACTGCACTGGATGACTTTTGGTCTGGCCTGTTGCGCGGTTGAGATGATGCACACCTCGATGCCGCGTTATGACGCTGAGCGTTTTGGGATCGCGCCACGCGCCTCCCCACGGCAATCAGACGTTATGATTGTTGCCGGGACTCTGACCAATAAAATGGCGCCTGCGCTGCGCAAGGTTTATGACCAGATGCCCGAGCCACGCTATGTGATCTCGATGGGATCCTGCGCGAATGGTGGCGGCTATTACCACTACTCGTATTCGGTGGTGCGTGGCTGTGACCGGATTGTTCCGGTTGATCTTTATGTGCCCGGCTGCCCGCCAACTGCCGAAGCGCTGCTCTATGGCCTTTTGCAGTTGCAACGCAAAATGCGTCGTACTGGCACCATTGCGCGCTAAGCCCGAGGGAGAATTAGAATGACCGAAGCTTTGCGCGATTTGGCGGAAATCATCACCCAGAAACAGGGCGACGCTGTTATCAAAACCGAGATCTCGGATCACGGGGAGCTGACTGTTGAGATTACCTTGGCCTCGGTGGCCGGGTTTGTCGACTTTCTGAAATCCGACCGCGATTGTAAGTTTTCCAGCCTCGTTGACATTACTGCTGTCGATTATCCCAGCCGTGACAAGCGGTTCGATATGGTCTGGCATTTCCTGTCAATGTACCAAAACCAGCGCATTCGCGTGCGGTGCAAGGTACGTGAAGAAGATCTGGTGCCGTCGATTGTTGACGTTCATCCTTCGGCCAATTGGTTCGAACGGGAAGTCTTTGACATGTATGGCATCTTGTTTTCCGGCCATCCCGATCTGCGCCGCATCCTGACCGATTACGGCTTTCGCGGGCATCCCCTGCGCAAGGATTTCCCGACAACAGGCTATACCGAATTGCGCTATGACGACGCCCTGAAACGCGTGGTCTATGAGCCGGTGAAGCTGACGCAGGATTACCGCCAGTTTGATTTCATGAGCCCATGGGAAGGCGCCGAGTACATCTTGCCCGGCGACGAAAAACCCGAAGCCGCCAAGGGCTGAGGCATCACATGGCAGCTCCGGTAGTTCTTTTTGGTTTGGGCGCGGCAAAGTCAGGCACGACTTGGCTTTACCGCTACCTCGCCTCGCATCCCGAGGCGCGGCTGCCTGCTGTGAAAGAACTGCATTACTTTGATACCTGCGAGACCGGAAAGTTTGATCGTCAAATTGCCCGGATGCAGCGTGAACGCGCCCGCCGTCAGGATCGTTTGCCGGTTAAGGACCAAGGTCTGCGCAAGCGGCTTTGGCGTGAGATCCGAGGCTATAACCGTTGGTTGGAAGTGATCAAAGACGGGCAGAATGATGAGGCCTATCTGGAATACCTGACCGGAATGGCCGAACGCTCCAAACTGACCGCCGATATCACACCGGCCTATGCGACACTTGGCGAGGACAGCCTTGCGAATATGCAATCGCTTAGCCCGCGCACGCGCTTTATCTTTTTGATGCGCGATCCGCTGGACCGGCTATGGTCGAATATCCGCATGGCAGCAGGTCGCCGCTCGCAAGATTTGGCTGGCCTTACTGCGCAGATTTTTGACAAGGTGATGGCCGGTGAAGACAAAACCATAACCGACCGCTCAGATTACGCCGGAACCCTAGCGCGCATCAATGCGGCGCTGGATCCTTCTCGGGTCTTTATCGGTTTTTATGAACGGCTTTTTGATCAGGACACAGTGAACGGCCTTTGTCAGTTCCTTGGTTTGACCCCGCATGCGGCCCGCGCCGATATTCGGGTTTTGGAAAGCGAAAAGTTAGAGATGACTGAAGGGCAAAAAGCCCGCGCCCTTGCGTGGCTCGCCCCTCAATATGATGCGGTCGCATCGGGCTATGGCCCGCTGCCCAACCGCTGGACGGATAACATGGAGGCGCTGGCATGATGGATGGTGGCAAAGGCTTCGAAGACGCCCAAACAGGCGAACAGAAGATCCGGAACTTTAACATCAACTTCGGCCCGCAACACCCGGCGGCCCACGGCGTTCTGCGTCTGGTGCTTGAGCTGGATGGCGAGATTGTCGAACGGTGCGACCCGCATATCGGCCTGCTGCATCGCGGCACCGAAAAGCTGATGGAAAGCCGGACCTATCTGCAAAACCTGCCCTATTTCGACCGGCTGGATTATGTGGCTCCGATGAACCAGGAACATGCTTGGTGTCTGGCGATTGAAAAGCTGACCGGCACCGAAGTGCCGCGCCGCGCCAGCCTGATCCGGGTTTTGTATTCTGAGATTGGCCGCGTTCTGAACCACTTGCTGAACGTTACCACTCAAGCGATGGATGTTGGCGCTCTGACGCCGCCGCTTTGGGGTTTTGAAGAACGTGAAAAGCTGATGGTTTTCTACGAGCGCGCTTGCGGCGCTCGTCTGCACGCGGCGTATTTCCGCCCCGGCGGTGTTCATCAGGACATTCCCGAAGACTTGATTGATGACATCGAGACGTGGGCGAATGAATTCCCCACGGTTCTTGGAGATATTGACGGGCTTCTGACTGAAAACCGGATTTTCAAGCAACGTAACGCCGATATTGGTGTGATCTCCGAACAAGAAGCGCTGGATTGGGGCTTTTCGGGCGTCATGGTTCGCGGTTCTGGCATGGCATGGGACCTGCGCCGCGCTCAGCCATACGAATGCTATGACGAGTTTGAATTCCAGATTCCTGTTGGCAAAAACGGCGACTGCTATGATCGCTATCTCTGCCGCATGGAAGAGATGCGCCAATCGGTTTCCATTATCCATCAAGCGATTGCAAAACTGCGCGCACCCGAAGGTAAGGGTGATGTGATGGCACGCGGCAAACTTAGCCCGCCCAAACGTGGTGATATGAAAACCTCGATGGAGGCGCTTATCCACCACTTCAAACTCTACACCGAAGGCTTCCACGTTCCCGAAGGCGAAATTTACGCCGCGGTTGAAGCCCCTAAGGGTGAGTTTGGCGTTTACCTTGTCGCAGATGGCACCAACAAACCCTACAAAGCCAAATTGCGTGCGCCCGGCTATCTGCATCTGCAAGCTATGGATCATGTTGCTTGCGGCCACCAACTGGCCGATGTTGCGGCGATTATCGGCACGATGGACGTCGTGTTTGGAGAAATCGACCGCTAATGGTTACTTTGGGGCTTTCCCTGTTCCTTATGACAGGGGCGGTCCCACATATGTCTGGTACCTTGGCGAGCCAAATAGCCTTTTCGGCAATTCCGATGGGCGGCGGTGCGCTTCCGCTAGCCCCTTTGGCCGCACTTGCGTTCTAGGCCGGCGAGCCACCATCATAAACTTAATCCTTGATTGGTGCAGGCCCAGTCTGGCACGGTTTTCGACGTTGAAACCGAAATTTGCCAAAATAAAGGGTTTTCCATGCGCCTTCTTCTGTCTGCTTTGTGCCTAACGGCGGCCACCGCGGCTTCGGCCCAATCCTTTCCACAATTTGATGAACATGCGGGGTATTCCGTTATTGGAATCAGCAGCGGCGGCGTCCTTGTCGACAATGCCGGCACGGCTTTTTTCTGCCGGGTAGAACCACGCTCGGACCGTGTCGCGGCGCTGACGCATTGTCAGGCGTTGCTTGGGCCCGTCGCCGCAAGCACCGCTTTGATGGCCGAAACCGCATGGCTAGAAACCCAATCTGGTACGGCTGACGTCATTGGTGAACTGCCTCTATTGGCCTTTGTCGGCGCGGTACGGAACGTGTTCACCCAAGCTGGATGCAGCATTGACGGCTCGGACGAAGACGCGGTGCGCGACTGGTTCTTTCCCGCCATTGCCGCCCAACTTAATATTGATCCACCTCTGTCAGACGATGTCATCGATGCGCTTGAAGAACGGCTGGATGACGCATTTGGGATGATGTTGGATGACGGCGAAATCACAGTGTCGAGTGACACCCAAATGGCAACGCTGACGACCTGCTCACGCTAAAGACAATTAGGGCTGGACGAGGCGGCAGGGTCTGCAATGCTGCCCCGGGATCGGAGGGCCATAATGCCAGCAAAACATGTCACCAAAATCATGCTTCCAATCATCGCGCTGATTGGAAGTTCGATATCTGTAATTGCACAAGAGATTGACGGAGCGACCCTGACCGATGATCTGGTCTTTGCGCTGCAAAACCAAGAGGATCGCTGCTATATCCCGGAAGCCCTTGTCGGCAGGTGGCAAAGCGTGGCGGCGTTGCAGGTCCAGCGCGGAACCTATTCAGATGGTGCGGCTGTTGAGGCTGCAGCGGCCCGCGAATTTACCGACATGTGGTGGGCCGGGCTTTTGACCGATGGCCTTTTGGAGAGCGCTGATGGGGGAGGGTTCACCTTGACCACGTGCCCCGAATTGACGGCGGAAGAAGAGGCTGCCCGCCAGATCCAGAATGCTCAGGGCCGTATCGCTGCGATGTCGAGCAGCGCGGCTCTTTCCCTATTCGGTGAAATCATGGCGGCGCAAAATTGCGAAGTCCCCTTGGCCGAAGATCACGAAATGACTCGATGGTCGATAGCCTATGCCGCCGCCTCGTTTGGGGTCGAGATGCCCAACCCGATGCCAGAAGATGACGCTGCCTATCTTCCGCTAATTGATGATATCACCAGCGTTCTGGAATTTGCCGCAGATCAGCTTTTTGAAATGGGCGCCCTTACGGTGCAAGATGGTTACGCACGCCTGTCGCCATGTACCCCGTTAAGCGATGAGGAAACGACCTCGGCAGAGTAGAGCAAGCCGCAACTTGGCAATCTCTAGATAAATCCGCCCGCCAAGCACATTTTCCGCCGATTCATGCATTCCGCCGCATGGACATTTGTCATGCCCTCTGGCAGGACGGAATGAATTGAGAAAAGTACCTACGGGACCCGACAGATGCTGCGACGCCTCCATCCAGACCAACCCGAAAGCTTTGCCTTCACCCCTGCGAATCTCGCATGGGCCGAGGCTCAGATCACGAAATACCCCGAAGGCCGGGCCCAATCGGCTGTGATCCCGCTTTTGTGGCGTGCTCAGGAACAAGAAGGCTGGCTGTCCAAAGCCGCGATCGAGGGCGTGGCCGAAATGCTTGGCATGGCCTATATTCGTGTGCTGGAAGTCGCGACTTTCTATTTTATGTTCCAATTGCAGCCCGTTGGCAGCGTTGCCCATATTCAAGTGTGCGGGACAACATCCTGCATGATTTGTGGTGCGGAAGATCTGATCGCGATCTGCAAAGACAAAATCACGGCGAATGCGCATGATTTGTCTGCTGACGGCAAGTTCTCTTGGGAAGAGGTTGAATGCCTTGGTGCCTGCACCAACGCCCCGATGGTTCAGATCGGCAAAGATTTCTACGAAGATCTGACTTCCGAAAAATTCACGTGGATTTTGGACGAGCTGGCCGCAGGCCGCGTTCCAACCCCCGGCCCGCAAAATGGTCGTTATGCTGCAGAACCTTTAGGCGGGCCGACCGCATTGAAAGAATATGACGCTGGTCGGGATGAGCTTAATGCCTCCGCCCGTTTGGCCGCTGATATTGGCGACACGATCAAGCGTATTGACGGCACTGAAGTTCCGCTTCTGGCGCCTTGGGGCAAACAATCGGGTGCAAATGCAGACCCGGTCGAAAGCCCACCTGCAGCAGCTCCGGCACCTATTGCCAAACCGGCCCATGCGCAAAAAGCCGTTGAAGCCACAGAAAAGGTTGCCGAGACCGAAGCCGCACCCGCGACTGAGGTTGAAGAACAAGAGCCCGAGATTCTATCAGGTGCACGCGAAAGCGGCGCGGATGATCTGAAAAAGATCTCTGGTGTTGGTCCAAAGCTTGAGGGTGTTCTGAACGATCTGGGCTTCTATCACTTCGATCAAATCGCAGCTTGGACGCCAGAGCAAATCGCTTGGGTCGATGCACGCCTGAAATTCAAGGGCCGGATCGAGCGTGACAATTGGGTCGCACAGGCCACCGAACTGGCCAAAGGCTAGATCCCGGCGCTTTCCATAACCGGCAATTCCCGGCACTCTGTTTGCTAAGAACGGCCCAAAGGGCCGCAAGCAGGCATGTCAGTAATAAGATCAAACCGTGCGCAATGCGCCGGGACGCCTGCATCGTATTGGATTGAGCAGGAGGGTCAGCGCGTGATCCACGATTACGATGATATGTTTGCAGGTCACGTTGAACAGGCTGATAAACGGCAGGCCAATGCTGATTATATGGCCGACATCCTCTGGAAATATGTGCAACCAAAATCCGTCATTGACGTTGGCTGCGGCATGGGGTTCTTTCTGAAGTCCTGCGCGGATCGAGATGCAACGATTAAGGGCGTCGACGGCGAATGGATGAAGGACAAAGAGACTGTCATCCCCAAAAAGACCTATCGGTATGCCGATTTGAACGATCCTCTTAAGTCGACCAAACGCTACGACATGGCCGTATCCATCGAAGTGGGCGAGCATTTGCGCCCCCGCCGCAGCCCGACCTTTGTTGAGGACCTTTGCAAGTTGTCTGATATCGTCCTTTTCTCGGCAGGTGTTCCGGGGCAGGGCGGAGCAGGCCATATCAACCTGCGCTACCAATCGGACTGGGCCAAGAAATTCGCCAATCAAGGCTATGCTTGCTACGATCCAATCCGTCGCCGGATGGCAGAATGGCAGCGGGCCTTTCCATGGCTCATGCAAAATGTGCTGCTCTATATCAAAGATGGCACGCCCATTGATCCGCTTTTGGATGAGCACCGCATTTCGCCACGTGCCAGCTCATATTTGATCGCAATGCATTATCAGACTCGCATGACGCGTATGCAGCGCAAGGTGGATGCGCTGAAAGCGGAACTGGCCGAAAAGACTGCACTTTTGGAGGGCAAAACGCCTGAGCCAGAGTCCGAATAGGCGTCCCGGCCCGCACTTTTTAATATTTTTCTTCGCGATTTTGCGTCCTTCGTGTCTAATCCCCTGAATAATTCCAAGGGGGAGAGACCGGAATATGACGTTTGATAGTGAAGATTGTCCGACCAATTGCTGGATCATGAGCGCGATAGCAGGCGTGATTGTTGCTGTGATTTTGGGCTTTGGCACAGATATTGGTTGGCTTTGGGCGATCATAATCGGAGCAATAATTACCGTTGGCGGCGCCTTTTTGCTGCGCGCGGTGCTTTGCACAGGGGATGAAGTGGGCAGTCACGGCTCTGTCGATGCGGTGGCAAGTTCTGCGCCTGCTCCGGTTGCAGCACCCACGCCGGCCCCCGAACCCGAACCTGCACCCGTAGCCGAAGCGGAACCTGATCCCGAGCCAGAGCCAGAGCCTATCCCCGAAGCGCCAGTTGCTGAAGAGGACCCTGCGCCCGAGCCAGAACCAGAGCCCGAAGCTGCAGCCGATCCCGAACCGATTCCATCTGACGAACCGGCCCAGCCGACGGGTCTGGACGCTGCACGTGACGGCGGCCCGGATGATCTGAAACGCATCAAAGGTGTGGGTCCAAAGCTTGAGCAATTGCTGCACTCGCTCGGTATCTTCCATTTCGACCAAATCGCGGCTTGGACACCGGCGGATGTGGCTTGGATGGACGAAAATCTGAAAGGATTTAAGGGCCGTGTGACCCGTGATGATTGGCTTGGACAGGCGGCGCTATTAGCCGCAGGCGGAGACACGGATTTTTCAAGAAAAGTTGACGATGGCGATGTATACTGAGGGCGGGAGGATGTTGTAAATCATCCGAAGAGGACCGTGACCACATGACTTACGTTGAATCAATCTGGTCAAAATCATTGGCGGCTTCCGCCAATTTCTGCGTCGCCTCGCAACAGGCGGCGCTTTTCTGCAGTGATGCTGCAACGCAGAGCGTTGAAGTTGCCGTAAAGACTCCGCTGACGTTCTTCGAGACGCTACTGCGCGCCATAGAGGCACCTTCAGACAGCGCAGCTCCTAAAAAAGATGTTGTTGTTGAGTTTGTTCCTACGCCAAAACCAGCGCCCGCACCTGTTGCGATAGAAGACCCGGCTCCGGTTGAAGACGTCGCAGACGCCGTGACGGAAGCTGCGGTTGAAACGGTTGAGGCGGCGGTAGAACCTGAAGCCCCGCAACCGGTGGAGCCCGCCGCCAAATTTCAGACATTGTCTGCGCCGCGCAAAGGCGTCGCCGACGATCTGACAAAAGTCAAAGGGATCGGGGCAAAACTGGCCGCGAATCTCAATGACATTGGTGTTTATCATTTCGATCAAATCGCCACCCTTGATGCGGCTGGCATAGATGAGATCGAGGGAAAATTGCCGGGGTTCAAGCTAAGCTGTTCGCGCTATGACGTGATCGGTTCGGCCGCCGCTTTGGTGTGATCGGCACCGCAAATCCCTTTCCCGCGTTTTGTCGCAGCGGGTTTTGTCTGAAAACTAGGCCGAGGGCGGTGGACAAACTGCTGCCCTCTGTCTTAATTCTGGGGCACTCAAGTCAGGCGGAAAAGGCGGCATCGCCCCTATGACCACCAATAAAGTACCAGATCACGCCCGAAAGGCGCGGATCGCCTCCATCGTTATGGCGGCGACCATGATTTTATGGATGCTTGCACAATTCTTGGGTGGACGTTTGGGCTTGCCCGTGCGTTATGCGTATTTGTTCGACTTTGCGGCAATTGCGGCACTGGTCTGGGCGCTGATAGTAACGTATCAGGTCTGGCAAGCCCGCCGCGCAGAAAGGGACTGAGGATGCTTCAGGATCAAGATCGTATCTTTACCAATATCTATGGCATGCATGACCGCACCCTTGCCGGGGCGCAGGCGCGTGGCCATTGGGACGGCACTAAGGACCTGATTGGTCTGGGAAAAGATAAGATTGTCGAGATTATGAAAGCCTCGGGCTTGCGTGGTCGTGGCGGGGCAGGGTTCCCTACCGGTCTTAAATGGTCGTTCATGCCCAAAGAAAGCGATGGTCGCCCGTCTTATCTGGTTATCAATGCCGACGAATCTGAACCCGGCACCTGTAAAGACCGCGAGATCATGCGCAATGATCCCCATACGCTGATCGAAGGCGCTTTGATCGCTAGCTTCGCGATGGGGGCACATGCGTCCTATATTTATATCCGCGGCGAGTTTATCCGCGAGCGCGAGGCCCTGCAGGCCGCGATTGACGAAGCCTATGACGCCGGCATGCTTGGCAAAAACGCCGCTGGTTCGGGCTGGGATTTCGATTTGTACCTGCATCACGGCGCTGGCGCATATATCTGCGGCGAAGAAACCGCCCTCATTGAAAGCCTTGAAGGCAAAAAGGGCATGCCTCGCATGAAGCCGCCTTTCCCGGCCGGTGCAGGTCTTTATGGCTGCCCAACAACGGTGAACAATGTCGAATCAATCGCTGTTGTGCCGACCATCTTGCGCCGCGGCGCGGATTGGTTCGCTGGCTTTGGTCGCGCCAACAATGCGGGCACCAAGCTTTTCGCGATTTCCGGCCATGTGAACACGCCATGTGTTGTCGAAGAGGCGATGTCGATTTCCTTCGAAGAGCTGATCGAGAAACATTGCGGCGGCATTCGCGGCGGTTGGGATAACCTCAAGGCTGTGATTCCCGGTGGATCGTCTGTGCCCTGCGTGCGCGGTGAAAACATGCGCGATGCGATCATGGATTTCGATTACCTGCGCAATGATCTGGGCTCGGGCCTTGGAACGGCAGCGGTGATCGTCATGGATCAGTCAACCGACATCATCAAAGCCATCTGGCGCCTGTCGAAATTCTACAAGCACGAAAGCTGTGGCCAATGTACGCCTTGCCGTGAAGGCACCGGCTGGATGATGCGCGTGATGGACCGTCTGGTGCAGGGCAATGCCGATCCCGAAGAGATTGATATGCTGTGGGATGTGACCAAACAGGTCGAGGGCCACACCATTTGCGCCCTTGGCGACGCGGCAGCCTGGCCGATCCAAGGCCTCATCCGCAACTTCCGTGATGAGATCGAGGACCGGATCAAAGCACAGCAAACCGGCCGGATGAGTGCCGTCGCTGCGGAATGAGCGGCATAGGTATTACGATTTCCACTCTTTTCTTGGCGTTGTTTACACAAGCCTTGGCTATCTTTGTATTGGCGTACCGTCTTGATCGCAGCTGGATGTGGGGCGTTTCAGCGATCATACTGATTGCATTTGGCTGGTGGTATACTTTGAACGCCCATCTGGTATTTCCAAACAGGCTTAACAGAACATCTGATGGCCTTGGAGCTTTTAGTGCATATCTTGGCCAAGCACTTATTGTCCTGTTTCTGGCTCTGACATCGAAACGTAACTGACAATACCATTGCCAATAATAATGCGGCGCAAGCCGTCCGGGCCATCGCCTGCCTATCGGTGATTGCGTCGCAATCAACTGTCGGCATTGCATTGTTGGCAATGCACGAGAGACCGTTCCGGCGGGCTGGCGATTTGGTTAGACCTACGTGATGAATTCAGCTTGGAAGTGCATTGTGAGATAAAGCGAAACAATTCCAAGTTAGATCGCCATCCCACGAGGAGGCTATGGCCCTCCGGTGGCCTTCGCACGAAACCGAGGCAGACAAATCTAGAACCCTTCTGGAATCTGGCAGTGCTATCAGAAATCACTGAGTCGCCATTGCAACAGGTCTCCGTCCCAATTCTCGGAAGGGGAGTTGATGAACGCCTTCTAACCCCTTATGCTGCCCTCAAAATCAGGTCCGAAAACGGGCCAAATGGGGCAACCTCTGAGCAGGAGGCAAAATTGGCAGATCACCATATGCAGGGCGCAGAGCGCCCGGTTCTTGTCGGGTTTTACCGGGCTTGGATGACGACCGTTTTCTTGGTTTTCATCGGACTTGGCGTCTATTTTGGCTATACGTTTGGTGTCGGGGGCTCGATCCTTGGGGCCGTGATGGGCCTTTTGATTGCCGGAATGATCATGATTTTCCTGAACACCCCCGAAAAACTTGAGGCCGCAATTTATACGACGCTGGCCGTTGGCTGTGTGATCTTGGTGATCTACCTGATCGTGGCCTTCTGGGGCGTGCGCCTTTAACACCGGCAATTCCCTGCCGATCCCCTAAGACTAAAGGGTTATTCTAGCGGATAACGCGGCGCTGTTATTGAATGACAGGCGCAGGGCATCCCATATTTGGTGCCTCTGATGACTAAACCCAAAGGCCTTTTTATGACGACCCGATTCCTTTCTTCCTTTGCTTTTGCCGCTCTGATGGCGCTGCCGGCTGCGGCCGACGATTTTGAAGCTTTGCGCAATAACCCACAGATTCGCGAAGGGCTGATTCAATTCGCAATTGCCCGCCATGTTCACAATCGGTGCCCAGAAATTTCCGCCCGCCGCCTTCGTGCGTTATCTTACATCGAGGGGATGGTGAATCTGGCAGAAGATCTGGGGTTTTCGCGCGATGAGATCCGATCATACGTGAATAGTGAGGCCGAACAGGACCGTATTCGCGCCCTAGCCGACGCACGGCTGGAACCACGCGGTGCGTCTCCCACAATGATTGAGGGATATTGCACAGTTGGGCATGAGGAAATTGCGGCAGGCTCGCAAATTGGTCTTTTGTTACGCTGACCCTTGAAAAATAGGCTCAAAAACCCGTCTTGGCTGGCCCGCTGAGACGGGTTTTTTCCTGTAGGGGCAAATTGTCCTGCCAAAACAGCTCTAAAAACGTAAAAATTCCCAAGTGTCGCGTTGCAAAATCCCCGCAAGCGCGGCACTAGAGGGTAAGGAAATTCTCCGCGTGAAACCGGGCAGGGCATGGGCGATGCGCCAATAGCACTCCGGAACGCCGCGATGCTGGAAGGTGAAGCCATGACCGAGCTACGCAAAATCATCATCGATGACAAAGAGGTTGAGGTGGATCCCGCCATGACCTTGATCCAAGCCTGTGAAGAGGCTGGGGTCGAGGTTCCGCGATTCTGCTATCATGAACGCCTTTCCATCGCGGGCAATTGCCGGATGTGTCTTGTCGAAGTTGTGGGCGGCCCGCCCAAGCCCGCTGCGTCCTGCGCGATGCAAGTCAAAGATTTGCGCCCCGGCCCTGAAGGCCAGCCGCCCGTTGTGAAAACCAACAGCCCGATGGTCAAAAAGGCCCGTGAAGGCGTGATGGAATTTCTGCTGATCAACCACCCGCTGGATTGTCCTATCTGTGACCAAGGCGGTGAATGTGACTTGCAGGACCAAGCCGTGGCGTACGGCCTTGCCGATTCTCGTTACACCGAAGTAAAACGCGCCAGCGAAGATCTGGATCTGGGCCCGCTTGTGGCCACGACGATGACGCGCTGCATCAGCTGCACCCGCTGCGTCCGCTTTACTACTGAAGTTGCTGGTATTCATCAGATGGGTCAGACCGGCCGCGGTGAAGATAGTGAGATTACCTCTTATCTGAACCAAACCCTCGATTCGAACTTGCAGGGCAATATCATCGATCTTTGCCCGGTTGGCGCTCTGACCTCGAAGCCTTACGCCTTTACTGCCCGCCCATGGGAACTGACCAAGACCGAAACCATCGATGTGATGGATGCGCTTGGGTCGAATATTCGCGTGGACACCAAAGGCCGTGAAGTGATGCGCATTCTGCCGCGCAACCATGATGGTGTGAATGAAGAGTGGATTTCGGACAAAACCCGCTTCGTTTGGGACGGTCTGCGCCGCCAGCGTCTGGACACCCCCTACATTCGCGAAAACGGCAAGCTGCGCAAAGCCAGCTGGGGCGAGGCGCTGTCCGCCGCTGCTGCAGCGATGAAGGGTAAAAAGATTGCCGGGCTTGTTGGCGATCTTGCCCCAACCGAAGCAGCCTTTGCACTGAAAGCCCTTGTTGAAGGGCAGGGCGGTCAAGTCGAGTGCCGCACTGACGGCGCGAAGCTGCCCGCAGATAACCGTTCTGGCTATGTTGGCACGGCCACTATCGAAGACATTGATGAGGCAGAATATATTCTGCTGATCGGCACCAACCCACGCGAAGAAGCGCCGGTCCTGAATGCTCGCATCCGCAAGTCTTGGATCAACGGGGCGAAAGTCGCCAATATCGGCCCGGTTGCTGACCTGACATATGACGTCTACGAGATGGGAACCTCGCGTAAGGCTTTGGCCGATCTTGAGAATTTTGAATTCAGCGACATCGTCGAGAAGAGCTCGGTCATCATCGTAGGGCAAGGTGCTTTGAACGAGGCGGATGGCGAGGCTGTCTTGGCCCACGCAATGCGCGCCGCCGAACGCACCAATGGCAAAATCATGATTCTGCACAATGCCGCGTCGCGCGTTGGTGCGCTTGATATTGGCGCAGTGACCGAAGGCGGGCTGACGGCTGCAATCGATGGCGCAGAGGTGATCTATAATCTTGGCGCCGATGAGGTCGAGATCGAAGCGGGTCCTTTCGTGATTTACCAAGGTAGCCACGGCGACCGCGGTGCACATCGCGCCGATATCATTTTGCCAGGTGCGGCCTATACGGAAGAGCCGGGTCTTTTTGTGAATACAGAAGGTCGCCCTCAATTGGCTCTGCGCGCCGGGTTTGCCCCGGGCGAGGCCAAGGAAAACTGGGCGATCCTGCGGGCGCTTTCGGCAGAGCTGGGCGCGGCATTGCCATTCGATTCGCTGGCCGCCTTGCGCCAAGCCTTGGTCGAAGCCGCGCCGCATCTGGAAATGATTGACGAAGTGCCGCTGAACGAGCTGCAGGTGCCTGAGCTTAAATCGCTCGGAGACGCGGATTTCCGGGTCGCGGTCAAAGATTTTTATCTGACCAACCCCATCGCCCGTGCCTCGAGCCTGATGGCCGAACTTTCGGCTGCTGCCAAAGCGCGCGGCGAAACTGCCATCGCGGCGGAGTAAGCCCATATGGGGGCGCTTCCGAAAAAGTCATCGCGCCTTGCCGCGATTGGCGCGCTCGGCCTCGGCGCGGCGTGTACAACGCAAGCCGTCGAAGCTGATCGGGATGCTGCTCGATCGCTTTTTGAGTATCGTGGCGTTCAAACGCGGCTTTTGGACGATGAGATTGTGAATTTCCAAGTTGAGATGCGTGGTGCGTCCAGTAGTCAGGATGTGTCTGACTATGCAGAATGTGCCGCCGCGCAATATACATTGATACGCGGGTATGGCTTTGCGCGACATGTCCGCACAAATGTGCAGGAAGAGTCTGGTCTTTGGCGGGCAGATGCGGTTTACACCGTGTCACCGGCGCTCCCGCGTGGGCTACAGACCATTGACGCAGAAGTTGTCGTCGCTGACTGTGCTGAGCTAGGTATACCGACGGTGTGAGGGACTAATGGCTGAATTCTTTACGACCACGACTTTGGGCATGGGTCTTTTCATGCTTGGGCAAGTTTTGCTCCTTGTGGTCCCCCTGCTGGTTGCACTGGCATTCTTGATGTACGCAGACCGCAAAATCTGGGCGGCTGTCCAGATGCGCAAGGGCCCCAACGTGGTTGGTGCTTTTGGCCTTTTGCAGAGTTTTGCAGATTTCCTAAAATATATCGTCAAAGAGGTGGTGATTCCTGCGGGCGCTGACCGCGCGGTCTACCTGCTGGCCCCGATGATCAGTCTTGTGATGGCCTTGATTGCTTGGGCTGTGATCCCCTTCAACGAAGGCTGGGCCATTTCGAACCTTAACGTGGCGATCCTATATGTTTTTGCTGTGTCCTCGCTTGAGGTATACGGCGTGATCATGGGCGGCTGGGCCTCGAACTCGAAATACCCGTTCCTTGGCTCGCTTCGCTCTGCCGCGCAGATGATCTCTTACGAAGTCTCCATCGGCCTGATCATCATCGGTGTTATCATCTCGACCGGTTCGATGAATTTCGGCGATATCGTGGCCGCGCAGGATGGCGATTATGGCGCGCTCAGCTGGTACTGGATCCCGCATTTCCCAATGCTCTTCCTCTTCCTGATCTCGGCTTTGGCGGAAACCAACCGCCCGCCATTCGATCTGCCCGAAGCGGAATCCGAGTTGGTTGCGGGTTATCAGGTTGAATATTCCTCGACTCCGTTCCTTTTGTTCATGATGGGTGAACTTGTCGCAATCGTTCTGATGTGCGCGCTGGTCAGCCTGTTGTTCTTTGGTGGCTGGTTGTCGCCCGTTCCATTCTTGCCCGATGGCGTGTTCTGGATGGTGCTGAAAATGCTCTTTGTCTTTTTCATCTTCTCGATGGTGAAGGCGATCACCCCGCGTTACCGCTATGACCAGTTGATGCGCATCGGTTGGAAAGTCTTCCTTCCTATGTCTCTGGCTTGGGTGGTGATCGTGGCATTCCTTGCTCGGTTTGAGCTTTTCGGCGGCGCCTATGCCCGCTGGATGATTGGAGGCTAAGGTATGACGCAGATCGACTATACCCGCGCAGCGAAATATTTTCTGCTGGCTGACTTCATCAAAGGCTTTCAGCTGGGCCTGAAATACTTCTTCGCCCCGAAAGCGACGTTGAACTACCCGCATGAAAAAGGTCCGCTGAGCCCTCGGTTCCGGGGTGAGCATGCGCTGCGTCGCTATCCAAATGGCGAAGAACGCTGCATCGCCTGTAAGCTTTGTGAGGCTGTTTGCCCCGCCCAAGCGATCACCATCGATGCCGAACCCCGCGAAGACGGCAGCCGCCGCACGACGCGCTATGACATCGACATGACGAAATGCATCTATTGCGGATTCTGCCAAGAGGCCTGCCCGGTTGATGCAATCGTCGAAGGGCCAAACTTCGAATTTGCCACCGAAACCCGTGAAGAGCTGTTCTACGATAAAGATAAGCTTCTGGATAACGGCGCGCGTTGGGAAGCCGAGATTGCCCGCAATCTGGAAATGGATGCCCCGTACCGATGACCGACAATTCCCAAAACCCTTTCGCTGCGATGTTCGCGCAGACGCAAGAAATGGCGCAGGAATTTGCCAAGACGGTAAATCCTGCTTTGACCAATTTTACGCCTAAGGGGTTTGAGGATCTCTGGCCCACGATGCCAGCCGAGATGATGGAAGCGCTGATGGGCAAGCAGTTCAACCCTGAGGGTCTGGATGCGAAAACCCGTCTTTTGCTGACGTTGCAGGGCCTTACCATTCAGGGCGCCGTCGCTGAGCCACAAATCCGCACCACTGTTCGTCACGCGCTGACGGCAGGTGCGACAAAACAAGAAATTGCCGAGACCATCGCGCAGGCCGCTATTTTTGCTGGCGTACCCGCGATGACCAAGGCCATGGAAATGGCCCGTGAGGCCATTGACGGAACCGAGGAGTAACCATCATGGGTGTCGCAGACCTCACCTTTTATCTCTTCTCCTTCACCACGGTGATTGCGGGCTTTATGACCGTTATTGCACGCAATCCTGTGCATTCCGTGTTGTGGTTGATTCTGGCTTTCCTAAGCTCGGCTGGCCTTTTCGTGCTGATCGGGGCCGAGTTTGTCGCGATGCTGCTGATCATCGTCTATGTCGGCGCGGTTGCGGTGCTTTTCCTGTTCGTCGTTATGATGCTGGATGTCGATTTTGCCGAGCTGAAGGCCGAAATGGCCAAATACATCCCCATGGCCGGTCTGATTGGTGTGATTATCCTGATGCAGCTTGGCATGGCCTTTGGCGATTGGATCCCCGGTGCGGGCGTTGAGATGCTTGCGCAACCCAATGCAACACCCGGTGACGCCGCACATAACACCGCCGCGCTCGGCGCCGTAATTTATGACCAATATTTCCTTCTGTTCCAATTGGCCGGTCTGATCCTGCTGGTCGCCATGATCGGCGCCATCGTTCTGACCCTGCGCCATCGCACCGACATCAAACGCCAGAACGTACTGGCCCAGATGTACCGCGATCCGGCCAAGGCAATGGAGCTGAAAGACGTGAAACCGGGGCAGGGCCTCTGAACCCGCCATTGGCGGTTTGAATGCGCAGACGAGGTAGCGACCTCGCAACGAAAGAAACCAAGGGGCAAACGGCCTCGGAGGGACGAGATGAGTATTGCACTTGAACATTACCTGTCGGTGGCAGCCATGCTGTTCGTCATCGGGATTTTCGGGATTTTCCTGAACCGCAAGAACGTCATCATTATTTTGATGTCGGTCGAGCTGATGCTTTTGGCGGTCAATATCAACCTTGTTGCCTTTTCGGCCTATCTTGGCGATTTGACCGGGCAAATCTTTACGTTGTTTGTCCTGACGGTTGCCGCGGCTGAGGCCGCGATTGGCCTTGCCATCCTTGTCTGTTTCTTCCGTAACCGCGGCACGATTGCCGTGGAAGATGTCTCGAATATGAAGGGCTGAGTAGTCGACCATGGAAACCATCCTCCTCTTCCTGCCCTTTGTTTGCGCGATTATCTGCGGGTTCTCGTGGCGGCTGATCGGTGAAACGGCGGCCTGCTGGGTCGCGACGGGCGGCTTGTTTGTCACCTGTCTTTTAAGCTGGATCATCTTCCTTACCTTTGACGGTGAGGGATATACCCGCGATATCTTTACCTTCATCGCCTCTGGCACTCTGGACGTCTCATGGGCCGTTCGCGTTGACCGCCTGACCGCGATCATGTTGGTCGTGATCACCTCGGTTTCGGCCTTGGTGCATCTTTATAGCTTCGGCTACATGGCGCATGACGAGCATTTCAAAGAGGGCGAAAGCTATCGCCCGCGTTTCTTTGCCTATCTCAGCTTCTTTACCTTCGCGATGCTGTCACTTGTGACCGCCGACAACCTTTTGCAGCTTTTCTTTGGCTGGGAAGGCGTGGGCGTTGCCTCATACCTGCTTATTGGGTTCTACATCCGCAAACCAAGCGCGGGTGCGGCAGCGATCAAAGCGTTTGTCGTCAACCGTGTGGGTGACTTTGGTTTCTTGCTTGGCATCTTCGCGCTCTACAAGCTGACAGACTCGATCAATTTCGACGTCATCATGAATATGGGCCCGGCGCTTGCCGAAACCCAGATCAACTTCCTTGGTCGAGAGTTCAATGCCGCCAACACCATCGGTATGCTGCTCTTTATCGGTGCGATGGGTAAATCGGCGCAGCTGTTCCTGCACACTTGGCTCCCCGACGCGATGGAAGGTCCGACACCTGTATCTGCCCTGATCCACGCCGCGACGATGGTTACGGCCGGTGTCTTCCTGGTCTGCCGCATGTCGCCCATCTATGAATATGCGCCTTATGCGACGAACTTCATTATCATCGTCGGGGCCGCGACAGCGTTTTTCGCCGCGACTGTGGGCCTAGTGCAGAACGACATCAAACGCGTTATCGCTTATTCGACCTGTTCGCAGCTCGGCTATATGTTCGTTGCCGCTGGCGTTGGGGTTTATTCGGTGGCGATGTTCCACCTCTTCACTCACGCTTTCTTTAAGGCGATGCTGTTCCTCGGCGCGGGGTCTGTCATCCATGCGATGCATCACGAGCAAGACATGCGGAACTATGGCGGCCTGCGCAAAAAGATCCCGCTGACCTTCTGGGCGATGATGATCGGCACGCTGGCCATTACCGGTGTTGGTATCCCGCTGACCTATATCGGCTTTGCAGGGTTCCTGTCGAAAGACGCTGTCATCGAAAGTGCCTTCGCCTTTGGCGGCGGGCTTGGCACCTATGCCTTCTGGATGCTGGTTGTGGCGGCTTGCTTTACAAGCTTCTATTCTTGGCGCCTGATTTTCCTGACCTTCTTTGGAAAACCGCGCGGCGACAAACATGCGCATGACCACGCGCATGAAAGCCCGACCGTAATGCTGGTGCCGCTTGGCGTGCTGGCGGTTGGCGCGGTGCTGGCCGGTATGATCTGGCTCAAGCCCTTCTTCGGCGACGAAGCGCGCGTGAACCAGTTCTTTGGTATCCCGGCCGTGGCTGCTGCGCATGGCGACGATCATGCAGAGGATGACCACGGTGTAGCTGAAACCCATGCTGAAGACGGCGCTGCCGAGGTTGAAGCCCATAGCGAAGAGGCTGGCGATCATGGCGAGGCTGCTGCAGACCACGGCGATGCCACTGCCCATGGGGACGATCACGCAGAAGACGCCCATGCCATGGCGGCCAGCGATTTCGAAGTTGTCGGCGCAATCCATATGTCGCCAGACAATCACGTGCTGCATGACGCGCATTACGTGCCGAAATGGGTCAAACTTGCACCGTTCTTTGCGATGATCATCGGGTTCCTGACGGCGACATTGTTCTACCTTGTCAAACCGGATCTGCCGCGCCGCTTGGCTGCAACCAACCACGTTCTCTATAACTTCCTGCTGAACAAGTGGTATTTCGACGAGATCTACAACGTGGTCTTCGTTAAATCCGCTATGTGGCTAGGTCGTTTCTTCTGGAAGCGCGGCGATGGCAACGTCATTGATGGCGGGATCAACGGGCTTGCCATGGGGATCATCCCCTTCTTCACCCGCCTCGCTGGAAAGGCCCAGTCGGGATACCTTTTCCACTACGCCTTTGCGATGGTGCTTGGCATCGCGCTACTCATCACCATTGCCACCCTGAGTTTCGGGGGCTGAGAGTTAAGACATGGAACAAAACCTTCTTTCCATCGTAACCTTCCTGCCGCTTGTTGCAGCATTGGCGATGGCCCTTTTCCTTAAGGGCGACGACGAAGCCGCGCGGCTAAATGCCAAACGCATGGCGCTTGGCGCGACAGCTGCGACCTTTGTGATCTCGCTCTTTATCCTTATTCAGTTTGACCCAGCAAACACCGGGTTCCAGCTGGTTGAGGAGCGTGAATGGATCCTTGGCCTCAACTATAAGCTGGGCGTCGATGGCATTTCGGTCCTCTTTGTAATGCTGACGACCTTCCTGATGCCGATTACGATTGCGGCATGTTGGGGTGTTGAGACGCGTATCAAAGAATACATGATCGCGCTGTTGTTGCTGGAAACGTTGATGATCGGGGTCTTTGTGGCGCTTGATCTGGTGCTGTTCTACCTCTTCTTCGAAGCGGGCCTTATCCCTATGTTCCTGATCATCGGGATTTGGGGCGGCGCGAACCGCATCTATGCGGCCTTCAAGTTCTTCCTCTACACCTTCCTTGGCTCGGTCCTGATGCTGGTTGCCATGGTCGCGATGTATGTTGATGCAGGCACCACCGATATTCCGACGCTGATGAGCCACCATTTTGGCACCGATACGATGTCGGTCCTTGGCATTCAGGTTGTTGGCGGATTGCAGACGCTTCTTTTCCTTGCCTTCTTCGCCAGCTTCGCCGTCAAAATGCCTATGTGGCCGGTCCACACCTGGTTGCCCGACGCGCACGTCCAAGCGCCAACTGCCGGTTCGGTTGTTCTGGCCGCGATCCTTCTGAAAATGGGCGGCTACGGCTTCCTGCGCTTTAGCTTGCCAATGTTCCCTATTGGCTCGGACATCATGGCCGAGTTTATCATGTGGCTTTCGGTCATTGCGATCATCTACACCTCGCTGGTGGCGATGGTGCAGGAAGATATGAAAAAGCTGATCGCCTATTCATCGGTTGCCCATATGGGTTACGTGACCATGGGGATCTTTGCCGCCAACCAACAAGGTATCGATGGCGCGATCTTCCAGATGCTGAGCCACGGCTTTATATCCGGCGCGCTCTTCCTTTGTGTGGGCGTCATCTATGACCGGATGCATACCCGTGAGATTGACGCCTATGGCGGCCTTGTAAATCGCATGCCTGCCTATGCGCTGGTCTTCATGCTCTTCACCATGGCCAATGTCGGTCTGCCGGGCACTTCTGGCTTTGTCGGGGAATTCCTGGTTTTGATCGGTGTCTTCCAGGTCAACACTTGGATCGCGGTTCTGGCCGCAACCGGTGTGATCTTGTCGGCGGCCTACGCGCTTTGGCTGTATCGCCGGGTTGTTATGGGTGACCTTATCAAGGAAAGCCTGAAGAGCATTACCGACATGACCCCGCGTGAGCGCATGATCTTCGCGCCGCTTATTGTCATGACGCTTCTCTTGGGTGTCTACCCAAGCCTCGCCCTCGATGTGATCGGCCCCGCGGTCGAGAACCTCGTCCATAATTACGCGCAAGCGGTCGAGCATTTTGTGCCCGCCGCCGGCGCCGTTGAAACCGCAAGCCACTGAGGTGCCCCTGAATGTTTGCCTCTGATATCTCTGTCATCCTGCCCGAGGTTATTCTGTCCATCTTCGCGATGGTCGGTCTTTTGGCTGCGGTCTACACCACCAAGGACGCCATGGCCGGTCTTCTGACTTGGGCCGCGACAATCCTTTTGGCTGTCATGGGCCTCTTTATCGCCTTCTCCGGCAGCGCCGGGACCGAGACGGCCTTTAACGGCATGTTCATCAATGATGGCTTTGCGCGCTTCGCCAAAGTCGTGATCCTGCTTTCCGCCGCGGCGATCCTGATCATCAGCCGCGATTTCATGAAGCGGGACGGGCTGGACCGGTTTGAATACCCGATCCTGATCATTCTGGCCTCGGTCGGCATGATGGTTATGGTCTCGGCTGGCGACCTTATGGCGCTTTACATGGGCCTCGAATTGCAGTCGCTTTCCCTTTACGTCGTTGCTGCCATGCGCCGCGATAGCGTGCGCTCAACAGAAGCGGGCCTGAAGTATTTCGTCCTTGGCGCGCTTAGCTCGGGCCTGTTGCTCTATGGTGCCTCGCTGACTTACGGCTTTGCCGGAACGACAAACTTTGCGGGTATCTTTGCTGCGGTTGAGGGCGGCGCATCGCTTGGCTTGATCTTCGGTCTGACCTTTATGATTGCGGGCCTTGCCTTCAAAGTTTCGGCCGCGCCGTTCCATATGTGGACACCTGATGTTTATGAAGGCTCGCCCACGCCGGTTACGGCCTTCTTTGCCACGGCCCCGAAAATGGCCGCGATGGGCCTCTTTGCGCGACTGGTGCATGACGCTTTCGGCGGTGTTGTTGGCGACTGGCAGCAGATCATTGCTCTGCTCGCGGTGTTTTCGATGTTCCTTGGCGCGATTGCCGCCATTGGCCAAACCGACATCAAACGCCTGATGGCCTATAGTTCGATCAGCCACATGGGCTTTGCTCTGATGGGGCTTGCCGCTGGCGATGATCAGGGCGTTTCGGCGATGCTGATCTACATGGCGATCTATGTGACGATGAATATCGGCACCTTTGCCTTCATCCTGTCGATGGAGCGTGATGGCCGCCATGTTACGAATATCTCTGGCCTCAAAGCTTTCGCCTCGAAAGAGCCAACGAAGGCGCTGGCGCTACTGCTTCTGATGTTCTCGCTGGCTGGTGTGCCGCCGCTGGTTGGGTTCTTCGGCAAATACGCCGTGCTTTTGGCAGCTGTGAATGCGGGCCTCGGATGGCTGGCGGTTCTTGGCGTTCTCGCCTCGGTCATTGGTGCTTTCTATTACATCCGCATCGTCTACTTCATGTATTTCGGCGAAGAGACCGAAGCCGTTGACGGTAAGATGAGCATGCTCCCCTTCCTTGGCCTGATGGCTGGCGCAGTGATCATGTTGCTTGGCGTGTTCAACCTCTTTGGGGTTGATGACATGGCGCTGGCCGCAGCCGCGACGCTGGTCAACTAATTCATGTCCCAATGGCCCTATGGTGTGGGCCGTCGGATTATTCCGACCGTCGACAGCACAATGGCAGAAGGCGCACGTCTCGCGCCTTCGCTGGCTGGCCCTGAATGGATCTTGGCGTTGGAACAACGTTCGGGCCATGGTCGGCGCGGGCGGGCTTGGGTCTCGCCGCCGGGCAATTTTATGGCGTCGCTTGTGATGCGGCCTGTCGGCCCTCCTTCTCAAATTGCTCTTCGTAGTTTTGTGGCCGCTTTGGCACTGCGCGAAGCCTTTGTTGCTGCAACCGGGCGTGAGGCTGCATTCTCGCTTAAATGGCCTAATGACGTTTTGCTGAATGGCGGCAAAGTTGCAGGCATCCTGTTGGAGAGCATTGGCGCAGGCACCCAGGTCGACCATCTGATTATCGGCATCGGCGTGAACCTTGCTGCGGCCCCCGGCGCCGAAGACGTCGAAGAGGGCGCAACAGCCCCTGTTAGCCTTGCCGCTGAGACCGGAGCGCGGATCACGCCCGAGGCCTTCCTGGACCTGCTTGCCCCCGCCTATGCCCGTTGGGAAGAGAGCTTTACTACCTATGGCTTTGCCCCGATCCGCACCGCATGGCTGGCAGGTGCAGCAAGGCTGGGCGAGGTTATCACGGCCCGCACCATGACCAGCAGCCAAACGGGCACGTTTGAGACCATCGATGAAGATGGTAACCTGATCCTCACCACCGCTAAGGGCCGCCAAACGATCACGGCAGCCGAGATCTTTTTCTGACCAAAGAACGAGGGGGCCGCAATGCTTCTGGCCATCGACACCGGCAATACAAACACCGTTTTCTCGATTTGGGATGGCGCAAAAACTCTTGCCGTCTTCCGGACAACAACCGAGCATCAGCGCACGGCGGATCAGTATTTTGTCTGGCTGTCGACCCTCATGGCCCATAACGGCCTAAGTGATCTGGTCATCACGGATTGCATCATTTCTTCGACCGTGCCGCGCGTTGTTTTCAACCTGCGGGTCTTGTGTGATCGCTATTTCAGCTGCCGGCCCCTTGTCGTGGGCAAGCCCGAATGCCTGCTGCCGATGCCCCCTCGGGTTGACGAAGGGACACAAGTTGGCCCCGACCGTCTGGTCAATGCAGCCGCCGCTTTTGATCGCCATGGCGGTGACTTGATCGTCGTTGATTATGGCACAGCGACGACCTTTGATGTTGTGGCAGGCGATGGCGCTTATGTAGGAGGGGTAATTGCGCCGGGCGTAAATCTAAGCCTAGAAGCGCTGCATCACGCCGCCGCCGCTTTGCCCCATGTAGACGTGACCAAACCGCAATCTGTCATTGGCACCAACACGGTTGCCTGCATGCAATCTGGTGTTTTTTGGGGCTATGTAGGCCTTGTCCGCGGGATTTGTGATCGGATTCGCGCTGAATATGACAAAGAGATGCGGATAATCGGGACGGGCGGCCTCGCGCCATTGTTCTCTCAGGGTGATGTGCTATTTGACGTCATCGAAGATGATCTGACGATCCACGGCCTGACCGTGATTTATAAATATAATAAGGAAAAAGAGCAGACATGAACGCTCCTTCACGGCTGATGTATCTCCCCCTCGGTGGCGCGGGTGAGATCGGGATGAATTGCTATGTCTATGGCTACGGGCCAGAGGGGGCAGAGCGGTTTATTCTTGTAGATATCGGCGTGAGTTTTCCCGATATGGACGGCACCCCCGGTGTCGATCTTATCCTGCCTGATATTGCCTGGATCGCCGAGCGCGCGGACCGGCTGGATGGTATTTTCATTACCCATGCGCATGAAGATCACGTCGGCGCGGTTGGGCATCTCTATCGCCATTTTCCAAATGTGCCGGTGTTTGCGCGGCCCTTTACCGCCTTCCACGCAAAGCGAAAAATGGAAGAGGCCGGGAATGACCCCGATCAGGTCATCACCGCCCCCGTTTGGCCAGAAACCGTTCAAGCCGGCCCGTTTGAGGTTGGCTTTGCCCCAACATCGCATTCCATCCCTGAAGCCTCTGCGCTTGTCATCGACAGCCCAGAAGGGCGCGTTGTGCATTCGGGCGATTTCAAAATCGACAAAGACCCGCGCGTTGGCGAACCCTTTGATGAGGCGATGTGGGAAACCATTGGCGCCACGGGTGTCCGGGCGCTGATCTGCGATTCCACCAATGTCTTTTCCCGTCATCCCGGACGCAGCGAAAGCGAGTTGCCCGAACCAATCACCGAGCTGATTGCAGGGGCAAGCGGCATGGTTGTTGCGACGACCTTCGCGTCGAATATCGCCCGGCTGCAGACTCTGGCAGAGGCGGGCAAAGCGGCGGGCCGAACAATTGTTCTGATGGGCCGCGCGATGAAACGTATGGTCACGGCAGGCGTTGAGACCGGCGTTTTGACCGATTTTCCGGGCACCGTCAGCCCCGAGGACGCGACGCAAATCCCTCGGGAAAACCTGATGCTGATTGTGACTGGTAGCCAAGGCGAAAGACGAGCGGCCTCGGCTGGCCTCGCGCGTGGGAAATATCTGGGGCATGAGTTGAAAGAGGGCGACTTGTTCCTCTTCTCGTCTAAAACCATTCCCGGAAATGAAACGGGCGTCGCGCGGATCCAGAATGCGCTTTCTGAAAAAGGCGTTGATATTGCGGATGAAAACTCGGGGTTTTATCACGTCTCGGGCCATGCCAACCGGCCCGATCTGCAAAAGATGCATTCCCTGCTTAAACCGCAATACCTTGTCCCCAATCATGGTGAACACCGGCATTTGCGTGAGCATTGCAAGCTGGGCACCGAAGCGGGTGCAACGCCTATTTTGGCCCCGAATGGATCATTGGTCGAGCTGTCGGGCAATGCGCCCGGCGTTGTTGAATATATCGATGTTGCCCGGACCTATCTTGATGGGTCACAATTGGTCGGCGCGTTTGACGGCGTCGTGCGGGACCGCATGAAACTGGCGCTTAACGGCCTTGTCGTTGTCGCGTTGATTGTCGATGAAGATGACGAGCCAATGGAAGATTGCTGGGTCGCGCTGCGCGGGTTGCCTGAGGTAGACGGGCAGGGCGTTGGACTGTCTGACACGATCGAAGATCAACTGGCCGATCTTCTGCCGCGTTTGGGTAATAAAATCGTGCGGGATGACGATAAGCTGGAAGAGGCTGTGCGCCGACAAGTTCGGCAGATTTGCGTGGCAGATATTGGGCGCAAGCCAGAGGTCACGGTCATTATTTCTCGGCTTATGGCGGCCTGAATTTCTCTACAAGTTCACTAGAATACAAAAAAGGCGCCTCAAGCGGGCGCCTTTTTTTGTTTAAATATAGCGGGTTAGACTAGGCCGCATCCTCGTCGCTTGCGGCCTCTGGCGCAGGCGCAGCATCGGTTGGCTTTGCAGATGTTTCTTCCGGCTCACCGCCACGTCGCTCGGCAAAGCTGAGGGCGATAAAGCTGGGCATATGATCGCCCATGCCAACAACAGGCGCGCCGCTCTGACTGCGTCCGCCACGTCCACCACCTGATTTCCGTCCGCCCCGCGAGCGCGGTTGTGACTGTGGTTGGGGCTGTGGTTTTGGCTGGGGATCTTCGGCCTTGGGTTCGGTTTTCGCAGGCTCAGCCTTTTTAGGTTCCGCTATTGCCGCTTCAGGCTTTGCCTCTGCCGTTTCGGCTTTCTTACTGCCGCGCGGTTTTGGCGGCGTCGGTAACCAAGGCGCTTCAATGCGCGGCACCGGCTGTTCGATCAGATTTTCGATCGCCGTCAGGTACTTTTCATCGGATGGAACCGAGATCATCACTGTTACGCCGGTACGCCCGGCGCGGCCGGTGCGGCCGATACGGTGGACGTAATCTTCGGCGTGGCTGGGCACATCATAGTTAAAGACGTGGCTAACATTTGGAATGTCCAGCCCGCGTGCCGCAACATCGGAGGCCACAAGAAACTTGATTGACCCATCACGGAAGCCGTCCAATGTACGGGTGCGATAGGATTGATCGAGGTCCCCATGGATGGGCGATGCGTTAAGGCCATGTTTTTTCAGGGATTTCGCAACAATATCAACATCAACCTTGCGGTTGCAGAAGATGATCGCGTTGGTGCACCCTTCGCCCTCGGACGTGATAATCTCACGCAGCATTTCGCGTTTCTGCTTGGAGGTTTGATCGCGGCGTGTGGGCTTAAACTCGACCAGTTTCTGAGTGATCGTATCTGAAGTTGTCGACTGGCGCGCAACTTCGATCCGCTCTGGGTTCGACAGGAATGTATTGGTGATCCGCTCAATTTCAGGCGCCATCGTGGCCGAGAAGAACAGCGTTTGGCGTGTAAATGGCGTCAAACCGAAAATGCGTTCGATATCTGGAATGAACCCCATATCAAGCATCCGGTCGGCTTCATCCACCACCATCACTTTTACGTCCGAGAGAATGAGCTTGCCCCGCTCAAAATGGTCCAGCAGACGGCCCGGCGTCGCAATCAGAACATCGACACCTTTATCAATAAGCGTGTCTTGCTCCTTAAAGCTGACCCCACCGATCAATAGTGCTTTGGTCAGCTTCATATGCGACGTGTACGTGTCGAAGTTTTCGGCCACCTGGGCTGCCAATTCGCGGGTCGGGCACAAGACCAGACTGCGGGGCATTCGGGCGCGCGCGCGGCCACGGGCCAGAAGCGTGATCATTGGCAGAGTAAAACTGGCAGTTTTGCCTGTGCCGGTTTGGGCGATTCCCAAAACATCGCGGCCTTCCAATGCGGGCGGGATTGCGCCTGCTTGAATAGGGGTTGGGCTTTCGTATCCGGCCTCGGCGATGGCCTTCAGAACCTTTGGATTAAGGTTGAGATCGGTAAATTTGGTCATATGCGTCCAATTCGGGCAGGGGCGTTCCCCCGCTTTAGGTGATCAGAGCGCATTTGCTTAACGCTCTTCGGAATGCTGGCACGCGCCTGTCGCGAGCTGCGAGTGGCTGATACTCCAAATAGCCCGCATCGTCAAATCCGAAAGGGTTTTCAAGGATTAGAGCTGCCCAGAGCGGCGCAAAAGGGCCTCTTGAAATAGTATTGCGGGTATTTCGATGTCAATCGCCGCATCTGGCCCGGTGAGGCGCGCGCGCAGGCCAGAATCAGCGGCGCGTGAAAACATGTCGGCACTTAAGGCAATTATGCCGATGCGATGGCCGTAGCAGTTGTTTTGCCCAACGCAGACCCTTTCGGCCCGCGAGACACGTCGAAACGGCAAGCTGCGTCCGTCTGCCCAAGCGTGATCCATCCGTAACCGGCGATGTACGCCATCCCATGCCTGGCCAATAGTAACCGAGTAATGCGTCGCCCCATTTTGGGAGACGATCATAGCCTCACCAACAAGAACGTGATGCGGGTGATCGGAAATCACAACCTGCCGTGAGACGTGGCCGGTGATGCCGCTTGCAGGCGTCGCAAGCGAACCGCCCGGACCCATAGGCGTGCAAGCGGCGAGGAACAGGAGGATGAAGGCGATCCGAAACATCTGTCCGATTAAGCCGCAACAAGGTTAACGCCCGCTAAAGCCCGCCCCAAAAGCCCGTGCCGCGCGTATCAAAGAAACCAGTTTAGCGCGGAGGCAATTTGCAATGCTGATCACAAAACGCCGGATGGTTCGCGACATACGAAATTGACGATCAGACCATCATTTCCTTGGTCGCTGACAACGTTACCTCGGGATAGTCCCGAGCCACACGATCAATATCCCATTGAAGGCGCGTCAGAAAAACCGGATCTCCGTCATTATCCGTGGCCATATGCTGCTTATTCGCAGCGCCAAAATTCTCGACGTCATCCTTACCGCCCTGCACCCATCTTGCCGATGTGAATTGCGAGTTTTCGAACCGGACGGGCAGGCCGTATTCCAGTTCAATTCGGCTGGCCAAAACCTCGAATTGCAAGGCGCCGACAACGCCGACAATAAAACCCGAGCCAAAGGTTGGCTTGAACACTTTGGCCGCGCCTTCCTCGGCGAATTGCATCAGGGCCTTTTCCAAATGTTTGGCCTTCATCGGATCACCAGCGCGGCAGTTGCGCAGCAATTCCGGCGCAAAACTGGGGATGCCTGTGAAGCGCAGGGCCTCACCTTCGGTCAGTGCATCGCCAATCCGAAGCTGCCCGTGATTGGGGATGCCAATGATGTCGCCCGCCCATGCTTCCTCGGCCAGTTCGCGATCAGCGGCAAGGAACAAAACCGGGTTTGAAATCGCCATAGGTTTCTTCGAACGCACATGGGTTAATTTCATCCCACGATGGAAATGCCCCGAGGCGAGACGCACAAAAGCCACGCGATCCCGGTGTTTGGGGTCCATATTCGCCTGAACCTTGAAGACAAAGCCGGAAACCTTCTTTTCTTCCGGTCCAACTTGGCGGGGCTCCGCGTTCTGGATTTGCGGTTCGGGGCCGAATTTCGCGATCCCATCCATCAATTCCTTGACGCCGAAGCTGTTGATGGCCGAGCCGAACCAAATCGGTGTCAGCGTGCCATCCAAAAAGGCTTGATGATCCATAGCGGGCAGCAATTCCCGCGCCATTTCAACCTCTTCACGAAATTTTTCCAAAAGGTCGGCGGGGATATGCTCTTCGAGTTTCGGATCGTCGAGGCCTTCGATCGCCACCGATTCAGCGACCTTGTTGCGATCCGCGCGGTCCATCAGCTCTAGCCGATCCCGCAGCATGTCATAGCAGCCAAGGAACTCGCGTCCGACACCAATGGGCCAGCTGGCCGGCGTCACATCGATTGCAAGATTCTCTTGAATTTCATCAATAATATCAAAGGTATCACGGCTTTCCCGGTCCATCTTGTTGCAAAATGTCAGGATCGGAAGGTCGCGCAGGCGGCATACTTCGAATAGTTTCTGCGTCTGGCTTTCTACGCCCTTCGCGCCGTCGATCACCATAATGGCGGCGTCTACGGCGGTCAGTGTGCGAAACGTGTCTTCAGAAAAGTCGCTGTGGCCGGGCGTATCGACAAGGTTGAACCGATACTTATCAACATAGTCAAAGGACATCGCCGAGGCCGACACCGAAATACCGCGATCCTGTTCCATCTTCATGAAGTCTGATCGCGTGCGCCGCGCTTCACCCTTTGCCCGGACCTGACCGGCCATTTGGATCGCACCACCATAAAGCAGGAATTTTTCTGTCAGAGTCGTCTTGCCTGCATCCGGATGCGAGATGATCGCAAAGGTGCGGCGGCGGCCAATCTCTGGCGGCAATTCTGGGCGGTTTGAGGCGGTGTCTAACATGGGCTCGCATATAGGCGAGGCGAGGGGGCACGCGCAATCATAAAGGCCATTTGCGATGTACCCGCTGCATCGATTTCATACCAAGACAGACAATACCAGGAGCGCTTGGACCGCAGTTGATTATTGGTAGACGGCCGCATTCGGTCGGTTATTTGCCGATAGATTGGTCTGCTTTGGGCTAAGAGGTTTCAGGTGACCCGAGGCAAAATGAGGTTAATTTTTTAACCCGTTCTCTTTGCGAAGAACTTACCTATTTTGGACCTTTGGCGTGACACTGAAAAGAGAAATCGCACTATGGAGCAGGCGCGGTAATTGATCTTCACGCCCCTTTTCGCTTTCGGTTTCCTGAATGAATAATCCTAAAAGGTTAGTCTTTACCGCGACTTGCTCGACTCAGGCGCGTTGCAGGGTCCTCTTCTCCGTCAAAGGCCGTTCCCTGAACTTCAATCTCGGCCGCGTCGTATTGGTCGCGCTCTGATTGTCTTATCTCAATATTTTCCGGCAAGGCTGCGCGTGTTTGAGGTGTCACTAAAAGGCTTTCGACAGCGATTCCTTCGGCGTAGATAATTTGGTGTCCATCAAAGAGGATTTGATACGTCTCAACATGGCCTCCATCTTCGCGAATAACAGTATCTTCATTGACCAATGTTTCGGCTTTAACCAACACTTCGGCGCGCCCTGTGCCGAGTTCATCTTTGCGCTGCCAGATAAAGATCCGGTGATGAGGCGACAGCCGCAGGTCGCGGGCAACGTTCAGAGTGCCTTCGCGAATGCACACGGGCGCAAGAGCGCCAGTTGCCCGCTGCACTTGCTGGCCAATCCAACGAATTTCCTGTGGTCCGTGATCCCTGGTTAGTAACCGGTCGCCGACTTGCAGCTCTTCCACGCGTTTTTGCGCGCCGCTGGACAACGTCAAATGCGTGCCTTCGATAAAACTAACGCATGCGATGTCGGCAAAGCGGCGCGGGGCCGTCTCGACCTCGGAATTGACCAGAGCGTATTCGCCACGTGGCTCCATCGGGGCGAGGGGCAGGACATGGCGCATCGTGTCTTCTGCGCCAGAAATTGTCAGGACCAACAAATCGACCAGCGTGCCATCGGCCGCCATAAGGCTGTGACAGACTTCTAGCGTTACGGTGTCGCCAACCTGCCCAACTTCGGTTTCATCGGCCACTTCCGGTCCATTTGGGCCATCCCAAATCGCCAGCATCGCCGGAACCGCATCGCGTGATAAGCGGTAGCTGTCGCCGGGCGCAACATCATGGACGCCGCCAATAGGGTCGCGTTCGTTCGCGCCCCAATGCACGATCAACGCGGTCGCGGGGTAAGTTGGAAATCGAAACTGTGCGGTGCGGCGGGCCATCAAAACGCTCCTATTTACGTGCCGTCATGGCTATGGCGCGGCGCGGCAGGGGTCAAGGTCATGCTTTCCCGCCAACGGCGTGGGTGCTATGTCGAAGAGAAAATTAATGGGAGCGCATAGAATGGATCTGGGAATCGCAGGAAAACGAGCGCTGGTATGCGCATCGTCAAAGGGGCTTGGCAAAGGATCAGCGATGATGCTTGCCGCAAATGGCGTTGATTTGGTGCTCAATGCGCGCGGCTTTGAGGCTCTTGAGGCCACCGCAGAAGAGATTCGCAGCACACATGGTGTAAGCGTCACGACCGTTGCCGCCGATATCACCAGCGAAGACGGGCGCGCCAAGGTTTTGGACGCTGCGGGCACGATTGATATCCTCGTGACGAATGCGGGCGGTCCCCCGCCAGGTCTTTGGTCTGATTGGGAGCGTGAAGATTTCATCAAAGCCCTTGATGGAAACATGTTGACCCCAATTGCGCTTATGAAAGCGTTGTTGCCGGGCATGATTGATCGCGGCTGGGGCAGGGTTGTGAATATCACATCTGGCTCTGTTAAAGCGCCAATTGCTGTGTTGGGCTTGTCCAATTCCGCGCGCGCTGGATTGACGGGTTATGTTGCGGGAACAGCGCGACAGGTCGCTGGTAAGGGCGTGATTATCAACAATCTTTTGCCCGGCATTCACGCCACTGATCGCGCGGCATCGCTCGATCAAGGCGTTGCGGACCGCGAAGGAATATCCGTCGCGGACGCAAAAACCATGCGTGAAAAAACGATCCCTGCAGGTCGGTATGGGACCGCAGAAGAGTTTGGCGCGACATGTGCGTTCTTGTGTTCGCAACATGCCGGTTTCATGGTTGGGCAAAATATTCTGCTCGATGGTGGGGCGATCAACGCGACGCTATGAGCGAAAGATTTTCTCTTAAAGATCATCTCTTTAATGCAGAAACACTGGGGCGGCTGGCGGCTGAATATGCCGCTGGCCTTCCCAGTTTTGACGCTGAAGGGTTCTTGTCTGATGTTCTGCCCGGTCTGCAGGGGCGCGAGCTTATGCAGCGCTTGGATTGGATTGCAGACTGTATCGAGGCGCGGCTAGCGCCCGATTTTCCGACAATGGCCGATCAATTAGAGGCGGCGATGCCAAGTCAGCTGGACCCCTCCAAGACAGATGATGATTTCGGCCACTTTATTCACGCCATCCCCGGAATTCTGGCCGTTCGTCACGGAATGACCGAAGAGCATCGGGAGCGCGCTTTAGATTTGCTTCATGCTGCAACCCGCAGATTCTCAATGGAGTTTTATATTCGGCCCTTCATCAATATGTGGCCCGATTTTGTGATGAATCGACTGCGGATTTGGGCCAAAGACCCCAATTATCACGTACGTAGATTGGTGAGCGAAGGCACACGGCCCAAACTGCCTTGGGCGAAAGCCGTAAAAATCGATCCGCTTTTGCCGCTTGAGTTCTTGGATATCCTACATGCCGATGACACGCGTTACGTGACAAGGTCGGTCGCAAACCATTTGAATGATATCTCAAAAATTGCGCCGGATATGGTGGTGAAAACGCTAGAGAATTGGCGAAAAGGCGGGCTGCAAGACAGTAAAGAATTGGATTGGATGTCCTCGCACGCTCTGAGGACATTGATCAAGCAAGGGCACCCGAAAACGCTCAAGTTTCTTGGCTATCAAATGGATGTTGATTTGCGGCTTTCGGAGCTAGAAATTTCAAAAAATCCGGTCAAAATGGGCGAATTTCTGGAGTTCGAACTTTCAATTTTCGGAGAATCCGGAACGAAGATCTTGATTGATTATGTGATAGACTTTCCAAAAACGGACAAATCTACGCGTAGCAAGGTTTTTAAATTTAAGAAAACCAGTATTCCAAAATCGGGCACCTTAAATTTGATCAAACGCCACCGTTTGAAGGGAGATGCGACCACGTTTTCTCTTTATCCCGGTCAGCATCGTTTGATCATCCAAATCAACGGCAAACGCGTCACAGAGACCGTTTTTGATCTCATCAATTAAACGCCAAAAGCTTGAAAACAGGACAGACCGCTGTTAGGCGCAAAACCTGAGATAATTCATCGGAATACTTGCGCTGTGCCAAATCCCGTCCGCCTCTCCTTGTCTGACATCGCTTGCAGCTATGATGGCCGCAAGGTTTTGAATGACGTGTCGCTGTCGGTTTCGGGCGGCGAAGTGATGTGCCTTTTGGGGCCTTCTGGCTGCGGCAAGACCACGACATTGCGGGTTGTTGCGGGGATCGAACGGCAAGATCAGGGGCAAGTTGCGATTGACGGTCAGGTTCTGTCTGACGGAAAGACGCATCTGCCACCAGAGGCGCGCGGTGTCGGGCTCATTTTCCAAGATTTCGCGCTTTTTCCGCATCTTAGCGTCGCTCAAAATATCGCGTTTGGTCTGACGGGATCGAAAGCAGATAAAATGACCCGTGTTGACGAATTGCTGACGCGGGTGGATCTGAAAGGCTATGGCGATAAGCCGCCCCATATGTTGTCGGGCGGCGAGCAGCAGCGCGTTGCTTTAGCACGGGCCTTGGCGCCGCGCCCGGGTGTCATGCTGATGGATGAGCCGTTTTCGGGCCTTGATAATAGACTGCGTGACGGCATTCGCGACGAAACGCTTGAATTGCTGAAAGAAGAGGGCACCGCCGTTGTACTGGTCACGCATGAGCCAGAAGAGGCGATGCGCATGGCCGACCAGATCGCGTTGATGCGTGGCGGCAAAATCGTTCAGCAAGGTGCACCGTACAACATTTACAACGCTCCATGCGATCGGGATGCGGCGGCTTTTTTCTCGGATATCAATGTGATTGAGGGCAAAGTCGAAGGCGCTTTGACCGATACAGCCTTTGGTCAGTTTCTTGCCCCCGGCCATGCTGACGGGACCGAGGTTGAGATTATTTTTCGGCCACAGCATGTCAAAATTGACTTTGACCGCGGCGGAAAAGGCCCAAACCCTACCCCGATGGACGGCGCCCCGGCGCGCGGTGTGGTCGAACGGGCGCGGTTTATGGGGCATGAAAGCCTTGTCGAATTCCGCATGGATTTTAACAAACAGATCCTTAAAGCCACCGTTCCGGCCGTGTTTTTGCCGAAGCCAGGCATGGCTTTGTGGCTGACAATTCGCCGGGATAAGTGCTTCGTCTTCAAGAAATGAGGTAAATTCCTTTACATCTTGGCAGGTTTTCGCACGCATTTCACATATTGGGGCTTTGATCCGGGCGCAGAAGACCATACGTATAGACGGTGATATGACTAGGGCGGCGGGCCAGAGAGCCACGCCCCCGGCAAGGGAGACTGACATGCTCAACAATATTGGCCTTCCGGGCCTGCTGCTAATTGCAGTCGTGGTTCTGGTTCTGTTTGGTCGCGGCAAGATCGCGAACCTGATGGGTGAAGTAGGCAAAGGCATCACGGCCTTTAAACGCGGCGTCAAAGATGGCACGGAAGAAATCGAAAATGCGGATGCAGCTGCAGAAGCTGCGCGCGATGTGACGCCTGAACGTGACCGCGAAAACGCCTGATTTCTCTGGCGCTTTTTCGCTAGAGATCCAAACGTAAGGGGCCGTCCATGTTTGACATCGGCATGTGGGAGCTTTTGGTCGTCGGCATCGTGGCGCTTATCGTCGTCGGGCCGCAGGACCTTCCAAAAATGTTCCGAACGCTTGGTCAAATAACCGGGCGGCTTCGCGGCATGGCGCGTGAATTCCAGACGACAATGAATGCGGCGGCCAATGAAACGGGGCTGAGCGATATCCAAAAGGATTTGCGAAAGGCGACGGATTTCTCAAAAGACCTGCGTAATATGAGCAATCCGGTCTCAGCTGCGAAAAGCGCTTTAAAAGATGCGGCAACCTCGGGTCTTGATGGGATTGACGGGGGTGAAGAGGACGGTGCCAGCGCTGAGCAGACACCGGAACCTTGGAAACCTGCAAAAGGCGCCACGCGGCCAAAGACAGTTGCCCCGGCACCAGCAGCGGACACCACGCCGGCGGCTGATTCAGAGTCTACACTTGAGCCGGTCCAGACACCGCGCAGCGGAACCTCCGACACATGACTGAAAATAAGATCGAAGACAGTTCGGCACCGCTGATCGAACATTTGGCTGAATTGCGCACCCGGCTTATCCGCTCGGCCTTGGCCTTTGTGGTTGCGATGGTGCTTTGTTTTATTGTCGCTGAACCGATCCTCGAATTTCTGTTCCAACCGATTGCGACGATCCTGCAAGAGCGGGGCGAGGACGCCCGGCTGATCTTTACGGCCCCGCAGGAGAAGTTCTTTACCCTGATCCGGGTGTCTGTCGTGATGGGCTTTATGGTGTCCTTCCCGGTCATCGCGCATCAGATGTGGCGCTTTGTGGCGCCGGGTCTGTACAAGACCGAACAAAACGCGTTCTTGCCGTTTCTTGTGGCCTCGCCGCTTCTGTTTCTGGCCGGGGCCAGCTTTGCGCATTTCGTGGTGACGCCGCTTGCCATGCGGTTCTTCATCGGGTTTTCGGATGTAATTCCTGCAATTACGAACCTTGTCGCGGGCACATCGTCAGATGCGGCGCCCGGGACGAATAACGAGTTACAAACGGTGTTTTTGGGCTCGGTCAAAGAATCCCTCGACCTTGAGCTGAAATTCATCTTTGCCTTTGGCATCTGTTTCCAATTGCCAGTTCTGCTGACCCTTATGGGCAAAGCTGGTCTGGTGTCGGCCCAAGGCCTTGGCGAGATGCGGAAATATGCAGTGGTCGGGATCTTGGTCTTGGCCGCATTGGTCACGCCACCGGATGTGATTACACAACTTATTCTTTTTGTTGTGGTTTATGGCCTTTATGAGATCTCGATCCAGCTTGTGAAAATTGTTGAGCGTCGCCGCGCAGCAGATTTGGACGAGGACGAAATGGATCTCGATGACGAGGTCGAGGACCCGGCGGAATGAGCAGTATGGACCCGCTCGAGCGGATCGCAGCGGCGCTGGAACGCATGTCTCCGGCGCCTGCCGAAGCTCCTGACTGGGACGCGGCAACTGCATTTGTTTGGCATGCCGATCCTGATCAGCTGGTGCCTGTTCCCAATGTAAACCGGATCGATCTGTCGCTGCTTTTGGGCATCAACCGTGCCCGCGATATCTTGATTGATAATACCCAGAAATTTGCCAATGGCTTTGCGGCCAATAACGCACTTTTGTGGGGTGCACGGGGGATGGGGAAATCGTCCTTGGTGAAAGCCGCCCATGCTGCGATTTCAGCGGAGCATCCGAGCCTAAAACTGGTCGAAGTGCAACGCGAAGATCTGCCGTCCATTGGGCGGCTTCTGACGCTGCTAAGGGCTGCGCCCGTCCAAATCCTGCTGTTTTGCGATGATCTGAGCTTTAGTCATGACGATCAGCATTACAAATCGCTGAAAGCGGTTCTGGATGGCGGTGTTGAAGGACGCCCAGAGAATGTAATTTTCTACGCAACTTCGAACCGGCGGCATCTGATGCCACGCGATATGATCGAGAATGAGCGTGGATCAGCCATCAACCCGTCCGAGGCGGTAGAAGAAAAAGTCTCGCTCTCGGATCGCTTTGGTCTTTGGCTTGGGTTCCATCCCTGCTCGCAGGACGATTACCTTGCCATGATCGACGGGTATTGCGCCGAATATGGCGTGACGGTCGATGCGGATGTTTTGCGGGCCGAAGCCATTGAATGGCAAGCGACGCGTGGGTCACGCTCGGGGCGCGTGGCTTGGCAATTCTTTACAGATCTTGCCGGACGCCACGGCGTTAAGATTTAAGCCGTCTCTGCGTGCGCCATTCGCCCTTCACTGAATGAAGGGCGTTGGGTCCACTGATTCAAAGCCTTGGCGCACCTCGAAATGCAGCGCCGATGGGTCGCCTGCGCGAACTGTAGCAATAGTCTGACCTCGGCTCACCCGATCCCCGCGTTCGACTGAAATCGCGTCAATATTGGCGTATACAGTCAGCAGGTTGCCGGGATGACGGATAACCAGAATTGGAACCTGATCGGTGTCACGAGTAATTGCGGCGACTTCGCCGTCATCGGCTGCGCGCACCGGCGTGCCTTCGGCCGCTGCAATATCAATGCCTTCATTGCGGCTGGAATAGGGACGGATGATGCTGCCGGCCACTGGGCGCTCCATGCGTGGGGCGGCGGCTGTTTCTACAGCTTCGGGCGCGGGTGTTTCAGCTTCAAAATCAGGGGCTTCTGGCAGTTCAACCGTGGCAATGGTTTCTGGCAGCGGCTCAGAGGCGGATGGTGGAACCGGCGTCACGGACGCGCCTGGCGCGCTATCGTCTTCCAGTGACCCAGCTTCGGAGATCACAATCGGAATAAGCAGGAATTGCCCCTCGCGTACGGTCAGATCCGGGCCCAATCCGTTCCAATCGGCCAACGCGCGGACGGACACACCGTAAAGGCGCGATACAGAATAGGCTGTCTCGCCGCGCGCAACACGGTGGCGCACAGGTTCTGCGCCGCCTTGGACTTCGACAACGGGTTCCGCAGGGCGGCTGGGCGCAGGGGTATTGGCTTGCGCTTCTGCCTCGGCCTCATCAATCGCGGCGCTTGCAATCGCAGAGATATCGGTGCCCGATCCGCCAATGCTGCTTGCACCGGGCGGTGTGATACGGCGCGGCAGAGCCAACACTTCGCCATCCCGCAGTTCATCTGTGACCAGCCGTCCGTTAAAACTGGCCAATTCGCCCGCATCCATTCCGATCCGGTCTGCGACGGCCCGGAGATTATCGCCGCGTCGGGCCACTGCCACTTGATAAGTGGGGTAGGTGATCAAACCAAATTGGTCGGCCTCTGGGCGCGGGGCCGTTTCAGCGGAGGCTGTCGCAGTTGCGGTTCCAATCCCGTTGTTGCGCAGGTCGAAATCAAACCCACCCGGAGTAGTGCAGGCCGTCACAAGCGGCAGGATCAGCCCGAGGGCAATTACAGAAAGGCGGGGCATCGGCTCGATATCCTCAAAAAATTGGCAGCGTCTGGTCATATATCCAAGATCGCCGCATCCGCGCGTCATAAATTCTTTTGGGGGGCTTTTACCAGAAAGAGCGTGTTTCGCGCCAGCCCCGGTTGGCTCTTATCCTAACCCAGCCCTTCAATAAGCGGAACAAAGCGTACATTGCACAGCTCTTCATAGTCTAGACCTGCCTCGGTTTTCGTCACTTTGATCAGGTTTTGAACAGTGTCGGATTGGCCAACGGGCAAAACCATGATCCCACCGATTTTGAGTTGCTCAAGAAGCGGGCCGGGGGGGTCTTCTGCCGCCGCCGTCAAGATGATGCGATCAAACGGGGCTTGGTCCGGCAGGCCAAAGCTACCGTCACCGGTAATGACGGTGATGTTATGCAGATCCATGCGGGAAAACAGGGCCTCGGATTCACGGGTTAGGCGGCGATGGCGGTCGACGGTGTAAACGCGGCGCGCCAGATGGCTCAGGATTGAGGCCTGATAGCCAGAGCCTGTTCCGACCTCTAGCACCTTATCACGCGGCTGCACGTTGAGCGCCTGCGTCATGAGGCCAACAATTGACGGCTGGCTGATGGTTTGGCCCGATGAGATCGGAAGGGGCATGTCATCATAGGCGCGGTCTTCAAAATGGCCGCGCACAAACTGGCCCCGATCCACCTTTTCCATGGCGCCAAGCGTGCGCGGGTCAGTCACGCCCTTTGAACGGAGGGTAAACAGAAATTGCATTTTCTGTTCGGAATTCCAGCTCATTCAAGACGCCCCTTCAGCACGGATAATTGATCATGGGCGGTCAGATCAGCGCGCAGCGGCGTGATCGAAATATACCCGTCCAGATTGGCACCCGCATCAGTTTCGGCGTCAACCGCTCCGTGCTGGTTTCCGCCGCGAACCCAAAGAAAACGGCGCCCATTTGGGGCAATTGATGGCTCGGCGCTGAAATTTGTGTCGGGACGTCGACCTTGGCGGGTGACTTTCCGGCCTTTGACTTGGCCGCCCGGCAGTGGCGGGAAATTGACGTTGTAGAATGTCCCATATTCGCCGCCGCCCCAAGACCCGTGATCGACAAGCGCCTGAACGGTTTCTGCGCCATGCGCGGCAGCGGCCTCAAATGGATCATCAAGGGACGCATTGTCCGGCCCGAAATATTGCGACAGCGCGATGGCACGTTTGCCTTGCAACGCGCCCTCCATGGCCGCGCCAAGCGTGCCGGAATAGAGCACGTTTTCCGCTGCATTGTTCCCGCGATTGACGCCCGAAAGGATAAGATCTGGCGGCGTGTCTTTCATCACATAATGGATGCCTGCCAACACACAATCGGCAGGCGTGCCTTCCGCCGCAAAGCGTCTTGGGCCCATTTCGGCAATAAGGGTCGGATGCGTATAGCTGATGCAATGGCCAACGCCGGATTGTTCAAAGGCCGGGGCAACGACCCAGACTTCACCGTCCGGTCCGGCAACGGTTTTTGCAATGGCTTCAAGGGTTTTTAGGCCGGGCGCATTTATCCCGTCGTCATTGGTGATGAGTATGCGCATGTGCCCGCTTTCCTGCCGCTTTGCCTATTGTTCTGTTAGCGGAGAGGCCATTGCGGGTAAAGGGCTGCTGGCCTATGCCCGTTTAAAGCCCATGCCAGCATAAACAGCAATCAACACCGCGCCAGCAGCTGCGCCAGCCACAAATGCCGGGTTCAGACCCAGATTGGCCATAACGATCCCAATCAGCGCCCAAATGACAGCCACCGCGTAAGCAAGCCCGCCAAAGCGGTGCAAGATCGCAAGGGCAAGGATCAAGGCACCGATCAGGCCGATCCAACTGCTGGTCGCCGGGCTAAGCCCCTCAATGAACCCTGTGCCGCTGGTTGCGAGTGCCACCCAAGAGGCAGCGGTCAGCCAGCCCGCCAGAAGGCCAAGTGGAACGCGCAGGGGCCACAGATCTGCTGATTTACATGCACGGGCATAGGCAATGAGCGCCAAAGCCAGCATCACCCAAATCACCACAGTTGCCCAAAGCGGCGCGATGATCGCGAGACCCACCCAACCAGCGCCAAGGATTTGGCACAGGAAAAGCGGCAGCCTTGTCGCGTCCCAAACCGCGTCTTCTGCGCGTTTGAGCACACCGAAAATGCCGCTTCCGATAAGAGCCAAAAAGATCGGCCCCCAAATTGCGAATGCATAGCCTGCAGGTGTCAGTTGCAGATCGGCAATTGGGTTCGGAAAATCGGCGGGATCGAACCCGCCAAAGGCCGGGGTAAAAGATGACCCCGCCGTAAAGGCCACCGCAGTCACAAGGACCGCAATGGCGCGGGTTTTTTTGGCCCGTTCAGACAAGGATGCCCTCAGCGCTCAACTTGGTTTTGCCGCCCAGATAGGGGTGCAGCACGTCTGGCAGAGTGACCGATCCGTCCTCTTCCTGACCGTTCTCCAAAACCGCAATCAGGCAGCGCCCAACTGCAAGACCAGATCCGTTAAGTGTATGAACAAATTCAGGTTTCCCGCCGCCTTCAGGCCGGAAGCGCGCATTCATACGGCGCGCCTGAAAATCGCCCGCGACCGAGCAGGAGCTAACCTCGCGATAGGTATTCTGTCCCGGCAGCCAGACTTCAAGGTCATGGGTTTTAAGCATCCCAAAGCCCATATCGCCCGAACAAAGCACGACAGTTCGGTAAGGCAAGTTCAGTTTTTCCAAGATGCCTTCGGCGCATTTTGTCATGCGGTCATGTTCGGCCATTGAGTGATCGGGATGGGCGATTGTCACCATCTCGACTTTTTCAAACTGGTGTTGGCGCAGCATACCAGCGGTATCGCGGCCCGCGCTGCCGGCTTCGGAGCGGAAGCAGAGCGAATGGGCGGTCATGCGGCGGGGTAGAGTGGCTTCATCCACGATCATTTCATTAACGGTGTTTGTCAGCGTGACTTCCGAGGTTGGAATAAGCCACCAACCTTCGCGGGTTTGATAGCTGTCTTCGCCAAATTTCGGCAGTTGCCCGGTGCCATACATCATCTCTTCCAGAACCAGAACGGGGGCGTTCACTTCTGTTAAGCCGTTGATATCTATGTGAGTATCCAGCATGAACTGGGCCAGCGCCCGGTGGATGCGGGCAACACCGCCGGTCAGCAGAACGAAGCGCGCGCCGGAGAGCTTGGCGGCGGTTTCAAAATCCATGCCGGTTGTGACGCCACCAATCTCGTAATGCTCTTTGGGTTCAAACGAGAAATTGCGGGGCGCGCCCCATGTGTGAATCTCAACATTATCCGCCTCATCCGCGCCATCGGGGACGTCAGCATGCAAAGCGTTGGGCAGGCCCATCAGCATGTCCCGCAGGGCGGCATCCTTGGCTTTGGCGTCTTCTTCAAGCCGCGCGATTTCTGCTTTCTTTTCAGCAACTAAGGCGCGCAGGCGTTCAAATTCGGCCTCATCACCCGAGGCTTTGGCTTTGCCCACGAGCTTGGAGGCCGCATTGCGATCGGCAAGCGCGGCTTCGGCGGCTGAGATGCACGAGCGGCGCTCTTCATCCAGCGCCAGAATGGCGGGGGATTGCGGGCCAAGACCCCGGCGGGCCATGGCGGCGTCGAAAGCGTCAGGGTTCTGACGGATGCTGCGAATATCGTGCATATTGGGCCTCTTTTGGCGGGCAGTTTACCCGCGTTCTATGCACTATTGGAACCGGGGTTTGAAGCCGAAAATAGGCGTCTGCAATGCGTACACCCCCCTGTACACCTCCTGTACAGACAAGGGGCCAGATGGGTCAGCGCCAGTGGGCGCGCCGCCAAGAGGGATCGTAGTCCAGCAGGGTTTCCTGCCAGGCGTGCCATTGGGCGTAGATTTCAGCCAAGTTGGACTCTTCTATTGATCGCCAATGGGAAGGACGATCATCGCCGCTGATTTGCTCAAACCCATTGGCGAAAAGATCAGGCCAAAACGGGCGCAATTTCGCTAGGGTTGTATCATCAACGGACCTAAGCAAAGCGCCTTGCAGGGAAGCACCTTCTAGGTTCGTTTGGTCATCCATCTGTGCTTCACTGAGGTATACGCCCTGCATCTCTGCTTCTTTGAGGTTTGTATTCTGCAACTTTGCCTTGCGAAGGTTTGCGCCTTGCATCTTGACCTCGCGAAGGTCTGACCTTTGCATCTTCGCGCCCGAGAGCCACGCTCCCTGCAACTGCGCGCTGAAGAGGTACGCCCGCTGCAATTGTGCGTCGCGTAGGTCCGCCCCTTGCATCTGCGCCTCGCTGAGGTATGTGCCCTGCATCTGCGCCCCTCTTAGGTGTGCCCCTTGTATCTGCACCCCTCTGAAATTTGCCCCCTGCATCGATGCGCCCTCAAACAGTGCGTTTTCGAAATTCAGAGAATTGAGGTTGAAGCCTTGCAGATTGGCGCGGCTCAAGTCGATATCGCCGCGTTTTATCCCATGTCCTTCGATTTCCAGAAGTCGCCCAAGGCTTTGCGCGGCTTGTTCCATATCCGGGCGGATTGGTTTGAGACCCCTGGCCCATTCCCGTAACTCCTTGGGTGTGGCCCCTTTTGGCGGTTCCTGAGCCGGGAAGTCCCGGCTTAGCTCCCGTACATAGATTGACAGCATCCGCGCGACGCGGGCGGCGGTGTCGGGGCGTTCATTTGCCAGTCCTTCCAGCCGGTCAATGGCGCTGGCGCGGGTGACGAGATCATCTTGCCAGAAATCTTGGTGCAATTTGTAACTACCGCCCGGCGAGACTGCCATTGTGACTTGACGCCTTGCCGCAAGACCCGCCGCCGCCGCGTTGATCTTGTCGTTAAAGAGCGCATCTTCTGTGGTCTTGTTCTGCGCCCGTGTCAGCCCGATGCGGATAAGGGTCACGGGGAATGCGACGACCGCAGCGAGAACACCAGTGAGCGCGGTAAAGGTCGCGATGATCGTTCGAACTGGAACGGGTTCACCGGCATGTTGTTCTTGTCCACAAAATGTGTGGCCGATGATCGTCCAAAATAAGCTTGTTAAAAGCAGTACGCAGATCACCAGCCAGATGGCGCAGATTACGAGGAACAGCCATTTTGGCACCTCTTGCATGCCAAGTCGCTTTTGCATCTCGAATGCGTCAGGGACGTCTGCCTTTCGAGCAACCAAGCTCAGCGCAGCAATCGCCGCCAGCGCCAACAGAATGATCGCGCCGAGGGTTGTGGCGGTCCAGAATGCCTGCGGCTCTATCGAAAATACGACCTGATCGCCGAAATCTATACTCATCACGCATTGCCCTTTTGGTCCTGTCCAACCATATGCCAAAGAGAACCGCTTTGGGGAGGGGGTTTTCGGGCCGCCGCGCCTTGTGCTTTCCCCAAGGCCAAAGTAACGTGCCGCCGATTTGATAGGGGGCGCGCAAGATGGCCCTCTGTGAGCCATAAAATAAAGGACGCGCCACAATGGATGCCATCGGCAGCTTTATCCCCCTCATTCTGATCGTTGTGATCATGTATTTCCTGATGATCCGCCCCCAGCAGCAGCAGCGCAAAGCGCATGAAGCGATGGTTGCGGCCCTGCGCCGGGGCGACCAGATCGTCACCTCTGGCGGGTTTTTCGGCAAGGTCGTTAAGGTCAAGGATGACGAAGAGCTTGAAGTTGAAATCGCAGATGGTGTGAAGGTGCGTGTTGTACGCTCGACCATCGTGCGCGTGCTCAACAAAACCGAACCGGCTTCGGAATAATCCCAAAACCCTCAGGACTTAAGGCGCGATAATGCTCAACATCCCTCTATGGAACCGGGTGCTGATCTGGGGCGTGATCGCCTTGGGTCTGGGTTTGGCGATGCCAAACTTTTTCTACGATCGTGTAGAAACCCATAATGACGCCGCTGCCGAGATCGACTTAACGGATGCCGTGACCGATGAGTTGCAGGCAGATCTGGATGAATGGCCCAGTTTCCTGCCTTCGGGTCTGGTCAATCTGGGGTTGGATCTTCGGGGCGGGGCGCATTTGTTGGCGCAGGTCCATGTTGAGGATGTGTATACATCGCGGATGGACAGCCTGTGGCCGGCCTTGCGCGATGTGCTGCGCGAAGAACGCGAAACGATTGGCACGATCCGCCGTCAGGATGCGCCAGCCGGTGAGCTTTGGGTGCAAATCTCGGACGCTTCCGGTTTGGCCGAAGCGGTGGCCGCCGCACGGACCTTGTCGCAGCCTGTTGCAAGCGTAACCGGTGTGGGCGCGCAAACGCTGGATATTCGCGGTGAGGGCGACATTGTGATTGTCACTTTGTCCGAAGCCGAGCGTGCCGCGACCGATGACCGGACCATGCAGCAATCGCTGGAAATCATTCGCCGCCGGGTCGATGAAGCCGGGACGCGTGAGCCAACCATTCAGCGGCAGGGCACGGACCGTATTCTTATTCAGGTTCCCGGTGTCGGGTCAGCCGAAGAGCTAAAGGCGCTGATCGGAACAACGGCGCGCCTGACGTTCCACCCTGTGACCGGCAGCGCAAGCAGTCTGGAAGATGATACAGCGTCGCGCGAAATCATTTTGCCGGATGCGGATGATGAGTCCGAATTCTACCGTCTTGAGGAATCTCCAACGCTGACAGGCGAAAACCTGACAGATGCGCAGCCTGGCTTTGACCAGAACAGCCAGCCGTCCGTGAACTTTACGCTGGATGGGATCGGATCACGCCGCTTCTGTGAATATAGTCAGGACAATGTCCGCTCGTTCTTTGCAATCGCACTGGATGGCGAGGTTCTGACCGCCCCGCAGATCCGCGAGCCTATTTGTGGCGGGTCGGGGCAAATCACCGGGAACTTCTCGGTGGAAAGCTCAACCAATCTGGCGATCTTGCTGCGCGCGGGCGCCTTGCCTGCCGAGCTGACCTTTCTGGAAGAACGCACCATTGGGCCAGAGCTGGGCGCCGATAGTATCGCCGCCGGCCAGACCGCTGCCACAGTTGCTGGCATCGCGGTTCTGGTCTTTATGGGCCTGAGCTATGGCCTGTTTGGTCTGTTTGCCAATATCGCGTTGATCATCAATGTGGGCCTTATCTTTGGCCTGCTCAGCCTGATTGGGGCCACTTTGACCCTGCCGGGGATCGCCGGAATTGTTCTGACAATCGGGATGGCGGTGGATGCCAATGTTCTGATCTTTGAACGGATCCGAGAAGAGCTGAAGACCGCCAAAGGGCCAAGCCGCGCGATTGAGCTGGGCTATGAAAAGGCCCGTTCCGCGATCTACGACGCGAATATCACGACCTTCATCACTGCGGTGATCCTTTTTGCCATGGGCTCGGGCCCGGTGCGCGGCTTTGCGATTACGCTGGGTCTGGGGATTATCACATCCGTCTTTACGGCGCTTTTCGTTACCCGGCTGATCGTGGTGATGTGGTTCGAGCGTCGTCGTCCTAAAACAATCGAGGTGTAACCGATGCGTCTTAAGCTTGTCCCCTCGGAAACGTCTTGGGATTTCTTCCGCCTGTCGACTGTCACGCTGGGTGCGTCGAGCATCGCGGTTGTTTTGTCGGTCGTGCTCTTCTTCATGATGGGTCTAAATTTCGGCATTGATTTTCGCGGCGGCACAACGATCCGGACCGATGCGGAAACGCCGGTTGATGTGGGCGCGTACCGCGCGGCCCTGAGCGATATGGAACTGGGCGATGTCACGATTGTGGGCGTCACAGATCCAACCTTTGACGAGGATCAGCATGTCGCCTCGATCTCGATCCAGGCGCAGGATGGTGATGAGGCGATTAGCCCTGAAACCATTGCGCTGGTTCAGGCGGCTTTGGCCGAGGTTGATCCGACGATCACCTTCCCCTCGGTTGAAAGCGTTGGTCCAACGGTTTCGGGCGAATTGGTGCAGGCCGCTGTCATCGCCGTCTGTTTGGCAATCGGTGCGGTGCTGATCTATATTTGGCTGCGCTTTGAATGGCAGTTCAGCCTTGGCGCGGTTGCCGCGCTTGTGCATGACGTGATCCTGACAATCGGGATATTCAGCGCCCTGCAAATCCGTTTTGATCTGGCAATTATCGCGGCGCTTTTGACCATCGTGGGCTATTCGCTGAACGATACGGTGGTGGTTTTTGACCGGGTGCGGGAAAACCTGCGTAAGTATAAAAAGCGCGAGCTGCGTGAGGTTCTGAACCTTTCCATCAACGAAACGCTAAGCCGGACGGTCATGACGTCGGTAACGACATTGATCGCCCTGATATCGTTGTTTGTTTTGGGCGGCGATGTGATCCGCGGCTTTGTTTTCGCGATGATCTGGGGTGTGATTGTCGGCACATATAGTTCGGTTTTTGTGGCCTCTGCTGCGTTGCTGAAGCTTGGCGTGAAGCGCGACTGGTCCAAGCCGGATGGTGGCGCTGGCACGCAATTTGCCAATATAGATGCCTGAGTGGCTTAGCGCAGCTCTGGCTTTGCCGGGGCTGTACTGGCTGGCATTAACTGGATTGGTCGCGGGCATTGTGCGCGGCTTTTCTGGTTTTGGGACGGCGATGATCTATTTGCCCGTCGCAGGCCAGTTCCTGAGCCCGGTTTCGGCATTGGTGACGCTGACGGTCATGGACCTTTTCGGCCCTTTGCCAAATATCCCTCGCGCCCTGCGGGATGCGCATCTTGGCGATATTAAATGGCTGATCGGCGGGCTGGTTTTGGCTCTGCCAATAGGTCTGTTGATACTAGTCAATGTCTCGCCTGAAGCGTTTCGCTTTGCGGTTTCTTTCCTGACTTTGGCGCTGTTGGTGCTGCTGGCGGGGGGCTGGCGTTATGCAGGCGTTCTGACGCGGAAGGTGATCTTTGCGACGGGCGCGCTTGGCGGGTTTCTTTTTGGCGCAGTGGGGCTGCCGGGCCCGCCGGTGATTGCGGTTTATATGGCCTCGGCGCATCCGGCGAAGGTCATTCGCGCGACGCTGCTTTTATACCTCTTATCTGCAGATATGTTGATGATGGCGCTTTTGGGGATCTCCGCTCAGCTCAGCCTTGTGGCGGTGACGGCAGGTGTGATCCTGACAGGGCCGTATCTTTTGGGAAATTTCATCGGTGGCTGGATATTCCGACCTGAATACGAGCGGGTTTACCGCATTGTGGCCTATGCGATAATCGCGGTATCAGCCGTTATGGGATTGCCGTTTTGGGACTAAGGAGCGCGCCATGCAATTGACCGAAATTCAATACGGGGCCGCAGCGCCGATTGATGGCTATGGGCCGGGGTTTTTCCGGGTTGGCGGCACGATTTACGACGGCGCGATCTTATGTTTGCCCGACCGGATTGCGCCTTGGGCCGGGCTTGCCGATCAAGGCCCGCTTTTGGCGCTGGCAGGTGAGATTGACGTTTTGCTGGTTGGCATGGGCGCTGAGATCGCGTTTTTGCCGACAGCGGCCCGCGAGGCGCTTGAGAGCGCAGGGATCGGGGTTGAGGTGATGTCGTCGCCTTCAGCGGCGCGGACCTATAATGTGCTTTTATCCGAGGGCCGGCGCGTCGGCGCGGCGCTTTTGCCGGTTTGAGGGTTTGGGCGGGCCCGCCCGCCCACCCCAATGGGGGCGCTGCCCCCTTGTCCCCCTTAGGGCGTCAACAGCCCAAGCGTCATGACCCGTAATTCCCGTTCGAGCTTGCGACGCATCGCCTGCTCGAAATCATCATAGGTGGCGGCATATTCGACGAATGAGCCGGGCCCATGGATCACGTGGCGCTCGTAATAGGTCAGGATATCAGGGCTGGAGCCATCAATGGCCAATCCATTCACCGTTACGCCGTAAAGGGGGAAATGATCATAGGCCAGATGGGGCGGGAAGCCATCATTGTTTTCGCCATCGCCTGCGATATCCAGCGTTTGAAACAGGCAAGACGGTGCGGTCTCAAAAAGCTCGGCGGCGTAGCCAATGGCATATCCAATGGCTGTTGGATGCTCCTCTGATACGCGCGGAACGGTTTGCAGCGCCGTCAGGATCGGTGCGAGGTCGGCCTCGGTCTCGATCAATTGCCAAGGTGCGATCATGGTTTGCTGAAAACGGCCGGACCATTCGTAAACGGAAATCGCGACCGGGCCGGGGCCGTTCAAAAGCGGTTCCAGAACTTCGGGCGCTTGCAGCGCTGCGGTCAGCCCGTCGCGCTGCAAGGTGTGTTCATGGGCGTCAACCGACGATGACACATCAAGGGCCAAAAGCAGGGCAAGGCGGCACTCTTGCGCGGCTGCCGGCAATGCGCCCAATAGAAAAAGCGCGGATATCGCCGCCCGGATCACCAATGCCCGGTATTTTCCATGCTGGCCCAGGGTTCGGCAGGCGGCAGATCGGGCGCTTCCTGGATCAGTTCGATCGAGACATTATCGGGGGACCGGACAAAGGCCATATGGCCATCGCGCGGTGGGCGGTTGATGGTGACACCGGCCTCCATCAGCTTCGCGCACAGATCATAGATATTCGGAACGCGGTAAGCCAGATGTCCGAAATGACGGCTATCGGAGGGCAGCCCCTCATCCCCATCCCAGTTATAAGTCAGTTCAACCGGGGTGTCGTGCTGGCCGGGCGCAGCCATAAAGACCAGCGTGAAGCGGCCGCCTTCGCTGTCGCGGCGGCGGATCTCTTCGAGGCCGAGAAGATTAAAAAAGGCGATGCTTGCATCCAGGTCTTTTACCCGAACCATCGTGTGTAAATAGCGAATTGTCATAAGTCTTCCCTGTACTGTCTGGGCAAGCTTAGCGCGGCATTACCCGCTTGTCGCGGGGGCAGCGCGGTAAACTTCGCGTGGGGCGGGGCGGATGGGATGCGCCAGCAGCTGATCGCGCATCACAAGTGTCACGGTGACGAAGCTGACATAGAGCAGCAAATACCAGCTTCCGAGCATGGAGAAGGAGACCAGCTCGAACTGGCCCTGACCGGGATAGGCCCATGTTCGGGTAAAGGTGCCGACGTTTTCGGCGGCCCAAATGAACAGCGCCGACAACAGCGCAGCCAGCGGCAGCGGCATCCAGCGCGGGGCAGAGACCGGAAAGAACCAGATCCGGGTTCGCCAGAAGAGCGCGATCGTGGCCGCAAAAAGCGCCAGCCGGATATCGGGCAGGTAATGATGAGTGAAGAAGTTCAGATAGATCAGACCCGCCAAAAGGGCCGTCATCCAAAACGGCGGGTAAGGCGCGAATTTCATGTCGAAAATTCGGATGACCCGCGCGATATAGCTGCCGACGCAGGCATACATGAACCCTGAAAAGAGCGGCACTCCCCCCAGTTCCATCATGCCGTTTTCGGGGTAATCCCAAGATCCGTGGGCCAGCTTGTAGATCTCCATCACTGTGCCGGTGATGTGGAAGAGGAAGATAACTTTCACCTCTTCCCAATGTTCCAGCCGGAAATAGATGAAGGACACCTGCAAGGCGATGGCGACCAGAAACAACGCATCATAGCGCGCCAATGCCCAATCGGGGTTCCAGATCAGGGTTGAGATCGTGATCGCCAGCAAAAACGCGATCGAAAACGCGGCGGACCATGCCTGTTTCACCCAGAAAAGGGCAAATTCAGCCACCCAAGGCCGCCAGTCTGCCCGCAATCGGGGCCCAAGTTTCTGTTCAATCCAGAGGGTTCCACGATCCATCATGGTAAAAGATGACCCTTTATGTTGCGGTTTCCCGCCGAAGTGATGCAAAATGTGGGGAAACGCGATTCCCCGGAATAGAAAGATCTGAAATGCCGCTTAGCGACGAACAATTGGCCGATATCACCGCAGCGCGCGCCGAAGCGCAACCCACTTTGCGCGCGGTGTCTCCGGGAATGGAGAAACATCTTTATACGCCAAAAGAGGTGCTGGACCACGGGTTCGTGCGGGTTGTCGACTATATGGGCGACGATAGCGCCATCGTGCAGGCCGCGCGCGTCAGCTATGGGGCGGGGACCAAACATGTGCAAAGCGATGCCGGGCTGATCCGCTATTTGATGCGTCACTGGCATTCGACCCCGTTTGAGATGTGCGAGATCAAGCTGCATGTGAAGCTGCCGGTCTTTGTGGCGCGCCAGTGGATCCGCCACCGGACCGCCAATGTGAATGAATACTCGGCCCGCTATTCGATTTTGGATCGTGAGTTTTATATCCCCGAACCCGACGCGCTGGCCGCGCAATCGGTGGTCAACAATCAGGGCCGGGGCGAGACGCTGCAAGGCGAAGAGGCCGAGCGTGTGCTGCGGATGCTGAAACAGGATAGCGACCGCGCCTATGATCATTATGAAGAGATGCTGTCGCAGGACGGTCAGGCCGGGCTAGCGCGGGAGCTTGCCCGCATGAACCTGCCCGCCAATGTCTATACGCAATGGTATTGGAAGGTCGATCTGCACAACCTGTTCCACTTCCTGCGCCTGCGCGCCGATTCCCACGCCCAATACGAAATCCGCGTCTATGCCGATGCGATCTGCGAAATGGTCAAGGACTGGGTCCCGGCGGCCTATTCGGCCTTCGAGGATTACCGCATGGGCGGCGTGCAAATCTCGGGCAAAGGCGTCGACTGCCTGCGCCGCATGCTGGCAGGCGAGAAGGTGACGCAAGAGACGTCTGGGATGTCGAAGGGGGAATGGCGGGAGTTTGAGGGGATTTTGGGGTGATCACAAAAGAAAGTTGTTAAATAATGGTAGATTCAATTCGGAATATTCGTGTCTTTATATCTTCTCCGGGAGACCTTCAGAAAGAACGCGAAATAGTTACGGAAATTTGCAATCAAATTACGCAAGATCTAGGGCAGATAAAGGGGTTCCGTGTCGATCCAGTGAAATGGGAAACGCACTCAATTAGCGCCCGGGCCGAAAGGTCACAGGCAGCAATTTCTGCGCAAGTTGGTTCTTATGACATTTACTTGGGATTGATGGGAACATATTTTGGAACGAGTACCGGAAAGTACGAATCTGGAACCGAGGAAGAGTTCGAAGAGGCCATTAAAGAAAATACGGAAAAAGGCGAACCAAAAATCCAATTCTACTTTTCGTCTGCTAAGGTAGATTTAGACAATGTGGATTTAGCGCAATATGGACGGGTAAAAGAGTTTCGCAATAAGCTCGAAAATTATGGAGTCTACTATCGGAAATTCGAAGATTTAGCTCAATTGCAGGTTCTTGTTCGGTCTGGTCTTCAAAAATCAATCTTTGAGTTGCTCGAGAGCGTTGATTACCGGGGGCAGGTGGAACCAATAACTCCAGTTACCAAATATACCGATCTGAAACCATACAACCACCTCAAGAACCTAGAGAAACTGCTACGTGCTGACCCTGACGTTTCGAGCAGTTTCCTATTTAAAGATGCGACAATTTTGCTAAATAGCTACACAGGTCGACTTAATACCGTAGGATTAAAAACTAATGAGTTTTCGAAACTGTTGCTCGACGCCTTGCGGGAACTCGATGGCTTGAACAAAAATCCAAATAGATCTCAAAAGAAGGCGGTTCGGTTAACGACACGTGCTTTTGAAAAATTCGAAGAATTTGTTTATTGGCTCGCACATGAAATTCCCAAAATGGACTCTGAGTTTATGAAAAGCATGTCTGACATGCAGCGTGCATCAATGCTGATGGCTAACGAAATTCCAGGCAGCCAGGATGATTTGGTTAGCCTGTTTGACTCGATGGAACTTACCAAACAGCAAAACATGAGTCTGTCAGATGCGTGTGAAGGAAGTATAGCTGAAATTCAAAACGTGCAGGAAACTGGATTTGACGGTTTGAGTACGAAAGCGTACGTGGCTTTAATTGCAGATTTCGTCGAATTCTTGAAAAGGGCCAACGACACCATGGACACCGCAAGAGAGACAGTCTTGGGTGGCGGATAAATTCCAACCCCAACCTTGGATCGCGCCTGACGCGCCCCGGTGCGGCGGCGATTTGGTTGATGGGATCGGCACGATCGAGGGTGTGCGGACTTGGCTGAGATAAATCGTGCGGCTTAGATTTCAGATCGCCCCCGCGCGCGCCGTCGATGGCGCTCGGTTCAAGAGTGACCGGCAGCTTGGGGCAATCTCATAGAAAACGCCGCAACTCTTCGTGCGGCGTTTGATATTTCGGGCGGGCCTTCGGCTCAGAGCTTGGCCAGATTGGCGGCCAGCGAGCGGCCATCGCGGCCCTCTTCAAGGTCGTATGAGACCTTCTCATTATCCGCCAGACCGGTCAGGCCGGCGCGTTCAACCGCTGAGATATGGACAAAAACGTCCTTGCCGCCCTCATCGGGCGCGATAAAACCAAAACCTTTTGTGGTGTTAAACCATTTCACGGTGCCAGTGGGCATGTCCGTCTTCCTTCTTAAGTCTAATTCTCCGGCACGTCGCGCGCCGCGTGGGTCAAAGACAGAGGATTCCGATGGCCATCTTTTAAAGGCGGTTTTGCCGAAAACCTGTTGTCACTCCAAAAAGAATGCGATGATTTAGGCAAAAGGCAAGAAAATTCGCGCGGGGTTCAAGAAAGCTTCATCTGCGCGTTTGTCCAAAGCTAGAGGATTAATCAATTGGATTTATTTGGCATCAAAACCTGTGATACCTGCCGCAAAGCCATGAAAGCGCTGGAGGCGGCGGGGCATGGGCCGGTCTTTCACGACATCCGCGCCGCGCCTGTTGCGCGGGATGATCTGGAGCTGTGGCTGAAGGAACTGGGACCAGCGCTTTTGAACACACGCTCGACCACATGGCGCGGATTGTCCGAGGCCGAGCGCGCGGGCGATCCGGTGGATCTGATGCTGGCCCATCCGACCCTTATGAAACGCCCCGTGCTTCGCGGGGAAGACGGGGCGCTGTCACTTGGATGGGGCAAGGATGTTCAGGCGAAGTTTTCCTGAGGCTGGGTAAGGCGATTGCGCAAGAGCGCGTCGAGCGACAACAGCCCGGCGCCGCGCACCACCAGATAGATCAAAAGGAACATCCAGAAGGCCCGCTGATCCCAGATCAGCCCTTCGGGTGAGACATCAAACCAGCTGCCTGCGTCCTCTGCCGAGAGGCCGTGGCCAAAAATGTCGACCCACGTTTGGGCGATGACAAACCCAATCATCCCAAGCGCCGCCAAACGGGTGAACAGGCCAAGCACGATCAGCAATGGCAGGACAAACTCGCCTATCGTGGCGCCGATCACCAAGAGATGGGCAAAAGCGCCAAGTTGGCTGGCATCATAGCTTACGGCCTCGGACATGCGGGGCAGGATTTGGGCGTAAGCGTTGAAGCTGGGGTTCAGAAAACCAAAGATCCCGTCCCCCAATTTTGTCTGCCCGGAATTCCAGTAATAGACCAGCAGCGTCCCGGCAAAGATCAGCCTTGCGAGGGCGGGCAGGAACGGCGCAGCTATACGGGTTTCGATGGCCGTGAAAAGGCGGTCATGGAGGGATATCAAGGCATTCATATTATTGGACCTTTTCAGTTGGAAGGGTCAGGGCTTGGGAGGACAAAAACAACGTCAGGAGGCCCGCAATATCGGCGCGCGGGGCTGCAATCATCGCAGCCTCGATTGCGGCGGCGATAGGGGTGCATCCGTCGAGTGCTTCGGCAAACTGGCGCCCACCGGGGGGTAACAGATGCGGGGTGGGATCAAAATTGACGCGCGTGATTAAAACGTCTTCGGACACGGGCGCTGGTTTGGGCGCGCCCGCAACCATATTCATCCGCCAAATCGAATAGATCGGGTAAGGTGAGGTCAGAATATGCGTGGCGGGGGCAAGGCGAGGGGTCAGGGCCATCATCGCCTCTGGGTCCAAACCTGCCGGGTCAAGCGGATGGTGGTCAGCTGCATGATATGAGGTGCGAATGGCAAGCTCGAGCCGGGCGATATCGGCCAGATAGGGCAGGGATGCGAGGGGTTTGAACCCGGCCAGGAAGCCGGGCATCGCATCGCCGTAGCGCTGCAGCGCGCCGGATGTCGGCGGGTGGGCCCGCAAAAAGAGTGTGGCAAGGGTCTTGAAGCTGCTCTCGCCGAGCAATTTCTGCAAAACCGGAAACCCCGTTTCCAGCGCCGCGATCAGCGATGAGGTGACGTTGTTGCGATATACGTCAAAGCGTTTGCCCGCCGGGCGGCCTTGGGGGTCAACCAGACCCTCGGGAACCGGTTTTTCCGGATCGAGGAGCGCGGCGGTGAAATCAGTTTGGCCCATCTTATTCGGCCTGAACTGGCGCTAAGATCGCGTCGGCGCGTGCGGCCTCTTCGCGCAGAATAGGAAATTCGGGCACATCATTGTCCCACTCAATCAGGGTCGGCTTTGTGCCGCCAACTTTGATTGTGTGGTCATAAAGCGCCCAAACCGGATCCACCACTTCGCGGCCATGGCTGTCAATCAACAGCGGCGCGCCGTGTTCATCTTCATCTTCATCATGGCCACCAAGATGGATTTCTCCGACCAAGCGATGGGGAAATTTCTCAATATATTCAATTGGGTCCCAAATCTGATTGGTGCAGGAAACAAAGACGTTATTGACGTCCAGCAGCAACCCGCAGCCGGTGCGTTTGGCGATCTCGGTCAGGAATGTGATCTCATCCATCGTGCTGTCCTCGAAGGCGAGATAGGTCGAGGGATTTTCAAGCAGCATGGGGCGGCCGACGGCCTCTTGCACTTCGTCAATATGGTCTGCGACGCGGGTCAAGGTTTCGGGCGAATAGGGCAGGGGCAATAGGTCATTGAGGAAATGCGCCTCATGCGTGGACCATGCCAGATGTTCGGAAAAACTGGCTGGATTTAGCCAGTCGCAAAGGTGTTTCAGCCGCGCGATGTGGTCTTTATCCAGCGGGCCTTCGCCGCCGATAGACAGACCAACGCCATGCACGGAAATCGGGAATGTTTCAGCAAGCGCGCGCAATTGCGCCAGCGGCCTGCCGCCATCCCCCATGTAGTTTTCGGCGTGGATTTCCAGCCAGGTTACCGGGCCGGGTTCGGCGCGCAACTCGGTGAAATGCTGAGGTTTATAGCCGATGCCTGCGGTCTTTGGCAGACGCGAAGAGGAGGAAAAATCATACATGGGCTATATCCTATCATAGATTTCGGGCGTCCGAGAAAACTGGATCGCGAACGCCCGATGGCCCTCAACTAAGTTGAGGAAAGACCGCGCGTGACTGAAAGGGGCGCGCGGTCTTTTAAGATTGCGACTTAGCTATCCATCATCATGTCTACTGGACGGTAACCCTCCAGAACGTCAGCTGCCAGACCCTCGGGCAGGTCACGGTTGATGCCGTTATAGCCGTCAACTTCCAGAGCGGCTTCGGAATAGCCATGGCGGCCATCAGGCAGCTCGATATCTGCGCAAGTGCCAGCAGGAACGAGGGTCCATGCGTTGCCTTGATAGTCAATTGTCGAAGTACCGGCGCAAGACGTGCCGGGGCCTGCGGCGCAGCCGTTTTCACCAGCCAGCGAAACGCCGTAGCATTTTTCCATGGCTTGAGCGGACGCACCCGTGGTGGTGACAGCGCCCAGAGCAGCGGCAACGGCGCCCATGAGGGCCAGTGATTTCATTTGGGTCGACATAAGGAACTCTCCCTTGGAGTTTAATGATTTCGTATCTGCCCCGAGCCCCGGGGCTGATGTGATTAGAGCTACCGGGCCGCTCGCTCGCTTTCCAATCACAGGCGCGTGGGGCACGCGTGCGTGAGCAGTTGTTAGAGTTTGGTGAGCAATGCTAACCCTATAGGTTGAGTGCATTACTGTTTTGAATCAGTCGGTTGCGTCGTTTTCGCTTCAATTGGCGTTTCCCGGTGTTTCGGAGTAAATCCGCATGGAATCGCGAAATGTTACAGTCGCGTCACGTCAGTCAGTGCTTGGAATTGGCGCAATTCGCGCCTATCTGAGGCTGGAAGATAGATAATTTACGAAAAGGAGTGCGCCCCTATGCGCAACGCAGCCCTTGTTTTGGGATTGATCGGAGGCGCATTGGCGCTCGTCGTCGGGTTCTTTGGCTACGGATATGTGGAATTCATCGATTGGTTTGGAGAAGTTCCGCAAGTTGCCGAGCAGGTCGAGAACCCCGACCAGTATCAGGCGATGGCAATCCTGTCGCCCATCCTAGCAATAGCTGGCGGCGCGATGGCGCGGTCGCGGGCCTTGGTTGGCGGGCTTTTGATGCTGGCCGGCGCGGGTGCATTATATATGGCGTTCGGCTTTGGCGTTTTCACCGTCTTCCCCATCGCGCTGACGGCTTTGGGCGGCATTCTGGCCATCGCGGCCGGACGCCCGGATGAAGAAGTGAGCCATTTCTAATCCGCAAGGGCGCGTCATGACAGTTGTCATTGTCCCTTCTGCTCTCTAGCCTTTCCCCTTCTAGTCGCGTTTAGCCTGTCCGTTTCGGAATGGTGCGCGACTATAGGGGGGATTTCATGAAACGTTTTTTTCTTGGGCTGAGCTTGGCTGTCTCGGTGGGCGCGCCTGCATTTGCAGAAAATCATTTAGGCGAAGCTGAGTGTGTGTCCCGATGTGAAGCGCAGGAATCCGAGTGTACGGCGGATGCATACACAGCGTTGGAGACCGGAAATTACCTCAATAATCAATGCAGCGATGTTTATGGCTGTAACCAGATCATCCGCATTTGCACCTCAGATTATGATGGCTGCGTGCAAAGTTGCCCGTCTGGCTGATAAGGCGGACGGATCGGCTTAGGCCGCCAGAAGGCGTCGCTTTGTAGGTTTGGTCTAAACGCCTGAGTGGCAGCAACCGCCGTGTCCCCAAACATTTCGGACACAGCGATTGCTCTTTTTGAATTTTACCGAAGATCTGGCGGTATTGCGTCGGTGCGCAGCATCTCGATAACCTCATCGAGCGGCAGGACCTTGGTCTGCTTCTCACCCAGACGGCGGAGCGTGACGGTGCGTTCTTCGACTTCGCGGCGGCCAATGGCGAGGATCACGGGAACCTTACCAACCGAGTGCTCGCGCACCTTATAGTTGATCTTCTCGTTTCTCAGATCAGCCTCGGCGCGCACACCAACGGCTTTCAGCGCCTCAACCGCTTCAACGCAGAACTCATCCGCATCCGAGACGATTGCCGCAACAACCACCTGACGGGGGGCGATCCAGAACGGCAACTTGCCTGCATGTTCCTCGATTAAGATACCGATAAACCGCTCGAATGAGCCAAGCGTTGCGCGGTGCAGCATCACGGGGCGATGTTTTGCGCCATCTTCGCCGACATAGTTTGCATCCAGACGCTCGGGAAGGTTGGGGTCAACTTGCAGCGTCCCGCATTGCCATGTTCGGCCAATCGCATCGGTCAGTGTGAATTCCAGCTTAGGACCATAAAACGCGCCTTCGCCTTCCAAGATCTCAAACTCATATCCGGCTGCATTACAGGCATCGCCCAAGGCTTTTTCCGCGAAGTCCCAGCTTTCTTCGCTGCCAATCCGCTGTTCGGGACGGGTGGACAGTTTGATCGTCCAATCATGGAACCCCAGATCAGCATAAACGCGGGACAAAAACGCAATGAAAATCGCGGTTTCGGATTCGATCTGATCTTCGCGGCAGAAGATATGCCCATCATCTTGGGTAAAGCCGCGCACCCGCATGATCCCGTGCAAAGCGCCCGAGGGTTCATAGCGTGCACAGGAACCAAACTCGGCCATGCGCAATGGCAAGTCGCGATAGGATTTCAGGCCCTGATTATAGACCTGCACGTGGCAGGGGCAGTTCATGGGCTTGAGCGCATTAACAGCTTTTTCGCGGGCATGATCCTCGTCCACTTCGACGATGAACATGTTTTCCTGATACTTGTCCCAGTGACCCGAGGCTTCCCACAATTTGCGGTCGACCACTTGCGGGGTGTTCACTTCGACGTAGTCACCCCGGCGCTGCTGGCGGCGCATATAATCCTGAAGCTCGGTATAGACGGTCCAGCCGTTTGGATGCCAAAAGACCTGACCGGGGGCTTCTTCCTGCATGTGAAAGAGGCTCATCTCGCGGCCCAGCTTGCGGTGGTCGCGTTTGGCGGCCTCTTCCAGCATATGCAGGTGCGACTTGAGGTCGTTCTTGTTCTTGAATGCGACGCCGTAGATGCGCTGCAGCATTGCCCTGTTGCTATCGCCGCGCCAATAGGCGCCAGCAACCGACATCAGTTTAAAGGCATCTCCCGGCACCTGACCGGTATGCTGCAAATGTGGGCCGCGGCAGAGATCCTGCCAATCGCCATGCCAATACATGCGCAGGGGCTCGTCGCCCGGGATCGCGTCAATCAGCTCGACCTTATAGGGTTCGTTGTTATCGGTGTAATGCTGCACGGCGCGGGGGCGGTCCCACACTTCGGTGCGAACCGGCTCGCGCTTGTTGATGATCTCACGCATTTTGGCTTCGATTTCGGCCAGATCCTCGGTCGAGAACGGCTCTGCGCGATCAAAGTCATAATACCAGCCGTTTTCGATGACCGGCCCGATGGTGACTTTCACATCCGGCCAGATCTCTTGCACAGCGCGCGCCATGATATGGGCGCAGTCGTGGCGGATCAGCTCGAGCGCTTGTTCGTCATCTTTCAGGGTATGGATCGCGATTGAGGCGTCGGATGGGATCGGCCATTGCATATCCCAATGCGCGCCATTGACCGTGGCCGAAATGGCCTTTTTGGCCAGCGAGTTTGAGATGCCAGATGCGACCTCAGCAGGGGTGACGCCCGCCTCATAATCACGTGCATTGCCATCGGGGAAAGTAAGGGAAATCTGGCTCATTGGCCTAGCTCCTCGTCAGTTTGGCGCCCACGGAACGCCCGGTTGCGGGTATGTTGTTCAGGGCGCAGAGGTGCCGGAGCCAGGCGAAACTGTCAAGCCCATAGCAAACCATTGGGGGCACCAATGGACAGTAGATCGGGCATTTTCCGCTTCATGGGTCTTAAGGCCCTCAACAGATTTAACTTGATCCAACATGTAGAATAGCGTCCCCTTCACGGACGCTTTTCAACCGGCGTGTCATTCATAAAGGAGTTTGCAAATGTCATTACGATCTGCCGCGTTATTCTCTGTTGCCCTGTTGATGCCAATCGGTGCGCATGCACAGGCCGATCAGGAAAGTGTCAATATGTGCATCCAGCAAGTCTGCTCAGCGGCGGAATCTGCGCCGGTTGTTCTGGCCGACGAATACGGACTTTGCATGAGCCAAGCGGGAAACCCCAATTGCGATGCCGCAATGGCGGAGGCTGAAGCAGCTGCACAACAGTGTGTCGCGGACTGCACAAACGATCCCGATGCGATGATGGGAAATTAGACCTATTGCTTTGATTTTCGCGTGCCGCACCAACCCCTTGCGGCACGCAAATTCTTCGTTACATACGCGCCGCAAAGACGGCGTAACCCATGATCAGGACGCAAACCCAACCGGCCGTAAATAGGATGGGCCGCAGAGGTTCTTTCGCGAGCCCTGTGATCATGCCCGCCGCATGGGCGACCCTTATCCAGAAAAACGCAATCGCGGTCCAATAGGTGAGGGCGGTAAACCCGTCCAGCCGATCAATCAGAAGCACCAAAACCGCAAACGGCATGGCTTGTTCCAGCAAATTAGCCTGCGCCCGATTGGCGCGATGCACCCAAGGGCGCAGGTTGCGCATGTCGGCGGGGCGGTCAAAAGCATCCTCGCCAGAGGGGTCTTTCACGATCCCCACGACGTAAGGGATCCACATTGAGGCCGCGAAGAGCATCAGGCAGGTTAGAATGCCGAGTTCGGTCGGTAATTCCATGATATCAACTCCTTACATTGCGGCCTTCAGGCCGGTTCCGGTTTCGATATAGGATTTGAGCGACGCCGCCAGCCGCTCCCAGCCTTCGGAAAACCCTTCTTGTCCGGGGGCGATGTCGTAATGCTCGATCGTCAGCTTGCAATGCGGGCCTTCGGCCTCAACCAGATAGACACAGCGCGAGGCAGGCGCGTCAGGGCCCAGCCATTTCGGCTCGAACGTCCATTCAATCCGGGATTTCGGATCAAGCTTCAGCACCTTCATATGCAGCATGTCGTTATCATCGGGCGTGATGTAACGGATGGTGTCACCTTCGGTTGCCGTGCCTTCAACCTTTGAGGCCATGAAGTGGAATTTCTCCATTTCGGCGGGGTCCGTCAGGACATCCCACAGCCGATCCTGGTCGGTCTTGATAAAGGTTTGCATCATGTAATCGGGTTTCATTTGGGCGGTGCCTTCCAGTTGCGCCTTCAGGTCCAGAACCTGCCGGGCTTGTGGTTTGACAAGAAGCGGCTCGATCCAGCGATCGATCACCTCCTGCAAGGGAAGCGCATTAAGGTAGTGGTATTTAAACCGCCCCTCTTTGCGCGTGACGATGAGGGATGCGTCCTCGAGCAGCTTAAGATGTTTCATCACGCCAAAGCGCGTCATCTCCAGCCCGGCCTCAAGCTCTTGCAGGCTTTGTCCGTCACGTTGGCGCAGGCGGTCCAACAGGTCACGGCGAGTGGGGTCGTTTAAAGCTTTGAAAATCGCATCCATGAATTCTTATAGGTGACAAAGTGGTCACGTGACAAGATGGTCACATATTAATGAAAATGCAGCCTTCTAACCCTCTGGAAAATATGGCTTAATAGGCGTGAATTTTCGGAGAATATGACGTGAGCGATACCTTAACGACCTCTAAGAACCGCCGAATCGCCTATCACAAAACTGAAGGCAGCGGCCCCGGCGTGGTTTTTCTGGGCGGATTCAAATCCGACATGGAGGGAACCAAAGCTGTGCATCTAGAGGATTGGGCTAAGGAACATGGCCGGGCGTTTTTGCGGTTCGACTATTCTGGTCACGGCGAAAGCTCCGAGGCGTTTACCGATGGCTGCATTGGCGATTGGGCCGACGACGCGGTTGAGACGATCCTGACCCTGACAGAGGGCCCTCAAATTTTGGTCGGCAGCTCGATGGGCGGCTGGATCTCTCTTCTAGTGGCCAAACGGCATCCTGAGAAACTTGCCGGGCTGGTCGGTATCGCCGCCGCCCCGGATTTCACCGAAGATGGATATTGGGCCGGGTTTTCAGATGCTCAAAAGGCCGAAGTCATGGAAACCGGCCAAATCGCGATGCCAAGTGACTATGGCGAGCCTTATATTCTGACGCGCCGCCTGTTTGAAGATGGTCGCAATCAACTGGTCTTGCGAGATCCTTTTCCAATTCATGTCCCTGTCCGCCTGATGCAGGGAACCGAAGATGACGCGGTGGAGCGTTCGGTGGCGCTGGCTTTGCTTGATCACCTTGACGGCGCGGATATTCAGCTCACTTTCGTGAAACATGTCGATCACCGGTTTTCCGATGAGGCATGCCTTGCGATGATCGTGGGTGCCGTTGAAGAGGTCTCGGCGCTTGCCTAGATGGGGCACAAAGCCCTGCGCGTCATAGTTGCGCTGGTTTTGCTTGTTGCGGCCGTTTGGATCTGGGGCCCGCGTGAAACGCCCGAGTGGCAGGCTTTGGGCGAAATAGATCTGACAAATCCCGAAATCGCCATAGCGGGGCGCGAAGCTCAATATGATGGCATTACGCCGGGGGCCGAGGCGCGGATCCTTTGGGTGGGCGCGCCGGGGCAAGTAACGCGATATTCCGTGCTCTATATTCATGGGTTCGTCGCGACCTCAGAAGAAATTCGGCCGGTCCCCGATAGGGTGGCAGAGGCGTTGGGGGCCAATCTGGTTTTTGCGCGTATTCGCGGCCATGGGCGCGGAACGGATGCGTTAGAGGTCACGCGCGCCGGCCAATGGATAGAAGACGCCCTGTTTTATATCGAGGCTGCGCGGGCTGTGGGCCAAGAGGTTTTGATTATCTCGAACTCAAATGGCGGCACTTTGACGGCCATCGCGATGACAGAAGACGGCAGCGCCGAGGGGATTGCCGGTCTGGTCTTTCTTTCTCCGAACTTTCGTCTGACGCGGGCGGCGGGGGCACTGTTCCAAGCGCCATGGGCGCGGTTATGGTTGCCGTTTATCACGGGCCGTCAGCACTGCATTGACCCGATAAGCGAGGCGCATGAAACCTATTTCACCCTCTGCATCCCGGTGCAGGGCGGCATCACGGTTGGCACGATGATGGGCGAGGCTGCGCGGCGTGACTATGGTGATGTGGATCTGCCTGCGCTCTTTATCATATCGGATGCCGATCAGGTCTCTTCCCCTATTGCCGGGCGCATGTTTGCCGAGAATTGGGGCGGCCCGGCTGAGGTGCTTGAGGTTGTCGTTCCAGAAGTCGGCGGCGACGCGTTTTCCCATGTTCTGGCTGGCGATATCCTTAGCCCGGCTTTGACGGATCAGGTGACCGATGACATTCTAACCTGGCTCTATCATGTCGGAATCGGCCCGGAATAAGGAATTATGCTATGCGATTTTTACTGGCTCTTGCCGCGCTTTGCCTTTCGACCTTGTCCGTCCAGGCGCAGGATTGGCGTTTGGATACAACATTTGAGGCTGGCTGGTTTTGGGGGGCGGTCAATTCCGAGTATTCCGAGATGTTTATCGGCTGCTCAGGCTATCACCCCGGCGCTGACATGATGGTCGGGTCAGAGGATGGCCCACATCACCCATATGTTTTTACCATTGAACTGCCCGATGCTCTTATCCCGGCTGAGCAGCACCATTGGGCAAATGCGGCAACACGTAACGATGTCATGATCGTGTCGAATGGGTTGGGCTACATCTTGTCTGACTTGCGCTACAATGAACTGAACGGCGCCCGATGGGAGACCTATATTTCGGTTGGCGACCCTCTGATCGTGTCGCTACTGCAAGGCGGCCCGGTTGACATTTATCGCGGCGAACAACGGATTTACGCTTTGCCAGGTGATGGAATTGCATCGGCGGTTACAGGTGCCATGCAGTTTTGTGACGCGCATTGGATGGCAACAGGCACACCAATGCCTGCGCATGCGGTCGAGATGATCAATAGAATTCGCGTGGCCTCAAACGCTCCGGACGTGGCTGAGTCGGGTCAGCCAATGCTGGACAGGATGCTGGCTGATATCACCACCCATTGTGGCGGCCCGGGAGAAGTGCAGGCCGACACAATCGATTACAGCGATTTTGATGGTGACGGGATCGAGGATGTGGTGCTGGATTGGCGCGGTGTGTCTTGTCAGGGGGGCAGTCTGACCGGCGGGCAGGGGGCGGGCAATTGCGGGTTCGCCAATTGCCTGATCGAAGTTTACGTCTCGGGCGCAATCAACTCTGGCGCCGCGCCGTGGGGCATTTTGGCGGTCAGCGGCTTTGCAGATGAAGCGCAGCCGACCGACATCTTGATGGATGTGACGCCGCAGGTTTGTACGCAATTGGGTTTGCCGCAAGGCTGTCTCATTCGCAGACGTTGGAACGGCGTTGAATTTATTCGCGTTGCCTTCTGAAATAATCGATTGCGCGGCGCTTCGGGATTGACCCTTGGGGCCGCGCCCAACATTGTAGGCGCACTACCTAATTCCCACTATTAAGACGGGCCAGGTACTTCTTTGGAACCTATTGTTTTTATTCCCGGGCTGATGAGCAATTACAGGCTCTTTGCCCCGCAGATCCAAATCCTGTCGCGGACGCGGTCAATACAGATGGCCACATTGGGCCAAGCTGAATCCGTGCGCGATATGGCCGAAAGGGTGTTGAAAGATGCGCCCGAAACATTTGCTTTGGTTGGGCATTCGCTTGGCGGCAATGTTGCGATGGAGGTGGTCCGCCGTGCCCCTGATCGCGTGACGCGGTTGGCGCTGATGTCGACTGATCCCTTGCATGAGCCGCCCAATGTCGCCGCCGAGCGGGATTTGGCCATGGCGCGGGCCAAGGCCGGGCGGCTGTCTGATGTGATGCGCGAAACCTTCCCTGAAAGCAGTCTCGCCCCCGGCGCGGCCTTGACCCATGTGCAAAACGAAATTCAAGAGATGTCCGCGACTTTGGGGCTGGAGGCGTTCCTGACTCAGTCTAAGGCATTGCAACGGCGCCCGGATCAGCAAGGCACACTCAGGCGAATTTCGGTGCCTTCATTGGTGCTTTGCGGAATTTATGACCGCCTGACCCCGCCGCGCCGTCATGAGTTGATGGCCGAACTTATCCCGCATTGCGGCTTGGCGTCCTTGGATGGGGCAGGGCATTATCCAAGCTTGGAGCAGCCGCAAGCCGTTGTCTCGATCTTGATTGAGTGGCTTTCGGCATAAAAAAAGCGGCCCAAACGGGCCGCGATTTTTAATGTGTTGCGGGCAGAGTTACTGCGCGGCCTTCTGGATTGGCTCGTCGCGATTGCCATCAATAAAGTCCAGAACCAAGGGCCGGATGTTGTTCCGCCAGCTTTTGCCAGCAAAAATCCCGTAGTGGCCAGCCTCTGGCTCAATGTAATTGGCTTTCTTCTCGTCCGGCAGGCCGGTGCATAGACGCAGCGCAGCGACGCATTGGCCCGGGGCCGAGATGTCATCCTTGCCGCCTTCGACGGTTTTTACCGCAACTGTGGTAATTTTGCCGAGGTCAACTAGCTTGCCAGCGACGACAAATTCGTTCTTTGCAATCTCTAGGCGCTTGAAGATTCTCTCGACCGTCGAGAGGTAAAACTCGGCGGTCATATCCATGACGGCAAGATACTCATCATAGAAGCGGTTGTGCTTGTCGTGATCCGAGGCTTCGCCTTTTGAGACGCGCATAACCTGATCCGTGAAGGCTTTGGTGTGTTTTTCAGCGTTCATGCTCATGAAACTGGCAAGCTGCAAAAGGCCCGGATAGACCATCCGGCCCGCGCCTTCATATTTAAAGCCAACGCGTTGCACGATGTGCTGCTCAAGATGGCCCATTGTGACGCGATTGCCGAAATCGGTGACGTCTGTTGCGGCGGCATCCGGGTCGATTGGGCCGCCAATCAGGGTCAAGGTGCGTGGCTGCGCGGCGGGGTCTTCCTCGGCCAGATAGGCCGTCGCGGCAAGGGCCAAAGGCGCGGGTTGGCAGACTGCGATCACGTTAGTGTCGGGGCCCATTTCGCGCAGGAAATCAACAAGATAGAGCGTGTAGTCTTCGACGTCGAACTTGCCCTCTGAGACTGGAATATCGCGCGCATTGTGCCAGTCGGTGATGTAGACATCACAGTCGGGCAAAAGGCTGATCACGGTGGAACGAAGCAAGGTGGCATAGTGGCCAGACATCGGCGCGACCAGCAAAACCTTTCGGCCTGTGGGCTCGCGTCCCTGAACGTCAAAGCGGATGAGATCGCCAAAGGGGCGCTCAACAACAGTGTTCACTTCGATCAAATGATCCCGCCCGTCGTCGCCGGGAATAGAATGGATGTTCCAGTCAGGTTTTGCGACCATACGCTGGAAACTGCGTTCCATAACTTCGCCCCAAGCGGCGGTAATTTTGAACATCGGGTTCGGTGCCAAACCGAATTGTGGGAAGGACCCAAATGCCTGCGCACTTGCACCCAGCCATTGATTCGTGACCCGCATCGATTCCATCAAATCGTAGGTAAGAAGTTGTCTCATCGTGCGGTGGCTCCTGCTTATTTGCGGCAATTCCCTAAGGTTTTTGTCCTCAGGTTCAATTGGTCGCTTTGCCCATTAACGCCGGCAAGGCATATATGCACATGCAGCATAAATAGGGTAAAATCAAGCTATGGGACAGAAACTAACTGGTGAGGATGCCGAAATGGGCGAAGATCTGGACCGCTTGAACGCAAATTTGAAACGGATGGAAGAACTGTCTCAACGTATGGTTGCGGCGCTTGGTCAAAAGGACATGACCAATGATGCCGGGCTGGAAGGCCCAGGAAGCGATCTGTACGTAAAAGCAAGTACTGCGCTGTGGTCTGAGATGTTGACTGATCCCTCCAAAATGATCGAACAACAGGTCTCGTATTGGGGAAAAGCGCTCGAGAATTTTATTGAGACGCAGCAGGTCATGGCCGCCGGAAAATTTGTCGTTGAAGACGATGAAGACGCGCCAAAAGACCGCAGGTTCAAAAACGAGCTCTGGCGCACCCATCCGTATTTTCGATTTGTCCGCAAGCAATACGAGTTGAATTCTGACGCGATTGAAAAGGCGGTAAGTGATCTTGAAGGGCTGGATGAGCGCGAACGGGCGCGGGTCGAGTTCTTTTCCCGGCAGATTATCGACCTGTTTGCGCCGACCAACTACCTTGCCACCAATCCCGACGCTCTTGAAAAAGCTGTTGAGACCGAGGGGCAGAGCCTTGTTGATGGGCTAGAGAATCTAGTCCAAGACATCGAAGCCAATCACGGGCAGTTGCTGCCGACGCTTGCAGATCCAAATGCCTTTACCGTGGGTGAGAATATCGGCACCGCCGAGGGCAAAGTTGTTTTCCGCAACCGGATGATGGAGCTGATCCAATACGCGCCGACCACCGAAAAGGTTCGCCGGACGCCGATGATCATTTTCCCACCTTGGATCAATAAATTCTACGTTTTGGATCTGAAGCCGCAAAATTCGATGATCCGCTGGATCGTTGATCAGGGCTATACTCTGTTCGTTGTCAGTTGGTGCAACCCAACGCCCGAAGACAAGGATCTGGCCCTCGAGACCTATGTTGAGGATGGCTATCTTGAAGCGATCCGAGTGGCCAAAGAGATCACCGGTGAGAAGAAGGTCAATGCGATTGGCTATTGTATCGCAGGCACCACGCTGAGCGCGACTTTGGCGCTGATGAAAAAACGCGGCGACAAATCTGTGCGCTCGGCCACGCTGTTCACCACGCTGACCGATTTTTCCGATCAAGGTGAATTCACTGTTTTCCTGCAAGATGATTTCGTTGACGCGATTGAACGGCAGGCGAATGAGAAGGGCTATCTGGACAGCTATTTCATGTCCAAAACCTTTAGCTTCCTGCGCGCCAATGACCTTGTTTATGGCCCGGCCATTCGCAACTACATGATGGGCGAAGCGCCGCCTGCCTTTGATCTGCTTTATTGGAACTGCGATTCAACTAACCTGCCGGGACCGATGGTTGTTAAGTACTTGCGCCAACTGTGTCAGGGCAATCAGCTGGCCAGTGAAGGGTTCGATTTCATGGGCGAGACCTTGCATGTCAAAGATGTTGACGTGCCGATCTGCGCCATTGCTTGCGAGACCGATCACATTGCCGCCTGGAAGCAGAGCTATCTGGGCATCCAGAAATTTGGCTCAAAGAGCAAAACGTTTATCTTGTCTGAATCGGGCCACATCGCTGGCATCGTGAACCCGCCTTCGAAAAAGAAATACGGCCATTACACAAACCCTGATCTGACCTTGTCTTCGGATGAGTGGCTGAACAGCGCAACCAAGCAGAACGGGTCGTGGTGGCCGCGTTGGGAAGAATGGCTGCGCAAGAACTCTGGCGCTGAGGTAAAGGCCCGAATTCCGGGTGAGTCGGGCTATGAAGCCCTATGCGATGCACCCGGAACCTACGTTTTGGTGTCCACAAAGGATTGATTACGCCCAGTTTTGTGAAGTTTTTGCTGCAGTGCAGAAAAAATACTTGAAATGCCGCACTGCAGCATGCATATTGTTAGCAAGCGCCGAGAGACGCAGAACGCAATCACATCGCCGCAAGGCAAGACTGGAGTAAGACCCATGGCTAAAACAGCAGATTTCAACAAATACGTTAACGAAGCTCTGGCAGCTTTCCCTGTAGACACCGAAGCATATACCGAAGCTTTCAAATCTTCCGCCGCAATGGGCGAGAAGTTCTCGAAAGTTGCTTTGGAAGCCGCTGAGAAATCTACCGAGATTTCCTCGAAATGGACAAAAGACACTCTGTCCAAGCTGGCTGACGTAACCGCCGTTAAAGACGAGCCAACCGCCTACACCAAAGCCATGACCGATTTCGCATCGGCTCAAGCTGAGATGTCTGCAGAAACACTGGCCTCTTTCGCTGAGATCGCGAAAAAAGTTCAGATGGAAACTGTTGAACTGATGATGGCCGCTGGCAAAGAAGCTTCGGAAGAAGCAACTGCCGCTGTTAAAAAAGCGACCGCAGACGTGACGACTGCTGCGAAAAAAGCGACCAAAGCCTAATTTCTGGGCCGCTCTAAGCGGTCCTCATAAGCTGGGCTCCTCCTCCCATCCAGCTTATGATAGGTGAAAAGGACGGATCAGGGCACACCTGACCCGTCCTTTTTTCATTTTCCGGCGTCGTTTGTCGGGATTGCAATTTGCTGCCAGTGCATTAGGCTATCTTTCGCTGCGTTGCATGGCGCAGCAATCGGGAAAAAAGGGGAGAGCTGAGATGGGCGATACAAAGGCAGAGCTTTTAATTAAGCGATATGCCAGCCGCAGGCTCTATAATACAGAGACATCAGATTACGTAACGCTCGAGGACATCGCCGGATTTATCCGCGACGGGCGTGAAGTAAAGATCGTTGACCTGAAGTCGGGCGATGATCTGACACGCCAATATCTTCTGCAGATCGTGGCCGAGCATGAAAGCCGGGGCGAGAGTGTGTTGCCGATCGGAGTACTGACCGATTTGGTGCGCAGCTATACCACGCAAGCACATAGCGTGGTTCCGGATTTTCTAGCCATGTCTTTCGAAATGCTCCGCGATGGGCAATCTAAGATGGTTGAGAATATGGCGGCGATAAACCCAGTGGCGCAGATGCCGGGGTTTGAAGCCATGCGCGCGCAGCAAGAGGCATTTATGAAAGCCATGACCGGCGGGATTGCCGGTCAGTGGTCTGGTCCGGGAGAAGAAGACACGGGCGAGGCCGCCGGCAGTTCAGACGATGACAGTGAGCTGGCGAAAATCAAAGCGCAATTGGCTGAACTTCAGTCCAAGCTTTCGAAGCTTTAAAAGGCCGGGAAGAATTTCCTAAATTCTTCCCGCAACTTTTTGCAGATATGTATCACGTGCCGTAGGCGCGCGACCCTGCTTTGACCTCGGCTGCGGCCGCGATTAATGCGTCTGCGATTGTATCGAGTTCATCCGTCGTCAGGCGCGTTGGCAGGCGAACATCGCACGCGCGCATCAGCATGTTGACTGTCTGTGGCAGCGGGCCTTGCGGGCCAATGAATTTCCAGTTCCAAAAGGCGCGGGCATTGTCTTCCGAAAGACCAAAGATTTGCACCTTTACCCCGCGCGCAGCAGCTGCTTCTGCGAAGGCAATGGCGTCTTCATCGGACAGAAACTCTTCAAGGTTGAACTGAATGGAATCCGGCGCGCGTTTTTCGGCGGGCAAGGCGGGCGGGACAGATAGCCAAGGAGATGCGTTCAGCTTGTCCGCGACGTAGTCATGGTTGATCCGACCTTTGCGCACGCGGGTTTCAACCTCGGGCAATTGCGCGCGGACAAGGGCCGCGGAAAGGTTGGATAGGCGCAAATTATAAAGCGGCAATTCATTTTGCCAGCGTGCAAACGCTTCGGCCAAGGCCGTATCATCTGCACCGCCGGGGCCTTGATGCTTTTTCCAGTTATGCTCGTAAGCGCCCGACATAATCACGGCGCGCGCCAAAAGGTCGGCGTCATCGGTGACCAAAATTCCGCCTTCGCCCGCATTCACCAGCTTATAGGATTGAAAGCTGAAACAGCCGACCCGGCCCATTGTGCCAATTTTCTGGCCATTCCAAGTGGTGCCAAGCGAATGGGCGGCGTCTTCGATAACCGGAATACCAGCCGCATCACACAGCGCCATGATCGCGTCCATATCAGACGTGTGGCCGCGCATGTGGCTGATGATGACGGCGCCAACATCGGGCGTCAGTTTTGCCTCAAAATCCGCCATGTCGATCCGATAATTGGCCGCGACATCCACAAGGATCGGGGTCAGCTTGGCGTGGACAACGGAAGAAGGCACGGCGGCAAAGGTGAAGCCGGGGATCAGAACTTTGGTGCCAGGCTCGAGCGCCAGCGCCTCAAGCGACAAGAAAAGGGCGGCCGAGCAGGAAGACACGGCCAGCGCATATTTCGTGCCCATCATATCCGCAAATTCGCGTTCCAGCAGGCTGACAGGGGCGTTTTCGGCCGCTGTGTAGCGGAAAAGGTCGCCAGTTTGCAGCATCTTCTCGATCTCTGCGCGCACCGAGGCGGGGATGGGTTCGGCATCATAGACATTTGGCGCTTGAGTCATAATTCACCTTTTTGAAATCTAGATTTTCAAAAATCTTTATATGAGAAATGTAACAGTGCCTAGACAAAACCCCGCCTTTGCCGGGCGGGGTCGTTTTTTTTGGGGCTTTTTGACTGCTAAAAAAGCTGTCTTGGGCTTAAGCTTTAGGAGTTTTGGGCTTTTGCTACCTTTTGGCGGGCCAGCGCACTATCGCGATCACTCACGCCAAGAAGGTTCGCCGTCAGACGCAAAAGCGCATTTTCTTGGTCGTCACGATGGCCGTCCGCCAACACAACCGCCCAGAGCGCTTCGACAACACCGGTTCGATCCTCATAAGGCACGGCGTCTTTAATAGCCTTGGTAAAGCGAACTGTGTCTGGGGCTTCGGCCTCAAGCACCTCGGCTTTTGTGCGCAATTCCGCAGCCTCAAAAGGCGAAAGGGTGTGACGCTCTGCAAGGATTTTATCGATCCGCGACACCTCATCGGCATCATAGGACCCATCACTGCGGGCAATGCGCACCAAAAGTGCGGCAAGCGCCAGTTTCGCGTCTAAGTCAGACAATGGGGCGGGGGCACTGGCCGTAAGGCGGCTGAGAAGATCTGCAAACATAGGGTGTCAAATAGGGGCTTGGATCTGGTTTGCCAAGCGTTCAACTTTCAGGCGGCGCGATCTGCCCTGACATAACAGGCACCGCTGATCCTGAAATCCGGATCGCTGAGACCTGGCCATCTGCCGTATCAATCGCCAATCCGATATCAGACGGGCGCCCCATGTTATATCCTTGAGCCAGCCGCCAGCTTGCGCTTGGCTCGGTCACTTCGCCAGCGGCGTGCAATTGGGCGGCAAAAATCGCTGAGGCGGATCCGGTTGCCGGATCTTCCGGCATCCCATGCTCAGGCGCAAACATACGCGCTTGGAAATCACCCGCACCGCCGCGGGCATACACATACACCGCTTCATTTGATTTGGTGATGATATCAGCCCATCCCGGTTGGGTTGGTTTCGCGCGCGCCAGCGCATCCAGACTATCAACGGGAACAAATAGAAAGTCAGGGCCAGCGGACCAAATCGCAGGGCGATGCGCGTCAAAACCGATTTCGGCGGCGGTCAGGCCCAGCCCGGTTGCAATCATTTCGGCATCTGTCTCACCTGCCATAGGGACCGGCAATTTGGGTGCGGTGAACTCTGCGCGTGTGACCCCGTCATTGCGAATAACATCCACGGGCACCAAACCGGCGACTTCTTCTAACGTGATGTGATCTGTGAAATCGCCCGGTCCATTGCGGCTCTCTGCCAGATGAATGGCGCATCCGATTGTGGGATGGCCCGCAAAGGGGATCTCAGCCGTTGGAAAAAAGATCCGAACTTTGGCGGTATGGGCCGGATCGTCAGGCGTTTGGACAAAGATGGTTTCAGACAAGTTGAACTGCCGCGCCATTCGCTGCATCTGCGCTGTGCTGAGACCGTCGGCCTTTTCGACTATGGCCAGCGGATTGCCTGCATAAGCAGTCGTCGTGAAGACATCGGTGGTGAAGAAGGGAAGGGACGTCATAAAGCAGGGCCTTTTTTCCAAATCAGGCCCAGAAGGACGCAGTCGCCCGATCCAATCAAGAAAAGAAATGTACCGACACAAAAGATAAGTCTGATGGAGTAGAGAGCGGTCCGATATCGTCCGAAAAAGGGTGCCCCAAAATAGTTGAGCCACCCATATGTTCGAGATCACGGTGCCAGAATTGTCATCCCAACTTTGTTTGCGACGGCCATAATGGCAGGAATATCCGGGGGGCCATCGGGCTTTGGTACCTCGGTTGTCCCGTCGGGCATTGCGTCACCAGCTTCGGTAAAGAACGTATCATGCATAAGGCCCGGCGCGTTTACACAGATCATGCGGCCGGGCGTTTCTGACGTGCAGGAGAATGCGTGCACGGCGCCGTCCGGGACCTTTATGAAATCACCAGGGCCCGTTTGAATGGTTTCTCCATCGAGGAAGAACTCAAAACGCCCTTCAAGAATAAAGAAGCACTCGTCCTCGCCCGCGTGATGATTTGGCGGGGCCCCCGCTCCGGGGGCGGCTTTGATTTCTACAACGGTATACTTGTTTCCGGTTTCTTCGGGAAAAGCATGAAACGTCAGGAGGTTTCCCAACAGGTGATAAATGCGGGGGCGATTTTCGACCATCGACACGAATCCTTTTTTGACAGTTGTCGCATTATGATATACAAATCTTTTAATGAGACAAGTGTATCATGAAAGGTAAAAAGTGGCGCCTAGAACCGAGCAGAAAAACCGTACACGGCGTGAAATCTTAAGCGCCGCCCGAATATTGATGGAGGAGGGCCAAGAAGTGACCTTGGCCAGAGTCGCGGATCGGGCAAAAATCAGCCGGGCGACGGTCTATAGATATTTTTCGGATCCGGGCGTGTTGGCGGCTGAAGCGACCCTAGATATTGCCACGACCCCGATGAAGGATTTGCTTTCCGGTGTGACTGATGTGCGCGCCCGGGTTCACAAAGTGGCGCGATACTACCTTGATTTTTCGCGAGAAAACGAGACTCAGTTTCGGCAATTCATTGCACGCTCAATGTCGGTCTGGACCGAAGGGGATGGCGTCAAAATGCGCGGGGCACGGCGGATCATTTCATTTGAAAAGGCGTTGGAACCGGTTCGCGAGCGCATGAGTGCCGCAGATTTTGAAGATCTTACCTTGCGGCTGACCATGACAACCGGAATGGAGACGCATATTGTTATAGAAGATGTTCTCAAAGTCGATGTCGAGACAGGTGACCGTCTGCAAGAGGGGTTGGTTGACGCCCTTTTGGATCGTTACCTGCCGTGACGTCCCAGCATTATTCAGCGATATCTTCCGACCATAGCTCGGGTTTTTCGGCAATAAACTGCGCCATTAGAGCAACGCAATCGGGGTCATCAGCAATGATCACCTCGACGCCGCGGTCTCTCAGAAAATCTTCATTGCCGCCGAAATTCTGCGTGTCGCCAATAACCACCCGCGGAATACCAAATTGCACAATGGTGCCAGAGCACATCATGCACGGGCTAAGCGAGGTATAAAGCGTCGTGTCACGATAGGTTTTTTGACGCCCTGCTTTCCGCAACGCGTCCATTTCGCCATGGGCAATCGGATCGCCTTTTTGGACCCGCTGATTACGCCCCTGCGCGATAACCTGATCGGCGCGCGCCAGAACCGAGCCAATGGGGCAGCCGCCCTCATCAAACCCGGCTTTGGCTTCGTCATAGGCGATGCGCAACAGGCGCTGATCTGCGGGGCTGAGCATTACACCAGCCGCGAATTTTCTTTTGCCGCGCGCACGAAATCGCGGAACAGCGGATGCGGCTCAAACGGTTTCGATTTTAGCTCGGGGTGGAACTGAACGCCGATAAACCATGGGTGATCTTTGACTTCCACAATTTCGGGCAGACGGCCATCGGGGCTCATCCCAGAGAAGATAAGACCCTTCTCTTCCAGTTGTTTGCGATACTGAATATCGACCTCATAGCGGTGGCGATGACGCTCTTCGATGGCGTCGCTGCCATAGACTTGAGCCACTTTGGACCCCTCGGTCAACACGGCGTTATAAGCCCCGAGCCGCATGGTGCCGCCCTTATCATCCGAGACGCTTCGCGTGACCTTATAGTTGCCCTGCACCCATTCCTTGAGATGGTAAACAACGGGTGTAAAACGTTTTTTACCGGCCTCATGGTCAAATTCTTCTGAACCTGCGTCACCCAAATCAGCCAAGTTACGGGCCGCTTCGATCACCGCCATTTGCATACCCAGACAAATCCCCAGATAGGGGACCTTGCGAGTCCGGGCGAATTCGGCGGCTTTGATTTTGCCTTCGGTTCCACGCTCGCCAAAGCCGCCGGGGACCAAAATGGCGTCAAACTTTTCAAGATGCGGGGCGGGGTCTTCGGCCTCGAACAATTCGGCATCGACCCAATCGACATTTACTTTGACCCGGTTCGCCATCCCGCCATGGGTCAGCGCCTCGGCAATGGATTTATAGGCATCTTCGAGCTGCGTATATTTGCCAACAATGCCAACATTCACCTGACCTTCGGCATTATGAACGCGGTCGCTGACATCTTCCCATTTGCGCAAGTCGGGCTTTGGCGCGGGGTTGATACCAAACGCGTCCAGAACGGCTTGGTCCAAACCTTCCTGATGATAGGCGAGCGGCGCGTCATAAATGGTCGACAAATCCTGCGCTGCAATCACGCTATCGGGGCGCACATTACAGAACAGCGCAAGCTTCTCGCGCTCTTTCTTAGGGATCGGCCCCTCGGACCGGCAAACCAGAATATCAGGGGCCAAACCGATCGAGCGAAGCTCTTTCACGCTGTGCTGCGTGGGTTTTGTTTTCAACTCACCCGAGGCTTTGATGAAGGGCAGGAGCGTCAGGTGCATGAAAATACACTGGCCGCGCTCTTTATCCTGACTGAACTGACGGATGGCTTCAAAGAAGGGCAAGCCTTCGATATCGCCAACGGTGCCGCCGATTTCGCAGAGCATGAAATCCACGTCATCTTCGCCGATTGAGATGAAATCTTTGATTTCGTTTGTCACATGCGGGATGACCTGAATGGTCTTGCCCAGATACGCGCCCTTGCGTTCTTTTTCGAGAACATTGGAATAAATGCGCCCAGAGCTGACCGAATCGGTTTTGCAGGCAGGAACGCCGGTAAAGCGCTCGTAATGGCCCAGATCGAGGTCAGTTTCGGCGCCGTCATCAGTTACGAATACTTCGCCATGCTCAAACGGGCTCATCGTGCCGGGATCGACGTTCAGATAGGGGTCCAGCTTGCGCAAGCGAACCGTAAAGCCGCGCGCCTGTAGAAGTGAGCCCAGAGCCGCTGATGCCAAGCCCTTACCAAGCGAAGACACAACTCCGCCAGTGATGAAGATAAACCGCGCCATGTGGTGCAAAGTCCCCCGTGCAGGATCGCTCAAAGCCCTCTCGGCCTGCGATCCAAAATTCCGATATTCACGGGATTTGAGGATAACAGGATTCGGTGGGCTGAGGCAAGTCAGCCGCTAGATATTGTTAATGAAAGGGAAAAATCCCTAGATTTATTGATTATTCAGCCCGCGGCGGTAGCAGTGGCGCGTCCGAAGTGGAGGGTGGAAGGAGTGGTGCACCATCGCCAAGATCCGGCAATTCGGCCTCAATCGGCGCAGGCACCGAGCTTCCGTCTGAGAATCGCTCGACCAACGAATTGCCGCCAGCATTCTGAGCAGAAATCACCGTCAGAGCGATTGACGTCACCAGAAAGCCAACACCAAAGACCCAGGTCAGTTTGCCAAGTGCAGTGGCTGCCGCACGGCTGGATGTGCCACCGCCGCCGCCCATGCCAAGACCGCCGCCTTCAGAGCGTTGCAGCAGCACGATCCCGATCAAGCAAGCGACAAGGATGAGGTGCACGACGAGAATGACGTTTTCCATAGGGGCGGGGTCCTGTATACCTTGGCTATTCGTTGGGCTTACTTATGAGATGGGACCCCGCGCCGCAAGAGCGAGAATGCAGGTTTACGCGGCAAGCTTGGGGCGCGCTATTCTTCGACATCATCAATATCGACCTGACCGGAAAGCCGCCGGCGGATGATCGACCAGCTAAGCCCGATGCCCAAGACCAGCGACATCGCAAAGAGGCCGATCCATGTATTTGCTGTTGGATTGGTGAAATTGATCCAGCCGATATCCCAAAGAACCCAAAGAACCGCAGCCACAACCGCCAGAACCAACCCCATGCCGATTGGCCCGATCGAGCGCAGCGTGGCGCGCAGATAAATGATATAGCCAACAAAAAGCACGAGACCGAAAAGCACGACTAATGACAAAGTCTCGGACCCGTTTTCACGTGCCCATGCCACATAATTGAATCGCGTTGGGTTATACGTGGCTGCCAACAAAACAAAGGCAAAGGCCCATCGTAGAAAAAATCCAGCCATGACGGCCTCCGCTTAAATAATTTTGTAAGTAAAAATGCGCAGGTTTTGTTGGTCTGTCCATCCCTTGCGGGTGTGAAGCGTCACCTTGTTCCCCCTGCGGCGAATTTCTTGTTTCCCCGCGCGCGCCCTTCGCCTATACCGGCGCGGGTTTGATGTCAGCAAAGGAAAACCGGCATGGCCAATGTGGTTGTCGTGGGCGCTCAATGGGGCGACGAAGGCAAAGGTAAGATCGTTGATTGGCTCTCTGAGCGCGCAGATATCATTGCGCGGTTTCAAGGCGGTCATAATGCCGGGCATACGCTGGTCATCGATTCCAAGGTATATAAGCTGCATGCTTTGCCGTCTGGCGTTGTGCGCGGCGGAAAGCTGTCGGTCATCGGTAACGGCGTGGTCCTTGATCCGTGGCACTTGATGAAGGAGATCGCGACGGTGCGTGAGCAGGGCGTCGAAATCAGCCCCGAAACACTGATGATCGCGGAAAACACACCTCTGATTTTGCCGATCCATGGCGAGCTTGACCGCGCCCGCGAAGAGGCCGCCAGCAAAGGCACCAAGATCGGCACCACCGGTCGTGGCATTGGGCCAGCTTATGAAGATAAAGTTGGACGCCGCTCGGTCCGCGTTGCGGATCTGGCCGATGAAGCAACGCTTGAGGCCCGCGTGGATCGCGCGCTACAACACCATGATCCGCTGCGCAAAGGCCTGGAGGTCGAGCCGATTGATCGCGACGCTCTTGTTGCACAGCTCAAAGAGATTGCCCCGCAGATTCTACCTTATGCTGCGCCGGTCTGGAAAGTGCTGAACGAAAAGCGCAAAGCCGGTAAGCGTATCCTTTTTGAAGGGGCACAGGGCGCGCTTTTGGATATCGATTTCGGCACCTATCCTTTTGTGACCTCGTCCAATGTGATCGCAGGTCAGGCCGCGACCGGTGTCGGCATGGGCCCGGGCGGCATTGATTATGTGCTTGGCATTGTAAAAGCCTACACGACCCGCGTAGGCGAAGGGCCGTTCCCGACCGAGCTTTTGGGGCCGGATGGCAAACCCGATGCCGATGGCGCGCGTTTGGGTGAGCGGGGCCATGAATTTGGGACCACGACGGGTCGCCAGCGTCGCTGCGGCTGGTTTGACGCCGCACTGGTGCGCCAGACCTGCGCGACCTCGGGTGTTAAAGGCATTTGCCTGACTAAGCTGGACGTACTGGACGGGTTCGAGACGCTGAAAATCTGCGTGGGCTATGCGTTGGACGGCAAAGAGCTGGACTATCTGCCCACCGCCGCCGATCAGCAGGCGCGCTGTACGCCGATCTATGAGGAGGTGCCGGGCTGGTCGGAATCAACCGAGGGCGCCCGTTCTTGGGCAGAGCTGCCTGCAAATGCGATCAAATATGTGCGCCGGGTCGAGGAGTTGATCCAATGCCCCGTCGCGCTGTTGTCCACCAGCCCTGAGCGCGAGGATACCATCCTTGTCACTGATCCGTTTGCTGACTGATGGCGCTGAGCTATAAATCCCGCCGCCGATGGGCGCTTGTGCTGCTGTTGATCGGGCTGCCGGTCTATATCGGTTTGGCGTGGTTCCTTCTAAGCTTGTTTGAAGCGCCGCATTTTCTGGTCGAGATCGGCATCTATGTCGGGCTTGGCGTGATCTGGGCCTTTCCCTTCAAGGCGATATTCAAAGGGGTTGGCCAAGCCGACCCTGACGCCGCCCCAGAGGACCCTGAAACATAAAAAAAGCCCCCGGATCGCATCAGCGTCGGGGGCTTTTTCTAATTTGATATGGCTTTAGCCGCGATAGAAATCCGAGCGACGGGTCAGGCGGAACTGACCTCGGCGGATTTTCTCGATCTGACCGTCATTCAAGATCAACCCAAACACGCGAAGCGCATCCTCGCGGCTGGCTTCTTCATTCGTGGCTTCCCGGATGAGGTTGATGATCTGTGAACGACCAAAGATCTCACGGCGCATCTGATGTGTCGCATACCCTGCGGCGGCTCCGGCGATCTCAACCAATTCGGTTGCGCCAGCATCGTTAACATAGTCTGCAAACGTCATTTCCGGCTCAAAGATATTGCCCTCGGGCGCAGCTTCCGAAACGCCGTCTTGCGTCTCAAGACGCAAGGGGCTGGCAACGGCACTCGTGTCCATTTCGACGTCAGCGACAGCAAGGTTTCCCTTTACGACACGGCGTGGGCGCACGATAGATGCGGTGACCGTGGGACGCGGTTCGCCCTCATCAACCCGCTGCTCTGAGACCAAAACCAACGGCGCAGGGCGTTCACCTGCATCGCCTTCTGGACGGCGTGAGCGGCGCTGGCCTGATTTTTGGACGCGGCGCGGGCGCATAACCTCGGCCAGATCCTCGCGATAGGCAGCGGTTTCATCCTCGTCGTCATCACCGCCACCCAATTGTTCATCGGCAGCGCGCGCTGCAACGGCGGCTTTCAGATGTTCAATATTTGCACGGCGGCGGTTGGTTTCATCTGTCGAGAGACGGCTGTCAGTTGCATCAAAGAGACGGCTGACATCAGCCTCATCGCCCGAGCCATCGGCCTCAAGCTGTTGGCGGCGGGCTTCACGTTCGGCGCGTTTTTCTTCACGGTCCGATTCAATTGCGGCAAGTTCACGCTGCAACTCGGCTTCTGCGTCGGGATCAAGGTCGGACTCAACCGGCTCGTCATCTGCAACACCTGATTTCTCGCCGCGAATTACCCAAACACGGGGCGCATTGCCCTCGGCTGGGGTGTTTTCGCCAGCGGTGGCCGGCTGATCCGCGTGATCCGAGCTGGCAGCTTGATCCTCGGGCGTCTCAACCGGCGCTTCCGCTTCGTCGACCTCAGAGTCGAATTCCTGCATTGGCGCGCCAAGAGCTGCGGCTTCGGCGGTTAAACCTGCCACAAGTGCCTGTGTTGTTGCGTCGATTTCGGTCTCGGCCTCTTCATCAGAAGCTGCCGGGGCAGGTGTGGCGCTTTCCTCAGAGGTCGGACCATCGATAAAAGGGTCGGCATCGTTGCCTTCCTCTTCAGCTTGGTCTTCTTCCATTTGCACAACGCGGCGGATGCGGGCCAGTTTAGCGGCCAGGCTGTCAGGATCAGGGATCGCTGCTTCTGCGGTGTCTGCAATCTCGGCGACGCCTTCTTCGATGACTTCTGCAATATCTTCAGCCTCGGGCGCTTCTACGGCGGCCTCTAGAACTGCTTCTGGTGCGTCTTCGACATCTTCTTCGGCGTCATCTTCAAAGGCTGCCATGGCTGACATAACGGCCGAGAGTGTATCCTCGCCGGCATCCTCAGCAGTTGTTTCGGCAACCTCGTCTTCTGCCTCATCAGCGGCTGCACTGGTAGCGGCAAGCGCAGCAACGCCCGTTCCGGCCAGAGCAGCAAGCGCCGCGATATCAATTTCAGTCTGATCTTCTTCTTCGCCGTCGTCTTGATCTTCAGACGTTTCTGCGAAGAACTCTTCGGCTTCCGCTTCTGCTGTTTCGATTGCATCCGCAACCTCCTCAGCGACTGCTTCGGCTGTGTGTTCAACGTCGTCGGCGATATCCGCTTCGACCGTGTCTTCGGTTGCCACTTCAATTGCCTCGGCAATATCTTCAGCAACGTCTTCAACAACATCTTCTACGGCGGCTTCGACCTCTGCGCTCTCGTCGGCGCTTTCTGGGGTCACAGCTTCGGCAGCCTCTTCCAGATCATCATGGCGTTCGTCATGAATTTCTTCGGCTTCTTCGATCATGTCGACAGGTGCAGCGTCTTCTGCAACCGCATCTTGCGAGACATCTGGCGTTTCATCCGCTTCGGTCACATCCGCAACATCCAGCGCATCTTGCGCCGGGTCTGCTTCGGTTGCCGAAGGACGAAGCAAAAGCCCGCTTTCCATGATCCGCGCATCAACGCGGGCCTGAATAGCGTCTTCCGTTATACGGTGAAGCATTTCAGTGTCCGGGGTCGGAGGTTCGGCCCCAAAGAACCGGTCGCCCGCCGCCAAATCCCGAAAATACTCCGCAATTGCCGTCATCGCATTAAATGGATCCTCGAACCCTTCTAGGGTACAGGAGAAGGTCCCATATGAGACCGTTAGAATTTTATTCTCATCACTCATGGTCAAACTCTCTGCTCTGTCGGGTTCGTCCCGGAATTTACCATCTTGTCAAAATCTGTAACAAATTTATTCCACTTAAATCTCGTCGGCATTTGGGCCATTCGGTGATTTAAACGTAGAAAAAAGGCCATATTTTGCCAGATCCCTCATCAAACATTGAATTTGACACTTTCGTGACACTTTTAGGCGGGGGAGAGCTTAATGCCGCCGATCTTGCCAATTGTTTAAAGCGCGCACCGGCGCTTGTGGCCGCAGATGGTGGGGCAGAGGCCGCGCTATGGCAGGGGGCAATGCCCGAGGCCGTGATAGGCGATTTCGATTCGCTTTCCCCAGAGGCCGCAGCCCGCATTCCAAAGGATCGCCTCTTTGTCCTTAAAGAGCAAGATAGCACCGATTTTGAAAAAGCGCTTCGTCTGATCAATGCGCCGGGCATCTTGGCTTTGGGCTTTACGGGCGGGCGAACGGATCATGAATTGGCGGTCTGGCATGGTCTGATGACCCAGAACGGGCCGTCTGTTATTGTGATTGGCGCTGAGGATCTGGTTTTCCTCGCGCCGCCACGCCTTGGGCTGACATTGCCGCCCTATACGCGGTTCTCGCTTTTTCCTATGGGCCCTGTTTCGGCGCGCTCTACTGGTCTTAAATGGCCAATCGAAGGGCTCGACTTCGCGCCGGGGCGCACCATCGGGACATCAAACCTTACAACTGACCGGCGAGTCGAATTAGCCTTCTCTGCGCGCAATATGCTGGTCATTTTACCCAAAATTCATCTTGATGCTGTGATGACAGCGCTGTTTTGACCGGTTTTTTCTCGCATCAGGTTTGCGGTAAGTGTATGAGGCCCTCAGCAAACAACCTCGGATGACCCCACAATGACCGCAGAGCTTTCCCCGATTGATATCGCCAAATTCGTCGCCGCCAAACGCGCCGTGGATTATGTCGAGGATGGTATGCGCTTGGGACTTGGCTCGGGATCTACCGCAGCCTGGATGGTGCGCTGCCTGGGCGAGCTTGTCCGTGATCAGGGTATCAAGGTGACCGGCGTAGCGACTTCTACCCGCACGGCCGAATTGGCCCGTCAAGTGGGCGTGCCAATCTCGACCCTGGATGAGGTCAAGTGGCTGGATCTGACCATTGATGGCGCGGATGAATATGACCCCAACCTCAACCTGATCAAAGGCGGGGGCGGGGCGCTTCTGCACGAAAAGATCGTGGCGACGGCATCTGACCAGATGGTTGTGATTGCCGATGTGACCAAACAGGTGGAAACGCTTGGGGCCTTCCCTTTGCCGGTTGAAGTTATTCCCTTTGGTTGGCAAACGTCCAAAGCGCTTATCGAAGAAATGCTCGGCAATCTGGACGTTCTTGGAAACACCGCCAGCTTGCGTTTGGATCACGACAAACCCTTCCGCACTGATGAGGGCAACTTTATCCTCGACCTGCATCTGCGCCATATCCCAAATGCGCAGCAGCTAAGCCTTGTATTGAACCAAGTGCCCGGTGTTGTGGAAAACGGTCTGTTCTTGGATATCTGCGATGTGGTGGTCATCGGCAATGCTGATGGGTCTGTTGAAACCCGCGATATCAATAATGGCACGGTTGAACGTGAGCAGATTGATATCGTCGACACTGACAACTTGTTCGTCGACGTCTCTGAATAATCACAAGTCGACGGTACACAACCGTACACACAGACTTGTGCGCAAGCTCAGCTTGGAATTTTCTTTCGCGTGACTTAGGCAGGTTCAAACGAACTGTAAGCCTAGTCTAGCAAGGATAGCCAAATGAGCGATTTCGACTTTGATCTTTTTGTCATCGGCGGTGGATCAGGGGGCGTTCGGGCCGGCCGGATCGCGGCAACCCATGGCGCAAAAGTCGGCTTAGCCGAAGAATACCGCATGGGCGGAACTTGCGTGATCCGCGGATGCGTGCCCAAAAAACTCATGGTTTATGCATCGGGATATCCCGGCCAAGTGCACGATGCAGCCCAATATGGATGGGACGCAGAAATTCGCGGATTTGACTGGACAAAATTTCGCGGCAAGCTTGATGCTGAATTGGACCGGCTTGAAGCAGCGTATCGGCGCAACCTTGGCAGCTCTGGCGCGCAAATCTTTGATGCCCGTGCCACTATCAAAGACCCGCATACAATCACCTTGTCGACGGGCGAGACCCTTACCGCCAAACATATCCTTGTGGCGACGGGCGGCTGGCCCTTTGTTCCAGAGTTCCCCGGATCAGATCTGGCCATCACATCGAATGAGGTATTCAAGCTAGACGCCCAACCCGAGCGCGTCCTTGTTGTTGGCGGCGGTTATATCGCGTGCGAATTTGCCGGGATATTTCATGGGCTGGGCACCAAGGTCACGCAATATTATCGCGGCGAGCAGGTATTGCGCGGTTTTGATGATGAGGCGCGCGGCCATGTTGCTGACGCCATGCGTGAACGTGGGATTGACCTGCAAGTGGGCCAAGACGTTGCCTCGATGGAAAAAGTTGCAGGCGGCATTCAGGTCACCGCCAAAAATGGCGATGTGATTGTCGTGGATCAGGTGCTTTATGCCACTGGCCGAAACCCCAATTCTACTGGGTTGGGTCTGGAAGAGGCGGGCGTTTCGCTTGGCCGCAAGGGCGAAATCCTTGTCGATGAGTATAGCCAGACGAATAGCCCCTCGATCTATGCGGTTGGTGATGTGACGGACCGGGTGAACCTGACCCCCGTTGCAATCCGCGAAGGCCATGCCTTTGCTGACACTGTCTTTGGCGGCACCCCCCGCACCGCCGATCACGAGCTCATCGCCTCAGCTGTTTTCACGCAACCCGAGATGGGCACAGTTGGCCTGTCCGAGGAGGACGCGCGCGAAAAAGGCCCTATCGAAGTCTACTCGGCTTCGTTCCGCCCCATGCAGTCACTTTTTGCGGGGCATGAAGAAAAAGTGCTGATGAAGCTTGTGGTTGCAACCGACACGCGCGTGGTTTTGGGCGTGCATATTGTGGGCGAACACGCAGGCGAAATGATCCAAATGGCAGGCATCGCCGTGAAGATGGGAGCCACCAAAGAGGACTTCGATCGCACCGTTGCAGTGCACCCAACCATGTCCGAAGAACTCGTTACGATGAAAACACCGACCCGGACGGCTTGATTTTCCCGTCTTTTAAGCACAATTAGCAAGGGGAGAGCGCGCGCGGGCAACTGTGCGCGCCACGTAGCATAAAGGAATGAGCTTACATGGCTGGTAATTCTGGCGGACCTTGGGGCGGAGGCGGCTCTGGTGGCGGCAATCGCGGGGGCGATGACAATCGTGGAAACGGCGGACGCAAGCCCGGCGAGGGGCAAAGCATCCCCGAAATTGATGAGATCGTAAAAAAGGGCCAGGAACAGCTGCGTGTTCTGATGGGCGGTCGCGGTGGCGGAAGCTCAAATGGATCAGATGGCGATGGCCAACCCCCACAATTTGGGCGGGGCAGCATCGTTATTGGTGTCCTTGCGGCTGTTGCCCTTTGGGCCTACGCGTCGGTTTATACCGTGCGGCCTGAAGAACAATCCGTTGAAATGTTCTTGGGTGAGTTTTCGTCTGTCGGAAACCCGGGCCTGAACATCGCGCCCTGGCCGCTTGTCACCTATGACATCGTGCCTGTGACGACCAACCGGACGGTTTCAATCGGGACAGCACAATCGGGGTCCAGTGACACTGGTCTGATGCTGACCACCGATGAAAACATCGTTGATATCGACTTTGAAGTGGTTTGGAACATTTCCGACCCACAGCTTTACGTCTTCAACCTTGCAGATCCAGAAGGCACCGTTCGCGCCGTGTCTGAATCGGCAATGCGTGAGGTCATCGCGGCCTCGCGTCTGGCACCGATCCTGAACCGGGATCGTGCGATTATTGCCTCTGACGTTGAGGCGCTGATCCAAATGACGCTGGATAGCTATGAAAGCGGGATCAACATTGTTCGTCTCAACCTTGACCGGGCTGACCCGCCAAGCGAAGTGATCGACGCCTTCCGCGACGTTCAGGCCGCCGAGCAGGAACGCGACCGGTTGGAACGTCAGGCGGATGCTTATGCCAACCAAGTTCTTGCGGGTGCACGCGGTGAAGCGGCGCAGCTTTTGGAACAGGCAGAAGGCTATCGCGCGCTTGTCGTGAACGAAGCTGAAGGTGAAGCCAGCCGCTTCCTTGCAGTTTTGGGCGAATATCAACAAGCCCCGGAAGTGACCCGTCAGCGTCTCTACCTTGAAACGATGGAGCGCGTGCTGGGCGGTATGGATACAATCATCCTTGATACGGACGCCTCTGGCGCCGGGTCTGGGGGCATTGTGCCTTACCTGCCGCTCAATGAGCTTCGCAACAATACACGGGGGGCCAACTGATGCGCCGCGCAACACTTATCATACCCGTCGTCGTCGTCCTGATCGCTTTGCTGCTTAGCTCGATCTTTGTAGTGAACGAACGCCAGCGTGCGCTGGTGCTGCAATTTGGTCAGATCCGTCAGGTGATCAACGAACCGGGCCTTCACTTCAAACTCCCGTTCATTCAGGACGTGGTGTATTATGATGACCGTATTCTGTCGCTGGATACGACGCCGATCGAGGTGACACCCTCGGATGATCGTCGTCTGGTCGTCGACGCCTTTGCACGCTACCGCATCGTCGATACCCAGCAATTCCGCCTTGCCGTTGGTGTTGGTGGATTGCGGGCTGCAGAAGCGCTGCTGGAAGATATCCTGAACCCGCAAATTCGCGAAGTTCTGGGTTCTGAAGGTGTGACATCCAACACGATCTTGTCCAATGAACGGGCCGCCTTGATGGACCGGATCACCGAGCAAGCCCGCGAGCGTGCGTTGCAGCTGGGTCTGGATGTTCTTGACGTGCGTCTGACCGAAACCGCTCTGCCGGGGCAAAACTTGCGCGCCACCTTTGAACGGATGGAAGCGGAACGTCAGCGGGAAGCCACCGACGAACGGGCACGTGGTGAAGAAGCCGCGCAGCGTGTTCGCGCGCAAGCCGACCGGACCGTGGTCGAACTTGTTTCGGATGCGAACCGCTTGGCTGAAATCACCCGCGGTGAAGCTGATGCAGAACGGAACCGGATCTTTGCCGAGGCCTTTGGCGCTGATCCTGAATTCTTTGAATTCTACCGGTCTATGACAGCCTATGAGCGGGCCTTGGAAGGCAGCAATTCCTCGATGGTCTTGTCGCCTGACAGTGCGTTCTTCAACTTCTTCGCTGATCCAAACGGTGTCGGCGTGCCTCAAGTGGCTGAATAAATGCTTGCCACCCTCCTTTATGGTTTGGGAATGGTACTGATATTGGAGGGGCTGGCCTATGCGCTGGCCCCTTCCTTTATGAAGGATCTGATGCGCCGAATGCTGGGCGAGGGTGATGAGACCTTGCGCACTGTTGGGTTTATTGCGCTGATTTGCGGGGTTGGCCTGCTGATCATCGCTGAGATTTTTGGCGGTAGCGCGCTGTAATTTAACCAACGCATTGCCCAAAAGGCGACGCTTGCCGCGTTTCAGTCAGATCGAGCCTGCTTCAACCATATAATTACAAGCCGTGCACATGGCCGCGTCATCCGAGGCTAGAAACAGCACCATCCGCGCGACGTAAACCGGGTCAATTAAATCCGGCAGGCATTGCCGCGCACGATGCGCGTCCAAGGATTCCGGGGTTGCCCAAAGGGTCTTTTGACGCTCAGTCATGATCCAGCCCGGCACAACCGTGTTTACCCGGATGCGATGATCGCCCAAATCCCGTGCCATCGTCCGGGTCAGCCCATGCACGGCCGCTTTGGCCGTGGCATAGGCCGGAAAGCCGCCCCCGGCCTCCCACCACGAATTTGAGCCCATATTGATGATCGATCCACCGCCATTGGCCATCATGCCTGGTGCAACCGCTTGGATGGCAAAAAACATATGGCGCAAATTGGTGCCTTGGCGTTCGTCCCAATAGTCCGGCGTGACGTCTTGCCAGTCATGGCGATCATCGCGAGCTGCGTTATTGACCAGCACATGGGCCGGACCAAGACGATCGATAAGCCGCGCTAAGGCTGCCTGCATCGCCTCCACATCTCGAAGGTCGCAAATCTCATAGCTGACCCCGTCATGGGTATCGGCCATCTTGGCGCTTGCGTCTTCATCAAGATCCAGAAACCCAACCTTTGCCCCCTGTGCGGCGAAGGCTGCAACAATCTCGGCCCCGATACCCTGTGCGCCGCCTGACACAAGCACGCTTTTACCTTTGAGGCTGGGATAAATGGCAAATTCGGGCATGAGCGCTCCTTTTAAACTAGGCCCCGCACCGACGTGCGAGACCCTGCTATTCAGACGCACATGAAAGCACGGTTTGTGGCGGGCCACCAGAAAGAGCTTTGCCGGTCAGAGCGCGCTTTTCATCCACGCGCGTGGATGACCCAAGATGAGCTTTCCATCCAAATCCCGTCCTCGGCCATGGGAATGGCCTGAAAGAGCGTACGAAGATCCGCAATGATCTTGCCTCTTTTGCGTTCGGCTTCATCCCCTGTCGTTCTGAAAATCTCTCCGGCTGGCCCAAGGGCAAGCTGAAAGGCAATCGCTTCTTCGACATCGCGTCCGACCAAAACTTTAGCATCAATGCGGTGGAAGCGAATATCCTCAAAACCTGCCGCCACCATCTGCGCGCGCGTGACATCTTTGTCCGCCATCGAAAATGGGCCGGGCCCGCAGGTTTGCGCATTGGCATCAGGTGCGGGAAGGTGGGACAGCAAAACATCCCGCGCCGCTGCAAGAAATGGGTTGTCATCGCGGGCGCGCCACACAACATGGGTCATACGCCCGCCGGGTTTCAACGCCTTTCGCATAGTGCGCAGACCCGCCACGGGGTTTGTAAAAAACATGGTTCCAAACCGCGAAAACACATAGTCGAAAGACCCCTGCGGCAGATCCGTTTCGGCGTCAGCGCAAAGAAAGCTGAGGTTGCCGGCTGCGTTTTTTACCGCCTCTGCCTTGGACAATTCGACAAAGCCGGGCACGCAATCAACGCCAAGAACATGTCCCATCGGCCCGACGCGCTTGGCCAATGCAAGGGCCGTGTCACCAAATCCAGACCCAACATCCAGCACATGATCGCCTGCGTGTAGGGGCAGGGATGGCATCACCGCGTCACTGTGATGGGTCAGTCCTTCTACAAGAACATGCCGGTAGGTTAGAAACTTCGGGGCCATCACGTCGATCCAGAAATCAACAAGCGGTGTGTTCGCCCCCTTGCGAGGCGTGAAAACGGATTGTGAGTCAATTTTTGTCATGGGGTGTCCTTCGTCGATCTGCCCGGTTTTGATGAAACATCAGATACAGGCATGCAGGCCCGCGCAGATACTGCGCCGGGCGTAGCAATCGACTACGGATTGCGTAGTTGGCCGATTTTTATAGGGGTGGTCTTTAGTCCAGCCGGTCTGGCAATCCTTTGCCATTTGCCCACCAGCGGTTGGGATTATCCGCGCGTTCGGGGTCATATGCGGCCCGGCTGGCCCAATCTTCGCGCAGGAAAATCACGGGCTCTTCGTAGTGATGTGCATAGTGCAACGCGTCCATCACTCGCTCGAGTATTGAAATATCCCGCGGGATAGAGATTTTGAGTTCAACCATCGGATAGGTTTCTGTCGCGCCCGCCTGAAACCCGGCGACATGCGTCGTGGTTGTAGACCCTTCCATCGGCTGCGCTGTCTCGCGGCCTAGGGCCGAGATTGATGCGTTTCGCTCGTATCGGCCATAACTGAGCGCGTAGACCTTCATGACAGCATCCAGCAATCGGTCCGTGTCTTCGGGCAGAGTTTGAATTTCCAATGTCCACACAGGAATGAACGCGCCAGATTTAGCGCGGTAGGTTGAAAGATCGGTCATTGGCAGGCCCTCGCATTCTGTTTACGCCTGTCTACCAGAAGCGTCGGCCAAAAGGTGTCAGCTGTGTCCACGAAATCCGATAATATCCCCATCGCCATTGGCACAATCGTCTTCACGGTCTTTGCCCTGTCGTTGGGGGATGCTCTCATAAAGGACAGCAGCGGTGGTTGGGGCCTTTGGCAGATATTCCTGCTGCGGGCCGCGCTGGTGGTGCCTGTGCTTTCGGTTGGCATGGCAATCGCAGGCAAACCGCTTTGGCCGCGCAACGCTGGATGGGCCGTTATCCGCTCGGTTATGTTGGTGGCGATGTGGGTTAGCTACTATGCCGCGTTGCCCCATATCGATCTGTCCGTCGCTGCCGCTATTTACTATACCGGCCCGCTATTCATCACACTTTTCGCCTTTGTCTTTGCTGGCGATAAGGTTGGCCCGCTTGGGTGGAGCGCCGTCGCCCTCGGGTTTATCGGCGTCGTCGTGATTTTAAGGCCAAGTGGCGGCGATCTGAATTTCTATGCATTCCTTCCACTTGTGGCCGCGATGTTTTACGCGGGCGCCATGGTTTTGACGCGCACGAAATGTCGGGGGGATCATCCCCTGACCTTGGCCTTGTCGCTAAATGTCAGTTTCTTGGTTGCGGGCGGCGTGGGGCTGCTCTTTGCAGGGCAGGGCGAGAGCTTCCTCACTGCAGGTTGGGCGCCGATGACAGGGCAGGACTGGGGGCTTATGGCGCTGATGGCGCTTGCGATCCTAATTGGCAGCGTCGGCGCGGCTGTCGCTTATCAAATGGCCCCGCCCGCAATTATCGGCCCCTTTGATTTTGCATATGTCGGTTTTGCGGTTGTCTGGAGCTATGTTTTCTTTGGCGACCTGCCCGATTTGATCACATGTCTGGGATTAGCCCTGATTGTCATGGCAGGTGTCTTGTCCAGCCGGGACGCATGAAAAAAGACATTGTTTCAGGAGGTTGAGTGCTAATTTTTGACGGCGAAAGAGGCGAAATCACGCCCATGTGACCGCAGTGAAAAATTGATAGCTTGATTGACAGCGCGCCCGGCCAAATATCTTGTAGGATACAGAGGGCAGGGACAGCCCAAATATGGTTTGCCAGGAGGAAGTTTTTCGTGACCATCCAAACCACAATGCCTAGATCGAAGGCCGCCGTTGCAACACGCAGCCGCAGCGCCGGTATCCCGGCCACTACGTTTTTCCTCACCCTTGCGATGGCGTTTGCCATTTTGATCTCGCAGGCCTTGCCGGGCCGTGCCCAAGTGGGCGGCCCCGTTAGTTTTGCGGATCTTGTGGATGAAGTTGGCGATAGCGTCGTCAACATTACCACAACCAGCCTCGTTGCAAGCGGGACCCGCCCCGGGCCTGCGGTCCCTCCGGGCTCGCCGCTTGAGGATTTCTTCAATGACTTTCTTGACCGTGATGGCGGCCCAAATCAGCCGCCCTCCAGCCGCCCGAACGCGCTTGGTTCGGGTTTTGTGATTTCCGAGGACGGCTATATCGTCACCAATAACCACGTCATCGAAAGCGCAGATGAGATCATGGTCGAGTTTCGCGGCGGTTTTGAACTGCCCGCGGTCATCGTCGGCACCGACCCCAACACCGATATCGCGCTGCTGAAAGTTGAACCAGAAGAGGCGCTGCCTTTTGTGCCGTTCGGCGATAGCGATCTGATGCGTGTTGGCGATTGGGTTATGGCCGTGGGGAACCCGCTTGGTCAGGGCTTCTCGGTCTCGGCCGGGATTGTATCCGCGCGCGAACGGTCCTTGTCCGGCTCGTTTGACGATTTCATCCAGACTGATGCTGCGATCAACCGAGGCAACTCGGGTGGCCCGCTTTTTAACATGCAAGGCGAAGTTGTCGGTGTAAATACGGCAATCCTCAGCCCCAATGGCGGCTCGATCGGGATTGGCTTCTCGATGTCCTCGAATGTCGTGACAAACGTTGTTGATCAGCTTCAGGAATTTGGCGAAACCCGCCGCGGTTGGCTGGGTGTTCGCATCCAGAACTTGACCCCTGAGATTGCAGAAGGGTTCAACCTTGAGATCACGTCGGGCGCCGTTGTAACAGACGTGCCGCCGGGTCCTGCCGCAGATGCCGGGATCGAAGTGGGCGATGTCATCACCACGTTTGACGGGGTGGAAATTACCGATACCAGAATGCTTGTTCAAACCGTCAGCCAAAGTGGTGTTGGTGAAACGGTCCGTGTGATTGTCTTCCGAGAAGGCGAAACGCAGACGGTTTTGGTCACACTTGGGCGCCGCGAGACCGAACAGGGCACGGCGTTCCCTGACACTGTGGCACCCGAGTCTGAGCCCGAGCTTTCAGAAATGCTGGGCCTCAGCCTTGCGCCAATGACCGATGAGTTGCGCGAGCAGCTGAACGCGGGCGATGTCGAAGGCGGTTTGCATATCGTGGACGTCACTGAAGGGTCCGAAGCGGCGGATCGCGGTTTGCAGGCGGGCGATGTCATCGCCGAGATCAGCCAGCTGCCCGTCACCTCGCTTGAGGATTTCAACGCCCGTGTTGCTGAAGCCGAAGAAGCCGGACAAAAAAGCGTGCTTTTGCTGATCCGCCGGAACGGTACGCCGCGCTTTGTCGCCCTTCCTATTGATGAGGATGGCGAGGAGTAATGCCAACCCGCCACAAACAGATTGAAACCGCCCGGTCCGCAAATGGACCGGGCGGTTTTCGTTTTAGCCGGGCCGCGCTGCCGTTCCGGCCATCAACCCGCCATCAATGCTCAGTTCGGCGCCGGTGATATAGGCAGCTTCATCAGACGCCAGAAAGGCCACCAGAGCCGCAACCTCATTGGCGCGCCCAAAGCGTTTCAGGGGGGTATCTTGTACCAAGTCGGCCATTCGCGCGTCCCGGTCCGGGCCATCCCCGATCATCGGCTCCCATATCGGGGTCAGGATCGCGCCGGGATGCAGAGAATTGCAGCGGATCGCTAAACCTTGTTCAGCGCAATAGAGCGCTACCGACTTGCTGTGATTGCGAATGGCAGCTTTAGAGGAGGCATAAGCCGACGCCCCCGGAACGCCTACAAGACCAGAGCGGGACGAAATATTGATAATCGACCCTAGACCTTTGGCCCGCATCGCTCCAATCGCATAACGGCACCCCAGAAACGTTCCATCAAGGTTGACCGCATGGACCGCACGCCAATCGGCAAGGCTGGCATGTTCGGGATCATGCGGGCGGGCGGCGTCCTCAAACCCGGTGACGCCTGCGTTGTTCACCATCACATCAATCTGTGGATGTGTTTCGGCAAAAACGTTCCAATCCGCCTCGTTGCGCACATCCAAGGTCGCGAAGCCACAACCCAGATTTTCAGCAAAGCGTTTCACGCCAGCGCTGTTCTTATCCGTCGCGATGACCTGTGCGCCATCTTCACGAAATCGGGTTGCAATTGCTGCGCCAATGCCGCGGGCCGCGCCAGTTACGACGCAGATTTTTCCTGTGAGGTTAGTCATTTTGGATCTTTCGAGAAGCGATATGAGCAAAGAGGGTAGCAGGCGAACAGCCTGCGCCCCTAAAATCTGTCAGCGAAATGCGGTCTTAGCCGTTGCGCTTGATCACGTCGCACTCTCCTTATCTGGATGACCTATGGCTAAGCCATGCCCGCAGGATTTGTCAATTCGCGCCAGCTGTTCAAAAAAGTTGGGAAACCTGAATTCCGGTCTCCCTGTTGGCGGTCATTTTCGGGGTTGCCGCGCGCTATTTTGTTCCGCATGGAAGCCCCCGGATGTAAACGCGATGCCGCCCCCAAGAGATCGCGCCGCGTCAGAGCCGTTGTGTTTCTTAGCCTCAAGGGTTGCTTGCGTTTGTCAGTCATTTCCGCCAGTTCACCATGTGTTAAGGTCAGATTTCTGGCGTCATTTTTTCCCAAATTCAGTAAGGTAAACCCGCATGCCCATGATCGAACTTATCGCGCTTCTGGCCGTTTTTCAGTTTCTCTTTTTTGGTTACAACGTTGGGGCGCAGCGCCGCGACAGTGGGTTGAAAGCGCCCGCCATGACCGGCCATGACGGGTTCGAACGCATGTACCGGGTGCAAATGAACACGCTGGAATGCTTAGTCGCGTTTTTGCCGGTCCTATTGATTACTGGCAAATATTGGCCCGTCTGGCTGATTGCCCCAATCGGAGCAATCTACCTTGTTGGCCGAACCATGTACTGGCGAGCATATGTAAAGGATCCTGCGACACGTGGAACAGGTTTCATGCTGACGCTACTTCCCATTGCGGCTTTAATGGCCCTTGCCGTCGTGGGCGCGGGGCTGGCGCTGTTCTAAATACAACAAATTCCGAGGAAGCTATGCAAGATGCCGAGTTTAAACGACCAGATGGCCCGATCGTTATGGGTATGGGCGTTGCGATTGTACTGGCGGCGCTAACCGGCGTGGGGTTTGTGCTGGTCTTTGGCGGCGGCGTTGATAGGATGCTGCGCGCTCTTGCTTTCTTTGGGATGGGGCTTGCCTGTCTTGTCGGTTACGGCATGATCAATGCGGGTCGTCAGCCAATGCTTGTCATACGCCCTGACGCTTTCTTCATTCCTACCTTTTTCGGCGCGCGCCGCATTCCGTTGCGGCCACATCACCCATTGGGCGAGTTTTTGGCCGTCCCTGATCGCGGTAAAGACGCCGATAGATTCACGCAATTCTTTACGCTGGATGCAAAGGGAGGTTTGGTTGAGCTGGTGGCCCTGCATCACCGCGCGTCGGAACTCTCTGTGATGCGGCGCGGGTTTCGTGAAGTCGCCGGATTAAAAATCGACATATTGCAACCCGATCCGGCGTCCAAACAGCCGATGCCGGACGTGGCGCATTGGACCAGATAAGGCAAAACCTTCCGGCCGCAAAGCAGTCGAAATCGCGTAATTCGCGTGGTACTGACGTCGTATGAATGACTTCCACCGATCCCTTGCTGAGAAAATTCTCAGCCATATCCGCACCTCTGGGCTTGAGATTGGGCACCATATTACAGAGCAAAGCCTGCGCGACCATCTTGGCACGTCCCGCCCGCCTATTCGGGCCGCTTTATCGGTTTTGGAAGAGCAAGGCGTTCTGAGACGCGAGCCGAATTTGGGATATTTTGTCAAAGACACTCGTGCAGGTGGATTGACGTTTGATGATGCCACATCATCAGTTGATGCGCTGTATTTCAAGATCGCTGATGACCGGCTTTCCCGGCTTTTGCCGGATAAAATAAGTGAAAACAAACTGATGCAGCTCTATGGCGTGTCGCGTCCTGTGTTGCGGCGGATCTTGTCGCGCATGTCGGCCGAGGGCTGGGTTGAACCAAATGAAGGCCGTGGGTGGCGGTTTGCGGCGCTGATTGATTCCGTTGAGGCATATCGCGAAAATTATGAGTTACGGCAAATGTTAGAACCTTGGGGATTAGCCGCCGAGGGCTTCCATCAGGATAGGGGCGTGCTTGATGGGCTCAGGCGGACCCAAGAGATGATCCGCGATGGCGGCTGGCAAGACCTGACGCCGCAAGAATTGGTCGAAACGAACGCAGGTTTTCATGAAGGGTTGGCCAAACTATCTGGCAACAGATTTGTCTTTGGCACGGTACAAAAGCTCAACCAACTTCGTCGTCTGATTGAATACCGCCAAACCTTGATCCACGACCAAGTGCGCGGCCAAAATGCGGAACACCTTGCCATTTTAGATGCGATCGACGCGGAAGACATGGGGCTTGCCGCAGCCAAGATGAAAGAGCATTTGAGCGGCGCGCGCGATCAAAAGGCGCGCGCCGAGTTATTTGTTGCGGCTGATATGGACACTGATGATTAGATCACGATTTCACGCGGATGGCGTCGCGATGTTCTTTCGCAATCGTCTTGGTCTCGCCGGTTTCAATCATCGTGCGGTTTGCATCAATCGAGGCGTAAATCCAGAAAATGCGCATCGTGGCATCGCTTTCGTTTAGGAACCGATGCGGTACATTTGCCGGAATCCACGTCGTGTCGCCCGCGCTTAGTTGATAGCGCTCGCCATCAATTTCCGCGATTGCGTCCCCTTCCAAAATCATCACGCTTTCTTCGCAATTGTGCATGTGCATGCCAATCTTTGCATGCGGGTCAAACTCGGTTATCCCGTTGATCATGCTCGTTGATCCAACGTCCGTAGTGACAAGCGGGATCGTGCGCGCGCCATTTCCGCGATCATTTACGGGCAGGGTGGCAGGGCTGAGTATTGCTGGTTTTGTCATGGGGGCCTCATTTTAAACTGCCGGTCCAACCCAGACAGTTTTGATATTGGTAAATTCGCGGATGCCCTAGCTGCCAAGCTCGCACCAGTCGCCGGATTTCTTGATGCCGCCAAAAGGCAGACGTGCATCGGATGCGGTCATCGGCGATAATCCCGGCGATGTCAGGCGCATCGATCACTATGCTGCGCATCAAACCGTCCGGGCATCCGGGGCGGGCCAGGATTTTTGCAATGATTAACGCGCAACCGCAGACATTGGCCGCAAGTTTTAAAATGCCGCCATTTCCGGCCGCCAGGGCCGGAGCAATGAAACGAAAGACCTGCCAGAACGAGTAATTCCACGGCATGATCGCATGGACGACACCCAACGGGTCAAAAAAAACGGCGCTTTCGGTGGCACTGGACGCAACAGCCTCATTCGCCAGAAATTTTGACGCAGCCTTAGCATAAAACTCGCACGTCACCGCAGATTTTTCGATCTCGCCGAGCGCTTCTGTGATGGGTTTGCCCATCTCTTGGGTTATCAACTCTGCGAAGCCCGGTTTCCCTTTGCGCAGCTCGCCCGACATTCCGGTCAATAAAACAACGCGGTCTTGGATTGCGACCTGACTCCAATCTGCTTGCGCCTGCGCAGCGCCAGCCAAGGCGGCGTCAATGTCCGTGGCAGAATGGAGCGTGTAACTGCCAATTACCTGACCTGTCGCGGGGTTGATTGTGGCCATCATTTGCGTGTCTCTCTAGCTTATCTGAGATGAAAAATGGCATCGCGCTTTGCGCGGAACTTGGGCAGCCAACCAAGATGTGTGCCCTGCGATGGGATATATTCGAACCCGATTGCACCGTCGTAATTGGCCGCGCCAAGTGCGCGCAAAATTGCGTCAAAATCCAGATTTCCACTGCCGGGCTCATGGCGCCCGGGAAAATCGGCAAGGTGAATGTGACCAAGACGCCCCGCAGCGTCTTTGATTAATGCGCCCATGTCTTCGCCGTTTGCTGCTGCATGGTAGCTATCGACCAAGCAGAGGATTCCGGGCAATTCGCGGGCCGTTTTGAACCTCTGGTCGAAGGCGTTCAGGTGATAGAAGGGCAGGGCGCTATGACTAATTGTTTCAATCAATAGGCGGGGTTTTCGGCCCGCGCATTGGGCCAGCGCCGCGTCCATGTTGCTCCGGTAGGCCTCCTCGGCACGCGCGCCGCGATCGTGAAGGGGCGGCGCACCCGCCATGGCGTGAACGAAATGCGCGCCCGCTTCTTCTGCGTAATCCAATGCCCGCTTAAAGCCTTCCCGAAACTCGGCCTCGCGGCCGGGTAGGGCGGCGATGCCCTTTTCTCCGGGATGCCCAAGGTCGGACGTGATTTGGCTCAGGCGCAACCCTTCGCCTGCCAAGATCTTTCGCAACTCGGTGGCAGGCAGTTCGAAAGGGGCGGGATGTTCGACCGCGTCAAACCAGGCGGCTTTTGCAAGACCAAAACGCTTTGCCAAAGGGGCGTCGGCAAAAAGGTATCCGATATGGGCAGAAAGCGGCACAAGCATCGTCAAAGGTCCGGCACCAGCAAAGGCAGCCCGCGGTCTCGGGCAACCTGATTGAGATCTTCCAAAATTGATTGGGTCAGCGGAATACCGTTTTTCAGACGCTCCGCCTCGCGCCGGGCTTCAGGTTCGCCGGGCATCAATATCTCGTTAACGCCGGCGGCCTTGGGCAATGCTTTGACGCGCTCAAAATACTCATCCATGCGCGCCTCGTAATCCGTCAGGCTTAGGAAAAGATCGGGTTTTATAGCCAAAAACACATGGCCCACGTTCTGAGGCGCGCTGTGATCATGATAGAGGGGTTTGACCGCGCCGCCGAAATTGGCCCCCGTGAGCAGACCGGCCATCATATCGACCATCGTTCCCAGAACAGACCCTTTGACCCCGCCAAAGGGCAGGCAAACCCCTTCAAAGGCTTTGGCCGCGTCTGTTGTCGGATTGCCGTCAGCATCCAGTGCCAGCCCCTCCGCAATCGGCTCTCCGCGCCCTGCTGCTAAGCGAAGTTTGCCGCGCGCAATCACCGTCATCGCCATATCCATCACAAATGGCGCGTGTTGCCCCGCAGGGAACCCAGCCGCCATCGGGCTTGCGCCCAAAAAGGTGCTGCGCCCGCCCCACATAGGCATAGCGGGCGACGAATTGGTGAAGACCATCGAGACGTAACCGCGCGAGATAGCTTGCAACACATAAAGAGCGGCCATGCCGAAATGAGTTGAATTATGGACGCCAACCAAACCAATTCCGGCGGTTTTCGCTAAATCGCATGCCTCATCCATCGCCATATGTGCGGGGATGAATCCCATCGCGTTATCTGCATCAACTTGTGAAACAGCACCGGCGAGGTTCACCAATTCGATATCTGGCGCAGCATTAGCCAGCCCTCGGCCGAGGCGATCTACATACATCGGTATTCGCGAAATCCCATGCGAGTCGACACCCCTGAGATTGGCTTTGACCAGGTCTTTCGCGATGATCTGGCAATGGGCTTGCGCAAGCCCGCAATCTGCAAAAACTGCTTCAGAAAACCGCGTCAGACACGCAGCCGAGGCGAAGGCACCAGCATGGGTCATCGGTTGCCTCCTACGCGGTTCCAGCCTCGCGCCCCTTCGCCAAGAAACCGAAACCCCGCATCCGTGATCAGAAGTGCGTCCTCTAATTTGACCGCGCCGCGGCTAGGGTCGGCCGCCGTCGTTTCAACCGAGATTACCATACCCGGTTCCAGCGGGTTATCGGCGTCATACCCGTCATAGCGAATGGGCCCGTCGCTTGTCAGGCGCGGGGCTTCATGGCTGATCAAGCCCATCCCATGCGCCACAAAATGCGAATGCTCGTGTATCGAGGATTTGCTGCGGGCCGCCTCAGCCGCGCTGTGAATGTCTCGGCCGGTGCTGCCAGGCGCGATCTTGTCAAACGCAGCGTTTTGGATGGTTTCAATCTGGTCCAACAGCCGGATGTGTTCGCTATCTGGCGTGCCCGAAATGGCCATTCGCGCCAGATCCCCTACATAGCCTGCAAAATTTGCACCAGAATCGATGGAGATGGCAGCGCCGTCTTCCAACCTTTGATCCGTCGCAACGCGGTTCAGGTTTGGCCCGAAGGACAGCCAGCAATATTCATATGTCAATCCACGCTTTACCTCTTCAAAGCGCAGAATTTCAATAATTTCGGCCTTGGTCATCCCGGCTTGGGTCCGCTCAAAGGTCGCTAACATTGCGGCCAGTACTCGTTCTGAGGCTTGGGTCAGTTGCTCAATTTCCCAATCTGTTTTGACGGCCCGCAAGCGTTCAAGCGGGAAAAGAGCATCGCTAAATTCAGCCGCTGGAAAAGCCGCGCAAAGGGCGCGATGTGCTTCAAATGGTAAGAAAGCCTCTTCGGTGCCGATGCAGCGCGGCTCGACGCCCTGATCTTTGACATGAGCCACGGCGCCAGCCACCGCATCGGCAACGCCAAAGGCAGTGGTTGAACAAAACGGCACCCAAAACGGGTGGGCGTCATGATCACTGCTTTCCAGTTTATGACCGATATAGGCTGCCAGATCGGGTCGGCCTTTGGGATTGATGAAAAGAGGGAGATAGCGGCTGGTGCCGACGGCATCCATAAAGTGAAAGAACGAGGATCGGTGGCCGCCCAAAAGATACTGTACGTTGTGCTTGCTTGATGCGATCACAAGGTCCAGCCCGGCCGTGTCCATAAGCTGATCCAGCTTTGTGGTGTCAAAGGGAGCGGTCTTTGCGCCGTCGCGCATGTTTGTGATGTCTTGGGGCATCCCGCGTCCTCCTCACGCGTTTTTCCGAGTGTAAGCTGGCCAATGGCCTAAGTCACATCAGGCTTTGGGGTCAGATAGGATTGGGCCATCGCGTCGAACTGATCTTTTTTTGTATAGGCCCGCAATTTTTCCTTTGGCAGGCTGTCGGGCGCGTCGGCGTCACTCATATCTGAGGCCATCGCATCGGATGCTGCGCGGTAGGCCGCCATGATGGGGCGATGACCCGCAAGAACGATCCGCACTTTGGTTTTGCTTAATAAATCAAGATCGCGCAGGTCAGGGTTTGACGGGCTTAGCATAATGGGCACGTGCATTGCGTCCGATATTTCGTTCAACTCGCCTGCCGTTTTGACGGCGCGGATAAACACCATATCGACGCCCGCCGCCTCATAGGCTTGCAGCCGGTCAATCGTGTCAGCGATGTCGCCGAGCCCCGTCGCCCCGGTGCGTCCAATGATGATCATGCCGGGGTCACTGCGCGCGGCCAGTGCGGCGTGCATTTTGCCCACGGCCTCGTCTTTAGGGATCAGCCGTGGCGTGATGTCATTTCCAAAGGCGGTGGGCAGTTCAGTATCTTCAATTGTCAGGGCCGAAACGCCCTCACGCTCAAGCTCCATCACGGTGCGCCGGACATTCAGTGCATTGCCAAAACCATGATCGGCATCGACAATCAGCGGAATATTTGCGGCACGCGCAATGCGGCCGGACAAGCAGCCAAGCTCTGGTAATGCCAGCGTCATCAGGTCTGGATCGCCCAAGTGAACCATTGACGCGACTGAGCCTGCTAACATCATTGCATCAGCGCCGTGATCTTCGGCCATCCGTGCGGTGACAGGGTCAAAAACCGAAAGCGGTTTTATGCAGCGATCTCCGGAAATGTGGGTTCGCAGGGATTGTCTTGCGAATGAATTCAAATGTGCCATTTGCCCCGATCCCTATCTTTCAAAACGTGGCCCCTCTGATTTACGGCCAAAGGGATCACGCATGATATTGTTTTATAAATGCACATAGTGACAAGGCGATTGCAAGGAACGATTTTCCGGAACCGCTCGGCACGCGCCGAGACAGGCGGCGGCCCGTTGGGCGCCGTCTGATTTTTTCGGGGTTGGAGGGGTATCAGATTGCGTCGTCGCGGATGCCGGCGGCGTCAGGGTCCCAAACCGCGAGGCCAAGAATACGGGCGGCTGCCAGCGAGAGAACACCGCTGTTGAGCCCCTGCGGTTCCTGAAAAACCCGTACGGCGCGGCGGGTGCGCATATCCATCTGCCCGGTAATAGGGCCCGAATAGACACCCCGCGCACCAAGGGCGCGTTGCAGGGCCGCGATGAAATCGGGGTTGGTTTCGGCCTCGCAGGGCGTTTCAAACCAGATCTCGCGGCGTTCCTGAACAATTGCCTGGCGCGTCTCGGTACGGAAAATGGCTGGCGCGCGCACGGTGCCATCTGCGCCGATCTGAGGGGGTTGGATCATCACCTGTTCGGTCACGGTTTCAATGGTGGCCGGGGTTACATCCTGCGCATAGCATGCTTCGGGGCGCGCATCGTCAGGGCCTTCGCCGCGCGTGACAATTGCGCCGTCGCGATCGACAAGATGGCTCAGCCCCGCCCCGCTTGAGACGCAACCAGTCATTGCCATTAACCCTGCCGCGAAGATCCATTTGGCTGTCATGTCGCCTGTTGCTCTGCTCATTTTGCCCCTTCGGGGGCGTTTGCGCGCAACTTACGCGTCTTTTGCAGCTGCGAAAAGCATTGGCATGGATTAATCGCGATTTCCGGCGGTCTGTTGCGGATCGGCCTGATCCTCGGCGCGGTGCAATAGCAGATCCAGCATGTCCGAGATATCCTCGACCTCATCGGCAATCACATGCGTGACGCCATGATCGCGCTGCACCCGGCCTGTGACGCGCAATAGCCGCCCGCCAACAACAGCCCGGCGAAACCGTTCATAGATTTTGCGCCAGACCACGACGTTGCACACGCCCGTCTCATCCTCAAGCGTGAGGAAAATCACGCCCTTAGCCGTGCCGGGGCGTTGACGTACCAACACCAGCCCCGCCACCGTCACCCGCGCATTCATGGGCGGCAGATCCAGCATCTGGTGGGGCAGAGCCACGGGCGGGCGTGGCCAGTCAGGGGGGCGGATATTGGGTTCCATAATGAGAACAAATATAGAACAAATAATTGTAATAGGGAACCCGCAACCGCAATGGATTGCCTCGCACCGCAATTTCGTCAGCTCATCCATCGGGCCCGCGCCAACCCAAGTGCCCTTGCTGGACACGACATGCCTGACCTTGCACGGCAAACACGGGCCGCGGCCTCTTCCCTTGACGTTTAAGAGGCAAACTCGCCCCATCATGCATCTTAGGACCGCATGCCGGAGCATCCGGCCAAGCACACGCAGGATCACAATTGTAGCAAACGGCCAATACCGCTTTGAAATTTGCAATTTCGCACTGGTGTCAGGCCTGCCGGACCGCTACCTAGTCTTGCGAGATATATGACGAGGATCGGCCAACAATGGCAAAAATTACCTATATCGAATTTGGCGGCACCGAACATGTTGTGGATGTCGCTGCTGGGCTGACCGTTATGGAAGGCGCCCGTGACAATAATATTCCGGGGATCGAGGCTGATTGCGGCGGCGCCTGCGCTTGCTCGACCTGCCACGTGCATGTGGATGCGTCGTGGAAAGACAAGTTGCCGACCATCGATCCGATGGAAGAGGATATGCTGGAATTTGCCTATCAGCCCGATGAAAACTCGCGCCTGACCTGCCAGCTAAAAGTCACGGATGATATGGACGGCCTGATCGTCCGTATGCCCGAAAAGCAAATCTAATGCTGCGGGGGCTGGCATTCTTTCTGGCCCTCTGCGCCGCACCTGCTGCGGCCTGCACCGTCGATCCTGCGTCGGTCACGGATTACCCTGCCAGCGTGGTCACAGGGGCCGGTTCCGGCCCGGTGAGCCGCGCATGGTATAATGACGCGACCACCCGCTATCAGCATTACGTTTTGGGCCGCCAACACGAACCGGCCACGCTATGGGTCAATGCGATGGGCAATGCCGGGCTTTGCGGACATATGCTTGAGCTGGACCCGGCCCATGTTTTCGAAGACATCGCGCCGCGCCTTGTTGATCTGGATGGCGATGGCGTGAATGAGGTCATCACCACACGCAGCCGCGCCGGACAAGGCGCTCAGGTCGCGGTGTACCGTTGGACGGGCAGCGATTTGGTGCTTGATGCCACAACGCCCTATATCGGCCAATCCCGCCGCTGGCTGGCGATTATCGGGGTTGCCGATCTCGATGGTGATGGCGCCCTAGAAATCGCCTATATCGACCGTCCCCATTTGGCGCGTACCCTGCGCGTCTGGCGTTATGAGAACGAAACCCTAACAGAGGTTGCCGCTGCCGGGGGCCTCACCAATCACCGCATTGGCGAGGATTTCATATCCTCCGGCATCCGCGATTGCGGCGCGGGTCCCGAGATCATTACCGCCAATGCGGATTGGTCCCGCCTCATCGCCACCCGCTTGGATGGTCAGACCCTGAGCGCGCTCGATCTGGGCGGCTGGTCGCCGTCAAACCTGACCGCCGCACTGGCCTGCACACTCTAACGCAGCCGCGCCACGCACCATTAGCAATTTGGCACTGTCTATCCCGAGAAGGGGGCAAGACGACGATTCCGAGCCGACACGTCCACAAGGTCTCGCTCGCGAATTATTGTGACAGCCATCTTTCTGAGTTGATCGGACCTTCTGTTCCTTCTGGTTGAAACGGAACGTCAGAGGACGGGTTTAGATCGATCAGAGGGCCGGAGCAGAAAAACATCAAACTCCCATCCTCCTCATAATACGCAAAATGCACCGGTAACTCACCACAATACCCGGTGTTCTCTGCTTCTTGGAGGGCGGCCGCATCGCTATTTTGCGCGACCCCTGGCAAAGGAAAGAACAGCACAACAGTTGCGGCTATCAGGCCGCAAAAAACTTTGGTCATCTCAGGAATTCCTTCTAAAAAAGGCCTGCGGTTTTCCCCGGACCGGTGCGAGCGACGCCAAGTGCCACTGCAATCAGCCGTGCCTCTGGAAAGGAAGCTATCACAAAGACCTTGTGACTGATACTTTTTCCGGTCGGGCGCGAGTAGCATCAAAGCATCCAGGGGCCGCCCCAGCCGCGGATCGGCGATGCGCATCTCTCCTCTGGTATTCGAAACTGCGGTGCGGGTCCCGAGATGATTTTGGCCGACACCAACTGGTCGCGCCTCATCGCTGCCCGTCTTGAAGGCGTTGAAATCACCGCTGCAGATCTAGGCCCATGGAGCGCTGAAAATCTTGCGGCGGCATTGGACTGCAATCTCTAGCGGGACTGCGAACGCCTTTGTTTCTTCACAACCATTTGTCGAGATGAACCGGTCCTTGTGTTTTGCGGCGCGTCTCTTATCCCCTAACCTGAGAAATCAGGCTTTCTATGAAAGCATGGTCAAGCCGAGAGAGAGTCTGTTCTGGCAAATCAACCTGCCCAGACGTGTCGAAAAGAAAACGAAAAACGATAAGGCTGGCGACAAAAGCGCCGGCAGAGGAAAGATGCGAGCCGTCATCCGCATATAGCTGACGGGCCAGCGCCGCATCCTCGCGCCAAATTTCTGCAAAGACCGGTCCAACGGGAACCAATCTGCTTTGCGATCGCGTGGCGGCAATCTGGTAGTTTTCAGTGAGCCGGTCTTGCATCATCTGATAATCGCCCATCAGGTCGGGATGTCTTGGTGATCCGTTTTCATATCCCCAAGTCACAAACAAAGCAGGCTGCGCACCGCTTTGCCGGCTGCGTGCCGCAAGCGTATCGACGGCCAAATGAAACTCTTGGTTGAGCAAACCCGTCAGCGCGGGCTTTTGGCTTTGTTCCTGCAACACGACATAGGTCCACATGCCATCGCGCATATGGTCCATCGCAGCGTCTGCGTCGACATACTGGTCCAAATGCGCGCCGCCGACAGCGTAGAAATAGGCGTTTTCACGGGGGATTCCGGCATCCGCCATCATTTGCGGTAGAAAACGCGCGATGTGACCGGTGAAGCTATTACCGAGAAACAACACGCGGTTCTGTGTGTCAGCGTTAGGGTGGCTCAGATCGGGGTCGCTCGGTTGCGCGGACGATATGCTGCAACACCCCAGCACTATGACAAGGGCATTGAGCAATTCAAAAATGCGTTTCCGCGTAAGATCGGCAATTTGGGGCAAGTCTATCCTCGCTGGCGAAAACTCCCCGAAAAGATACGTTTATAATGCACGCCAGCCAATATCAGTGCGATTAAAACCTTCTGGCCAATCAACGCCATCGACCATCGCATAGGCTTTGGAATGCGCTTCTTTCAACGAGGTCCCGCGCGCTGTCAGCGCAATCACGCGCCCGCCGGTGGCCAGAAATTTCCCATCCTCGCGCTTGGTGCCTGCATGGAAACACATTTCGGAGCTGGTCTCGGGCAACGCGTCCAGACCCTTAATCTCAGTGCCCTTTTTATAGGATCCTGGATATCCTTCTGCCGCCATAACCACCGTCAACGCATGATCATCGGCCCAATTGACGGCAATCTCATCCAAACGCCCTTCGGCCGAGGCCAGCATCAGGTCAAGTGCCTGCGCGCCAAGGCGCAGCATCAGGCATTGGCATTCGGGATCGCCAAAGCGCACGTTATATTCAATCAGCTTCGGCTGGCCGTCTTTGATCATCAAACCGGCAAAGAGAACCCCCTGAAACGGCGTGCCGCGTTTGGCCATTTCGGCCAAGGACGGGTTGATAATCTCATCCATCGTTTTCTGAACGATGGCATCGGTCATCACAGGGGCCGGGCTATAGGCGCCCATGCCGCCCGTGTTCGGTCCTTCATCGCCATCAAAAGCGCGCTTATGGTCTTGCGCGGTGCCGACAGGCAGGGCGGTTTTGCCGTCCGAAAGGATAAAGAACGAGGCTTCTTCGCCTTCGAGGAACTCCTCGATCACAACTTCAGCGCCCGCGCCGCCAAATGCGCCGCCAAACATGTCGTCAATGGCCGCCAGCGCTTCGCCTTCTTCCATCGCGACGATCACGCCTTTACCTTCGGCAAGCCCATCAGCCTTAACAACAATGGGCGCGCCTTGCTGGCGGATATAGTCCTTGGCGGGGGTCGCTTCTGTAAAACGCGCATAGCCCGCCGTCGGCGCGCCCGAGGCGTCGCAGATCATTTTGGTGAAGCTTTTGGAGGCTTCCAACTCGGCCGCGGCCTTTGATGGACCAAAGGTCAAGATGCCCGCATCGCGGAGCGCATCCGAGATCCCGGCTGCCAATGGAGCCTCGGGGCCGACAATGACAAAATCGATGGCTTCATCCGAGACCAGTTGCAGCACCTGACCGGCATCTTCCGCATCGATCGCAGCGCATTGCGCAATCTGACCAATCCCGCCATTGCCCGGCGCGACGATCAGCTTGTCACATTTTGGGTTCTGCAACACCGCCCAAGCCAAGGCATGCTCACGCCCGCCACTGCCCAAAATCAATATATTCACGTCGCGATCCCCGCCTGATAGATATGGGCATGTGCAATAGCGAATGGTCGAATAAGGTACAAGGTAGAGGGTGGTATGCAAAGCAAGGAACTGAACACCGATTACTCAAGAATGAAACGGCGCAATCTTATTTGGCTTTGTGTCTGGATTGTCGTCGCCCTTATTGGTGCAGGGCTATCGGCTTTTGATGGAAGCTGGGCGGTGTTTTTGTTGTTCCTTGTGATTGCTGTCCTCGGAGGGGCAGCGACGTTGAAATTCAGGCGAGCTGCGGACGGGCACATCCCCGATGTCTGGCTATTTGGCAGCGGTAGAGACTCAAACGGTAGTGATGGTTCAAGCAACGGGTTTGATTGATCTGGCGGGGCGTGCGCTGCTCAGATAGGCTAATGCAATGAATGATTTGCTAGATGATGACGCGCCCGGCAATGCGCCGGAGTTTTCGGTTTCCGAGATCTCGGGGGCGGTGAAGAAAACCGTTGAAGGCGCGTTTTCTCATGTGCGGGTGCGCGGTGAAATTGGGCGGCTGTCGCGCCCGCGCTCGGGCCATATTTATCTCGACCTGAAAGATGATCGCGCGGTTCTGGCCTCGGTGATCTGGAAGGGCAAAGCCGCAAAGCTGCCCCATCAGCCCGAAGAAGGCATGGAGGTTGTCGCGACGGGTCGCCTGACGACCTTTCCCGGCCAATCGAAATACCAGATGGTCATAGATGAGCTGCGCCCGGCCGGTGCTGGCGCGCTGATGGCGATGCTGGAAAAGCGCAAAGCGGCGCTGGCGGCTGAGGGGCTTTTTGCTGAAGATCGCAAAAAGGCTTTGCCCTTTCTGCCCGAGGTGATTGGGGTGGTGACCTCGCCCTCCGGCGCTGTCATTCGCGATATTTTGCATCGGTTGCGGGACAGGTTTCCGCGCAAAGTTCTGATCTGGCCGGTTGCGGTGCAGGGCGAGCGCTGCGCGCCCGAAGTTGCCAATGCCATCAGGGGTTTCAATGCGCTGCCCGCCGGGCGTTTGCCGCGGCCTGATCTTTTGATCGTGGCGCGGGGCGGCGGATCACTGGAAGACCTCTGGGGCTTTAACGAAGAGGACGTGGTGCGGGCGGCCGCAGACAGCCAGATCCCGCTGATTTCGGCTGTTGGGCATGAAACCGATACGACACTGATCGATTATGTGTCAGATCGGCGTGCGCCAACGCCGACGGCTGCCGCTGAAATGGCGGTGCCGGTGCGGCTCGACCTTTTGAATTGGGTTACAGATCAGGGCGCACGGGCATCGCGGGCAGCCGGGCTTGCGGTGACGCAGCGCCGGCAAAGGTTGGGCGATTTGGCGCGCGGGCTGCCCCGGCCCGAAGTTTTGGTGGAAGGCGCGCGTCAGCGTCTTGATTTGGCGTCCGGGCGTTTAAAGCCGGGCCTGCAAAACGCTACGCAAAAGCGCCGGGTTGAGCTGGGCCGCGTTGCAGCAGAGCTGCGCCCGGGGCTTGACCGTCTTGTCGCGCGGCGGCGTCTGGACCTTGGCCGGGCCGAAGCTGGTTTGTCGCCTGCACGCTTAACCGCCCGGCTCGAGGAAAAGGGGCGTGCCCTTCGCGCCCTTGAAACAAGGCTCTCTGCTGAGCGCCTGACGGCGCGTCTTGCCGATCGCCGCGCCCGGTTTGCGGATCTTTCCGCGCAGTTGTCGCGGGCGGGACAGGCGGATTTTGCGTCAAAATCCGCGCGGCTTGTGGGGCTGGAGCGAATGCGCCAGACCTTGGGGTATCAAGAGACGCTGCGGCGCGGATATGCGGTGGTGCGCTCTGGCGGCGCTCTGGTGACACATCAGGCCGAGGCGGCCGCGGCAGAGATGTTGGAAATCGAGTTTTCCGATGGCCGTCTTGACGTCCGGACGGGTGGCGCAGCATCAGACGCGCCGCCGATGAAGAAACAACCGCCAAAGAAATCTGCGCGCAAGAAACCGGACGGGCCCGATCAAGGCAGCCTGTTCTAAACGGATTTCGCTTGGGCCTGCGGCCCAACCGACCGGTCGCGCAGCTTGCCCCAAAGGTCAAGCCGCGCGACCGATAATCGCCAATGTCAGGTCTCTTCGGCAGGCAGGGCGGCGCGGGCGCGTTCCATTACTTTTTCTGCACGTTTGTCCATGATCCTGTGCCAGTGACGCGGCATGGTCGCGATCACGGCCATTATTGGCATCGAGTAAGGCAGGATCGGCGCGCCATCGGGAATGGTCAGCGCGTCATATGGGATGTCTGGATGCATATGATGATCTGAATGCGACGGGGCGTTGATCATCAAAAAGGACGTAAACCAGCGCGGTGCGTTCCAGCTGTGATGGGGGGCGACAGGCTCGACCCGGCCATTTGGCAAATTGAGCCGGCGCAGCCCGTAATGCTGGATGTAATCTGACCCCAGAATTTGAATATGGGCCGCAGCACAGAGCAGAAGAATGCCGATCATTCCGGCCATTCCACCCAGAAGCAGCGCGAAGATAAGGCTGGCAGCCCCATAGGCTGCGTAGAGAATGTAAGGATTGAGACGGCCCGGCTTGGCGCGGCGGCGTTCCTCAGCAAGGCCCGCGCGGTAGCTGCCAATCCAAGCCCGCGGCAGGTAGGTCCAGAAGCTTTCGCCCATTTCAGGGGTATTTGGGTCTTTCTCGGTGCCGACATGCGCATGATGCACCAGCCGGTGCGCCGAGACATGATGGCCAAACAGCATCGAGCTATAAACCGCGAGGCCCAAGCGGCGCAGCGCGCGTGGGGTCCGGTGGATCAGCTCATGGGCATTCGGGTGGCTGACTTGGCCCAGAAAGGACGCAATGCCTAAGAACAGCAGCAAATGCGCGGCCCAGCTGCGATCAGGCAGGCCAAAGCTCCACGCGGCTGCCAATAGCAGCAAAATATGCCCGGCGCCCAGTAAAACAGATAGTTGATCTGCAGAAGGGCTGGGATCCTCACCGCCAACCGGAGGCGTCAGAAGATGGTCAAGCGATGCGGCCACGCAGGTCAGCCATAACAGGCCAAGCCCCGCCCAAACCCCACCAAAAAGCGCTCCGGCCAACAATAAAACCAGTGGCACGCCAGAGGCGATGGCATAGCGGGCGATATGCATGGCAGTGTTTCCTTTCGTGCCCATACGCTGCGGATCGGGATGTTTGCACGATAATCTCTTTGCGCAATAGGGCAAATTGATGTCGGTTTCGGGGGACGCGATGGAAAATCTCGGTCTATGAAGAGGAACGGGAAAACACAAAGGGCTTAGCGATGGCGCTCGACGAGAAAAAAGGTGTCTGGAAATCTGGTAAAGGCAAAGGGCGTCACACGCCCAAAGGCCGACAGGTGGATGATCAGGCGCTGGCCGACGTTGAAGCCCTGCTGGGCGCGGCACCCTATCGCCGTGATTTGCTGATCGAATATTTGCACCTTATTCAGGATCAATATGGTTGTCTTGGCGCCGCCCATATCCGTGCTTTGGCGGAAATGCTGCGCGTGGGGCAGGCAGAGATCTTTGAGGTTGCCAGCTTTTATGCCCATTTCGATGTGGTCAAAGAGGGGGAAACGCCCCCTCCGGCGCTGACTATTCGGGTTTGCGATTCTCTTTCTTGTGAGCTTGCAGGCGCTGACACGTTGCAAAAAGCGCTGGAAGACGGGCTGGATCCGGCAGAGGTTCGGGTGGTGCGCGCACCATGCATGGGCCGCTGCGATACCGCGCCGGTCTTGGAACTGGGCCACAACCATATCGACAATGCGACCCCTGAACTGGTGCGGGCCGCAATTGCAGCGGGCGATACCCATGTCCATCTGCCGACATATCAGGACCTTGCCGCGTATCAGGCTGAAGGCGGCTATGCCAAACTTGCCGAACTGCGTGCCAGCGGCGATTGGGAAACCGTTCAGGATGAGGTTTTGGCCTCTGGCTTGCGCGGTTTGGGCGGGGCAGGGTTTCCGTCTGGCAAGAAATGGGGGTTTGTGCGGATGAATGCAGGCCCACGTTATCTGGCCGTAAATGGCGACGAGGGCGAACCCGGAACCTTTAAAGACCGCTACTATCTTGAGCGCGTGCCGCATCTGATGCTGGAAGGCATGCTGATCGCAGCCTGGGCCGTCGAGGCCGAAACCTGCTTTATCTATATGCGCGATGAATATCCTGCCGTTTTAGAAATATTGCGCCGCGAGATTGCAGCGCTTGAGGTGGCCGGCATTGTTGCCCCGGGGTATATCGACCTGCGCCGCGGCGCGGGCGCGTATATTTGCGGTGAAGAAAGCGCGATGATTGAGTCCATTGAAGGCAAACGCGGCTTGCCGCGCCATCGCCCACCTTTTGTGGCCGCTGTTGGTATTCATGGCCGCCCCACATTGGTTCATAATGTCGAGACATTGCACTGGGTTGCGCGGGTTTACCGGGAAGGGGCTGAGATCCTGTCCGGCGTTGAGAAAAATGGCCGCAAGGGCCTGAGAAGCTATTCAGTCTCAGGCCGCGTTGCCGCGCCAGGGGTCTATTTGCTGCCTGCCGGATCAACAATCACGGACGTAATCGAAGCCGCTGGCGGCATGGCGGCCGGGCATGTTTTTAAAGCCTATCAGCCGGGCGGGCCGTCCTCGGGCATTTTGCCTGCGACGATAAATGATGTGCCGCTTGATTTCGACACGCTGCAGCCTTTGGGTACCTTTATTGGATCGGCCGCTGTTGTGGTCTTGTCCGATCACGATAAGGCGCGCGATGCAGCGCTGAATATGTTGCGCTTTTTTGAAGATGAAAGTTGCGGGCAATGTACGCCGTGCCGGGTGGGCTGTGAGAAAGCCGTGAAGCTGATGCAGGCCGAGGCGTGGGATCAGGACCTCTTGGAAGAGCTATGCGTGGCGATGGGCGATGCCTCGATCTGCGGACTGGGCCAAGCCGCGCCCAATCCGATCCGGTTGGTGATGGAACACTTCCCCGACGAGGTCTGAGCCGGATCGGGCGTTGTTAAAATGTGCGCGGTGGCCCGCGCGCTGGGCTTTGGTCTGTGCTGTGGGGCGCCGTTTTCCTGATCTGCGGCGTATGGTGCAGGAAGGGCAAATGCTTTTGGGGGCCTTCCTTCTTGTTCTTTGCCGTATTAGGTGAAGGAAGGTGATCGTTTAAGGCAGGGGCCCCGATGTCATTTTTCAAAAAGCTGAAAGATCGGATGTTCAAATCCTCATCAAAGATTGATGAGGGGCTGGATGCGATTATTGAAGAGGGCGCAGTTGAGACGCCGGAAGAGGAGGCGCTGGAGCCTGCACCGGTCGCGGTTGAACCAGAACCCGAGCCGGAGCTGCCACCTGAGCCGACAGTCGAGCCCGCGCCTGCGCCGGCCCCTGCGTCAGATCCAGCCCCGATGTCTGCCCCCAAACCGGCACCAGAGCCTGTTGCCAAGCCCGGCTTGATTGGCCGTGTTCTTGGCCGGTCCGCCGCACCGCGTCGGGCGCTGGATGATGACATGCTGGAAGAGCTGGAAGAATTGCTGATCACCGCAGATATGGGTGTTGAGACGGCCATGCGTGTGACTGCGAATATGGCTGAAGGCCGGTTTGGCCGGATGATGACTGCGGCCGATATCAAAGACCTGTTAACGCAGGAAATTACCCGCGTGATGGAGCCTGTGGCCCGGCCCTTGCCTCTTTACCCGAAAAAGCCGCAGGTTGTGTTGGTTGTCGGAGTCAATGGATCGGGAAAAACCACGACAATTGGCAAGCTTGCCAGCCAGTTCAAAGCAGCTGGAAAATCCGTTGTGATTGCGGCGGGCGACACGTTTCGGGCCGCTGCGGTTGAGCAGCTTCAGGTCTGGGGCGACCGTGCAGGCGTTCCGGTTTTGACGGCGCCCGAAGGCTCGGACCCGGCGGCGTTGGCCTTTGATGCGATGGGCAAGGCCGAAGCGGATGGCGCTGATCTTTTGATGATCGACACGGCAGGGCGTTTGCAAAACCGGGCTGATTTGATGGAAGAACTGGCCAAGATCGTTCGGGTGATCCGCAAGAAAGACCCAGACGCGCCGCATAACACGTTGTTGGTTCTGGACGCCACGACGGGCCAAAATGCCCTTAGCCAAGTTGAGATTTTTCAAAAGCTGGCCGATGTGTCGGGCCTTGTGATGACCAAGCTGGATGGCACGGCAAAGGGCGGCGTTTTGGTGGCTCTGGCCGATAAATTCGGTCTGCCGATCCATGCGATTGGTGTTGGTGAACAGATCGACGACCTTGCTCCGTTTGACCCAGAGGATTTTGCCAAAGCGCTAACGGGAGCAGATTAAGTATTTTCCAAAACCCACTGATTTTAGGTGATTTTATGAAACATACATTCCTGCCAATTGTTGCCGCCTTGCTCATTGCAACACCGCTGCAAGCTGAGATGACCAGCGAAAGTTGCGCGGTCAGTTGGGGCATGATGACGGCGCTTGCCGAGCTTGACCCTAGCAGCGGAGGCCCCACCGCGGAAGAGGGGCGGTGTGTGGTCCGGAATGCGGAATTCAGGCTGCCCAGAATGCGCATTCTTATGGATGAAATCAGGTGGGAGCTTACCGGGCTGGAAGCGCTTCTGGTTTCTCAATCGCTGCTCGACCGGGCCGAGATCTCAATTCGTGGGCTCTATCCTGTCGCAGAAACGGGCATGGCAAGTTTCGACTACGCTTTTGAAGCGCAGGCGCGGGCGCATGAGGGTATTTCCGTCGATATTCTTGTGACCCATTTGGATGGGGCCGTGATGCTCGACCGTTTTGATGTGGATTTCCCCGGGGACAACGCGCTTTCGGCGCGGCTGCATCTTGAGGATGTCCAACCGCTGCGGCCAGAGCTGGCGACGCTTCATAATCTGCATTTGGCCGTCACCAGTAATGGGTTGTTTGAGAGCTATGCATTGATGCCATTGGCAACCACTCTTCTGAGCGACGTTGGGCCGGTTGAGCCGCAAATCGCGGCACATGTCGAGATGGTGGAAAGCGGTATAGCGGCACTGCCCGAGGAGATTTTCCCCGAAAGCTCAAAGCAGGCGCTGTTGGACGTCCTCCACGATCTGCCAAATCCAACGGGCACTCTGACCCTCGATCTATTGGCGCCAGACGGCGTTCCGCTTGGCCCGATTATCTCACCGGCTGTGACGGTCAATACGCTTGATCCGATCCGTCATTTAACCGGGGCCGAGGCGCACATCACCTATCGCCCAAGCGCGGCTGAATGAGCGATTGGCTTGTCTCGCTCGCCGGAACGCCGGCCGGGGCAAGTCTTGCAACGTTTCTTGCGTTACTGGCGGCGGTTTTGCACGCCGTCTTTGGGGCGTTGCAGAAGGGGCGGCATGATCCGTTGCTATCGCGCGGCGTTATTGACGCAACTTATGGGCTGATGGCCGCGCCCTTTGCGCTGTTTGTGGTGCCATGGCCCGAGCCGCATATGTGGCCGATCTTCGCCGTGATGATGGTCATCCATATCGGCTATAAGGCGGCGCAAATCTCGAGTTATCAGCGCGGGGCCTACACGGTTGTCTATCCCGTCATGCGCGGCACCGCGCCGCTTTTTGCGGTAATTGGCGCATGGGCGCTTTTTGGCGAGCGCTTTACCGGGGTGCAATGGCTGGGCGTGGCTGTTTTGCTAAGCGGTATTTATGGCCTCGCCATCTACAATTTGCGCACGATCACCGTCGCGCGCGAGACATTGGTTCCGGCGCTTTGGCTGGCGGTGCTGACTGGGGTATTCGTTGCCAGCTACACCACATTCGACGCCTATGGGATCCGCGCCACTGCCGATCCGTTTACTTTTCTGGCTTGGTTTTTCTTTTTGGATGGGCTGACGATGCCTGGCGTTGCGCTTTATGCCTATCGCCGACAATCCAATCCGCCAGCCCCCGGGCCCTTGGCCTTGCGCGGCCTTATCGGTGCGATTGTGGCGGTGGCCAGCTTTGGCTCGATCATGTTGGCCACGCGGCTGGATCATGTGGGGCAGGCGGCCGTTCTGCGCGAAACTTCGACCGTCTTTGCGGCACTTATCGGCTGGCTGATGCTGGGCGAGCGTGTTGGCCCGCGCCGATTGGTGCTTATGGGGTTGATTGCAGCGGGCGCGGTGATAGTTGAGATGGGTGGATAAGGCCAAGAGGCAGATATGAGCGAAAGACCCCCGATCAACCCGATCTTGAAAATGGCGTTGGAGCTTGGCCCGCCCATTCTCTTCTTCATCGCTTATCTTAAGCTGAAAGATCAGACTTACATGATCGCCGGGCGCGAATTTGACGGGTTCATCGTCGTGACCGCCGGATTTATTCCGTTGCTGCTTGCCTCGATTGCGGCGCTTTGGGTGCTGACCGGAAAACTCAGCCGTATGCAGATTTTCACGGCCATTCTTGTGGTTGTCTTTGGTGGCCTGACGGTTTGGTTTGATGATGAGCGGTTCTTTAAGATGAAAACCACCATCGTCTATGCATTCTTTGCTGTGATGCTTGGGATTGGTCTGGCGCTAAGACGTAGCTGGCTGGAGTATGTCATGGGTGAGATGATGCCCATGCGGCGTGAGGGCTGGATGATCCTGACCAAACGCCTGACCGCGACTTTTGCGGCAATGGCCGTGGCCAATGAGATCGTTTGGCGGACCCAGACGACAGAATTCTGGGTCACATTCGAGACCTTCGCCTTACCTGCGTTCCTTTTTGTCGTCTTTATGCTGCAAACCAAGCTGTTTGAGGCGCATATGATTGCGCCAGAAGGCAGCGAAGAAGATCAAGCCTAGCGCTTTGGCCCGCGAGCTGCGCTCGACTGCTTGGGCTTTTTGCGGAATTTAGCGCGGGTTGGCTTTGGCTTGGCTTCTGCATGGCCGGTGGGCAATTCCATTCCCAATTGGTCACGCATGACCTTGGGCTTCACTTCTTCCACTGCTCCGGCGGCCAATTCGTTCAAACGAAACGGACCATAGCTAACCCGGATCAAGCGGTTCACATGCAGGCCGATATCCGACATGGAGCGGCGAATTTCGCGGTTCTTGCCTTCACGCAGCCCAACGGTCAGCCACGCATTTGCGCCTTGCTGGCGGTCCAGAGTGATATCCATCGGCTGAAACTTTTCGCCATCAACCTCGGTGCCTTTTCTCAGGGCAGCAAAATCTTGATCTTTGGGGGCGCCTTTGACCCGCACGCGGTATTTGCGCAGCCAGCCGGTCGAGGGCAGCTCCAGTTTGCGTTTGATGCCGCCATCATTGGTCAGCAGCAGCAAGCCTTCGGAATTGATGTCCAAACGACCCACCGTCATCACGCGGGGCAATTCCGGGGGCAGCTTGTCGAAAACCGTCTCGCGGCCTTTTTCGTCGGAATTGGTTGTCACAAGGCCAATGGGCTTGTGATAGAGCCAAAGCCGCGCGCGTTCGGGTTCGCCCACTTCTTTGCCGTCAAAAACGATTTTGTCGGCAGGGGTCACATTCAGGGCAGGGCTGGTGATGGTTTTGCCATTCACCGATACGCGGCCCGCCTCGATCAGACGTTCGGATTCGCGCCGCGAGGCGATGCCTGCGCGCGATAAAACCTTGGCGATGCGGTCGCCCTTTGGGGTGTCATCAGTCATGGAATAGGGAGGTAACGGTTTGACAGAGGCTTGGAAAGCGGCAAAAGCGGAGGAATGAGCGGATTTATCAGCCATATGGATGTTGCTTTGGATGAGGCACGCGCTGCGGCTAAGGCAGGTGAGGTGCCCGTGGGGGCCGTAATTATCGGCCCCGATGGCCGAGAACTTGCACGTGCCCGCAACCAGATGCGTGAACTTAAAGACCCGACCGCCCATGCTGAAATGCTGGCAATCCGCGCGGCTTGCGCCGCTTTAGGTTCTGAACGCCTGACGGGATGTGACCTCTATGTCAGCTTAGAACCCTGTCCAGCCTGTGCCGGCGCCATAGCTGCGGCACGTATCGCTCGGCTTTATTATGCGGCCTCTGATCCAAAATCAGGTGGTGTGGCGCAAGGCCCGCGGGTGTTTGAGCACACCCAAGCGCATCACAAACCAGAAATCTATCCCGGTATTGCCGAAGATGAGGCCTCGGCCCTTCTTAAATCATTCTTCGCATCCCGCCGCCCGTCCTAAGCCCAGTTTCATCTTGCGATAAATACCTCGGGGAGCGCGAGGGGCAGCGCCCCTCGCCGGATCGCCGCGCATCGCGCCGTGAAACTCCGGCCAGGTTTTTCCCTTATTAAACACGCCCCATTTGGGTTCTTTCCGCGCGGGTTCCTTGGGACCCGCGCGGATCGACCTGCCGCAGGCAGGGCGAAACCCGAAATCGGCTAAGCATTGTCATCTTGCAGCTCGAAAGGGTTAAAGGTGAATGACCTCCATCACCTCTGGTTCGATCACATCCACACCCGGCAACCCTTCAATCAACGCATCTGCCGATTGCTCCAATATCGGGAAGGTTTTGTAGTGGCATGGGATCACCGTCTTGAAATTAAAGAATGTCTTGGCCGCGTAAGCGGCGCGTTTCATATCCATGGTGAACCAGCCACCTGCGCAGAGAATGCCAATCTCTGGGGCGTGTAAATCATTCCAAATACCCATATCCGCCGTCACGTCCGTGTCGCCTGAGACATATATCGTGCGCCCTTCGCCTTGGATCATAAACCCGGCCTCGGCCCCGGCATAAATCGGCCCGTTTTCTCCACCAAGCGAGGAACTGTGGACCGCATTGACCATCGTGATCGCGACATCGCCCGCCATCACAGTGCCGCCCTTATTGAACCCGACGCCTTGGATGCCTTCGCTTTCCTCCCAATAACTGATGAGGTCATAGATCCCGTAGATCGGCAGATTTTGCGCCTTGGAAATGGAAAGCGTTGAGCCTGAGTGGTCGCCGTGGCCATGGGTCAACAGAATGGCCGTAGCGCCTGAAACGACCTCTTCCCGGCGCGCCTCGGGGAACATCGGATTGCCGTCGAGCCATGGGTCGATCAGCAGCACCTGATCGTCAATTTCCAGCCGAAAGCCGCTATGTCCAAGCCATGTGAGCTTCATTGTCAATTCCTCCCGCGAAACAGTTTTTTTGAAATACGCCCCATGGTTTTGCTAACCAGGCAGGTAAACTAGGGCAGGCGCAAAATCACACGCTTTAGTTCTAACATTCCACCTTTGGATTCGAGGATCTCTCCTGGTTTCCGACCATTCAGGGCCGGCACTTCACTGTCCAGCCACTTTCTCACATTATCTTCGTTACATCCGAAATACAGAAAAAGCAGCCGACCGATCGTCGGATCAATTCCAAAGTCAACCTGTCTGGCTGCGAGATCGGGGTGAGTTTCCGCCGCACAACTTTCCAAAGCCTGCAAGAGATTGGAAAATGCTGACTCGGTATTGTCTTTGGGAAAAGAACCGAACCAGTTTTCCAAGGAACTACGTATTGAAAAGCCAGACACGAAGAACTCCGAATTTGGTGCAGGGACTGCTTTTAACACAATAGATCACTTTAGCGGCGCATGAAAACGTCATTCGCTTTGGAATGAGGGGCAGAGGAGATCTGCCCAAAGGAGTTTTGAGTGAATACAAACACCCGAGCCGGTTTGTTTGACAGATTTTGGCATGACGCCGCCCACAGCGCTTGCGGCTTAGCTTTTGCCCCTATAAACCAGCCTCGATTAAGGACCGATAGGTAGGCACATCTATGTCGATTGACACCGCAACAGCCGCCCGCGTGGCCAAACTGGCCCGCATCAAGGTGGAAAAAGAAGATCTGCCCGCGCTGGCAGAGGAATTCAACGCAATCCTTGGCTTTATTGAGCAATTGGGTGAGCTGGATGTGGATGATGTTGAGCCAATGACATCTGTTACGCCCATGCGTCTGCCGCGTCGGGTTGATGAGATTACCGATGGTAATCAGCAGGAAAAGGTTCTGGCCAATGCGCCCGATGCGCGTGAAGGGTTTTTTGCAGTGCCGAAGGTGGTTGAGTGATGTCAGAGCTAAACAAACTAACCATTGCCGATGCACGTGACGCCCTGCGCAAGGGTGATGTAACCTCGGTGGAATTGACCGAAGCGTGCTTGACCGCCATCGATGCAGCCGATGCGCTTGGTGCATTTGTGCATAAAACCCCTCAGATCGCGATGGAGCGTGCAAGCGCCGCTGATGCGCGGATCAAAGCGGGTGACGCGCCTGATATGTGCGGCGTACCTGTTGGGATCAAAGACCTTTTCTGCACCGAAGGTGTCGCCAGCCAAGCGGCCTCACGTATTTTGGAGGGGTTTAAACCCGAATATGAATCGACCGTTTCTGGCAAGCTGAAAGATGACGGCGCGGTGATGCTTGGTAAGCTCAACATGGATGAGTTTGCGATGGGCTCGTCTAACGAGACATCCGTTTACGGCAATGCCATCAATCCGTGGCGCGCGGGCAATGGCGAAACGGAATTAACGCCGGGTGGTTCGTCCGGTGGTTCCGCTTCGGCTGTTTCAGCAGACCTCTGCCTTGCAGCGACCGGCACAGATACGGGCGGCTCGATCCGCCAGCCTGCGGCCTTTACCGGTATTGTTGGTTTGAAACCCACATATGGGCGTTGCTCGCGTTGGGGTATTGTCGCCTTTGCAAGTTCGCTTGATCAAGCGGGTCCGATGACCAAAACCGTTCGCGATGCGGCCATCATGGGCCGCGCGATGATGGGGCATGACGCCAAGGATTCGACCTCGGCCGACCTGGCCGTACCAGATTTTGAGGCGATGCTGACCGGCGACATAAAAGGCAAAGTCATTGGTATTCCAAAAGAATACCGGATGGATGGTATGCCGGAAGAGATTGAAACGCTGTGGTCTGACGGCGCGGCGATGCTGAAAGACGCGGGCGCCGAATTACGTGATATCAGCCTGCCACATACCAAATACGCATTGCCGGCTTATTACGTAGTCGCGCCAGCCGAGGCTTCATCCAATCTGGCCCGCTATGATGGTGTTCGTTTTGGCCACCGCGCCCAGATGGCGGCGGGTGATGGCATTACAGAGATGTATGAAAAGACCCGCGCCGAGGGCTTTGGCCCCGAAGTGCGCCGCCGCGTGATGATCGGCACTTATGTGCTGTCGGCAGGTTTTTACGACGCCTATTACAACCGCGCCCGCAAAGTGCGCGCGCTCATCAAGAAAGACTTCGAGGATGTTTTTGCCGCCGGGATCGATCAGATCCTGACGCCTGCTACGCCCTCGGCTGCGTTTGAACTGGGCAAAGAAGTGTCTGATCCGGTTGAGATGTATCTCAATGATGTCTTTACAGTGACTGTAAACCTTGCGGGTTTGCCCGGCATTGCCCTGCCTACAGGTGTGAATGCGGATGGCCTTCCGCTCGGGCTGCAACTGATTGGGCGTCCGTGGGAAGAGGGCGATCTGCTCAATACCGCCTATGCGCTGGAAGAGGCTGCTGGATTTGTGGCGAAACCGGCGAAATGGTGGTAAAGCTTCGCAAAACACAAGAATTGTGAGGGCGAGCAATGCGGAATTTCTTGATGGCTGGACCGGGCGTCATGGCTTTGGTTCTGTCGGGCTGCGCACAGGTGCCCGATGACACGCGTGGCGGCGTTGGTTTTGGCGATTATGGCCAATATTCTCAGGAACGCAGCGCGCGTCAAACCGCCTTGGCGGGCGGCGCGTCAAATCAGACGATTCTGCCACCGGCTGGCGATGCTGGCGCAACCGATATCGCAGCCTTGGCCGGCGAAGCCCTGAACGAGGTCGAAAGCCAACCAAGCGCAGCGACGCCCGCGCGTCCCGGCAGCACAAGCATTTCTGATGAGCAAGACTTTGATGCAGTTGCCGAGCGCGAAAGCATTGAAAGTGACGCCGAACGCCTGCGCCGCATGCAAGAACAGCGCGTTGAAGTGGCCCCGACTGCCGTGCCAACTCGCACCGGATCAAGCGGGCCAAATATCATTGAATACGCACTTGCCACCACGCATCCCGTGGGCGAGCAGCGTCACCGTCGGTCTCCGCTAGGGCAGGGGCGCCATGAGCGAAATTGTCTGTCGTACCGCTCGGATGATTTGGCCCAAGAGGCGTTCTTGTCTATGGGAGGGCCTGAACGAGACCGTCAGGCGCTTGACCCTGATGGCGATGGCTATGCCTGTAACTGGAACCCGGGCGTTTACCGCAACGCGGCAGCCGCTGCGCGGGGTCAGTGACGGGATCGCCAAATTTCGGGCCGCGCCGGGGTGGGCTGCGCCCCTATTTGATCGTTTTGCACTATACGGCAATGAAAAGCTGCGCAGCGGCAAGGCGGGCTTTGTGTGATCCCGCGCGCGAGGTGTCGGCCCATTACCTGATATCCGAAACAGGCGAGACCGAGCAGCTTGTCGATGAAAAGATGCGCGCGTGGCATGCCGGGGCTGGAACATGGGGCGGGGTCGATGACATCAACTCTCGGTCTATCGGAATAGAACTGGCCAATAATGGTGCATCGCCCTTTGCTGCAAAGCAGATGGATGCGTTGGAGGCCTTATTGCCTGGCATCATGGCGCGGTGGGATATTCGCCCGGAAGGTGTGATCGGCCATTCCGACATGGCGCCGGGGCGAAAGATTGATCCGGGCATTCGCTTTGACTGGCAAAGGCTGGCGCGGCGCGGATTATCCATTTGGCCTGCGCCTGATCTGGCCAATGCGCCGCCGCCCGATCCCTTGCGTTTCGCGTCAAATCTCAGGCGGTTCGGATATGGCGTGATGGAGGATGAATTGTTGATCTCGACTTTCCGCCTACGCTTTTGCCCCCGCCATGACGGGCCACTGGATGGGGTTGATATGGCAGTCGCCGCAGATCTGGCTCAACGCTGGCCAAGCGTGCCGAGATAGGAGATCGCGTCGGCCGCCGTCCAAAGGGCAGCGTATTTCTGTTCCATATCGAAAAGGCTTGCCTCATGCGCGGCGAGGCTTCGGTCTCCGACGCAGTCGCGGATCACCATGGGTCGGAAATTATGCGATATCGCATCGACGACGCTGGCGCGCACGCAGCCCGAGGTGGTGCAGCCTGCAATCAGCAATGTATCGACCTGGGATGCTGTCAGGACGGGGGCCAGATCAGTGCCGAAAAAGGCCGAAGCTTGAGTTTTCTTCAGCACGTATTCGCCAGGCTCTGGCGCAACTTTTGGATGAATATGAGAGGCGGGATTGGCTTCGGTCAATTCGGCAAGGCGTGGGGCTTTGAGGCACCAAATCCCGCAATTGGCGCCATCCTGATCATAGACGATGCGCGTTGATATGATTGGAATGCCTGCAGCGCGGGCAGCCTCCAAAACGGGTGGCGTGGCAGCGAGAGCCTCGGCAGAATTGCCGCCGCCGAATATTTCTGGATCGATAAAGCCCCGCACGAAATCAACAAGAAGAAGAGCAGGCACGCGCCCCGGCGGCAGGCTGCCGCCCAGATCCTGTGCTTTGAAAATGTCATGATCCGGCATTACGTCCTCCTGTTTTGGGAGGTTTATATCATGATTTCATCAGCGCTTGACGATCAAGGTCACGATCCACTAGATGATCGGCGCGCGGAGGGCTGGATGGTCGCGGCGCATTGTTTGTTTTGCAGGCAATGCGGCGAGGAAAGTCCGGACTCCCTGAGACAACGGTGCCGGGTAATGCCCGGGCAGAGCAATCTGACGGAAAGCGCCACAGAAATGAAACCGCCCCTCGCGGGTAAGGGTGAAACGGTGGGGTAAGAGCCCACCGCGCTTCTGGCAACAGCGGCGGCATGGCAAGCCCCACCGGGAGCAATGCCAAATAGGGACCGCGTGAAAGGCTTGCCTTTCGGGGATGTTTCAGCCCCAGCAGGTCCGGGTTGGCAGCTAGAGCCCTTTGGTAACAAAGGGCGTAGAGGAATGATCATCGAAGGAGGTTCGCCTCTGGGACAAAATCCGGCTTATAGGCCCTCCGCGCAAATTAACCTGCCTGTGTTTCGTCGCCTTAGGCGCCGATCCGCGCGCCGCTATCGCGGCGCGTTTGGGGTGTTCTTTTATTCGGCCCGCTATGATGTGTATAAAGGCGCATCGCAGGCAGAGCCTGCGAAACTCGCAAGCCATAAGCGCAACGATCTTGACCAAAAACCCCGGTCTGGCGCATAAGCGATTTCATGGGGGCTATGACCACGCTCCCCCGTGAGGCTTTGGCCGAATGCGTGGCATCCAATGCACCTTAACCTTTAAGGAGGATGCCCCATGCCCGGCCTCAATCAAATTTCACCAGAGCATTTAATGCGGCGGATCGGATTGCCCGATGCGCCCGTTGTGCTGGACCTTTGCCTTGACGACGATTTCCAGCTTGATCCCCGCCTGATCCCAAGTTCGCGGCGCGCAGATCACCGACACTTGGCGGATTTGGTTCCCGAACTTGCAGGGCAATCGGTGATCCTCATTTGCCAAAAGGGCAAGAAAATCAGTCAGGGCGGTGTTGCCTTGCTCAGATCATACGGGGTCGCGGCTGAGGCGCTTGAGGGCGGTCAGCAAGGGTGGGTCGCCGCAGGTCTGCCGTTGGTCCCGCTTGCCGCAAGGCCGGGGATAGCCACGGGCGGCACGCTTTGGGTCACGCGGGCGCGGCCCAAGATCGACCGGATCGCCTGCCCTTGGTTGATCCGCCGGTTTTTGGACAGGGACGCGCGCTTTCTTTTTGTGCCAACAGCCGAAGTTACCGCCGTGGCCGAGCGCTTTGACGCCGTGCCATTTGACGTTGATGGCGTAGATCTGTCCCATCACGGTGCGGGCTGCAGTTTTGACCGGATGCTTGAGGTCTTTGGCCTCAATACCGGCCCTTTGGCCCGATTGGCCGATGTGATCCGAGCAGCAGATACCGGGATGCCCGATGCCTCCCCGCAAGCTGCAGGTCTTTTGGCGGCCAGTGTTGGTTTTTCGCGCATGTACCGCGATGACACCCAACAACTCGAGGCCGCTCTGCCGCTTTACGACGCGCTCTACCGGTGGGCCCGCGACGGCGTTCAAGAAACCCATGACAGTCTTAGCGATGGGCGAGGGGCGTAGAATGCAGGTTACTTGGACTGACCTCATCCGCGTCTTTGGACGCATCGGACTGCTGTCGTTTGGCGGGCCTGCAGCGCAGATTGCGCTGATGCATCGCGAATTGGTCGAGGCGCGGCCTTGGCTGACGGAAAAACAATACCTGTCGGCGCTCAGCTTTTGCATGTTGTTGCCGGGACCAGAGGCGATGCAGCTAGCCACATATTCCGGCTGGCGCATTGCAGGGGTGCGCGGGGGTCTGTTGGCGGGTTTGCTCTTCGTCCTGCCGGGCGCCTTTGTGATCCTAGCGCTTGCGCTTCTTTATGCCGCTTTCGGGCAAGTCCCGCTTGGGGCGGCCTTCTTTCTTGGCATCAAGGCCGCTGTCATTGTCATCGTCCTGCAGGCGCTTTTGAAGGTCTCGAAAAAGGCGCTGGTGAACTGGGCAGGATATGCCATTGCCTTGGCATCTTTTCTGGGGATCTTTTGCTTTAACTTGCCCTTTCCCCTGATCATTCTGGCGGCAGGACTGCTTGGCGCGGCCTTTTTGCCAAAGGACACAGAAGAGATCCCGGCGCCTGGTCTGAAGGCTGGTCAGACCCTGTCGACCATTGCCGTCTGGCTGGCGATTTGGCTGCTGCCGCTTTTGATTTTGTGGTCTGTGGCGCCAGACGGGTTGTTAACGCAGCTTGGGCTTTTCTTTGCGAAACTGGCCGTTGTGACGTTTGGCGGGGCCTACGCGGTTCTGGCCTATATGGTGCAAGAGGTTGTCGGCACCCAAGGCTGGCTGACAACCGCGCAGATGATGGATGCGCTTGGCCTTGCAGAGACGACGCCGGGGCCGCTGATCTTGGTGACCGAGTTTGTGGGTGTTCTCACCGGCGCGCTGCAGGGCGGGGTCGGGCTTGCACTGGCGGCAGGTCTTGTGACGCTCTGGGCCACCTTCGTTCCTTGTTTCCTATGGATATTTGCAGGCGCGCCTTATGTCGAATGGATTGCCGGGCAATCGCGACTATCTGGGGCCCTGTCCGGGATCACGGCGGCGGTTGTGGGTGTGATTCTCAACCTGTCGCTCTGGTTTGCCCTGCATGTGCTCTTTGGCGCAGTCGAGACGGCCGCATTTGGACCGGCCCGCCTTGCGGTGCCCATCCTCAGCAGCTTTGATCCGGTGGCCTTTTGCTTGTCGCTTTTGGCTGCAGCACTGATTTTATGGCGCAAATGGGATTTGATGCTGGTTTTGCCGGTTTTGGCCCTTATCAGCATGGGGTGGATCGGGCTTTTCGGTTGACACTCAGCCTGTCCAAGGTAAAAGACCGGCTAAATCAGAGATTTTGCGAGGGGGTGTTCCCCCCGCACCGTTAACGGAGTTTGACATGGCGAAGCCGACCACAATCAAGATCCGCCTGAATTCCACCGCGGATACCGGGCATTTCTACGTAACTAAGAAAAACGCTCGTACCATGACCGAAAAAATGGTCGTGAAGAAATATGATCCCGTTGTGCGCAAGCACGTGGAATATAAGGAAGGCAAGATCAAATAAGATCTGCTGGACTGGATTTAAGAAAAGGGCCGCGCTTGAGAAAGCTGCGGCCCTTTTTCTTTGCGTGCATATCTGTGTGTGGCGGTAGGGCCGAAAAAAAAGGCCGGGGAAAACCCCCGGCCTTTTCGTAACAATTTGTGCTGTTATTCTTGCTGGCCCATAAACATCAGCAGGAACTGGAACATGTTCAGGAAGCTGATATAGAGGCTCAGCGCGCCATCGATGGCGGCCTTTTCCAGCCATTCCTGATCGCCATGTGATGCCATAGCAATATAGGTGTTCTTGATGTCTTGCGTGTAGAAGGCCGTCAGGCCCGCAAAGATCAGAACGCCCAGACCCGAGATCGCGAACATCATTGCAGGGGACTGCAGGAAGATGTTGATGATCATCGCAACGATCAGGCCAATCACACCCATCATCAGGAAGGTGCCCATGCCGCTAAGATTGCGTTTGGTCGTGTAGCCAAAGATGCTGAGTCCCGCAAAGGCGATTGCGGTCACCAAGAAGGTCTGCGTGATCGAATATGGCGTGTAGATCAGGAAGATCGAACTCATCGATACGCCCATAACGGCCGCAAAGATGAAAAAGCCGACCTGCGCCATTGCAGCGGTGCCGCGGCTCATGATTGCGCCCCAGCCAAGCAGGAGGAAGCCAAGAGGCGCGAACATTACAACCCAACGCAACGGCGAAACATACAGTGCTTCACCCAAACCAGTAAGGTACATGCCTTCGCGCAGCATATAAGTTGTGCCAGCCGGGTCGGCGGTCACGGTCAAACCGGAAATTGCCCACGCTCCTAATGCCGTGATCAACAGACCAATCGACATGGTCGCATAGACTTTGTTCATATGGGCGCGCAGCCCTGCGTCGATCTCGGCTGAGCGTGCGCCTACAGCGCCCGAGCGGATCGTGTCAAATTCTGCCATCAATACCTCCAAAAGGAATAAGTCATGTAGCGGAAACGCAAAACGCCCCGCCTTGCCCTAGAATATCGGGCCAGCGGGGCGTTTTTTCAAGCACGAAGACAGGAAGAGATGCGTCTAAGTTGCTCAAATGCGGTTAGCTGCGCCAGTTTTGCGGCACATCCCAAATTGGGCGGGCGATTTCGGCGGCGACTTCAGCGGCGCTGAGGCCCAAATCATTGAGCGCGGTGCCATCAAGGCGGGCAAGGGCGCGGCGCTGACGCCAGGTGGCGAAAGCTGCGGAGATTACGGCGAACATGCCCAGACGGCGCGAATGGGCAAAGTGGCGGGAAATAACGAGAGAGGTCATGATGCTCACTTTCCTGATTGTGATGTGTATTCGGTTTCGTATTTCGATGCTTGATATTTAGGGGAGAATGCCTGATTATGAAAATGAATGTTTTTGAAGATTACCATTCCAAAGGGTGATGATATGAGAAATCTGGACATGACGGCCCTGAGGGCTTTTGTAACGGTCGCTGATGCGGGCGGTGTGACCAAGGCCGCGGGGTATCTCAATCTGACCCAGTCGGCCGTTTCGATGCAGTTGAAGCGCCTTGAGGAAAGTATCGATGTCTCGCTCTTTGATCGATCCGCGCGCAAATTGGCGCTGACCAAACATGGCGAGCAAATGCTCAGCTATGCGCGCAAAATGCTGGATCTGAATGATGAAGCGTTATCGCGCCTGACCTCAACGGAATATGAAGGTGAGCTAATCTTGGGCGTGCCGCATGACATCATGTATCCGGCCATCCCTGCGGTTCTCCAGAAATTCAATGCAGCCTTTCCGCGGATGAATGTTCATCTTGTCAGTTCCTACACAGCCCGCGTGCGGCGCATGATCGCGCGGGGCGAGTTGAATTTGGCTCTGGCCACCGAGGCGGAATGCGACATTGGCGGTGAAACTTTGTTGCATCGGCCATTGGTGTGGATCGGCGCTGAAAATGGCGGGATGTGGAAGCAGCGCCCCTTACGGCTCGCGTTTGAGAATGACTGTATTTTCCGCAAACCCGTTCAGGCCGCCCTAGATGCACAGGGAATTGATTGGGTCATGGCCGTCGAAAGTGACAATACCCGTACAGTCGAAGCAACGATCAGTGCGGATTTGGCCGTACATGCCTGCATTGACGGGCATGAGCCGCCCTATGTCGAACGGATTTCCCATCATGGCGTTTTGCCTGAACTGCCCTTGATCCGTATCAATATGTATGGCGGGGACATGGCCCGCAGCGAACCCGAACGCGCGCTTGCGGAAATGGTTCGCCAGGCCTTCCGCGCGCTTGGCGCACCGCAAATACAAGCCAATGCACAGCGGGCCGCGAGTTGATCTGGAAGGTGAGGGGGCCAAAATCCCTTAATGGATTTTGAAAAACTCATTCATGAGTTTTCCTGCGGTGGCTTAGTTGAGCGTCACGACAACCTTGCCGGTTGATTTTCGCGCTTTGAGTAAGTCCAAAGCCTTGTCAGCGTCCTCAAGCGTAAATCTGGCTCCAATATGGGGATGAAGGCCGCCCGCGCGGTATAGGTCGAACAGTTCCGTCAGGCTTTGCGTTAGGATTTCGGGCGCGAATTTCAGGTATCCGCCCCAATAGAGGCCAATCACAGAAAGATTTTTGACCAGTAGGATATTGGCAGGAATTTGCGGCACCTCGCCACTGGCAAAACCAATTGGAATGAGCCGCCCGCCTGGGTTTGTGGCCCGCATGGCCGCCTTAAACTGATCGCCGCCTACCGCGTCATAGACCACATCCGCGCCGCCAAGGGCGCGCACCGCCTCTCGGATGTCTGTCGTGTCACTATCAATTAGATGTATTGCGCCCGCTTGCTCTGCGACCTTTAACTTTTCCGGGCCTCTTGCGCAGGCGATAACCTCGGCCCCCATTTTTGCGCCAGTTTCAACCGCTGTCAGGCCCACGCCACCGGCTGCGCCAAGCACAAGCAAACGTTCGCCAGAGCGCAGCTGGGCCCTGTGCCCAAGCGCCAAATGCGACGTGCCATAGGCAATCAGAAATCCAGCAGCTTGTTCAAAAGGCATCTCATCGGGGATCGGGATCAAGCGCTCAGCCGAAAACGTGCCATATTCCGCTAGCCCGCCTTGTCCGGCAAAAACGGCAACGCGCGTGCCGGGGGCGGGGCCATCGGTATTTGGGCCAAGGGCTTCAACCGTGCCAGCGATTTCCAGGCCCATAGTGAAAGGCGGTTTCGGCGTGTCCTGATATTTTCCGGACATCATTAAAAGATCTGCGAAATTCAGCCCGCAGGCCGCGATTTTTACCAATGCCTCGCCGGGGCCCGGCCTTGGTTTATCCAAGTTTTCCAGCATTGGAGCTGTTTCAAAGCTGGTCAGGCGGAACGCGCGCATAAAATGGGCCTTTCTAAGTATCTGCATCTTGCAAAAAGGGATACGCGTTCTAGTTGAGCACATTGAGGCTGGGCTTCAATGGTCATTTTGACTTCCGACGCTGCGGCATTAGAGTTTTGAGCAAGGGCCAAGCACGACACAGCGTTTGTGCAAAGGGAGATGGCGATGAAACATCCGGTTGATATTCATGTTGGCATGCGTGTGCGCCAGCGACGTTGGCTTGTGGGCATGACACAGCAACAGCTTGCTGAGAAGGTTGGGATCAAATTCCAACAAATTCAGAAATATGAAACCGGCATGAACCGGATCAGCGCCTCGCGGCTTTGGGATATAGCGGCTGCGCTTGATACCCCTGTCGCGTCGTTCTTCGATGGGCTTGAGGATGGCGCAGATGCGGGCGGTGCAACCGGGCTTTTGGCCGATAAAGAAGCGCTGGAACTGGTGAAAACCTATTACGCCATCCCCGAGGATCAACGCCGCCAGCTATTTGAGCTGGCGCGGGTATTGTCGAACGCCGCTTGACCCTGCCTGCGCTGGCGTGTCACTCGAATGGGGAGTTCTTGAAGAAGGTCCCCTGAAATGACTGTGACCCGCACGACATTGTCTGAAGCCGAAAAAAGCGAGTTGATCGCCGTTGCAGAGGCAATGGCAGATGCCGCCCGTACGGCGATCTTACCGCATTTTCGGGCCCGCCATTTGACGGCGGAAAACAAAGAGGCGGGCGGGTTTGACCCAGTGACCATTGCAGATCGTGCCGCCGAAGAAGCCATGCGGATGATTCTTGCCGAGCGGCGGCCGGACGATGGTATTTTGGGCGAGGAATTTGGAACCAAGGACGGGTCGTCAGGTTTGACATGGGTGCTCGATCCGATCGATGGAACACGTGGGTTTATTTCTGGCACCCCAACATGGGGCGTCCTGATCGCCCTGCAAGACGCCGATGGCCCGATCTTTGGCATCATTGACCAACCCTATGTTGGCGAACGGTTTTTTGGCGGGTTTGGACGGTCGGATATGTACGGCCCGCAAGGGGATGCGCCACTTGGGGTGCGCGGCGCCGGGGACCTATCTGGTGCAACGCTTTTTACAACCTTTCCAGAAGTGGGCAGCAACATTGAACGCCGTGCCTTTGATCGCGTGCGCGATAAGGTGCGACTGACCCGCTATGGAACGGATTGCTACGCCTATGCGCTTTTGGCAGCTGGTCAGATTGATTTGGTCATCGAGGCGGGCTTGAACGCCTATGATATTGCGGCGCCCATTGCCGTGATAGAAGCGGCCGGCGGCGTCATTACTAATTGGCAGGGCGGGCCTGCCCATGAGGGCGGGCGCGCATTGGCCGCCAGCAGCCGGGCATTACATGCCGCTGCCCTGAAACTGCTTCAGGATGAGCTAGCTTGAGTGGGCCTGCGCCCCGGGCCTAGACTGCGCCAAGGAGCGCGTCTTTTGGCGGGCCGTGTAATGAGGCAGGCATGACGGATATTATTCTTAAAAATGCGACTTTCATCCTGACGATGGATGACCATAGCCGTGAACTTTCTGGTCAGGATATTCGCATTCGTGGCGGGGTAATTGCCGAAATCGGGGCGGATTTGAGCGGCGGCGATGTGGTTAGCGCTTCGGGATGTCTTGTGACACCGGGCCTCGTGAACACGCATCACCACCTTTATCAAACGCTGACCCGGGCGGTGCCGGGTGCGCAGGATGCCCTGCTCTTTGGGTGGTTGCAAACGCTCTATCCGATTTGGGCGCAGTTTGGGCCGGAAGAGATGCGGGTTTCTGCACTGACCGGTTTGGCGGAACTGGCATTGTCAGGTTGCACGCTGACCTCGGATCACCTTTATCTTTATCCCAACGGCGCGCGGCTGGATGACACCATCGATGCAGCCGCCGAAATCGGGATGCGTTTTCATCCCACACGCGGCGCAATGTCTATAGGCGAAAGCGATGGCGGTTTGCCTCCGGACAGCCTTGTCGAGGCAGAAGCCTCGATTTTAGAAGACTGTATTCGCGTCATTGATGCTTTTCATGACCCGGCTGAAGGATCGATGTGCCGGGTTGGCATTGCGCCGTGCTCTCCCTTTTCTGTCAGCCGCAATCTTATGCGCGATGCTGCCATTTTGGCGCGCGATAAAGGCGTCATGCTTCATACTCATCTGGCTGAAAATGACGAGGATATTGCCTATAGTCTTGAGAAATTCGGCTGCCGTCCGGGACAATATGCCGAAGATCTGGGCTGGACTGGCAATGATGTCTGGCATGCACATTGTGTGAAGCTGGACGGAAAAGAGATCGCGCTTTTTTCTGGCAGTCAGACGGGCGTTGCGCATTGCCCTTGTTCCAATTGCCGACTTGGATCAGGCATTGCACCCGTTCGGGCGATGCGGGATGCCGGAGTGCCGGTAGGTCTTGGTGTTGATGGGTCAGCGTCCAATGATATTGGGAATCTGGTCGCAGAGGCGCGTCAGGCGATGTTGTTGCAGCGCGTCACGCGCGGAGCTGACGCGATGAGCGCGCGTGAAGCATTGTGGATCGCGACCCGCGGCGGGGCGGAAGTATTGGGGCGAAACGATTGCGGGCAAATCGCGGTTGGCAAACGCGCAGATCTAGCAGTTTGGGATTTGGCGGGCGTCGAAGCGGCGGGCAGCTGGGATCCGGCAGCGCTTTTGCTGGCAGGGCCACAAAAGGTCAGGGATCTATTTGTCGAAGGGCGCCAGATTGTAAAAGACAGCCAGATTGCCAGTTTGGATTTACCCGTGGTGCTTGAGCATCAAAGGCGTTTGGCCCATGCGCTGAGGCCTTAAGACCCGCTGCGCCTTGTCTTGCCGGAAACGAAAATCCCTAAATGGATTTTCCAAAACTCGGGAACGAGTTTTCCCTTGCGCCCAGATCCCGCGTTACATCTTCGGTTTTGAAGGGGTTCCAGCGATATAGGTTTCAGCAATTGCGCGATCATCCCCCATCATGATGGTTGGAAAGAGCGCTTGCCAGATATCCTCGGCCCGGCCCGTTGCTTGCGCGATTCCCGGGGTGGAGGCGAGGTTAAGAACCACAAGATCTGCCTCAAACCCTTTGGCCAGCTTTCCGACGCAGCCGTCAATATGCAAGGACCGCGCTGAGCCTTCGGTTGCCAGCCATATAAGTTCAGCCGGGTGCAGAGCGCGCCCCCGCAACTGCGCCACTTCATAGGCCGCAGCCATTGTTCGCAGCATTGAAAAGGACGATCCGCCACCGGTATCTGTTGCCAGCCCGACGGGAATACCCCCTCCCGCCAGACCCATGTCGAAAAGACCAGACCCGATGAACATGTTGGAGGTTGGACAATGAATAAGCGAAGCGCCGGTTTCGGCTAGCCTGTCCTTTTCGCGATCTGTCAAATGGATGGCATGGCCAAAGATGGCGCCTTTTCCCAGTAGCCCGTGGGCCTCATAGGTATCCAGATAATCCCGCGCGTTCGGGTAGAGGCCTTTGACCCATTCAATCTCGTCCGTTTGCTCGCTCAGATGCGTTTGCATCAGGCAGTCAGGATGTTCAGCCCACAGCGCGCCAAGCGCCGAGAGTTGCTCAGGCGTGGAAGTTGGCGAAAACCGGGGCGTGATAATGTAGGATAACCGGCTGCGCCCATGCCACTTTTCTAGCAGGGCTTTGCTGTCATCATAGGCCGATTGGGCCGTGTCTCGCAGGCCATCGGGCGCGTTGCGGTCCATGCAGGTTTTTCCAGCCAAAGCCCGAATGCCGCGCCGATCCGCTTCGCCAAAAAAGGCGTCGACGCTTTCGGGGTGGATCGTGCAATAACTGGCCACCGTCGTTGTGCCCGCCGAAAGTGTTAGATCGAAATATCGTGCAGCGATTTCAGCGGCATAGCTGGCATCTGCGAAGCGCGTTTCTTCAGGGAATGTATAGCTGTTGAGCCAATCAATCAGACGTTTGCCCCATGAGGCGATGATCGCGGTTTGCGGGTAATGGACATGGGCGTCAATAAATCCAGGCAGGATTAGCGCATCGCCGTGATCGACAAGATCTGCCGTGGGATAAGCCGCGCGCAGGGCGTCAGCGCTGCCCACCGCAACAATTTTTCCTTCGGACATGGCAACCCCGCCATGCGGGTCATGTTTTGCCACATCCAGACCGTCCACAAATGGATCGCCCGAAAAGCACAAGGTTTGCCCTAAAAGCAGTGTTACCGTCATTTTCCCGTCCTTTGCGGCCTCGCCCCTCTGTCATATCTCGGGGATGCATCCTATGTTACCTCGAAATCTGAAAAAGACTTTCAAGGCAGGTCGCATGGCGCTTGATGACTCTCAGGATATCGAACTTCAGGAAGATGCCTATGCTCTGGACGAGGACTTGCATCGTCAGGTTCTTTGGGCCGTTGAAGCAGGGGATCACCAAGGGCTTGAGGCCCTCTTCGAGCCGCTGCATCCAGCTGATATCGCTGACCTTCTTGAGCAAATGTCTCATAATGAGCGTGATGTCCTTCTGCAATTCTGGCCCGAAGCGGTTGACGGGGAAGTTCTCTCCGAGCTGGAAGAAGCGCTGCGTGAAGACGTCATTAGCCTGCTGCCCGCCGGTTCTCTGGCCGAAGCGGTGCGCGATCTCGATTCTGACGATGTTGTCGATCTCTTGGAGGATTTGGAAGATTCCGATCAGCAAGAGGCGATCCTTGAGGCGCTGGATGATGCGGATCGGGCCGCTGTCGAAGATGCGCTGGCCTATCCAGAGGACTCGGCAGGCCGGCTTATGCAGCGCGAAGTCTTTCGCGCGCCGGATTTCTGGACAGTGGGCGAGGCGATCGACTATATGCGCGCGCCGTCAACGGAATTGCCCGAACAATTCTATCACGTCATTTTGGTCGATCCGCGGATGCGGCCCATTGCCAATGTCACGCTTGGAAAATTGCTTGGCAGCCCGCGGACCACGAAATTGGCTGATATCTCGGAAGAGCTGTTTAAACCCATTCCCGCTAGCCAACCGGAATCTGAGGTGGCCTATGCGTTTAATCAGTATCACCTGATTTCGACGCCGGTTGTGGATGAGGAAGGCCGCCTTGTTGGTGTCATCACTATCGATGACGCGATGGCCGTGCTTGACGAAGAAGCCGAGGAAGACATTCTACGTCTTGCAGGTGTCGGTGAGAGCAGCATGTCGGCCCGTATCTTGGAAACGACGCGTCAGCGCTTTCCTTGGCTCTTTGTGAACCTTGTGACGGCAATCCTTGCCTCGCTGGTTATCTCGCAATTTGAAGAAACGATTGCGCAATTTGTGGCCTTGGCGGTTTTGATGCCCATTGTCGCGTCAATGGGCGGCAATGCAGGAACGCAGAGCCTGACGGTTGCAGTGCGCGCGATTGCAACGAAAGACTTGACCGGATCAAACTTGATGCGGGTTGTCCTGCGCGAAGGTGGCGTGGGGTTGATCAATGGCATTATTTTTGCCGTTGTCATGGGCCTTGTCGGATTTTTCTGGTTTAATTCTGTTATGTTAGGCGGTGTAATTGCCGTGGCCATGGTCATCAATCTTGTGATTGCAGGCCTTGCCGGCATCTTAATTCCCGTCGCGTTGGACAAGCTTGATATTGACCCGGCGCTTGCCTCAGGGGCGTTCGTGACAACGGTCACGGATGTTGTTGGGTTCTTCGCGTTTCTGGGCTTGGCCGCGGCAGTGCTTCTGTAGGCAAGCTAACGCGGTCTGATCAGGTTAGCCTGTGGGCACTTCCAATGTGATCGTGCGACCCGATTTTACATATTGCAACGCATCTTCACCGATAGCGGCCACGCGGCCCCCATCAAGGCGATCTCCAACTTCAACGGTGACAAACCGGCCGGACGGCATGCGCACAAGCGCGCGGCGGTTTGAGGCTGCGCCGCTCACACCGATCAGGTTGATCCGGCGTAGGTTGATGGCGTTTTCTTCTGTCGCGGCGCGCGTGACCGAGGCAGAGGTTGGGATTTGCGGCTGAACCGTATCCGATTGATTTGCAGCGACAGGGGGAACAGGGCCGGAATTTCCTGCGGCTTCGGCAGCTGCTACCAGAGCGGCAATATTGCTGGGGCGTGAGGGCGGAACCATCGACACGGGGATCGCCAATTCGCTTGCGCCGCTGGCATCGCCGGGTGTCAGGTCCACACCGGATTCGACCACGGCCAATTCCTGAACTGATTGGGGCCGCGTTGCGGGGCGAATGCCTCCAAGCTCTTGAAAAGTGATACCGCCCAGCACGGCACGTTCATATTGCTCCTGCAGATCGCCGGGCCGGGTTTCCGGCCGAAAGGCGGCCAGCAGGGCCGTATCGACCGCGCCCGGTGCAATGACACCTTCGGCGTCGGGCAGGATCTCGGCCAATGCTTCCCCCGTGCCAGTCGCGGCTTCGGGCAACACAGTCGGTTCAATCGGCCGTTGTCGGGGGACAATTGGCGGCGGGCCTGCAAAGACCACCGCCCCATAAGGGGCAATCGTTCCTTCGGGTGAGGGCACGACCAAATCTTCGACGGTCAGGCGCTCAACATGGGCGGTGTTGTCTGCATTGGGCAGATCAGCAGAGGGCAGAAAATCCGGCGTCGCCAGCAAAATCGCATCATGGCTTGAGATGACCTGATCAAGCCCGGCAAAGATCACTTCCTGAAGTTGCGGGTTCGGGTCGGGCAGGGTGATCACGGGCGGACGCTGCCAAATGCCGGTACGCGCGTAAAAGCTTTCGTTTTCTTCGGGCGATGGCAAAACTGTTTCGGGATCTATTGCCGTTGGCGTGACGGGTAACGGCTCGAGGTCCAGATCATCATCAATGCCCGGCAGCAAATCCGGCGCCGCAATCATTGGCGTTTCCGGCATGACATCAGGCGCTAGGCTGCTCAGCTCAATCGGTGCATCTTCGGCGCTTGGTGCCTCGGCAAAGCCAGACCCGGCGCCAATATCAGGCTCCGCGCCAGCAAGAACAAATTGTTCTTCCTCTTGCGTTCCGATCCCAAGCCAGCGGCCCAAAGCCGTTTCAGGCAAGTAGAACATGGTCCAAAATGCAACCAGTCCCATTATGGCGACTAAGATCAGGGTCAGGATTAGCCCGGTGCGCAGCGACGGGCCGTTTTGCGAGGCAACGGAATCGCGGGCCAAAAGGCCACCCATGATTGGCGCGTCAGCATCATCGATGGGCGCAGGGGCCTTCGCCTTGTTGCGTTTTGGAGATGTGAACCGTTTGCGTTCCGCAGGTTTTTCAGCCTCGGTGGCAGGTTTTGCAGACAAGGCCGCCGCAAGCTGTTTGGTTTTCTCGGGGTCGGCGGATTTATCTTTCTTCTTCCCACGTGACAGCCCGGACGCAAGGCCTGATAGACGCGAGCGCTTTTTCTTGTCCGAGTTACGGGGTTCGTCCGTCGATACATCCGGATCTTGCGATTGATCCGGATCGGTCTCCGTGGCGCTATCCGTTGAGCTTTCAATCGCATCCGGCCCGGATTTTCGGAGCGCGGAAGCCGCAGAAAACTTGCGCCCTGCAGCGGCCAAGCGATCCCGCATTCCAGAGGTTGAGCTGCGCGGGGGCTCGGGTTCGGGTCCGGCGCCGACCGGGCGTTCAGGCGGCTCATCGGGCGGCGCGGCCTTGGTAAAGTCAGGCCCTTTTTCGACCTGTTTCTTAACGCGAGCCAATGGGGGCAGTTCGGGCGCAGGCCCGGCAGCGGCAGGACGGCTCGGCTTGGCAGGTTTCTTGCGCGGCGCAGCTGGTTCGCCGTCGCCATCTGCGTTTGTCCCGGCTTTTTTACGGCTTAGTTTGGGGGCGGCTTTGGCATTGCCGCGCGGCTTGCGTTTCAGTTTGGCAGGCTCATCCGGCGTTTCAGATGCGTCTGGAACGTCTGATGCAGGCGCATCCTCAGCGCTTGCATCTGCGGCCAGGCCAAATCGCGCACTGCGCGTTCCCAGTCTTTCGCCCGCAGTTTCTGGCGGGGCATCATGCGCGCGGCGCGAGACGAAGCCCGCGACAGGGGCATCATCCGGTGCGTCGTTTGCGGCTTCGGGGGTCGGTTCGGGTTCTGGGTCATCAGGACTATCCGCAGCGACCTCTGCGGCGATATCGTCGGCGGAGGCATCCTCGGTCTCACGATCCTCGACGGCCTCAGGCGCTTCGAGCTCAGCTTCAACAGTTGGATCGGCGTCAACCTCGTCTGGCTCGTTGGTTTGAGTTGTCGGGCCCGAACGCGAATTATGCCAACTATCGGGGCCAAACCCGATGGTTTCAAGTTCAGATGTCCACTCTAGCGATCGGTCGAAATGCGCAACGCCGGGATAGCGGTTATCCAGCGGACGTGCGCCAAATCCCGCCACGTTGAACCCGTGTTCTTTCGCAAACTCGGTGGCTTCATCCAGAGTTTCTTCTGCGATAACAGCTAACTTGACCCGGCCATCATCGATCACAAGAAAATCGTATTTCAGCTCTTCAACGGCGTAAGGGGTCAACCCTTCCAGCCCGCTGGCGATCTGCGCCGTCCGGTCTTCATCGGAGGGGCCGGGCGCTGTCAAAGACGTATATAAGATTTGATCATCAGGCAGGATCAACAGGGTTTCAAAGCCTTCGCCGCCGCGCTGCTCTGCCAGTTTTCGTAGCCGGATTAGCTCGGCCCCAAGGTCAGGAACATCCAGTGCGGTATCGCCCAGAACGGCCCAATGCCCCGCCGGCTGGCGGTGGGCCAGTGCGATCCCCTCGGGGGATAAAAATAGCGCAAAGTCAGGTACCATCGACGCCCTCTGCCGATTTGGGCCCAATTCCGGCCCTTCTACATAAACCCCGCCCGTTTATAGCAGGATATCGCTTAGGAAAACCACATCGGTCGCCACCCGCTGCCAATGGGCAAGATTCATCCTAAACTGCCCAGATCATATTTCAAAGGAAAGTTAACATATGAAACGGATTGTTTTGATATTAGCGGTTATTTTGGGCAATGCGGCCTGGGCGGATGATCCCGCAACGATGGTGATCACCGGGCAAGGGCGGATTGCGGCCGAACCAGATATGGCCGTCATTACGCTTGGTGTTGTATCGCATGATGAGCATGCGGCCGAGGCTTTGGCCGACAATAGCCGCCAATTGAGCCAAGTCTTTGAGGTTCTTGCCGCAGCTGGCATTGAAAGCAACGACATCCAGACAACGCAATTCAGCATTCAGCCGATTTGGCGAAACCGGTCCTATGACAGCAGCGACCCGGCCGAAATTGAAAGCTACTCGGTTGAAAACAATGTGACAGTCCGTGTGCGCGAAATCGAGGCTTTGGGGGATATTCTGGACGCGGTGGCGCGGGCCGGGGCCAATGAGTTCCGGGGTATTCAGTTTACCTTGCAAGAGCCGGGCCCAGCTGAAGATGCCGCGCGGCAGGCTGCTGTAGCGGATGCGCAAGCGCGGGCTGATTTGATTGCCGGGGCCGCAGGTGTCCAGATTTTGGGGATCTTATCGATCACAGAAAGTGGCGGGATGCATAACCCCGGGCCAGAGATGATGGCAGTGGCCAGTCGTTCGGTGCCAGTTGCCGGGGGTGAAGTGGGTGTTAGTGCGAGCATCACCATTACGTATGAAATTGGAAATCAATAGTAATTTAAATATTTTGCAGGGCGTAGTTAAACAAAAAAGACCCCCAGTTTTGGGGGCCTTTGATGAATTTTTAAATCAAGGTTTAGGCCGTTGCTTTGGCCAATGCCTGATCCAGATCCGCGATCAAATCATTGGGGTCTTCGATCCCGATGGACAGGCGAACAACCTCTGGATCTGCGCCAGCGGCCTTTTGCTGTTCTGGCGTCAACTGCCGGTGTGTGGTCGAAGCTGAATGAATAATCAGCGAACGGGCATCGCCGAGATTGGCAACATGGCTGAAAATCTCAAGCGAATCGACCAGCTTCATGCAGGCGTCATAGCCGCCCTTCACCGCAAAGGTGAACAAGGCCCCGGCACCTTTTGGGCAGACCTTTTCGATCCGATCATAATAGGGCGATGAGGGCAGACCCGCATAGGTCACGTAATCCACGCGCGGATCGTTTTCCAGCCAAGTGGCGACGATCTTGGCGTTCTCGACATGCTTTTGCATCCGCAAGGACAGCGTTTCAACACCCATCAGCGTGTAATGGGCGCCTTGTGGGTTCATGGTCATGCCCAAATCGCGGAGGCCAATGGCGATGGAGTGGAATGTATAGGCCATTGGGCCTAGCGCCTCGCCAAAGACCAATCCGTGATAGGCAGGCTCCGGCTGCGACAGCGATGGGAATTTATCTGACGCCATCCAGTCGAACTTACCGCTATCGATCACCGCGCCGCCGGTCACTGTGCCGTTGCCGGTCAGGTATTTCGTGGTGGAATGCACAACAAGCGTCGCCCCAAGCGAAATGGGGTTGCACAGATATGGCGTGGCAGAGGTGTTATCGACAATCAACGGAACGCCCGCTGCGTCCGAGACATCTGCAACCGCGCGGATATCGGTGATGTAGCCGCCGGGGTTGGCGATGGATTCGCAGAATACGGCGCGGGTGTCGTCGTCAATGGCCGCTGCAAGTGCGTCCAGATCGTCGAAATCTACGAATTTCACACCCCAGCCAAAGCGCTTAATGGTCTGGCTCAGCTGTGTGACGGTGCCACCATATAGGCGGGTCGAGGCAACAACGTTCTTACCGGGGCCCATCAATGGGAACAGCGCCATGATTTGCGCAGCATGGCCCGATGAACAGCAAATGCCGCCAGCGCCACCTTCCAGGATTGTGAGGCGCTCGGCCAATGCTGCAACCGTTGGGTTGGTCAGACGCGAGTAGATGTAGCCAACTTCGGCAAGGTTAAAGAGCGCCGCCGCATGATCCGCATCGCGGAACACGTAAGCCGTGGTTTGGTAAATAGGCACCTGCCGCGCGCCTGTCGCAGGGTCAGGGTTTGCGCCAGCGTGAATCTGCAGGGTATCAAAGCCGTAGGTGGGACCGTCGGTCATGTTTTTGTTTCCTCCATTTATCTGTCGGAGCGTACGCTACGGCAGAAGTGGAGCAACGACAACGCTCGTTATCACAGGTCGTGAGTGTGCCGAAGGTTCATCAGGATTGGTGAGGCAGGCGCAATAAGGGCTGCATGCGATCCGGGATGTTTTTGGGGCTTGCTGGCAAGGGACGGGCAGGCGCTATTTGCAGCTGAGGTGCCGGAGATTGCTGTCATTGCTAAACCGGGGTGCAGATGCGCTAAAGCTTCAACTGCTTACTGTGGTCAAGAAGGGCCGCCAGCGCCTCGGATCGCGCATTTTCGTCAAAACGAAAGCTCGGCCCGGACAGGCCAAGCGCGCCGCGAAGATTGCCGAAGCGATCGAAAACCGGGACTGCCAGCGCAGAAACGCCCGGCGTCCGCTCTGAAATCGAAACGACATGTCCAATCTTTCGTACTTCGTGATCGGAATCTGGCAATGGTTTAGAATAGGCGCGCAGAACATGGGCGGCCGCGCCGCGATCCATGGGCAATCGGCTGCCTTCGTCAATGTCGAACCGCAACGCATGGGGCGACACTTCGCGAAACAAGCACACGCGGTCATTGCCGTCGCGAACGTAGAACGTAGCCGTTTCTTTGATTGTGGCCACCAACTCAACCAGGTGGGGCCGGATAATTTCGGCCCGTTCAAACCCCCGGCTATACAAGGATCCCAGTCGCCACAAACTTGGACCTATCCGAAATTCGCCTGAACCATTGCGTACGATATACCCGTATCTTTCAAGCGATCCGCAAAGACGCAAAATGGTGCTCATATAAAGCCCGGTTTCTTGGCTGAGTTGCGTCAGCGTCAGCTCTTGGCGGTCAATTGTGAAGCACTCAATGATTGATAGCGCCCGCTCAACTGCCTCAACGCGGTGTTCTTTCATTGGTCATGACCTTTACGTTCGAGCCAAGAAGCTCAGCATGGGTTTCTTGTTTACGTAGAATTCTGCTCAGCAGAAGTCTACTTCTATTTTCTTGATCCAATTGCCGGCCTTTGCCTATGACCGCCTTAGACAGAAACAGGGAAGGGATGGCCTATGGACGGTTTCAAAGACGTTCAGGAGTGGTGGACAACTGCAATAATCGACATGGAACCCGGTCGAATTGACCTGCGGGGATATGGGATCGATGAGCTTATCGGCAACGTTGGTTTTGTCGATATGATCTGGCTGATGACGCGGGGCGATCTTCCGTCTCCGGCCGAAGCCAAGCTGCTTGAATCTGCTTTGGTTGCTTCAGTCGATCATGGGCCGCAAGCGCCGTCTATTGCGGTGGCGCGGATGGCGGTCACGTGCGGTCTTGGGCTGAATGGCGCGCTGTCTTCGGCGGTGAATCTGTTGGATGACGTGCATGGCGGCGCGGGTGAGCAGGCGGTGAGGCTTTATTCGAATGTACAGGCGAATATCGCTGCTGGGGATGACATGCCTCTGGCCGCCGCCAAAGCCATTGACGACTGGCAAAACGAAGTTGGCAAAATAATCCCCGGCTTTGGGCACAGGTTCCATAAAGATGGCGATCCGCGGGCGCCTGTTTTGCTTTCCGCGGTCGAGGCTGCGCGCCTCGACGGCTTTGTTTCCGGGACATACGCCGCCGCTGCAAAAGCGATCGAGGCTGAACTAAAAGCCCGAAAAGGCCGGATTATTCCAATGAATATCGATGGCGCTACGGCGGTGATCTTTGCGGAACTTGGATTTCCAGCCCCGATGGCACGCGGTCTTTTCTGTATTTCTCGCAGTGTTGGTGTGCTGGCCCACGCATGGGAACAAACCCAACAAGGTGGCCGTAATAAAGGTCCGACCCCGCCTAAATACCGATGGGCCTACACCGGCGCAAAGAAACGGGCACTGAACCCCAAAAATGCGGAGGGTAGGGCATGAAAACATACGATTTTTTTCCACCGACCACAACGCAATGCCCTGCAGCGCCCAAGGCGCCCTACGTTCAAAAAACCGCCCGCAGATTGGAGAGCTTTGATGGTTGAGCAAAATAAAGCAGCTTTGGAAGGCATTCGTGTTCTCGATTTCGGCCACACGGTGATGGGCCCATCCTGCGGGGCAATTCTTGCCGATTTGGGCGCCGAAGTTATTAAGATTGAGCCGACCGGCGCCGGGGATCCGACCCGGCATTTGCGCGGTTTCGGAAGCGGCTATTTTGGCTTTTTCGGGCGCAATAAGAAGAGCGTCTCGATTGATCTGAAATCTAAATCCGGTCAGCTGCTTATGGAAAAGCTTTTGATCGGCGCCGACGTCTTAATCGAAAATTTTGCCCCCGGAACGATGAACCGACTTGGACTGGATTTTGCGCGGGCTCAGCAGATCAACCCCGGGCTAATCTATGCCAGTCTGAAAGGTTTTATGCCCGGGCCTTATGAAAACAGGCTCGCACTGGATGAGGTTGTTCAAATGATGGGCGGGCTGGCCTTCATGACTGGACCCTCGGGCCAGCCTTTGCGCGCCGGGACCTCGGTCGTGGATATTGCAGGGGGTATGTTTGCGGTGATTGGTATTTTGACCGCACTTCGAGACCGCGATCGGACAGGGCAGGGCCAATGCGTCGAAACGGCCTTGTTTGAATCGCTTGTCTATTTGATGGGACAGCACCTTTGTTACGCCTGGCAGTCAAAAGACCCAATCCCGCCCATGCCGGAACGGGTTTCGGCCTGGGCCGTTTATCAAATCTTTGAGTGCCGAAACGACGACCAATTGTTCGTTGGCGTTACGAGTGACAACCATTGGCAGCGGTTATGCCGGCAGCTTGGGTGGGAGGATTTCCTGAAAGACGAAAGCCTGAGGACCAACAATCAAAGGATCACGTCAAAAGACCGGATCATTGATCGGCTTCAGGCAATGCTGATGGATATGGAGATGGAGGACGCTATGGCCCATTTCGAAGCTGCGCGCATACCCTTCGCCCCGGTGCAGCGGCCAGAAGATCTTTTTGCAGACAAGCATTTGCGAGAAACCGGCGGGCTTGTTGATACGGCGCTTCCAGATGGAACAAACACCTCTTTGCCGCGCTTGCCTCTGCAACTGTCCCGATCATCTTTGGCTAAGGTGAAGTCCCCTCCAAAGGTTGGCGCAGACACGCTTGCCATCTTACGCGATGCGGGGATCAGCGAGGACATATTGGTAGAATGCCTGCGCGCGCGCGCAATTCAAACCGCTGATTGAACGGAACGGTGAATCAAAGGAGAATTTGGTAACGCTGTCAGAGACCTATTTGCTGATTGCGTCGCGGCGCTCGTTTGCCTTGGTTTGGACAGGGTCAGATCCGGCGGCTCAAGAACTCAATGGCTTGGTTCTGTAAAAGGTAAAAGTCTTATGCCTGAAACTCTGTGCCCTATCCGCAGCATCGTCTCTGCGGGTAGGGCTTTGTTCAAGCGGACGAACCTTCGCCGCGTGTTCCGCCCGGCCTAAGCCGAGACGGTGCCGCGAAACGGCAGGTTGTTTGCGATGGTGTACTGCATGCCATCCAACAATTGCGCGAGATCAGGGCGTGCAGATGGGGCGTTCGATATTGCCGCAACAACGATATTGCCGTCGGGATCGATGCAGAAAATACCCGGCTCAGCAAACCGCGCTACAGCGTCGCCATTGTTGGTAGGCTCGGTAACATAAAGGCCCAAAGTTACCATCTGTTCGACACTCAACCCATAGCCGACATCCATGCTCCACTTAAATTCAGCAATATCGGCTGCAGCACGTTCTTCGGTATCTGCCGAAACGATCTTGATGGTGAAGCCGGCCTTTTCCCAATCTGCTTTCATCGCTTCCAGACCATTGAGGTAATTCTTGCAGCGCCCACAGTGGCGGCCGCGATAGACAATAAACAGCATCCAGCCATCGGTTGTGCCGCCAATGGACATAGTGCCGCCACCCAGTTGGGGGACGGAAATGGCGGGGATCGGCGCACCGACTGTGGGTTTGGATTTTCCGTTCATGATCTGCGGTTCCTTACGTGGTCTTAAAAAAGCAGCACCCACAAAAACGGTGCCTTTGACGAGGACAAATAGGGCGAGCGTTATTCTTGAGTCAATAGTCATATGATGTCATACGTCATATGTGATGTTGAACTTGAGATGAGGCAGGCTTAATGTGAATCCATGAAACGCTGAGCCTTGGATCGCCCCAATCGCAGTCCGCGCTCTGCAGGAGATTTGATCGTTGCCAAATAATCCGACGCCAAAATCCAACAAACGTCCCCGCCTTAGTGTGGACGTGGCCAACCGCTTGCGAAAAATGATCGAGGACAGCCAGTGGGTGGCGGGGCAGCAGCTTCCGACCGAGTTAAAACTGATCGAGATGTTTGGTGTCAGCCGAACAGTCATCCGCGAGGCCGTTGCAGCGCTTGGCGCTGAAGGATTGGTCAAACCTCAACATGGGCGCGGTGTCTTTGTGGCCGACCACTTGCCGACACGTCCATTTCGCTTTGGCGATAGCAGCATCAATGAAACCGATCACATCCGGCAAAGCATGGAGATGCGGCTTGGCATCGAAACCGAGGCCGCAGCCCTTGCCGCGACGCGCCGCACGGAAGATGAGCTTGCGGCGATCAAGCACGCTCTTGATGTCATCAATCAACTCAATTCTGAAAGCGTCGGCGGCGCTGCTGAAGACTTTAATTTCCATGTCAAAATCGCCGAAGCGACGCATAATAGCTATCTTGTAGATTTTATGAATTTCCTTGGCACTCAGATCATCCCGCGTGTTGTCTTGCGGCTTGAGTTTGGGGCCGAGCGGGATGCTTTTTTTGAAGAACTAATCTCGCATCATGTCGCGATCTATGACGCAATAGCCGCTCAGGATCCGGTCGCGGCGGCTACCGCGATGCGCGTTCATTTATTGCGTGGGTTGGTCGTAAACCGGGCGATTTAAGTCACCAAACGTGCTCCAACTCCTCTGACCGATGTCTGGTTTTCCCGTAATGTTCGATGGAGCAGAGAGCGGGCCGAAAATTCATGAAAGTTTTGGCCGAGTTTGTTGATGCGGCAGTGGTGGAACAAGCATTTTTGTGCTAGGCCCACGGCAACTCACACAGGTCCTCTGAAGGGCCAAAGGATTTTCCCGATGGATATGCTAACTGACCACGGCGTCGCGCTGCGCGATATGCTGACCACTCGTTATGGGCTGAGCCCGGATGCGGCCCTCACGATGATGATGGCCGTACATAATGGAGGGGGCAGTCAGGCGCAGTTTTCGCATCCCGAGCTGGGGGGCATGGGCCAGTGGTCCATGGGCGGAATGACAATGGTGGGCGATATGTTCAACACCGGTCTTCAGGCGCATGTAGCGAATATTTGCTCGGAAATTTCGACCGCGTATTATCAAGGGTCATTCTACCCTCCGCGGCCAATGCCAACCTGGAACAGCCAAGGACAAGCGCAAGGCGGCGCATCGTTGCAAATTCAGGGTGGGTCCTTTGGAAATTGGTGGCCAGATGAGCTTGGCCAACCGTCATCCTCGGGCGCTCAAAACAATCTGCGCTACGCAATCTTCCCTCAAGCCCGGCGATTGGCAATCGATCTGAACGGAATTTTGACGATTTATGACACTGGCGATCACATGATCGGTGGCGTTGGTCAGCAGCAATCCGGCGATGCCAGCTGGACCTTCACAAGCCAGTTCGGGACTGTCTACCTGAACCAATTGCCCGTTGTTATAGGCAATGTGACAGAGCCTCAAAATGCGGCGCCTCAAGCTCAAAACCCCGTTTTTGACCCCGTGCCAGAGCCTATGCCAACCCCGGCCGCGCCGCAAAATTCGACGCCTTCTGCTCCGTATGATCCAGCACCCGCAGCGCTCGGAATATCCTCGGCAGATGAGATTTTTTCAACGCTCGAACGCCTCGGCGCGCTGCGCGAAAAAGGGATTATCTTGGAAGAAGAATTCGCCGCGAAAAAATCAGAGCTTTTGGCTCGCCTGTAAAGCGTGCCTAGCTTGGGCACTGCCTTTGTTTCAATGCCAGATGAGATTAAACCCTTCATCTGGCGTTGGCGCGACGAAGTGCTTTGAGAACTGGTGAAATTGAGCTTCAGTTGCAGCAAACGGATGTTCGCCTTTGGCATTTCGGGCGCGCAGACGGTCAAGACAAACGTCGTCGGGTGGGGTTAGGACATGCATTTCATGATGCACGCCAGTTTGCTGCGCCAATTTCTGCATCCATCGGCGCTGCGAAACGGTATTTGCGGCAAAGTCGAGAACAACTGAAAGACCCGCGCTTAATAAAGCGCTGACATGCGGGGCGATGATGGTTTGTAACTTGGATGAACACCGCAGGTAATCTGCGCCTGATGACATCTGGTCCGAAAAAAGGGCGCTAAGCCATTCATCCTCGGCGATCACAACCGTTTTGTGCGCTAAGGACAGCTCAGCCGCCAAGGTGGATTTTCCGGATGCGATTTTTCCGCAAAGCAAATGAAGGGTGGGCGGGGCGCTTTGCATTTCGGTCTCCTTACGATGACGTGTTGTTCAATTGGTGCTGCACAGGATCGCCCACCGAGATCAAGATGGCAATTTCGGCGTCAGGATGTGCTAACCTGCCCTTGTGTCAGCCAGATAAGTCCGAACAGCGTCAACGCAGCTGACACCAAACACGCGATCGTTCGCACCGTGTTCCAAGCCGTCCAACGTGGCAAGTATGTTTCGCTCCAATATTCCCGTGTCCCTTCGGATGACAAATCCATACCGGCCAATGCTTCGTTCATTGGCACGTTGAAGAAAACCGTGACGGCGAAGCAGCCCAGTAGATAAACAAGCGCGCCTAGCAAAATAAGAAAACCGCCCGGGGTGCCGGTCAGGTTCAGACCGCTATAGATCGCGACAGAGGCAGAAATTGCCGCCATGCCAAGGAAAAGTGTCATGAAAATCCAGCGAAAAACCTCGCGGTTGATGACTTGCATGGCCTCAACGCCGCCGACGCCGCCGGTATGGGCGAGTGATCGCATTATGAAGTCTGAGAAGGCCAGAAAAACGCCACCAACGATGGCGTAGGCAAGGATGGAAAGCTGAAGCAGAAGAAAGATAAACGTGGACATCGGTGAAGGTCCCTATGTGGTGGTTGGGCTGCGGCGCACGGTCAGATGCACGCCGCTAAACGTGGGTCAGGATTGGGGTAGGATGCGCCGGCGAAAGGCGACGATGCAGAGGATCGCGATGGCGAATTCCAACATAAGCGCGCCGATAATGCCGCCTGATGGCATGCCATCTATGGCCAGCCCGATCAGGCGCCCCGCGGGAAAGGCGAGAAAGACGATCAGCGCCGACGCAACTGCAAGTTGCGCCATCTTAGATCGCCAGATGCCGGTGAGCATCAAGATGCCGAGCGTTAAAAGCCCTGCCGCCGGGGCGCGAAGCTCACTAAGCAGGCTTGGGTTGTCGCCAAGTAAGATTCCATAACTGGCATAAAAAGCGTTTGGGGCAACCATGATAAAACTGCCAATCCCGGTGGCCGTGACGCCAGCGATGCCGAGGCTGATTTTTTCGAAACGTGAAAGAGACATTTGAACTGCTTTCCTTTGAAACGGTGGGGGTCAGGCTGCGGTCGTCCACACGCCCCAGGACGCGGCGGATTTCGCAAATTCTGTAAAGTCGCGCGCCTCGCGGCCAAGCGCGCGCTGGACGCCATCTGCTGTGTGGGCGTTGCGGCCATCCAGCGTTTCCCGCGCAATGGCGGTGAAGACATCGGCCACAAACGTGTCGCCCGCGGCGGCTACATTGGCGTGGAAATCTTCGAACGAAATTGGGATGTGCTGGACGTGCCGGCCTGTTGCTTCTGTCAGCACGTCGGCCATTTCAGCAAATGTCATTAGGCGCGGGCCGGTTACTTCGTAAAGTTCGCCTTGGTGGCCATCTTCGGTCAGTGCTGCGACGGCAACATCTGCGATATCGTCAATGTCGATAATCGGTTCGGCAATGTTTCCACCGGGCATTGGCAGAACGCCGCCGAGGATCGGATCGTGTAGGTAACCTTCGCTGAAGTTTTGCGCAAACCATGCAGAACGAATGATCGTGAACCCAATGCCAGAGGCACGAACGACCTCTTCGCCAAGGCGTGCATGATGTTCGCCGCGGCCCGAAAGAAGAACGATATGTTTCAGCCCGCACGCTGCGGCGACCTTGGTGAATGCCTCCAATTTCTCGACCGCGCCGGGAAAGGCAAGGTCGGGGAAGTAAGTTACATATGCCTTGGTGACGCCGCTAAGCGCCGGAGCCCAAGTCGCCGGGTTCTCCCAATCGAAGGGAGTGTCGGACCCGCGCGAGCCTCGACGAACGTCAACGCCGATTTTGTCAAGTTTTGCCGCAATGCGTGCGCCGGTTTTGCCAGTGGCGCCAACAATTAGGATGGGGGAAGAGGTCATGTTTTTTCTCCGTGGATAAATGGTGTATCCAGGGTATAAGCGCGATCAGACCGTCAAATATTGATCCAGAATGCCAAGATTTTGACCGGTCTCGCCATATTATGCGAAAAACTGAATGTTTGCCGCGTGCGGCGGGTGTTTCGAGAAACTGTCCTATGACATCGTATAAGTCCGCGGATATTATCGTGGAACGTGCCCGAACCCTTGAATGGATTCTTCTATACGATGCCCTATGTCACTTCTCTTTTTGCGCGAAAGATGGTCGCCGCGGCCGGGGCAGGGATCGATCCCAAGACGACCCTTGCCGCTGCAGGCATAGACCATGATGCGCCGTGGGATCCAAAGGTCATGATACCGGCTGTGGCATATTATGACATGCTGGAGGCTATGGCCGAAAAGGTCGATGTGACCGAGCTACCGTTACATGTCGGCGCGTCAATGCGATGCGACGATTACGGTGCTCTTGGTCTTGCGTGGAAAGCGGCGCCGACGCTTGAAGGATCTTGCTCACGTGTTGAGCGATATGCCCGGCTTTGGACGGGGGTCGTGTCCTATGAATTGCGTGACAACCCACGTGGCACGCTCTTCATCTTGCACAGATCCGGAGAGCGACGGTTGGGGTTGCGATTGTCAAACGAAGCAACTTTGGCCAGCGCGGTATCGCTGGGCAGAGAGGTTTGCCCTGTGCCGCTTTACCCGGTTGAGGTCTTTGCCCAACACGCCACGCCCAAGTCCAAAGCCTTTCACGAGACATGGTTTGGGTGCCCGGTCACATTTGGGGCCGATCTTGATGCGGTACTATTTTCGAAAGAGGCAATGGAGCGGTCTAATCTCCTCGGGGATGAGGGCATCTCGCGCTATCTGATGTCGCATCTCGACGCCGAGCTTGCCGATATTCCAAACGCGCCGCCATTGGTCGTGCAGGCCAAAGACGCAATCGCGCAGGCCCTGAATGAAGGCGGTCCAAAAATGACGGATATCGCGAAAAGCCTAGGGCTAAGCGCACGCTCGTTTCACAGGCGCCTTTCCGAACATGGTTTAAGCTTTCAAACGTTAACGGAAGAAACGCGGCGCGAACTTGCAGAAGGGTTGCTGCGTGACCAAAATTATTCACTCGCGGATGTCGCATTTCTGGTCGGGTTTTCCGAGCAAAGCTCGTTCACGCGGGCATTTAAGCGTTGGTTCGGAAAAACCCCCGCTACCTATCGCAAAACCTACAGTCAAAAAGCAGTCTGATCCCGAGCGCCAGAGCGCCAGCACGATCTAGAGGGCATCCGTCAATTCAGCGCAGGTAGGCTGTGACCGAGTTCTTCTAATTGCGGGCGGATCTGGTTTTCGAGGCTGCGCATCACAATTGGCCCGCGGAAATGCAGCACTACAATGCCGTCATTGTCGATAAAGAAGGTTTCCGGCATTGCCACCACACCCCAATCGCGCCCAGTGCGCGTGTCGGGGTCGGCGCCGATGGCGTCATAGGGATTGCCAAGCTCATCCAAGAAGGCCAGCGCTTGCGCGGGGACATCACGGTAATTCACACCGTAAAGCGGCACGCCTGCCTGGGCCAAGGATGTCAGGGTCGGATGTTCGGCGCGGCAGGGCGGGCACCAACTGGCGAAGAAATTCACCATGACAAGGCCGTTGCCGGATAGGTCATCGGACGTCAGTTCGGGAAAGGTAGCCAGCGGCGATAGAGTCAGGGCAGGGGCCAGTGCGCCCTCTTGGGCTGACCGTAGCGCAGTCGTATCAACGCCAGAGGCCATATCCGATTGCGTGGTCATTAGCTGATAGGCGGCTGTGCCAAAAAAGCCCGCTGCCAAAACCAACGGCAAGGCCATAAGCCAGTTAAGTTTCATGATCGCGCCTCCTTGCGGGCCTCGGCCTCACGCAGATCGCGCAGCACCCGGCGTGCGCGCCAGATTGAACCCAAGACGAGAAGGATCAAAAGCAGGATCGTGGCCCCATAGGCCGAAAGAACCTCGACCGCATATCGCCCCAAATCAGGCATCACGCCATCCTTTCGCGTTGGATAAGAGCCTTCAGGCGGCGGGCGCGTATTTCAGTCCGTGTTCGGAAAAGCAGCAGCGCCGCGAAGACCAGACAAAAGCCGATGATGCAGGTCCAAAGAGGGTAGGCAAAGACATCTGCAACATTCTCCTCTGCGTCCAAGCTAAGCGATGCACCTTGGTGCAAGCCTTGGTTCCAGAAGAGGATTGCATAACGCGAGATGACAGCAAAGACGCCACCGACAAGACACAGAACCGACGTTAGATCGGCCGCCGCGTCGGGGTTTTCTACCGCTTCCCATAGGCCGATATAGGCAAGGTAGAACAGGAACAGGATCAGGAAGGACGTCAAACGTGGATCCCATTCCCACCAGCTTCCCCACATTGGTTGCCCCCAAATCGCGCCTGTAATCAGGCCGATCAGCGTAAAGACAAGACCAATCGGAGCCGCAGCTTTTGCCGCAAGGGCGCTGACGTGATGGCGGCGAATAAGCCAAACCAAAGATGCGATCACCATCATGAACCATGTGCCGGTGCCCAAAATCGCGGCTGGAACGTGAATATATATGATCTTAACGGTCGATCCTTGGCGGTAGTCATCCGGGGTAAAGAAAAACCCCCAGATCAATCCAACCACAACGCAAATTGCAGCTGCCGCTGAAAGCCAAGGCAACACTGCCCCCGACAGGGACATAAATTTACGCGGGTTTGCATATTCCCAAATCGACATGTGGGGCAATCTAGGCTTGGGTCGCGCAGGAAACAATGGGGTGCAAAGCCGCGCCGCTAGCGCAGATTGACGCGGAGCGCCGCTGCCGCTGCAAAGGGCATGGTTGCAAGGCAGGCAAGGCTAAGACCCGCCAGAAGTACTAAGGGGGTCATCCCATCCGCGCCTTCAATGCCGCGACGGGTTGCCTCGGCCCCAAAAAGCAAGGTCGGCACGTAAAGGGGTAAGACAATAAGTGATAAAAGCAGCCCGCCGCGTTTCAAGCCGACCGTCAGCGCAGCGCCAAATGTTCCAATTGCAGATAGGGCCGGGGTGCCCACAAAAAGCGAAGCGATCAGCCAGAAGAACCCGTCGGGCGGCAGGTTCAAAAGCACCGCGAGCAGGGGCGAGATAGCCACAAGCGGCAACCCCGTTGTGATCCAATGGGCAAAGGCCTTGATACCCGCAACAGCTTCGAGGGGCAGGGGTGACGTGGCCAGAAGATCAAGCGTCCCATCCTCCCAATCCAAGGCAAAAACCCGGTCAAGGGACAGCAAACAGGCCAACAAAGCGCCAATCCAAAGGATGCCCGGCGCGACAATTGTCAGCGTCCCGGTCTCAGGACCAATGCCAAAGGGCATCAGCACCGTGACAATCAAAAAGAATGCAAGCCCAAGGCCAAAGCCACCACCTGCGCGGATCGCCAAAGTTAAGTCGCGGGTCAGCAGGTTTTTCATAGCGGCCCCTCTGACAAGAACGGATCTGCAACGTCCGTCACGGGCGCGCCTTGGGTCATAAACGGGGTGATGTCCAATGTGCGGGCTTGCGGTAGGCCCAGATCGATATGGGTGGCAATCACGGCGATGCCGCTGCCGGCCAAGTGGGCCTCGACTGCGCGCGAAAACCGCTCGGTGTTTTTTACGTCGAGCGAAACGGTCGGTTCATCCATGCACCAGATGGGCCGCCCGGTGACAAGCATCCGCGCAAGGCTCAGCCGTCGCTTTTGCCCTGCAGACAGGTTTCCGGCGCGGCGCTCCAGCAGGGGGGCAAGCTCAAAAGCCTCGACCGCGTCATCTATATTGCTCTGTCCAAATATCCCTGCCCAGAACATCAGGTTCTCGAACACACTTAGCTGGGCCTTCAAACCATCCGCGTGGGCGGCATAGGCAATCGCTTCGGCAGGCGCTTTGAGAGTTCCGGAAACGGCCGGGGTTAGCCCCGCAAGGGTGCGCAACAACGTGGTCTTTCCCGCGCCATTAGGGCCGCGCAAGATCAACGCTTCACCTGCAGCAAGGTGAAAGCTGACATCGGCCAGAATCATCATGCCGCCACGCGAACAGCTGAGGCTTTGAACGTCGAATTCCATAAGCACCAGCCCTAGCCGAAAGCCGAACGAGGGGGAAGATGGTGCGGCATTTGCAACCGAAATTCATACGAAGCGAGGTGAAATCAACAAAAGTGGTATGCAATTGCATACAAAACGCCGCAACCCCCTTGATTGCGGGCTGTGATACTGGCATAGCCGAGCCAATCGTACCCAATCATTCCAAGATGAGGGAGGCCTTTCATGCCCATCACCGTCGGACAGGATACCGCCAAGACGCGTAAAACGCTCTCGGTCGGCGACCAATCCATTGCTTATTACTCGATCCCCGCAGCCGAAGCTGCCGGCCTTGGCGATTTCACACGCCTGCCTGCCGCGCTGAAAGTTGTTCTTGAGAACATGCTGCGCTTTGAAGATGGCAAGACCGTTTCGGTTGATGACATCAAAGCCTTCGCTGAATGGGGCGCCAATGGCGGCAAGAACCCACGTGAGATTGCGTACCGCCCAGCCCGCGTTCTGATGCAGGATTTCACCGGTGTTCCTGCCGTTGTTGACCTTGCCGCGATGCGCGACGGGATTGTTGGTCTTGGTGGTGACGCCAAAAAGATTAACCCGCTGGTACCTGTTGATCTCGTCATCGACCACTCGGTCATGATCGATCACTTCGGCAACCCGCGTGCGTTCCAGATGAATGTGGACCGCGAATATGAGCGCAACATGGAGCGCTATACCTTCCTGAAATGGGGCCAAACAGCCTTTGACAACTTCCGCGTTGTTCCCCCCGGAACCGGTATTTGTCACCAGGTGAACCTTGAGTATCTCAGCCAGACCGTTTGGACCGATAAGGACCAAGATGGCGTAGAAGTTGCTTATCCTGATACGCTGGTCGGTACCGACAGCCACACCACCATGGTCAACGGCGCCGCCGTTCTGGGGTGGGGCGTTGGCGGGATCGAGGCCGAGGCCGCGATGCTGGGTCAGCCGATCTCGATGCTGATCCCCGAAGTGATTGGTTTTGAGCTGACAGGCTCGATGATGGAAGGCACCACCGGGACCGACTTGGTTCTGAAAGTTGTGGAAATGCTGCGCGCCAAAGGTGTGGTCAGCAAATTCGTTGAGTTCTACGGTGAAGGTCTGAACCGTCTGCCACTGGCAGACCGGGCAACGATCGCCAACATGGCGCCTGAATATGGCGCGACCTGTGGCTTCTTCCCAATCGACAACGAAACCCTGCGGTATCTGCGCACGACTGGCCGCGACGAAGACCGTATTGCGCTGGTCGAAGCCTACGCAAAAGAGAACGGTTTCTGGCGCGGTGATGATTATGCACCGATCTATACCGATACGTTGCACCTTGATATGGGTACCATTGTTCCGGCCATCTCTGGCCCGAAACGCCCGCAAGACTACGTCTCGTTGACCGATGCGAAAACTGCATTCGCCAAGGAAATGGAAGAGACCTTTAAACGTCCGATGGACAAAGAGGTTGCTGTCAAAGGCGAAGATTACACGCTGTCTTCGGGCGATGTTGTGATTGCTTCGATCACCTCCTGTACCAACACATCAAACCCTTACGTGATGATCGGCGCGGGCCTTGTGGCGCGTAAAGCAGCAGCACTTGGTCTGGATCGCAAGCCTTGGGTGAAAACCTCGCTTGCACCGGGATCTCAGGTTGTTTCTGCCTATCTTGAAGCGGCGGATCTGCAAAAAGACCTCGACGCGGTTGGGTTCAACCTTGTTGGCTACGGCTGTACCACCTGTATCGGTAACTCTGGCCCCATTCAGCCTGAGTTGAGCGAAGCGATTGCCGAAGGTGATCTGGTGGCGACATCGGTTCTTTCTGGCAACCGGAACTTCGAAGGCCGCATCAGCCCAGACGTGCGTGCCAACTATCTGGCATCGCCTCCGCTTGTTGTGGCCTATGCGCTGGCAGGGACCATGGACATCAATCTGGCCACTGACCCGATTGCCCAAACCCCGGAAGGCAAAGACGTCTATCTGAAAGACATCTGGCCCACCACGCAAGAAGTTGCGGATCTGGTTGCTGAAACCGTCACCCGCGAAGCGTTCCTTGAGAAATATGCGGACGTCTTCAAAGGTGACGAAAAATGGCAAGGCGTTCAGGTTCCAGATCAGGAAACCTATGACTGGCCTGCGACCTCGACCTACATTCAGAACCCACCTTACTTCCAAGGCATGGGCGCTGAGCCGGGCACGATCTCGAACCTTAAGGACGCCAAAGTCATGGCGATCTTGGGCGACATGATCACCACCGACCACATTTCTCCTGCCGGGTCGTTCAAAGACACGACGCCAGCCGGGAAATATCTGATCGAGCGTCAGGTTCCTGCACGTGAGTTCAACTCATACGGTTCGCGTCGCGGCAACCACGAGATCATGATGCGCGGCACCTTTGCCAACATCCGTATCAAGAACGAGATGCTGGATGGCGTTGAAGGCGGCTACACCAAAGGCCCCGATGGTAATGAGACCTCGATCTTTGACGCAGCCATGGCCTACCAAGAAGAAGGCACGCCATTGGTTGTCTTCGGCGGTGTCCAATATGGTGCGGGGTCGTCCCGTGACTGGGCGGCGAAAGGTACAGCGCTTCTGGGTGTTAAGGCCGTCATCGCCGAAAGCTTTGAGCGTATTCACCGCTCGAACTTGGTTGGCATGGGCGTGATCCCGTTCGAATTCACCGGTGGCGACAGCCGCAAATCCTTGGGCCTGACCGGTGAAGAAACCGTGTCGATCAACGGTCTGGATAGCGTGCAGCCGCTGCAGGAAGTGCCTGCCGAGATCACGATGGCCGACGGCTCAGTGAAAGAGATCACGCTGAAATGCCGGATCGATACCGCGATCGAGGTTGAATATATCGAGCATGGCGGCGTTCTGCATTACGTGCTGCGGAACTTGGCAAAGTCGTAAGGGCGCAAACGCCCCCTTCAGATGAAACGAGATCGGGCGCCTTCGGGCGCCCTTTTCACGTGCAGCCCGCGCAATTCGTCTTGAAAGGAGTTCATTGCTGTTGGACTTCCTTTGAACTATCGTTCTGTGGATCAAACATAAATTGCAGGCATCGTGGCCAAGCTACGCGGTCGTTTGCTCGACCGGAGAGTCTACGATGGCGTCCCAAACCTTTCTTTATGCATATGTGGTTACCGCCGGAGCGGGAACGCCTACGGTGACAGTCGACCCGCCAAGCGGGCCCGGAGCTGTCACGATCACTGAGCGGTCCGATGATGCAGATGGCATCAATGGCAGCACAAGCTTTGGCAACACAGTTGATTTTAGCAGCGGCGGTGGCCCCGCGATTGAAGTGAGCTTTGTGGCGCTCACGGACGCGGGCGATCCAATCCTGTTCTCTGGCAGCACCAGCATTCTCTACAGCAACAACCCGTCCCTTGGGCCAACGGTGGATTTAACCTCAGGTCCGACGATCTTCCTTTATTGCTTTGCCAGTGACACCCAGATCTCAACAGATCGCGGGGACATTGCGGTCCAGTCTGTTGCGATCGGCGATGCGGTAGTGACGTCAGAGGGGCGATCCGCGCTCGTCAGATGGATCGGCCGCCAAACTGTTTCCACGCGCTTTGGCCCTGCTGAACGGCTGATGCCGGTGCGCTTTGCTACCGGGGCGCTTGGCGCTGGCCTGCCTCATGCTGATCTGACGGTGACCGCCGATCACGGGATGCTGGTCGATGGCGTCATCTGCCATGCTGGGGCGTTGGTGAACGACACCACCATCACGCGGGTGCCTCTGGCCGAGATAGGGGACACTTACACCGTTTACCACATTGAGACCGAGGAGCACGAAATCATCCTCGCCAACGGTGCCCCAGCCGAGACCTTCATCGACAATGTCAGCCGCCGGGTTTTCGACAACTTCGCCGAGTTCGAAGCGCTTTATGGCGATGTGCCCGAGATGGCAGAGCTGCCCTATGCGCGGGCGATGTCCGCAAGGCAGGTACCCGGTGCGACCAGAAAAAAGCTGGGACATTTCGAAGCTGCGTAATTAAAACCGAAACAGCAATCGAGTTTGAGCATTGAGTGACCATTTCCTGCCGGGAGTTCTGGCGAATTGGCGCGATGCGCATGGTCCTCATGTAAGTTTGGTTCGGCAAATAGCGTCTGTTCTGCGGAATGCATACCGGGTGAAAACCGCTCGCGGGGCAATGTTTGCTGCGAGGGTGTTTTCCTTATTTTGTTGACTATGATCTCCAGATTGCGTCTCTTACGACTACGTTTTTTGGATATCTGCGCGACCTGCTGCAACTTTATGCGTGCAGCTCAGGCCGCGGGACCGAGATATTTGCGGGGAGCACTTCAATGGCCGATTTTAATACTTTCTCTAATACTGCATATTCGGTTAATGGCGGCGGGTCCGGGCTTCACACCGCTGCTGGTTCGACCAATGACACCAACGGGGCCTTGACCGAAAAAATTGGAAACGGCAGCGAGAACGGTACTTTCAATGTCGGAGAATTGTTCAATTTTCCAGGCTTTGGCTGGGATATGGAGTTTGTAGGGACAATCTTATCAACATCGGGCGATACACTTTACGTGTTTATCGACCCAACCTTCCCATTTTTTTACGATGTTTTCGCGACGAGTGATCTTGCTACGGCGGACTTTCCCAGTCAATTTCAAACGTCCGATATCAACACGTCGTATAATGAGGCATTCTGTTTCGCCGAAGGAAGTTTGATAGCGACGCCAGCAGGTGACGTGGCAATCGAAACACTTGGAATTGGCGACATCGTTCAGTCAGCCCGAGGAGACTCTGTGACTGTCAAATGGATTGGCCGTCAAACTGTTTCGACCCGCTTTGGCCCCGCTGAACGCCTGATGCCAGTACGTTTCGCGGCAGGCTCGCTTGGCAACGGATTGCCGCATCGTGACCTAACCGTGACCGCCGATCACGGCATGCTCGTCGATGGCGTCATCTGCCACGCGGGCGCGCTTGTGAACGGCACCACAATCACCCGCGTTCCGTTGGCGGAAATAGGCGAGACCTACACCGTCTACCACATCGAGACCGAGGAGCACGAAATCATCCTCGCCAACGGTGCCCCAGCCGAGACCTTTATCGATAATGTCAGCCGCAAGGTGTTCGACAATTACGCCGAGTTCGAAGCGCTCTATGGCGACGTTCCCGAAATGGCAGAACTGCCATACCCTCGCGCGATGTCCGCGCGGCAGGTGCCGCAGTTGATCCAAAGAGCATTGGGCGCGCGCGCTATCGCATAGATCTCTGCCCCACCGCGTTTCAAAATTGCTCAAAAACCACACATCCGCATGTGGCCATCGCAGCCGTCAAAAAAATATTTGACCAACTCTAAAACTTTTTTTTAACAATTGTTAATTTTCATGCGGATAGAACGGTCGTTACCTCCGCGAATGTGAGCGGGAAGGGGCACAATCACATGGCCGAATATGTCTTTGCGGCGGGCACCGACTACACACTTTACAGCGGCGCGGCCGCTGAGACGTTTATCGATAATGTCAGCCGCAAGGTTTTCGACAGCTTCGCCGAGTTCGAAGCACTTTATGGCGTCGTTCCAGAGATGGTAGAACTTCCATATCCCCGTGCGATGAGCGCGCGGCAGGTGCCCCATAATTTTCGCAAACGAATGGTCCGTAAGTGGGATTCCAATGAAAATTTAACTCAGACTCGCCGAACTCTGCGGGCCGGATGACATAGTCAAAAACTTTGATTTGAATAAAACGGATATTGCCGATGGCCAGCTACGATTTCGCATTTTTTGTCACATACTTCGATTTTGCAGGCGGAATCCCAATGGGGAGTGGTGGTCTTAAGACATATGAGGACAGTGTTCCCTTTCTCCCATGGCCTATAGATCTTGGTTTCCAAGTTGGCGAAATGGTTCACGCAACCAGCCCAGGTCCCTCCGGCACCTATATTGGAAAGTACCAGTACAATGGAAAAACGCTTGCCGTGTTGGAAGAAGCGGGCCCTGGCGGGTCAATTTATCATCTTCTGTCTGAAGAAACGCCCTTTGATTCCGCAAACTTTCCGCCCATTTTCACCGGAGCCAATGCGGCGCTTGTGGACCCGGTTACGTTTATCACGTGTTTTTTGACAGGCACACTTGTCCGCACGACGACCTGCGAAACCGCAGTCGAGGAGCTTCAAATAGGCGACCACATCCTGACAAACGCAGGGGGGGAAGTGGCAATCAAATGGATTGGCCGTCAAGCGGTCTCTACCCGCTTCGGCGCCGCCGAACGCCTGATGCCGGTGCGTTTTGTGGCCGGGTCTCTGGGCGATGGGCTGCCAAACGCCGACCTGACCGTGACCGCCGATCACGGAATGCTGGTTGATGGCGTCATCTGCCACGCGAGTGCATTGGTCAATGGCACCACCATCACCCGCGTGCCACTTGCTGAGATGGGAAAGACCTTCACCGTCTACCATATCGAAACCGAGAACCACGAGATCATCCTAGCCAATGGCGCCCCTGCCGAGACCTTCATCGACAATGTCAGCCGCCGTGCCTTCGACAACTTCGCCGAGTTCGAGGCGCTCTATGGCGACGTGCCAGAGATGGAAGAGCTGCCCTATCCCCGCGCGATGTCGTCACGACAGGTGCCCGCCCATGTCCAAAGACGACTTCAATGCGAGATGGTCGCATAACGATCCTCCAGCAGAAGATTGTTGAACAGGGTCGGCTGGACAGTCACTTCCGACATCAATTCAAGGCCACAGGATTTCGCGCCCGATTGCCTGCCTTCTAGGGGGAAGATCGCGTCGGATTGACCTCATTGATTATCCCATCTTCTTGGCAGTTGCCGAGAGCGAGTTGACGCCCTAGGATGAGCGCTGACCGGGGCAATTTGGCCGCCCCTGTTTTCAGGGGGAAGAGAAATGGCGGACTATACGTTTTCCAGATGGAAGTATTACGACCGATCCGGCAACACCATGACCCAAGAGGGTGCCACCATGGGGACGGATACGTCGACGATCACCGAGGTCAGCCCGAATATTAATGTCGAGTTCACTCCTGGAGAATCCGGGATGGGGGACGACTGGGGTGGAGGCGGCGTCACCTACCACGGGACGTTTAGCTACAATGGGAACACTTTCCTCGTGTTTGAGGATGTTACATATGGCTACTTCCTGGCATCCCCCGACAATTCCATCGTGCTCGGCGATTTTCCAACCGGTTGGGATTTCAGCAGCGTCTCCTCCACGGCAACCCCGATCTGCTTTTTGGCAGGAACGCTCATTGCGACCTCGGACGGCGAGGTTGCGGTAGAGCAGCTTTCTTCGGGTGATCTGTTGAGAACCGCAGACGGGATCGGTGCGACGGTCAAGTGGATCGGCCGCCAGACGGTCCACACCCGCTTCGGCCCTGCTGAACGCCTGATGCCGGTGCGCTTCGCTGCAGGCGCGCTTGGCAACGGATTGCCGCATATCGACCTCACCGTCACCGCCGATCACGGCATGCTGGTTGATGGCGTCATCTGCCACGCCGGCGCGCTTGTGAATGGCACCACAATCACCCGTGTTCCGCTGGCTGATATGGGCGAGAGCTACACCGTCTATCACATCGAGACAGAACAGCACGAAATCATCCTCGCCAATGGTGCGCCTGCTGAGACGTTTATCGACAATGTCAGCCGCCGGGTTTTCGACAACTACGCCGAGTTCGAAGCGCTTTATGGGGATGTGCCCGAGATGGAAGAGCTGCCCTATCCGCGGGCGATGAGCGCAAGGCAAGTGCCGGCTCGAATCATGTCTTGGATGGCCGGAAATTCTGCGGCTTCAGCGTCTGGATAGATTTTGCACTAGCCAGTCTGCGGGCCTTCCTTTTCAGGATCTGTCGATTGCGCGCGATGATTTCTGCGCGACAGTCATACATATCTTGTCCGACAGCTCCGGTGTGGAGGGTATTTCAAGGCAATCGGATTGCTTTGGACCGAGCGAACTTAAAAAATTGATATTGCTGTGCAATCCGAGGACGACCGGCCGCACTTCTCAAGGTTCTGTTCTTCAAAGAAAAACACTTGAGATGTGTATTATCTGTGTCTAGCGTGCCCACATAGTCGGCAATCCACTTGGGGAGTGCCGCGTTTGATGGGGGTATTACCTTGGGCTCTTTCACGACAGCGCACCATATCACGTTCGATTCAGGAAACTACTCAAGTGATGGCTCGTTCGTTCGGACAATCACGGATATTGACGTGGACACTACCTTTGAAACCGGGGACACGTGGACCGACCCTTCTCTGGGTTTTCAGTACACCTATGCGGGAACCGCAGTGGTTGATGGTCAAACCTGGCCAGTGTTTGGCTTTGTAGGCTACCCAACCCTTTTCTCCATATTCATGGATGTGGCGCCAGTGAGCGTACCAGCGACCTTGTCACTGAATTCCGGAGCAACCTTCACGACCTGCTTTTTGGGCGGCAGCTTGATCCAGACCCCTGATGGTGAGGTGGCAGTCGAGGAATTGGCGACAGGCATGACAATTCGGTCCAGCGACGGAAAAAACGTCAGTATCAAATGGATCGGCCGTCAGACCGTGTTAACTGCATTCGGGCCTGCTGAACGGCTGATGCCGGTGCGGTTTGCTGCCGGGGCGCTTGGCGATGGCCTGCCGCATTCCGACCTGACGGTTACCGCCGATCACGGCATGCTGGTCGAGGGCGTGATTTGCCACGCGAGTGCCTTGGTCAACGGAACCACGATTACCCGCGTGCCGCTATCGGAGATGGGCGAGAGCTACACCGTCTACCATATCGAAACCGAGGAACACGAAATCATCCTCGCCAATGGTGCGCCGGCCGAGACGTTTATCGACAATGTCAGCCGCAAAGTGTTCGACAACTACGCCGAGTTCGAAGCGCTTTATGGTGATGTGCCAGAGATGGAAGAATTGCCATATCCCCGTGCGATGTCCGCGCGGCAGGTGCGCAAGGAAGTCCGCTGGAAACTCGCAGGTAGGGTGGCGGCGTAAGCATCGAGACCGCAACCTAGATCGAATGCTTCCACCTGCTCGGCGCGCAGGGCCGCGCGTTGCGAGGCTTGGCGATAGGGGTGGCTTCGGTAGGTTAAGTATCTGAAATAAATTGGTAAATAATGCATGGACGCTCCAAGTTTTGGGGGCGGTTTTTCCGTTGAAAAAGCGCTTCCTGCCAAGACGCTTGACTCGGAGTTAACTAAAATGTGTGCTTGTTGGACTTGATCGACTGCAAAAGGACGGGCCTATGCCAACGACATTTTCTTTCGAAACTCAGGTCGGCATTGGCCCCAAAAACACACCCGCCACGGCCGAAGCAACTGTGAGAGACGTTGAAATAACCGCCGTAATCGACGATGGAGTGATCCAACTAGGCGACGAAATTATTTTAACGCAGTCCTACTTTATTTCTCCGCCGGAATGGATCGCTGCCGGGCTGACTCCGGTAAACCAAGGGCCCGATCCCCTTAATGCGGGTTCCAACATCTACACCGCCAGCGCCTATTACTACGGAACGACTGATTTTTTTTCATTTTTTGGCAGCACACATACGGGGTTTGTCTTTGGGGCCGATCCAAGCTTTTCTTTGGAAAACGAATTCCTGCTCCTCTTCGATGACAACCTCGATTTTTTCGGCTTTGAAGCAAATGTGTTGACCGATATCGAAAGCTGGAATCAGTTTGGAACATCTTTGCCTCTCTTTTCACAGCCGGCCTGTTTTCTTGCCGGAACCGGGATAGAGACGCCTGAGGGCACATGCGCCGTAGGGGACCTCCAAATCGGCGATGAAATCTCATCCGCCTCGGGGCGCATCGTACCCGTCAAATGGATTGGCCAGCAGATTGTTTCCACGTTTTTCGGTCCCGCAGACCGCATGCTGCCCGTGCGCTTTGTTGCCGGATCGCTTGGGCCGAACGTACCGCATTCCGACCTGACGGTTACCGCCGATCACGGCATGCTGGTCGGGGGCGTGATCTGCAATGCCGAGGCATTGGTCAATGGCTCCACGATCACACGAGTGCCGCATGCTGAGATGGGAAAGACCTACACCGTCTACCATATCGAAACCGAGGAACACGAGATCATCCTCGCCAATGGCGCGCCAGCTGAGACCTTTATCGACAATGTCAGCCGCCGCGCGTTTGACAATTTCGCCGAGTTTGAAGCGCTTTATGGCAACGTGCCAGAGATGGAAGAACTGCCATATCCCCGTGCGATGTCAGCGCGACAGGTACCCGGCAATATTCGTGACAAGCTATGTGGAATGCGCGTCGCTTCGTTTGCCCTTGTGAATTTCTAACGCCAGCTCCTTAGAGGTGCCGGCAATCGCTACATTTATGTGGCAAATTGGGACAACTGTCTTAATTTAGATGGTCCCAGGTAAGCGCGCCCGAGAATAAAATTTCCTTGTCACTGGATATTTTATAAGATTTGGTCTTTAGGAGTAAAATCTGCTCGGCCAGATTGCGCCTGTCCGTTGTGCACAGGATGTCATCAATTCTTCGACGGTCAGTTGTTCGCAGAGTGTTTCACAGTCAATTGGGGGAAATTTCATGGCGTCTTATACGATCAATTCTTTTTGCTACTAAAACACATCAACCGTTATCGCGACGGGCGAGCAATTTCTATCCAAGCAGGCGGCATCGGGTCTGGTGCCAGGATATTCTGCTTCAACTTTTTCGGAAATCGTTTCCGATGGCACGCTTACGCCGGGTGAAACTGTGGACCCGGATTACAGTGCCCTAAATGCCACCTATCTCGGAACCACAACATATAATGGTAAGGTATTCCTCGTTTTTCAGGATCAATTCGGGACGCTTTTGGGGTCATCTGACTCGGCCGTTCCTTATGCAGATTTCCCGCCAACTGTTGATCCAAATGGCGGCGTCACCGCTGACCCAAATGATGGGCTTAATCTTGTCGCCACGCCAACGTGCTTTTTAGCAGGGACAAAGATCGCGATAGCTAAAGATGTGGTCGCTGTCGAAAACTTAAAAATCGGGGATGAGGTTCTTTCACAAGAGGGAAGGTCGGTGCCGGTCAAATGGATTGGTCGCCAGACTGTCCACACCCGCTTCGGCCCTGCTGAACGCCTGATGCCGGTGCGCTTCGCTGCAGGCGCGCTTGGCAACGGATTGCCGCATTCCGACCTGACCGTGACCGCCGATCACGGCATTTTGGTCGAGGGCGTGATCTGTAATGCAGGCGCGCTGGTCAATGGCTCTACAATCACCCGCGTACCGCTGTCCGAGATGGGCGAGACCTACACCGTCTACCATGTCGAGACCGAAGAACACGAAATCATCCTCGCCAATGGCGCTCCAGCTGAGACGTTTATCGACAATGTATCCCGCCGCGCGTTTGACAACTATTCCGAGTTTGAAACGCTTTACGGCGATGTGCCGGAGATGGAGGAACTGCCTTACCCCCGTGCAATGAGCGCGCGGCAGGTGCCGGGGCGGATCCTGCAAATGTTCGCCATGATCCGGGTGGCGTAGTCAGCGCCGCTGTCTTCGGAATCCGTCAATTCACGGTTCTTCTGTTAGGACGACAAGCGCAGTGCAACTGCCGAATGGCGGTTGCTGTCTGCTCCCGCTCGTATGGGACGATCTGTTAAGGCATGGCTGGTGCGGATAAATCAGCTGCACTTGTCGTCTTAAGCGGCGGAAATATTTTGCAATTGTGTTTACAGCGTTCCCTCTTTTGCGTCACTGTGCATATTCAGTCAGTCGAGGTCCCACAATGCCAACATATGATATTTCGGGCTTCGCGGTCTACCAGGTCGATACATCGAACAACAATAGCCTGTTCCAGGGAACGACCGTCCAGAACTTCACTTTTAATGACGGAGTAGGCGATAGCACGTTTGAACTAGGTGACGTGCTGGGCGTGGTGTCAGGTAACAACCTGAACTACTTGGGCAACATGTCTGTGCCGCTGGTCGGAGGCGGCTCTATGGAGCTTGCTCTTGTCCAGGGGGCAGCCTCATTTACCGATCCCAACATCATTGAGGTTTTGATCGTGGTTCCGACGGGTATGTCGGTCACCGACTTCATTTTTCCAAACCCGATCGACTACTCTTCCCGCGAAACAGATGCGTTCCTCACGTGTTTTGCAGCCGGAAGCCAGATTTCAACTCCTGAAGGAACACTTGCTGTCGAGGCATTGCGCATCGGAGATCTTGTGAAGGCTGCGAATGGCGCTGTTCCAATCAAATGGATCGGTCGCCAGACAGTGTCCACCCGCTTCGGTCCTGCCGAGCGGTTGATGCCGGTGCGCTTTGCTACCGGGTCGCTTGGCGATGGCCTTCCGACGTCGGACCTGACCGTCACTGCTGACCACGGGATGCTGATCGATGGGGTGATCTGCCACGCGGGCGCGCTGGTGAACGGAACGACGATTACGCAAGTGCCGTTGTCCGAAATGGGCGACAGTTACACTGTCTATCACATCGAAACCGAAGAGCACGAGATTATCCTCGCCAACGGTGCGCCTGCTGAGACGTTTATCGACAATGTATCCCGCCGCGCGTTTGACAACTATTCCGAGTTTGAAACGCTTTACGGCGATGTGCCGGAGATGGAGGAACTGCCTTACCCGCGGGCGATGTCCGCGCGGCAGGTGCCGCATGAAATTAGGGCGCGGTTGGGGCCGTTGGAACCAGCGCTGAATTGGGACATGCCGCTAAGCGCGTGAATGGTCAGCGGAGCAGCCTGACCAATTTACCACTAAATCACCAAAATTTTAGAAAAATCTGACGCCGGACGCTCTGTTCGCAGAAAATGCTTGCGTCCAAAGGTACTTCCAAAGAACGTTGCGCGATGCCAATGCGCAGCGACGCTGGCACTTTCAAGCGGGGAAAAAAGTTGGCAACATTTCAAGCGTTTTCGTACGCGATCTACAATTCTGCTGGCGGCAAGATTGTGCAGTATGACACTGATGTCGCATTGACCGAAGTTACGACAGTAAACAATGCGTTTGATCCCGGCGAAACGTTCACTGCATCATCTATCTCCAATGGCTCGAACCCATTGACCTATGAGGGGACCATCCCGGAAATTGGTGGCGGGCTGCTTTATGTTTTTACTGACTCGTCGACCTCATTCTATTTTGTTTACTCTTACAATGAGTTCAGTGGTTCGGGCTTTCCTAGCAGTTTTATCCCTGGGTCCATATTGGGGGCCGGGTCGCAAGCGTTCTGTTTTGCAAAGGGCACCTCGATCGCAACCGCAAGCGGGCAGAGCTTCATCGAGACGCTTGAGATCGGCGACGAGATACTGACCGTTGACGGCAATTCTGTGCCAATCAAATGGATCGGTCGTCAGACCGTCTCTACCCGCTTCGGCCCCGCCGACCGCCAGATGCCGGTACAGTTCGCTGCGGGCTCGCTTGGCGAGGACCTGCCGCATTCCGATCTGACCGTCACCGCCGATCACGGTATGCTGGTGGGTGGCGTGATCTGCAATGCCGAGGCATTGGTGAACAGCACGACAATCACCCGGGTCCCTTTGGCTGACATGGGTGAGACCTTCACCGTCTACCATATCGAAACCGAGAACCACGAAATCATCCTCGCCAATGGCGCGGCTGCTGAGACGTTTATCGATAATGTCAGCCGCAGTGTTTTCGACAACTACGCTGAATTTGAAGCGCTTTATGGTGATGTGCCAGAGATGGAAGAACTTCCCTATCCGCGTGCGATGAGCGCGCGGCAGGTGCCGGAACATATCCGGGTCGCACTAAGGGAAAAGCAGGAAGCGGCCGCGTAACCCATTGAGAACTGCGGGCAGTTTATTGTCTTAGATATTCGACATGAACCGCGCTTATTCTAATTTGCGTTGACGCTTCTAGACGTCAAAGAAAGTTCGATACCGAGCCATTCACCGTCTGAAAAATGGGCGGCGGATTGGATCGTTCGACATCGAATTTTGTCCGTGGGTTGACGTAATCGTCACAGGTGACAAATATGAGCAGACCAAAATTCGACCCTGAAAATTGATGGAGTGAGTGAAGGCTTCTGCCTGCATCGGGAACTTGCGCAAACCAGTTTTATTGCCGCAATTTTCACAGGGTAGGTAGCTCGACCCGCCGTCACGGTGTGATAGGGTTGGGAAGTCTAAAACAATGGAGCAACCTGAATGGCAACTTATGTAATAGATGGCGTTCTTACCTATGATCCAGCCGGCGGAACAAGCTGGTCCCACGCGGGAGATTATATTCTTACAGACTTATCGCTGGATGACACGGAAGCCGACAATTCATTCGAGGCTGGAGAAGGAACGTTTGGCGGTGGATTTCCATATTTAGGTCAAGTTGAAGTGCCATTGGTCGCTGGTGGAACCATGACACTTGCAGTTTTCGACAATGGCGGAAATCTTGGCATCTTCATCCCTGATGGATTCGTGGCATCAGATTTCATACCGCCCGCGACTATTGACACGGCTACGCTCGACACTTCAGATTTTCCTACATGCTTTGTAGAGGGCACGTTGATTTCTACACCAAATGGTCAGGTCGCGGTTCAAGATCTGTCCTTAGGTGGGGACGTTACGACGTTGTCGGGCACTGCCAAAGTAAAATGGATTGGCCGCCAGACAGTTTCGACCCGCTTCGGTCCCGCTGAGCGCTTGATGCCAGTACGCTTTGCCGAAGGTTCGCTTGGCCATGGCTTGCCGACCTCGGACCTGACCGTGACAGCAGACCACGGCATGCTGGTGGATGGCGTGATTTGCCACGCGGGCGCGCTTGTGAACGGGACAACCATCACCCGCGTTCCGCTGGCCGAGATGGGCGAGAGTTACACGGTCTACCATATCGAGACAGAGAAACACGAGATCATCCTCGCCAATGGCGCAGCTGCGGAGACGTTTATCGACAATGTCAGCCGCCGGGCCTTTGATAACTTTGCAGAGTTCGAAGCGCTCTATGGGGATGTTCGTGAGATGGAAGAACTGCCATATCCGCGAGCGATGTCAGCGCGTCAGGTGCCTGATCGAATCCAAAACGCGCGGGACCGGCAATATTTCTTGCCGAAAGTGGCAATCTAAGCTTAACTTGCCGATACGATAAATCAGCCGAAACAACTTCGGCTGAATAAATTAAAAGAATGCGAAAAGATTATTAGATTGTGTAAAGGGGCTGGTAAATGGCGTCTGCAAGTTATTCCTACTATTATGTAATTGATTCAGGATCGGTTGGCGGAAACGTTACCTACAATGGTCTCCAATTTCCGAATGCGATTGGGAACATAGATGAAACAGACACTAATTCATCTGATGGGGTTGTAGCAGTTGGCGATACTGTAAGTTGGCAGTGGCTAGGCGCGTATGAAGTCATTGGCGTCACGGAATTCGGGGAACCGATCATACAACAAATTTCTGCCGGTCCCAGCTCGGCATTATTTGTTTTGTCCAATACGCCAGGGCAAGAGAACGACACAGTTGCGACGAGCACCTCAAGCTACACGATGTGCTTCTTGGCTGGGTCCAAAATTGCGGTAAAAAATGGCGAGACTGCCGTTGAAGATCTTGAGATCGGCGACACCGTGCGCACCGCAAATGGCAAAGATGTTGTTGTTAAGTGGATTGGCCGCCAAACTGTGTTTTCAGCCTTTGGTCCGGCAGAACGCTTGATGCCGGTTTGTATTTCGGCTGGCGCACTCGGTAACGGCGTGCCGCATTCCGACCTAACCGTCACCGCTGATCACGGCATGTTGGTCGAGGGCGTGATTTGCCACGCGAGTGCCTTGGTCAACGGGACAACCATCACCCGCGTGCCGCTGTCGGAGATGGGTGAGACCTACACCGTCTACCATATCGAAACCGAGAACCACGAAATCATCCTCGCCAACGGAGCGCCTGCTGAGACGTTTATCGACAATGTCAGCCGCCGTGCGTTTGACAATTTCGCCGAGTTTGAAGCGCTCTATGGTGACGTTCCCGAGATGCAAGAACTGCCTTATCCAAGGGCCATGTCCGCGCGGCAGGTGTTGCTTGCAACTCGCGGAAATCTAAAAGGAACTGCCGCTGCCTGATGCAAACTTGCTATTAGCGCGGCTTTGGTTAAGCGGTAACGGATCTTTTGCGATAGCGCCCGCTGGACTTGCGTGATCATGTGGCGGCGGGGCGAGCGAAAGCGAATATTTGTTCATTAAGTGCTGCCGTCTGTGCGGTCATCGGCAAAGGTGGCAATTCGCGATCTCTTTTTGCCACGAAGAAAAATTGTTCAATAGACCGGTGGCCCATCTCAGTTTACTTGCCAAGGAATTCCATTTAGCATGAAACGATCTCGCGGCGACGTTTCGGGTTCTAAATTCTTGTTTTAATTTTGTTTGGGTGAGGCGTATCCCCCCGTCCACGGTTGCGTGTAAAGCAAATTGACAGGAGCGCGCTATGGCGACCTTTACTGCATTTTTTCATGGGTTTTTTTCACCAACTTTTGTTTCTATTACAGGCACTGAATACACACTCACAGATTCTGACGCGGACACGGATTTTCAACTAAATGAGGCGATCACTGGCGTGACCCCTTTGTTGGCGAATGGTAATTTCGTCGGCACATTTGAACATTCCGGAAACACATACATTGTGTTGGACACTGGTGGAGGGTTTTTCGATGTCTATTCAACCGTCGATCCGGCCTTCACGACATATCCTGTTGGCTTTCCATTGCCGACCTTGAATACCTCCGATTTCACGACATGCTTTGCAAAAGGCACTTTGATTTGCACTTCCAAAGGCGAATTTCCGGTCGAAGACATAAAAATCGGAGATCTTTTGTGCACCGCAAATGGCGGTCTGAAGCCAGCCAAATGGATTGGCCGCCAGACTGTTGTGACCCTCTTTGGCCCGGCCGAGCGCCTGATGCCGGTTTGTATTTCGGCTGGCGCACTCGGGGGCAACCTGCCGCATTCCGACCTAACCGTCACCGCTGATCACGGCATGCTGGTAGATGGCGTGATTTGCCACGCGAGTGCCTTGGTCAACGGAACAACAATTACGCGAGTTCCTCTGGCTGACATGGGTGAGACCTACACCGTCTACCATATCGAAACCGAGAACCACGAAATCATCCTCGCCAATGGCGCACCTGCTGAGACGTTTATTGATAATGTCAGCCGCAAGGTGTTCGACAATTACGCCGAGTTCGAAGCGCTCTATGGCGACGTTCCCGAGATGGAAGAACTTCCATATCCCCGCGCGATGAGCGCGCGGCAGGTGCCTGAAATAATTATGAATACCCTGTCAGCGGATCTAAACGCAGCTTAAGCAGTATCTTCTTGAGGGTCGCGAAACGCCATCCTTAATACGATTTCCATTGGTGGTTTGCGGGTAGGCTGAAAACTGTAGCTGTCTGGTTTTTTTAAAGGGCGCTATGCAAAGCGACATTTTCTGACTAGATTTTATAGTCTTATATTCTGATTTGGTTATTTTATTGGAGATTTAGATGCCCTTCACGTCGACATACACCCATTATTATAGTCTTGGCGGGGCCAATCCCACGGGTTTGACACATTATCCGAACCTTTCGCCCAATATCACGGGGACGACACTTAGTGATAATCAGGACACGACGGATGATGGTTCGGTCGCTATTGGCGATACGATGCAATGGTCCGCTTCTTCAGTTGTTACATTGATAGGTGTAACCGATGCAGGGTACCCAGTTATCGAAGATACCGGATTTTATTATATCATCACAAATTCCGGCACCTTGCATAACACGCCTTTGGTCATCAACACAGTTGATCCATATGTGATGTGCTTTTTGCCTGGCACGCTGATCGCCATCCCCGGTGGAGAGCGGCCAGTTGAGGACTTGGAGATTGGTGACCTGGTGCTGAAATCTGATGGCACCGAAGCTGCGATCAAATGGATTGGCGAAAAGCTGATCTTCACTCGATTTGGGTCTGCTGAACGCCTGATGCCCGTGCGTTTTGCAGCCGGGTCACTTGGAAACGGCCTTCCGCATTCCGACCTGACAGTCACCGCTGATCATGGAATGCTTGTAGATGGTGTGATCTGCAATGCCGGTGCCTTGGTGAACGGGTCGACAATTACCAGAGTGCCGTCATCCGAAATGGGCGAGAGTTACACCGTCTACCATGTAGAAACCGAGGCGCATGAGATCATCCTTGCCAATGGCGCGGCGGCTGAAACGTTTATCGATAATGTCAGCCGCACGGTGTTCGACAACTACGCCGAGTTCGAAGCGCTTTATGGCGGCGTTCCAGAGATGGAAGAACTGCCATATCCCCGCGCGAACTCCGCGCGGCAGGTGCCGGTATCGATAAAAAAGCAATTGGCGTTCGATTTGGTGGCCTGAGCAGGACCAATTTTGCGACTGAGGGCGAATACGCCCAGCATTGCGGCGATCAGCGTTACGTGCTGTTGAACCTTGCCCTTCCCGTAAATTGAGCGTCCGACTATAGAAAAAAGCCCCGGCCATTGGGGCGGGTTTTTTTGCGAATGGACCAGAAGAGAGGGGCAATAAATTGACCCAAGGACTATGCAGCACAGAATGCCGGCGGTATTTGTACATGCCATAGCTGCGCGCCGTTCCGGCTTGCTGACGCGATAGGGAGACGATGATTTGAAAGGTTTTCCAGATTTGCCGCCAATTTGGCTGGCAGGGTTTTGCCTCTTGGCATGGCTTATGGCGCAGGCGTTTCCATTGATTTTGGTCACAGGACCAATGTCGCGCCTTTTTGGCGGGGTTTTGGTTGCCGCGGGGATTGCGATGATTGGCTGGTCGGCGCTGTGGTTTTATCGAAAGAAAACCACGATCGAGCCGCATCACACGCCCAAAACGTTAATTGTTGAGGGGCCGTTTCGGATTTCTCGCAATCCGATCTATTTGGGGATGCTGGCCATCCTGCTTGGGATTGTCTTTGCCTATGGCGCCTTGAGCACCGTTGTGCTGCCCGGAATTTTTGCCATCATCCTGACCAAACGGTTCATCCTGCCCGAGGAAGCTTTATTGATTGAGCAATTTGGCGATGAGGCCCGCCGTTACCTCGCGGCCACGCGGCGCTGGTTGTAACGCGATCTCGCAAAGGCTTGATTGGCAAGCAGGCACACAACGCGTTACCTCTTGTTAAGTACAACTCTGAAGCTGGTAAAACCACATGCGCCATTGGCTTGCACTGACACTGATCCTCGTTAGCCTTGTTCCCGCCCAACTGGCGCGGGCAGATAGCCCGGTTGTTGTTGAGCTTTATACCTCGCAAGGCTGTTCTGCGTGTCCTCCTGCCGATGCATTGCTGGAAGAATTGGCGGCGCGGGACGATGTAATCGCGTTGGCGCTGCATGTTGATTACTGGGACTATATTGGCTGGGCGGATACATTTGCCTCCGCGCAATTCACGCGGCGCCAACATGCCTATGCCCGCGCGGCGGGCAGCCGAATGGTCTATACACCGCAAATGATTATCGGTGGGCAAGCGCGCGTAGTTGGCTATGAGCCGATGAATGTGGCCGATGTGATCCATGAGATGCGCATGGTTGATTACCCCGTCGCGATCACGATGGAGCGCACCTCTGATGGTGTGACACTTCGGGCCGAGGCCAGCATGGTGATTGCCGAGGGGCCGGGGATGGTCGTGCAATTGGTGCGCTATATCCCGTTGCAACAAGTGGATATCCGCCGCGGAGAAAATGCCGGACGATCCATTGATTACGTCAATATTGTTACGGAGTGGCAGCGGATCGGCGAGGATTGGTCAGGGGCTGAGCCCTTTGAGATGCAGCTGATTGACAGCGCACAAGAGCCGATTGTCGCCATCGTGCAAATGGCAGGTCCGGGCCGCATTTTGGGTGCGGCGCGGCTGGATTAAGTCAGCAACACGCCCATAACGACGGCGCCAAGGCCAATGGCCGAAATCAGCAGCGCCAGCATATTGAAAATCACGATTTTCTGAAGCTTCGCACGGGCTTCAATATCTGGCAGGTTTGCCTTGCGGATCCGCACGGCCGATCCAATGCAATACCCAATAATGACAAGGCCGATCCCTGCCAGCGCTGCGCCTACCCATACAAGCCATTCCATATCGGAGCCTCGTCCCGTTTTGCTGTCTCGACTGGGTTTGGCCTAACTGAGGCGGCGCTGTGGATCAAGCCTTGAGCAAGCCTTGCAGGGGGCAAAGCGGCAGGATAGAGAATCTGCAGTTGTGAAATCAAAAAGAGGCAAGTCCCATGGATGATACGAGCGGCACCCCAGACAGCTACCGCGTGACTGCAGATGAGCTGCGCCAGTTTGTCGAGCGTTATGAGCGGCTGGAGATGGAGAAAAAGGACATTGCGGATCAGCAGAAAGAGGTGATGGCCGAAGCCAAAGGGCGCGGTTATGACACCAAAGTGCTGCGCAAAGTTGTGGCGCTGCGCAAGCGCGAGCCCGATGATATCGCAGAAGAAGAAGCGGTTTTAGAGATGTATCGTGAAGCACTCGGAATGCGGTGAAGGGGGCGGCGGCCCGCGTCAGGCGCCTAAGGCGCCCTCCTTGGGCCGCATTGCCATGGACAAGGTAAGTGGATTGTCCCCCATGGCTTCCGCCGGAATTGGCTCTGCGTTTTCAAAGACAAAGATCAGGGCGCGATAAGCGTAACGCCGGGGATCTTGGCAATGGTGTCGAGATCCTCTTCATAGGCCTCGGTCATGTCTTCAAGCATGTCGGGCGACCAACCGGGTGTGTCGAGCTCTTCTTCCAGCGCATCTTCTTCGGCATATTTATCAAGAAATGCTGCCGCGATACGGCGGCGCTGGATCTCGTTTTCCGGCGGCGTTTTCTCGATATAGGCACGGAAGCGTTTGAAGCCTGCAGGCTGCATTAGCTCTTCCAGCAGATCATCCTCGCCATCCATCGGGTAGAGCGGGCTGCACCCGGCAAATTCGCGCAAAACTTCGCCCCAAATCAGCGGTGTATCTTCGTTGCACCACGTGCTGACGGGACAATCCGGCACGGCGATACGCAAACGTTGGATCATCTCGGACCATGCCAGCGCATAGGGCTGCATTTCTTCCGTAAACTCTTCGAAATGGTCAAATCTTGACCCTTTGAACAACGCCGGGATCAGCGTCGCAGGGTCGCGCATGCCAAGCATGAACTCGACCTCGGCGCCCGGAAACAAATTGCGCAGGCCCCGGGCAACGCGGTCGATCATAGGCCAAAACTGTGCACCAATGACCACAAGGCGGTTGATTGACACCATACGCGGATCGGACAGAACCAATCTTTCGGTGCCTTCCGGCACGTTCGCGGCGTCTAAAATTCGGTCCTGAAATTCTTGTGGCGCAGGCGCGCCATCCAATGCGCGGATCGTGTCCCTAAGAATTTCGCGGTATTGGGCCGGCGTCGGCACGCAAATACCCTCTTTTTCGAGGCGATTGCGGTTTTTGAGGAGGGATTTCATCAACCGATCATCGTCGGTACAGGGGGCCCCGATGTGAAAGACAACCTGCATCTAGATAGTACCCCCTGAAATTCGCCTCATTGGCGTTAATATACATGGCTGAGGCCCACGCAAAACCCCGATTTCGTTACAAAATCGGATATCCGGAAAAGGCTTTGATCTGTCGCAGAGCAAAGGTGGTCTGCATGGACGAAACATCGGGAAGGGCCGCCAAACAATTGCGGTGGATGCGATCGTAATCATCCATATCGCGAGCGACAACGCGCAGCACGTAATCGGCCTGACCACTGGTCAGATGGCATTCCAGAATATCGGGCGCGGCGCGCACGGCGGCTTCGAACCCTTCCAGCACCGACGCCTCTTGGCTGCGCAGGGTAATCAAGACATTGGCCATGATGCTCAGGCCAAGCTTGCGGCGTCCAAGCCGGGCGGCATAGCCTGAGATGATGCCCGCTGCCTCAAGCGACTTGATGCGCCGGTGGCAGGCAGATGGGGACAGGCCAAGCGCCGCGGCAAGTTCGGCAATGGGCCGCGCGGATTCGCGTTGCAAAGCGGTCAGGATGCGTCGATCAGTGGCGTCAATTTTTTCCGACATAATGGCCTCAAATCGAAAAATTCTCCCACTGTTATGGCTAACATACGCGAAGAAATCAATAAAATATCGCCAGATAAGGGGTATCCTTGCAGGTAGAAAACATCGCATTTGCCAGGAGTGAGCAATGATTGTCGGCTGCCCTAAAGAGATTAAGAACCACGAATACCGCGTTGGCCTGACCCCAGAAAGCGCCGGTGAATTGGTGGGCCACGGCCACCAAGTGCTGATCGAGACCGGCGCAGGTCTGGGTATAGGATCAACGGATGACGATTACCGCGCCGCAGGGGCCGTGATCGTAGAGACCGCGGAAGAGATTTTTGCGACCGCCGAAATGGTTGTGAAGGTAAAAGAACCCCAAGCTGGTGAGCGTAAGATGCTCCGCGAAGGTCAGATCCTTTACACCTATCTGCATCTGGCCCCCGATCCCGCGCAGACAGCGGACCTTATTGCATCGGGCGCGACCTGCATAGCTTATGAAACCGTAACGGCGGCTGGCGGTGGTTTGCCACTTTTGAAACCGATGAGTCAGGTTGCAGGCCGGATGTCGGTGCAGGCCGGTGCCTCGGCGTTGGAAAAAGCACATGGCGGGCGCGGCGTTCTTTTGGGCGGTGTCCCGGGCGTTATGCCGGGCAAGGTTGCGGTCATTGGCGGTGGTGTCGTTGGGTTTAACGCGGCGCAAATGGCCGTGGGTCTTGGCGCGGATGTTACAATTCTTGACCGCTCACCTGAGGTTCTGGAACGTTTGAGCCATCATTTTGAATCTTCGGCCAAAACCCGGTTCTCGAACCGTGCGAACCTGGCCGAATGCGTGGCAGAGGCGGACTTGGTCATTGGCGCTGTGTTGGTTCCGGGGGCCGCAGCGCCCAAGCTGATCAACCGCGCGATGCTGAGCACCATGAAACCGGGCGCTGTGATGGTGGATGTGGCGATCGATCAGGGAGGCTGTTTTGAAACCTCCAAGGCGACGACCCATGCCGATCCGATCTACACGGTTGATGGCATTGTCCACTACTGCGTTGCCAATATGCCGGGCGGTGTCGCGCGCACGTCGACCTATGCGCTGAACAACGTCACGCTTCCCCATGCGCTCAGCATTGCGGATCGGGGTTGGAAAGGCGCTTTGGCGGCTGACCCGCATCTGGCAAACGGTCTGAATGTCTGGAACCACAAGGTCACATACGAGGCGGTCGCCCGTGACTTGGGCCTTGAGTATACGCCTTCTGGCGACGCGCTGGCCGCGTAAACACATCTAGGCATCGCGGGCAGGGCTGTTTTCTGCCCGCGGCGTCGCAGGTCAGGGTTTCTGTCTGGACCTTCACCGCCAGATGCGGCAATAGAGAGGGGACAGAATTTCAAGCGCGCCCCGGAGGCAGACATATGCTTTCTTTCATCAATCGCCTCTTTACCTGGTGGAATGATCAAACCATCGGCACCCAGCTATATACTTGGCGTAAAGGCCAAAAAGTTGGTGAAGATGATCAGGGCAACGTCTTCTATCAGACGGCTGACGGCAAACGCCGTTGGGTGATCTTTAACGGCGAGTGTGAAGCAAGCCGCGTTAGCCCAGATTGGCATGGCTGGCTACATCACACGTTCAAAGAATCTCCTGCGGACCGGCCATTGGCCCGTAAAGATTGGGAAACGCCGCATCAGCCAAACTTGACCGGCACCGTGGCGGCCTATGCGCCCTCCGGTTCGCTTCGTCAGGCCGCACCTGCGGATCGCGGCGATTACGAGGCGTGGAGCCCCGAATAACGGAGCTTGACAGCGCAATGTCCGAAAATACGACAGAAGTGTTGGTTGGTGGCGCGGTTTTGGCCGCCGCTGTTGGCTTTTTCTTTTATGCGGCTCAATCGGCAGGATTGGATGGCGGGGCGGCTAACTATCTGCTGACCGCGTCTTTCCGTGGGGCCGATGGAATCACGGTTGGAACCGATGTTCGCGTTGCGGGTGTTCGGATTGGATCCGTCACTGGCCTTGATCTTAACACCGAGACATTCCGCGCCGACGTTCAGATTTCTGTCTCGGAAGAGATTGAAATACCTGACGATTCCCAACTTATCATTGCCTCTGAGGGCTTGCTTGGCGGTAATTTCGTAGAGCTATTGCCGGGCGGTTCGCCCTTCGTGCTTGAGGCCGGCGATGAGATCTACAATACCCAAAGTTCCGTCAGCCTTGTAACGCTGCTTTTGCGCGCCGTTGGCGGGGGTGATGACGAATGAGGCTGGCCCTGGCGGTCGCCTTAATGCTTGCGCTGTTGCCTTTTTGTGGCGCGGCCCAAGACAATGGCGGGGTTCTTTTAACGCAAGAACCTAATCCGAATTTTGATGCGGGCCCTGTGGTCCTTGAGGCACCCGGCGCGATTCTGCGGGCTTTGGACAAATCAGTTGGACGCACCAGCGACATTGATCTGGCGCGCGGGCAGACGGTTCTTTTGGGCCGGATTGCCGTGCGGTTGTTGGAATGTCGGTATCCCGAGGACTCGCCCGCATCCGATGCCTACGCGCATATTCAGGTGCTCGATCTGGATGGTAATGAGCTGTTCAATGGCTGGATGATCGCATCATCCCCGGCGCTATCCGCGCTGGAACATCCGCGTTATGACCTTTGGGTCCTGCGCTGTAGAATTTCCTGAACGCTCATATCTTGCGGCATGGCGTGGAAATCCGCGTCCCAATCAAGCGCGCGCTCCAGACGCTTATGATAATCCCCGCGCGGAATTTCAATTGCCCCGAGGCTGATCAGGTGATCGGTTACAAATTGCGTATCAAACAATTGAAACCCGCCATATCGCAGCCGTTTAACCAGATAGGTCAGCGCCATTTTTGAGGCATTCGGGCGTCGCGAGAACATGCTTTCCCCGAAGAATGCGGCCCCCAATGCAACACCGTAAACGCCGCCGATTAGCTTATCTTCGTCCCAGACTTCGACCGAATGGGCAAAGCCCGCGTAATGGAGCTTTGTATAGAGATCAAAGATTTCTTCGTTGATCCAAGTCTCGTCGCGTTCGGCGCAGCCTTGGACGGTTCCGGAAAAATCCTTGTTGATTTCAACGCGGTATCGTTCCGAGCGGATCAGCTTGGCCAATGACCGCGAAATATGAAAGCCCCCCAAAGGGATGATGCCCCGCTGGCGTGGATCGACCCAGAAAATCTTTGGGTCATCGCGGCTTTCTGACATTGGGAATACCCCCGCCGCATAAGCGCGGAGCAGGAGGTCCGATGTCAAAACAGGTTGATGAGAGGAAAGCATATCGTGGGCCATAGATAAACTTTATCAGATTCGTGGCAAATGAAACGAGAACTCTTGCAAACAAATTGTTCTGTAAAGTCGGGCAATAGGGTGTTGCGCTCTTTAGAATTGGAAATAACGCGAGAATTTCTAGCTGGAAATGCAAAACGGCCCCAAAAGGGGCCGCCTAACGCATTGATTTTCAACTATTTATTCGAATTTTTCTTCCAGCCATTTTTCCAACCAATGGATGTTGTAATCCCCGGTTAAGACGGCCTCTTCTTCTAGAAGAGCGTGGAAAAGAGGAACTGACGTATCAATCCCATCGATAATTAATTCACCCAATGCCCGTTTTAGTCGCGACAGTGCTTCGGGCCGGTCGCGGCCTTGAACAATGAGTTTGCCAATCAAACTGTCGTAATAGGGCGGAATCGAATAGCCGGTATAAAGCGCCGAATCCATCCGCACGCCGAGGCCGCCGGGCGCGTGAAACGCCGTGACTTTGCCGGGGCAGGGGGTGAAGTTTGGCAGCTTTTCAGCGTTGATCCGAACCTCGATCGAGTGGCCGTTGACCTCCAGATCTTCTTGCGTGAATGACATTTCAAAGCCCGACGCGACGCGGATCTGTTCGCGCACCAGATCGATGCCAAAAATGCCTTCGGTTACAGGGTGTTCCACCTGCAAACGCGTGTTCATCTCGATAAAGAAGAACTCACCGTTTTCGTAAAGAAACTCGATCGTGCCCGCGCCTTCATATCCGATGGCAGCAACTGCGTCAGCGCAGGTTTTCCCAATGCGCGCGCGGGTTTCGGGGTCAATCGCAGGGCCGGGGGCCTCTTCAAAGACCTTTTGGTGGCGCCGCTGGAGCGAGCAATCGCGCTCGGCCAGATGCACGGCTCTGCCGCGCCCATCGCCAAAGACCTGCACTTCGATGTGACGGGGCGTGCCGAGATACTTCTCGATATAAACCTCATCATTGCCAAAAGCCGCTTTGCCTTCTGCGCGCGCAGTGCGGAACGCCTCTTCCAAATCCGCTGCGGTCTTGGCCAATTTCATGCCGCGACCGCCGCCGCCGGCGGTGGCCTTGATGATAACGGGATAGCCCATCGCATCTGATACGGATTTGGCCGTCTCGAAATCTGGAACACCACCATCTGATCCGGGCACGCAAGGCACGCCCAGTTTTTTCATGGTGTCCTTAGCAGTGATCTTGTCCCCCATGATCGAGATATGTTCAGCCGAGGGGCCAATGAATTTCAGGCCATGATCTTCCACAACCTGCACAAAGCCCTGGTTTTCCGAAAGAAACCCATAGCCGGGGTGGATCGCCTGCGCGCCAGTGACCTCACAGGCCGCGATGATCGCTGGAATGGACAAGTAGCTTTGTGTGCTGGATGGGGGGCCGATGCAGATGGCCTCATCGGCCATTCGCACATGCATGGCGTCGCTATCCGCGGTGGAATGGACGGCAACCGTCTTGATCCCCATTTCGCGGGCGGCGCGGATCACCCTGAGGGCAATTTCCCCCCGGTTGGCGATCAGGATTTTGTCAAAAAGTTCGGCCATGTTTTACGAGATCACCATAAGGGGCGAGCCAAATTCGATCGGATCGCCATCGGTGACGAAGATCCGCTTTACCGTGCCCGAACGGGGCGACGGGATTTGGTTCATGGTTTTCATCGCTTCGATGATCATCAATGTCTGGCCTTCGGTCACTTTATCACCAACGGCGACAAAAGACGGTGCGCCGGGTTCCGGCTGCAAATAGGCTGTGCCAACCATGGGTGATGTGACGGCGTCAGGGTCTTGCGCGGGGTCACTGTTGGCCTCGGCGGCGGCAGGGGCTGCGGCGGCGGGCGCTGCGGCAGCTGGGGCAGGGGCGGCTGCGACCGGCGCGGGTGCTGCTGCGGCCTGCACAACGGTCTTTTGGCGGCTAACACGCACTTCGAGGCAGTCGCTCTCGCCATATTCCCGCATGACCTCAAGTTCGGTCAGATCATTTTCATTCAGAAGCTCTGCAAGCGCCTTAATGAAGGCGACGTCACCGTCATGATTTTTTTCGGCCATGCTATCCTCAGATTGATTGTCGGCCCCGTTATGGGGTCCCATTCCCGTATTTATCAGAGCAGCTTATACGTGTTGCGTTAAGAGGGGGGAAGCCAGAAGCAGACGATTGTTTTACCAATCTGGCAAAGGTTTTATCGGCGGGCGCCTCGAATATATAGATTGCCCAAAATACGCTCACAAAATCGATTATACGCAAAATTTTACCGCTTGATCAAAAAATGAACCTGTGCAAGCCTGAAATGAATATGACCGCCATTCGATCACGGAGTCCCCATGACGAACAGCCCGCTCACCCCTGGAATTGCCGCCGCTCGCTTAGATGCCGAGGGGTTGTCTCAGAACTTCTCGGACCTGCATCCGCCTCTTGATGGGCATGAGGCTTTGGTCGCAGCTGATCGCTGCTATTTCTGCCATGACGCGCCTTGTATGACGGCCTGCCCGACCTCGATCGATATACCCCTTTTTATTCGCCAAATCGCAACAGGTACACCCGAAGCTGCGGCGAAAACGATATTCGATCAGAATATTCTGGGCGGAATGTGCGCGCGGGTTTGCCCCACAGAAACATTATGTGAAGAGGTGTGCGTGCGCGAGGTTGCCGAAGGCAAGCCCGTTGAAATTGGCAGGTTGCAACGTTTTGCGACGGATACGCTGATGACGTCCGGAACGCATCCCTACACACGCGCCGCACCCACAGGCAAACGGGTTGCTGTGGTTGGGGCCGGACCCGCCGGTTTGGCCGCAGCGCACCGTCTTGCGATGAAAGGGCATGAGGTTGACCTCTATGATGCCCGGAAAAAGGCGGGGGGCCTGAATGAATTTGGCATCGCCGCCTATAAAACGGTCGACGGTTTTGCCGCTGCCGAAGTGGACTGGCTGATGCAGATCGGCGGGATTTCCCTGAATTTGGGAAAATCGTTGGGCCAAGAGATTACGCTGGACGGGCTGGCGGACACGCATGACGCTGTGTTCCTTGGCATGGGATTGTCTGGCGTCAATAATCTGAACATTCCCGGTGGGGATTTAGACGGCGTTGCAGATGCCGTTGATTTTATTAAGGATTTGCGTCAGGCGAGCGACCTGTCTTCCCTTCCCGTCGGGCGCAATGTCGTGGTGATCGGCGGCGGCATGACTGCCGTCGACGCCGCGGTGCAATCCAAGTTACTTGGCGCCGAAAACGTCACGATCCTTTATCGCCGGGATCGCGATGCCATGCCAGCCAGCCGCTATGAACAAGACCTTGCCGCGTCAAAGGGCGTGCGTCTGATTTTTAACGCTATGCCAGTTGAGATTCTGGGTGATGGCTCTGTGACGACACTCGTGGCGGAATACACAGCATCCGGGCCAGATGGTTTAACTGGAACGGGCGAAACTTTTGAAATCCCGGCTGATGAAGTGCTTAAGGCCATCGGGCAAACACTTGGACCCGTCACAGGGCTGGATTTGGTCGGCGGAAAGATTGCCACATCTGGATCAGGACGTAGTTCACGTGCAGGCATCTGGGCGGGCGGCGATTGCGCCAGCGGCGGTGACGACCTGACAGTGACGGCCGTTGCCGAAGGGCGCGACGCAGCCGAAGATATTCACCTTACGTTGATGGAGGGCTAAGGATATGGCCGATCTGACTACAGATTTCATTGGTATCAAAAGCCCGAACCCGTTCTGGCTCGCCTCTGCGCCTCCGACAGACAAAGAATATAACGTCCGCCGTGCGTTCGAGGCTGGATGGGGCGGCGTCGTCTGGAAAACGCTTGGCGAGGCTGGCCCGCCCGTCGTGAACGTCAATGGCCCCCGCTATGGCGCGATTTTTGGCGCGGATCGGCGGCTCTTGGGTCTTAACAATATTGAGCTCATCACTGATCGTCCGCTCGAGGTAAACCTTGAGGAAATGACGCGGGTCAAGAAAGACTACCCCGACCGCGCGCTTGTGGCGTCTCTTATGGTGCCGGTGAATGAGATCGCGTGGCAGACCATCTTGCAGCAAGTGGCCGAAACCGGCTGTGATGGGGTCGAGCTGAACTTTGGCTGCCCCCACGGGATGAGCGAACGCGGCATGGGATCGGCGGTTGGCCAAGTCCCTGAATATGTTCAGCAAGTTGCCGAATGGTGCAAGAAACATACCGACCTGCCAGTGATCGTTAAGCTAACGCCCAACATCGCAGATATCCGCAAACCGGCGCAGGCCGCCTTTGATGGCGGGGCCGATGCAGTGTCCTTGATCAACACGATCAACTCGATCACATCCGTCAACCTCGACAATTTCGCGCCGGAACCCACCATCGACGGCAAGGGCGCACATGGCGGCTATTGCGGCCCGGCGGTAAAGCCGATTGCGCTTAATATGGTGGCCGAGATTGCGCGCACGCAATCCATGCCCGGCCTGCCGATATCAGGAATTGGTGGCATCACCACATGGCGCGATGCGGCCGAGTTCATGGCGTTAGGCGCAGGCAATGTTCAGGTCTGCACGGCGGCGATGACCTATGGGTTTAAGATCGTTCAGGAAATGATCTCGGGCCTTAGCCAATATATGGATGAAAAAGGCATGGCCTCGACATCCGAGCTGATTGGCCGCGCGGTTCCGAACCTGTCTGATTGGCAGCATCTGAACCTAAACCACATCACCAAGGCGCGAATTGATCCTGATCTCTGTATCCAATGCGGGCGCTGTTATGCGGCCTGCGAGGATACCAGCCATCAAGCGATCACCATGTCCGAAGATCGCGTGTTTGGCGTCGATGACAGCGAATGCGTTGCGTGTAATCTTTGTGTGAATGTCTGCCCGGTTGAGGGCTGCATCACTATGGAAACACTTGAACCCGGCATGATCGATGAGCGGACGGATAAAGTGGTTGAAAAAGACTACGCCAATTGGACGACACACCCCAATAACCCCGGCAGCTGCGCCGCCGAGTAAAAGGGTTATGCCATGCGCATTGCGGCGCCCAAGCGCCGCATGCCTTCGTGGATGTCTTCTTGCGACTGGCTGGCAAAACATAAGCGCAGGGTATTTGCGCCTGATCCGTCAGCATGAAAGGCGCGGCCCGGAACAAAGGCAATGTCATGGTGTTCAAGCGCATCGCGCAACAGGGCATCGGCATCCATATTTTCTGGCAGTGTTAGCCAGATGAACATCCCGCCTTCGGGCTGGGTCCATGTCACGCCGTCCGGCATATGGCGGGCAAGACCCGAGATCATCGCATCGCGCCGCGCGCGATACGTTTTACGGATTTTCGCGGTATGGTCATCAAAGACCCGCTCGGCGACATAAGAAATCGCCATTTGGTTGATGGTCGAGCTATGCAGATCCGCCGCCTGCTTCATCAGGACGAGCTTTTCAATCACAGGGCTGGCCGCAACAACCCAGCCGACCCGTAAGCCCGGCGACAGCGTTTTGGAAAAACTACCGCAATAGATGGTGCGGCACGCATCAAGATAGCCGGTTCGTTCCAGCTCCAGCGCCAAAATTGGGGGAATCGGGCGCCCATCATAGCGCAGCGCCTGATAAGCAGCGTCCTCGATGACGGCGCAGCCAAGCGCGTTGGCCTTATCCAAAAGCGCCAACCTGTCGTCACGAGATAAAGTTTCGCCTGTGGGATTGGCAAAATCAGGCGACAGATAGGCAAATTTAACCGCGCCTCCGGCCTCGGCCGCTTCTTGGTGCAACGCGCTGGCCGGGCGATTTTCATTCGCGATCAGACGGGCATATCGCGGTTCATAGGCATTAAACGCCCCAAGCGCGCCCATGTAGGTGGGCCAATTAACCAGCGCTGTGTCCCCGGGGGACAGGAAAAGTTTTCCAAGGTAATCCAGCGCCTGCTGAGACCCCGATGTGATCAGAATATTCCGGGCGCAGCAGGGCACGCCAATCTCGGTCATGTGGTTTGCCAGCCATTTTCGCAGCGGCAGATACCCTTCCGAAACCGAATATTGCAGGGCAGAGGCACTTTGGCCTTCGGACATCGCCCAAGCATAGGCATTGGCAAATTCATCCGTCGGGAAAAGCGCCGCATCAGGAATGCCGCCCGCAAAAGACAACACGCCGGGGCGCTCCAAAAGTTTCAAAAGCTCTCGAATTTCCGAGGCCTTCATCCGCGCACTGCGCGTGGCAAAGATTTGATCGAGACTCATGCGCCTTCTCCGGACTTGGTGGCGCTTTATGTCAGCTTTACTGACTTAGTTGCAAGATAAATTCGTCAAACGGAACAAAATGTGAGGGAAATTACAATTTCGTCGAATCAATTGACGACAAAGTATATCCAAGATATAAATTAGCTGAATAAGAAAGTGTAATCATGAAGCTAAGCGATGGGGTCGAAGCGGCCATTCACTGTACAGCGCTTTTGGCAGGGCTTGCCGATGATGCGGTGATGTCCGGGCCGGATTTGGCTCGGTTTCATGGCCTTTCGGCCAGCTACCTTGTCAAACATCTGAAATCCCTTGTCGGGGCAGGGGTGCTGGCCTCGGTGCCTGGTCCCAAAGGCGGATATAAATTGGCGCGTCCTCCGGCGGATATCAGTTTGCTGGATGTTGTGCTTGCCGTGGAAGGCTCTAAACCCGCATTTCGCTGCGCTGAAATCCGGCGACGCGGCCCCGATCCGCTGCCCATTAGCGCTTATCCCGCGCCATGCGGGATCAAAGTTGCCATGCTTGCGGCCGAGCAAGTCTATCGCGCGTCGCTGTCCTCGGTCACTTTGGCGGACTTGCTTGGCGGGTTGGAAGCCGACACAGACCCCCGCGTGATCGCACGCGGATGCCAATTTGTAGAGCGTCATCAACGCCAACAACCAAACACCTAATTCACAGAAAATGACCAAAAGGAGGGCCCCCGATGGACCCAAGACTCGACTATTTGAAACACGCGCCCAAGATGTTGCAGGCGATCTATCAGGCACATTTGAGCATTGATGATGCTGGCTTGGAAAAGGATTTGCTGCATCTGGTCAAGCTTCGCGCCTCGCAAATTAATGGCTGTGCGCATTGTATCGAGCTGCATTCCCGTGAAGCGCGCAATGAGGGCGAAACCGAACAGCGCCTTTATTTGCTCAGCGCATGGCGTGACAGTTTCCTCTATTCAAAACGCGAAGAATTGGCGTTGGCTTGGACGGAAGCGATGACAAAAATGGATGAGGGCGCCCATGATGACGCTCTTTTTGATGAGGTTCATGGCGAATTTGGCGATGAGGGGATTGTTGTCTTGATGGGTGTGATTGGCATGATCAACATGTGGAACCGGTTTTCCGTCGGGTTCCGTGCGGTTCACAAAGGCCCAGAGGCCTGATCGCTACTCGGTCAATAGACGCGTGAAAAGAGCGGTCAAATGCCGTTCAGCTTCGGGGAAGGGATCAGCGTTATCCCCCCCGAGCAACATCCGCACCTGCGTGTCAAAATCGGCGTAATGCTGGGTCAGAGACCAGATCGAAAACAACAGGTGATGCGGGTGCACCTCGGCGATTTTGCCGTCTTTAACCCATTGGGAAATAACAGCAGTTTTTTGATCAACCAAAGGCTTAAGCGCTTCGCCCAATGTGCCGGATAGGCGCGGCGCACCTTGCAGGATCTCATTGGCAAAAAGCCGGCTTTCGCGGGGCATGTCACGGCTCATCTCTAGTTTGCGCCGGACGTAAGACAAAAGCTCTTCCACCGGTTCGCCTTCCGGGTCCAGTTGGCGCAGCGGCTCAAGCCAGATGTCGATGAGCTGGCTAAGAAGCGTCACATGAATCGCTTCTTTGGTCGGAAAATAGTAAAGCAGATTTGGCTTTGACAACCCCGCCTCAGCGGCGATCTGATCTAATGTCGCACCGCGAAAACCTTGACGCGAAAAAACCTCAAGCGCAGCATCCAAGATGGTTTGCGTGTTTTTTCGTTGGATGCGGGTTTTGGGTTCGCTAGGGTTCATAACATGTACCATTCACAATCAAAGCCATCTGGGCAAGCCCTTGTGGCGGGTATCAATTTTACGATGAAATATTTCGCAATCTCGGCAACTGAGCCAGTCCTTTTCCTGCATTTTCTTGACTAGGGCTAGGGCTTTGATAGCGTGATATTGACCGGTTGGTCAAAAAACGAATCTGACGCTGGACGCGTGGCGGTTGAAAATCCTCGGTAGGGTTTTCAAATTTCCTCCAAGAAGGTCCCCGCCCCAGTCAGCTGTAGGGAGACGAAGATCATGGGTGCACCTGGCGAGAACCTGAAAATCAACGGCGGGCGGCTTTGGGATAGCCTCATGGAAATGGCCGAGATCGGCCCCGGCATTGCGGGCGGCAACAATCGCCAAACCTTGACCGATGAAGATAGCGAAGGGCGGCACCTGTTTCAGAAATGGTGTGATGCGGCGGGCTGCTCGATGGGTGTCGACGAGATGGGCAATATGTTTGCCCGGCGCGAGGGCACCGACCCTGACGCTTTGCCGGTCTATGTCGGCTCTCACCTTGATACGCAGCCCACGGGTGGCAAATATGACGGGGTTCTGGGCGTCCTTGGCGGGCTGGAGATTATCCGCACTCTGAATGATCTGGGCATCAAGACCAAGCACCCAATTGTAGTAACAAACTGGACGAATGAAGAGGGCACGCGTTACGCGCCCGCCATGTTGGCCTCGGGCGTCTTTGCCGGGAAACATACCCAAGACTGGGCCTATGACCGGGTTGATGCCGAGGGCAAACGCTTCGGCGATGAGCTGGAGCGGATTGGCTGGAAAGGCACGGAAAAAGTCGGTGACCGCAAAATGCACGCCTTCTTTGAACTGCATATTGAGCAAGGCCCAATTTTAGAAGCTGAAAACAAGGATATTGGTGTGGTCACGCATGGGCAGGGCCTGCGCTGGATTGAATGCACCGTGACGGGCAAGGAAAGCCATACCGGATCAACGCCCATGCATATGCGCAAAAACGCGGGCCGTGGCCTCGCGCTTGTGACCGAGCTGGTGCATGAGATCGCGATGAAGAACCAACCCAATGCGGTGGGCGCGATTGGCCATATCGATGTCTACCCCAACAGCCGCAATATCATCCCCGGCAAGGTGGTCTTCACCGTCGACATGCGCACGCATCTCTTGGATAAGCTCAATGCCATGGTCGATGAGTTCATGGAGCGCGCGCCAAAGCTCTGCGAAGAGATCGAGACCGAGTTTTCCTGCGAAATCGTCGGCCAGTTCGACCCACCCGCCTTTGATGAAGCCTGCGTGGGTGCGGTTCGCGGAGCAGCCGAGCGACTTGGCTATTCCCATATCGATATCATCTCGGGCGCGGGCCATGATGCCTGCTGGATCAACGACGTGGCGCCCACGGCCATGGTGATGTGTCCTTGCGTCGATGGCCTCAGCCATAACGAAGCCGAAGAGATCAGCCCGGAATGGGCCGAAGCCGGGGCAAATGTGCTGATGCACGCGGTTGTAGAAACAGCAGAGATTGTCGGGTGAATATATGAATCCAACCGCCAAAAAGAAAAGAAACCGGAAAATATTGCGGATTAGGCGATATATTCGGCATGCTCTTTTTGAGCTGGAGTCAACAAATGGCCCTTGCGATTTTTTCTATCCGGAGCGGTTTTTATCTGTCGGAGAACATGGTTTGGCGGTTCGATACCTTGAGATCGCGCTCGAAGACCAAGAACTAGTTGTAAGCAAGTCTGCGGAGGATGCGATTTGCTCATCTAAGCGACTAATGGGGTATTACCGAGAGGAGATTGTTGGGTGAAGTTATCCGAAGTTCCAGGTAACCTACGGACAATTGTTTGCGGGCATGTTTTTCGCAACGAAAGGGCGCTCGTTTTCGTTTCAAACCAAGAGGGCGACTTGTGTGTTTTTTGCGGCGGACCCTTTTGTGAGGCGCACACAGACAATTTGCATTCCATCGGAATCGGGCATCTTTTTGACCGCGAACCTGCGTTGCTTGAGCTTGAGATCGAAGAAGGTTCTGAGGCAATACTTGGTCTGGACAAATCATGGGCGATTATGCCCCTTAGGATGCCAAATTAATGAAACTCAAAAAACAGCGTTCAATAATTTTTTCCAGTCTCATCTTGACCCTTGCGGCCTGCCAGTCGACGGGGCGAGTGCCGACGAACCGGGATGCCGTTCCTCAAGCGGTTTGGGATCGAATTCCGACATCGACCCCGCTCGAAGAGATGCGCCAAGGCCCCGATGGGTGTTTTTGGTATCTGCGTCATGGCCCGCTGGAAACTGTGCTGGTGCCGGTGCGTGATTTGGACAGCTATCCGCTATGCGATCCGCCGCTTGCCCGTCCTGATGGGACCGCCAACGCGACATAACTATTCCCGCCAGCCCACCGCGGCGGCGCCAGATGAGGGAGACACAAAATGAGCACCAAAGTCATCAAAGGCGGGACCGTTTGTACCGCAGACCGGACCTGGAAAGCCGATGTGCTGATCGAGGGCGAAGTGATCAAGCAGATCGGCGAGGACCTGAAAGGCGACGAATATATCGACGCCGAAGGCACTTATGTGATCCCCGGCGGTATTGATCCACATACCCATCTGGAAATGCCTTTCATGGGCACAACAGCCGCCGAAACATTCGAATCCGGCACTTGGGCCGCGGCTGCTGGCGGCACCACGATGTTGGTTGATTTCTGCCTGCCGGGTGAGGATGGCAGCATCAAGAACGCCATCAATGAATGGCACCGAAAATCCGCTCCGCAGATCTGCGCCGACATTGGCTACCACATGGCCATCACCGGTTGGAATGAGAATGTTTTCAATGAGATGAAGGACGCCGTTGATATGGGCGTGAACTCCTTCAAACATTTCATGGCCTATAAAGGCGCCCTCATGATTGAGGATGATGAGATGTATGCCTCGTTCAAGCGCTGCCGCGAGTTGGGCGCTTTGCCGATGGTCCATGCCGAGAACGGCGATCTTGTGGCCGATTTGCAAGAAGAGATGATGGCCAAGGGCATCACCGGGCCAGAGGGCCACGCCTATTCTCGCCCGCCTGAGTTCGAAGGCGAAGCGGCGAACCGGGCGATCACAATCGCTGATGCTGCGGGCGTGCCGCTTTATATCGTTCATGTGTCCTGCGAACAGGCGCATGAAGCGATCCGGCGTGCCCGTCAAAAGGGCATGCGGGTTTATGGCGAGCCTCTCATTCAGTTCCTGACTTTGGATGAAAGCGAGTATTTCAACAAAGATTGGGACCATGCCGCACGACGTGTGATGAGCCCGCCATTTCGCAGCAAAGAGCACCAGCAGAGCCTGTGGGCGGGATTGCAGAGCGGGTCATTACAAGTGGTTGCAACCGATCACGCCGCGTTTAACACTGAACAGAAACGCGCCGGACGCGATGATTTCCGGATCATCCCCAATGGCTCAAATGGGCTGGAGGAGCGCCTTGCCGTGCTTTGGACCGAAGGGGTTGAGACAGGCCGCTTAACGCCGAATGAGTTTGTGGCGACGACTTCAACGAACGTCGCTAAGATATTGAATATATATCCGAAAAAAGGTGCAATTGTCGAAGGAGCTGATGCTGATATCGTGGTTTGGGATCCGAAGATCTCGAAAACACTTAGTGCCTCAAACCATCATTCAGTACTCGACTACAACGTCTTTGAAGGCTTCAACGTCAAAGCCCAGTCACGTTACACGCTCAGCCGGGGTGAGGTCATCTGGGCTTGGGGCCAGAACAGCCAACCGAGCCCGGGCCGTGGCCGTTTCGTCCCGCGCCCGGCCTTCCCATCGGCCCATGCGGCCCTTGGCAAATGGAAAGAACTGACCGCGCCGAAACAAATCAACCGCGATCCAATGAATATTCCAGCGGGGATCTAAGTGAGCAATGTCGCCAAAATCGGTGTGGCCTTTATCGTGGCGCTGCTTGCGGCAACGCTTATGGTGGGCGCCATTGGTCACGCCGAGAGCTTGGCTATGGTGGCCTCGGGCGACGCGCGCTTGCTGACTGTTCTTACGGCAATCGCGCTGACTGCAGCGACGGGCATGTTCATCATCGCGCCGCTTATCGCGCTGATATTTGTGCCGCTGAGATGGGTCGCGCAAAGAAAGCTGGCCTATAATTTACAAAATGTCCTGCTATGCGGCGTTTTGATGGGCGGGCTTATTGGCACTGCTGTTGTCGCTTTTTTCAACGGAACATTTTGGGATGCCGGCGTACTGGCGGCCATCTCGATTGTGGCCAGTTTGATCCAATTTGCCGTTGAACAAAAATTGGGGGTGACAGTGTGACCCCACGCCACGCGGGCCACGGGCCTTTTCTTGCCATTTATTTGAGAGACGAACCTTAAATGACCACCGCCACGGCCCCCCAGATTGAGAGCAGCCCGGTTATCTCGGCCCGGAACCTCGATCTAACGTTTGAAACAAATGACGGCCCTGTTCATGCGCTCAAGGGCGTTGATCTAGATATCGCGCAAGGGGAGTTTGTGAGTTTCATTGGCCCTTCCGGCTGCGGTAAAACCACGTTTTTGCGGGTAATTGCGGCGCTGGAGCAGCCCACAGGCGGGGAAATTACTGTCAATGGAATGAGTCCCGATGAGGCCCGCCGCAACCGCGCCTATGGTTATGTGTTTCAGGCCGCCGGGCTTTATCCATGGCGGACAATTGAGAAAAACATCAAATTACCGCTCGAGATTATGGGCTTTGACCGCGCCGAGCAGGAGCGGCGTGTTGAAAACGTGCTGGATCTTGTGGATTTGGCTGGGTTCGGTAAGAAATTCCCGTGGCAGCTATCAGGCGGTATGCAGCAGCGCGCCTCAATCGCGCGCGCCTTGGCTTTTGACGCCGATATCCTGTTGATGGATGAGCCGTTTGGGGCATTGGATGAGATTGTCCGCGATCACCTGAATGAGCAGCTTTTGCAATTATGGGCGCGCACAAACAAGACCATCGGATTTGTAACCCATTCTATCCCCGAAGCGGTTTACCTCAGCACCAAAATCGTCGTGATGAGCCCGCGTCCGGGCCGGATCACCGATGTAATCGACAGCCCGTTGCCAAAGGAACGCCCGCTCAATATTCGCGACAGTTCGGAATTTCTCGAAATTGCCACCCGCGTACGGGACGGGTTGCGGGCGGGCCATGCCTATGACTGAGGCAGAGACTTCAATTGGCGCGTCCCGTTGGGCGTTTATGGCGCTTGCCTGCGGCGGTGCGATTTTGGTCTTGGCGGGCGCGGGGCTTATCCTAGGCGCGTTTGAGGGGCCGCGCGGCCTTTATTATTGCGGAGGCCTGCAATGCGCCGATGCACGGGCCGCTGATGCGATTGGCGCGGCAGGATTGGTCATTGGGTTTGGGACGATTTGGTTCGCGGCCAAGGGCGTCGGGAAGTCGCTGTGGGCACGGTTTGGCATCCTCGTGGTGCTATGGTCGCTGGCCTTCTTCTTTTTGGCCTTCGCGCTTGGCGGGCCTAATGGAAATTTGTTGATCTGTATTGGCGACAGCGAATGCGAGGATGCAGCCGCGGTGCGGGGCATGGCCGGATTGTTGGCGGCAACGCCGGGTTTGGCGTTCCTATTTGGATTGCGGGGGTGGCGCCATGCGTGATCTTACAACCCCGTCCAATCTCCGCAAAACCCTGCGGAAGTTTGTTTTTGGTTTGACCGTAGCTTTGGGTCTGGTGACGGTCTTTTTTGCCTATGTCGGGTTTGGCGGTCCGGGCAGCCCGTTTAACCACTGCATTCATTCGGCCGATTGCGCCGATGTTGCCGATGTCAGGCGGTTGGCGATCCTGGCTTCTGGCGGTTGCGCCTGCGCGACATTGATTTTGTTTGGGGTGGGCCGCTATGCGTAACGTCTTTCCCATCCTCACAATCGTCGCTGTAATTTTCGCGATCTGGTACGCCGCTGTTATTCCAATGAATTTCCGGCTCGCGCTTGACGCGGCCACACGTGGCGGCGAAGAGGTGATCCCGGCAACCCCCGATGAACAAGGCGAAACCGGGCTCATCCGGCTTATGCTGGACAACCCCTCGGTCATGCCTGCCGCCTACGCGTTCGAGCGCCCGCGATTGCCGCAACCCGGCTGGGTCGCAACCGAGATTTACGACGCCACCTTTGGGTTGATCCGCCGCTGTGAATGGCAAGGCTGGGGCGAAGACAGCGACAATTGGACGGGCCTGTCTGATGGCTGTCTGCGCGTCGTGGCCCATAACAGATCGCTAATCTTTCACGCGTGGCAAACCATGGCGCCGACCTTGTTGGGTTTTGCCATTGGAACGGGTCTTGGGATTTTACTGGCCGTTGGGATCGTGCATAACCGGGTTATGGATCTGGGTGTGATGCCTTGGGCGATCGCCAGTCAGACCATTCCGATATTGGCCATCGCACCGATGGTGATCGTGGTTTTGAATGCTGTTGGCGTGCAGGGGCTGCTGCCCAAATCGCTCATATCAAGTTATCTCAGTTTCTTTCCTGTTGTAGTTGGAATGGTCAAAGGCTTGCGCAGCCCTGGCGCGATGGATCTGGATTTGATGCAAACCTATTCGGCCAGCCGGAGCCAGATTTTCTGGAAATTGCGCCTGCCATCGTCGCTACCCTATCTGTTTGCCTCGCTCAAAGTCGGGATCGCGGCGGCGCTTGTCGGAACAATTGTTGCTGAACTGCCAACCGGGGCCCGTTTCGGCCTTGGTGCTCGCCTACTGACCGGAAGCTATTACGGGCAAACTGTGCAAATCTGGGCGGCATTGATCATGGCGGCGGTGTCGGCCGCGCTCTTGGTGTGGGTGATTACGACGATTGAAAAACGCACTCTTACCACGATGGGGCTGAACCGATGATGCAGGAAAGCCAGAAAATCCATCGATGGATTTTTGAAAACTCGTTGACGAGTTTTGCCCCCGCGCGGCTTGCTGGGATCGCAGCCCTTGCGGCGGTGATATGCGTGTTTGACTGGCGATTGGCCGCCGTTTTTGCAGTTTGGATGGTGGCGTGGGGGGCGAATGTCCTGATCTCGACCAGTGACATCTCAGCGAAGCGGCTGATTGTGCCGGCGCTATTTGGTGTGACGCTGCTTATCCTTTGGCAAATGTCCGTCCGGCTATTTGATGTCAGTCAGGTCATTCTGCCGGCTCCAAGTGACATTTGGGTTGCCATCATCACCTCGCTGCCGACGCTGTGGGTGGATTTTGTCCAAACCGTCGTGAAGGGGGCTTTGTCGGGCTATGTCATCGGTGCGAGCTTGGCGATTGGCATGGCCATTGCCGTTGATCGCTCGCAGTTCCTCCAGCGCGGCCTTTTGCCTGTCGGCAATTTTATTGCCGCCTTGCCCATCGTTGGCACAGCGCCGATTTTGGTGATGTGGTTCGGGTTCGGCTGGCAATCAAAAGCCGCAGTCGTTGTTCTGATGGTGTTTTTCCCTATGCTGGTAAACACGGTAGCGGGGCTAAAGGCCACCGATGCGATGCAACGCGATCTGATGCACACCTATGCGGCCAGCTATTGGCAATCGCTGATCAAGCTGCGCTTGCCTGCAGCGATGCCCTTTATTTTCAACGGGCTTAAGGTTTGCACAACGCTTGCGCTCATTGGTGCAATTGTGGCCGAGTTCTTTGGCTCGCCCATTGTTGGTATGGGGTTTCGGATAAAAACCTCTTTTGGGACATTGGAATTGGCTATGGTCTGGGCAGAGATTGCGGTGGCAGCTTTAGCTGGGTCTGGCTTTTACGGGGCGGTTGCCCTGGCTGAGAAACGACTGACCTTCTGGCATCCGTCGCAACGATAACAAAAGATAACTCATCATCCATCAGGGAGATAAAAATGAAAAAAACACTTAGCACAGCACTGGCTCTTGGTCTTGTTGCCGGATCGGCGACGGCCGATGAGGTAACGTTGCAATTGCAATGGGTCACGCAATCTCAGTTTGCCGGGTACTATGTGGCACTTGAGAATGGCTTTTACGAAGAGGAAGGCCTCGACGTGACAATCCAGCCCGGCGGGCCGGATATCGCACCGCCGCAAGTTCTTGCCGGCGGCGGCGCGGACATCATGTTGAACTGGATGCCATCGGCTCTGGCGGCGCGCGAACGCGGTCTGCCGGTTGTGAACATCGCACAGCCCTTTGCGCGTTCGGGTCTGATGCTGACCTGCTGGGCCGATGCCGGCATTGCAGAGCCTGCCGATCTGGCCGGCCACACCATTGGGGTTTGGTTCTTTGGTAACGAATACCCATTCCTTAGCTGGATGAGCCAGCTTGGTATCGCAACGGATGGGTCTGAGGGCGGCGTGACTGTCCTACAGCAGGGCTTCAACGTTGATCCGCTGTTGCAGCGTCAGGCCGATTGCATTTCGACCATGACCTATAATGAATATTGGCAGGTGATCGATGCAGGCGTCAGCCCGGATGATCTTGTGACCTTCAAATACGAAGAGCAGGGCGTTGCGACACTTGAGGATGGCATGTGGGTTCTGGAAGAGAACCTTGAAGATCCCGAATTTGTCGACCGGATGGCACGGTTTGTTCGGGCGTCGATGCGCGGTTGGGAATGGGCAGAAGCCAATCCCGAAGATGCGGCGATGATCGTTCTGGATTATGACGAGACCGGCGCGCAAACCGAAGAGCATCAGGTGCGGATGATGGGTGAGATTGCCCTTCTGACGGCTGGCAGCAACGGCACTTTGGACGTGGCCGCATACCAGCGTACCGTTGACACGCTTCTGGCGGGGGGCTCGGATCCTGTGATCACCGCGCAGCCTGAAGGTGCATGGACTCATGCGATTACAGATCTCGCGTTCGAATAAGTAATATTCTATAAGAATTGCGCCGTCCCAATTGGGGCGGCGCTGCATTTTCAAGGGTTTACACGATTGTAAATTTAGTCCCAAGAAATTGCAAAACGGGCATTTTCCTGTAAACTGCGGTGATGCAGTAGGTTGGGACATCCTCGTTTGGGCGGCACTCAAAACACAAGACAGGCATTGACCGGCACCCGTATTCGCGAACGGCGCATGGCGCTTGCGATGCGCCAAAGTGATTTGGCGGAAGACGTTGGGATATCGGCCAGTTACCTTAACCTCATTGAACATAATAAGCGCCGGATCGGGGGCAAATTGCTGCTTGATCTGGCCCGGGTCCTGAAGGTTGAACCCTCGCGCCTAAGCGAAGGAATGGACGCAACGCTTGGCGATATGCTGCGCGCCGCGGCGCAGGACAACACAGGTAATTTCGGCCCCACACCCGAGCTGGACCGCACGGATGAGTTGGCCGGGCGCTTTCCGGGCTGGACCGGCGCGATTGCAGAGCAGCGAAAGCGGATTGCCGATCTTGAAGGCGTGATCGAAGGGCTTCAGGACCGTTTGGGCCATGATCCGGTTCTGGCCGGATCCATGCATGAGGTACTTTCGACGGTGGCGGCCATTCGGTCGACCTCGAATATTCTGGTTTCCGACCCGGATATTGACGTGAATTGGCGCGCCCGTTTTCATCGTAACCTGAATGAAGAGGCCGAACGGCTGTCCGAAAGCGCGACGGCACTGCTGGCGTATTTCGAAGGGCAGGGGCAAAGCCAAAGCGGGTTAGAAACCCCGCAAGAGATGGTGGAAGCGGCGTTTGAAACGGCGGGTCACCATTTTCCACGCATTGAAGGTACCGGTTCTGCGGGGATCGAGGATACCCTGACGGATATGGAAGCGATATCAAGTGAGGCTGCCGCGCAATTGGCCCGCACACGGCTGGCTGTCTATGCCGAGGATGCCGCACGCCTGCCGCTGGATCAGATTTTGCCAATAGCCGAGGCCGCCGATTACGACCCGCAAGCATTGCTTGCGATGGCTGGCGGCGACGTCGCGATGGTGTTGCGCCGTTTGGCCAGCCTACCGGAAGGTGGCGCTGCGGCGGTTCCGGCATTTGGGCTGGCGATTTGTGATGCAGCGGGCGCATTGCTGTTTCGGCGCCGGATCAATGCGTTTTCAATCCCGAGATACGGCGCCGGATGCGCGCTCTGGCCGCTTTACCACGTGTTTTCGCGCCCGATGATGGCCGACATGTCTGTCTTGTCCTTGCCAAAAGGGCCGCTCTTTCAGGCATGGGCCGTTGCGCAGCCTACACGCAGTGCCGGGTTCGGAACTGCGCCCGTCGTCGAAGCGACAATGCTTTTGCGCGCGCTGCCAGAAGATCGGGCACCAACGCAAAATCCAGTAGAGGTAGGGCCGGGATGCCAGCTGTGCCCCCGTGACGCGTGCCCAGCACGTCGGGCCGGAGGGGCAATTGGTTGACTAAAACAACATTTCTTATTGCGCATCACATCCGCATGCTGCGATAACATCAAAACTAAGCTGGCTTGGGAGGGCCAATTTGGGAAGTCGAGTATTGCTCGTCGAGGACGAGGTAAACATCTTTGAAGCCATAAGCTTTCTTCTGACCCGTGATGGGTGGGAGGTTCGCGGTCATGGCAATGGCGCGACGGCAATCGATGAGGTTGCCCGTCTTGAGCCAGATGTCCTTGTCCTCGACGTCATGCTTCCGGGCCGCTCTGGGCTTGAGATCCTGCGCGACTTGCGCGGAGCCGAAACGACCGCAAATCTGCCAATTTTGATGCTGACAGCCAAAGGCCAGTCCAAGGATCGCGATTTGGCTTTGGCGCTTGGGGCAAATGCTTATCTCACCAAGCCTTTTTCAAATACCGAGATGGTTGAAACCGTTCGCCGCGTTGCTGCCGAGGGGGCAGGGAACACGGCCGGGGGTGCCGATCAAGTCACCGGATGAGCCGTCGTTTATTTCTTGAACGCCGCACGTACCGGCGCAATCGTTTGCAAGACGCGGCGCGCTTGGTACCGGTCTTGGGGGTCTTCCTCTTTTTCGGTCCGGTGTTCATCCTGACCTCTAATACCGGCATCGGTGGGCACACCTCAATTTGGCTGGTCTATTTCTTATCGGTCTGGTTCGGATTGATCATTCTGGCGGCGGCGCTGTCATCGGCCTTATCGCGGGCTTTTCCGTCCGAGGGTGATGACGATAAAGATACGCCGCGCAAAGGCCGCCGCTGATGCTGACGCTGGACAGTCTCGTCGTTATTTGCCTGTCCTATGTCGGTCTGCTTTTTGTCTTCGCTTTCTGGGTTGAACGCCGCGCCAGCGCTGGCAGGGCACGTTGGCTGAGCTCGCCCTTTGTCTACACCTTGTCCTTGTCAATCTACACAACCGCCTGGACTTTTTACGGTGCGGTTGGGTCTGCCGCGCGTTCGGGTCTTGAATTTATGACCATCTATCTTGGCCCTACGCTGGTCTTTGTGGGATGGTTTTGGTTTTTGCGGAAATTGGTGCGCATCGGGCGAACGCAGCGCATTACGTCCATCGCCGACATGATTTCCAGCCGCTATGGTAAATCCGGCCTGCTGGCGGCCATGGTCACGCTTTTAGCGGTTGTCGGCACGACGCCATACCTGGCGCTGCAATTGCAGTCAGTGACTTTATCTTTTTCGGTTTTTGCAGATCCAGAAGCGACAAGCTTGCGCAGCGACAATACCGCCATCTTGGTGGCGGGCGGTCTGGCGCTGTTTACCATCATTTTTGGCACACGCTCGCTGGACGTTAATGAACGCCACCCTGGCCTTGTATCGGCAATCGCGTTCGAGGCCATTGTAAAGCTGTTCGCGCTGCTTGCCGTGGGCATTTATGTAGTCTGGGGCCTTGCGGATGGCCCAAGCGATATTCTGGCCCGGATCGAAGACAGCCCCATCGCCGAGTGGCAATCAAACGGCGCACGGTGGGTTGGTCTGACGATGCTGTCGGCCGCAGCTATAATTTGCTTGCCGCGCATGTTTCAGGTCTTGGTTGTTGAAAATGCCGATGAACGGCACTTGGCGACTGCCTCTTGGGCCTTCCCACTCTATCTATTCTTAATGTCGCTATTTGTTGTGCCAATCGCTGTTGTTGGCCTGCAAGTTATGCCCGAAGGGTCAAACCCAGACCTCTATGTTTTGTCCTTGCCGCTTAATTTCAATCAAGAAGGATTGGCGCTTTTGGCCTTCCTTGGCGGCTTTTCATCGGCGACAGCGATGGTGATCATCGCGGCAATGGCCCTGTCGACGATGCTGTCGAACCATATTTTTATGCCAATTTGGCTGCGTTTGGTGCAAGGGGATGATCCGGCTTCGGGCGATATGCGGCGTGTGGCGCTAATGGCGCGGCGCTTGTCGATCATCGGCGTTTTGGGCTTAGGCCTGATTTATTATCGCGCCTCTGGCGGGTCCGAGGCACTGGCCTCGATCGGGTTGATTGCCTTTTTGGGTGTGGCGCAGGTTATGCCCGCATTGCTTGGCGGCATTTTCTGGCGCGGAGCGACACGCGCCGGGGCGGCGGCGGGCATCGGCGCGGGCTTTGTGGTTTGGGCTTGGGTGCTGTTGTTACCAAATGCCGTAACCTTTAATTTGATGGAAGGGGTTCTAACCAATGGACCCTTTGGCATCGGCTGGCTGCGCCCTTCAACCCCGCTTGGGCTGCAAGAGGCCGATCCACTTCTGACCGCAATGGTGCTGTCGCTTGGCATTAACCTCTTCCTCTTTACTCTTGTTTCCCTGACGACCTTTCCCTCGCCGATTGAACGGTTGCAGGGCGCACAATTCGTAAATGTGTTCGATCATTCCAGCCCGGAAATTGGTTGGCAGGGCGGCGCGGCGGCGGCTGATGACCTATTGATCATGGCGCAGCGAATATTGGGCACGGCGCGCGCCGGTCAACTTTTTCAAGAGGCTGCAGCCGCCCAAGGGCGCGCGGCCAGTTTGCCAGAGCCTGACACCGATTTCCTTAAGATGTTGGAGCGCGAGCTTGCAGGTTCGGTTGGCGCGGCAACGGCGCATGCGATGGTTTATCAGATCACTGGCGGCGCGACGGTATCTGTGCGCGATCTTTTGGCGGTGGCCGATGAGACCGCGCAGATGATGGAGTATTCGAGCCGTCTGGAACAACAAAGCTCGCAATTGTCGCGCACGGCGAAACGTTTGCGCGAGGCCAACCAAAAGCTGACGGAAATCGCCGAGCAAAAAGATGCGTTTCTAAGCCAGATCAGCCACGAATTGCGCACGCCCATGACCTCGATCCGCGCATTTTCCGAGATGCTGATGCAAGATGAAGCGCTGGATCAGGAAACTCGCGACCGGTTTTCGCAGATCATCCATAATGAAAGCCTGCGACTGACGCGGCTTTTGGATGATCTGCTGGATCTTTCGGTTTTGGAACATGGCCGCGTCAGTCTGAATGAAAGCGCAACAACGCTGGAGGTGGTGCTGGACCGCGCCTTTGCGGCGGCGGGCGTGATGGAATCTGGGGATCGTTTGCAACTGCGCCGCGACAGGGACGCGGAAAAGATCGAGATTTTCACCGATCCCGACCGGCTGGCACAGGTCTTTATTAACCTGATTTCCAATGCCCAGAAATACTGCGACGCAGACGTGCCGATCCTTGAAATTTCGGTCATAAAGGACAGTTCCGGCCTTGTTATGGTGCAATTTAGCGATAATGGCTCGGGCATTCCTGAACGTCAGCGCAGTTTGATCTTCGAAAAATTCACCCGGCTTGAAACCACGCGATCCGCGCAAGGGGCCGGATTGGGCCTTGCGATCTCGCGTGAGGTTATGGCGCGCCTCGGTGGTGGTCTGAATTATGTACCAAGCGCAGGCGGCGCCGCGTTTCGGGTGCGGCTGCCGGCACGGGCTTTGCGGGCGGCTTGACGCTTTCTTAACTGTCAGAATGGGATAACGGGGGCGATGGGATCGCGCGCGGGCGATCCTTGCGCAAAGGAACGCTATGGCAGAGCCTGAGTTTAATGCCGTCTTGCGACACAAGATCAACGCTGCTGGTCCGGCATCGCGCAAAACTGTCTTGCGCCCTGATGCCCCGCAAGAGGCTTTGGTCCGCGCTCTGAAACGCGCAGCTGCGCCCTATGAGGGGTTGAAGATTGAACCAGATGTCGCTGATCCGGTTTGGGACAAGCCTCTGAAGGACGCGCTAAGTGCTTTGCCGAACCCCGCAATGCTTGTTGTTCTGGAGGCTGGTCAGGGCCAGCGCGCGCTATGCGTGTTGGAAAATGGCGTTGTCGATGCATTGGTCGAAGTTCAGACAACCGGACGTGTGGACAAGCCAAGCGGCCTCAACCGCGCCACGACCTCGATAGACGCGGCGCTCACGCGTGATTTTGTGGGGTTGCTTCTTAGCGCCTTTGGGGCCGAGCTGAAAACGCAATCCGGGGTAAATTGGCCGACGGGCTTAACCTATGGGGCCAATATCAAGGATCCAAAGCAGCTGGAGCTTTTATTGCCAGACCGCGCGCATCACCAATTCACTGCGACGTTATCCTTTTCGGGGGGAATAAAAACGGGCGGGCTGCACCTTTTGGTTCCGGCTGGCCCCGATATTGTTGTTGAGACCGGGGATGAGCCTGCCCAAGTCGATAAGGCAGATTGGGGCCCTGCATGGAAAGACACGATACGCGCAGCTGTTATTCCGCTTGAGGCGATCCTGATCCGTAGGTCCATTCCTTTGCATCAACTGCAATCGATCGAAGCCGGGTTCATTTTGCCATTTGACCATAGCGATTTAGAGGATGTAGCCCTTTGTGATACCCGCGGGCGTGTGATCCTGAACGGAAAGCTGGGGCGCAAAGGCGCCAAGCGGTCCCTCAAAATCTCGACGCCGCTTGGCGCGTCCCCTGCCAAGGCGCAGGTGGGGCCACCTGCAGTGCAGCCAGACCGTGGCCCGGCTTCGGCCCAAGCTGCAGATGGTGGACCGTCCTTGCCCGAAAAGGCGTGATTTGCGCGCGCCGGGCGACGCCATTCAAGCAAAAATGTGACCAACATAAGGCGCGGGCATAATGCGTGGGTGGCTCAATGTACCTATAACTTTATGTAAAATAACGAAAAAATCAAAACTTGAAGCGTCTGAAGTTTGGAATAGGCCTGTCTTTCTTTGGCTCAAATTTACCTTTGAAAGGCACATTTCTTTTCGCGGGATGGCCCCAGTCGACCGTCATATTAAGGACATCGACATCGAAAGTACCGGGTCAACCCGGACAGGAGAATAGAGCATGAAACGTATCGCACTTGCACTTCTAGGCCTCGCCGCACTGGGCGTTTCGGCCTGTTCCACCGTCCCAAACGTGGACGTGACACAAAACATTACAATGCCCGGCGCTTTGCCGACGCAAACCCACGCGGCCAATTGGACCGTTGAAGAGATCGAGATTGTGGTTCCACAAACTCTGGTCGTATCCGAAGCCAATACGCTGAAACCGATTTCGGACATTGTTTGGCGCGAAGATCCTATTGGCGACCGCCACGCACAGGTCCAAGCCGTTGTTTTTGAAGCAATGGAATTTGCCCTGCGTCCGCTGGATGGAGCCCGCGCCGTAACGGTCGAACTTGAAATCACCCGCTTCCACGCCTTGACGGAACGCGCCCGCTATACAATTGGCGGCGAACATGAGGTCGAATTCCTCTTCACTGTCCGTGACGTTGAAACGGGCGAAGCCTTGACCGGCCCGCGTTATGTTGACCTGACCTTCCGGGCCCTTGGTGGATCACGCGCCATGGCCTCTGAACGCAACGGCATTTATCAGCGTGAGCGGATCCAAAGCCAAATCATCGGCTGGGCTCGGCGCGAGTTTGGTCTGATGATCGAGAATGAGGCTGCGCTGTTCTAAGCGTTCCCATCCCGAGAGAATCCCATTAAGGGGGGCGCATGACAGAGCGCCCCCTTTTTTCGTTACGCCTTAAACCAAACGCTGACGCCCGCCGAATCCGCCATGGCCATCCTTGGGCATGGGCAGATGAACTTGTCCTTGATCGTCGATCCCGCGCCGTGCCTGCGGGTGCATTGGCGGTGCTTGAAGATGCCGCGCGAGAGCCGATTGCTATTGGCGTTGCCACCGTCGGATCCAAAATCGCGTTTCGCGTGTTGGATCGCGCGTCAGAGGTCCAGATCGATGCCCCTTGGCTGACTGCGCGTCTTCGGGCCGCTTTGACCGCCCGGACACAAATCTACGACGAGCCGTTTTATAGGCTTGTTCATGCCGAAGGCGACGGGCTGCCGGGTCTGATCATTGACCGGTTCTGTGATACGCTTGTTGTGCAACCCAACGCGATTTGGTTGGAAGAGCGTCTGGATCTTTTGACCGAGATCCTTGTGCAGGAAACCGGCGCAGAGGTCGTGATAAAAAACGGCACCGGCCGGGCGCGGTCGCTGGAAGATCTGCCTGAAGAGCAAGTGATCTTGCGCGGCGACGCACCAAACGCCCCGATCCCGGTTGATATGAATGGCGCGACCTATTTTGCAGATGTCATGGGCGGACAAAAAACCGGCCTCTTCTTTGACCAACGCCCAAACCATGCCTTTGCGGCCCGCGTGGCACGTGGGGGGGCGGTTCTGGATGTCTTTAGCCATGTTGGCGGGTTCTCATTGGCCGCTCTGGCCGGAGGGGCGACAAAGGCTCTGGCGGTAGACTCGTCCGCCCCTGCGCTTGATCTCGCCTCAAAAGGGGCGGAGGCGATGGGTAGATCTGCCGATTTCGAAACCAGACAGGGCGACGCATTCGCAGCGATGGAAGACCTTGCCAAAGAGGGCGCGCAGTTTGACCTTGTGATTGCTGACCCGCCCGCTTTTGCCCCGTCCAAACAAGCCCTTTCAAAGGGGCTTCGCGCCTATGAACGTGTCGCCCGCCTTGCTGCGCCCTTAGTGGCGCCCGGCGGGACATTGATGCTGTGTTCGTGTTCGCACGCGGCCGAATTGCCGAAATTTCGCCAATCTTGCTTGCGCGGAATTGGGCGCGCGGGCCGTGACCCACGGCTGATCTACACTGGCTTTGCAGGGCCAGACCATCCGCAGCACCCGGCCTTGTCTGATACAGGTTACCTCAAAGCGCTGGCGTTCCGGCTTTTGGAATGAAGATCTGCCTTGATGCAAATGTGCTCTACCCAACCTTTTTGCGAGGGATGGTGTTGGGCGCAGCCGATCTTGGGCTTTTTGAGCCGATTTGGTCGGAACGCATTTTGGGCGAGTGGAAGCATACGGCAGAGCGCCTGAACCCCGGAGATGGGGCGATGGCATTGGGCGCGCAGGCGGTGCTGGCGACAAAATGGCCCGAGGCTGCGGTCACATGGGATGCAAGCCTAGAGGAGCAGCTATGGCTGCCGGATTTGGCCGATATCCATGTGCTTGCCGCCGCGATTGCGGGGGGTGCGGATAAGATCGTGACGATGAACCTTAAAGATTTTCCTAAGCGTGAGCTGATGGGTCAGGGGGTTGAGGCAGTGCATCCAGATGCGTTTTTGTATGCTTTGTGGTTAGACGAGCCCGAAAAAATTGCTGAAATCGCCGCGCAGGAATATGCGACATTCAAAGACGCGACCGGGCGAGATGATCCGATGCGCAGCCTGTTCAAACGCGCGCGGCTGCCGCGATTGGGGAAAGCGCTGGCGGCTTGATGCGGGGCAAAATCCATTGATGGATTTTTTGAAAACTCATCAATGAGTTTTCCACCGATCCCGGAAAGGTCAACTGCGACGCCAACTTGCTTCAAGATCATCAATTGCCGCCACCCGTTTGGGTGGTTTTGGATGGCTCAGCAGCCATGCGGGCGTCTGACGCGCTGCACCGCCTGCCATTTCCTCAAGCTTGAGCAGAAGCGTTTTTTGGGGCGTGGTGCCAATACCTGCCTTAACCAGAAGCGCCGCAGCATAAGCATCGGCCTCAAATTCATCGCTGCGGCTCAGCCGTGCAGCAACCAAAGTCATAACGGCATCCGAAATCCATGGTCCGATAAGGGGAATAATTCGCCCGATGACCGTGTTCAGGACAGCGCGTAAAGCATTTTGGCCGGAAAAGTCGATCATCCTTCGGCGCGAATGCCCAAGCGCGACATGGCCCAGCTCATGGGCAATCACACTTGCCAATTCTTCGGCACTTACATCGCCCAGGCGGTATTTGTCATAAAGGCCGCGCGTCAAAAAAATGCGCCCGTCGGGGGCCGCCAGCCCGTTGATGATATCGACCTCGTAGATATTCACGCGGATCCTTGGGATCTCAAGCGATGCGGCCATCCGGTCGGTGAGGGCCTTTATGACGGGGTCGGCAAGCTCGGTAGATTGCGCGGTAAGGCGTGCACGCGTGCGCCACGCCGACAGCTGATACATCAATAGCCCGTAAAGGACTGCCAGCAAAATGGGGGTGAGGCGCAGGATCATAGCTTTTAAATGGGCGGTTTTGCTGGAAAAGCAAGCTTAGGCGCGCTGCGATTTCTGATGTTTCATCACCGCACGTATCCATAGGATCATCGTGGCAGCGACAACCAAAGCCGCAATCAACCCAGCCACATCGCCCGCGATTTCGGAAACGCTATCGATTTGTGTCGAAAAGAGCATGCCAAGCCCGACATAAGACGTGACCCAAATCGCCTCGCCCAACACATCGGCGATGGTAAACCGCGCCCAGCTGAGCCCCGTCGCCCCGGCGATAAAATTCACCCATGGGCCAAGCGGGGCGACGGCCCATGTCGAAAAGAAAACACCGATGCCGCCGCGCCGATCCACAAGCGCGCGCGCCCGTTTAAGAACAGCTTTGCGCCCGGGGCTTTTGGCCAAATGATCCAACACGGGGCTGCCGCCAGAGCGGCCAATGAAATAGCCGGTTTGATCGCCTAGACAAGCGCCCAGATAGGCCGAGAGCAGCACGTGCCACAACACAAGATCACCGGTGACAACAAACGCGCCGCCGGTGATCATCATCAAGGATGTTGGGATCGGCACCAAGAGGCAGGAAAAGAAGGCCGATAGAAAGATGACCAAAGGCCCGTAAGTGGACAGAAGGCTGAAGAAGGTCTCGCTCATTCTGCGCCGCTCCGATGGGCCGCAATGGCGGCCTCGATCTCGGCAATCAGAGCGTCGGTCGACAGACCTTCGCGCACCGCATATCGGTCGATTGCGCCGATCCGGTGGTCGCCATTTTCAAGCCCAATGGCATCGCGCACAACCGGGATAGGGACATCCCAGGATTGCGCGATATAGCCGGGCGTCATCCAGCCTCGGACCTCTTGAAACTGATGGGCGGGGTCATTCCAATAGATCCAGAACGCAATGCCGCGCACGGCGAACCATGCCGCTGCGATCAGGGCAAGCCCCAGTATCGCGCTGGCCAAGGGCGCTGCACGCCAAATCTTTAAAAGCTTTCGCAAAAATATGTCCCCGTCCTGTCCCTATGACACGGCGAAACTGCCGCTTTCTGTCGAAATAAATCTTATGCAGACGTAATTAGCGCCCAAGCTCTCGCATTCCACGGTCAATGCCGTCCAACGTCATCGGCACCATGCGTCCGTCGAAGATCTTATGGATCATTTGGATCGACTGGGTATAGCGCCAATGCGCCTCGGGTGTTGGATTGATCCAAAGATGATCCGGCCACTGGGTGCGCGCGCGCATCAGCCACGTCTCGCCGGTTTCCTCGTTCCAATGCTCATTTGCGCCGCCGCGATAGGCGATTTCATAAGGGCTCATTGCGGCGTCGCCCACGAAGATACATTTGTAGTCGGACCCGTAGGTGTTCAGCACCTCATGGGTGTCCATCTGCTCGGTCCAGCGCCGGCGATTATCGCACCAGACGCCTTCGTAAAGGCAGTTGTGAAAATAGAAATATTCCAGATGTTTAAACTCGGCGCGGGCGGCGCTGAACAGCTCCTCGACCACACGGATGTAGGGGTCCATCGACCCGCCAACATCCAGAAAAAGAAGAACTTTTACGGCATTTCGCCGCTCGGGCCGAGTTTTGACATCGAGATATCCGTTCTCGGCAGTGGCGCGGATCGTGCCGGAAAGGTCCAGCTCTTCCTCGGCACCGGTGCGCGCCCATTGGCGCAGGCGTTTGAGGGCGACTTTGATATTGCGCGTCCCCAGCTCAACACTGTCATCAAGGTTCTTAAACTCGCGCTTGTCCCAGACTTTGACGGCGCGCTGGTGGCGACTTTCTTTTTGACCGATCCGCACGCCTTCCGGGTTATAGCCGTAAGCGCCAAAAGGCGAGGTGCCCGCCGTGCCGATCCATTTATTGCCGCCCTGATGGCGGCCCTCTTGTTCTTTCAGGCGCTCGCGCAGCGTTTCCATCAGCTTTTCGAACCCGCCAAGCGCCTCAATCTCGGCGCGTTCTTCGGCGGAAAGGTGTTTTTCGGCCAGCTTTTGCAGCCATTCTGCGGGAATTTCTGCGGCCTCCATCACCTCTTCGGGGGTGATGGCCTCTAGCCCTCCAAAAACATGGGCAAAGGCCTGATCAAAGCGATCAATGTGGCGTTCGTCTTTGACCATTGCGCTGCGGGCCAGATAGTAAAACCCGTCGATGTCATAGGTCACCAAACCGGCGCTGACGCCTTCGAGAAAGGCCAGATATTCCCTGAGTGAGACCGGAACGCGCGCCGCGCGAAGTGTTTCGAAGAAGGGCAGGAACATCGCCGCGCCCCAAGCTTAGCTGAGCACAAGCACGGCCGTGGAAACCACGAAACCGATAATCCCAAAGACACCTGCGTAATGCAGCATATCCATCCGGTCACCTTTGCGCATACGCGCAATCAAGGCCCCTAAGCCAGCGCCGATGACGCCCCCAATGGTCGGTATCATGCTGGCCCCTTTTGCCTAGCTACGGTTTTGCGGAGAGAGCGATGCAACTTCCGTCAGACGGTCTCGCACTGCTTCATCCCGGCCAAACCCATACCGTGCCCAAGCAAGGCTGTCGAGGCGCACAGCTGCGGCTTCTGAGACACGGCCCTGCAATTCAAGCGCTTCGGCCTTCAACATCAACAGGGTCGATAAAAGGGTGGCATTTTCGGCTAGCCTTGCGGTGGGCAGTGCCTGATTGACCAAGGTCAGCGCTTGATCGGCATCCCCGCCAGTCAGGGAGAAGGCGGCCAGTTGCATGTTGATATGAGCGGTTTGGATCGAATTCGGGCCAATTTGGCGGAAATTCGCACCAGCGGCGATGAAATGCACCAGCGACACGTCAGGGTCACGGGGCAATGTCAGGCGGGCAAGGGCGAAATGGCTGAAGCCAAGGCGCACGTCCTGCCATCCGCTGGATGCTGCAATCGCCACCGCCCGCTCGGCTGCGGCAACGCGTGCATTTGACGAGGTGCTTCCGCCAAGTGCCGTTTCAATGGCGGATATCCACTCGCGATTTGGGGCCTCTGTGCCTGCGCTGCCACCGCCGCGCCCGGCTGGGTTCAAGCGGTTGAAAACTGCGGGAAGGCGATTGGCCACCTGTCGCCGGCTCATGCCTGATGAAAGGGCCGGATCGTAATAGGCGCGCAAGATTAACATATCAAAACCGGTCAGAACGGTGTTGAAATTATCGTCATTAAAGACGCTGTCGGGCAAGCGGTAGAGGTCATTGAGGGGGCCAAGTGCTTGGGCCACTTCCTCATGCAGGCAATCGCGCACCTCTTGCGGGCTGACATCCGAGGGGATGAAAATCGCGGCCCGCTGGCGGGTTTCCAACGTGGTCCAATCTAAAGTTGCCGGGCTTCGACGCGCGGCGCGAAACTCGTCCCACGACGACACGCGCGGCACGACAAAACAGGCGGCATGCGGCACGGCGCGTTGCATCTGGCTGCGCGGCAGCGTTTGGATCGTGATCGAGGCCGTCGGACCGCCATGCGGCACGCGGGTGATATTTATTCGCGCTTCGTTTCTGATCCGGGTCAGCAATTGGTCAAGATCCCGCGACATCGATGACGGACCAGCGCCGGGGCGTAAAGCTACGGTAACTGCGCCTTCAAAGCGGGACAGAACCGGGATCGGGCGCCCGCTTTCCATCTCAAAGCTGAGGTCAAGGAAATCACGGGCCATTTCCGTATTAGGCCGGGTCGGCGCGCCGGGGCTGGCGGCGGTAAAGCTGGCCATTGGTGGCAGTTCGACGGCGGGGCCGGTGGCCCGGCGTTCCGGGATGTCGCCAATGGGCGCGGTGGAACAGGCGGCCAAAACCGCACAAGAAAACAAGGTTATTACGCTGCGCAACATTTGGCTCAATTCACATTCCGTCGGTAGACCATAAAGTCAGTGGGTTTGGCGATCCTATCATAAAGACGGCGCGCTGCGTCATTTCCAGTTTGGGTCAGCCAATAGACATTGGCCCGCCCCGAGGCATCTGCATCTTCATAAACCGTTTCGATCAAAGCGCGGGCCACGCCCTTACCGCGTGCGGCAGGTACAGTGAACAAGTCTTGCAGATAGGTGACGTCTTCGATGCGCCAGCCATGTTGGTGGGCAATGGAATGCACAAGGCCAAGCGGCGTTTCGTCATCCCAGGCCATCCAGCCGCACATCTGCAAAAATTCGGGATCAGAATAGCGCGTAAAAGTTGCGTCATAAATCTCGCCCGGCAATTCGGTATCATAAAATTTTAGGTAATCTCGCCAAAGCGTCTCCCACGCCATGCGGTCACCGGCCCTGATGGGGCGGATCTTGATATTATTGTTCACTCGTGGTGCCTCGTCATTATTTTTGGCTGCCCGTACGGAAAGTTAAAAAACGAATGTGGCACAAATCAGGAGCGGCGCAAATTATTTCCGGTTCAATTTTGTATGACCGGGCAGGGTCAGCGCCCTGCGCGCGCCATAAAGGCCAACCGTTCGAAAAGCGCTACGTCCTGCTCGTTTTTCAACAATGCGCCGTGCAATTTGGGAAGGGCCGAGGCCCCATCGCGACGCAGATCTTCTGGGGCCAGATCTTCGGCCAAGAGGAGTTTAAGCCAGTCCAGAACTTCGGATGTTGATGGTTTCTTCTTCAAACCCGTCTGTTCGCGAATTTCGTAGAACTGCGTCAGGGCGGCGGTCAAAAGCGCAGGTTTGATGCCGGGGTGATGCACTTCGACGATCCGTTTCAGGACATCAAGCTCAGGAAATTGGATGTAATGGAAAAAGCAGCGGCGCAAAAAGGCATCGGGCAGCTCTTTTTCATTGTTGGACGTGATGATGACAATTGGGCGAGTTTTTGCACGGATCGTTTCGCCGGTTTCGTAGACAAAGAATTCCATCCGATCGAGCTCTTGCAGCAGGTCATTTGGAAATTCGATATCGGCTTTGTCGACCTCATCAATCAAAAGAACGACCCGGCTTTCTGCCTCGAAGGCCTGCCAAAGCTTGCCTTTGCGGATGTAGTTCGCGACATCGTGAACACGTTCTTCACCCAGTTGAGAGTCGCGTAGCCGGCTAACGGCATCATATTCATAAAGACCCTGCTGGGCGCGGGTGGTCGATTTCACATGCCATTCGATAATCGGCAGATCCAGCGCGCCAGCGACCTGGCGGGCCAATTCGGTTTTTCCGGTGCCCGGTTCGCCCTTTACCAGCAAGGGGCGCTCCAAAGTTACCGCTGCGTTAACCGCGACTGTCAGGTCTTCGGTGGCCACATAATCGGCGGTTCCGTTGAATTTCATAAAGTACCCTCAATCACTTGCCCGGCGTTTTCCAGGCGCGACAATAACATCAGAAATGGGTGCCTCAACCCCACATTAGGCACGTGACATTCTGTTCGCGATTCTGTAATCGACGCGTGAGAGGCCGCGCTACCTTGGTGCCAAGTGAGTCGCTTAAGCGTCCCCCAGGGGAAGGCCGGTCCCGTATAGGGGAGTACTATGAAAGCTGAATCCTTTCTGCCTGAAGATTATCGTCCCGCTGAGGACGAACCTTTTATGAATGATCTCCAGCTGGAATATTTCCGGCGCAAGCTTTTTGCTTGGAGAGATGAACTTTTGGACGAAAGCCGCTCGACTGTGGCGGTTCTTCAAGATGACACACGAAATATTCCAGATGTTGCCGACCGCGCCAGCGAGGAAACCGACCGGGCGCTTGAACTGCGCACGCGGGATCGTCAGCGTAAATTGATCAGTAAGATCGATTCAGCGCTGCGCCGGATTGAAGAAGGCGAATATGGCTATTGTGACGTGACCGGCGATCCCATTTCGCTGAAACGTCTGGATGCGCGGCCCATCGCAACGATGAGCCTTGAAGCGCAAGAGCGTCATGAGCGCCGCGAAAAAGTTCATCGCGACGATTGATTTGCCGCAAGGCAGACCGATCAAAAGATTGCTAAAAGAGTGCCTGACATCGTCAGGGGCGCATCACCGGGGCCTAGGCTCCGGTGTTTTTGTGAAAGCCGGCATTTTTTGAAAGAGGGTGGGGTGGCACATGCTGATCGGGCAAGAAATCACCATTTTGGGCGCTGGCATTGCGGGGTTGGCAACCGCCACGGCGCTGGCGCAGCGCGGCGCAGTTGTGCGGGTGCTGGAACGCGCGGATGCCATCCGCGAGGTTGGCGCAGGTCTGCAAGTGACGCCAAACGGTGCGCAGGTTCTGCGCGCTTTGGGTCTGTCAGAGGCGCTTAGCGAAGCCGCCCCGCGTGCGCGCGCCGTGGTGTTGCGCGATTTTCGGCGGGGATCTGAAGTGTACCGCATGGCGCTTGATCATCCGGCGCGCACCTATCATCTGATCCACCGCGCCGATCTGATTGGCATGCTGCGCCGCGCCGCTCTGGATGCCGGTGTTCAGATTGAGCTGGGCCAGAATGTCGAACGCGTCACGCCTTTTGCAGATGGCTGCGAATTGGCTCTGGCGGGCGGGGGCGGCCTGCAAACGCCGGTTCTTATTGGCGCAGATGGTATTCATTCACCCACCCGGCGCGCGCTTTTTCCCGGTGCCAAGGCGCAGTTCACCGGGCAGGTCGCGTGGCGTTGCACCTTGCCGCTGGACAAACCCGATACGCCCGCCGAACCCACGGTCTATATGGGGCCCGGCTGTCATTTGGTGACCTATCCGCTGCGGGGCGGGGAATTGATGAATATCGTTGCGGTTCAGGAACGCGACGACTGGGCCGCCGAGGGCTGGTCGCATCGGGACAGCCCCGCAAACATGCAAAGCGCTTTTGCAGATTTCTGCCCAGAAGCGCGGGATCTTTTGGCGATGGCGACCGAGGTCTACCTGTGGGGGCTATTCCGCCATCAACCTGCGAAAACCTGGTCCTCTGGCCGTGCGCTGATTATCGGCGACGCGGCCCATCCGACGCTTCCCTTCCTTGCGCAAGGGGCCAATATGGCACTTGAAGATGCGTGGGTTCTGGCAGATGCGCTGGCCGAGGAAGATAGCGCTGAGGCTGCCTTTCTTCGGTTCGAAACCTTGCGCAAACCCCGAACGGGGCGCGTGGTTGAGGCCGCCGTGAAGAATGCCGAAAACTATCACCTGCGTCCCGGACCTTACCGCGCCATGGCCCATCTGGCCCTAAAGACGGCCGCAAAATTTGCGCCAGATTTGGCGGCAAAACCCTTTGATTGGATTTACGGCCATGACGTCACGCACGGGGCCGGGCGGATCTCTTAAGCGGCGAGATCAATCCAAACCGGGACATGATCGGACGGTTTTTCGCGGCCCCTTATGCCAGCATCGATCTGGACATCTTGCATAAGATCTGCGGCCTCAGGGCTGAGCAAGAGATGGTCAATGCGGATGCCGTCATTTCGCTGCCATGACCCGGCTTGGTAATCCCAGAACGAATAATGCTCTGGGCCTTGAACACGGGCGCGGAACGCTTCGGTAAAACCAAGGTTCAAGATCCGGCGAAACGCGGCGCGACTTTCGGGGCGGGCCAGCGCATCTTCTTGCCACGCTTCTGGCCTCGCGGCATCTTCGTCTTGTGGGATGATGTTGTAATCACCTGCCATCACCACCGGCATTTCACCTTGCAGCAGCTCCTTGGCGCGCGCCTCTAACCGGGCCATCCATGCCAGTTTGTAATCATATTTGGGGCCGGGGCAGGGGTTGCCGTTGGGCAGATATAGCCCGCATAGGCGCACGGCCTGATCGCCCACCACAGTCGCTTCAATCCAGCGGGCCTGTTCGTCGCTATCATCGCCGGGCAATCCGCGCGTCACATCCTCAAGCGGGAATTTGGACAGGATCGCAACGCCATTGAAGCTTTTCTGGCCATGGGTTTCGACATTATAGCCGCGCTCTTCAAACAGCTCGCGGGGGAAATTTTCGTCAATGGATTTGATTTCCTGCAGCAGCGCAACATCGGGCGATGATTCGTCGAGCCAGTCACAAAGCGCCTGAACGCGGGCCTTAATTCCATTGATATTGAAGGTTGCAATCTTCATGGGTTCGCCTTGTTCGTGTTCAAACTACAGAAATTACAGGTATTTTCGCGGATGCGCAGGTTTTTTCCAAGGGGGATTGCGTATTAAGTGTAAATATGACACTTTAATACTCATGGACGAACCCCTTTTAGAGCCTACCATTTTCGGGACCAGACCAATGCGCAATTTGATGACAGCTATTTTCGTGATCTTCCTTGCTTTGCCGCTGAAGGTCATGGCAGCACCCACCGGGATTGGCCCGGTATCCCCTATTTCTCACAGCCTTTTTTCCCTTCTTTCCCTTCCATTTTAACGACAGATTGACCCCCATTTCATGATCATTCGCTTCCTCTTCTCGCTGCTCTTTGCGCTTGTGCTGCCCTTGGTCGCGCAAGCGCAAACGGGTGCGCTGATGATGCAATTGCAGAGCGAGCTTGCCTCTGAGCAAGATGAACTGACGGCAGGGTTCTCGATTGCGCCAGCGCGGGCGCAAATTGCGCGCGGTTTCGAAAACAACAATGTCGAATTTTCAGAACGGTTTTTGGATCGTTGGAGCGCCGAGGTGTCTGCGCGCTGGACCGGGTATGAGGTGTTTTTCACTGAACATCTTGCCCGCCTTGATGCGTGGCAAGCCGCGATCGAGGCCGGCGATGTCAGCGCAGAAGAGGCGCAAGATCAACTGCGCGTAGGGCTGGCCCGCACGGCCATAGTCGCCGCAGCGATGCAGGATTGGATGCAAAGTGAAGTGCAAAACGTCATTGATCGGGCGATTTGGACAGATCTGGCGCATGATATCGGCTGCTGCGAGCCGCTGTATTATCACGCTTTATCCGAGGCCGAGATTGCCTCTGAGGTGAGCCAAAGCCCTGATCCCCTGCGTCTGCAAACCCTGATCCTCTTACCTAATCCGCCCGGCGCAGATCCTGAGGCTTTGCCACTGACCACGCGTGAAGCAGCATTGACCGACCTGACCCTGCGCGCCGAAGCGTTGGAGGCAGATCCGGGGGCGGATGTTGCTGGGCAAGCTGGACTTTTGGCTGAAGCCGCCCTTTTGACAACGATCTTTTCTGATAGACAATCAGATTCAAGTCAGTTGCAGGAATTGCAAGATCTGGCAGCTCGGGTTGGCTTTGATGCGCGCCCCACCGCGCCGCTTTTATCCTTGGCCGCAATTACCGAGGCGGGGCCGCAGCGCGAGTTTTTGTTGAACGCGGCGCGCGAACGTCTGGCCAATCGGGCTGCTTATCTCGCCACGCTGGCGGATGAGGAAGCCCAAACACCTTCGCGGCGCAATGCGGTGTCGACCAGCCAGAATTTTGAGCCGGCCTCGAACACGATTGGCGCCACCACAGGATTTTCTATCGTGGGAACGATGTCGAGTTCGACCGTGCCAGCACCCTCCTTTCCATCTCTGGCCGCGCCCGTTGCGAACGCGCCAGCGGCAGCGCCAAGCGTGTCAGAAGACCCGGCCGAGACAGCCGTTGAAGAAGCGCTTGATCAGCTCATGGCCTCGGATGTGATATCGCCCGACGCGGTGCGCGCGGCCGAACAAGCCGACGCCTTACTGTCCCCACAGAACGGGCTTGAGCCTCTGATTTCATTTGGGTTTTAAGGCGCGGCGTTACATCGAGAACGAGGTGCCACAGCCGCAAGAGGCCGTCGCATTGGGGTTTTCGATCACGAACCGAGCGCCGATGAGCTCTTCACTGAAATCAATCACCGCATCGGCCAGGAAGGGCAATGAAACCGCGTCGATAACAACCTTTTGCCCGCCGCCTTCCAGAACCAAATCGTCATCGGACGGGTCATCGAGCGTAATTTCATATTGAAACCCTGAGCATCCGCCGCCTTCAACGGCAACACGCAGCGCCTTGGCCGCATCGGAACCATCATTGATCTCGGAAAGACGCTCAAAAGCGCGGGGCGTGACCTTGGGGGGAATCTGTAGCGCCATTTGGACTTAACTCTAAGCTTGGGGTTTGCGATAAGTTGAATATATGGGCCAAGGCGGGGCCGGACAAGGCATGAGGGACGGGCAAATCCCCCATGCGGCAGGCAAATTGGAGGCGGAATTTGGTAATGGCGCGATATGCTTGCTCCCCACAGGGCAGCCGGGGCAGGCGATTTGAAGAAGCGGAAAGCGCGTTTAGGTCTCCATTTCAAAGAGATCGGGACAGAATAATCCACGCTGGTGCGTTTCGGCGGCTAAAACATAAGACGCAGGTTTTCATTGAACATGAGGGCGATTATTTTCGCACGCGCCTGACCCATTCGATTGAAGTGGCGCAAGTTGCGCGCACAATTGCGCGCGCGCTCGGGCTGAATGAAGATCTGGCAGAAGCGGTCGCGCTGGCTCATGATCTGGGACATACACCATTTGGGCACACGGGTGAGGACGCGCTAAATGCGCTGATGGCCCCTTATGGTGGCTTTGATCACAATGCGCAGGCGCTGAAAATCGTCACGTCTTTGGAACGAAACTATGCCGGATTTGATGGGCTGAATCTGACATGGGAAACGCTTGAAGGCATCGCAAAACATAATGGACCAGTGAAAGGCGATCTTCCCTTTGCATTGGCCGAATATAACGCGGGTCACGACCTAGAGCTTGGCACCCATGCCAGCGGTGAGGCGCAAGTGGCGGCGGTGTCGGATGATGTTGCCTATAACAATCACGATTTGGCCGATGGTCTGCGCGCCGGGCTGTTTTCGGATGATGAAGCTGCCGAGTTGCCGATCATTGGCGCCGCCTTTGCTGCAGTGGACCGGCTATATCCAGATCTTGAAACGAAGCGCCGACGAGCCGAGGCGCTGAGGCGCGTTTTTGGCGTCATGGTGTCGGATGTGATCACCGAGGCCGAGATGCGGTTGGCTGAGGCCGACGTGGCAGATGTCGCGGCATTGCGGAATTTTGGCCAACCGGTGGTGCAATTCTCAAAGGCGCTTTTTGCCGACCTAAAGGAGATCCGCGCGTTCCTGTTTTCACGAATGTACCGGGCGCCCGCCGTGGTTGAGATGCGCAAAGAGGTCACCAAAGTCATAGAAGAGTTGTTTCCGACCTATATGGCCCATCCCGAAATGCTGCCTGCGGAATGGAAAGACGATGTGGCGGCCGCGCAGGATGAAACAGCCCGCGCGCGCCTTGTTGCCGATTACATTGCCGGAATGACGGACCGCTTTGCCTTGATGCAACATGGGCAGATCTTTGGCACCGAAGCAAAGGGTTTGGACCCGGCGCAAACTTTCAAATAAGAGGGCGCGGTGGAAAGCGTTGATATTATCTCTGGCGCTGTTGGCGCATTGATGGCTACGACAGCCTTGTCTGATTTGCCGCCCCTGCCCAACGGATCCTATCAGGTAGGCGATTGTAGCGCGCCGCCGACCGAAGCGGTGCTACAAATCGACGGAAATCACCTGTATTTCTACGAAAGCCTTTGCGAGCTAGAGCGTGGACGCCGAATAGACGGGATTGAGAGCGCAGTTCTTTAGGAAGCCAGATGCCAGGGTGAAGGCGAGGTTTGGAGCCAGAGTTTTGTCATTTCGCCGACTTGGGATGATGGGCTTGTCATTTTGCGCGACAGGCTGGCCACAATTTATGCGCGCTGTGAAGCGGCTTCGGCACTAAAGTAAAACGCCAAGTTTCGGGGCCTTCCGGCCCCGACCCGGGGGGCGGCGCGTCTCAACCTTCCCCCTTGGCAGGGGGAAGCCTTCGCCGCGCCGCGGGCCTCGCTTTCGCGATGCCGGGCAGGGGCCTTGCGCGCCCACGAGTCATTGACCTTGCGCCTGCCCGTGGTAAACCCCGCTTCGCATCAGATGGATGGATCCCGATATGAACTTGTTTGCTGATATTCGCGAGGCCGTGATTGCCGCGCTGACCGCCATGACCAACGAAGGCACATTGCCCGGTGGTCTGGAGATGAAACATGTTGCGGTTGAGCCACCCCGAGATGCCGCCCATGGCGATATGGCGACGAATGCTGCGATGGTTTTGGCCAAAGCGGCCAAGATGAAACCCCGTGATATTGCAGAAACACTGGCGGCCAAACTGGCCGAAGATCCTCGGATCGATACCGCCGAAGTGGCCGGACCTGGGTTCTTAAACCTGCGGCTGAGTGTGCAAACCTGGCAATCGGTTGTTGCGGGCATTTTGGCGGCGGGCGATAGCTATGGTCGCTCGGCTATGGGTCAGAACGCCAAGGTGAATGTCGAATATGTTTCGGCGAACCCCACGGGGCCTTTGCATGTCGGACACACACGCGGCGCGGTTTTTGGCGATGCTTTGGCGTCGCTTTTGGATTTCACCGGCCACAACGTCACCCGCGAATACTATATCAATGATGGCGGCGCGCAGGTCGATGTGCTGGCACGGTCTGTCTATCTGCGCTACCTCGAAGCCCATGGCCAAGAGGTTGCATTTGAGGATGGCACATATCCCGGCGACTATCTGATCGGCGTGGGTGAAGCGCTGAAGGACAAGGTCGGTGACGCGTTTGTTGGCAAGGGCGAGCAGTTCTGGCTGGCCGAGATCCGCGAATTTGCGACTGATGCGATGATGGGCCTGATCCGTGCGGATCTGGCGTTGCTCGGCATCGAAATGGATCATTTCTTTAGCGAAAAATCGCTCTATGGCACCGGCCGGATCGAGGCGGCGCTGGCCGATCTGGATGGCAAGGGCCTGATCTATGAAGGCGTGCTAGAGCCGCCGAAAGGCAAGAAGCCCGAAGATTGGGAGCCGCGTGAACAGACACTTTTTAAATCCACAGATCACGGGGATGATGTCGACCGGCCCGTCAAGAAATCTGACGGGGCCTGGACCTATTTCGCGCCGGACATCGCATATCATTATGATAAGGTTTCCAGAGGCTTCGACGCCCTAATTGATGTATTTGGCGCCGATCACGGTGGCTATGTCAAACGGATGAAAGCCGCCGTTTCCGCGCTTTCGGGCGGGACCGTGCCGCTGGACATTAAGCTGGCGCAATTGGTGCGGCTGTTCAAAAATGGCGAACCGTTCAAGATGTCGAAACGGGCGGGTACATTTGTGACCTTGGCCGATCTGGTTGAGATGGTTGGCCCCGATGTAACCCGGTTTGTGATGCTGACACGCAAGAACGACGCGCCGCTAGATTTTGATCTGGATAAGGTGCGGGAGCAGTCCAAGGATAACCCGGTTTTCTACGTGCAATATGCAAATGCGCGGATCTGTTCGGTGCAGCGCAAGGCGGCTGAGGCGGGCATCACATCCGATGCCTCTGACCTGTCGAATATCGCGCATCCCTCCGAGCTGGCCTTGGTGGCAAAGCTGGCGGAATGGCCGCGTTTGGTTGAGATTGCCGCCAAAACGCACGAGCCGCACCGGGTGGCTTTCTACCTCTATGATCTGGCGTCGGATTTCCACGCGCTGTGGAATAAGGGCAATGCCGAAACCCAGCTTCGTTTCCTGCAAGAAGATGATCCTGTTGCCTCGAAAGCAAAATTAGCCCTGATTGCTGCAGTACAGGTTGTTATTTCGAGCGGTCTTGGTATTCTTGGCGTAACGCCGGTCGAAGAAATGCGCTGACGGTCAGTTCCGAACAAACGGGGCGACCAAATAACAGCCGGACCGGGGTCGAGCAGGATCATATAGGAACCCGGTGTGCCGCCATGTGCGGACTGCCCATATCGGGGTTGCGAGGGCAGGCATGGCAGATATGGAATATTTCGACGATCGCGCTCCGGCGGCCGAAGGGCCGGGAACCGGAGCCGCTGTTATTCTTAATTGGATGGGCGCTTTGGCATCTGTCGGCTTGGTGGTTGGGCTGGCGATTTGGGCGTGGCAACTGACTGTCCGCGATGTGTCTGGCGTGCCGGTAATCCGGGCGCTTGAGGGTCCAATGCGCGTCGCCCCGGAAAATCCCGGTGGTGATATTGCAGATCATCAGGGCTTGGCCGTGAACCGCATTTCAGAAGGCGAAGAGGCTGAACCAGCAGCAGAACGCATTGTTTTGGCCCCTGAACCCCTTGATCTGGAAGAGATCGACCTCAGCTCTGCCAGCTTGCCGGCGGATGCAGGCACGGCGCCTTCTGTTTCAGAAGAAGAGACGCTTGCCTTGATTGATCGCCTTTTGGAAGAATCTGTACCGCTTGAGCCATTGGCCGATGCAGAGGGTACTGCGACGCGGCCGCTGATCGAGGTGATTTCGTCAACCATTCCCGGTGTCGCGCGCTCGCAGCGCCCGGCTGTGCGCCCAACAGGCCTGCAAGTGGCGTCTTTGGCCGCCACGCCAGTTTTGGCCAACACTGATACCACTGAAATTGCAGCAGCCGGCCTTGCCGCTGGCACCCGTCTGGTGCAGCTTGGTGCCTTTGATGATGCGGATACAGCCCGCACTGAGTGGGCGCGTTTGGCGCAACAATTCCCCGATTACTTCCGCGACAAGGATCGTGTTGTGCAATCTGCTGTCTCAGGCGGGCGCGAGTTCTTCCGTCTGCGGGCACATGGGTTTGACGATCTGTCTGACGCGCGTCGGTTCTGTACGGCTTTGAATGCGCAAGGGGCGGCGTGTATCCCCGTTTCGGTCCGCTGAGCGGGTCATTGGGCGTGGCGGAATATTCTGCCGCGATTCTAGGAGTGTCGGGCGCGCAGCTATTGCCGGAAGAAGCCACTTTTTTCGCGCAAGTTCAGCCGGTTGGCTTCATCCTTTTTGCCCGAAACATCGAAACGCCCAACCAGGTGCGGGCGCTGACAAGCGCGCTGCGCGATGCCATTGGCCGTGACGCGCCCATATTTATTGATCAGGAAGGCGGGCGCGTGCAGCGCCTGCGCGCCCCTCATTGGCGCGAATGGGATCCTCCCTTGGAATTTGCAGAGCGCGCGGGCGCAAATGCAGAGCGGGCGATGTATCTGCGGGCCCTCTTGATCGGGGCCGAGCATAAGGCCCTTGGGATAGACGGAAATTGCGCGCCTTTGGCTGATATCGCGCGGCCCCAAACCCATCCGTTTTTGCGCAATCGTTGCTATGGGGATCAGCTTGAAACTGTGGTGCCGCGCGCGCGCGCTGTGGCCGATGGGCTTTTGGCGGCGGGGGTGCATCCTGTCCTCAAACATATTCCCGGTCATGGGCTGGGCACAGTTGATAGCCATTTGGATTTGCCGCGGGTCGCTGCGGGGGCTGACATGTTGACTCAACAGGATTTTGCGGTCTTTAAGGCGCTGAATGACCTTGGATGGGGGATGACGGCCCATCTGGTCTACGAGGTGATTGATCCGGATCTTCCTGCCACTCTCAGCGCGAAAATGATGAATGTGATCCGCGATCAAATCGGGTTTGGCGGGTTATTGATGACGGATGATTTGTCGATGGAGGCGCTGCCGGGCCCAATTGACGCCCGCGCTGCGCGCGCCCGCGCGGCGGGATGTGATGTGATTTTGCATTGCAATGGCGACCTGACCGAAATGCGAGCGGTCGTCGATCAGGCCGGCGCGCTTGGCTCGAAGGGGGCGGCGCGGCTTGAAAGGGCCATTCACGCATGCCCTTTGCCACAAGATCTTGACATTGCCGGTGCAGAAGCGGACCTTCAGTTGCTTCTGACCGGGATGGGTGATGTCTGACACCGAACATAATGACGATGACGCCTTTGATGCGGTGGCCGAACGGCGCGCCGCCGAGGCGCTGATTGTCGATGTTGATGGGTTCGAGGGGCCGTTGGACCTGCTTCTGACGCTATCACGGACGCAGAAAGTGGATTTGCGAAAAATCTCGGTTTTGATGTTGGCCGAGCAATACCTGACTTTCGTGGAAAAAGCCCGCAGCCTGCGGATTGAACTGGCGGCCGATTACCTTGTTATGGCGGCGTGGTTGGCCTTTCTGAAATCGCGATTGCTGCTGCCGCCTGAGCCCGGAGAAGAGGGGCCATCGGGCGAAGAACTGGCCGCGCATCTGGCATTCCAGCTTGAGCGGCTGTCCGCAATGCGTGAGCGTGCGGCTCAGCTAATGGCCCGTGACAGGCTGGGGCGTGACCGGTTTCAACGCGGTGTCCCTGAGCAGGTCGAGACCGCCCGCACCGTGACCTATACCGCGACGCTGTTTGACTTGATGCAGGCCTATTCGCGTATCCGCACGAAAGACGAATTTCGTCCCTTTGTATTGGACCGCGATTCAATATTTACTATGGAAGAAGCGTTGGAACGAATGCGTGGTATGATTGGATTCACGGGCGAGTGGGTTGATATTATTAGTTTTATCCCAGATGGATTTCGCCGTGATCCGGGCCGGCGACGCTCGGCCACGGCATCAACTTTTGCCGCGGCTCTGGAACTGGTGAAGGCCGGAAAGGCCGAGTTGCGCCAAAATGAGATGTTTTCCCCAATCCATCTGAAATCACGAGGCCCTGATGGAGAATGATGTCACGCAGCCTGGCGAGGAAAGCCTTTTCAAAGCGCCGCCCTTGGCCGAACAGGAACGGATGCTCGAGGCGATGCTCTTTGCCTCGACCGAACCTTTGACAACCCGCGAAATGGCGGCGCGCATGCCCCATGGTTGCGATCCTGCCGAGGCCTTAGTGTTGCTACGCAAACGCTTTGAGGGGCGGGGCGTGGTGTTGACGCGCGTTGGGGATGGCTGGGCTTTCCGCACGGCCGCCGATTTAGGCTTTTTGATGAGCCGTGAGACGGTGGAAACGCGGAAACTCAGCCGTGCGGCTATCGAAACGCTGGCGATCATTGCCTATCACCAACCCGCAACCCGCGCCGAGATTGAAGAAATTCGTGGCGTCTCCGTTAGTCGCGGGACGATTGATCAACTAATTGAACTGGAATGGATCCGCTTTGGGCGTCGTAAAATGACACCGGGCCGCCCCGTGACCTTTGTTGTGACGGATCAGTTCTTGGATCATTTCGGGCTGGAAACCCCGCGCGACTTACCAGGAATCAAAGAATTGCGTGAGGCTGGTCTGCTGGAATCGCGGATGCAGCCCGGCAGCTTCCTTGGCGCGCAAAGTGAAGACGATGAGGATGAAGACGTGCTGGATCTAGAAGAGGATCAGAGCGATATGTTTGACGGATAGGCTATCCAACCGTCAATCGGTCTGAAAACGATCAAAATACTTAAAAAAGAATCCAAGCATGTCCTGATTTTCGGCGAATGCGCCTGATTTTCGCCTTAAATTCGTGCTATAGATGTCACGAATGATTTTGGAGGCTCCTATGGATCGCATCATTTCGATGATTATCAACCGTTTGATCCGTCGCACTGTCACGCGCGGCGTCGATGCAGGCATCGATATGGCAATGCGTGGACGCGGTGAGCAGGCAGACCGTCCAGATGAACGACAGGGCGCACAACGCAATTCGCAAGGCCTGCGTCAAATGACCCGTGTCGCCCGGCGTTTCACTCGGTTTTGATGTCTAAATCAATTTGGCCATCTGGCGGCCAGACGCAAATGCTGTAAGGCATTGCACCAAATTTTAATAAAAGGAGAGTTGAATGCGTCTCGCCCAAGCCGGACTTGCAATAGCTGCACTTTGGACTTCTGCGGGGGTGCTTAGCGCCCAAGATGTAGCCGCGCCCGAAGCGTTGGCGATCCGCGCCGCGTCACCGGGATATTCTTTTAACGAAGAATCCAATGATTACACGGCGATCGAGTTGGAATTGCAAACTTGCACTATTGTCCAGACGCTGCTCACCACACAGGGTCAAGCGATGGGAGACCCGGTTGGCATCCAAGTGCTGCGCATGGATTTGCGCGACCTTGATCCGATTACCGGCATCCTTCCAGCCGAAGACACTGTGAGCGGCAATCGCCGATTGACCCTTGTTCCGTCACAAGCTGCCTGGGGCGAAATTCAGACTGCTGGCGGTATCTTTAGCGAAATGCGCACGGCCGCAACCGAAGCGGGCGACCAAGAAAATATTAACGCCCCCACTGGCGCGCGCACATTGCGCACCATTGCGCATCGCGCTTTTTCGGCCGATGCCGCTTCGGGCGTTTATGGCCCCGTTATGGCCCGGACCCACGTGATGCAAATGCGCGGAGACCGCGGCCCACTGATTTACCCATTGGTCGCGCCCATGCAGATTAACCTAAGCGCGGATGGCTTTGATGCCGCAATGGCTGCCATTGACGCGTTGCGCGCCGGTGACTGTGCCCCTGAGGGCACCGTTTTGCCGGATGTGGCCGAGGAAGACGTAGCCGAAGGCACGCCCGGGGTAACGTCTGAAAACTAACCCCGCCGCAATGGTCTTTTCTCAATAAAAAAGGGCGCCCAATCGGGCGCCCTTTTCGTATTTGCAGTGCTAAGATTAGCAGCTGTAATACATTTTGTACTCAACAGGGTGCGGGGTGTGCTCAAAGGCATAAACCTCGTCCCATTTCAGTTCAAGGTAACCCTCGATCTGGTCTTTGGTGAACACGTCGCCCTTCAGCAGGAAGTCGTGATCGGATTCGAGGCATTCCAGAGCTTCGCGCAAAGATGCACAAACCGTTGGGATACCGGCCAGCTCTTCTGGGGGCAGATCATAGAGATCTTTGTCAGACGCTTCACCTGGGTTGATTTTGTTTTCGATGCCGTCAAGGCCAGCCATCAACAGAGCTGCAAAGCACAGGTAGGGGTTTGCTGCTGGATCAGGGAAACGCGCTTCGACGCGCTTGGCTTTGGGATTTTCGGCCCATGGAATACGAACACAACCCGACCGGTTACGAGCCGAATAGGCGCGCAGAACAGGCGCTTCAAAACCTGGGATCAGGCGTTTGTAGCTGTTGGTTGCTGGGTTGGTGAAGGCGTTCAGGGTCTTGGCGTGCTTCAGGATGCCGCCGATGAACCACAGAGCTTCGTCCGACAGATCCGCGTATTTGTCGCCCGAGAACAAAGGCTTGCCGTCTTTGAAGATCGACATGTTCACGTGCATACCGGTGCCGTTATCGCCCGAGATGGGCTTGGGCATGAAGGTTGCAGATTTGCCATAAGCATGTGCCACGTTGTGGATCACATATTTATATTTCTGCAGCTCATCGGCTTGATGGGTCAGCGAACCGAAGATCAGGCCCAGCTCGTGCTGACAAGACGCAACCTCGTGGTGGTGCTTGTCAACTTTCATGCCGATTTTCTTCATGGTCGACAGCATTTCCGAACGAAGGTCTTGCGCCGCGTCGGTTGGGTTCACAGGGAAATAGCCGCCCTTGATGCCCGGACGATGGCCCATGTTGCCCATTTCGTATTCGGTGTCAGAATTCCAGGACGCGTCCTGTGCATCAACTTCGAACGAAACTTTATTCATTTCTACCGAGAAACGAACATCGTCGAAGAGGAAGAATTCTGCTTCTGGACCCCAGTAAGAGGTGTCACCGATACCCGAAGAAATCAGGTAGGCTTCGGCTTTTTCAGCAGTGCCGCGTGGGTCACGCGCATAGGGTTCGCCAGTGTCAGGCTCAACGACCGAGCAGTGAATACACAGTGTTTTCTCAGCATAGAACGGGTCGATATAGGCGCTATTGGTGTCCGGCATCAGTTTCATGTCGGATTCTTCGATCGACTTCCAACCCGCGATCGAGGAGCCGTCAAACATGAAGCCTTCTTCGAGGAAGTCTTCGTCGACCTGATCAGACATCACAGTGACGTGCTGCAGCTTGCCGCGCGGGTCAGTGAACCGGATGTCGACATATTCGATGTCTTCTTCTCGGATCAGGTTGAGAACATTTTCGTTGCTCATGTTCAGCTTTCCTTAAGAGATTGGATAAATGGGATAGGGCGGTCAGACCAACCTACAGCGCGTCGTCCCCAGACTCGCCGGTGCGGATACGAATGGCCTGTTCGACGGAGGAAACGAAAATTTTGCCATCGCCGATTTTGTCAGTCTTGGCAGCATTCACAATCGCCTCGATAGCGCCGTCGACCATATCGTCGGCAAGCACCACGTCGATTTTCACTTTCGGCAGGAAATCTACGACATATTCAGCGCCGCGATAGAGCTCTGTATGGCCTTTTTGGCGACCGAACCCTTTAACTTCTGTGACGCTAAGGCCTTGGATGCCGATCTCTTGAAGAGCTTCCTTTACCTCATCAAGCTTGAAGGGCTTGATGATCGCTTCGATCTTTTTCATATGGCCGACTCCCTTTTACCGAGTTTCTGGCATCCCTGACACCACTTTCAATCAGGGGGGGCAATCGGGTAGCCTCTGTCAAGGCTGGATCAGCTTAGGATTCCGGCGGGTGCGATAAAAATATACGCAACGCGCGTAAAAAATGTGCAGTTTGAAAACTTGTTTCCGAAAAGGATTTATCTTTTGTCCGAACTCCTAACAGCCGCACAAATGCGCGCCATCGAAGAGGCGGCAATCGCCTCGGGCGAAGTCACCGGGCTTGAGCTGATGGAACGCGCCGGGAAGGGCGTCGTAGAGGCCATTTTCGAGGAGTGGCCTGAATTTGCAGAGGCTCCACAGAGGGCCGTAGTACTCTGCGGCCCCGGCAATAACGGCGGCGACGGGTTCGTCGTTGCGCGTCTGTTGAGGGGGCAGGGCTGGGAGGTGGAGGTGTTTCTCTATGGTGATCCAGAGAGGCTGCCGCCGGATGCGAAGGCGAATTATGAACGGTGGTGTGAGTTAGGGGAGGTGAAGCCTTTACCAAACGGATTTTGGATTCCAGTTGCGAAAATCGTCGTTGATGCGTTGTTCGGAATTGGATTGAAGCGCACAATCTCCAAGGAGATTTCATATTCATTGTCGCAGCAATGGAAAGCGAAAAGGGCTTACCGGGTTGTTTCAGTCGATTTGCCATCGGGTCTTTGCAGTGACAGCGGCAAACTTCTGAGTGTCGCAGGAAAAGCGGATCTCACAGTTACTTTCTACAAGCCCAAAAACGGGCACTTTTTGGCTGAGGGCCCCGCAGCGACGGGAAAAGTCGTAGCCGTTGATATTGGTCTGCCAGTGCCGAAATTCGGGTCTATTGAAGAATTAATTCAGGAGGTGAAGTCGAGAAAAAAAAGTACTCCCTCACGCAGCGAAGAAATCGGAAGGGCCATAGAAGAATATGAGGAGCGCAAACGCTCGATCGTACGGGTGGTTTCACTAACAGGAAAACCTGCCGAAAAGAACAGCACCCATAAATACAGCCACGGCCACGCGCTTATCCTCTCCGGCCCCATCGGCCGCAGCGGTGCAGCCCGGCTTGCCGCACGCGGAGCGCTTCGTGTTGGGGCAGGGGTGGTGACTGTTGCGGCGCCGGGCTCGGCGATGATGGAATGCGCCAATCAGTTGACAGCGATCATGCTGCGCAAATGTGAGGATGCCGACGCGCTCGCATCTCAACTGGAAGATGCCCGCATCAATGCGCTCTGCATCGGGCCGGGATTGGGTCATGAGCGGGCGCGCGCGCTTGTTCCGGTCGCCGTAGAAACCGGGCGCGCCGCCGTTTTGGATGCCGATGCGCTATCGGCGTTTGGGGATGACCCGGACCGCCTTTTTTCGATGCTGCATCCAAAATGCGTTCTGACCCCGCATCAGGGTGAGTTCGCGCGCCTGTTCCCGGATATCGCAGAAAAACTGGCGGCCCCGCCGACCAAAGGACCAGCCTATTCCAAGGTGGACGCGACAAGAGACGCCGCAACGCGGGCCGGGTGCACCGTTTTGTTCAAAGGTCCCGATACTGTGATCGCAAATGAAAACGGTTTGGCTGCGATAAATTCATCTGCCTATGACCGCGCCGCGCCGTGGTTGGCCACTGCCGGGTCCGGGGATGTTCTGGCTGGCTTTATCACCGGTCTGCTGGCCCGCGGCTTCTTTCCCATGCAAGCGGCGGAAACGGGCGCATGGCTTCACACCGAATGCGCCCTTAAGTTCGGACCGGGTCTAATCGCCGAGGATATTCCAGAAGCGTTGCCTGCTGTTTTCCGTGATCTTGAGATCAACGGCTAAGCGCCGTTTCGTCTAGGGTATTGGGCGCGTGCGCCTTGCAGTGTCGCCCTCGCGACAGGCAGTTCAAAGGGTCAGGCGTCGACCGTCACGCGCGCGGCGCTGAAAAGCTCAAGCCCGTCTGCATAAACAATATGCTCATGCGCGAAATGCAGGGTCAGCAGCGCCTCGGGCCGCGCATCAGTGGCGGCCACAAACTCCCCATCGACAAGCCGGGACAGCGGCACACGGGCCTGCGGCGTGCCAAACAGGGCTTGCGCGCGCCAATCGCGCAGCAAGAGCCGTTGCTCAGAGGGCAAAAGCACCTCTCGGCTGGGTTTGCCGCCAAGCGCATCTTTACTGACACGGAGAAACGTCAAATCCTCAGGCACGTCATGGCGCTGAATATCGACCAGCACCTGCGCGCCGCCATCGCGCGTGATCACGCGGTCACCGGGATACAGCGCTTCAACCGGCAAAGCGCCAGCAAGAGACAGGATTTCTGTCCCCAAAGGAAAGGCCGAATAGCTGAGGTCAACCGCAAGACCCCCTGCGCGGCGCTCGGATATATGTGACATGTAACTGTCCTGCTCTGATCGGGTCATTTTTGACCGCATTTATTTGAAGCGAGGTTAACGCAAACCATTTGCGCGCCCAAGCCTTATCTCGTGTTTAGGCCACGTCTCTGCGCAGCATTTCTGCTTCCCAAGATTTCAACATCGGACGGCAGGCCTCTGTTGCGGGATGGGAGTCGACCGAAAATTCCGGGAAAAGTTCTAAAAATTCTTCGCGTGAAGCGTCAGGCAGCGATTTCAAGCTGACCGCGCCGGGGCGGAAGCTTTCGGCCTCCAGCCCATCGGCAAAAAGGATCTGATGATCTTCGCAAAACAGATGCAAATAGGTGACGGACGTATCGGGGGCTTCCTGTACCACCGCATCGCCATCGACCAGATGTTTGGCCGCCACCAAGACCTCGCCCGCGCCAAAAAACATTTCTGCCCTGTCGTCACACACAAGGAGGCGATGTTGCGGCGACAAACGCATGTCGCGCTCGGGCAGCCCGGCACCAAACGCATTTTCGCGGATCAGGATCGGGCGCAAGTCGCGGTTCGTTTCTTGCTGTTTCGCGCTGACCTCAACCGATCCAATCCACAAAATCTTTTTCGCGCCCGCATCGCGGGTCGTGACCAGATCGCCGACGTTCAACATCTCAACCGGTCGCTCGCCGAGCGGTGTTTGGATCATCGTGCCGGGCGTGAAGCAGGGCGGGGTATAGATCGTAGTGACAGGGACATCTATGCCGTTGCTTGGCCCATCCGTCGACGAAATTACGGTGAGTGGAACGCCTGCAGGCGGGAATCCATTCCCGTTATCAATAAGCGCCAGACCTTCAACCGTCCCGTAAGTTTCATAGGGGCTGCCGGGCTCGTTGATATTGTAACCGATAAACTGATAAGTCGTGCCGCTTGGGTCGCTTACGGTCAGAATATATTCCGCTTCAACAATACTATTATGGCTATATGTCACGCCATCGATTGTCGTTTCTCCATGCAAGCGCTGAATATCTTCATCTTCGCCAAAACCAAGATCATTGTCTTTGATGTTGGTTTCAGTCCAGAGTTTGCTGTCAAAGGTGATGGTCTCGCCAACCAGATGGCTGCCATCGCCCTGGACATAGCCAGAGAGTTCTTCACTGCTGGAAATGCTGAGATTGCTTTCCCCCAGCATCCAAATGCTAAATACGGGCATGTGCCTGCTTCCGTTACTGCCGTTCCCTCGTCTTTTGCCGGTTGGCCCGGTCGGTTTGCGCGAAGGATTTCGATCATCATGACATGAAAAATGACCGAGGTCACCAAAAAGACGCAATTTCCCTCTCGCCAGCCCGCAATCTTCTTGTTAGAGAGCGCGCAAATGCGGGTGTGGCGGAATTGGTAGACGCACCAGATTTAGGTTCTGGCGCCGCGAGGCGTGGGGGTTCGAGTCCCTTCACCCGCACCAAACTCTCTTTGATAGAAGAGAAGCTGACTTCCAAAAAAAGCCGAACGACAGGTGTTTCGTGGAAACGCCGCGAGTTAATGCGTTCGACCTAGGTGTGCCCGCCGTTTCCATTGGTATGTAAGAGCGCGCGATGACGCTCTCTTACCGCGGCGGCAATGGCGGGGCTTTCAAGTCAGATATAAGAGATAGACCGCAATTGGGGGCCGCTACCCAATCTGGCGCTCGATCTCATCGCAGTGGCGCAGTAGGGCTAGATCCATTCCCGTCGCCATCGAAAATAGCGCGCCGATCGGCGATCCGCTTTTAGTATTTCCGATGGTTAGATTAACGCCGGGCATACCAAGGTAATTACCGAGCATTGTGTTTCTCAGCGCTAGCAGGTTGGTGCGCACAAAGAGCTCGTCATCGGCGTCCAGTTCCGCAATGGGTGGCGCCGTGATAGGTACGGTTGGAAACAACAAAAGGTCCGAGCCGAGGCTGCTTGAGACCTCACCCTCCAGACGGGTTCGCTCCCATTGAAGCTGTATGTAATCCTGCGCCGAGAATTGGCTTGCTGTTTTTATGCGGTCCAAAACGCGCCGGTCCATGGCATTAGCGTCTTCGCTGGCCAGCAGGTCTTTGTGGATCGTCGCCGCCTCGGCCACGGTGAGCGTCCCGTGCTTTGCAAAAAGCTCTGCGACTACCGTGAAAATCGGAAAGGCGCGGTGTTCGATTTTGTATCCAGCGGCATCGAGCCGCCCTAGGAGCTGATCGAAGCTGGCCAAAACCTCTGTGTCCAATCCCTCCATAACGATATCTTTCGGAATAACGATGTTTGGGTGTTCGGCGTATGTGTCGGGCCGGGGCGGCAGGTCAACGTCGCGCAGGATTGCGTCAAACTGGATGATGTCATCGACCGAATGCGCGAAGGTACCAACGGAATCCAAGCTCGTCGAAAGGGGCGCTATTCCGGTCTTGTCGTAATGGCTCTGGCTGGATTTGTAGCCCGATATCCCACAAAATGACGCGGGCACGCGGACCGACCCGGCGGTGTCTGTTCCTACAGCAAGCGGCACCAGATTGGCGGCAACGGCAACGGCAGACCCCGCGGATGACCCACCCGGAGCCAGATCGACATGCCCAGAATGCGGGTTCACCGGCGTTCCATAATGTGGGTTCAAACCGAGACCCGAATAGGCAAATTCAGACAGGTTGGTTTTTCCGATGCAAATCAGCCCGGCTTTTTCGCAATTGTCGTAGATTTTGGCGGCTTTGGCAGGCGGTGTTGCATCTTTGTAAACCGCACTGCCTGCCGTTGTAGATGTGCCCGGAATATCCACCAGATCCTTCCAAGCCACAGGGATGCCGTCCCACGCGCTGAGCGGCCTTCCGGCCCGTCGTCTTGCGTCACTTGCGCGTGCGGCAGTCAGTGCCGTGTCACCCATCAGCGTGATGAAGATCGCAGGGTCGCCAAGGGCGGCGATCGCTGACAGGCAGGACTTTACCAACTCCTCTGATGTCAGGTCACCCGACGCAAGCTGCGCCGCCAGGATTGATGCGGTTTTGCCCGTCAAATCGATGGTCACAAATCAGCTCCGATTTCTTGTTATTGGCCCGTATCTAGACGAACATTGTGATGAATTGCGGGAAGAGGATCAGCACCACAAGAACGAACAGATAGGCCCCGATATAGGGTAAGGCGCTTTTTGAGATATCTTCCATCCGCGATCCTGACAGGCGCGCGGCTATGAACAGGTTCAAGCCGACCGGAGGCGTGAAATTGCCAACGGCCAAGGCGATGATTGTGAAAACTCCGAAATAGATCGGGTCGATCCCAAGTGCGGTGATGAGAGTGCCCAATGTCGGCACCAAAAGGACAAGAGCCGCAACGTTGTCCAAAAAGGTTCCGGCAATCAGCAGAAGGGCCAGGATCATGAACATGATCAGGGTCGGGTTCGAGCTTAACTCAAGGAATGAGGCGGCGACGGCCTGCGGCACCTGCTCGGCTGTGATGATATAGGAAAATGCATTTGCTGTGCCCATCAGGTACATCACAATCGCCGAACTAATTGCCGTATCAACAAAAATTGGTCCAAGCGATTTGATGGTGATTGTCCGATAGACAAACAGGCCGATTATGAGGCCGTACAAACAGGCAATCGCGGCGGATTCTGTTGGGGTAAACACACCGCCATAAATGCCCCCGAGAATAATGGCTGGCATGATCAGCGCCAAACTGCTTTCGGCAATGACTTTACCCGCATTCACATCCGGTCCGGGCGCTTCACCCGCCAGCCCGTTCCGTTTGGCCAAAAGGTAATTCACAGCGCCCAGTGCGAAAGCGATGCAGATCCCCGGCAGAATGCCCGCAATGAAGAGATCACCGATCGAAACATCGGCGATCGTTCCATAAATAACCATCGTCAGGCTGGGCGGAATGATCAGCCCAAGCGCGCCGGATGAGGCGACAACTGCGCCTGCAAAGGCTGGCGCGTAGCCCCGGCTTTTCATGGAAGGGATGACAATGGCACCAATGGCCGACGTGGTGGCAGGGGCCGAGCCTGAGATCGCTCCAAAGAACGCTGATGCACCTGTCGACATCTGCGCCAGTCCTCCCGGATACCGCCCCAAAAAGAGGCCGGCCAATTTGACCAACCGCTCGGATATTTGCGCAGCCGCCATAATATTCCCCGCCAAAAGGAACAGCGGAATGGCAAGAAAGGGGAAAGCGTTAAGCCCATTGAACAGTTTTTGCGGGATAATGATAAGTGGAATGGGGCTGGCAAAATGAAGTGCAACGACAGATGCGATTCCAAGTGAAAAAGCAACCGGAACGCCAAGCAACAGCAAAACAAACAATGCGATAAAGAGAATCTCAGTCACGGTTTCTCGCCTTATGGAGCTGTCGCGCCTGCCATTCACACAGGAAAACCAACGCAAGAATTGAGCCAACGGGAATGGCCATTGTTATGTAGCCCACCGGAATTTTTGAGGCTGGAGACGTCTGCCGCATGGCTCGCATAGACAGGTCGAACCCTTCCGTGGCGATAAGACACAAAAAACCGGCCAAAAGCAGGAAGATTACGCCATCTGCAATAGGCATGATCCGCGCGGGAAAACGGTTCTTTAAGATGTCCATCGCGATGTGGCTATTGGACCTGAACGCAACCGCAGCCCCCAGAAACACCGTCCAGATCATCGCGTAAATCGAAAGCTCACTGGCAGCCGCAACCGAGGAGTTGAAGATAAAGCGACTGGCAACTTGCACCGTGACCAACGCAAAAACCGCAAACAAGCACACGCCGGCGACGATCTTCACAAATGTCTCTAAAAAATCAAAGATTTTCATGGGATGCCCTTTGGCTGGCCCGCAACCAGGGACGTTGCGGGCCAGATTGGATTAGTCAGCTAACGTCGCCTGAATCTCGGCGATGATACCTGCATCCAGTGTTTCACTGAACATTTCAATGACAGGGGCCGTGGCTTCTTGGAAGGGGGCAATATCAACGTCGTTGATTTGGTTCCCAAGCTCGGCCAGTTCTGCCCATTGCGCATCTTCCAGATCGTTCACCATTTCCAGATGAACCGCCGCCATTTCTGTTGCGGTCTCCAGCAGGATTTGGCGGTGCTCTTCCGACAGCGAGTCCAAGAGCGCTTCGTTCATGATCAGGGGTGAGCCCAGATAGATATGCGCCGTCCGCGAGGTATAGGCCTGAACTTCATAAAACCGCTGGGTCAGGATATGCGCAGGCGGGTTTTCCTGTGCGTCTGCGGTGCCCAGTTGCAATGCCGAATACAGCTCTCCGAATGAGATTACGACAGGGTTAGCGCCCATTGCTCGGAAAGTTTCTACAAAGACCTCACCTTCGGGAACGCGGATGGTGACGCCCTCAAGATCCGATGGGTGCATGATCGGTTGCTCGTTATTGGTGATGTTGCGCAGACCGCCCATCCACCATCCGATCACAACAGCGCCAGTGCCTTCCATCCGCGCCTCAAGCTGGTCGCCCACAGGCCCTTCCAGCACTTCGTGAACATCATCCAAGGATGAGAACAAGAAGGGTAGGTTCAAGATGCCCATATCCGGAACCCAGTTGGACAAAACCGTGTCAGAGACCAGAAAAATATCTTGCGTGCCAAGCATGGTGCCTTCGACCGCTTCAAGTTGGCGGCCCAGCTGGTCGGCGGGGTAAACGTCGATTTGAATCTCGCCATTCGAACGCTCGCTGACGGTATCAGCGAAAAGTTCCGAGATGGTTTGATAGTGGTGGGTTGGCGCACCGGTATGCCCGAGGCGCAGTGTGACCGTGTCCGCACTCGCCATCCCGGCGAGCAGGGTGGAAACGGTAATGATAGATGCAGGCAAAGACAGTTTCATGTTGCGTACCTTTTCTTAGACAGACTTATGCAGTTGCTTTTCCCCAGTATTCATAGACCAAACCCGGCTTTGCAGATGCGCCCGGTGGCCAAACAAACTGAGGTCCTGAGAAGCGTGAGCTGTCACGATCTCGTTTGTTTCATGAACTATCGCATTGCAAAATTTGAATCCGGTAGCATTATCTTGCGACGCAGGCGTTGCCAAAACGGCAACGGATGTAGCTTCTAAATGGGTATATTTTGTGCGGAACTTCTAGGGGTATGCTATGAATCTGAACGCTTTAAAATATTTTCTGGAAGTTGCGAAATGTAAGTCGATCCGACGTGCGTCTGAACGCCAGCATGTTGCGGCATCTGCCATCAGCCGGCAGATCTCGGCGTTGGAGCATGAGCTGGATTGCGTATTGCTGGATCGCCGCTCGGACGGGGTGATGCTGACAGAAGCCGGTGAACGTTTGTGGAAACACGGGCTAAAGATCGAAGCCCAACTGCAACTTGTCCAGTCGGATATTGATGACCTGCGCTCGCTTAATCGCGGGTCCATTCGGATCACCACGGTTGAAGGCATAACCGAGAATTTTCTGCCAGATATCCTGACTGAGTTTAACCAGCTCTACCCTGAAGTGACATTTGACATCACGGTGGCAAGCCGCGACGAAACCGTGGATGCGCTGGATCGCTATGAGGCCGATATCGGATTTGTTTATGATTTTGCCCATCACCACGCGATTGAAACCTTCGCGCATTATCACCAGCCGCTCTTGGCTTTTGTGCCACCGGGCCACCCGTTAAGCGATGGAACGAAGGTCGAGCTAGACGTGCTTTTGACCCACGTGCATGTTCTGCCGGATGACAGTTTTGGGATCAGCCAACTGGTCAAACGTGTGGCCAAAAAAGCCAAGGCAAAGGTCGCGCCCGCTGCGCGCAGCAATCTGCTGCAATTTCTAAGAAGTTATGCGCTGCGCAATCAGGCAGTCATTTTTGTGCCCGTCCAGGGTGTCTATACCGAGCTAACAACCGGCACTCTCGTTCCCGTTAATCTGGAATGTGCCGCTTTTGTCCATCGACAATTGTCGATTGCGCGGCGCCGTCAAAGGGCGCTGTCACCGGGAACCGAGTTGTTTGCGAAATTTGCCGAGGAGCGATTTTCACTTTGGGAAGACCGTGACCAGCAGGCATTGTCGGCGGCGCGCGACAAATGGTGGGCGCCACCGAAGGAATCACTCTGACTTGAGCAGAACGGTCATTTCCGCTTCTACCGGTGCATCAAGCCCAAGTTCATTTTGGAACAGGGCCGCACGGGCATGTTTGCCGCGCTCTTCGCCCAGCAGATCGACATAAAGATCAGACGCGCCATTGAGGACTAAATGTGCTTCGGTAAAACCGGGTGCGGAATTGACATATCCGACCATTTTCACGATGCGCTCGATCCGGTCCAGATCGCCGATGACCTTTTTCATCAAAGCCAGATGGTTCAGCGCCATCAGTTTCGCAGATTGGTACCCTTGCTTAATCGTAAGCTCGCCGCCCAACTTGCCTTTGATCGGCATAATGTCTTGGTCGTTTTCATCGCGCACTGTCCCAAGCGTGCCCGAGACATAAAGAATATTGCCGACCTGTACTGCGGGCAGGTAATTCCCGATCGGGCGCGGCGCAGGCGGCAGTTTCAGCCCAAGCGCTTCTAGTTTCTCTTCAACAGCACCCTTTGCGGCAGCCATGGTCAATCCTTTCAAACACGTATTGACCCGTTATAAAAATTGAAATGGCGACCCGAGAAGCACTTATCGGGTAGGGTAGCATTGCCGAAATGGCAACAAGGCGCCGTGCTGCGCCTGCAACTTACGGTTGCTGACTTTCCTAAACGCTCGTGCGCCAGACCCAAGAAAATTGATCGCCATTTTTAGGTGCAGTTACGTCAGCCCGCCTTGGCGGCCTAACATCTTGCTGAGAATCGGGTATCCTAGTATACTAGTCTTCCGGAGGAGTTTTTGGAGGAAACAATGCATTCACTGGTGAAGGCTGCAATGGTGTCATTGCTAGCCACAACAGCGGCGGGACACGCGCAGACGATTATTCAGAACCCAGGGTTCGAATATGGGTTTAGCGCATGGACCGAAATCGACACATCAAGCGGTGTGACATCGATTTCTGACCATTCGAATACTGGCGCGCATTCAATGAAAATCACGACCGAAACCGGTCGTTTTGAGCAGCTGGTAACGCTGCATCCCGATAGTGATTATGAGCTGACGCTCTTTATTAAAGGCGCCGGAACCGTCGGGATTGAAATCGGCGGTGAAGATCTGACGGTTTCGTCCGAAGGCGATGGCGATACTTGGGTGCCTGTCAGCATTCCGTTCAATTCAGGCGATGCGACCGAGGCACTGATATACGGTGTCTACAATGGCGGCGAAGGGCGTTTCGATGACTTCGACCTTGCGGCTTTGTCGGGCCCGGCTCTGACCGCTGCTGAGGCAGGCCCACCGACATTTACGGAAATTCCGGGCAGCTGTACGGCGATGTCTCAGCTTCGGGTCAACCGCGTCTTTACCGAAGGCGACTGGGATGCCGATTATGTGGTCGACAATATTACCGATGCCGATTTCAGCCCGGAATCGCGCTGGTCGGCAGAAGGCGAGGGGCGTTTTGTCGTTCTCGACATGGGCTTGCCCCAAACGCTGAAAGAATTTGGCATTGCATGGTATCGCGGGGATGCGCGCCGCAGCTTCTTTACGATCGAAACCTCGTCGGATGGATCAAGCTGGCAGACCGCTGTCGAACAACGTCCATCCAGCGGCACGACAGTGACCATCGAGCGCTATGACTTTAACGACGTCATTGCGCGCTATGTCCGCATCTCGGGCTTTGGCAATGACAGCAATGACTGGAATTCAATTGTAGAAGCGCAACCTTGGGGCTGCGGCTTTGGCGAGATTGAAACCACAGGCGACGGGTCGGACACACCAGAAGCACGGGGCGAAAGCATCTATGGTCTGGCAACTTTGCTGCCGCCATCCGAGAATTTCGACCTGTCTGGCTGGAAAATCACCTTGCCTTACGACATGGACAGCGATGGTCGGGCGGATGAAATCAGCGAGACGGATCTGGCTGGCGGCTGGCAGGATCTGGATGTGTTCTACACAGATCCCGTGTCGGGTGGCATGGTTTTCCGCACCACCGGCGGTGGCGCGTCCACGCCAAATTCAAGGTACATCCGGTCCGAATTGCGCGGCATGTTGCGGGCAGGGGATACCTCTATTCCAACGCGCGGCGACGATGAGGCAGACCCAAGTCGCAACAACTGGGTGTTCTCCTCTGCTCCTCTGGAAACTCAGATGATGGCGGGCGGCGTAGACGGTGTGATGACCGCAACATTGGCCGTGAACCGGGTGACCCGCATGGGTGAGCCGGGCCGGGTTGGTCGGGTTATCATCGGGCAAATCCATGCCCGTGATGATGAACCGATCCGCCTGTATTATCGCCGTCTGCCGTTCAACACCCATGGGTCAATCTACTATGCCCATGAACCGGCCGAAGGCGAAGAGGTGTGGGTTGAGCTGATCGGTGGTCGCTCAAGCACGCTGGAAAACCCCGAAGACGGCATTTTGCTTGACGAAGTCTTCTCTTACGAGATTGCCGTGCGCGGCGAGGAGATTGACGGCGTTGTCCACCCAATGCTGCATGTTTCGATCACGCGCGCCGATGGCACCGTGGTTGAGGCCGAGCCTTTGGACATGATCGATAGCGGCTTTAACGGCCCAGAAGAGTTCATGTTCTTCAAAGCGGGGGCTTATTCGCAGAACGACAACATGGAATGGCGTGATCGCGACTATGATCAGGTGACTTTCTTCGCTCTTGAAGCCAACCATGATGCACCGCCCGTGGAATAAGCGATCCTATTAAAATGAAAAAAGGGGCCCGGCTGCCAAAAGCGCCGGGCCTTTTTTTGTGTTGCCTTCGCCTCTGCACAAGATCTGCACCAAATGCCATTGGCCTCTGCACGTCTTGCCGCGCTCATTTGCAAAAGCCGCTGTCATTCATCGGGTCAAATGATCCCCCAAAAAGCGGAGAGACAGATGAGCGGAGATTTAGTGATCCATGGAATGCCGAACAGCATCCGGCGCGATGGTTGGTGGCTATCAAGCAGTAAGTCCGAAAACACAGCCGATGCCGGCGGTGACATTGCATTGCCCGAATGTGTCACCGATTTTCCGAAACGCCGCCCCGGCGCTTTGGGGCTGCTTCTTTTTCTGGTTCTTTTGGCAGATTGGCTGTTTTGGGAACATGATCGCGGCCTGTCTGTTGCGCTTTTTGCAATGGCGCTTTCAGTGGCGATCCTTGCGATGAAACCCGGTGGGGTGCGTCCGCGTCAATGGGCAATGGCACTTGGGTTTGAAGTGCTATGTAATTTGCCGTTGATTGAAGTGCTTCACGCCATGTCAATTTTGTTCAGCCTTTCTGGTCTTGTCGTTCTGGCGATCTGGGTCACATATGACCGGCTGCTCACTTGGTGGCAAAGCCTTTGGATTGCGGCGCGAATTGCGACCATTGGTGTGGCGATGCTTCCCATATTTGCGGCTAATGAAGTTAAAGGCATGCGGGCCGAACGAAACATGGCGCAACGGGCCAGGGCGTTGGTTTTGCCTATGGGGGTTGGGCTTGTTTTCGTCGCCTTATTGAGCGCGGCGAACCCTGTGTTGGAGCAGTATCTTGAGCAGCTTTCGCGCCTTAAATTCCTATGCGCTGAGCATATTGATCGTGGCGTGTTCTGGGCCGTTTTGGCCTGCGCGCTTTGGCCGTTCCTGACCCTTGATAAAAGCTGGTTGGGCAGCGCGGCTGCCCCGAAGAAAACGCCGCGACCTAACGCAAAGGCAAAACTGGGATTGATCAACGAGGAATCTGTTCGCACATCGCTCGTGCTTTTTAATGCGCTTTTCTTGGTGCAGACAGCAATGGACTTGGGTGTTCTAACCGGCGGTCTGGCCCTGCCCGAGGGGATGACGTATGCCCGCTACGCGCATCAGGGCGCGTATCCTTTGGTGGCAACGGCGCTCTTGGCGGGTCTTTTTGCCATTGCCACATATCGGATGGTCGGCAGGAACCGGCTGTTGCGGGTTTTGATGCTGCTGTGGATAGGGCAGAACATGGTTCTGGTCATCACTGCCGCCGTTCGTCTGAACCTCTATATAGAAGCCTACAGCCTAACAAATCTGCGCGTGGCGGCCTTTATTTGGATGGGTTTGGTCTTTGTGGCATTGATGCTTACCATCGTTCAAATCACGCAAGGCAAAAGCCTGTCATGGTTGATACGGTCGAATGTGATTATCCTCTACGGTACGCTTTATGTGGTATGTTTCATCAATTTCGCCCACGTTATTGCGACATATAATTTGCAAAACCCAAACCGGTTCGGTGATCGGGATGTCGGCTATATCTGCCGGATGAGTGGCCAAGCCTTGCCTGCGATCCACGCATTTGAAGCCCAATCCGGCGAGGCGTTTTGTGCCGAAGTTTGGCGCGGGTATCCTCAGTTTGAGCCGATTGAGAATTGGCGGGATTGGGGCTTTCGCCAATGGCGCCTTCAACGCTATCTTGCCGAAAGGTCTGAGGGGTAGGCGCATTATGTCCGGTCACATTCTCATCGTTGATGACGATCCAAATATCCGTGAGGTTATTGGCTTTGCCGCTGAGAAATCCGGTTTTACCACGGGCTTTGCCGAAGATGGGTTGGCGGCGCTGAAAATTGCCGCCCGCGATGCTCCTGATCTCATAGTGCTGGATGTAGGCTTGCCAGAGATGGACGGTCTGGAAGTGTGCAAAGCCATTCGCAAAACCTCGGACTTGCCGATTTTGTTCCTGACGGCCCGCGATGATGAGATTGACCGGATTATCGGGCTGGAACTCGGCGGTGATGATTATGTCACCAAACCGTTTTCGCCCCGCGAATTGATGGCGCGGATCAAGGCGATTTTGAAACGGTCTCAGATGGCGATACCGGAAGAGGCCCGAGCGATCAGCGTCGGTGATTTGCAAATCGATACAGCCAAGCATCAGTGCCTTTTGGCCGGGCAAGAGGTTGCCCTTACCGCCTCGGAATTTTCGCTACTTCACGCGTTGATGCAACGCCCGTCGAATGTTGTATCCCGTCCGCAATTGGTAGGGGCGCTATATGGTGTGAATGTTCATGTTTCGGATCGGACGATCGACAGTCATATCCGCAATATCCGCAGCAAATTGGCCGGAGTAGGCTGCGCCGACAGTATCGTGACCGTGCACGGTGTCGGGTTAAGGATGGGCGCGTGCAAGCTGGCCTAACCCGAAAATGGCGGCCGCGCCTATGGTCTGTCGTGATGCTGGTTTTGGGGTTGGTCCTGTGCCTGCCTTTTGCGGGGCTTTTCCTTTTCAAATTTTATGCCAACCAGCTTGTCCAACAAACCGAAGAAAGCGTGCTTGCCCAAGGGGCAATTCTGGCTGCTGTCTATAGCGAGCTTTATGCGGCGGAAACGGGCCGCGAACCGGCATCGACCCCGAACGAGCCGCAGATCTATTCAGGGGTTTTTCCGTCTTTATCGATGCGGCGCGAAAATATTTTGCCGCCTCGCCCCGAGGCTGTGCCGGCGGAAGGGGATGTTGATCCCGTTTATTCGGCAATCGGGCCGGCATTGTCGCGCGTGGCCGTGACCGCGCAGATCGGCACACTGGCGGGATACCGTCTGTTGGATAATCAGGGGCAAGTGATTGGTGGCAGCGCTGAAATCGGCCAATCCCTGATCCATGTGTCCGAGGTTTCCCGCGCCTTGCAAGGGCAGACAGTTTCCGTTGCCCGCGAACGCATACGCACAACGCCGGAGCCGGTTTTGTACTCTTTCAGCCGGGGCACACGGGTACGCGTTTTTGTGGCGATGCCCGTGCTCGTCAACGACGAGGTGATTGGGGCCGTCTACATTAGCCGGACCCCTAACCATATTTTCCGCTTTCTCTATGGCGAGCGGTTCAATCTGGCCAAAGCCGCGTTATTTGTGTTGATTTCAACGGCGCTGATAGGGTTCGTATTCTGGCGGTTCATCACGCGGCCCATAATGACTTTGATAAGGCGCACGCAATCCACAGGGGCCAATGGACAGCGCTGGACACAAGGCAGCCATTTCGGAACCCGCGAGATCGAAACGCTGAGCAACAGCTTTCAAACCCTGACAGAGCGGCTGCAAAATCAGCAAGATGGGCTGAAGACCTACACGGCCCATGTCACACATGAGCTGAAGTCGCCGCTCACGGCCATAAAAGGCGCGGCCGAGCTGATGCGCGATACAAATATGACCGAAGCCCAACGTCAGCGGTTTTTGAATAATATCAACCGTGACGCTGCCCGGATGGAAGACCTTTTGGCCAGCATGCGCGCCTTTAGCCTTGCTGATCAAACCGAGGTTGATGGTGAAACACGCCTCGACCCTGTCGTGGATGAAGTCGCGCCTCGGTTCACGCCACTTGATATTACTACACGAAACGCGGCGCATGTCTTGCCGATCCACACTGATGCATTTCGGATTATCCTGACCCATATGTTGGAGAACGCGCTGCAACATGAGGCAAAGGTCGTGACCCTTACAGTTCGGTCTGGCTCTGATGACACGTCGCTGATTATTGAAGATGATGGAACGGGGATAAGCGAGGGGAACCTTGATAAAGTCCTGACCCCGTTTTTTACCACGCGGCGCGACGGCGGCGGGACTGGAATGGGGCTCAATATCGTGCGGGCCGTCGTCGAAGCCGTTGGTGGAAACCTGACCGTCGAACCCTGCAACGCAGGCGCGCGGTTTCGCATAGAATTCAGCAAGGACGGCCCTCGTAACCTATGAATTTCAAGGGCGCAGAGGTAGCTTTGCAACAGGTGCGAGACGTTTCAAAAACAAGATTTGAAGAAACAACCGTGCAGCGGTAGGAACTTCCACGAACCGTTCGGCTCAGAATAGTCATGCCAAACAACAGGAGGGACGCAGATGACACAGAAATTATTTCCCCTCACAGGGCGCATCACGGGCTAAATCGCTCAGATTTAGATGACGTGATCTCTGGCCTTTTGGCCATTTCAAAACAGAAGACTATAGGACCATTTCAATGGGCACTCCTAATTTGGGTGATCATCCGTCTGCGCGGCAGTCGGATGGGATCATCTCTCGTTTTTATACAGCAACTGCGTGGATCGATGGCCGCGCAGAAGATCAACTTAAACAAGTCAGTGCATGGGCTGGCGTCACAAAAATCGCGGCTTTTCCTGATCTGCATCCCGGCAAATACGGGCCGGTTGGCTGCGCAATCTTGGCAGATCGGATCTATCCGCAACTGATCGGCAACGATATCGGCTGCGGCATGAGTTTTTTCGAGCTTGACCTGCCCTTGCGCAAACTAAAGCTGGAAAAGGCCGAACGCCGGATGCGCGTGTTAGGCGCGCCTTTGGAAGGGTTGATAAATCACCGGCTTGAAGCATCAAACTTGGCTGGCGATCTATTCGCAGATGCACTGGGCACAATTGGTGGTGGCAATCACTTTTGCGAAGTTCAGGCGATGGTCGAAGGGGGCGAAGAGGATGGTTTAGACCGTCATTTAACCTATCTTCTGGTGCATTCTGGCTCACGCGGGTTGGGTGCTGCAACTCTTGCTGCCTTACCTCAAACGGCCTTTAGCGGCCTGCAGGGTGCCGATGCGGAGCTTTACGTGCAAAATCATGATCGGGCAGCACGTTGGGCCAGTTTGAATCGCCAAATCATTGCCGAACGCGCTGCAGATGCATTGCGGGCCGATCTGCGGCTGATTGCGGATGCTCCTCATAATGTGCTGACGCAAACCGCAGACGGGTGGTTGCATCGCAAAGGGGCTGCGGCCACTGGCGCGCTGGTGCCTGTGGCGGGGTCTCGGGCGACTTCCAGTTATCTTATGCGTCCCTTGGATGCCCCCGAAGCACTGTCATCGCTCGCCCATGGGGCAGGGCGGCGGTATGATCGATCCTCGATGCACGGGCGGGTTCGCGGAAAGGCGTCAGATCTTATTGCTATGCAGCGTACGCCATTTGGCGGACGCATCATCTGCGAAGATCGTGATCTGCTGATTGAAGAAGCGCCCTCGGCCTATAAATCCGCGGGCGCCGTCGTGGCGGATCTTGAGGCAACAGGTGCTGGACAAGTGGCGGCCAAGCTAAACCCGATTCTTACCTTCAAAAAAATCCGACAGGAGAAAAGGCGATGACGGATGTTCCTCAATTGGCATTGCTGGTGACCGCAGGGGATGGTCCCGAGGAATGCAGCATGGCTGTTGGCCATATTCTTGAGCGCATGCAGGGAGAGGCTGAAGCGTTAGGGTTGGATTGGTCTGCCCATGTCACAACAAAACGCAAAGGGTCACGCTCGGCGACTGTGGTTGTCCATGGTGCGCAGGCGGCGCGGTTTGGACAGGCGTGGATCGGTACGGTTCAATGGCGCGTGAAAAGCCCTATTCGAAAGCATCACAAGCGCAGTAATTGGTTTGTTGGTGTGTTTAAACTGCCAACGGCCAAGCATAATCATGCGCATATTGCAGAAGCGGATGTGGCCTATTCGACCCTGCGCGCTGGTGGGCCCGGCGGGCAGCATCAAAACACAACTGATAGTGCGGTTCGAGCCGTACATGGCCCTACGGGTTTAACTGTTGTGGTCCGCGAGGCGCGCTCGCAACATCGCAATAAGGCCTTAGCGCTTAGGCGGTTGCAAGACTTGTCCGATGGCCATGCAGCAGCCGAAGAAGACGCGCAGAAATCTCGTCAAAACCGACTTCATAGGGGGTTGGAACGGGGCAGCCCGATCCGTGTTTTTGCAGGCTTGTCCTTTAACGAGCGGTAAAGAGCGCCGGGTCATCGGCAGCGAGCGGAGGTGATCACGAATATTAGGTGGCCATCCTTCGCCCACTGCCAAATTGCGACGTGCGAGTGGGTTGAGCTTGGCCCGTTACGGGGCGGTCATTCCGGCAGCATTAACCCATGGAAACCGGCGCAAATGGCGTTGTTCGAACGCTTCAATTGCTGTGATTTGCTTTAAGGTGCCGTCGATCTGATCCATTCCGTTCCGCAAATTATTATAATCTGAACGTGATATATGCGCGCGGATCGTTGTGCCATCGCCCGGAAAAACCAACAGGTTCTCAAGGTCAATCGTGATCGTTTGTGGGGTATCCTTCGCACCATGGCGCACCAAAACATCCAGATCCACCTGTGAAACGGTAAGAGGCCAGACGCCGTTCTTGATGCAATTGTCCCGGAAAATCCCGCCAAAGGAGGTTGAAATAAGCACTTTGAAACCGTAATCCTTCAAGGCCCAAACGGCATGTTCGCGCGACGAACCGCAGCCGAAATTATCCCCGCCGATCAGGATTTTCGCCGCTGCAAACCCCGGCTTATTCAAAACGAAATCGCCATTTGGTGTTCCATCTTCACCGAACCGCCAATCGGCAAATAAAGCGTCCTGCAATCCGGTGCGTTTGACGGTTTTGAGAAACTGCTTGGGAAAGATCGCATCCGTATCAATATTGATCGCAGGCAAGGCAACAACAATTTCGTGCAGCATTCTGCCATTCGGGCCAGAGGCAGCTTTCAGCGGGGCGGTCCGTTTCATCCTGCCTCCGATGCAAAGCAGTATCTCAGGACCGAATCTTCGGTAACATCGTCACCTTCAATCGTCGCGACATGCCGCCCGGCCCTTAAGACCAGCGCGCGGTCCACCAGACCTTCGATTTCCTTCAGCTCGGAGGAAACGATGACAATCGCCTTCCCCTGATTGGCAAGCTCCCGAATGACGCGGTAGATTTCGGCCTTAGCGGCAACATCAACGCCATGCGTCGGTTCGTCGAGCAAAAGAATGTCTGCATCCGCCGCAAGACACCGCGCAAGGATCGCCTTTTGTTGATTGCCGCCGGAAAGGGTCCCGATACGAATATCGGGAGTGTTCACCTTGATTTTCAGCTCATTGATAAGATGCCGGGTGACTTTGTTTTCCTTCGCCACAGACGGAAACATCATGTTTGTCGAAAGACGGTGTTTGCGCAGGGATGCAAGCGTGACATTCCGGGCAACGGTGAATTGCAGAATGGCGCCTTGCGTGCGCCGATCCTCAGGCACCAGAGCAATCCCATGCGCCCACGCATCTTTTGGCCCCCGAACTTTTACCGTCCGGCCCATAATCTCATGGGAAATGGCCTCGTTTGCATCCGCGCCCATGATTTGCCGCAGCATCTCACTTCGGCCCGAACCGGCAAGACCGGCAATGCCGACGATTTCACCTTGGTGGACGTCCAAAGTAACCGGCGGCGCGCCTTTCAAAGGAACCAGCCCGTCGACCCGCAACGCGCGTTTTGTGAAATGCGTCGCCTCTTTTTGCGCAGGAGCCTCACTCAAATCGCCCCTCCGGCCCGAAATCAACTCGACCAACCCAGCCTCGTCAAGCGTCTCTGTCATCCGGTCTTCGACGACCTTACCATCGCGCATAACGACAACGCGGGATGTCAGGTTCAGGATCTCCTCCAAACGGTGCGAGACATAGATGATGGCAACCCCAGCGCCCCTCAGCTTTGCGATCACCGCATAAAGATCAGCAATCTCTGTATCGGTAAGGGAAGCCGTTGGTTCATCAAGCACAACAAGTCTTGCATGCGCCGCGATCCCACGGGCCAACATAACCATGCGGCGCTGCGCGACGCTGAGGCTGGAGACCGGCTGATCAACATCCAAATCTGAATTGATTGCAGCAAGCGCCGCCCTGGCCTTTTTGCGCAGCTCCGATTTGTCGATCAGGCCAAACCGGCGCGGATAGCCCAGACCAAGCAGAATATTTTCGCCAACAGTCAGCGAGGGGATGTCGCCCAATTCCTGATGGACAACCGCAATGCCCGCGCGGGTCGCATCCGCCGCTTGGTCAAAGGTCACTGGCTGATCGTCGATCAAAATCGCACCGCTATCGGCTTGCTCGACGCCTGCAATAATTCGGATGATCGTGCTTTTTCCGGCGCCGTTTTTACCAACAAGTCCAAGAACTTCCCCGCGCGAGACATTCAGGTGAACCGCATCCGCGGCATGAACCCCCGGATAGGATTTCGATATGTCGTTTAAAGAAAGCAACGCCATTAGCCCGCCCCTTTCAACCGGCCAAGGCGGCTGAGCATGACCGCGATGATCAACAACCCGCCCTGCGCAAGGTTGATCGCCCCATTGGACAGTTGCAGCATCGTCAGGCCGGTTTGGATAACACCGATAAAGAGAACGGCAATAACCGTGCCGACAACCGTAAAGCGCCCATCAACTGACATCGTCGATCCAAGAAAGGCGGCCGCGAAAGCCGGAAGCAGATAGGGCTGGCCGGAATTGGAAAACGCGGATGCAGATTGAGATGTCAAAAGAATGCCCGCAATGCTGGCGCAAATTGCGACGCTGACAAAGCCAAAGATCCGCAACCGGCTGACCGGAACACCAGCCAGAAAGGCCGCGTTTGGATTGGCACCCACCGCGTAGATAAACCGCCCGGTTTCAGTTTTCTCGAGCAAGATCCACGCGCAGAACGCGATCCCGGCGGCGATCCAGACCTGAACGCTCATCCCGAAAAAGTAAGACTGACCAATGGCGATATAGCTGGGGTCGATATTGGTGTAGATGGTCCTTTGGTCGGTGAGCGTAAACTCGATCCCCGTCAAAAAGGTGGCCATGCCCAAGGTGATGATAAGCGAGTTCGCACCGCCAAGCGAGACAAGCGCGCCGATCACCAAACCCGCGATGATGCCCGCCAGCAGCGCGGCAAGGATCGCCAGCAACCAAGGCACGCCATAAAACGACATCAGGCAAACCGCCAAAGCGCCGCTCAGGCCAATCATCGAACCGACGGACAGGTCAATCTCATTGACGGCCAGCGCAATCGTCAGGCCGAGGGATGCGATCAAAAGCGGAGCGGCCAATGTCAGAACCGACCGCGCATTCGTGGCCGAGAAAAAAGCATCGGGCCTTAGAACGCTGAAAAAGCAAATCGCGGCAAGGAGCGCCAGAAATAATCCGTAGTTTTGTAAATTGCCAAGCACGCGCCCCAGCAGCGGCTGGCCGGAGGCTTTACGCCCCCGGTCGCCGGACCCTGACGATGCCGAGTTGTGTAAGGGAGAGTCTTCATGCGTCAGGGTCATTGCATCACTCCCCGATGCCGAACTCAGCATCCCACTTCGCATTGAAAAATGCGATGAAGTCTGCCGATGGCTCAACATATTCACCCTCAGGCGGCAGGTTTTCAGCCGTCACAAGAGTGGCTTCGCGCAAATCGATGCCATAGACCGTCTCGCTTTCCAGATAGGCATCAGGGTTAAGCGCCGTGCCACGGGCGAAATGCTGCGCAAGCTGGTCAATCGCGGTGTAACTTGCCGCATCAAGGCGCATCGTTGCGATGGCATCAACTTGCCCCCGGCGCACAGCTTCAAGGTTCACCAGATCGTCGAGATATCCCAGGACAAGCGGCCGTTCCGGAAAGTCCGCGCCGGGAAACCGTTGGGCAACCAGCTGGCCCATGACGGGAACAGTGTAATTTGCGGTCCCGTAAAGTGCATCGACATTCGGAAAGGCGGTCAGCTGGCTTGTAACCGACTGGCGCGCATCTGCAATCTGGTTGGCAAGGTCGCTGACATGCTCGTCCACCACTTCGATATTTGTGCCCTCAAGATCGGCATAAAGATCATCTGACCGCGCCCGTCCGGCCCAAACCTGACTAAAGGTCGAAATGGCCATGGTGTGTGCATCGCCGGGGCGCTGCGCAAGCTGCTCGATCAGGTAGTCATGCAGCAAATCCGACATTTCTGTTTCCAGCGGCGCGTATTGCGCCGTAATCAATTCGCTTGGCGTCGTGCCGCCCCCGAGGGTCAGCCACAAAACGCCTTCTTCCTCTGCGCGGCGCAGCTGGGCCATCACCGGCGCGGGTTCAATCGCGACCGTCAGAATGGCATCAACACCTTGGTTCAGAAGGCTTTCAGAGCAACTGGCCATACGGGCCGGATCGCCAAGGCTGTCGCACACAATCACCGTCCACCCCAGCCGTTCGGCCGGAATCCGGGCCCCTTCTGCGATGCGAAATGCAACTTCCGCCTGAGCGTTCAGCTGCAGAATGCCAATCGTGCGCTCTGGCAATTCAACTGCGGGCCCGGCCAGTGCCGCACCTGCCGCCTCAATCTCTGACTGCGCGACGGCAGCCTGACCTGACGCAACCAGCGCGCCAGCAAGTACATATTTCAAGAGTTTCATCTGTGTCTCCTCCCAGAGAGTTCTGTGAATTTTACGGGTGATCAGCCGGCATTGGCCGCGACCACCTCTCTTCTCGATCCAGATATTTGGTGGTTTCGAGAATTTCGTTGAGATGCGCGAATGACCCATTCGGCACGTCCCTGTTTCGGGGTCCGCTCGCCGGGAATTTCCCGGTGATGGCCTCTGTCGCCGCCATAATCGTTGCCAGCGGATGCAAGACGGCCGCGTAGCCCATTTCCTGCAACGCCCGATCCTCTGGCGGGGCGGCGATGCCGGTGGGCGCGGCGTTGAACACCACGGGTCCGGCGATGGATTTTGGAATGGCCCTGATCTGGGCCGGGGTTTCTGGCGCGTCGATGAAGACGGCAGCGGCGCCCGCATCCAGATAGGCATTTGCCCGCCAGATCGCTTCATCAAACCCATGCACCGCGATTGCATCTGTGCGGGCAATCACACCGATCCCATGGGCTTCGCTACATCTGGCGGCCACCCGAACACGGGCAATCGCATCATGCCGCGAAACCACGTCTTTCCCGGCAAGATGCCCGCAGCGCTTGGGCAGCACCTGATCCTCAATATGAAACGCAGCAACACCGGCTGCGGCCAGCAAGCCAACCGTGCGCTCGACATTCAGCAAGCCGCCATGCCCCGCGTCAGCATCGACAATAAAGGGTTTTCCAGCGCAGGCCTGCTGCATCCGCCCATAGATCTGCACCATTTCGGTCTGGGTCAGCAGACCAATATCTGGCAGGGCGAACTGCGCGGCTGTCGCGGCGAACCCGCCGCAATAGACAGCCTCGGCCGCAGTCCGGGACAGCATTTTCGCACTAAACGCGTCATGTGCCCCGTTGAGGGTCAGGATGCCCTCATCAGACCGGACCCGATTGGAAAACCAATTCATTGCCATGCCCCCGGTCAACCAATGTTGAACGGATCGCGTGTTGCGCCCGTCAACTCGACCCACACGGCTTTTGTCTCGGTATAGCCACGAATGGCGTCAAACCCGTTTTCACGGCCGATGCCTGAATGACCGAAACCCCCGAACGGCACATTGGGCGCAACAACCCGGTAGGCATTGATCCACACGGTTCCCGCCCGAACCGCATGCGCGACACGGGTTCCCCGCTGTCCGGATTGCGTCCAGATCCCAGCTGCCAACCCAAACCGGGTATCATTGGCCAGCTTGATGCCTTCTTCTTCGGTATCGAATGTCAGAACGGACAGAACCGGGCCAAAGATCTCATCCTTGGCGATTTCCATGTCAGGCGTAATTCCGTCAACGATTGTGGCTTCGATGAAAAAGCCATCGTGATCCGGGCTTGCTCGTCCACCTGAAAGGAAGGTTGCCCCTTGGGATTTAGCGCGGTCCAGAATGCCCATGACCTTGTCGAACTGAGGCCGCGTTGCCATCGGCCCCATCTCGGTTTCCATATTCATCGGATCGCCAAGTTTAATGGTCTTGGCCCGCTCTGCGACGCGCTTAAGAAGCTCATCCTTGATCGAGGATTGCACCAACAGTCGGGAGCCCGCCATGCATGTCTGGCCGGTCGCGCCAAAGATCCCGGCAATCACGCCATTCGCAGCCGCCTCAATGTCGGCGTCTTCAAAAACGATGTTGGGCGATTTACCCCCCAATTCCAGCGTGACGCGGGTGAAGTTCTCGGCGCCTGCCTGCATGACGCGTTTGCCGGTCACGTCCGATCCGGTAAAGGCCAGCTTGTTGATGCCGGGATGCCGCGACAGCGCCTCACCTGCATCGCGCCCACCAGTGACCACGTTGAAAACACCGGGGGGAAAGCCCGCTTCCTCGAATAGTTGCGCAAACCGCAATGTAGAGGCAGGCGTATGTTCAGAGGGCTTCACAACCATCGTACACCCGGCGGCCAATGCAGGGGCCAGTTTGAAACCAAGCAGCAGAACCGGCGAATTCCACGGGGTGATGGCCCCGATCACTCCAATAGGTTCGTGGCGCGTATAGATGTGAAAATTCGGACGTTCCGACGGGATGACCTCGCCGCCGAATTTATCTGCGGCTCCTGCGAAGTAATACAGCCACTCGGGCAGGTATTTCGCCTGCGCAAGCATCTCTTTATAGAGCTTGCCATTATCGGTGCTTTCGACCCGAGCGATGTCTTCTGCGTTCTCGGCAATCAGATCGCCCAGTTTGCGCATCAGCTTCCCGCGAGCCTGCGCGCTCAAAGCGCCCCACTCGCCCTCAAACGCGGCGCGGGCGGCTTTGACGGCTGCGTCAATATCCTCTGCGCCACCATCCGGGACATTCGCCCAGACTTTTCCGATATATGGATTTTCCGAAGGCAGCTTCGTGCCAGATGCCGCATCGACCCATTTGCCATCGATCAGCATTTTGAATTCTTGAATAGTGTCCGACTGCGTGTCGAGCATCGCTGTTCCTCCCGAAGTAATTCTGGAGTGCTGCGACTTGGGTAAACCCTGTCAGGCCGCTGCACATTCGTTCAGCAGCAAGATGGGCTTACTCACAATCCGAAGAAAATAGCGATTTCAGGTAGTTTGTTTTTCAAAATTGGAAAACAGGTCGAGGCAAGCCCACCTATTCCGGGCGGTGCCCCCGAAGGCGGGCGTCGTTTGACGCGATAACATGCGCCAGATGATCCGCCACGATCCGAACGCGGTGGGACGCCAAAAGATCGCTATGGATCACAAGCCAGATCGGTTGATCCAAGCCGATATCGCCAGCAACCTGTTTCAGCCCCGCAGGCGCTGCAAGGAAATGCGGTAAGATCGCCAAACCCAGACCAGATTTCGCAGCCGTCACTTGCCCAAACAGCGATGACGTCATGATTGCAGGCGCGTCGCCCTTCATCTTCCGTTCCAACCATTGCGCCGCCGGTAGCATTTGTTGGCGCTCGGACCAGCCAATGAAACGATCATCCGCAAAAAGGCTTTGATCATGCGATGATCTGTTCGCCAGATACTCGGCTGACCCGTAAAGACCATAGCCCAGAGTGCCGACTTGCCGGACCGTCAGATTGCCACGCTCAGGGCGGACCATCCTGACCGCAAGATCAGCATCCCGCCGGTGCAGGTTTGACGTGGTGATGTCGGTCAGAACCTCAATCGTCAAACCCGGGTTCGTTTGCAGCAGACCGGAAAGGCTTGGGATAATAACATCATTGGCAAGGTTTTCGGCCGTTGCCACCCTGACATGGCCGATGGCTTCTGCTTCAGACGCTGCATCCAGCCGAAACCGCTGCGCCGCTTCTTCCAGCGCCTCGGCGCGGGGCAGCAACGCCTCGCCTTCATCCGTTAAGGTGTATCCGCTTTGATGGCGCGCAAAAAGCGGAACGCCCAAGGCAAGCTCCAATCGCTCAATCTTGCGCGAAACCGTTGCGATTCCCGTCCCCAACTGCGCCGCCGCCGCGGTCAGCGTTCCGGTCCGGGCGATTGCCAGAAAAACCGGCGCGTCATCAAGATTCATTCGAGCCATCTGTCTTCCATATATGGAAACCCTTGTTTCAGAAACGGCTATTTCGTTTTCAGAGATGGAAATGCAGGTTTCGCCCGTAAAACGGAGACCCAAATGCAAACCAGAACCCTATCGAACAGTTTGACCGTCAGTGCCGTGGGGCTTGGCTGCATGGGGATGAGTGAATTTTACGGCCCCCGCGACGATGTCGCGTCCACCGAAGTTCTCCACCGCGCGGCTGAGCTTGGCGTGACCTTTTTCGACTCGGCCGACACCTACGGATCTGGCCATAACGAAGAATTGCTTGGCCGGTTTCTTGCAAGCAGCAAGATCGACGCGGTTATCGCGACGAAGTTCGGGATCCGGCGCAAACCCGGCGAATATGCCCGCACGCTCGACAACAGCCCCGAATATGCCCGCCAAGCTTGCGAAGCGTCCCTGAAACGTCTCGATCGGGACTATATCGACCTTTATTATGTCCACCGCCTTGATCGCTCTTACCCGGTCGAGGATGTCATGGGGGAATTGGCGCTTTTGGTTGAAGAGGGAAAGATCGGCCATATCGGATTGTGCGAAGTTTCCGCCGCAACGCTGCGCCGTGCCCATGCGGTTCACCCCGTCACGGCCCTTCAAACCGAATACTCCCTCTGGAGCCGGGACGTCGAAGCCGAAATCCTGCCAACCTGTCATCAGCTGGGCATCGGCTTTGTCCCCTATTCCCCGCTTGGGCGTGGGTTTCTTGCCGGGATTTTCGACCAGACAACCCAATTCGAAGACGGCGATTTTCGGGTCGGCTTGCCGCGCTTTGCGCCCGAGAACATCCAGCAAAACCAAAGCGCCGTCGACATCCTAAAAACAATGGCGCTGGAAAAGGGCTGGACGCCCGCGCAGGTCGCTTTGGCTTGGGTCCTGTCCAAAGGCGATAACATCGTTCCGATCCCCGGCACGCGGCAGGTGAAATATCTTGAACAAAACGTCCAGGCCGCGCAGTTGACGCTGACCAAGGCGGAAGGGGCCCATCTGGAAGACGCGATCAAGGCCGCCGGCATCAAGGGCGGGCGGTACACCAAAGAGGGTATGAAAGGCGTCGACGCATGAGCGAAAACGCGGCCACCCCCCGGCGCAAGGCGGCGCTTGAACTGCTCAGGAAACTGGATCCGGGCGCCCCCGCAAAAGTGGAAAGAAACCTTGATGAGCTGTCCGAGGATTTTCTTGAAATCGTGCTGGGATTTGCATTTGCCGACGTGGTCGGGCGCGATGGTCTCGACCTGCGAACACGCGAAATGCTGACAGTCGCCATGCTTGCGGCAATGGGCACGGCTTCTGGGCAATTAGAGTTTCACATTCGCGCGGCGATGAATAATGGCGTGACCCAGGAAGAGATCGTCGAGATCATCCTGCAAGTCGCGGTTTACGCCGGGGTTCCGGCCTGCATAAACACGATAGCCGCTGCGAAAAAAGCATTTCAAGCAACCGAGAATAGATAGCCCTTATTGCCACTTGCATTGTGGGCAGGGCAGCAAAACGATCGCCCGAGCATTGTAAATCCTGCTCAAACTTGACCTCGGCTTAAGGATGTCCGCGAGAATGGATATGCGCAGCGTGCACAAAAAAATGGATCGCGGGCAGGGGGCTTGAGCGCGCAAAAAGCTGGCCTTGGGTCGACATCCTTGAACGCCCAAGACGTGACATTCAACAGCAGTTTTCATCTCTCCCGTTGGGTATTACCGCCATTGCCGTCTCAAAGGTCCTGCGGCAAGAGAGCGGCTGGCATATCCTGATAACAAACCGGGCGAAGAAACCGGCGAATTGACAATGTGCCGACGGAGGTTGCTCCGAAATTGGTGGAGGCGGGATAAGGCCCGCCATGCACCATCGCGTCCGATACATCGACGCCGGTTGGATACCCGTTCGCAAGAAGTCGCCCGACTTTGCGTTCCAGAACCGGCACAATGTCTTGCGCGGCTTTGGTATCTTCGCTGTCTAGATGCAGGGTCGCCGTCAACTGGCCTTTCAGTGACCGCGCGATGGCCAGGCGTTCATCTACGTCGTTGACCACAACCACCAGCCCAAGTGGGCCAAACACCTCTTCGCCAAGGTCTTCATTGGCCAGCCATGCCGCGCCCGTGGTTGCAAACAGGTAGGGCGTGGCAGTACGGTCCGTGCAGGTGGTTGAAAGCACAACGTCCACGTCGCCGCTATTCGCGAACCTGTCGCGCCCTTGATGAAACGCCGACGCGATGCCGGCGGTTAACATTGGCTGCGCGCCAACAGCTTCCAAAGCGGTCCGCGCTGCATCAATGAAGGTTCCGGCGTCTGAACCCGCCGTCACGACGGCCACGCCGGGATTGGTGCAGAATTGTCCGGCACCCATCGTAAGCGACGCCGCCCAACCCTTTGCGATTGCATCGGCGCGATTGGCCAGAGCGCCGTCCAGCACGAACATCGGATTGACCGACCCAAGTTCACCAAAGAACGGGATCGGATCAGGGCGCGCCGCACATAGATCGAACAGCGCCCGGCCGCCACCAAGCGACCCTGTAAACCCGACGGCCTTGATCAACGGGTGCTGGACAATCGCTTGCCCCACTTGCCGGTTGCCGCCTTGCACTTGGCTGAAGACGCCAGGATGCAGGCCGCATTTTTTTCGCGCTGCATCAATGGCTTGCGCGACGATATCGGCAACGCCCGGATGTGCCGAATGGCCTTTGACCACAACCGTACATCCCGCTGCCAATGCGGCGGCAGTGTCGCCGCCAGCGGTTGAGAACGCCAGTGGAAAGTTGGATGCGCCAAAGACGGCAACGGGGCCGATTGGGCGCTGGATCATATGCAGGTCAGGCCGGGGCAAGGGCTGCGCCTCTGGTTGGCCAGCGACATGACGCCGATCCAGATAGTCGCCCTTTTCGATATGATCCGCGAAAAGCCGAAGCTGGCCCACGGTGCGGCCACGTTCGCCAATCAGGCGTCCCTCGGGCAGGCCCGTTTCCTTGACGCCCATGGCAGTGATGTCATCGCCGCGCGCGTCAATCTCTTCGGCGATTGCACGTAGAAATGTGGCGCGGTCTGCGCGTGTGGAATAGCCGTAGGTGACAAAGGCGTCCTCGGCTTCTTTGCAGGCGCGGTCCACCAAGGCGACCGTTCCTGCTGCGAAGAGGTCAGGGGATCCTGTAACAGGTTCGTTCTCGAATGACGCGTCGCTGTCCAACCATTCGCCCGCGATCAAGTGTTTGCCTTTGAGCATTGTTTTTCCTTCTGAAATTCTTATAGGGGCGAAGTAGGACTACTTACCCCAACGCAGGACCAGCGGGTTGAGCGGGGTGATCAAGTCAAGTAGCCGCGCGCGGATCGCCGGATGCAGCGGCGGGATCGGGTGGCGGCAGAAGTCGGATGTGATCACGCCGCCTTCGACCATTGCGGCCTTACAGGATTGCCAGCCGCATTGGCGGTTTTCGTGGTTGATGGCCATTGCAACGCGCCCATAGGCCGCCGTGGCCCCGTCTAAGTCGCCGCTGTGGTATTTGGTGATCACCGGTTTAATCTGGTCAACGATCATGCCGCTGGTCATGGAGCCTGTAGCCCCTGCATCAAGGTCGGCTAGCAGGGTGATCGCTTCTTCGCCGTCAAAGGGCGCCTCAATCGCATCGCCCCCCTTTTCAATTAACGTGCGGATCTTATTCGCGGCGCGGGGGCATTCGATCTTGAACAGTTTGACGGCCTCAATCTCTTTCGCCATCCGCACCAAGAGGGGCACGGGCAGATCAACACCGGACAACGGCGCGTCCTGCACCATGATCGGGATGCCGACCTCGCCCACAGCGGCGAATTGCTCGAAGGATTGTTCGGGCGTGCCTTTGAGCAGCGCGCCGTGATAGGGCGGCATCATCATCACGATGTCTGCCCCAAGATCCTTGGCAAACTGCGCCCGCTCAACCGCGATTTGAGTCGCATAATGGCTGATCGTGACAATCACAGGCACACGGCCAGCAATATGTTCGACGCTGAGGCGCGCCAAAACTTCGCGTTCGGCGTCCGAGATCAGGAACTGCTCCGAGAAATTCGCCAGAATGCAGATACCATCCGCGCCCTGATCGATCAGGCAATCAAGGACGCGTTTCATCCCCTCAAGATCAAGCGTGCCATCGGGGTGAAACGGGGTGGGCGCGACAGGCCAGATGCCAGAATAAGTCATTCGGTGATCTCAAAATGTTGCAGGTGCTTATCGGTGATGGAAATGCCCAAGCCTGGCTTATCGTCATCCAGTTGGAGCAGGCCGTTTTCGGCGTCGGGATCGCCTTCGAAGATGTAGTAGAACAACTCATTGCCGACCTCGACGTCAAAGACGGGGAAGTATTCGGACATGGGACAATTGGTGTTGGCCATTGTCAGGTGGTAATTATGCATCTGCCCGGCATGGGGAATGACCGGCAATTGATGCGCTTCCGCGATAGCGTTGATCTTTTGCGCCGCCGTGATGCCGCCCACGCGGTTGGTGTCATATTGCAGCACGCTGACGGCTTTATCGACGATCAGGTTTTTGCAGCCCATGATGGAAAATTCATGCTCCCCTCCCGAAATCGGGACGATGTTCATCGCGTTGAGTTCCGCATAACCCGCCGTGTCATCGCCGATGACCGGTTCCTCTAGCCAGCGCAGCTCAAACGGGGCCAGTTTGGGCAGCATTCGCTTGGTGTAATCCACGTTCCAGCCCATATAGGCATCGGCCATCAGATCGGTATCATAGCCGATCACTTCGCGCACGCATTCAACCCGTTTGAGGTTCTCACGCATCCCCGCCATGCCGTCTTTGGGACCCCAGCCGAAACGCATTTTAAAGGCTGTATGTCCGGCATCCAGCGCCTCTTGCGCCTCGCGCTGCATCACGTCGATCGGGGCGGAATACAGCTTTGAGTAATAGACCGGGATCGCTTCTTTCGTGCGTCCGCCAAGCAGTTTGAACACCGGCTTGTCCACCAGCTTGCCCATCAGATCCCAAATGGCGATGTCCACGGCGCTGATCGCCGTCATGCCAAGGCCCTTGCGACCCCAAGCTTGGGTGCGGCGGTACATCTTTTCCCACAGATAGGCGTAGTCGAACGGATCCTCGCCAATCACCAAAGGGGCGAGCCATTCGTCAATGACGGGTTTTAGGATGCTGGGCGCCAAGGCCGCGTTGCCGATGCCGATGGTGCCGTCCGTGGTCTCAACCTCGCAGGTCAGCCATTGGTGGAACCGAAAAGACGCCATGGCATCCCCTTTGATCCACAACGTATCCGACGCATTGGTGCAAAAATTGCCCTCAGGCGGGACAACCGGCCCCGTCCAGTTCCAGACACGAGTGCGAACGGATTTGATTTTGGTCATGTGGGGTGCCTTGTTATGTGGGTTGCGGATGTCATATCGGTCCTCAGGCCCGCGACACGGGTGTCGGGACAGTATCGATATGGGCGAATGATGCGCGAGCGAGGCGCTCGATCAGGCTGGCGCGTGTGTGGGCATGGGCCGGGTCGTCCCACAGGTTTTCGAATTCTGACGGATCGGTTTGCAGGTCGTAGAGTTCGCCCCACTCCACACCTTGGAACATCGACAAGCGGTGGCGCGCGTCGCGGATCGTGAAGACCGAAGCGGGCAGATCAGAGCCAGGAAGGTTGGTTTGAGCGGCAAACTGCATAAACGCATGTTCGCGGCCTGGGGTGTTTAGATCGCGGCCTTGCATCCCGTCCGCCGGTTCAATGCGGGCGCGTTCAAGGATCGTGGTGCCGATATCCAAGGTCTGACCAATGTCATCCCTGCGCAGGCCGGATGCGCCGCCGGGATCGGACCAGATAAACGGGACGCGAGTGACTTGTTCGTAGTGCTCGGCCCCTTTGAACAACATCCGATGATCGCCAAGGTGGTCGCCGTGATCTGTCGTGAACATCGTCACCGTGTCTGCAGCCTTGCCCGAAGCGGCCAAAGCCGTCTGCACCCGCCCAACGGCGTCGTCGATCATGGTGATCATGCCGCAAGTTAGGGCTTGAGCCTCTTGCGCCTCTCGCGCAGAGCATCCGATGGCTTCCATCCCTGAAAGGTTCGCAGTGCCCGCATGGCGCGCGGCCCGAACAGCAGCAACATGGGGCGGCGGCGTCCAGCCGGGCGTATCGAAGGCGTTGGGGACAGGGAATTCAGCGGGGTTATACATGTCCCAATATTTGCCCGGGGGGTTGAACGGGTGATGCGGATCAGGCCAGCTGACCATAAGAAAGAACGGGCGGTCCTTATCTTTGCGCCCTTGCAACCAAGCTTCAGCCCGTTCTGCGATATAGGTGGTTGAATAGAGCTCTGCCGGGACTGCTGTACGCACGGCCTGCGGGCAGGCATAATCATGCGGCAGCTGATTTTCAGCGCCGATAAGACTGTCTGCATCCGCTCGGTGATTGCGTAGCCAACGTTTGTAATCTCCGCCGACGCGGTCCCCGTGATAGGTCACCAGTTCCACGTGATCGAAGCCATAGAATGGCGTGGGGACAGTGGCGTCAGCCTCGCGCCAGAACGCTGGATCTTCGCTGTTGTAGTTTTCCGCCGTCACATCGTGGCGGACGGCTTGGGATGCGGATTCGTGATAGCCGTCGCGCGCCTCTGGAAAGCTTGGAAGGGGGGGCAATCCCGAAAACGTTTGCAGATGGCTTTTGCCGATCAGGGCGGTGTCATAGCCCGCCTCGCGCAGCAGGTCGACGAAGGTCACATGTTGGCGGGCCAGCGGAATGCCGTTCATGCGCACACCGTGGCTGGACGGCATCCGGCATGTCATAAGGCTGGCGCGGTTTGGCATACACACCGGACAGGCCACATAAAACCGGTCGTGAGCCACCCCATTGGCCGCCAAGGCATCGATATTGGGCGTTTTCAGAATGGGATGGCCATAGCAGCCGAGATAATCCGCGCGGTGCTGATCGGTGATATAAAGGATGAAACTCGGCTGCTTGGTCATGATTATGCGCCCACGGCGTTATCCGAACACCAGTCTGGGCAGGAACAGCACAAAGCCCGGGAAGGCCATGACAAGGACGATCCGCACCAAATCTGCCACTAGAAACGGCGCGATGCCTGTGAAGATTGTACGCAAAGACACACCCGGAAGCATCGATTTCAGAACAAAGACATTCATACCGATGGGCGGTGTGATCAGGCTGACCTCGACAACGATCACCAGCAAGACGCCAAACCAGATCGGGTCCATGCCCAGTGCCACGACCACCGGGAAGATGACCGGAACTGTCAGGAAAATCATCGCCAGACCGTCCACCACCATCCCGAGCAGGAAGTAGAACAGAACGATCACCACCATGATCCCCATGGGTGACAAGGGCAAAGCCTCGAGCCATGCCGCGACCGCGCCCGAAAAGCCGGACATCGTTACGAGATTGTTGAACACCAGCGCCCCGATCCCGATGCTGAACACCATCGCCGTGGTCTTGGCCGCATCAACCAAAGATGAAAAGAAAATCGGCCATGTCATCTTGCGGCGACCAAGGGCAAAGAGAAGCGCGCCAACAGCGCCAATTCCGCCCGCCTCGTTCGGAGTGAACATCCCAAAGCTGATGCCACCCATGATCAAGACGAACAGCACGACAATGCCCCAGATTTTGATCGTGCGCTGAAACCGCTCGTGCCAGCTGGTTTTAGGAACCGATGGCCCAAGATGCGGCCAGATCGTCGTCAGTACCAAGATAACAATAATATAGAGTGCGATGGTCAAAAGACCCGGCAAAAGCCCGGCTGCGAACAGCGCCGCAATGTCTTGTTCGGTCAGAATGCCGTAGATGATCATCGCGGCACTGGGGGGGATCAGGATGCCAATCGTGCCACCGGCCGAGATGCAGCCCGCCGACAGACTGTCCGCATAGTTGTTGCGCCGCATCGACGGCGTGGCCACCTTGGCCATTGTCGTCACAGTCGCCAGAGAGCTGCCCGAGACAGCCGAAAACCCGCCACAGGCCGCAACCGTTGCAATGGCCAGACCACCCCGGAAGTGCCCCAGCCACGCGTTGGCGGCATCAAACAAGTCATCCGCGAGGGAGGCACGATAGATGAAAGCCCCCATCAGGATGAACATCGGCAACACCACAAAGTTGGTGTTCATCACCACTTCGAGGATCTGCTGCGATACCATGGAATAAGACGCAGCCACGCTTCTGAGCATGGCGAAACCGCCCGCGCCCACCACCAAAAGGGTAAAGCCAAGGGGAAATCCTGCGAAGACAAGCACGAAGAGAACGATCGTTCCGATAAGAAGCACGGTCATAGTGTTACTTTCAATAAGTCAGGAATCTCATAGATCGTCGGCCCCGGTATTCATGCCGCCAATTGGAATGACAGGCAGTCTTTTCCGAAGGAACTGAACGATCATGATCAACAAAAACGCGGATGTGAGAGCCCCAAGAAAGGCCATGAACAACAAAAGAGGTGCGCGGCTGATTTGAAGATCAACAGTCACCCAGCCGCTATGCCATTCGCGTATCCCGATGGCGTAGATCCGCCAGGCGATGAACCCGATCATAACCATCTGGAAAGCCAGAATGATCAGCTGCGAGATAAAGCGAACGCGGCCGTGCAAAAAACTGTCGATCAGATCGACCGTTATGTGATTTCGCTCTTCGGTGATCAGCGGAAGGGAGGACAGCGTCAGAAGTCCAAGCAACATCCCATTGATCTCATAGACCCCGCGCAGGGGACTGTTGAAGAAATATCGCAAGACGACATCGGAAAAAATCAGGATTGCCATTGTAAAGATGGACACCGCCGTGATCCATTCAAGACAACTGAGCAACCAGTTGGGTGCGACGACGCTGCGCTTTCGCGCAACGCCTTTTTTCTTGGTCTCGGGCACCTTAGTTGCCCGCCTCGGCAGTTACGGCTGCGACCTGCTCAAGATAGTATGCAAGTGCGGCTTCGCCGTCGACGCCGCGCGCTGCGGCTCTTTCCATCCAGGTGTCGCGAGCGTAGGCGACGCTTTCTTCCAGGCCGGCCATGAATTCGGCATCAGGTTCGATGACGATGATCTCATGCTCTGGAAGCTCGCTCTGAGTAACGATGTCATATTCGTCGATCTCAACGCCAACGTTTCGCGCGATCCTTTCGCCAGACACTGACATGATCAGCTCTTGATCAGTCTCGCAAATGCCGTCCCAGACATCTTGGTTCATGATGAATGAGAAATCGACGGCATAAAGACCACCCGGAATATCAACATAGGCTTCGGTGTAGCGATAAGCGTTCCAGACCCGCATTGCCCCCCAGTTGGTCGCGATACCATCGACAACACCCCGTGAGAACATGCTGAACATCTCTTCGCCCGGCGCCGGTACTGGCACCGCGCCAATTGCCTCGACGACAGCGGCAGGTGGGCCGCCGATTGTCCAGAACTTCATACCTGCGACGTCGTCCATGCTATGGACTTCGCGGCTGGAAATAAGGCCCGCGCCCGCATTCGTGAACTGACCAAGCAGGTGCACACCGTCGTATTCGCCTGCGTCTGAAAAGAATTCTTGCTGCGTGCGCCACAAGGCGACACCACGTGCCTCGGCCAGGTTGCCCACCAACGGCAGGCCGCCGATATTGGTCAGATGTAACCTTGCAGATTCAAGCGGGTTCACTTGCAGTCCGACATCGGCAATTCCGTCCGTTACCATCGACCATTGCTGCGGCGGTGGTGCCAGTGAGGCCGAGGTGAACGACACCGTGACGCGGCCTTCGGTGACGCTTTCGACGTCTTCGGCCCAAGGCAACATACCACCGGTGTAAAACGCGTGGCTGTCCGGAACAAATTTGTTGAACAGCAAATTAACCGAGCCGCATTCGGCCTGCGCCATTGCCTGCCCGCTTCCGACAACGCTGGCGGCCAAGCCCAGTACGAAAACTGTCTTGTTTAGATTACTCATGGTTTAGTTCCTCCCTTATTCGTCTCGTTCAAGTTTTGGTGGCGATGCACACGCGGATTTAGGAAAACTCCCGTTTCCAGATATCCTGTGCAAATCCAAACTCACCGAAGCAGTGGTCGATCAGAAGCGGACCGAAATCTTCGGTTGTCTTGACCCAGAAGCGGCTGCGGATTTCACATCCGAAACGGGTGTTGCGCGCGATGTGCACAAAGCGCGTCATCTTGTAGTCGCTATCGCCATATTCACCGGGCGTGCCATAGGCCAACACAACCGTTGCATTCGCGGCGCGCACTTTGTCCATGTCGAACATGATCGACGGATCCTCAAAGTGGATCGTGGAAAACTGCGGCTGACGCCCGCCAATCTTTTGCTTGGCGGTATGGGCGGCACCGATGTAATTGCCCTTGCTCCACTTGTCGTTCCAGACGTGGGTGAAGTGCTCTTCAGGATGCCATTCGATGAAATCGGCCTCAGTTTCGAAATGGCCAAACCACCGATCCAGCCACTCGTGCTTGCAGCCCATCATGCGGTTGTAGACGGCGACCAGCAGTTCCTCGCTTTCGGGCAGCATCCGGTAGCCGGTTTCAAGCTCCAGATACCCCGGTTCAAGCAGGTCGGTCATTTCGTCGTATTTCATCTTTTTCGTCTCTTTCTAAGTTTCGGTTACAGCAGGGCTAAAGGATTGCTCCAAGTTGCCAGGGCACAAATTCATTGTCGCCGAAGCCGTTGATTTCACTTTGTGTTTTCTTTCCAGACGCAGTGTCGATGATGCGGGCGTAGATCCGTTCGCCAACCGCCCGCAGGGTCTCACCTTCCAGAACAGTGCCGCAATTGACGTCCATGTCATCCTGCATGGCCTCATACATTGGCGTGTTTGTCGATAATTTGAGGGTCGGGACAGGTTTGAACCCGGATACGGACCCGCGCCCGGTGGTAAAGCACATGACCGTCGCGCCAGAGGCGATTTGACCCGTCGAACAGATCGGGTCGTAACCGGGCGTATCCACGAAAACGAGGCCCGGCTCAGTCACCGGCTCGCCATAGCCATAAACGGCGGTCAGCGGGCTTTGACCTGATTTCGCGATTGCCCCGAGGGACTTTTCGGCAATCGTGGTCAGGCCACCCTTTTTATTCCCATAAGAAGGATTGTTCTCAATGCTGGCCCCCGCTTTGTCCGTGTAATCGCGCCACCAGTCGATCAGACCAAACAACTTTTCACCGACGTTCTCTTGCGTTGCCCGCACAGCAAGCAGATGTTCGGCGCCATAGATTTCAGGGGTTTCGGACAGGATCGCGGTGCCACCTTTGGCGATCAGGATATCGGACGCAATCCCAAGGGCGGGGTTTGCGGTAATACCGGAATAGGCATCCGATCCGCCACATTGCAGGGCCAGTTTTATTTTCGAGACCGGCTGCGGTGTTCGGCCAGCTGCGTTCACTTCGGGCAGTAGGCCTTCGATAAACGCAATGGCCTTGGCAATGGATTTGCGCGTGCCGCCGGCCTCTTGGATGGTGAAACTCTTCAAGGTTGGTGCCTCGGTGATGCCGCAACGTGCCAACATGAATTTCGCTTGATTGGTCTCGCAGCCAAGGCCGATCACGACGGTTGCCGCGACATTGGGGTTGAAGGCCGCCCCGATCAACGTGCGCTGCAGCATCGCCATGCCAAGCCCATCGGGATCGATGGCGCAGCCGAACCCATGGGTAAAGGCCACGATCCCGTCGACGTTTTCGTACTTGTCCAGCCCGCCGCCCAGATTGAAATGGTCGGCAACTGCGCGGCACACCGTGGCCGAACAGTTCACTGTGGAAAGCAGCGAGATATAGTTGCGCGTTCCAACCTCGCCGGACGGGCGGGCATATCCCATGAAGCTGTCCGGCAAGGCCGCGTGGTCTATCTCGGTCGCGCTGACGGCCCGCGCGCTTTTGCGGTCATACCCGCCTTCGCCCGAAAGGTTATGACTATGCACATGCGCGCCTTGCGCAATGTCGTTGGTCGCAACACCGATCACCTGTCCATACTTATAAACAAAGGCATCCGCGCCAATATCGCTCAGCGCGATCTTGTGACCGCGCGGGATACGCTCGACGACATCAAATTCTGCCGCGACGCCGCCATTTGTTGACGACACACAAGCCCGGTCGCCCGGGTCCAGCGTCAGCAATGCAACACCGACAGTATCGGCCTCAGTGATCTTGAGGATGGTGTGGTGTCGCATGGTGTTCTGGGTCCCTCTCTCGCTGTTGCCCCAGCATGAACATATTGCTTTGTCTGGCGATACTATTAACTTGTGAGAGAGCCGTATTTTCCAGAATTGTTAAAAAAGTATGTAAAAACAGTCAACTGAAGTGAAGCTAGTCATGAGAATGAAAGATTATCCAACTGAAAATAATGTACTTTGTTTGAACAATACTCAAAATACCTCAGTCTTGCGAAAGTCGAAGTACCATGCGGGAGATAAGATGTGAGATCGCAGACCTCTGCCAATACAAGTGAGATCGGGCAGGCTATTCCAGATGTGTCCGACCCGTCGCTTTATCTTGCGCTGGCGGATGCGATTGCCTCAGAAATCCGCGCTCAAACAATTCCCGACGCCGTCGCGATCAACGAAAGTATGCTTGCACAGGTCTTTAACGTGAGCAGAACCCCGGCGCGGCAGGCCCTGCACACCCTCGTCGAGTATGGATTGATTGCGCCGCTTCCCACACGCGGATTTGTTACGGGTGCAGAGGAGACAAGTGCCACCAGCCGCCTGACAGACTACCCGACCTGCATCGCGTCCCTGAAAGAGGCGCTTAAAACTACTGATACCCCGACGCCGCTGTTGGAAGATCTGGAGCGTCACATCTCGCGTCTGTCCGTGCATGGTGCGTGGCGGATCAGTATCCGGGCCGCGCAGGACTATTACAATGTGGGGCGAAGCGCGCTGGAAGATTCCTTGCGCGAACTGGAAACCAACGGGCTGGTTGCACGGCGCCCCGGCGGGCAATGGATCGCCTTGAAAATGGATTGCGAGCGGCTGGAGATGCTGTTCGACGTGCGGTCATGGCTTGAGCCCAAATTGCTGGAACAAGCCACGATCCACATTCCGATGGACGTTCTGGATCGGGCAATTGCAATGCACGAAGACGCGCTGAGCCGCTTGCCGAATGTCACGAGCCGAGAGTTGGACGATCTCGAAGTGGTGCTGCATCGCGACCTGATGGGTTACGCAAAAAATGCGCCGGGGCTAACGGCGTTGAGGTCGGTCAAGGCGGGGCTCGTTTTATCCAAACACGTCTTGGCAACCGAAGAGGTCCCGGTTGGCGATGAAGACCCCTTTATCGAAGAACATCTTGGTGTGCTGGGCGCATTAAAACGCCGCCGCTCTGAGGAATGTAAGCTACGACTTCTCGCGCATCTGCTGAAGAGCCGAGAGAAATGCTCGTCACGTTTAGAGCGCTACAAAGCCGTCACCGATGGCGCGGAATGCGAATTCGCCAAACGGATCGATACCTAGAAAACTTACCTAATATAGCAGGATCAATATGCTGAAACTCTACCATTCACCCGCCAGTGTTTGTTCCATCAAGGTGCGCGTCGCATTGGCCGAAATTGGTCTGGACTTTGAAGGCGTCACGCTTGACCTGTCTAAGGGCGAGCAAAACAATCCTGAGTATCTTGCGCTGAACCCAAACGGCGTGATCCCGACCTTGATTGATGGCGATCTGGTGCTGGGGGAATCCAGTCTGATCGTCGAATATCTGGACAGAAACTATAACGACGGGCAGTTGATGCCCACGGATCGTATCAGCGAGGCGCGGGCACGCCATTGGCTTTTGCGAACGTTGAACATTCACACAGCGATTACCACGCTGACGTTCAGTACCGAAGCGCGGGACAAGATCATGGCGGTCAAGTCCCCTGAGGAAATCGCCGCTCAGATTGCGAAAATGCCCGATCCTGTTGCGCGCTTAAAACGGGCGGATCTGTTCAAAAATGGCTTGGCATCCCCTTACGTTCAGCAAGCTTTTGGAACCTTGCAACGCACCTTTGCCGACATGGAAGCCGCTATCGGGAAAACCGAGTGGGTCACAGGGCGCGAGCATGGAATTGCCGATGTCGCTTTGGTCTCGTACATTGATCGGCTTGATCTGTTTGGCTACGCGGGGCTTTGGGCCGAAACCGCACCGAAAGTTGGCGCGTGGCTTGCGCGGATGCAGGCGCGTCCAAGTTACCCGGTCGCAATCTCAAAGCCTTTGGGTGACGATATGCGAACCGCAATCCGCAAAGGCGGCGAAATCCACTGGCCTAAATTGAACCAAATGTGGACGTCTTTTTCATAACGTTCGATGATAGCTGACGTGTCGGTTTCATAGCTAGATGGAGCTTACCCCGATTGTCGAAGCCCAGCAGATTTATCGACGCGTTTTGAACGCTTTCAGATCAACGAAGGACGGTTCAGGACGTGGTTCTCGATGTGAGGCGCCATGTATTTCAGATTTTCCCTATCAAGCGCAGGTCGTTATGCGGACCTTTTCGGACTTTCGCGGCGGTTCGCCAATGTCCGCTTTCACATTGGTGGCCCGTAGTTGACAAGCTCCGTTGATTGGCTCTTGTTGAAGAAAAAATAGGACTAACTATGGAACTCGCCCATCTCATTACTTTCAACCTCGCCCTATTGGCGGCTATCGTAAGTCCCGGTCCTGCCTTCCTGGTTGCCGTCCAAAACACATTGTCGTCTGGAAGGCAGGCCGGTATCGCAACGGGTATCGGTTTGGGGTTTGTCGCTGCTCTTTGGACCGCCGCCGCGCTGCTTGGGCTTGACGTAATCTTTTCGCTATTTCCTTGGGCCTATGTGGCTATCAAAACTATTGGAGCGCTATATCTCATCTACATTGCATATTGTATGTGGCGGGGAGCGCACGACCAGATCAAGGCAAGTGATAGGCCAACTTCACACGCGCTAAGGCAGGGTATGATGATTAACGTCCTTAACCCTAAAACGGTGTTATTCGCTGCGGCTGTTCTTGCCGTGATATTCCCTTCGAATATGACGCTTTTTGAGAATGGCATCATCATCGCGAACCACTTTGTGTTCGAGGTTTTGTTTTACTCCCTTTTGGCGTTTGGCATGAGCCGCAAGGTGGTGAGTGAAAGGTATCTTGCAATGAAGTTCTATATCGACCGGGTCGGAGCAGCAGCATTGGGAGTGCTGGGCGGGCGTCTTTTGTTGAACCGATAGGGAAGCCTAAAGTGCGGCTATCCATGCGCGGCGTCGCATCGATCGTTCAGGACGCATAGGGCCAGACGCATGTGGCATTGACGCGTTCCGTATAGAAGACAGGTAGATCGCGGTGCATTAAAGCTTCGTGCCTGGAATTCCGTCCGATATGGCCCGTGACGACGGCAAACTGTTTGCCATCCGCAGGTAGCCGAATGGCAGTGTTTTCTCTATTCAAGGCCAGTCCGAAAACCCACGCCGCAGGTCTTGGAGATCATCACTGTCAGGGCGCGACACGACCGCGCGATACGCCCCCGGAGATAGATCGGTGCGACGTTTGAAAAAGTGGCTAAAGCGCGAGGCATCCGAGAACCCCAGATCTGCCGCAATCTTCTTCAGCGGCAAGCCTGAATTCTCCAATCGCGCCTTGGCCTCTGCGGTGATGCGCTCGTGTACCAGCTCAGCCGGAGACCGGCCCGTATCGCGTTTGCAGATCCGGTGCAGGCGGTCATACTCAACGCCCAGTGTGTCGGCATAGCGGGCGACTTTCCAGTGATCCTTGTAGTGCAGCTCGACGAGGTGGCGGAACTGGCGTAGCACATTCGTCGCCTCCGCGCTGACGGAGGTATCTTCGGGAGTATGGACCCGAAGGGCCGCAATGAGCAGCAGACGCAGGAACGCGGACATCGACATGGGCGAGCGGCGCTCAGGTTCATCAAGCTCATGGGCAAACCAGTCAAAAAGCGTTTCGATCTGCGGGATTTTGGGGTTTTCAGACATCACGGCGGAAAAGGGCGTCTCGACCAGCATCCGCAGATGCACCGATTCCGAGCGTGCGCCGATGGCGTCCAAGATAATTGCATCGCTCAGGCCCAATAGCCGCGCGCTTGACCCTGCCTTCAACGTCAGGACGTCTCTGCTGTTACTTGGCCAGAAGAACAGCGCCGGACCATGACATTCATTTTTTTCCTCACCGATCAACAAGGTGCCGCGGGTCAAAAACAAAAGCGTTGCGAATCCGTCGGGAAACCTGCGGCGCAGGGACCGGTCATGCAACGCATCCCGTTCGTCTTGCAGTGTGGCATAGCTATCTTGCATGGATTATCCCATATTTTCACATTTAATGACCAGAATTTAACATTACATGCAAGTATTCCCTTAGTCTAATCTTAGGGACAGGAGGACGGATGCAAGTCCGTAGAGATTACATGGTAACTTTGACATCGTCACATTTGGCTGCGGAGCCGAGCGTTATTGCGCGAAAGAGTCCGGCGACAGGGGATGTGGTCAGCCGCGAGGTTGCACATGATCTGGCTGATTGCCTGCGGTTTGTGTCCCGCGCTGCGGCCGCGTTTCCTGCGTGGTCTGCTGTGACGGTCGATACCCGCGCTGATCATCTCCGGGCGCTTGCGGATCAATTGATCGCAGACAAAGACGCTTTTTGCCAAGCGATGTGCGAAGAGATCGGAGCGCCCCAAAAATGGGCAGCGCATAACGTCACATTTGCCGCCCGACTTTTATGTGGGGTCGCGGACCAAGCGGGCGCCTTGCGTCATCCCGAAACACTGGCACCCGACAATGGCATTATCAGCGGAGCCCACCGCACTCCATGCGGCGTGTGCCTTGGGATTGCCCCTTGGAATGCACCTTTGATCTTGGGTATCCGCGCCATCGCTGCGCCTTTGCTCTGTGGCAACACGGTCTTGCTGAAGGGGAACGAAATTGCGCCCCGCACGTTCCGCCTGATCGGCGACGCAGTGGTCAAAGCCGGCTTTCCCCAAGACGTGGTACAGGTGTTCCTGTGCCCGCAGGAAGAGAGCGAACGCATCGTTGATGCCCTGATCGAGCATCCTGTGGTGCGCCGCGTGAACTTCACAGGCTCCACGCGGATTGGGCGCCGGATCGCAGAACTTTGCGCCAAGCACCTTAAACGCCCCTTGCTGGAACTGGGCGGGCAGGCCCCGATGGTCGTGCTGGACGATGCCGATCTTGACCTTGCCGCGTCAGCGGCAGTGCAGGGGGCATATCTCAATCAAGGGCAGATATGCATGTCCACCGAACGGTTGATCGTTCAAAACGGCGTTGCCGACATGCTGATCCACAAGATCGAAAACCTGCGCAAGGCTTTGGTTGTCGGTGATCCCAATGATGCCGCAACGGATATCGGGCCGGTCATTAGTATCGGCGCGGCCGAGCGTCTGTCTGGCTTGCTCGGCGATGCCGTGTCCAAAGGTGCGCGTCTTGTTGGCGGCGGCAGAATGCGCGATGCCTTCTTTGACCCGACGCTGCTGGATGGTGTTGAGGCGGATATGCGGCTTTACACCGAAGAGACATTCGGACCGATCCTGTCTGTCACCCGCGTTGTGTCCGACCAAGAGGCTGTGACGGTGGCCAATGACAGCGATTACGGGCTGGCGGCCTCGGTCTTCAGCCAGAACGCGGCGCGCGCGGATGAGATCACACATCAAATTCACACGGGCATTTGCCACATCAACCGCTGCACGGTGGATGACGACCCACTTGCCCCGTTCGGAGGGGTGAAAGCCAGCGGCTATGGCCGGTTTGGCGGGCGATGGGCCTTGGACGAATTCACCGAATTACGATGGATTACAAAAAGGAAAGAGCCCTGAATTTAAGGGCTTAAGGGAGGAAATATGACACGAACACTCACGCGGCGCGCAGCGCTCGCGACCGGTGGAGCTGTGCTTGGCGCATTTACACTTGGTCGATCTCAGGCATTCGCGCAATCATCGCGCACTCTCAAAATTGGTTTTATCAGCCCCATCTCGGGCCCGCTTGCCGGGTTTGGCCAAACTGACGGCTATGTGCTGGATCAGGCGCGCGCTGCGTTGGCAGATGGCGTGACGATCAACGGCACGGCCTACAGTGTTGACCTCTTGGACCGCGACACGCAGTCCGATCCTTCCCGCGCAGGTCAGTTGGCCCGCGATCTAATCAATAACGACGCGGTCGATCTGATGATTGCCGTCTCTACACCCGAAACAATCAATCCCGTTTCAGACGCGTGCGAGGCTGCGGGCGTTCCCTGTATCTCGACTGTGATGCCGTGGGAGGCGTGGTATTTCGGGCGCGGCGCGGTGCCCGGAGAGGAAAGCCCGTTCAATTACACCTTCCATTTCGGATTTGGTGTGGATGAGTTCTATCAGGCCTATATCTCTCAGTGGGACCTCATCGAAACCAACAAGACAGTTGGCGTGATGTACCCCAATGATGCGGATGGAAATGCGATCCGTGCGGTCCTTGTGCCGAAGCTTGTTGAGGCGGGTTATGAGGTTGTTGATCCGGGGGCCTATGAGACCGGGACCACAGATTTCTCAAGCCAGATTGCGACCTTCCGCGCTGCGGGCATCGAGATCTTTAACACCTTCCCGATCCCACCCGATTTCGCCGCATTTTGGCGGCAGGCAGCCCAACAGGGTCTGCACCGTCAGGTCAAGATTGCGCAGCTTGCCAAAACGGGGCTTTTCCCCGCTGACATCGAGGCCTTGGGTGGTTTGGGGAATAATATGGCAAGTGCCTGCTATTGGCACCGCGATTTTCCGTACACATCCCCCACGACAGGGCTAACCGGAGCTGCCCTCTGCGACGGGTATGAAGCAACGACGGGCAACCAATGGACTCAGCAACTTGGTGCCAGCTTATCTGCGATTGATGTCGCTATGGCGGCTTTGTCTGCGGCAGGCGATCCCAAGGACCGTGACTCTGTGGCCGCCGCGCTTCCGACACTCAGGGCGGACAGCATCGGAGGGATCGTCGATTTCACTGCCGGTCCGGTCAAAAACGTAGCGCATGGCCCGATCATCGGCACGCAGTGGCAAGCGGCAGAGGAGGGGGATCATCAGTTCGACTATGTGGTCACCGAAAACGCCACGGACCCGAACGTCCCAATCACAGGGGAGCTTCAGGCCTATAACGCCTGACTTAATCCGATGACACAGACTGACACTCTCGTTTTGCAATCAAGTGGCCTTTCCATGGCATTCGGGGACTTCAAAGTCCTCGAAGACATCGATCTGCGTGTGACGCAGGGCGAGATTGTTGGCGTGCTTGGCCCCAATGGGGCGGGCAAAACCACGCTGATGAACCTACTAACCGGCGCCTATGCGCCAACAGCCGGGCGCGTGCAATTGATGGGTAAGGATGTGACACGCCTTGCGACGGCCGCGCGGTGTCGGCAAGGATTGGGACGGACGCATCAGGTGCCTCGACCTTTCACAGGTATGACCGTGTTTGAGAACGTGCTGGTGTCGGTCCGTCATGGCCGCGCAACCGCGGTACCTGATCCGGTTGCGGTGGCTTGGGATGTTTTGCACGATACGGGGCTTGCAGCCTCCGCGAACCGTCAGGCCAGCACATTAGGTCTGCTCGATCGAAAACGGCTAGAGCTTTCCCGCGCGCTTGCCACCGATCCACAAGTCTTGCTGCTGGATGAAATCGGTGGCGGATTGACCGAGGCAGAGGGCGACAAGCTGGTTGCGCTTATCGGCAATATTCATGCCAGCGGTGTCACGATCATCTGGATCGAACATATCATGCGCATGTTGTTGAATAGCTGTTCGCGCCTGATTTGCATGGCGGGCGGCCAGATCATCGCCGATGGCGCACCGGGCGAGGTTATTGACGCGCCTGCCGTGCAGTCTGCCTATTTCGGAGCAGCAGCATGAGCACGCTTTTGGCCCAGAACATGAGTGCCACCCACGGCCAATTGACTGCCGTGCATAACGTTAGCTTGTCACTGGAACCCGGCGAGATGTTGTTTTTGGTCGGCGCGAATGGTGCAGGTAAAACCACGCTTTTGCGCACGATTGCGGGGGATCACGTGCAAGGCAGCGGGGAGATAATGCTGTCGGGGGTCGATATCTCGGATCGCCCGGCGCATCTGCGGGCGCGCGCGGGGCTGGCGCTTGTGCCAGAAGGCCGGCGCTTGTTTCCCGACATGACGGTGCGTGAAAACCTTATGCTTGGCGCGTCCACATCCCGCGAGGGTCCTTGGAGCGTCGCCGCGATATTTGAGGCATTCCCGAATTTGGCAAAGCTCGACCGCGCTATGGCGGGCAAGCTTTCGGGCGGTGAACAACAGGCTGTTGCCATCGGGCGTGCTCTTATGGGCGATCCCGTCGCGATTATGTTGGATGAAGTGTCCCTCGGTCTGTCTCCGGCGGCGGTTGATTTGGCTTATGGCGCCTTGAGAAAAACCCGCGACATGGGGCTGGCGTTGCTGGTCGTCGAACAGGATCTGAACCGGGCAATCAGAGAGGCGGACCAAATTATCGTGATGTGCGAAGGGCGCGTTGCGCTACGCGTCCGGCCACAAGACACAACGGTAGCTGCGCTTGCTGCGGCCTCTTTCGGGCAGGTGGCAGCATGATGGGTCTGGTAATCAGCGCGGCTTTGCTCGGCGGGTATTATGCCATCCTCGCGACAGGTCTGGCCTTCATGTATTCGGTGATGAACATCATCAATCTGGCGCATGGCGCGTTAATCGTGTTGGCGGCCTACGGGCTGTATGTGCTCGGAACGCAAGGGATCGCTTTGCCCGTGGGCATCGTCGTGATGTCCGTGGCAATGTTCGCTTTCGGGATGCTCTTGCACAAAACTGTCCTGTCACGTGCATCGGGTGGAGGAGAGCTTCTGCCACTGCTCGCGACATTTGGTATTGCGATCATCCTCGACAATTTGATGTTCCAGACATTCGGGGCAGATAACTTGTCGCTGGCCCCGTTTGTGGGCGACTTGTCTTGGGCCTCTTTCGAGTTGCCGGGCGACATCTTTGTAGGCCAGTTAAGCGTCTACATCCTGGTTGCGGCCCTTATCATCATCGCGCTGATCGAGACGTTGATGCGGCGCACTGACCTTGGGAGGCGTATCCAAGCAACGTCACAAGATCGCGCAACAGCCTCGCTTTTGGGGATCAATACGGGCCGGACCGCTGCGATTGCCACCGGCATTGCTTTGGCCACTGGTGTGTTCGCCGCCACTGCAATGGGTCTGCGCAGCGCCTGGGGACCGTATTCCGGTTCTGCCCAACTTCTGTTCGCGTTTGAGGCTGTCGTGATCGGTGGGATTGGCAGCATGTGGCGGGTGCTGATTGGGGCGATGATCCTTGCGTTTGCGCAATCCATCGGCGCGGCCATCCATCCGCAGGGTTTCCTGATCGGCGGGCACCTGACGTTCCTTATCGTGGTTTTCTATCGGCTGCCCACGTGGCGCAATGCCATTGCGAAATTCCGTCAGGCGAGGGTTCAGGCATGATGACGCAATCCCTGATCACAGTTACGCGTGGCGGCGCAACCGCTCAAATTACGCTGGCTTTGCTGGCTGTAGCAGCGCTTGTTCTGGCGGGCTTGCCTTGGCTGTCCGGTATTGGAGGGTCCGGGCGCGCTGTCGCACTGCTCGTCTATATCCTGCTGGCCGTCATGTGGAACGCGCTTGCGGGGTTCGCGGGGCTGGTATCCATCGGGCAGACGCTGTTTTTCGGCGTTGCCGCCTATATCACCATTCGCCTCGCAGATGCTGGCGTTGACCCTTACGTGGCGATCCTGTTGGCCATCGCTGCGGGCGCTTTGCTTGGATGGATCACATCGCTGTTCATGCTGTCGCTGTCGGGGGGCGAGTTTGCCATCGGCATGTGGGTGCTATCGTCTTTGGCGCATCTTTGCGTAAACCTCGACCCGTTGATCCAAGGGGAAACAGGCACATCGCTTATTGCCTTGAACGCCTACGCGCTTGAGACCCGCAGCGCATGGACGTTGTGGTTGGCATTGGCGGTGACAGTGGCCGTTCTGGCGGCGCTTGTGGTGTTGTTGCGCAGCAGGACAGGCGCCGCGATCACCGCAATCCGCGATGATGAGATTGGCTCGCGGTCGATTGGTGTGGACGTCATCCGCACAAAACGAATTGTGTTTGTCCTCGCGGCGACCGGCACAGCGGCAGCAGGCGCGCTTTGGCTCGCGTCCAACACGACGTTCCAGCCCCGTGCGTATTTCGGGGTGCAGTGGACGGCCTACATGCTGTTCATGGTTCTCGTCGGGGGGCTTGGCCGGATTGAGGGCGCATTGATCGGTGCGCTGCTGTTTTTCGTTATTGAGACGCTCTTTGGCGCTTTTGGTGCGTGGTATCTGGTCGGCCTTGGCGCGGTTGCGGTGGGTTTCGCGCTGTTTTTGCCAAATGGCATCTGGGGCTGGATCGGCCCCCGCCTGCCGGGCGAGGCGATCCCGACCGGCTATCTCATCACAGAAATTAATAAGACATCGAGAGAGGAAAACTGATGCTTTTGGGAAAGAACATTGTTGTCACGGGGGCCGCATCGGGCATCGGACAGCGCACCGCCGAGTTGGCGCAGGCGCAGGGGGCCAATGTGTTCTCGGTCGATCGGAACACACCGGACACACCGGTCGGGCATTTCATTGCCGCGGATCTCGGGTCTGCCGAGGGTGTTGAGGCTTTGGTGAACGCCTTGCCAAACGGGATTGATGCGCTGGCCAATGTCGCGGGGCTTTCAGGCACGCCCGGAAAGGCGCCGACAATTGCAGTGAACTTTCTGGGGTTGCGTGCTTTGTCGCTGGGGTTGGCCCCAAAAATCAATCAATATGGGTCTGTCATCAATGTGGCGTCTATTGCGGGCTTTGGCTGGCGCGGCAATCTTGAACGGACACGCAAGGCCATCGACGTCGAAGGCTTCCCCGATCCAGTGCAATTCTGCGCGGATCACAATATTCAGGATGAAACCTCTTACCCCGACAGCAAGGAATTGCTGCTGATGTGGACCTACCACGCCGCCCATGATCCGGTGTTCAAGGATCGCGGCATCCGGGTGAACGCCGTCAGCCCCGGCCCGGTCGAAACCCCGATCCTTTTGCAGTTCCGCGATGTGTTGGGTGATGACCGTGTCAACAGCGACATCGACCGCGTGGGCCGGGCAGGCACGGCCAATGACATCGCACCGTCCATCCTGTTTCTGGCGTCGGACGGGGCGCGTTGGGTGAATGGAACGAATATTGCGTGTGACGGTGGCCTTGAAGCGTCCGTTATGGCCGAAGCCATGAATTTCTAGGGAAAATCAAATGACTGTAGAACTTTTGATCGGTGGCCGTGAGGTCACCGCACAGGGTAATCGTACCTTTGAACGCCGTGATCCTGTCACGGGAGACGTGGCCACGACGGCCTCTGCTGCTAGTGTAGATGATGCTTTGAAAGCGGTTAATGCAGCCGCAGCCGCATATCCTGATTGGGCCGCAACTGGCCCCGGAGCGCGGCGCATGTTGCTGCTGAAAGCCGCTGAGGCGTTGGAGGCCAAAACCGACGAGATCATCCAATTGATGATCACCGAAACTGGTGCAACCGGCCCATGGGCAGGGTTCAATTGCATGCTTGCGGCGGGCATGCTGCGCGAGGCCGCCTCGATCACCACGCAGATCACTGGCGATGTGATCCCCGTCAACAAACCGGGCAGCCTTGCTATGGCGCAGCGCAAACCACTGGGCGTCTGTCTGGCTATTGCGCCTTGGAACGCGCCGGTCATTCTGGGCGTGCGCGCCGTCGCGACTGCCATCGCAAGCGGTAACACTGTTGTGTTGAAAGCGTCCGAGATGTGCCCGGCTGTGCATCGTGCGATTGGCACTGTGTTTCAAGAGGCAGGGTTTCCAGACGGTGTGCTGAACGTGATCACCAATGCGCCTGAGGATGCCGCAGATGTCGTCGAAGCGCTGATCGCAGCGCCTGCTATGCGGCACATCAACTTTACTGGCTCTACCAAAGTGGGACGGATCATTGCGCAAAAGGCGGCCGCACATCTGAAGCCGGTATTGCTTGAGCTGGGCGGCAAGGCCCCGATGGTTATTTTGGAGGATGCCGATCTTAAAGGTGCAGTGAACGGCGCCGCATTCGGTGCTTTCATGAATCAGGGCCAGATTTGCATGTCCACCGAACGCATCATCGTGCACGAAAGTATCGCTGATGAGTTCGCCCGTGCCTTTGCGGCCAAGGCGGCCAGACTGCCAGCGGGCAATCCGCGCGACAAAGTCGTGCTGGGCGCGCTCGTAACGCTAGATGCAGCCGAGAAAATGGACGCCATCATTGCGGATGCCGTCGCAAAAGGCGGAAAGGTGCTGGCTGGCGGGACGCGCGAGGGCTCCGTGGTCACCGCGACCGTGATCGACAATGTCACGCCCGAGATGCTGATTTATCAAGAAGAAAGCTTTGGCCCTGTCAAACCCATTATCCGGGTGAAAGATGACGCAGAGGCGGTGCGCGTGGCCAATGACACCGCTTATGGCCTGTCGGCATCCGTCTATAGCGCCGACATCAGTCGTGCGATGAAGATCGCCGACCAGATCGAAAGCGGTATCTGCCACATAAACGGGCCCACTGTGGGTGACGAGGCGCAGATGCCCTTCGGCGGCGTCAAAGACAGCGGCTATGGCCGTTTTGGCGGCAAGGCAGGGATCGACAGCTTTACCTCAACGCGTTGGGTCACGATCGAAGACCCCGCACAGCAATACCCGTTCTAGACCATGGCTGATCTGGACCAGAACACGCGCAAATTCATCGCATGCGCGTTGGCCGAAGGCCGCAGCGGTGTTTTGCACGGCCGCCAGGCCCGGCCAGATGGCCATGACCACGCGGATAACAACATTTTCCGGCCCCAAGAGGGCGGGAAGATCATTGAGCATTGGGATGTCTTGCAGGACCTGCCGGCAATCAGTGCTCACATCAACGGGATGTTCTGATGAATTTTCTCAAACGACTGTTCGGATTGGACCGAACCGTAACGCAACAACCCAAATCAATTGAAAGTCTTAAGGGAGGAAAAACCATGGCTGGAAGACTAGAAGGTAAAGTAGTGCTGCTCACAGGAGCGGGTGGCGGATTAGGTCAGGCACAGGCGCGACTAATGGCAAAAGAGGGCGCGATCCTGATGCTCGCCAACTTGCCTGAAGACCCGATTATCGCCGATGGCAAACCGGCGACAGGTTTGTGGGACAATGCGCAAAACTGCGCCAAAGAAATCCGCGATGCGGGCGGTAAGGCAGAGGTCGTCGCACTTGACGTAACGCAGGAAGACCAATGGGAGGCGGCAGTGGCCAAGACCGTTGCTACCTTTGGTAAGCTAGACGTGCTGGTGAACAATGCGGGCATTTATTACCACGCGGGCCTGCTGGATCACACGGTCGAGAAGTTTCACCAGATTGTCGGTGTCAACCAGCTGGGAACCTTGCTGGGGATGAGAGCGGCAGTTCCTGCCATGAAAGAAAATGGCGGTGGGTCGATCATCAATTTCGCCTCCATCTACGGCATTGCCGGTGCTGGCGTCTCAACCGCCTATCAATCCACCAAGGGCGCGGTCCGTCTTATGACCAAATCAGCGGCGTTGGAATTTGTGGGCGACAACATCCGCATCAATTCTATCTGTCCGGGCATGTTCGACACCAACCTGTTCGAATCCTCGGTGCCTAAGGAGGCATGGGGCCCGCTGGTGGATCTCGTCCCGATGAAACGCTTCGGCAAACCTGACGAGATTGGCTATGGCACCGTGTTCCTCGCTTCGGATGAATCCTCGTTTATGACGGGATCAGATCTGGTGATTGATGGCGGCTACACCTGCCCGTAACAAACAGCGGCCGCGCAGGTATTGCGCGGCCTCCCACACAGACGTGTCGAAATTTGGCTAGCCATTGCTAGCAAAGGCAGGCGCCGCAGAAACGACGCTTGCCTTTAGGCGTTTGAGAACATTGTTGGTGTCTAAGGGCGGGGCCGCTCTATTTCCACAATAGCGCATGCCTGTGGTGCGGTGGGGCAGCTTTAAGCTGATAAGCCTGCCTGCCGAGCAAAATCCCCGAACACAAGGCCCCCCCACTCTATGTTGCCGTGGGTCTGGTCTCTTGGTAGATCGGAATGCAATTGCTCTAATAGTTTTCCTTCGGAATCTGTCGTGGCGGCACGCACATCGACAGGGGAAACGCCAAGGTCGATCAGTCGCTGTCGCAGGATGTTTTCCAAGCGGATTGCAACGTCAAAATATAAGTCAGGAAAGCGTTGCGGCGAATGGGTGAACCAGATGTCACAACCGCGCTCTACCAGCAAAGAATAAAAGCGCAACGCGGGGGCTTTCCAATTGCCAACAAGCGCTTCGAGAACGGCTTGGCTTAGATTGCGGGCATCTAATCCATGGATTCGCATGTCACGGGCGACTGTTTGCCCGATTAACTGACTGTTGAACCCAACTGTCGACAGGATCGGCCCCTTCCATTCCAGCAGGTCGAAGAAGCTATCTGGCGCCACGTTATTTGTCTTCTCAGGCAGGGTCATCACAAAACGATCGCCTTTCACGGTGAAGAAGTCCGTATCGAAAATCCGGCCGGGGCCTATTGCACGTCCTTTAAATGTATAGCCTTGCGCGTTGGCCGCGCGCGCGATGACGGAAGCGTTGGAATCGCCGATCAAAAAGAAGTCGCTTTGATTAGTTGGCATTATTGGCCTCCAAAATCTCTTCTTCGCATACGATGTCGTCTTCATTGCGTTCTGCGGCCAGTATTTCTCGGGTCAAGCCGGTTGGTCTTGCGGCCTCCTTCTGTTCGACACCCAAGCCTTTGAAGAAATGCGACATGACAAAATCGACGCCCTCGCGCCTTACAGAGCGCATGTTTGGCTCATAAAACATTGCCCGGTTAGGCACGGACGAGATGATCTCGAACGAAGGGAAGTAATCGACAAAATCATAGGCATTGGCTAGATCGCCAGCGACCGAACGCAACACCGATTTGGAATAGGTGTTCGCCACCAAAACGTGATCCGGGGACGCCGTGGCAGTCAAGGGCACGGGCGACACAGTGAGCAAGAATTTTATCTTCGGATTGACCCTTTTGACCAGATTAATGACGTCTCGCATTCCGCTGTAGATCTCTGGGTATGTCAGGTTCTTGAACTTGTGAATTTCGGGGTCGAATACGCCTGCCGCAGTTCCTGGACACATTGCATAAGCCAGCCCGGTTTCCGTGTTTTCCCACATCTCGGTCAGCCCGAGAGTGAACACAAAGATATCAGAGGTGTGTATTGCCCTTTTTAAGGCAGCCAGTGTGTTATTGCGGGCGGCAAACATCTCGTCTGCAGAACCAAACCCATTTGGTTCGATCTGAGGGCGAAATGGGTCGAAAAAACGCCCGTCTTCTTCCCAAACTTCTTTAGGTGGATCGGCGCGTTTAAGCGCCCAGTTGACCCACTGTGCAAGTTGCGGCGTGGTGTAGATATTACCCGTGCGAAAAGAGAAGATACCGAAGTTGAAGGCTTTGGCAGCCTCGTCCGGAAGCATTGGCGGCGCGGGTTCAAAATCAGTCCATCCGTAGCCGTTTTTGGCCAGCGCCCTGCCTATATGTTGCGCAAAACAAGAACCGGCTGTTATCACCGTATCTTCCGGCCTGATGTCAAAGGCGGGGGTCCACATTTTATCGACACCCAAGAAATCGCGATCAGCAATGGCGCTGCGCCAGAACCGGTTTGCGGGCATATCGCGATAGGGGTTGCCGAAATCCATTAACAAACTCCTTTGGAAACTTAGACATTTTACATTACCTCTTTTGGCGACCAATGTGTCAACAGCCGGAACGCTGTGTCGGGGATCCGGCAACTTACTCAGTTGTTTCTCGGGGCGGCAGTGGCTTTGTAATTTGCAGGATACGTGCATGATGAGCACGAGAGGATTGCCTTTGTCTGGGCCTTGCGAACCCCGTGTGTATTTTGCGAGCTTTGGCGGCGCGTGACGACCAAGCGCCCCGCTTTTGCGCGGAGCCATTCTTCGTCAATTGACCTGAAATTGAACGATTGGCGGCGCTCGGCTAACCTATAAGCAGATAATTCTTATTGCTTTTGGATTTGCCATGTCACGAAAATTGCCATTTTCCTATCTGGGCGCGGCCCTGTCTGGTCTTGCCTTTGGCGTGCTGGCCGCGTGTCAGCAACATGGCTCGACCGACTATATTGAAGATCAGCACCGACTGGGTGCTGAGCGCTTGCAAGCTTGCATCGCTGTGCAATGTGAGCGTCTTGACCTCGATGGGGCGCGGCTGGTGGATTATTCGGTCCTGAATGATCTGACCCACATTACGGCGCTGATGATCAGCTATACGGATTTTTCCGATCTGGGGCAGATCGCGGGCATGACGCAACTGACCGAGCTGCATATTGGATCATCGCAAGTCACCGATCTGTCCGGGCTGTCGGCCTTCCCCAATTTGCGGGTACTGCATGCACAATCTTTGGATGCGGGCGATCTTAGCCCCATTGCGCAGCTACGCGGGCTGCGGGAATTGGCCATTGGCAGCTACGAGCCCTATGATTTGGCGGATATCGCCAGCATGCGCTCGGTCGAGACGCTTTTGATTTCCTATGCGCCGGGGGTTTTGGACCTTTCGCCGCTTGCGTCCATGACCGGATTGCGCCGCCTTGATCTGTCGTCGACTTATTCCGAATCCCTTGCGCCGCTCGAAAATATTCCACGCCTGCAGTCGCTGGCCTTTTCGGACGAAGTGCCCTTGGACGGCGCGCGCCTTGCCACTGTCGAGAGGCTGCGCGCCCGCGGTGTGGATGTCCAATTTGATATGCTTGTTATCGTTTGCTGACCGGCCTTGTCGCCAATCGCCCGAAATCACCCTTGCATGGACCCCGCCAGCCGCATAGAAGACGCCAGATTTGGATTTTGCGGGGCAGGGGCCTCGCCGTTAAAAAATAGGGGTGACCATGCAGGTTTCCGAGACGCTGAACGAAGGCCTCAAGCGCGGCTATGAAATCACCATTACCGGCGCTGAGCTTGAAGCGAAGGTGAATGAAAAGCTGGAAGAAGCTCGTCCCGAGGTTGAGATGAAGGGCTTCCGCAAGGGTAAAGTGCCGATGGCGCTGCTGAAAAAGCAGTTTGGCCCGCGCGTTTTGGGCGAAGCCATGCAAGAAACCGTCGATGGCGCGATGCAGGGTCATCTGGAAGAAAGCGGCCATCGCCCTGCGATGCAGCCCGAAGTCAAAATGACCAATGATGATTGGAAAGAGGGCGACGATGTCGTCGTTTCCATGAGCTACGAAACTCTGCCGGAAATTCCGGATGTGGATTTCAAATCGATCAGCCTTGAGAAACTGGTTGTATCGCCTGCAGAAGAAGATGTTCAGGAAGCCCTGAAAAATCTTGCTGAAAGCGCGCAGAACTTTGTCACGAAAAAAGGCAAAGCGGCTGATGGTGATCAGGTTGTCATCGACTTCCTTGGAAAAGTTGACGACGAAGCCTTTGAAGGCGGCGCTGGCGAAGATTACCCGCTGGTTCTTGGCTCCAACAGCTTCATCCCAGGCTTTGAAGAGCAGTTGATCGGCCTGAAAGCTGGTGAAGAGAAAAACGTCGAAGTGTCTTTCCCTGAGGAATATGGCGCTGAGCATCTTGCGGGCAAAGCGGCCGTATTTGAATGCACTGTTAAAGAAGTCAAAAAGCCGGCTCCTGCCGAGCTGGATGACGAGCTGGCCAAGAAATTCGGCGCAGAAGATCTTGCCGCGCTGACCGGTCAGGTTGAAGAGCGCCTGAAGGCCGAGCTGTCCGGCGCATCGCGCGCTGTGCTGAAGCGCAAGCTTCTGGACGCTTTGGACGAGGCCGTTTCGTTTGAGTTGCCACCTTCGCTGGTTGATGCAGAAGCTGGCCAAATTGCCCATCAGCTGTGGCATGACGAAAACCCAGAGGTTCAAGGCCACGATCACCCTGAGATCGAGACCACCGATGAGCATAAATCTCTGGCCGAACGCCGCGTGCGTCTGGGCCTGCTTTTGGCTGAACTTGGTCAGAAGAATGAGGTTGAGGTCACCGATGCCGAGATGACCCAAGCGATCATGAACCAAGCGCGCCAGTACCCTGGTCAGGAACGTCAGTTCTTTGAGTTCATTCAGCAAAACCAAGCCGCTCAGCAGCAGCTGCGCGCGCCACTTTTCGAAGACAAAGTCTGTGACTTTATCTTTGAGCTGGCTGACATGACCGAAAAAGAAGTCACCCAAGACGAGCTGAAAGCCGCTGTTGAGGCGCTGGAAGAAGAATAAGCCGCGTCGACTGACACTGCTGAATTGAAAAAAAGCGGGCCGCCTGAATTGGGCGGCCCGCTTTTTCTTTCCCCAAGGTCAGGTTTTCCTGACCAAACCCATATTTTTGCTAGGAAAATCGCCTCGTCCACGGTTATGCTTTAGAAATTCCGTAGTATTGACCAGTTTCCTTGAGATTTTTTTGAACCAAAGGCGCCATTTAGCGCACCTATCATCAAAGAGGCATTTAGCGCCTCGCCATATATTTTCTGACCAGGTCTCGGACGCCAAGCCGGGCATTGTCAGGCAGCCATAACCGCCAAGGGGAAAATCCCCGGCACGTGATAGGGTAAAAAAGGGAGGGTTTGACATGCGCGCAGTCTTTGTTGCGATTTTTATGCTGTTCGGCCTAACTTCGCTTGCGCAGGCGTGCCCATCTTGGAACTATTACGGCCAAAGCTTTGCCTTTTCCGGCGCGCAGCTTTCCCAACCGCGCAGTTTTTCTGTCATCGCTGGTGGCCAGAACGAATTGCGGTCCTGTGGGTTTCAAAACATCGGTTATGTGACAACGCCGCCGGATTTCTCGTTCACGCTTTCCGGTCTGTCGGCCCCGTCAGTCAGTTTTGCTGTCACTTCGGCCTGCGATTCCGTGCTTTTGATCAATGCGGCCAATGCCAGCTGGTTCTTCGATGACGACAGCAACGGCAATCTTGACCCGCGCCTGACCTTGTCGGGCACCCAAAACCTTGGAGGGCGGGTTGATGTCTGGGTCGGCAGCTATTCAGGCCAATATTGTAATGCCACGCTGACCTTGCAAGGCGTCGGCGCGACGCCATCAGCGCCGGGTGGATATTCCACGAGTGGGGCCGCCCCGGGTGGCTATGCGCCCGCCGCGCCGTCGCGGCCCAATCAATCCGGCCAATCCGTTGGCACGCTCAGCCCCGGTGCCAGCGCGTCGACCAATTGCCCCAGCTATGCCTATACCGGCACATCCTATAATTTCAGCGGCGCCGACCTTTACAGCCCACGCGGGTTTAACGTCACGGCCGCTGGCAGTGCCAATATTGCGCGCTGCCCCTCGGTCCAGCCTGTAAATGATCGCGGCCCCGGCTTTTTCTCTGCCGCGCCAGCCTATTCCTTTAATCTTTCGAATATGAACCAATACCGTCTGATCGTGGATGTGGTCAGCCAATGCGACGCAACGATGCTGATCAACACCGGCACGGGCCAATGGTTCTATGACGACGATGACAACGGCAATCTGGACCCTCGCATCGATCTTTCGAACCCGCCCAATGGCCGTTTGGACGTTTGGGTTGGCACTTATAATGGCGGCTCATGTTCGGCCCGCCTGAACCTTCAAACCTTTTATCGATAGGCCCCAAACAGAATGCGTATTTCCCAATTCCCAGAAACACGATTTGACCGCCCGGGGCGCGGACAGATCGCGCTGGCCGGATGTGACGAGCAGCCGGCCGGTCGATTGCAAAAGATCATGGGCAATCGACCAACAGGGACTTTTTTGACCCATGATCTAAACTTAAGCTCTTGGAGGAGTAACCCCGTGAGATATCTTGCACCTGCCGCTATTGGCGGTTTCCTCGCGATGTCGGGCGCAGCATTGGCCTGTCCGACCTTTAGCCAAACCGGCGCCAGTTATACGCTGACCGGTCAGCAACTTTATAGCCCACAAAGCTATAGCGTTGTTGCTGGTGGCAATAACAACATCCGGAACTGTAATATTCCGGGCGTCTCGCGCACGGGCTATGTCACAAGCGCCCCTGATTTCAGCTTCTACCTGTCTGGTATGGACCCTTATTATCTGGTTGCCGATGTGCAGGCAGATTGTGATGCGGTTTTGCTGGTCAACACGGCAAACGCCACATGGATGTTTGACGATGACAGTGCCGGTAACCTGATGCCGCGCATCGAGATCAACGGCGCCCATAACCTGAATGGCCGAGTGGATGTCTGGGTTGGCACCTATTCAACCAACTACTGTAACGCGACGCTGAACATGGAAAGCTGGTACGCGCAAGCGCCTGCACCACAGCCACAGCCGCAACCTTTGCCGCAGCCTGTTCCTCAGCCTGCACCACAACCTGTGGCCTGCCCAACTTGGCAGTATCAGGGTCAAACCTACAACATGACCGGACAGCAGCTTTATTCGCCACAGACATTCTCTGTGACGGCACAAGGCGGCGCTCAGTTGCGCCCATGTGGTCTGGACTATCCCGGCTATGCGTCGACCGCTCCACAATACACCTTCAACCTGAGCGGCATGGACCCCTACTATCTGGTTCTGGACGTCACCAGCCAGTGCGACAGCTTGCTGCTGGTCAACACATCGAATGGCAGCTGGCTGTTTGACGATGACAGCAATGGCAACCTTGACCCTCGTCTTGAGGTGCGCGGCGCGCAGAACCTGAATGGTCGCCTTGATGTTTGGGTAGGCACCTATGGCAACAGCAATTGCCAAGGCACGCTGACCGCTGAAACCTGGTATGCTCAGGCTCCTCAGCCACAACCTCAGCCACAGCCCATTCCGGTACCGCAGCCACAGCCTCAACCTGTTGGCGGTTGCCCAACCTATCAGCTATATGGTCAGCAGATCTCGGTTACGGGTCAGACCCTTTATGCTCCACAGAGCTACCCAGTTCAGGCCGGTGGCACGACAGAAATCTCGGCGTGTAACCTAGGTGGAGGTTGGGGCTATGCAAACGCAGCACCGCATTACTCGTTCAACCTGTCGGGTATGGATGGCTATGGCCGTCTTGAGATCGAGGTTTCGGCAAGCTGTGACACCACATTGTTGGTCAACACCCCAACGGCACAGTGGCTGTTCGATGATGACAGCAACGGCAATCTGCAGCCTTTGCTGAACGTTCCATCGGGTGGTCAGTTGAACGGCCGGTTGGATGTCTGGGTTGGCACCTATAATGGCTCTACGTGCCCAGCCACGGTTGAGCTGGAAACTTGGTATAACTGATACCTATTAAAACACACGAAAAGGGCCGCGATAATTTCGCGGCCCTTTTTTGATTCTTTAATCTTCATTGGACTTTAATCGCGGCCTGCGCGACGATTGCTTAACAATGTGCTAGGTTCTCGTCGGCATAGCAGACCTCGGATCGACGAGATATGCGTATCAGCCCATGGGAGTATGGCTGACAGCGCTTTTTGTTGACCACCTCAGCGCCTTGGATTTGGCTTTGCGATGACAATGGTGGCGGACCCCCTAAACCGCAAATGGTTATGCTTAGTTTGAGCTATGATCGAAGCGATCAACGCTTGGGTCTATCCACCAGTCCAAGAGTTGTCCTGCGACCTAGGAATTTGAAACTGAGCACAGTGTATATCGATTTTGTTTTTCAAGTTGGCGCATTGCGCGTCGTGCCCTTCTGATAAAAAACGGAGACGAAAATGAAGCGCCTTTTCTATTCAATTGTCCTAGTTCTGACATCTGCCACGTCAACCATGGCCTGTCCCGACTACACTGCTGCCGCCGATCAAACGGCCACTTATAGTGCAGATGATTTGTATGTTTATGGAGGTGGTTTCGGCACAATTGCATCGGGAGATTTCGATTTGGCAGCCTGTGGCCAAGGACAGGGTTTTGCCAACCGACAACCAGATGTACGCTTTAATGTGACGGGGGCGGGGAATAACCACACGATCATCTGGGCGGGTCCAAATAGCGGGAATTGCAATTTGGTTATGCTGGTTCGCTCTGCCAACGGGTCTTGGTTTTACAATGATGATTATCAACAAGGATCCAACAGCCCGGCCATCGTCTTGTCGGGTGCGGCCCATATCAATGGGACCGTCAACGTTTGGGTTGGGCGTCGTTACTCTGGCCATGGCTGCAATACGAGCATCAGTTTAAGTATGCAGTAGTCCCAACAAAACCCAGCAGCCACCGCAATGCAGAGTGCGGACGAGTGCAAAACCGATTGTGGTGGCGATGCTATTGGTTGGGACGATTGGCGCAAATTTGCCTTTCACCAACACGATTGTCTTTTCAAAATACAGCTAACCAGATCGTTAACCATGGGATTCCATGGACGTTTTTTTGATGTCTGCAAGATTCTATTTCCAACTAAGTAATTGAAAAATAATTAAAAATAAAAATTTCCAAAAAAAATGTTATTAGATTTCAACTTAGGTGTAGACATGACACTTACTGATAGTTATACACCTTATTACACGAACTATTGATCGTCATAAAGACACAAACATATTACAGACCTACTGGAGATTTTAAAAATGCGTACTCTTCTTTCTTCCGCCGCCGTCCTCGTCGCTCTTGCCGGTGCTGCCGCTGCCTGCCCAACTTACAGCCAGCAGGGCGCAACTTACACGGTAACCGGTCAGGACCTTTATTCGCCAAACAGCTACAACGTGATTGCTGGCGGTGGGAACTCCCTGCGTAACTGTGGTTTCAACAACACTGGTTACGTGATCTCGCGCCCCGATTTCACCTTCTACACACAAGGCATGCACCCGTATAACCGTCTGGAAATCGAAGTAACCCAGCAGCACTGCGATACGGTTCTCTTGGTTAACTCTGCCAATGGCAGCTGGTTCTTCGACGATGACAGCAACGGCAACCTGCGCCCTGAAGTGAACCTTTATGGTCAGTCCAACATCGGAGGCCGTGTTGATGTTTGGGTTGGGACCTACGGTTCCTCGACCTGTGGCGCGGTTCTGGAAATGGAAACCTGGTACAACTAATCTTCTATAGGATTTTGAAAAAATGGAAGGGCTGCAACAGGTTGCGGCCCTTTTTTGTTGCTTGTTGTCATGAAAAAAATAAACTTGTGCTAGCTGCCATTTAAGTGTGGACACCACACTAAGTAGTGTTTACACAGTTCTTACAACTAAAAAACTGGAGATCAATAATGCGTACTCTTCTTTCATCGGCTGCAATTGTCCTTGCCTTTACCGGCGTGGCAGCGGCATGCCCGAACTATCAAGCCTATGGCGCAACCTATCATCTGACCGGTCAGGACCTTTATTCTGCCAACAGCTACTCTGTCACCGCAGGCGGTAATTATGACCTGTCCAATTGCCCAGGAGTTCCCGGCACTGGCATGGTGATTTCTTCCCCTGATTTTTCGTTCAACTTGTCGGGCATGGGAGCGTATAACCGCCTGGAAATCGAAGTGACGGCTCAGGCTTGTGATACTGTCTTGCTGGTAAACTCGGCCAATGCCAGCTGGTTCTTTGACGATGACAGCCGTGGCAACCTTCAGCCGCGCATCAATATTTACGGTCAGCAGAACATTTCTGGTTGGGTTGACGTTTGGGTGGGCACTTACGGCTCCAACACCTGCGCCGCGACGCTGGAAATCGAAACCTGGAACAACTAACCTTTTTATTTGAAGCGGATAGGGGCGGGGTCGCCCCTATCCAAAAAAACTCGTCTTTGAGTCGAGGATTATTTTCAAACCTTCATTTTTTAAGACATACTGACCAAATAATTTGGGAGATATAACTATGAAGACACTTCTAACCTCCGCCGCGATTTTGCTGGCTGGCAGCGCGGCCGCACTGGCATGCCCCAGCTTTCAGCAGCCGGGCGCAACCTATGAATTTTCCGGCGCGCAGCTGACCGGTCCGCAAACCGCACCTGTCACAGCAGGCGGCCAATTCAATGTCGGCTCATGCGGTCTGCCGGGGGCAGGGTACGCTGCCGGTATCCCTGATTTCTCGCTGATCTTATCCGAGATGGACAACTACAATCTGGATCTGTCCGTTGTATCGGAATGTGATGCGACGCTTTTGGTCAATACCGTTACAACGACGTGGCTGTTTGACGATGACAGCAATGGCAACCTTGATCCACGCCTGACAGTGTCGGGCGCTGAGAACCTAAATGGCCGGCTTGATGTCTGGGTGGGTACCTATGGCGGCAACTATTGCAACGCGCAGTTGACGATCCAGACCATTCCAGTTGGCGGTGCCGCGCCGCAGCCAGAACAGCCCGGCGGGTTCGCACCAGTGGCTCCGGCCCCTGCACCTGTTGCTCCGGCTCCTGCTCCCGTCGCACCTGCGCCAGCTCCAGCTCCAGCTCCAGCTCCCGCACCAGCTCCAGCGCCCGCACCAGCACCAGCACCTGCTCCGGCACCTGCACCTGCTCCGGCACCCGCGCCTGCTCCGGCACCAGCTCCAGCACCAGCGCCTGCTCCGGCACCGGTTGCGCCAGCACCCGCACCGGTTGCACCAGCACCTGTGGCACCGATTGCTCCGTCTCCAACCGGTGGCAAGTAACTGATCAAGAGGACCGGCTTTCCACAGGCCGGTCCGTTTTCTAAGTTATTGAATTAAAATAAAAAAACCGCGCCATCACTGGCGCGGTTTTCTTGTCCCTCAAAAAGAGGAAATTGGATCAGGCTTCTTCGTCCGTCTCCGCAGTATCAGCTGCATCTGCTGCTGGCGCGTCATCGCCATCATCATCGTCCAGAGCTGCGGACCCGATATCGTCGAAGAGCTCGGCGATTTCGAATTCTGCTTCAGCTTCGGCCTCAGCGGCCAATTCCTGGATAGATTTACCCGAGGCTTGCAGCTCAGCTTCTTCAGCAGAGCGGGCCACGTTCAATTGAATGGTGGCTTCAACTTCGGGGTGCAGACGAACATGTACGTCATGCAAGCCCAGCTCTTTGATCGGGCTGGACAGGGCAACCTGTTTACGATCAACCGAGAAACCATCAGCAGTTGCTGCATCTGCCGCGTCACGGGTCGTAACCGAACCGTAAAGTGCGCCAGAGTCAGATGCCGAGCGAATAACGATGAACTGTTGACCGTTCAAACGGCCCGCCAGATCTTCGGCTTCGCCTTTGGATTCAAGGTTGCGGGCTTCGAGTTGAGCCTTTTGCGCTTCAAACGCTTTCAGGTTCGACGCGGATGCGCGCAGGGCTTTGCTTTGTGGCAACAGGAAGTTGCGCGCATAGCCATCTTTGACCGAGACGACATCGCCCATCTGGCCAAGTTTAGCAACGCGTTCAAGAAGGATAACGTCCATGGGATCTTCTCCTTACTTAACGGCGTAGGGCAGCAGGGCCAGGAACCGTGCGCGTTTAATGGCTTTTGCCAATTTACGCTGGTTCTTTGCGCCTACTGCGGTGATGCGGGAAGGAACGATTTTGCCGCGCTCAGAAATGTAGCGCTGCAGAAGACGGGTGTCTTTGTAATCGATCTTGGGGGCGTTATCGCCAGCAAACGGGTCGGTCTTGCGGCGACGGAAAAACGGTTTAGCAGCCATGTTTCAGGTCCTTTCCTTAGTTCCGGCGCTCGCGGCGGTCGCCACGATCGTCACGTTTTTGCATTTGAACCGAGGGGCCATCCTCGTGAGCGTCGACCTTGATGGTCAGAACGCGCATAACATCATCATGCAGGCGCATCAGGCGTTCCATTTCCTGAACAGCCGCGGCAGGCGCGTCCGTTTTCAGGAAGGCATAGTGGCCTTTGCGGTTCTTGTTGATCTTGTAGGCCATTGTTTTCACGCCCCAATATTCGGACGAGACGAGCGAGCCGCCATTATCCGAAAGGACAGTGCCAAAATGTTCAATAAGGCCTTCGGCTTGCGTGTTGGACAGGTCCTGACGCGCAATCATCACATGCTCATAAAGAGCCATGGTGTCTCCAGTCATTTCTCAAGGCGTGTTTCAACGGTTCTGGGCTTATCCTCTGCCCCCAAAACCACGAGAGACCACGCCGGTGCAAAGCATCAACAGAGGAAGTGCGCCTTATACCCGGATTCCCTAGGGGATCAAGCTTGTAATGCAGCGCGCCGGGTTGGCCACGGAAGTTTCAGCAAATTGCCCCAATCTTTTCTAAAATTATTCCTGTTTGACGGGCATCACCAGAAAAAATTAAAGTTTTGGAGCAGTAGTTTGGTACCCATAAAGCCTATTGTCGGCGAATTTATCCGAAGCGAAAGCGGCGCGGTGACAGCGGATTACGTTGTTTGGATGTCTGCGGCGTGTTTTTCGGCCGTTGCGGCCGTTGATGCCCAATATGATGCGCTTGAGATGCAATCGAACCGGATCAACGATGCGTTGGATGGCAGCAATATTGTCTCGACAGATTTCGCCTCGTTCCAAACCATGGGAATGGATCGCGATGCCGATGGGTTCATGACCTATGAAGAGATGCAAGAGGCGACCGAGATTGGAACGCCGATCTACACGGAATCTGGTTTAAGCGGCTGGGACACGAATGGCGATGGCGTGCTTGATGTTGTTTGCCTTTATTATTGCGACTTCTCGGATGCCTTCGAAGAGGACTCCGAAGAAGAGCAACAGGAAAGCAGCAGCGGAAACTCGTCAGGAAATTCCCAAGGTAATAACGGATTTGGCAATGGCGATCAGGATGCGCCGGGCAATTCCGAGCTGAACAACAATGCTGAAAATGCCGGTGGAAACCACGATGGAACAGGCGAACAAGGCAACGGGAATACCAATAGCAGTTCCAACGGAAATGGTAATGGCAACGGAAATGGTAACGGCAATGGAAACGGCAATGGCAATGGCAATGGTAACGGCAATAACTAGCGCCGCCCTGCGTTGATGGCGCCCTGTGGTCTATCCACGCCCGTTTTTGGTCACGTTTTCTGACGCCGGGGGGCGACAGGAATAATCATTCACAATTGCACCCTTCGCGCGCATGCGTTAGCTCGGTTGAACGAAGTTTGACAGGGTAGAGGGCATCTCATGACACGAGCGTTTCTGTTTCCGGGCCAAGGGGCCCAGACGATTGGAATGGGTAAAGGGCTGGCTGACGCCTATCCCGCCGCAAAAGAGGTGTTCGACCGCGTTGATGAGGCGCTTGGCGAGAAACTCTCGGCACTGATCTGGGACGGCGACATTGCCGAACTGACTTTAACCCATAACGCCCAGCCGGCCCTGATGGCGACATCGATAGCAGCAATGGCTGCTTTAGAAGCTGAAGGCGTCACAATTGAAGCTGCACGTTTTGTAGCCGGTCATTCGCTTGGTGAATATTCGGCGCTTTGCGCAGCTGGCGCATTGACGCTTGAAGATACGGCACGGCTTTTGCGTATTCGCGGCAATGCGATGCAAGAGGCAGTGCCCGTGGGCGAGGGCGCGATGGCGGCGCTATTGGGCCTTGATTTTGAAGCGGCCAGCGGTGTTGCGGCGGATGCCGCCGACGGCGCGGTCTGTCAGGCGGCTAATGATAACGATCCGGGGCAGGTTGTTGTGTCAGGTCATCGCGAAGCAGTTGAGCGCGCAGTTGTGCTTGCTAAAGAACGCGGCGCGAAACGCGCTGTTATGTTGCCTGTGTCCGCTCCATTCCATTGCGCATTGATGGAGCCGGCTGCCGAAGTGATGGCCGGGGCATTGGATCAGGTGGATATTAATGCGCCGACCGTTCCGGTTGTCTGCAATGTGACGGCGCGGTCCGAAACTTCAGCCATGGTGCTGCGCAACAATCTGGTGGATCAGGTCACGGGCGCCGTGCGCTGGCGCGAAAGCGTTGCTTGGATGGCCAGTGAAGGTGTCACAGAGACATGGGAAATTGGCGCTGGCAAAGCGCTGTCTGGTATGGTGCGCCGCATCGATCGCGCGCTTGCCTCGCGGGCTGTCGGAACGGCAGAAGATGTTGTCGCCGCAGCCGAAGCATTTCGCGGTGCGTGAGCTGAAAGGCCAAGAGCGTCTCAAGGCTCTTGGTGATTTTGCCAACGAAATTCGTCCCACTCTGGTGGTGTGGAACGATAGAGAGAGGACAGGATATGTTTGATATTTCAGGTAAAAATGCTCTTGTAACGGGCGCATCTGGTGGCATCGGTGCCGATATTGCCCGCGCATTGCACGCTGCAGGCGCAACTGTCGGGCTGTCTGGCACGCGGGTTGAACCGCTTGAGGCGCTGGCCGCTGAGCTGGGCGAACGCGCGCATGTGCTGCCATGTAACCTGTCTGATCCAGAGGCCGTTCAGGCGCTGCCAAAACAAGCGGCAGAGGCAATGGGGTCTGTCGATATCCTTGTCAATAATGCCGGGATCACCCGTGATAACCTGTTCATGCGGATGTCGGATGATGAGTGGCAATCGGTGATTGATGTGAACTTAACCGCCACGATGCGTCTGTGCCGGGGTGTCTTGCGCGGCATGATGAAAGCGCGGTGGGGCCGGATCATCAATATCTCGTCCGTTGTGGGCGCAACCGGCAATCCCGGGCAGGGCAACTATGCAGCGTCTAAGGCGGGCATGGTCGGCATGTCAAAATCTCTGGCCTATGAAGTTGCCAGTCGCGGCATCACGGTAAACGCCGTCGCGCCCGGATTTATCCAAACCGCGATGACCGACAAACTGACCGATGACCAAAAATCCAGCATTCTGGGTCAGATCCCTGCAGGCCGCATGGGCAGCCCTGAAGAGATTGCCAGCGCCGTTCTGTATCTTGCTTCAAACGAGGCGGGCTATCTGACGGGCACAACTATGCATGTCAACGGCGGCATGGCGATGATCTAAGACTTTGGCATCTTGCGGCGCAAATCGCTGGCAAGATGCTGAATACCGGGCAGGGGACAAGATCAAGGATGGTTTCCCAAACCTGATCTAAAGGGCAAAACACGGTTTCCGCTAGGTCAGTGCCTTGGATCAATTTCCGGTTTCCCCGTTGCCTTCGTAAGAAGATGTGATATAGGCGGCGCAGATTTGCCGGGGGCACCATAGCTCATTGGCAGCGTGACAGGGCGCCCGCCCGCCCCAGAAACCGCCGAACCCGGCACTTGAATGTATCAATTGGGCAAATAAAGCCCGCTGAAACGAATGAGGATCAAAGATATGAGCGAGATTTCAGATCGCGTAAAGAAAATCGTTGTCGAGCACCTGAGTGTCGAAGAGGATAAAGTCACCGAAGCGGCATCGTTTATCGATGACCTCGGCGCCGACTCGCTGGACACTGTTGAGCTGGTCATGGCCTTCGAAGAAGAATTCGGTATCGAAATTCCTGATGACGCCGCCGAAACCATCCAGACTTTTGGTGACGCAGTTAAGTTCATCACCGAAGCGTCTTAATCGGCAAACATCTACCGATCTAATTCAAAACGCAGGCCTCGATATCGCGGCCTGCGTTTTCTGTTGTAGGCGGCACATCCGGAATTGATCTAAGAATTTCAAAAGGGGCAGATTGTGCCCTTAATCTTAAGATTGTGCTGGATACGAGGTGTTTTGCCCAAGATTGGCCGCTTTGGGATTGCCCCCAAGCCCCGCTTGACGCTATCACTTCGCCGCAAATGCCAATGAAGAAGGGGCAGGATATGCGTCGAGTTGTTGTCACAGGGCTTGGTATGGTTTCTCCGCTGGCCGATGGGGTCGAGGAGAGTTGGAGCCGATTGCTGGATGGGCAATCAGGCGCGGGAACGATTGAAAGATTTGATGCCTCGCATCTGACCACGGGCTATGCTTGCGAAGTGCCCTTTGGTGACGGTTCGGACGGCACGTTTAACCCTGACACCTACATGTCGCCCAAAGACCGGCGGAAGGTTGATGATTTCATCCTGTTTGGGATGGCCGCAGCTCAACAAGCGGTTGAGGATGCTGGCTGGACGCCGGAAGATGAAGAAGATCTGTTGCGCACCGGCGTAATGATCGGGTCCGGCATCGGCGGGCTAAGCTCAATCGCGGATACCGCTGTCTTGCTAAAAGAACGGGGCCCACGCCGCGTTTCGCCTTTCTTTATTCCCGGGTCGCTGATCAACCTCATCTCGGGTCAGGTTTCGATCAAATATGGCTTTAAGGGCCCGAACCACGCTGTTGTGACCGCCTGTTCAACAGGTGCGCATGCAATTGGTGACGCGAGCCGTCTGATCCAGCTGGGCGATGCAGACGTGATGGTCGCGGGCGGCGCAGAGGCGGCGATTTGCGAGATCGGCATTGCCGGGTTTAATGCCTGTAAGGCGCTTTCTACAAAACGCGCGGATGATCCCAAAAGCGCCAGCCGCCCCTATGATGCAGATCGCGACGGGTTTGTGATGGGCGAAGGCGCGGGCATCGTTGTTTTGGAAGAATACGAGCACGCCAAAGCGCGCGGCGCGAAAATCTATGCCGAGATTCTGGGATATGGCCTGTCGGGTGATGCGTATCACATCACAGCGCCCTCAGAGGACGGTGACGGCGGTTTCCGTGCGATGGAGGCGGCTTTGGCCCGCGCAGGGCTTGCGCCCGCGGATATCGATTACATCAACGCGCATGGCACCTCGACCATGGCGGATACAATCGAACTGGGCGCCGTTGAGCGGCTTTTGGGCGATGCAGCGGAAAAGGCGACGATGTCGTCGACCAAATCTTCGATCGGGCACCTTTTGGGAGCAGCCGGATCGGTGGAAGCGATTTTTGCCATTCTGGCCATTCGCGACCAAGTTGCACCGCCGACCATCAATTTGGAAAACCCGGCCGTTGAGCCCAAGCTAAGCCTTGCAGCGAATGCCAAGGAAGAGCGTGAGATCAACGTCGCGCTGTCCAACAGCTTTGGATTTGGTGGCACCAATGCCAGCTTGATCATGGGTAAGGTTCAAGACTGATGTGGAAACACTTTGCCGCCAATAGCTTCAGCTTTCTGATTATCGCGCTGATCGCCTTTGCGGGCGCGATTGCTTGGGGTGAGCGGCAATATTCCGAAGATGGGCCTTTGACCGACGCGGTCTATTTCGAAGTCGACCGCGGGGCCACGTTGACGGCAGTGTCCGAGGGTTTGGAAGCGGCGGGTGTCATCTCGAACGCGACGATCTTCCGGCTTGGCGCGCGTTATACCGAGCGTCAGAACGATTTGCGCTTTGGCAATTACGAAATCCCGGCAGGTGTGTCGATGGATCAGGTGATGGAGATTCTGTCCTCTGGTGCGCCATCAACATTCCGGTACAGCGCGACATATGTGATCCGCGTTCAGGGCGAAGGCGAAATGCGTTTGCGGGAACGGCTTCCGGGGACAGGCGCGCTTGAGGATATCGCGGTCTTTTCATCGTCCGTGGAAACGATCCCGTCCGCCTATACCCAGCTTGTTGATAGCGGTGAGCCAATTGTCTACCGCGTGTCTGTGCCTGAGGGTCTGACCGTTTGGCAGATCGTTGAAGGCATGCGCGGGGCCGAGTTCCTTGTGGATGATGTGGACGAGCTGCCAGAGGAAGGTACCTTGGCGCCTGACACCTATGAGGTTGCGCGCGGCACGGCGATTTCCGAGATTCTGGCCGATATGGAAGAAGCGCAGACCGAAATTTTGGTTGCTGCCTGGGCCGGACGCTCGGATGCAACGCCCGTCGAGACGGTCCAAGAAGCGTTGATCCTGGCCTCGATCGTGGAAAAGGAAACCGGTGTAAGCTCGGAACGTGAGCAAGTTGCGGGGGTCTTTGCCAACCGGATGGAGCAGGGCATTCGCCTGCAAACGGACCCGACCATTATTTACGGTGAAAGCGAAGGGCGTGGCTATCTGGGCCGCGGCATTCGGCAAAGTGAACTGAATAACGGCGATAATCCGTGGAACACCTACCAGATTGACGGATTGCCCCCGACGCCAATTGCCAATCCGGGGCGTGCGGCAATCGAAGCGGCCATCAACCCGGCCGAAACGGACTATATCTATTTCGTTGCGGACGGATCGGGCGGCCATGCCTTTGCCGAGACTTTGGCCGAGCATAACCGCAACGTCGCCGCATGGCGCGCGATTGAAGCTGAGCGGGCGGCCCAAGAAAATTAGGGGCCGCCGGCGCGCTCAAAAAAGGCGTGCGCCGCCCCTATCTTTCACATTCCGACGCGCCGGGAATCGCCAATGGGTTGCACCGGTACATCACCCAACGCCCTGTCGAGCCACTGGGCGTGGTGAACTGCCCAACAATCGCCCCGTCATCCCGGTTTTCAACAAATCGGTATGTAGTCGGAGATTGCTCACAATTTTCGAAGGAGAAATCCGTGCAGCGCCAGATTGATAAATTCGCGCTGGCAAAGGAAAAGGCCGTCCGTCCATTCCTGCGGCAGTAATGGCCGGTCGCCTCGGAATACCAATAGACATTTGAGGGCGCGCGGCCAATGGCTAGGCGAAAGAGCGGGGCATTTGAGGGCTCTGGTGCGGCGCAGGCCGGGAAGGTCTCGGATGCTTGGGCTGGCGCGGAAAGGCAAAGCAAGGTGAAAAAGCAGGCGGCTGAAATAGATCGTTTTTGCATGGTAAATCCTTTTTGAATTTTCATAGTTTAGCACGGGGCAAGATTTTCGCATCAAATTTTGATCGCAACGCCGTAAGCTGTAGCATGTTCCGCCTTTGTTTTCAGGGCGACGCCACAATGCATTGGGGAACATGGGACAGATGCCAACCGGCGTGCGAGCCAAGGGCACAGAACCGGGTTTCAGGTCAAAATGGGCCAAAGTGTTAACGATAAGTAAGCGTCCACTTAGGTCGTTAACTATTTGAAAGTAATAAACTTATTGACTTACCGAACGGTCTCTGGCATAAGTTTAGTCAAGCTGGAAGAACTGGGCAAGCGGCCTCGGGGTGCCCCCCCGAAGGTCGCTTTTTCATGTCTGCTCGTGCGGATCGATTTTTCGAAAAAAGCACGGGGGTTTTTAACCATGACGGATATTTTTGAAAACACGACTGATCGCGCTGAAATTTTGGTGGCGCGGGCGGTGAAGGTATTTGGCGTAACGTCGGATGCCTTGGAAGAGGCCGTAGATCGGCTGAAGGCGGAAGAGGCCATAAAAGGCGCACAGATCACCAAAGATCTAAGAGACCTAAATGCAGCGATGATGCTGGCCTTGCAAATGGAAGGAAAAGCACGTGACGCAGAGATCGAACGACAAAGCGGGGTCGGGGCAGGACAGCTTGACCTCAACGCAGCAAGAGATGAAATCGGCTGCCGGTTGGCTTGCCTCAGAAACGCCCGAACTGGCGGAAACATTTCTGAGTGATCTAAGCGAAAACGCATTGGCAGCGTTGCCCTGGCTTTTTGAGTTTTGGGCCCTGCCGCATCAGCTGCCACCAGAAGGGGACTGGCGGAGTTGGATCATCATGGGTGGGCGCGGCGCGGGGAAAACCCGCGCTGGCGCTGAATGGGTGAGATCGATGGTGGAGGGCGGCACGCCGGAGGCGCCAGGACAGGCGCGGCGGGTCGCCCTTGTGGGCGAAACATATGATCAAGCATTGGCAGTGATGGTGAAAGGCGAGAGCGGGATTTTGGCCTGCTCTCCGCCTGACCGCACGCCGCGCTGGATTGCTGGCGAGCGGCTGCTGGTCTGGCCCAATGGCGCCGAGGCGCGGCTGTTTTCGGCCCATGACCCGGAGGCCCTACGCGGCCCCCAGTTTGATTTGGCCTGGGCGGATGAATTGGCGAAATGGCCGAAGGCCGAAGAGACATGGGATATGCTGCAATTCGGGTTGCGGTTGGGCGACCGCCCGCGCGCTTGCGTGACGACGACGCCGCGCAATGTTGAAGTGCTGAAGGATCTGTTGGCGCGGAAGACCTCGGTGGTGACAAGCGCCCCGACCGAGGCGAACCGGGCCTATCTTGCAGATAGTTTTCTGGAAGATATCCGCGAGCGCTATGGCGATACGCGCCTTGGCCGCCAAGAGCTGGACGGGCTTTTGGTTGAAGATATGGATGGCGCGCTGTGGCGGCGCGAAGATTTGGATAGAGCGCGGGTTTCCGAGGTGCCCGAACATGCGCGGGTCACGGTTGCGGTGGATCCGCCAGTGACGGGGCATGCAAGCTCGGATGCCTGCGGGATAGTTGTGGTGGCCGTGGTTCAGAAGGGCCCGCCGAAGGATTGGCACGCCGTTGTTTTGGAAGATGCAACTGTGCAGGGTGTCAGCGCCAATGGTTGGGCGGAGCGGGCCGTTGCGGCTTATGAAAAATGGGGCGCGGACCGGATGGTGGCTGAGGTAAATCAGGGCGGCGATCTGGTGCTAGACACGGTGCGCAGTGTTGACCCAATGGTCAATTTGGGTTCGGTCAGGGCCTCTAAGGGCAAAGTTGCGAGGGCCGAGCCGGTCGCCGCGCTTTATGAGCAGGGACGGGTCGCGCATTGTGGCGGTTTCCCAGAGTTAGAAGACGAAATGTGCCGGATGACAATGACCGGCTATCAGGGCCGCGGCAGCCCGGACCGGGTCGACGCCTTGGTTTGGGCGTTGACCGACGGGCTGCTGATCCCGGCGCGGCGCGTTGCGCGCCCGCAAATGCGGCAACTTTAATTTTACTAAAGCCAAAGGGCGCTCATCCGCCCTTTTGAGCGCCCTCGCGAACCCTCGCGAAGGCGCTTTTTCAGTCTGACGAAGGAGAAAAGCGGATGGTGTTGGATTTCTTACGAAAACCGGCTGAGGCAGTGCCTGAGGTCAAAGCCTCGGCCACGGGCAAAGTCATGGCTTGGGGAAGCTCGGGCCGGGTGGCTTGGGGGCCTCGAGACACGGTGAGCCTTATGAAGGCCGGGTTTTCGGGCAACCCGGTGGGCTTTCGGTCGGTCAAGCTGATCGCAGAGGCCGTCGCGGCGATGCCCATCATCTGCCAGGATGCCGAGCGCCGCTATGAAATGCACCCGGTTCTGTCATTGATGCGCCGGCCAAATGGCGCGCAGGGACGGGCCGAATTTATCGAGGCGCTGGTGGCGCAACTGCTGCTGTCGGGAAATGGCTATGTTGAGGCGGTTTCGCCTGAGGGCGCGTTGCCGGGCGAGCTGCATGTGCTGCGCTCGGACCGCATGAGCGTCGTGCCCGGCGCCGATGGCTGGCCCGTTGGATACGAGTACACGGTTGGCGCGAAAAAGCACCGCTTTAAGGTGCAGGGGCTTAGCCCGGTTTGTCACATCAAGCTGTTCCATCCGCAGGATGATCACTACGGCCTATCGCCGCTTCAGGCGGCAGCGAATGCGCTGGACGTGCATAGCGCGGCCTCGCGGTGGTCCAAGGGCCTTTTGGATAACGCAGCGCGGCCTTCGGGCGCGATTGTCTACAGGGGCGCAGATGGGGCGGGGTCAATGACCACGGATCAGTTCGAACGGTTGCAATCCGAGATGGAGATGCATCATCAGGGCGCGCGCAATGCCGGGCGGCCGATGCTTCTGGAAGGGGGCTTGGATTGGAAGCCTATGGGGTTCAGCCCCTCGGATATGGAGTTTCACAAGACCAAGGACGCCGCTGCGCGCGACATCGCCCTGGCCTTTGGGGTGCCGCCCATGTTGTTGGGTATTCCGGGCGACGCGACCTATTCAAACTATGCCGAGGCAAACCGGGCTTTCTATCGTCTGTCGATCCTCCCTCTGGCGCAAAAGGTTCTGGCGTCGCTGTCGCAATGGTTGGCCGATTACGCGGGTGAATTGGTCGAGCTAAAGCCGGATCTGGATCAGGTTCCGGCGCTGGCGACAGAGCGTGACGCGCAGTGGAAACGGGTGGCAGACGCCGATTTCCTGACCCAGGCGGAGAAACGCGCAATGTTGGGTTTGCCCAAACTGGCGGAGGATGAATGAGCGCGCGCGAGGAGACCGGGTCGCGGTTCCTCTATGCGCCATTTGACGCCGCGAAAGCCCGGATTGAAGCCAATGAACGTGTCGCAGAAGAACGTTGGGTTGGCCTCGAGTTTCGCCTCAAACAGATCGAGGTATCGCTAGAGCGACTGGAACGGCGGCTTTGGCTTGCGGTTTTTGGCGTCGTCAGCGTCGTGCTGGCGCAAGGGATCAATGAACTTATCCAGATAAGCTCTGGCAGTTAGGAGTTTGAAATGAATACCATTTCCATGAATGGGCTGGAGACAAAATTCTGCCAGTTCGACGCGGCACTTACCGTGCGCGATGGGCATATGATCGAAGGCTATGCTAGCCTGTTCAATGCCTGTGATCAGGGCGGTGATGTCGTTCAGAAAGGTGCGTATGACCGCAGTTTGCGCGGGCTGAGTTCTGAAGGGCGCAATGTCAAAATGCTTTGGCAGCATGACCCGGCGCAACCCATCGGTATCTGGGATGAGGTGCGTGAAGATGCCAAAGGGCTCTGGGTTAAAGGCCGCATTCTGGACAGTGTCGAAAAGGGCCGCGAAGCGGTTGCGCTGATCGAGGCGGGGGCGATTGACGGCCTGTCTATCGGTTACCGGACGCTGCGGGCCAGCAAGAATGACAAGGGGCAACGGCTCCTTAACGAAGTGGAGCTTTGGGAAGTGTCCTTGGTGACATTCCCCATGCTGCCGCAAGCGCGGGTTGATGCCGCTGGCCAAGAGGCCAAGGGTGACATCTTGCATGAACTGGCGACGGTGTTTCAGGACGCCCGCCGCAAACTGGCGGCGCGCTAGGGGAACCTGGCACCGCAATTTCTTTAAAATCAGGACGACATGATGACCGAGACTTTACCCAAGTCTTCGGGCGGTTCCCTTGTGCCTAATGGCGCAGCGGTCACGACCGAAGTGAAAACAGCTCTGGCAGGGTTTCTTAATGAATTCAGCCAGTTCCAGGACGACATTACGACAAGATTCGCAAAACAGGAAGAGCGTATTTCCATGCTGAACACCAAGACAATGACCCACCTTCGCCCCGCACTTTCCGCCGAAGTTGAGACCGGCGCCCCCCATAAGAAAGCAATGGGCGTTTATCTGCGTACCGGCGATGACGACGCCTTGCGCGGTATCGAGCTGGAAGGCAAAGCGCTGAACACGGCCGTGAATGCCGAGGGCGGCTATCTGGTTGATCCGCAAACTGCGGAAATGATCCAAGGCGTCTTGCGCGGTTCCTCCAGCTTGCGCGCCATCTCCAATGTGGTGAATGTCGAGGCGACCTCGTTCGATGTTCTAGTCGATCACACCGATATCGGCGCGGGCTGGGCGGATGAGACCACCACAACCGCCGAAACCGGCACCCCGGCGATTGAGCGTATCACTATTCCTCTCAATGAGCTTTCGGCGCTGCCCAAAGCCTCGCAGCGTCTGCTGGATGACACGGCCTTTGATATCGAAGGGTGGCTTGCCAGCCGCATCGCGGATAAGTTCAGCCGCGCCGAAGCAAATGCCTTTATCATGGGCGATGGTATCGACAAGCCGACCGGTGTCCTGACCCATACCACCGTTGATAATGACAGCTGGAGCTGGGGCAATCTTGGCTATGTTGTCACTGGCACGGCAGGCGATTTCGATGGCACCAACCCGGCTGACGCAATTGTGGATCTGGTTTACAGCCTCGGCGCGCAATACCGTTCGAACGCGACTTTCGTGATGAATTCCAAAACCGCAGGCGCGGTGCGGAAGATGAAAGATGCCGATGGCCGCTTCCTCTGGTCCGATGGTCTGGCCGCGGGTGAGCCTGCACGTCTGATGGGGTATCCGGTGCTGATCGCCGAAGACATGCCCGATATCGCGGCTGACGCCGTGGCGATTGCTTTTGGTGATTTCGGTGCGGGCTACACGATTGCTGAGCGTCCTGATTTGCGTGTTCTTCGTGACCCGTTCTCGGCCAAGCCACATGTTCTGTTCTATGCAACCAAGCGTGTTGGCGGTGATGTCAGCGATTTTGCGGCCATCAAGCTACTGAAATTCGGCACATCCTGATCGCCTTTTCCTAGGCAAGCGATGTTCGCCCCCAATTGAAACTCACGGGCTTTTGGGGGCGGACGGCATGGGCGGGCTTTTGCGGCCTCCAGCCCTATTTGTCCTCCGTTCGAGCGGTTCGGAGTTCGCCCATGCCATCCCTTTTCCTGAGGCAGTCCAATGCGGAGTAATAACAATATGATGATGGTCGAAATGTCGTCGGTCTCTAGCGCCCTTTTGCCTGTGACCGAGTTGACCGATCACCTGCGTCTGGCATCCGGTTTCGCCGATGATGGCAGCCAGGATGCGCAGCTGGAAAGCTGCCTGCGCGCCGCGCTTGCGGCGATCGAGGCGCGGATCGGTAAGGCTTTGTTTCAACGCAGTTTTACATGGCATTTGAGCCATTGGAATAGCACATGCGAACAAGCACTGCCTGTCGCTCCGGTCAATAGTATTGACGCGATTAAGCTGGTGTCACGGGGTGGCACAGAAACGGTTTTGGACGCAGAGAGTTATAGTTTGCGCCGGGATACACACCGCCCCGTCATTGAAGCGGTCAGCGCTTTGCCGAACCCGTCAACGGGCGGCTCTATCGAAATTGAGTTTTCTGCCGGTTATGGGGCCGATTGGCATGGCATTCCGGCCGACCTGCGACAAGCGATCTTGATCCAAGCCGGCGAGATTTACGAGGCGCAAGGAACAACCGAAGCCGGAATTGCCATTGGTGTTGCCGTATTGGTTGAACCTTACCGGCAGGTGCGGATGCGGGGGTTGGGTTGATGAAAAAACACCCCAACCTTTCCCGAAAACTGCTGCTGGAGGGACCGGTGCGTGTGGCCGATGGCGCGGGCGGCTTTTCCGAAAGCTGGACGCCGCTTGGCACGATCTGGGCCGAGGTATTGCCGCGCACAGGCCGCGACACAGGGGATCTGGCCCGTATGGGGCACAAGATCACGGTACGCTCGGCCCCCCAAGGCGCGCCGTCACGTCCGCAACCCACGCAGCGGTTTCGCGATGGCGACCGTATTTTCCGCATCGATGCCGTGACTGAGGCCGATGCTGAAACCCGCTACTTGCTGTGTTTCACAACCGAGGAGGAGGGCGCATGAGCTATGGGATGACATCTGCCCTGCAGACGGCGGTTTACGGCGTTCTTACAACCGATACAGGGCTTCAAGCGATAGTGGGCAGTGCGATTTACGACGCGATCCCAGAGGGCACGCCGCCCGATATTTACGTGACATTGGGGCCCGAAAAGGTCCGCGATGCGTCGGATGGCTCGTCCGGCGGGGCGTTGCATGAGTTTAGCGTCAGTGTGGTGACATCTGGGGCTGGCTTTTTTCTGGCAAAAGAAGCCGCTTCAGCCATTTCCGATGCCTTGTTGGGCGCACCGCTGTCGCTGGCTCGTGGCCGGGTGAACCGCCTTTACTTTTATCGCGCCCAAGCGGGCCGCTCAAGCGGCACAAGGCGTATCGATATTTGGTTTCGCGCGCGGCTTGATGAAGCTGCGTGAGACATGCCTCAGGGCGGTCGCCCTGACCTTAAACATCTGAAATGAATGGAGAATGACATGGTAGCCCAGAACGGCAAAGACCTTTTGATCAAGGTCGATATTGACGGCACCAGTACCTTTCAAACCATGGCCGGTTTGCGGGCCTCGCGCCTGAGTTTCAACGCCGAAACGGTGGATGTCACTAGTCTGGATAGCTCGGGCGGATGGCGCGAGTTGTTGGCAGGGGCTGGTGTCAAAACCGCTGCCATTAGCGGCTCGGGCATCTTCCGCGATGAAGGCACGGATGAGCGCGCGCGGCAGATCTTCTTTGACGGAGAAATTCCTCAATTTCAGGTGATTATCCCGGATTTCGGCATTGTGGAAGGCGCGTTTATGATCACATCGATCGAATATGCGGGCACACATGATGGTGAGGCCACTTACGAGATGTCGATGGCTTCGGCCGGGGAACTGACCTTCACGCCGGCGGTCTGATTTATGGCGAACCCCTATGCAGGTGAAGTGTCATTGGAACTGAACGGGACCCCCCATGTTCTAAAGCTGACCTTGGGCGCATTGGCTGAGCTGGAAACCTGGCTGAGGGCCGATAGCCTTCCGGCTTTGGTGGAACGCTTTGAAGCGGGCGCGTTCCGGTCCCGTGATGTTGCGGCACTTCTTTGTGCAGGGTTGCGGGGGGGCGGCTGGACGGGGGATCTGAGCGATCTGGCCAAGGCCGAGATCGCTGGCGGGCCGCTGGAAGGCGCGCGCGCAGCGGCGCAGCTTTTGGCGCTTGCGTTCCGGCCGCCCCAATGAGCGGGGCAAGTGACAATCCCAGACCTTTTGACTGGCCCGGCCTGATGCGGGCGGGGATGCAAGGTTTGGGCCTGAAACCCGCAGAGTTCTGGGCGCTGACGCCTGCAGAACTGCTTTTGATGCTTGGGGATAGCCCAAGCTCCGCGCCGATGGGACGGGCAGGGCTAGAGGCCTTGGCCGCCCGGTTCCCAGATAAGGAGGACACATCCGATGGATGATGAATTGGACGATTTTGATGCCGAGCTGGGTCAGCTTGAAGCATCTTTGGGATCTGCGTCGCAAATGGTGGCCACCTTTGGTCAGGAGCTGCGGTCAATGCAGGACACAATGCTCTACACCAGCCGTGAGACGGCCAGCCTAAGCCGCAGTTTTGGCTCGGGGCTGCGGCGGGCTTTTGATGGTGTGATTTTTGACGGCATGCGCTTGTCAGATGCGCTGCGGTCGGTGGCGCAAAGCATGGTGGACGCGGCCTATAACACAGCAGTTCGGCCAGTGCAGAATGCTCTGGGTGGATTTTTGGCCAATGGTGTGAATTCGCTCGTCTCTGGTGTTTTGCCTTTTGAAAAGGGCGGCGCATTTTCGGGGGGGCGTGTGACGCCCTTTGCCAATGGCGGCGTGGTTTCTGGCCCAACACCTTTTGCCATGCGCGGCGGGATGGGTCTGATGGGCGAAGCAGGCCCTGAGGCGATTATGCCGCTGACACGTGGCGCTGATGGTCGTCTGGGGGTGCAGGCCCGCGGCGGCGGTCAGCCGGTCAATATCACCATGAACATCCAAACCCCCGATGTGCAGGGGTTCCAACGCTCAAAAAGCCAAATTGCGGCCCAGATGAACCGCGCCATGGCGCGCGGCCAACGGAACCGGTGAGGGGAATGCTATGGACTTTCACGATGTAAGATTTCCAACCAAGCTTAGCTTTGGCTCAGTTGGCGGGCCCGAGCGGCGGACCGAAGTGGTGACGTTGGCCAATGGGTTTGAAGAACGCAATACGCCCTGGGCGCATTCGCGTCGTCGCTATGATGCGGGTGTAGGTATGCGGAGCCTTGATGATATGGAGCTGCTGATCGCGTTCTTTGAATCGCGTCAGGGGCAATTGCATGGGTTTCGGTGGAAAGACTGGTCCGATTTCAAAAGCTGTGCGCCGTCAAAGGAGGTAAGCTTCCTTGATCACGTGATCGGGCAAGGCGATGGCGAAACGCGGTCCTTTCAGCTGGTCAAATGTTATCGCTCGGGCGAGCAATGTTATGAACGGCCCCTTACAAAACCCGTAGAAGGGTCTGTTGTGGCCGGGTTTGACAGGGCGGCTTTGACAGAAGGTGTTCACTACAGTGTCGATCACCTGACGGGGATCATCACCTTTGAAGATGCGCCCGATATCGGCTCGGAAATCACGGCAGGGTTTGAGTTTGACGTGCCCGTGCGTTTCGATGTCGACCGTATTCATACCTCAGTGGCCAGTTTTCAGGCCGGAGAAGCGCCGGATGTGCCAGTTGTGGAGATCAGGGTATGAGCGGCGTTAAAGACGGCTTGCTGGCCCATCTGGCGACCGGCACGACCGAAGTTGCGCGCTGTTGGCGCGTCGTTCGAAGTGATGGCACGCAATACGGGTTTACCGACCATGATTGCGCGCTGGAATTTGATGGTACGGTTTTTAAGGCCGATACAGGGCTAAGTGCATCCGCGCTTAGCCAAGTTACAGGTCTGGCCGTAGATAATGCCGAGGCAATTGGTGCGCTCTCGGATGCGTCGATTACAGAAGAGGATATTCTGGCAGGGCGTTTTGATGGCGCAACGGTTGAGGCTTGGATGGTCAATTGGTCCGATCCTGAGAACCGGATTTTGCAATTTCGCGGGTCATTTGGAGAGCTGGAACGCCAGGCCGGGGCCTTTCAGGTCGAGCTGCGTGGACTTTCCGAACCAATGAACCGGCAAGAGGGGCGTTTGTACCAGTCGCCTTGCTCTGCGATTTTGGGGGACAAAGCCTGCAAATTTGACACCAAAACCCCTGGATACAGTGCCGAGCAGGGCGCGGACCGGATAGAAGAGGCGCGGGTCTTTGTGTTCGAAGGATTGGATAGTTTCGAGCCGCGCTGGTTTGAACGCGGGCGTATAACGGTTCTAAGCGGTGCGGCGAAAGGGTTGGTCGCGGTGATCAAGAATGATCGTTACGTGGGCGGAGAGCGTTTGGTCGAGATTTGGGAAGAACTGCGCGCAGATATTCAACCCGGCGATCTTTTGCGTCTTGACCCCGGCTGCGACAAACGGATGGAAACTTGCCGTTTGAAATTTGCAAATATCGTGAATTTCCAAGGGTTCCCTGACATCCCCGGCGATGATTGGCTAACGGCGTATCCGGCCCGTGATGCGGGGACAAATAACGGGGGGAGTCTGCGATGAATCTTTTTGTAGACGCGGCGCGTGGCTGGCTTGGAACGCCCTATGTTCATCAAAGCTCGGTCAAGGGGGCCGGTTGCGATTGCCTTGGGCTCTTGCGCGGTGTGTGGCGTGAGGTCTTGGGTGGAGAGCCTGAGGCCGTTCCACCATATACGCGCGACTGGTCCGAGCCTGAGGGCGATGAACGCCTTTGGCGCGCGGCGCGCCGGCATATGATTCATAAACCATTGGCTGAAGAGGCCCCGGGGGATGTGTTGCTTTTTCGGATGCGTAAGCAAAGCGTTGCGAAGCATTTGGGACTTCAATCCGTAACCGGCTCGGACGCTCGTTTTATCCATGCCTATAGCGGGCACGGGGTTGTCGAAAGCGCCCTGACACCGCCCTGGGAACGGCGCATCGTCGCCCGTTTCGCGTTTCCCGAAAGGACATAAACCATGGCCACGATACTTTTATCAGCTGCCGGCGCTGCCGTGGGCGGCCTGTCTTCTGGCACCTTTTTGGGCCTTACGGGCGCTGTGCTTGGCCGAGCCGTAGGGGCAACAATTGGCAGAGTAATCGATCAGCGGCTTCTGGGTGCAGGCTCGGATGTCGTCGAACAAGGCCGCATTGATCGTTTTCGCGTAACCGGCGCCTCAGAGGGGGCGACAGTTGCGCGGTTGCACGGGCAAATGCGCTTGGGTGGTCAAGTAATCTGGGCCACACGGTTTCAGGAAAACGTGACAGTGACGGGGGGCGGCAAAGGCGCACCTGCGCAGCCGAAAACTGCAAATTACTCATATTCAATTAACTTGGCCCTCGCGCTTTGCGAGGGCGAGATTACGCGTGTCGGGCGGGTTTGGGCCGATGGGGCCGAGATTGCCAAAGAAGATCTGGTTATGCGCGTTTATCGCGGCACTGATGATCAGATGCCCGACCCCAAGATGGAAGCGGTTGAAGGCGCAGGAGAAGTGCCCGCCTATCGCGGCATTGCCTATGTGGTGATCGAGGATCTTGACTTGACGCAATTTGGCAACCGCGTGCCACAGCTTTCCTTTGAAGTTATTCGTCATGCCCAACCTGCGCTGCTGGATACGGTCCCTCAGCCGTCTGAAGCCGTCCGAGGTGTGGCGATGATGCCGGGAACGGGGGAGTATGCTCTGGCAACCACACCGGTCACGTATAGCTACGGATTTGGGAAAACCGGGACGGCCAATATCAATACGGCGAATGGCGAGGCCGACTTCCTTGTGTCGCTGGGCAATTTGCAAGGTGAGATGCCCAATTGTGGGGCGGTGTCTTTGATCGTCAGCTGGTTTGGCGATGATTTGCGCGCAGGGCACTGTTTGGTTAAGCCGAAGGTCGAGCAAAGCCAATTTGATGGCACTGGCATGCCGTGGCGCGTTGCTGGCCTAGACCGCAGTACGGCTGAGGTCATCGCCGAAGTTGATGGGCGTGCAATCTATGGAGGAACGCCTACGGATCAGTCTGTCATCGAGGCCATTCAGGCGATGAATGACGCTGGGCAGGATGTAATGTTCTATCCGTTCCTGCTGATGGAAATCCTTGAGGGCAGTGGGTTGCCGGATCCGTGGAGCGATACGGGCGAACAAGCTGCGTTGCCGTGGCGGGGGCGGATTACCGGAGAAAAAGCACCGGGCATTAGTGGCACACCCGACAAAACGGCGGCGGCTGCCAATGAGGTTGCCGCATTCTTTGGTACCGCCGCCGCCAGTGACTTTTCAGTCCTGGGTAGCACGGTCACTTATACTGGGCCGTCTGAATGGAGCTATAGGCGGTTTGTTCTTCACAATGCAGCGCTCTGCGCGGCGGCAGGTGGGGTTGAGAGTTTTTGTATTGGCTCTGAGATGCGCAGCCTGACACAATTGCGGGATGTGCTTGGTTTTCCTGCCGTACGGGCCTTCGTCGATCTGGCCGCTGAAGTGCGGGCTTTGTTGCCGGATGCAAAGTTGTCTTATGCCGCTGATTGGTCAGAATATTTTGGCTATCATCCGCAAGATGGGACCGGTGATGTGTATTTTCACCTCGATCCCCTATGGGCGGATGCCAATATCGATTTCATTGGTATCGATAATTACATGCCGCTTTCAGATTGGCGCGATGGTCGCGATCATGCGGATATTGGCTATGGCGCGATCTACAATCTTGATTACCTCATGGCGAATATCGAGGGAGGGGAAGGGTTTGACTGGTTCTATGCATCTTCTACTGCGCGTGAGGCCCAGAAACGGACCGAGATCACCGACGGGACATATGCGGAAGACTGGACATTTCGCTACAAGGATATCTCTGGCTGGTGGCTAAACAGGCATATTGATCGGCGCGGCGGCACGAAGCTTACCCAACTGACCGTAAACGGCGTGCGCCAATATGACTGGAATTTTGCGGATCAAACTTATTGGTTGGTCAACGCAAATTACGATGAGGACGAATTGGCAGGTGCTGATACGATCGATCAGTTTGCAAGTGTTGACTATGTCTTTGATCCCATTGAAGGCGATGTGCTTCAGGTTTCGGATGAATACAAAATCACGACAGAGCGCGGCTGGCGGCCGATCATTAAGGACCAAGCCATTGAGGTTTCGATCCGGACGCGGCTTCTTTCCGAGCCAAGCGACGGCCACCCGCATCGGTACAAATTGTGGCTGGTTTACCTTGATGCCGATGGCAATCATGCTGGTTTTAAAACGGTCGCAATCTGGCAGGGGCTTACCGTTGCTGATGGTTGGGTTGAGGATGTGTTGCAGATCTATCCTGACTCGTTTCCCGGAACCTCTGGAATTCCAAGCGATGCGAAAGGGTGGCGGCTGCGCTTAGGGATAAACGGATCTACCCCGACTTCACCCGTCGGGGCGGTGCAGCAAATATCAGAAATCCGTTTTGAAGTGCTTAACGGCGAAAGCGCTTGGGAGCCGGGGCTAAAGCCGCTGCGATTTACCGAGCTGGGCTGCGCGGCTATTGAAAAGGGGACAAACCAGCCGAACAAATTTTTGGATCCCAAAAGTTCTGAATCGTCGCTTCCCTATTTTTCAAATGGGCGCCGCGATGACTTGATCCAGATGCAATATCTACGCGCGATGTTGGGGTATTGGGCTGATCCAGAGAACAACCCGGTCTCAGACGTATACGGGGGGCCGATGCTGGATATGGATCATGCTTATGTCTGGGCATGGGATGCGCGGCCATGGCCTGCGTTTCCCAACAACCAAGAGCTTTGGAGCGATGGCGAGAACCATGCCCGCGGGCATTGGATGTCTGGGCGCATGGGCGCGCAGCCTTTGGCGGATGTCGTTGCCGAAATTTGTGAAGAGGCCGGCGTTTTTTCCTACGATGTTTCAGAGCTTTACGGGTTTGTCCGTGGCTTTGCTTCATCTGACGTTGAAAGCGCGCGGGCCCGGCTGCAGCCTTTGATGCTGGCCTATGGGTTTGAGGCGATCGAGCGGGAGGGCATGCTTGTCTTCCGGTCCCGTACAGGGCTGGCGGATGGTGTGATTGATGCCGATCGCTTTGCCGAGGATGATGAGGGCGCGGTCTCGCCTGTTTCCACGCGCAGTCCGAAGGCGGATATGGTGGGGCGGGTGCGTCTTTCTCATGTCGAAGCGGCAGGGGCTTATGAGGCGCGCGTCGCTGAGGCTATTTTCCCGGATGACGGGGAAGACGGGATTAGTCAAAGCGATCTGCCTTTGGTGCTGACGCAAGCAGAAGGGCGCGCGATTGCCGAGCGATGGCTGGCCGAGGCGCGCGTTGCGCGAGACAGCGTTGGATTTTCACTGCCGCCCTCGCGTCACGACCTTGGCGCTGGGTCAGTTGTTGAAATGGAGGATGGGTCGACTTGGCGGATTGACCAGTTCGAGGATAAGGGCGCCATCAAGGTCGAAGCAGTTCGAACCGAAATGGCGCTCTATGAGCCATCCGATACTATCGAGGAAGCTGTCACGCTGGAGCCTTTCGTGGCCCCCGTGCCGGTCTCGCCTGTTTTCATGGACCTGCCTTTGTTGACTGGCGATGAAGTCCCTCATGCCCCTCATATGGCCATCGCGGCCGAGCCGTGGCCGGGGCAGGTGGCGGTGTATTCTGCGCCAACAGACAGCGGGTATTCCTTGAACCGGCTTTTTGATGTGGTCAGCGCGGTTGGTGTTTTGGAAACGCCACTCTTTGCCGCAAATCCCGGAAGCTGGGATCGCGGCGCGGCAGTTCGGGTGCGGATGAGTACCGGCACGCTCAGCTCGGCCGCGATGGAGGATGTGCTGAACGGCGCGAATGTTGCTGCGATTGGTGATGGGGATGGCGCAAATTGGGAGGTGATCCAATTTGCCGATGCTGTCCTGATCGAAGAGGATGTGTGGGACATATCCCTGAGGTTGCGCGGCCAAGCGGGATCGGATGGGATCATGCCCGAGGATTGGCCGGTAGGCTCGCTCTTCGTGCTTCTGGACGGGCGTCCGGGCCAGATTGAAATGGCGTTATCGGCGCGGGGGCTAGAGCGGCATTACCGGATTGGGCAGGCGGCGAAGTCTTATGATCACGACAGCTATACCCATGTGCAGATTGCATTTGATGGGGTGGGGCTAAGGCCCTATTCGCCCGCGCATCTTCGAGCAAGACATGATGGCACCGGGCGCGAGATTTCGTGGATCAGGCGCACCCGGATTGATGGCGATAGCTGGCAAGGCACCGAGGTTCCGCTTGGCGAAGACACCGAAAGCTATCTTGTGCAGATCCGCGATGGCAGCGGGCTTCAGCGCGAAGTGACGGTCGGCACGCCCAGCTACACCTACTCCGACACGCAGGCCGCCGCTGATGGCGTGACACTGCCCTATACAATCGATGTTGCGCAAATCTCGGCGCAATTCGGCCCTGGACCCTTTGCAAGGATCGAAATCAATGACTGATACAAACAACCTGACCCTGCCTTTGCTTGCTGCAAGTCAGGCGCAAAAACATGTGACCGTAAATGACGCTTTGCAGCGTTTGGATGGCATGGTGCAGCTGCGTTTGCGCTCTCGCAGCCTTACGACGCCTCCCCTGACGGTTTTGGAGGGCGAATGTTTCGGCGTTCCGTCTTTTGCTGTGAATGACTGGGCCGGGCATGACGGCGAAGTTGCGCAATATGTGAATGGCGGCTGGGTGTTTTTCACGCCGCAAAAAGGCTGGCGGGCTTTTGTGACCGAGACAGGCACAACCGATTTGCATGATGGGTCTGACTGGCGCGGGGGCGGCGTGACCGTGACGCCCGGCGGTGCGGGTCTGCAAATACAAAGCATTGAGGCGGACGAAACGCTTGGCGCGGGCGCGACACATAGCACGAGCCTTGAATTTCCGGCCCGTGCGCTGGTGTTTGGCGTGACGGGCCGCGTGAGCGATGCAATCACCGGCACGCTTACCGATTGGCGCCTTGGGGATGGCACGACCGATGACATTTTTGGCAATGGTTTGGGTCTTGCCCAAAACTCGTGGGTGAATGGACCGGCAAACCCTTATGTCGTTTGGGCGCAAACGCCCTTAGTTCTAACGGCAAATGGCGGTGATTTTGCGGGCGGCACGGTGCGTCTTGCTGTTCATTACCTCAACCTCACGATCCCGGATTTAGCATAAATATTTGTTATCTTTGTCATCACTGCTTTGATCTTGGTCTTGCCTTCCTATCTGGTGTATTAAGGGAAGACCTGACAAGCAGGAGAACGTCATGGCAAAGACCCGCAGTAATCTGGCCGAACTTGATCCGGTCTGGAACCGCATCACACGCGAAGCAGAAGAGGCAATTGCAAAAGAGCCGCTTTTGGGCGGGCTGGTCCATGCCTGTATCCTGCATCATGGCTCGCTTGAATCGGCTTTGGCCTACCGCATGGCGCAAAAGCTGGCATCGTCGGAGATGTCCGAGCAGTTGATCCGTGAGATTGCCGACGAGGCTTTTGCCGATGATCCATCGATTGGCGCCGCCGCGCGCGCTGATATTGTTGCCGTGAATGACCGCGACCCGGCGTGCAATCGGTTCTTGCAGCCCTTGCTTTATTTCAAAGGCTTTCAGGCGATCCAAGCCTACCGCGTTGGGCATTGGCTTTGGCAACAAGGGCGCAAGGATTTCGCCTATTTTGTGCAAATGCGTATTTCCGAGATGTTTGGTGTTGATATTCACCCCGCTGCCAAGATTGGCAAAGGCATTATGATCGACCACGCGCATTCTATCGTTGTGGGCGAGACGGCTGTGGTTGGGGACAATGTCTCGATGCTGCATTCGGTGACGCTTGGCGGGACCGGCAAGGAAGAAGAGGATCGTCATCCGAAAATCGCGGATGGGGTTTTGATCGGCGCGGGAGCCAAGGTGCTGGGCAATATCCGTATTGGCGAATGCAGCCGTATCGCGGCAGGGTCCGTGGTGTTGCACGAAGTGCCAAGCTGCAAGACCGTGGCTGGTGTTCCTGCCCGGATCGTGGGCGAAGCGGGTTGTGATCAGCCGGCCATGTCGATGAACCAAATCGTTCCCGGCTCGGTCAGCTAAAAAACTGAGATTTGAATAGATAAGGGCCCCGAAAGGGGCCCTTTTTTGCGTTTGTGGCGTCTGGCTTAGGCCAGCATTGCAACCGGATTTTCTAGATTGTCGACAATTGCGTTCAGAAGGTTCGCACCAAGCGCCCCATCAATCACGCGGTGGTCAACAGACATGGTCACCGACATCACGGTGGCAACCGTCAGCTCGCCATCATCGCCAACAACAGGCTGCTTTTTCCCTGCGCCAACGGCCAGAATGCCAGCATGGGGCGGGTTCACGATGGCGTCGAAATTGTCGATGCCAAACATGCCGAGGTTAGAAATTGCAAAGGTGCCGCCTTGGTACTCATGCGGTGCCAATTTGCGTTCCCGTGCACGGCCGGCAAGGTCCTTCATTTGTGCAGAAAGCGTAGAAAGTGATTTCTGATCAGCATCTTGCAAGACGGGCGTGAAGAGACCGCCTTCAATTGCAACCGCAACGGCAACATCAGATGTTTTCAGTTGCAAGACCCTGTCACCGGCCCAAACTGCATTACATTCCGGCACTTGCTGAAGCGCATTTGCAACGGCCTTAATGATGAAGTCATTGACCGACAGCTTTACGCCACGCGCTTCGAGTTGCTTGTTAAGCGTCGAGCGGAATTTGAGCAGAGCGTCCAGCTTGATATCCCGGCGCAGGTAGAAATGCGGGATGGTTTGCTTGGCTTCGGAAAGACGTGCGGCAATGGTTTTGCGCATCCCGTCGAGCGAGACTTCTTCGAAATCGCGATCTGCGTAGGTTTTGAGAACCACATCGGTCGAAGGGCCAGTTGGTGCGGCTGCGGCAGCAGGGGCTGGCGCTGCGGCTGTGGCAGGCGCTGCGGCTGCGGCGGGCGCGGCCTGGGCGTTTTCGACATCGGCTTTTACGATCCGGCCATGCGGGCCAGAGCCGGTGATCCCAGCCAGATCAATACCTTTTTGCGCAGCAATTCGGCGCGCCAAAGGCGACGCAAAAATACGGCTGCCATCGGCAGATGCAGGTGCTGCCGGGGCAGGGGCTGCGGCGGCAGCGGGCGCTGCGGCTGGGGCCGCGTCTGCTGGCGCTGCTGCGGCAGCAGGGGCCGCTGCGGGTGTGGCACCGATATCATCAGCGCTTTCACCATCTTCCAAAAGTACGGCGATGGGCGTGTTTACTTTCACACCTTCGCTGCCTTCTGCCACCAGAATTTTGCCGACGACACCGTCATCGACCGCTTCAAATTCCATGGTTGCTTTATCAGTTTCGATCTCGGCCAAAAGATCGCCAGACGATACTTCATCGCCTTCTTTTACCAGCCATTTTGCCAGCGTGCCTTCTTCCATTGTCGGAGAAAGCGCGGGCATCAGGATTTCTGTCGGCATTTCAACATTCCTCTACTGCAAGAGTAATTTGGTCAAACGGCGCCTTGGGGCTGCCGTCGCCGCGGACGAGATGCGTCACTGCGGCTTTGATGTTGCGTTCATTCTCGGCAATCCAGACGTAAGCCGCCTGGTGGGTGGGACGGGCCGGGATCAGACGCGCGCGGGACGCGGCCAGCCGTTCAGGCACCATCGCGGTCACGTGGTGGTCAGCGACCTCCAGTTTGACGCGATAGCATTCCGTCACGGGATCTCGGCCCAGAACCTCCATTTACCGATAGGTCACTTGTTTCACAGCAGCGACGACCTCATCCGTGGTCACCAATGCGTGTTTTTCAAGGTTGGCCGCATAGGGCATCGGAACGTCTTTGCCTGTGCAATTGATCACTGGCGCATCGAGGTAATCGAATGCGCGCTCCATGATGACTGCCGACAAGTGGTTGCCGATAGATGCCACAGGGAACCCTTCCTCGACGGTGACGCAGCGGTTGGTTTTCATGACCGAAGCCAAAACCGTGTCGTAATCGAGCGGGCGCAAGGTGCGCAGGTCGACCACTTCCGCCGAGATGCCGTCTTCGGCCAATTTATCAGCGGCTTCCAACGCGTATTGCATGCCGATGCCAAAGCTGACGATGGTGACATCGCTGCCCTCGCGCCAGATGCGGGCCTTGCCAAAAGGAACCGTGTAATCCTCAAGGTCCGGAACTTCGCCCGAGCGACCATAAAGGATCTCATTTTCCAAGAAAATCACTGGGTTAGGGTCACGGATCGCGGTTTTCATCAGGCCTTTATAGTCAGATGCCGAATAGGGCATGACCACTTTCAGACCGGGAATTTGCGCGTACCAAGCGGCGTAATCCTGACTGTGCTGCGCGCCCACGCGGGCGGCTGCACCGTTCGGGCCGCGGAACACCATAGGTGCGCCCATCTGACCACCAGACATATAAAGTGTCTTGGCTGCCGAGTTGATGATCTGGTCAATCGCCTGCATCGCGAAGTTGAAGGTCATGAATTCGACAATGGGTCTCAGACCGCCAAATGATGCGCCCACTGCGATCCCGGCAAAGCCGTGCTCGGTAATTGGCGTGTCGATGACGCGTTTGTCGCCAAACTCGTCCAGCATACCTTGGCTGATCTTATACGCGCCTTGATATTCAGCGACTTCTTCGCCCATCAAGAACACGTTTTCGTCGCGGCGCATCTCTTCGGACATCCCGTCACGCAGCGCTTCGCGGACCGTTTGGGTCTTCATTGCGGTGCCTTCGGGATAATCAGGTTCAAGATTGACGCTGATCACTGGTGCGGCGGCAGCGGCAGGTGCGGCTGCAACAGGCGCTTCGGCCTCAACTGGTGCAGCAGCTTCGGCAGCCGGGGCTGTGGCAGGCACAGCGTTGGCATCTTCGCCTTCTTCTAGCAGAATGGCGATGGCGGTGTTTACTTTCACGCCTTCGGTGCCTTCCGCCACAAGAATGGGGCCCATTGTGCCCTCATCTACAGCTTCGAATTCCATCGTCGCCTTGTCGGTTTCAATTTCGGCCATGATCATGCCGGATTCAATTGTGTCGCCCTCTTTCACCAGCCATTTGGCCAGTGTGCCTTCCTCCATCGTCGGAGAGAGCGCGGGCATGAGAATTTCAGTTGCCATTAGTCAAATCTCCCCTTCAGGCGTAAATATCGGTCCAGAGTTCATCCAACGCGGGCTCTGGGCTTTCTTTTGAGAACTCAGCCGCCTCATTCACGACGGCCTTGATCTCTTTATCGATGGCCTTGAGGTCTTCCTCAGAGGCGTGATTGCCGGTCAGCAGCATCTGGCGAACGCCTTCGATTGCATCCCGCTCTTCGCGCATCTTCTGAACTTCTTCGCGGGTCCGGTACTTGGCCGGGTCCGACATCGAGTGGCCGCGATAGCGATAAGTTTTGACCTCAAGAATGTAGGGGCCTTTTCCAGCGCGGCAGTGGGCAACGGCCTTTTCGCTGGCGGCTTTCACGGCCAGAACGTCCATCCCGTCAACAGTTTCACCGGGAATGCCAAAAGCTTCACCGCGTGTGTAGATATCTGGGGTCGAGGTTGAACGGGCCTGACTGGTGCCCATCGCATATTGGTTGTTCTCGATGACGAAAATTACGGGAAGTTTCCAGATCGCCGCCATGTTGAAGCTCTCATAGACCTGACCTTGGTTGGCAGCGCCGTCACCGAAATAGGTGAAGGTCACATTGTCATTGCCTTTATACTTGTCAGAAAAGGCGAGACCTGCACCAAGCGGCACTTGCGCGGCAACGATGCCGTGGCCGCCGTAGAAATGCTTCTCTTTCGAGAACATATGCATCGAGCCGCCTTTGCCTTTCGAATAGCCGCCTTCGCGGCCCGTCAGCTCGGCCATCACGCCTTTGGGATCCATCCCGCATGCCAGCATATGTCCGTGGTCGCGATAAGAGGTGATGCGTTTGTCACCCTCTTTTGTCGCGGCCTCCAGACCGACAACAACCGCTTCCTGTCCGATATAAAGGTGGCAAAAGCCCCCGATCAGACCCATGCCGTAAAGCTGACCGGCCTTTTCCTCGAATCTGCGGATCAGCAGCATTTCGCGGTAATAAGTCAGAAGCTCTTCGGCGGAAACATTTGGTTTTGCAGCTTTTTTCGCGGTCGATTTGCGTGCAGCCATGCGAACCTATCCTCCGGTTTTCATAAATAGTTTAGTATTAAACTATCTTCTATCAGAGCTGAGTTGGAAAATCACCAAGAGATTTCAACAAATGATGCAACTGGGGGCAAAGGCCGGTTTTGACCCAGGTTTTTTTGCCTAATGCATGCTCTGACGTGACCTAATCAAGGTCGCGCCTTCTGCTCATTCCGTCTGTAAAAAGGGATTGCCCTCTTGTGGCCAGATAAGGATTGAACGCGCGGCATTGGCCGGATCAGACAACATGGGGGGATACGCGGAACAGCCGTTTCAGGGCCTGAACCGGGTGGCGGCCACGGCACAATTCTGCGGCCCTGCCGATGGTGAGGACATCAATTAGGGAAGCACAACTTCATCGGCGCGCAAATATCCAAGCTGACTACGCGCTTGTTCTTCCAGCAAATCCAGATCCAGATAGCTGTCTGACATGCGCTGCGTCAGCAGCGCCATTTCGCGTGTCTCAGACTGTAGCGCGTCCAGCTCTGCCCGATAGACATCCCGTTCAGCCTCAATCTGAATGCGGCGGAACAGGCCAAAATCCCCTTGCACGGCCGCGAAGGTGAAATAGGCGCCCACAAAGAGCAGCGCAAAGGGGAGGAATAGCCCGGATATCGAACGCTTTTTTTGCATGTCTCTGCCTCAACTGCCCCCTCATTTAGCGGGGGGCTGAGACAGAGAATCGCACATTCGAATCAAAAAGGGAATCCCCTGATTCGAGAAAAAGAATCAATATGTTGTGGCTGGAATTAGCCAGCCACCGACGCGTCGCGAATGGCTTGCACGGCTGTGTCCAGAACTGTGTCAAAGTCGCTATCGGATTGCTTGTCGCTTAACCCTTCAGTCAGGGCGCGGCTAAAGCTGGCGATCATGCCAGTCTGCTTAGACAAGCGGCTGTTGGCTTCGTCCCGGTCATAGCCGCCGGACAGCGCCACAACTTTCAAGACATTCGGATGATCGATCAGCGGCTTATATTCGTTTTCCACTTCGGGCAGCGAAAGCTTCAGCATAACCCTGGTGCCATCTTCTAATGCATCCAGACGCGCCAAAATAGCGTCGCGAAGCATATCTTCAGCCTCGGCTTTGTCGGCGATGGTGATGGTCACTTCTGGTTCGATGATCGGCATCAATCCATGGCTTAGAATTTGCAGACCAACATCAAATTGCTGATCAACAACGGCTTTGATCCCGTCAGCATTTGCCGCCGAGATAACCGAGCGCATTTTGGTGCCATAAACGCCATTTGCAACGGCGCGTTCGCAAAGCGCGTCAAGCTCTGGCATGTCTTTCAGCAACTGAACGCCGTTTTCTTCCGGCAAAAGGCCCTTATCGACCTTCAGGAAGGGAACAACGCCTTTATCTTCCCACAGGAATTTTGCAGTTGGTTTGCCGTCAATGTCCCGATCCATCGTCATTTCAAAAAGGATGGCGCCAAGAACGCGGTCGCCGGTGAACGCGGGGGACTTCACAATGCGCGAGCGCATTTTGTGAATGAGGTCGAACATATCTTGTTCTGATCCGTACTCATCCTCTTCAATCCCGTAAAGACGCAGCGCCTTGGGTGTCGATCCGCCAGATTGGTCAAGCGCGGCAATAAAGCCCTGACCGGTTTCGATGCGGGTCGTCTGTTCGGGATTTGGCATGGAGGAGTGTCCTTAAGTAAAGGTCTGATCGTTTTGGCCTTGTGGCCACGTCTCAGGTCTTAGGACAGCGTATGCAGGGCTGCAATTGTGGTAACGCTAACATATACATATGCCCTAACCGGGGGCAAATGCCCGCCGGTTTTGGCTGGTTTTTGAGCGGTTTAGAAGCGATCGAACCAGATTTCTGAGGCTGCTGCCTGCGCTTGGCCGATGGCCTCCGCCCATGCGCCTGCGTCTTCGTCCCCTGCGCGGTCCGCCATGGCGTTAATCTCGTCCAAAATTGTCCGCGCGCCTGCATCGCCATTGGCAAGGGCCAGTGTCGCCAACGCATAAGAGATAAGGTAGTTCCGTGTTTCACCACGCCCCGTCAAATGTGCATAAGCGCGGTCTCGAAGCTCGATGGCGGTCTCGGTCCCGGTCGGTTCATCAATATTGTCAGCAAAGCCCATCTGAATCTCGATCATGTCCTCGGCCTGAAGCGCGGCTTCTAATTGATCAAGTCGGCGGAAGGCGGCGATGCTGCCCTGAGCGGCGGCTGACAGAGTGATCTGATAGGCAAATCCGGCATCCAGCGCGTCTAGATTGTCCATCGCCAGAGCCAGCGCGGCGTCATCGCCCGTTTCAAGAAGCGGCGTCAGAAGTTCAATCGCAAGCGCGGTATCACGCGGCGCGCCAACACCGGTTGCCAAAGCTGTGGCAAAGCGCAGGTGATCTTCATCCGAGATTTCGACCTCGCCGCCATCCAGCCAAGTCGAAATCGCGTCCAGATCTTCACCCGTCAGGCGGGTTGGCAGGTCGGGCGCGCCAAGAGTGATTTCGGGGCGCATGATATACGCAAAGCTTTCGAACTGGTCGAAGAGCTCGAACGTGTCTTCATTCAGCCGGACGGGCGCCTCTGGCGAAAACGAGATTGCGACGCGGCCTGGGCTCTCTGCAAATTCGGCCATAGCATTCGCGGCTTCGGTGATCAGCTCTTGGCTTAATTGCTGCGCCGAGGCCCATTCAGGATCTTGGCTTGGCGCGGGGGAGGGGGCCTCGCTTGGGCCTTTATCGTCGGTTGGCGTTTCTGGAGGTGGGGCCGCGGGGGCGCTATCCTCGCTGAGCAATTCATCACGCAGCATTTGCGCCAGCAGTGCTGGGTTCAAAACTTGCGGTGGAATTTGCCCCCCTGCAATGGCCCAAAGCCCTTGGTCGACCAATTCAACTTCGGCAGACTCAATGTCAAAGATCGGTTCTTCTTCGAAGGCATCGAAGGCCAGATAGGACAGATTGGCCTGACCGCGCAGCTGCGCAAGATCGGGAATGTTGGCGTGGAAACTGAACCGGCCCGAGGCGTCGGACATCGTATAGGCCAGATCAAACCCCGCGCTTTCAAGGCTTAGATCATTCGCGCCAATCATTTCCAGCATCTGCACCACATCGCCATCAAGGCAATCGCGACTGGCCGTGAGCCCGATAAACTCGGCCCGCATACCTGCATAAAGCAACTGATCAAGCGGCGCGGAGGTCAGAACGGCGCGGTCAACGCTGACCGTGCAGGGCGCGCCAAATGCGTTTCGTTCGGTGATCTCAAGGCCCGTCAGGATCATCCGCCCCTCAAGCGGGCGCACATCCATATGGGTATAGGTCACATCCACAACCGAGCGGAGGCCCGCCACGACCCATTGCGCGGAAAGGTTGGCCAGACGGTCGATTGTAAAGAGATCCCAGATCGTCACGGGTGTGGCGGCGGCGGGAAGGGCAAGGGTTGTGGCAAGAGCCGTGGCAGAGAAAAACCGTGAGAAACGCATTGAAAATATCCTTTGGTCAAAAATGAAAAAGGCGGATCAGGCTATGAAACCTCATCCGCCTTGTTCTGTGCAAGGATAGAATACTGGTAGCGCTTAGCCTTCCAGTGCGGCAACGCCGGGCAGGGTTTTGCCCTCCATCCATTCAAGGAAAGCGCCGCCAGCGGTCGAAATATAAGTGAAGGCCTCTGCTGCGCCCGCTTGGTTCAACGCGGCAACCGTATCGCCGCCACCGGCGACCGAGGTCAGGGTGCCGGACGTTGTCAGATCCGCAGCGGCCTTGGCTGCGGCATTTGTCGCCATGTCAAAGGGCGGGATTTCAAACGCGCCTAGCGGGCCATTCCAAATCAGCGTTTTTGCGCTGGCAAAGACCTCGGTCAGGGCCGCGACAGTTTCAGGGCCGGCGTCCAGGATCATTGCGTCCTCAGGGCAGGCATCGGCGGGCAAGGTCTCGCTTGGCGCGTTGGCGGCAAACTCACGGGCCACAACGATATCTTTTGGTAGGTGAATGGTGCAGCCAGCCGCTTTTGCCTTTTCGAAAATGGCCAGTGCGGTGTCTGCCAGATCATGTTCGCAGAGCGATTTTCCTACCGCGATGCCTTGCGCGGCAAGGAATGTATTGGCCATGCCGCCGCCAATAACGATGTGATCGGTTTTTGACACGAGGTTGCCCAAAAGGTCCAATTTGGTCGACACTTTCGCGCCGCCAACAACCGCCACAACCGGGCGCTCTGGGTTGCCAAGGGCCGCGTCCAGCGCGCTCAGCTCGGCTTGCATCAAACGGCCTGCGCAGGATGGCAGCAATTTTGCCACGCCCTCGGTCGAGGCATGGGCGCGGTGTGCCGCTGAAAACGCATCGTTGCAATAGATGTCGCCAAGCGAGGCCAGAAAGCCCGCCATTTGCGGATCATTGGCTTCTTCCATTGGGGTAAAGCGCGTGTTTTCGATCAGAACCACCGACCCTTCGGGCAGGGCGTCCAACGCGTCGCGCGATGGCATCTCGATAAAGGTCACCGCGCTGCCCAGTTTTTCTTCAAGTGTTGGCACGGTGATGCGCAGGCTCATCTCTGGGTTTGGTTTGCCTTTCGGGCGGCCAAAATGCGCGAGCATCACCGGGGTGCCGCCTTTTGCAAGAATGTCTTTGATCGTGGGAACAATCCGCTCGATCCGCGTGGCGTCCGTAACTTTGCCGCCATCGACAGGCACGTTGATATCCACACGGGTCAAAACAATCTTGCCCGCCAGATCCATATCATCGAGGGTTTTCCAGCTCATTCAAACAGCTCCTTGCGGTGAAAATACGTCCTCTTCGTCTTAGCAATGGCCGAAGGAAGACGCGAGGGATAGCAGCCCCTTTGGGCGCATTTGTCCGAGATTTGGCAACGAGAGCATGACACTCAATCGTTATTGTGAATGTGCCAAAATTTCCGGGGTTTGGGGCCCTGCCCCAATAAAAAGGGGGGTGCGGGGGGATTTATCCCCCCGCGGGTCGCGGCGCGAAGCGCCGGGAAACCCAATATTTTAAAGGAATTTACCCATTGCGACTGCTGTATCCAGCATCCGGTTCGAGAAGCCCCATTCATTGTCGTACCAGCTCAGCACTCGGCACATTTTGCCGTCCATAACTTTGGTTTGGTCGGTCGCCAGGGTCGAGCTGTGCGGGTCGTGGTTGAAATCGGACGAGACCAGCGGCTTTTCAGCAATGCCAAGAATGCCTTTCAGCGGGCCTGAGGCCGCTGCGCGCATCAGGTCATTGATCTCATCAACCGTGGTTTCGCGCGATGCTTCAAAGGTCAGGTCCACAACCGAGACATTCGGCGTCGGCACACGGATCGCAACGCCATCCATTTTGCCGTTCAGCTCAGGCAGAACCAAACCAACCGCGCGGGCCGCTCCGGTCGAGGTCGGGATCATGTTCATCGCCGCCGCGCGGGCGCGGTAGAGGTCTTTATGCATGGTATCCAGCGTCGGCTGGTCGCCAGTATAAGAGTGGATCGTGGTCATGAACCCGCGTTCAATACCGATCCCGTCCTGAAGGACTTTTGCCACGGGTGCGAGGCAGTTTGTGGTGCAGGACGCGTTCGAGACAATAATGTCTTCTGCGGTCAGAACGCTGTCATTCACACCATAAACGATGGTTTGGTCCGCATCGCTGCCGGGCGCCGAGATCAGCACGCGGGACGAGCCGTTATCCAGATGTGCCTGACATTTCTCTTTCGAGGTAAATATGCCGGTACATTCCAGCACAATATCAACATCGGCCCAAGGCAGATCAGCAGGGTTGCGGATCGCTGTGACTTCGATCTGGCCACGGCCAACATCGATCCAGCTATCGCCCGAGGTAACTTCCTGCGGGAAACGGCCATGAACACTATCATATTGCAAAAGGTGGGCATTGGTCTCAACCGGCCCCAGATCGTTGATTGCAACCACTTCGATATCGGTGCGGCCGTTTTCAATCAAAGCCCGAAGTACATTTCGGCCAATACGTCCGAATCCATTAATGGCGACTTTTACGGTCATGGAAATTCCCCTTGAATCGTTGGTGAGGCGCGCAGGTCCACGCTGCTCTCTGTTAACGCTAACACAACTGCGATTTAGTTGATCTCTGTCCAAAATGGAAGATGTAATCTGGACGCTATCGTCAGCTTAATGCCAGAAGGCGACCCAATCGAGAACAGAAATCATAAGACGGCCAAAAATCACAGGCAGTCCCCAGTTTAAAACAAAGGCGTCGGCCACAAAAAGTGCGACAATTGCGGCAACCAGCCAAAGTGCAATTTTTGTCGTCATGTTGGTCGCGCCTCCTGATCCTTCGGCGCCATCCTGTTCAAATTGGCGCGCAGGACACAAGAGGGGATGCGGAGCGGACCAAAAAGAAAAACCCGGATCTGCGCGATGCAGTCCGGGCTTTTGTTTAAAATCGTAGTGGGATTAGTGCAGCAAACGTCCCATCGCGCCCGCAACATCGGCCATCCGCGCCGAGAACCCCCATTCATTGTCATACCATGCCAGAACCCGCACCGTGCGACCGCCGACAACTTTGGTCTGGTCCGGCGCGAAAATCGAGCTTTGAACAGTGTGATTAAAGTCGATCGAGACCTTTGGTTCGGGATCATAAGCCAGAACCGCGCCCATATGGCCAAGCGCAGCCGTGCGCACAGCCTCGTTCACCTCTTCGACGGTGACATCTTTCTTGGCCTCAAAGGTCAGATCGACCGCAGATACATTCGGCGTCGGCACCCGCATTGCGGTTCCATCAAGACGGCCCTTTAGTTGCGGCAGCACTTCGCCAAGTGCTTTTGCCGCGCCAGTCGACGTTGGGATCATCGCCATCGCAGCAGCGCGTGCGCGGTACAAATCCTTATGGCGGCGGTCCAGCGTTGGTTGATCCCCGGTATAGGAGTGGATCGTGGTCATGATCCCACGCTCGATGCCGATCGCTTCGTCCAAGACCTTTGCCAAAGGCGCAAGGCAATTGGTGGTGCAGGACCCGTTCGAAATCATTCGGTCGCCATCCGTCAAATCGCGGTGATTGACGCCGTACACGATCGTTTTCTGGACGTTTTTGGCCGGAGCCGAGATCAGCACTGATTTCGCGCCTTGCTCAAGATGCACGCCGGCTTTTTCGCCATCGTTGAATTTGCCGGTGCATTCCAGAACCACGTCGCATCCCGACCAGTCCAGCTCACGCGGGTCATAGGTTGAGAACATCTTGATGGGGCCACGGCCCATATCCATCTGATCACCCTCGGTGGTGATGGTGCCAGCGAAGCGGCCATGGATGCTGTCGTATCGCATCAGGTGCGCGGCGGTCTCAATCGGGCCAGTGGCATTCACTTTGACGACCTGTACGTCGTTGCGGGCGCTTTCGGCAATATAAGCGAGTGTCGCGCGTCCAATTCGTCCGAAACCGTTGATTCCAAGGGTGACAGTCATCTTTGTTCTCCTGCGCGAAATACTGAGGCTGTGATACCGTGCAGCTGCAGCATGTCAAAGGAAAAGGTACATATTTACAGTATGATAGCGGTAACCGTGGCGCCGTTTCGCATGGTTGCGCTAACTTGTTTGCGCTACCACGGAATGATAGCGATAACGCGGTCGGCAAGACATTCTGAACCGATGCGCTAAATGCGTAACCATGAAGAATCACATGACAGATCTGACGCTCTTCGTCGGGCGGCTCTTGATTGCGCAATTATTCTTGCTTGGGGCGGTTCAGAAGCTGTCCAATCCTGAACCCGCAATGGGGCTCTTGGCAGAATGGGGTCTGCCGACAGGGCTTATCTGGCCAGCTTTGGCCTTTAATCTGCTGGCCGGGCTTTGCCTTGTTCTTGGGATTGCCACCCGGTCCTTTGCCGCGGCTTTGGCTGCCTATTGCGCTGTGACCTCTGTCTTCCACTTCATCCCCGCTGATCCATGGCAAATGTCCATTTTTGTGAAGAACTGGGCCATTGCAGGCGGCGCGCTCGTTCTGGCCGCGCACGGAGCTGGTCAATGGGCCTTGCAGCGACAAAGCTGACGTCTAAACTGATCTAAAGCGAAATGAGGGTCGGATATATGAGTGGGCTTTTGGCACTGCTGGACGATGTGGCGGGAATTGCAAAAGTTGCAGCCGCTTCAATCGATGACGTGGCCAGCCAAGCGGCCAAGGCCGGGGCCAAAGCGGCAGGCGCAGTAATTGATGACGCTGCCGTCACACCAAAATATGTGACGGGGTTCGATCCTGCGCGGGAATTGCCGATCATCTGGCGGATCGCGCGAGGCTCACTGATCAACAAATTGGTGTTTTTGCTGCCCGCCGGTTTGGCGCTGTCAGCGTTTGCGCCATGGATGATTGCACCGCTATTGATGTTGGGCGGGGCCTATTTGTGTTTTGAGGGCGCTGAAAAGCTCGCGCATGCAGTGGGATTGGGAGCGCATCATGAGGAACACGACGCAGAAACTGGCGATCCGGCGCATTTGGAAGAAGAAAAGGTGCGCGGTGCAATCAAGACGGATTTCATCTTGTCAGCCGAGATCATGACAATCGCTCTGGCGGCCATCCCGGAAAGCAGCTTTTGGATGGAAGCAGCGACGTTGGCTTTGGTCGCGGTCGGCATCACCGTAGCCGTCTATGGCGCTGTTGCGCTGATCGTAAAGGCAGATGATGTGGGGTTGTTTCTGGCGTCGCGCGGACGTTTGAGCCTCACGCGGGCCGTTGGGCGCGGGGTTGTGAATGCCATGCCGCAATTTTTGAAACTTTTGATGGCGGTTGGCACGGCAGCGATGCTTTGGGTTGGCGGATCTATCATCGTTCATAGCCTTGCAGAAATGGGTTGGCATTTGCCAGAAGACTTGATCCATAGCTGGGCCGTCGCGCTTGCGCATTTAGCACCGGATACCTGGCAGGGCGCAATGGAATGGGGCGCAACAGCGTTTTTTGACGGGGTTTTGGGCATTGTTTTAGGGCTATTGCTTATCCCCGTTGCAACGGGTTTGATCGCGCCACTTTGGCAGTCAGTGTTTCAACGCCAGGGTTAACGGGCGTTTAACCGTGAAGTGGTTAAGCTGGCAGGATGCCAAATTTACCTGACTATATGACTCGCGAGAAATGGGTGGCGTCCGTTTTTTCAGCCAAATCCGTGAATAATGCCGGTGTGATTAGTCGGCAAAAACGCAATGTTGAGCGATATGCAGGAATGGATTTCTTTCGAGCCGAGGTCAAAAGGCGTGGGTTTCAGATGATCGAGAATAACGGGGTTCTTATTGTGCTTTGCAATGCTGCACCTGTTCGAATGGTGGTGCAGGCCGATCCATCAATGGATCGGATCCGATCTGTTGACAGATCGGCGGCTTCCCAGACGGAAGAAGGCCGGCCCAATTCAGGCCGGCCTTGGAATGGGTCAAACCCATAGTTGGATATTGATCAGCTTATCCCAGCAGCGCTTTGACTTTTGCAGCTGTTGCGTCTGCTGTGATGCCAAAATGCTCATAAAGCTCACCTGCAGGCGCTGAGGCACCAAAGCTATCCATACCGATAAAGCCCGCTTTTGCTTCGCGGCCACGCTCGCCCAAGAGCCAGCGATCCCAACCCTGACGGACAGCCGCCTCAATACCGACACGCACGGCGCCGCCGGGAAGAACCCGCTTGCGATAGGCCTCGTCCTGAGCGGCAAAAAGCTCCATACAAGGCATAGACACAACGCGCGTACCAATCCCTTCGGCTTCCAGCAACGCACGGGCTTCCATCGCGATGGACACTTCGGACCCGGTGGCGATCAAGATCGCCTGCCGCTTACCAACCTCAGCGTCCGCCAAGACATAAGCGCCTTTCCATGTCAGGTTTGACGTTTTGTGATCGGTTCGAACTGTTGGCAGCCCCTGACGGCTGAGAGCCAGAACAGACGGCGTGCCTTTTTGGTTAAGCGCGGCTTCCCAAGCTTCTGCCGTCTCAACGGCATCCGCAGGGCGGAAAACTAGGCAATTTGGCGTCGCGCGCAGCATTGCAAGATGCTCAATTGGCTGGTGGGTCGGACCATCTTCGCCAACGCCGATGGAATCGTGGGTCATCACATATTGAACCGAAATTCCCATCAAGGCGGACAACCGCATGGAAGGACGCGCATAATCGGTAAAGGTGAAGAACGTCCCACCATAGGGGCGTACGCCGCCATGAAGCGCCATTCCGTTCATCGCAGCAGCCATACCATGCTCGCGAATGCCGTAATAAACATGGCGACCTGTACGGTTTTCGATGTCAAAAACACCCAAATCCGACGTTTTCGTCAGGTTCGATCCGGTCAAGTCAGCCGAGCCGCCAATGGTTTCCGGCAAGATCGGGTTGATCACCGACAGTGCCATTTCGCCGGCTTTGCGGGTTGCAACTTTTGGCTTCTCTTCCGAGATGGTCTTTTTGAAGGCCTTGATGGCTGCGGACAGCTTTTTTGGCATGTCACCGGCAAAGGACCGCGTGAACTCGGCCTGTTTACCTGCCGAAAGCGCGGCAAAGCGGGCTTCCCACTCTGCGCGATCTGCGGCGCCGCGGGCGCCGATGGCTTCCCATTCTGCCTTCAAGTGTGCTGGAATTTCAAAGGCACCGTGGTCCCAGCCATAGGCGGCTTTGGTATCGGCAACCACTTGCGGATCCGTCAAAGCGCCATGGCCTTTCGAGGTATCCTGCGCAGCTGATCCAATGGCGATATGAGATTTGCAGGCGATCATGGCTGGGTGCGGGCTGGCTTTGGCGGCCGTAATAGCAGCGTCAATTGCTGCTGGATCATGCCCATCACATTCAAACACGTCCCATCCTGCCGATGCAAAGCGCGCCGGTTGGTCGGTGCGGTCAGAAATGTCGACGGTCCCGTCAATCGTAATGCCATTATTGTCCCAAAACACGATCAGCTTTGACAGCTGCTGACGCCCCGCCAGTGTAATCGCTTCCTGGCTGATGCCTTCCATCAGGCAGCCATCGCCAGCGATACAATAAGTAAAGTGGTCGACGACCTTCTTGCCCCAACGCGCCCGCAAGGCTTCTTCGGCCATTGCAAACCCGACCGAGTTGGCAATGCCCTGACCAAGAGGGCCAGTGGTGGTTTCGACACCCGGCACATGACCATATTCAGGGTGGCCTGCGGTGATCGCGCCCAATTGGCGGAAATTTTTGATCTGGTCGAGTGTCATCGCTTCATACCCGGTCAGGTGCAAAAGCGAATAAATCAGCATCGAGCCATGGCCCGCGCTCAGAATAAAGCGGTCACGGTCAGGCCAATTTGGCGCGGAGGCGTCAAATTTCAAGTGTTTTTCAAACAGAACCGTCGCGACATCGGCCATGCCCATCGGCATGCCGGAATGTCCGGAATTGGCGGCGGCGACGGCATCCAGCGTCAATGTACGGATGCAGGCGGCACGCGCCCAGTGGTCTGGGTTCTGGGCGGCTAGGGCTTTGAGGTCCAAATCGGGTATCCTTCCTGGTTAAGGTCCTTATGGCGTCGATCCGGGTGATATCAGAGGAGCGCCCGAGTTCAAGCGCCTGCGGAAGAGAGAATGCATGACAGACAGCTGAATTCGCGTGTTTTCCCGCCTAAGCGCTCGAAATTTGTTCAGTAGCGGTTGCAAATTGGCCCGTGATGGGATTCGCTGGCGACAGGGATTGGCAACGGCAAAACCCAAAGGTCAGGGGCAGGCACCCCTTTTAATGGTTCACGCCATCGCCAAAAAAGGTGGAACACTGCGGATTGCAAAATATGCCGCAGGAACAGCAAGCGAGAGGCAGAGCAAAACAATGAGCGACAAGACGGATCTGGATCAGATCGCGGCGCTTGAGGAACGGATTACAGCAGCGCTTGATCGTATTTCGGCTGGCATGGCCGCGCGGGGCAAATCTGCGTCTGAGCCAACCGATGATGAAGACACCGTGCGCGCCGCTGAGGCAGCTAGCGCGCGGATCGAAGAATTGGGCAATGCCCTTGCCGAAGCTCAGGCGACGCTTTCAGCAGAACAAACAGCGCATGCTGATCTGAATGAACGCATGCGTGCGCTTGAGGCGGCGCGCCAAGCCGATGCCGATGAGGCGGGGCGGAAAATCTCGGGTCTTGAAAAAGATCTGGAAGAGGCACGCGCAGCCGGGGCTGGCTCGGAAGAATTACCCGAAGAGGTTCAACAAGACCTTGAACGCCGCCGGGAAGTGGAAGATGTGCTGCGTCGCCGCTTGGCGCGGGTGCGCACCGAACGCAGCGCCGCACGAGAAGAGCGCAATGAAGCGCGCGAACAATTGGACGAAGCGCTTGGAAAGCTCGATCAGGCGCAGGCCAAGATTGACAGCGGTGCGCCGGGTGTCAGTAGTGAACTGGCGCGGCTTCGCGACAGCAATCGGGTCTTGCGAGAAACCATCGAAGAATTGCGCGAGTCGATCGACGGCGCAGATGTGGACGGCGATCTTGTGTCATCCGCGCTGGCCGCCGAATTGGAAAGCCTGCGCGCAGAACGCGCGTCCGAAGCCGCCGAAGCGCGCGCCATTCTGGCCGAGATTCGCCCCGTTCTCGAAGGAGGTGCTGCCAATGCCTGAGATTATTGTTGAGATTGGCGGACGTGATTTCACCGTTGCCTGCCAACCCGGAGAAGAACCATTCCTGCAATCGGCTGCGCGTATGCTGGATACCGAGGCAGCCGTTGTTCTGGGTCAGATTGGACGCATGCCAGCCGAGCGGATGTTGCTTATGGCAGGGTTGATGCTGGCCGATAAAGCCGCAGGTCTGGAAGAGGACCTGCAGCGTGCTGAGGCCGCGATTAAAGATCGCGACGACGCGTTGGCGCAGGCCGAAGACCGGTTGGCCAAACGCGCGCGCCGCATTGCTGAGCTTGAAGAGGCGCCACCCCCGGATCCGGCCGAAGTGCCGGTCGCGGTGATCCCGTCGGCAGTGGCTGATAGTTTGGCGGAAATTGCCGCGCGGGCGGAATCTCTCGCGCTTGAGCTGGAAGAAGACGATACCGCCGAGGCGTAAGCCGATTAAGGTTGAAACACGAAAGGCCCCGTTTTGGACGGGGCCTTATTGCGTTCGCCTTTTAGGGCAGGAGTTTTAGAACAGCGGCGCGAGGAGCCGTGCTGCTTCTGCATGCGTATCGGCCAAGGCGCTGCGATCTTCACCGGGGAAGAACCGGGCACGGGTGGCCGTGGCCATTGGCTCTGGTTTCAACAGCGCGACGCGCGGGCCGGTCTTTTCGCTTTCGGCGCGCCAAGATTGCACCAAAGCGCGCTGCGCGGCTTTGGACATGGCATAGGGCCCGGGGAATTTTTCGGTGCCATAATCGTCAAAGAAGACCGCGGTGGCCATGTCGGAAGGCGCAATCAGCGGGTCGACCATTGCGATCAGCCGCGATGTGGCGCGGATATTGGTGGCGATGTTCTTATCAAGATCTTTGGCGGTAATATGCGGGGCAGGGGTCAGGGCGGTCACGTGGATCGCTGTGTGAACCCAGATATCGGCGCGGCCCCACCGATCATGAATACCGCGGCACAGATGCGCCATGGCCCCTTCATCGGTGACATCCATAGGCGCAAGCGTGGTGGCGCCCCCTTTGGCCTGAATGCGGTCGTCAAGTTCTTCCAGCGCTCCGACCGTGCGGGCAACCGCAACGACATGGGCGCCTTGCGCTGCGAGCCATTCAGCGGTGGCCGCACCAAGGCCGCGAGAAGCACCCGTGACCAGCGCGATACGGTTTTGTAGTTTTTTCTCAGTCATGGGGCGGGGTGATGGCGGGATTTGGGGCATTTGGCAAGCCGGTTTCGCCGCGGCAAAGCCGCGCCGACCCGTGGGGCGCGCCTCGTCACGCTGCCTTTGGCAGCCGTCCTCGGCCCGCGGCATCCGCGCGTTTGTGGCACGGGGCTGTGTTTTGCCTTTAAGGGACGTTTTTGTGGAGGCGCTCTAGGGCGGCTTCGCAGAGGCCAAGCTCCAACCATTGGCAGCCCTTGCAGATTGTGGAAAGATCGCCGGGCTGTACATGTGCCCGAATGCGCGAGAGGGCCTCGCCCCAAGTCAATTGTTCATGCGGGTCAAATTTCAGTGCGGCTGCATGGGCTCGGTCCAGAGCGGCGATTTGGCGCTGTTCGGTGCAAAGCCGCCCGCGCCGTTTCGGGCAGGGCCCGCAAATATCATCGGTAAACCCAACAACCTGCATAGGTGTTTGTTCACCGCCCGCGGCCCGCAACCGGCCCATGACAATTGCGCTCATATTCTCGGTAAATCGGTCGGAATAGCCCTTGCCCTCAAAACCGATGGCGCAAAGGAAATGATGGGGGCGAAATTTGACCGGATCATCCATGTGCTCTGTCTACACTAGGCTTAAAAGGATTGCGAGATTACGCCGGCACTTCCGTCGCTTTGCACCACGTCCCTAGGATCGTCGGCGCATCACAGATGCAAGCCGCGATCATGCGCGGGCACAGGGCCTCGCCACACTTCTAAGACTATTTTCAGCGCATCGCGGGCCAAGGAGGGCAGCAGCGCTGCCTGACGCGGCCCGCCCCCGGTCGTCGCAGAAATCTGCGGCGAAATCTGCTATTCGGCAGGCTCCAACATCTCGAACCCTTTGGCGACCATATCCGATGGCCGGACCGGGTACTCGCCCGAGAAACAGGCGTCGCAATAGGCTGGTGCCTTGGGATCGCGGCCATTTGCTTCACCAACAGCGCGGTAGAGGCCATCCAGAGAGATGAATTTCAAGCTATCGACCTCAAGATGGCTGCGCATCTCTTCCTCGCTCATCGTCGCGGCAAGCAATTTCTCGCGCTGCGGCGTGTCGACGCCATAAAAGCAAGGCCAAGCGGTGGGCGGAGACGCGATACGGAAATGGACCTCGGCAGCGCCGGCATCAAGGATCATCTCTTTAATCTTGCGGCTGGTCGTGCCCCGCACCACGGAATCGTCGACCAGAATCACACGTTTGCCTTCAATGAGCTTCCGGTTCACGTTCAGCTTCAGGCGCACACCCATATTTCGGATCTGCTCGGTCGGCTCAATAAAGGTCCGTCCCATATATTGGTTGCGGATGATGCCCATTGCGTAGGGAATGCCGCTTTCCAGCGAAAAACCAATCGCTGCTGGCGTGCCGCTATCGGGAACAGGGCAGACCAGATCAGCATCCACAGGGCTTTCCTTGGCCAGTTCGCGCCCGATATTTTCCCGCGTTTCATAAACCGAACGTCCGCCTAGGATCGAATCGGGACGCGAGAAATACACATGCTCAAAGATGCAAAACCGGGGGCGGGCAGGCTCAAACGGTTTAAAGCTTTCGATGCCTTTTGCGGTGATCACCACCATCTCACCCGGTTCAATCTCGCGCACAAATTCGGCGCCGATGATATCCAGCGCACAGGTTTCCGAGCTGAGGACCGAACCGCCATCGGGTAATTTGCCCAGAACCAGCGGGCGCACGCCCAAACGGTCTCGCACCCCAATCAGCTTGGTGCGGGTCATGGCCACAACTGAAAAAGCGCCCTCAACCCGGCGCAGCGCGTCTTTCATCCGCTCAGGGATGTTGCGTTGCAGGCTGCGGGCCATCAGATGAATGATGCATTCACTGTCAGAGGAGCTTTGGAAGATCGAGCCGCGTTCAATCAACTCGCGCTTCAGCTCTTCGGCATTGGTGATATTGCCGTTATGTGCAATTGCGGCGCCGCCCATGGCAAATTCGCCAAAGAAGGGCTGTACATCGCGGATCGCGGTTTGGCCTTTCGATCCTGCCGTGGAATAGCGCACATGGCCGATTGAGACCGGTCCGGGCAGCGTTTCCATCAGGGATTGCTTGGTGAAGTTATCCCGGACATAGCCAAAACGGCGTGCTGAGTTAAAGCCGTGTACAGGATCATGGCTGACGATGCCGCCTGCCTCTTGTCCGCGGTGCTGTAGGGCATGCAGGCCCAGAGCTACGAAATTTGCGGCATCCTTGACGCCAATGACACCAAATACACCGCATTCTTCCTTAAGCTTATCATCATCGAAGGGATGGCTCAGGAAGGGCTTGCTCTTTTCAAGCATGGGGGGGAGGGCTCCGCTGCTACCGATTCCGCGTCCGTATAGACCGCGCGCCGGGTAAAGTCACCCGTGACAGTTTTGTAAAACCAAATTGTGTTCGGACGTTGCCCAGATGCCCTTTGGAATGTGCACCTGCGGTTGTGGTCATTTGATGATCAGCATTTGGGGTGCCAACACGGCAAAAGCCGATAAGTTTGTCGCCCGTTTTGTTATCTAGGTTGCGGTTTTGATGGTGAGCGTTCACATTCTGTTCTTACAAAAAACAAGGAAATCGAGACATTCATGAGACCCGCCCAAAGAGCCAAAGCCATTTCAATATGTAACGACAAGCTTGCCAAAAAGGGCGACGGCGTCGGTTTGTCCTTTTACGCCTTTTTCGCAAACAAGAATGATGATCCTGAATTGCTGATGGAAGCGGCTGAATGGTGGATCATGACCCACAAGTTAGATCACTTCGAAAAAGCGATAAAAGTCCGCGACTTAATTGCCTCTGGCGCGTGAGATGCGCCGCTCTTGCCGCTTATAAGGCAAGGGGAAGCAAAAGGACTGCAAGGACAATCACACCTGTCAGACGGGGCAATGTCAGCACGGTTGTGCGCGCAACTTTATGGGTCAGATGATGGGCTTGGGCGCTGCGGGCGTTACGGCCAAGGGCGATGTAATGAGCGGTGTTGATCGAGCCATCGGCATTGGTGCGGATTTCAGGGGTATGGGTCATCTTTTTGGTCCTCATCTTCACATTTGCGTTGCATCAACTGTGCCACCGGGATGAGGATGGCGCTTGAAGACGATCTAAAGAAACCCTGTAGAACTGCTGGTTTTTTCTTTGGAACATGGATTTTTTTGGCAAATCAGGGGAAAAGGCACCGATGATCTATCGATTTGCCAATTGCGAGTTGGACGTGGCGGGCCACCACCTGAAAGTGGCCGGGCGCGACGTCCATGTGGAACCACAAGTCTTTGACCTTATTGCGCTGCTTGCGATGTCTGCTCCTGATCTTGTCAGTTATGACCAGATGATCGAGGCTATTTGGAAGGGCCGGATCGTGTCGGATGCCACGCTTTCGGCGCGCGTCAGTGCGGCGCGCAGTGCCTTGGGGGATAGTGGGCGGCGCCAAGAGGTGATCAAGACCGTTCCGCGCCGCGGGGTGCAACTGATTGCCGAAATCACGACCGAAGACGGGCAGGGGGATGCGCCCACCGCAACGGCGCCCGCCCGCGCTTTAACTCAGAAGATTCGCTATACATCTGCCCCCGATGGGGTGGGCCTTGCTTGGGCCGAGATGGGTGAGGGACCGCCGCTTTTGCGGGCCGGGCATTGGCTAAGCCATCTTGAAGAGGATTTAAAAAGCCCGATTTGGGAGCCGTTGCTGGCCCGCCAATCGGCGCATCGCCGCCTCATTCGGTACGATCCACGTGGCACTGGCCTGTCGGATCGCGATGTCGATTATTCCCATGTCACTATTGAAACCATGACAGATGACTTGGAGGCGGTGGCCGATGCTGCTGGCCTGGATCGCTTTGCGATTTACGCAATTTCGCAGAGCGTCCCCGTGGCACTGAATTTTGCTGCGCGCCATCCAGATCGCGTAAGCCGGATGATCCTCAATAACGGTTTGGTTCAAGGCTCAACCGCGCAAGGCCACCCAGAGCAAACCGCCACAATGGTGGCGATGATCAAGTCAGGATGGGGGATTGCCGGCAGCCCGTTCATGAAGGCGATTGCCACGGTTTTTGCGCCGCGCTCGACCCCTGAAGAACTGGACTCGCTGGTGCATATGCAAGAGGTGTCGGCCAGTCCGGAAATTGCAGCTGAAATTCGCCGGGTTGTGGGCGAGATAGATGTCAGCGCCATATTGCCATTGGTCACAGCGCCCGCCCTGATCATGCATTGCTCGGGCGATGCGGTTCAATCGCCTGCGCAGTCAAAACACATCGCACGCGGCATCCAAGAGGCCGAGTTCATCCCTTGCGATTCTCCTAATCACATTGTGGTCCCAAGTGACCCCATCTGGGGCCCTTGTGTGGATGATTTCGATCGGTTTCTGGCCGAGGAGTTTGCCTGATTTAGGCGTCGCTCTCGATCGTGCAGCTGTCCATAAGACCTTCATAACGCTGCATGATCCATCCGGGTGCATCGCTTGGAATTTCTTCTTCAACCCGCGTCTGGAATGAGGCGAATACTTCGGCCGAGCGGCTTTCAGAAATGACTGCTATCGGCTCGTTTCCGACGACCCGATCATAGACGATCAACGCCACAACAACCAATAGAATGCCGCGAGCGACCCCAAATAGGAACCCAAGCGCTGCATCCAAACCGCCAATGGCCGAGCGTTGCACCGCAGAAGCGAAGAAGGGCGTGAAGAGCGAAATGACAACCAACGACACCGCAACCAAAACGGCGAAGGCCACAATGACCGCCAATTGGCACGAGCCGTTCAAGAGGTCTCCTACATAAGGAATTTCATGCATCAGCTCTTTCGCGTTAGGCGCGAAAATATACGCGATGATCGCGGCGGCAATCCAGCCAGCAATGGACAATGTCTCGCGTACGAAGCCGCGTGAATAGGCCAAAATAGCGGAAATCACGATAATACCCGCGACCACCCCGTCGAAAATGGTGAACCCTTCCATGGTGTCTTTATCCTTTTTGCGCCGGTTAGCCCGCGCCGAAAATTTCGCCGGTAAATGCCGCCAAATCGGGCATCAATTTTAAATCCATACCCGCCTTGTCGGTGATTTTGCACCCTTTAGACGCGATAGCCTGTGAAAAACCAAGTTTTTGCGCCTCTTTCAACCTGTTTTCGGCCTGAGCGACCGGTCTTAACGCACCGGAAAGAGAAAGCTCGCCAAAAACAACGCTGGCTGCGGGCAGCGCAGAATCTTCTCGTGCGCTCAAAAGTGCGGCCGCAATGGCAAGATCAGCGGCGGGTTCTTTGATGCGCATACCGCCCGCAATATTCAGATAGACATCCAGGCCCTGAAAACTGATCCCGACACGCGCTTCGAGCACGGCCAAAATCATCGACAGGCGGGCACTATCCCAGCCGACTACTGCGCGGCGGGGTTGAGACAGCGAAGAGGGTGCCACAAGCGCTTGCACTTCGATCAGAACGGGCCGCGTGCCTTCGATCCCGGCAAAGACGACCGATCCCGGCGCGCGTTCGTCGCGATCTGACAGGAACAGGGCCGAGGGGTTTGGCACTTCGGCCAAACCCGCGCCGGTCATCTCAAACACGCCGATTTCATCTGCTGGACCAAACCGGTTTTTGACCGAGCGCAAGATGCGGAACTGATGCCCGCGCTCGCCCTCGAAATAAAGCACGGTGTCGACCATATGCTCGACAACGCGGGGCCCCGCGATCTGGCCATCCTTGGTGACATGGCCGACAAGCATGATGCTGACGCCCTTGCGTTTGGCAAAACTGACCAGCTCATGGCACGACGCGCGGACCTGACTGACAGAACCGGGGGCGCTGTCGACCGTATCCAGCCACATAGTTTGAACAGAATCGATGATGCAAAGATCAGGGCGTTCAGCGTCCAGCGTCGTCAGGATTTCGCGCAAATTGGTCTCGGAAGCCAGCTTTACGGGGCTATCGGCCAGTCCCAACCGCTGCGCGCGCATTCGGACTTGCGCGGTGGCTTCCTCGCCTGAGACGTAGATAACGTTGAGCCCCGCTTTGGCATAGGCGCCTGCGGCCTGCAAAAGCAGGGTGGATTTGCCGATGCCGGGATCGCCGCCCACCAGCGTGGCCGAGGCGGCGACAAGCCCACCGCCAAGCACGCGGTCCAGCTCGTTCAGGCCCGAGGTGTCGCGCTCGGGCGCGGCTTCTTCGGTGCGCAGATCGGTCAGGGCCATGCCTTTGCCCTTGCGCGCACCGAGGGTTTTCTTGCCCGGGCCCGCCGACAAAGGCGCTTCTTCAATGATCGTGTTCCACTCGCCGCAATCATCGCAGCGCCCCGACCATTTTTTATGGACGGCGCCGCAGCTGGAGCAGATGAATTGTGTGACGGGTTTTGCCATGGCAAATGGCTTAGCCGAGCCGCCCTTCTTTGACCAGACGGGATGTGAGCAGCGAGACCACAAAGGAGGCCAAAACGCAGGCGGTAAAGAGCCACAGCCCCCATGCGGTTTCCACCCGGCCGACGCCAATGCCTTTGGCCAATGTGATGTAGATGGCAATGAGGAAGACATCGGCCATCGCAAGCTTGCCCATTGTGGCCAGCGAAGGCAGCCATTTGGGCGATGCTTTTTGTAAGTGAACAAGCGCCAGCCCGACGGTTTTCAAGATCGGGGCGATGAGGGCAAAAAGCGTGATGGCGATGGCGAGCAGCCATTCCTGATCTTCTATGAGCGCCCAAAGGCCCGAAAGGACTGAGATTTCATCCAAGCTGAAAAGCGGAAGGAGACCTGCGCGCATCAGAGGCGCGACCCAAGAGATTGGGAAGAGGATAAGGAGGGAGAGGTTCAGAAAGGTGAGAGTCTTGACGGTCATGGGGATGAGATGTGGGGTTTGAGGCAGGCTTGCAAGGGGTTTCGTATGGCCTTCGGCCATCCGACCGGGGCGAGGGGCGCTGCCCCTCGCGCTCCCCGAGGTATTTTGGGAAAATGAAAGAGGCTGTTAATACGACCCTATGATGATCCAATTAACGGTGAGTGCGCCGATGCAAAGCAGCAAAGAAAAATCGAGGGAGGCGGGCCTGAACCGCGCGCTCAATGCACCAAACACCTGGGAAATGGCGCACAGAAATAAGAGTGGCCAGATCGCAATATATGCGAGGCCGCCGAGCCTCAAAGGTACCCAATCTGTAATGCCGCCCGATCCGAGCATGGTGAGGAATGCGGCGCAAGCACATACCAACAGGACGAAACCATAAAATGATAAATGTATTATTCGGTCCCCTAATCCCTTTCTAAGGCGAATAGCCGGCGTGATGAGGAAAATCGCAAACGCAATGTAAGCCAGAATTTGTAGAACTACCGGCGGGAACAAAGTTGCTGTGGCGAGGGTATCATTGATTTGTTGACTTCCGCACGTTAATTGGCACGCAAACATCCGTCCAGAAACCGGTTTTCAAGATCCTCGCCAAACAGGGTTTCTGCAAAGCCTGTCACGGTATCGACCAATTCGGGATCGGCGTGGTCAAGCAAGGCAGTACAAAACCGTTCTTCCATTGTCGGGACACGCGTTTGATGGGTCCAGCCTGACCCCAAGATGATGACAAAACCAATTGCCAAAAGATAGCCGAGACTGCGCATTGTGCGGTCGGAAAGATGAGATTTGGCAGAAAGCCTTTCGCGACCGGGTTCGTTGTCAGCCGACTTCAATTGTTCGACGCGTGATTGCAACGCTGAGGGCAAAAAGCTGAAGATGATCGCTATTGCCCCTACAAGCGCAATTGACCATAGCGAAAAGAATTGACCAATTTCGGGCGACGCCAGCGCGGGAATGAACCCGCGTAGCAATCCGAAAATGACGTAAATTGCGGCAATGGCAGAGATCGCATAAAACATCCGGCTGAGCCCGCGACTGCGCGCGGCAAGCATTGAACTGGATGAAAACAATGCGACGGCTTCAAAAAGGACTTGAAGGATAAAAGCAACCAGGCCGATGAAAACTTCTACGACAACCGCAATTAATTCCATTCTTATCTCACCGTCTCAATCGGCCCGTCAGCCGCGCCAGTGATAAACTGAGTGAGGTAGGGGTCGCCCGAGGCGTCCATCTCGCCCACTGGGCCTTCCCATCTGATTTTGCCGCCATGCAGCATCGCAACCCGGTCGGCGATGGTGCGGACCGAGGACATGTCATGGGTGATGGTCATGGTGGTCGCGCCCATTTCGGTGACGATCTCTCGGATCAACTCATTGATGACGCCGGACATGATCGGGTCGAGGCCCGTAGTAGGCTCATCGAAAAAGATAATCTCTGGCTCTGCGGCGATGGCGCGGGCAAGGCCGACGCGTTTTTGCATGCCGCCAGAAAGCTCAGCGGGCAAGCGGTCAGCGACATCGGGGGAAAGCCCAACGCGGCGGAGTTTTTCGACCGCGATTTCGCGGGCCTCGGCGGTGGGGCGCTTCAGTGAGCCGCGCAACAAGCGAAAGGCGACGTTTTGCCAGACGGGCATGGAATCGAAAAGCGCGCCGCCCTGAAAAAGCATGCCGAAACGCGCCAGAAACGCATCACGTTCGGCGCGGGTGACGTCTTCGCCGTCGACAAGGATTGAGCCGCTATCTGGCCTCACCAGACCCAGCACCGATTTGATCAGGATCGACTTGCCGGTGCCTGATCCGCCAATGATCACGGTGGAGCTGCCTTTGGCAACGGACAGATCAACGCCAGTCAATACGTGGTTGTTTCCAAAGGATTTATGAAGGGATGAGATATCGATCATGCTGTAAAGAAAAGCTCCGTCAGGAGGTAATTTGCGGCGAGGATCATTATCGAGGCCGATACAACCGCATTGGTCGTTGCCCGGCCCACGCCTTGCGCCCCGCGCCCTGAGTTCATCCCGTGATAACAGCCCATAAGCGCAACGATAAAGCCAAAGACCGCGCCCTTGATCAGGCCGCTGGCGATATCCCAAAACTCAAGAAAATCGACCGTGTTGGCAAGGTAATTGGCCGGATTAAAACCAAGGCGCGTGGTGCCAACAAGGTAGCCGCCAAAGATGCCGATGGAATCGCCCACGGCGACCAAAATGGGCAAGCACAACGTTGCTGCGGCCAATCGCGGTGCGGTGAGGTATTTCATCGGATGGGTCGATAGCGTGACCAGCGCGTCGATTTGCTCGGTCACTTTCATCGTGCCGGTTTCGGCGGCAATTGCGGCTGAAACCCGCCCCGCCACCATCAGACCGCCCAGAACCGGGCCCAGCTCTCGCGCCATGCCAATGGCAACGATCGAGGGCACCACGGCCTCGGCGTTAAACCGGCTGCCACCTGCGTAAATCTGCAAGGCCAGCGCGCCGCCGGTGAAAAGCGCCGTGAGGCCAACGACCGGCAGGCTGAGCCAGCCAATATGCACAAGCTGGGTAAAGAACTCACGCGGATACCAAGGTGGGGTCAACAGATGCCGAATGGCGCTGACCATGAACAGCGTCACCCGGCCAATGGCCGAGAGCATCGCCATGGTGGACCGGCCAATTGCCGCGAGGGGCGATAGGAGGATCAAAAGACCTCTCCTTTATATATTCGGTGATAGCGTTGGCCGAGAGATGTCAGGATTTCATAGCCGATGGTTCCGGCTTCATCCGCCAGCGCATCCACACTTTGATGGGGACAAAGAATGTCGAGGTGATCTGGAATTTCATCCAAATGGGTAACGTCAACGGTCAAAAGATCCATCGAAACGCGACCGGCCAGTTTACACGGGATATTACCCGCGAAAAGCCGGGCTTTGTCGCTCATGAATCGGATCAGGCCATCAGCGTAACCGGCTGACACTGTTGCGATTTTTGAAGGGCTCTCTGCGATCCATGTGGCGGAGTAGCCAACGGATTCGCCCGCCGCCACGTCACGCGTTTGCACAACCGGAAGAGAAAGCCGGATGGTATGGTGCGCCTCAGAAAACGGCGCGCCGCCATAAAGGCCGACACCGGGGCGGCACAGGTCGAAATGATAGTCAGGGCCAAGAAGCAAACCACCGGTGGCCGCGAAACTGCGCTTGGCGGAACTGCCTTGGGTCATATTGATAAAGGCGGCGAGCTGAGCGGCATTTTGCGGATGCGCGGGATCATCAGCGCAGGCCAGATGTGACATGATCAGCGTCAGCGGGCCGGTCTCAGCCTCGGCCCGGAAACTGGCCCATTCGGCAGGTTCGGCCCCCAAACGGTTCATGCCCGTATCAAGCTGCACGCCATAGCTATGGCCGGGCAGGCGCGCTTGATGTTGGGCAAATTGTTCGGCGCTGTTGAGCATCGGGGTCAGTTTGCCCTCACGCAAAAGCGGGGTGTCACTGTCCATATGGCCTGAAAAAATGTTGATCTCAGGGCCGTGGCCCAATGCGGCGCGCAGCACGACGCCCTCTTCGGCCGTCGCGACGAAAAACCGGCGCACACCCGCGCGCGCAAGTCGGAGCGCGACTTGCGAGACACCAAGGCCATAGCCGTTCGCTTTCACAACAGCGGCGGTTTCAACAGAGGTTTTTGCGTCCAGCGCGGCCCAGTTGGCGGCGACGGCGTCAAGATCGATATGTAGCGTTCCGGTACCCATGTCGCTTTGAGTGGCGTCTGGAACGAGTAGGGTCAAGAGGTGAGATGTCTCGGGCCCCGAAGACCGGCAGAAAATTGGGCATTATTCGGCGGTAGGAAAGACCGTCACGCCATTTTCTGGATTGGCGCGGTAATGGGCAAGACGGGAGGCCAGCGAACCATCATGAAGTTCAAACTTGTGGCCGTCCGGATCCAGAAAATAGACCGAGGCGCCCTCGGACTTATTTTCTTTCCAGATCCGGGCATGGGCGCGGATATGCGCAGCGGTGTTCTCAAAGTCATCCGAAGCGCAGGAAAACGCGATATGGCTGTCATCTTCGCGCGCGGAAACTTGCTTGGACAGCTCAAGACAGATCCAGATATCGCCGAGTTCGACATAGGCCCCGGCCTGCCATTTTGCGGCCAGACTTGCGCCCAGCACATCCCGATAGAACTCAATAGCGCGGTCCAAATCTTGGGTCGCAAGGGTGATGTGGTTCAGGCTGCTGATCACCTCAGAACCCGTTATCTTCGCCTTGCTGCCACGGTTTGACGAGGTTGCCAAAGCGGGTGAAGCGGCCTTCGAAGCTCAACTCAACCGTGCCAACCGGCCCGTGGCGTTGCTTGCCGATAATTACTTCGGCTTTGCCGTGCAGGCTTTCCATATCCTGCTGCCATTTCGCCATCGCTTCCAGGTTCTCTTCACCGGGCTTTTCACGCTCTTTATAATACTCGCCGCGATAGACGAACATCACCACATCGGCGTCCTGCTCGATCGAGCCGGATTCCCGAAGGTCTGACAATTGCGGGCGTTTATCTTCGCGGCTTTCGACCTGACGGCTAAGCTGCGAGAGGGCGATCACGGGGATGTTCAGTTCCTTCGCGATGGCTTTAAGCCCTTGGGTAATCTCAGAAATTTCGTTCACTCGGTTTTCGTTCTTGCCCGAGCCGCGCAGCAACTGAAGATAGTCGATGATCAAAACATCCAGCCCAAGCTTTGAGCGTTTCAGACGCCGCGCGCGGGCCGCAACCTGGCTGATCGGCAAAGCTGGCGTGTCATCAATGTAAAGCGGGCAGGCTTCAAGTTCTTGCGCGGCGCGAAGGTAGCGTTGGAATTCCTGCTCATTAAGGTCGCCCTTACGGATCAGTTCCGAAGGAACCTCGGCGGCTTCTGAAAGCACACGTTGGGCAAGCTGAGCGGCCGACATTTCCAAGCTAAAGAAACCGACAACGCCGCCAGAAATGGTTCCGTCACTGCCGTCAGGTTTTGGCCCGCGTTTAAAGGTTTTCGCGACGTTAAAGGCGATGTTGGTCGCCAGCGACGTTTTCCCCATCGAGGGACGTCCGGCAAGGATCAGCAAATCGCTTTCGTGAAGGCCCCCGAGGTTTTTATCGAGATCAGCCAAGCCCGTCGAAATGCCCGCCAGACCGCCACCCCGGTTATAGGCCGCATTGGCGATATCAACGGCGTCTGTCAGCGCGCGCAGGAAGCTTTGGAAGCCTTTTGAGGCGGTCCCGGTTGAGGCCAATTGGAAAAGCTGCGCCTCGGCTTCGACGATTTGATCATCGGGGCTGCTTTCATCGCGCACGGCCTGTGCTTGGTCGGCGATGTTTTTACCAAGGGCAATAAGTTCCCGCCGCAGCGCCAGATCATGGATCAGTTGGGCATAATCGCGCGCGGCGTTGGTCGCGATGGCAGACAGCTGCAGACGCAGAAGATATTCAACACCACCAAGCGCCTTTAGACCTTCATGATCGGACATGAAGTTCTTCAACGTCGTTGCATCGGTCTGCAATCCGCCGGTGATGCGTTTTGAGGAGAGTGCGAAAATCTCTGCATGAACGGGATCGTAGAAATGTTCAGGCTTCACCAGATCATCAACGCGGTCCAACACATCATTGGAAGAAAGAATCGCGCCAAGAAGCTGTTGTTCGGCTTCAACGTTATGAGGAAGATCAACGGTTTCAGCGGCTTGGGGGAGGGTGCCCGGAATTGTGCTGATCTCGTTCATTGTATTTCTCCCAATCCCTGTGGTCCCTGAGGCTTGCTCTTAGCAAACCGGCCCGCGGCGGGGCAATCTGGATATCCTGTGGATAGCCTGTGAGTAATCTGCGAGACCCTAGATGTTGACGCATCCGGGTGCAGTATACCTAAATATTGGTAAGTTTGTTGAACTATCTGAGACTAAATCAGGCGCGGGCGGCGCGCCAAGCCTCGGGATCCTTGAGGAAGCTTTCGACGCTGTCGAGTGTTTCGGTGTCGAAATATTCACCCCGGCGTGCTTCGGCCAGTACGTCCCACCAGGTGCAAAGGTAATGCAGCTCAACGCCATGCGCGCGCAGGGTCGGAATGGTTTCTTCAAAGATGCCGTAATAGAAAATCACCGCCGTGTGACCACATTCCGCGCCGGTTTTACGGATCGCATCGACGAATTTCAGCTTGGACCCGCCATCGGTTGTCAGATCTTCGATAAGAACAACACGGTCGCCTTCGGCCATGTCGCCTTCGATCTGGGCATTGCGGCCATGGCCTTTCGGCTTCTTGCGCACATAGGTCATGGGCAGAGCCATGCGTTCTGCAACCAATGCCGCAAAAGGAATACCCGCCGTTTCGCCGCCCGCGACGTTGTCAAACGCTTCAAGCCCGGCATTGCGCATCAGCGTGCAGGTCAGGAAATCCATCAAGGTCGAGCGGATGCGCGGGTAAGAGATCAGCTTGCGGCAATCGACATAAGTTGGCGCTTCTTTGCCATTCGAATGCACGAAAGGCTCCACCGCGTTGAAGTGCACCGCCTTGATATCCAAGAGCATTTTTGCAGAAAGCTGCGCGATGGTGGCTTGGTCAGGGTAGGTGCTGGGAATCATGTCATGTCTCTTCGTTGGTCGGGGCAGGGATCAGGCAACGCGCCAGTGCACAGGGTGGCCGGGGTTAAAAACAGTCACGGGGCCAACTGGGGTGTTGATTTTTTCAGGGAAAGTGACGGCGGCGGCCTCTTTGACCAATGTGATGGTCGCGTCGTTGGGTGCAAGGCCATAGCGGGCAGGGCCGAAAAGTGAGCTGAAGCCTTCCAGCTTGTCCAGCGCGCCCATCTCTTCAAACACATGGGCCAAAAGGCTCATCGTGTTGGTCGCAGTGAAACATCCTGCGCAGCCACAGGCATTTTCTTTGGTGTCATCGGTGTGGGGGGCGCTGTCTGTGCCAAGGAAGAACCGTGGATTGCCTGAGGTGGCGGCGGCGCGCAACGCCTCCATATGCTCGCGGCGCTTTGCAACCGGTAAGCAATAGTAATGCGGTTTTATTCCGCCCACCAAGATGTGGTTGCGATTGATCATCAAATGATGAGTTGTAATCGTTCCGGCGATGTCACCCGAGGCCCCGGCAACATAATCAATGCCGTGGCTGGTGGTGATGTGCTCAAGCGTGACTTTCAACTCGGGCATTGATTGGCGAAGAGGGTCCAGGACGGTCTCCAAAAACACCTGCTCGCGGTCGAAAATATCGACCTCATCAGTGGTCACCTCGCCGTGGAAACACAGCGGCAGGCCAATCTCGGCCATTTTTTCAAGGACGTTGCGCACATTGTCGAAATTCTTCACGCCAGAGGCCGAGTTGGTTGTGGCGCCCGCCGGATAGAGCTTCACCGCATGGATAAGCCCGTCGGCATAAGCGGCGGCAACGTCTTCGGGGTCGGTATTTTCGGTCAGGTAGAGCGTCATAAGAGGCTCAAAATCCATGCCATCGGGCAAGGCGGCCAAAATGCGGGCCTGATAGGCACGGGCATCATCCGAGGTCACGACCGGCGGAACCAGATTCGGCATAATAATAGCGCGGCCAAAATGGCGGGCGGTTTCAGGCAAAACGGCGTTCATCATTGCGCCGTCGCGCAGGTGCAAATGCCAGTCATCGGGGCGGCGGATCGTAAGCGAGGAGGTCATGCGCCCTCCGCTACAATGAATGGACGCTGCTTGCAAAGGCAAAAAATGAGGGTCGAGGCGCCTAATCAACGCTTTGGTGCGGCGAGGGCGATGTGTATGCTTGCCCGTGATGTTTTTTGAAACGAGACGATTTTTGAGGAGGAAACCCTATGGATCCCAAACTTTTATCACTGGCTATGGCCCTGCCTGCGCTTACCTTTGCAAGCGCGGTATCGGCCAATTGCCCGACATCTTTGGCTGACACAGCCGATGGCGTTCACGTCATATTTTCCGATTTTCACGTGCGCTATGATCGTCAAAGCGATGGCATGGTAATTGAAGAGGAATTCTATTCCGATAGCGGTGACGGCGTGCGGTTTGTATCGCTGCATGGGGCCTATGTGGTGGAAAGCGTAGACACGCGATTTGGCGCGATTATTGCTGGATCCAATGAAACGACTGAATATCTTGATGGCTTGAGCGCATTGCCATTGTTGGCTCCGGGCCAAAGCTGGCAGGGCAACACGGTGCGCACCCACGAGGGCGGGGACGTGAATCAAGAAACCGTTATGGTTGATGTGGCTGCCGCTCAAACCCTTTCCTTGGGGGCGTGTTCCCTGAGCGCTTGGCCTGTTGTGGTCACGACCGTCAACACGGCTTTTAACGAAGTGTTCGTTGATGAGTTGACCTATCTGCCAGCGCTTGGGATTGCGATCTATCATGGCGGGGCCGGACAAGGAGAGGCCTTTACCCGAGATGAGCCTGTCGCCATTTCAACCGAACCGCCTTTCATGAATGAAAATGGACAGCTTTTGGCCAGCGCGCCACCTAGTGCCGCTCCGCAAGCGCCGATGCCGGTTCCGGCGGCGCCCACTCCGGCCCCTGTTGCGCCGTCAGCTCCGGCTGCGCCAACAGGTAAGTAAGTTATTATTCAGCAGGTTGGCTGAGCCGTGCATCAATCTCGGCCAGCCTGCGGGCAAAGATAGGCATACCGCCAAGGTTGGTCCCATGCTGTGCCACAATCCGCGTCAGGCGATCACCGCCGCGCTGTTCTGCACGGGCCAAAAGTCGGCGCAGATAGGCGGGATTATTCTTTCTGAAACGACGCAGAATTTGGGCAAATCGTAAGGGCCCAAAGCGGTCATTGCTAACGGCCTTAAGGATGCGATCAAAGTTATTATAGGGCTCCAACAGGGCCAACAGATCCGCGCCAGCGCCGCGAAACCGTATGCGATTCACACGTTTGCCGCGGAACATTGCAGCATGAGCCGCGTTCAGCAAATCCAACGGATCAAAAAGGATATAGGCCGCTTCGGCCGCATCCAACATATCGGGGGCATAGCCGTACCGATCTGTGAAATTCTTGCGCCATGCATGACGGTAGCGCAGTTCGAACGGGGCAGCCTCGCGGTCCAGTGTTGACGCGGGCGACAGGCACAGAACCGTCGCACCGGGTGCCGTCACTGAAAAAGCGGCCGCTGCATAGCCGCACATCGGTCCGGCGCCAACAAAGATAACCTTTTCAAAACTATCGAAAAAATCTTCGTCAACCAGCCGGTCGAAAAAGGCGTAGATGGCAGGATCTCGAAACCATGTTTGTCCGTCGGCAATGATCGACAACATCGACCATTCGCGCTTTTGAACCGCTTCAAAGCCAACAGGCAGTTGATCAAGTCCTTGCTTAAGGATTCGCTCAGCCCCGTCGAAAGTCACCAAAAGCGTATCGCCCTCTTGGACATAAAGGGCGTGGTGATCCTTGCCGAGGCGATCAAAGAACCCGTGCATTTCGCCGATTTGCCCAAGTCGGTCCAGCCAAGCGTCACGAGACAAAGGCGCGTCGGTCTGTGGGGCGTTAAAGTCGGTCATGGCGGTGGGCTCAGCTCCTCAATTCAATCATTAATATAGGCTAAATTTGCGTGACGAGTAAGGCACCACAGCGGCCAGAAAGCGGAATTCCGCCCGGTTTTTTTGCGGCATGTTTGTGTGGTTGGGAACAATCCTTTGTTCGCTGCAGGATTGGTGCCAATTGATGAAAATTCGAAGCTTTCGCCCGGCCAACGCGACTCGTCTTCATATGACGTGCATTTTCCATCATTTTGCGCGTTGACCTTGGCGCGGGGCGATATTAGACCCATCCGGCGTGCCCGAGTGGCGGAATTGGTAGACGCAGGGGATTCAAAATCCCCCGCCGCAAGGCTTGTCGGTTCGAGTCCGACCTCGGGTACCACACGCATCTTCATATACGATGATAAAATTCGCGCCCCTTTCTTGCGAAAGAGGCGCGGTGCAGGCCCGACTGAGGTGGGGACCAGGAAATTTCCTATTAGTCGAGGCCAACCTGGAAGAGCAGGCCAGTCTGGCAGCCATTGCCCTGAGCGACGTTGGCGTTTGCGCCATTGCCGAACTGGAAGATACCGTAGCTGTCGCAGCCGTTCTGGCTCAGCGTGCCGTGGTGGCCATTGCCTTCCTGATGAATGACGCCGTTATTGCCGCCACCGGTCTGACCGATCCCTGCGCCATTGCCGTTACCGTTCTGGTAAACATGTGCGGGATCTGCGCCATTGGCGATCTGGTAAAGGGCGAGGCCAAACTGGATTGCTGCGGCTTCGTCTGCGTTTGTTGGGTTTACTTCGAAGCTGATTGTGCCTCCGGCCATTGCGGCCGTGCCGGCGAGGGTGGATGCTACGAGTGCTGCGGCGGTAAGTGTCTTGCGGATCATGGGTCTATTCCTTTGGTTTTAATATGATTCTTAAGTTAGTGTAAAAATTACATTTAAGCAAGTATTAAATGCTGACGGGGCAGGAAAATTCAGTTCCGTCAACGGTGATGGACAATTCAGCGTCAAAGCTTTCGGGGGCACCGGAAAGGCGGGACTGGCCAAGAGTGACAATCTCACCGGCGCGGGCTGAAAACGGGCCGCCTTGGCGAATGTTCGTGCCGCGCCCAGAAAGGTGCAGATTATACGAACCCGAGATCGCTTCGGAAGCTTGGACGCGGCCTTGGAAATTCACCATGCGACCATCTTCTTCAACAGCGATGTCACAGGCAAAAGGGGCAGTTGTGGAAACCGGGCTGGCCGTTGTGCTGTTACAAGCAGCTGCCAGGCCGGCACCGGCGAGGATCATTGCGGGCAGCAGGATCCGGCGGGTTTTTGGGGCGATAGAGGCAGTCATGGGAGGTATCCTTTGGGTCTAAAATTAGGGCCGGGCGCAGGTGGCTTGGAAGACGGAGTAGGGAGGGAGGGGCCCCCCGCGCCCGGGGGGTCTTTTGCTGTGGGTCTTAGTTCTGGACGATAACCGCAACGTTGCCGGTACCAACCTGGGTCGAAGAGGCAGAGTTGCCGTTGCCAACCTGGATCACGCCAACTGCGTTGCCGTTGCCCCACTGTGTCGTGTCAGCAGAGTTGTTGCCGCCCATCTGAGCGATGCCAGTGACATTGCCCGAACCGAATGTGGAGGAGCTGGCAGAGTTGTCCCAACCGGTCTGGCCGATAACAGTCTGGTTCCAGTTGCCGTCCTGAGTGGCAATCGCAGTGTTGCTCCAGCCGTCCTGATAGACTGTCATACCGTTAAAGAAACCGGCCTGTGCGCCGCCAGCTGCGTTACCAACGCCATACTGTTCTACGTTTACATAAGAGCCACCGGCCATGGCTGCACCAGCGAGGGGCAGAGTTGCGGTAAGAGCGACGGCAGCGATTTTGAGTGCAGATTTGATGGTCATTTTAAAAGTCCTTTGGTTTTGAAATTGTCCCGGTTGGGACGTTTTAGAGTGGTTTAAATAATGATGTTGCGGGTTTCGCGTTTCGGGTTTGGTGCGGCGTTTGCATGGTGTTGCGTTTGCCGATGACCAACACTTGGCCCCAAACACCCTCGTCAGACAATATCGGTGGAAAGAAAGGTGATAACATCCGTTGTGTAATCGGATATCCAACACTAACTATTGAATGTTATCTGATAACAAAGGTGTTTATTTTGTTTTATTACAATAAATTAGATAAAAACGCTCTACACACACTTCCCTTGGGGTAACCGCCATGAGTGACGCGCGCGCTCCGAAAAACTATTTGGCGATAACAACCGGTATGAGTGATGACAGGCTGATAACATCCATTTACGTGTAAAAAGTACACTTAAATGACTCAGGCGACTCGATAGCCGCGGTGAATTGAGCAGAGATTCGCGATTATTTTGACCAAAGATTCGCCCGCCCGACTCGCGAAAAGGGCGCTGCCTATCTTAAACGTGCGTCTATGGCGCGCGCGACGTTTGCCGAAGGCCGCCGATTTCTTGCTTGGCAAGCTGCGTGACAACGACCAGTGCAATCACCCAGCCAGTACTGACCGCAATACCAATACCCAGCCAAACGCCCCACACATCCATTCCAAAGACGCCAATCAACAGCCATATGAAAAATGCCACGCCAAAACCCTGCCGGTAAATCGAGATCCACAGCGTCCAGATGGGGCGCTTAAAGGCCTGCAGCAGCGAATTGATGGAAAACAGCATCATATAGATGACGAAGAGAAAACTATCGACTCGCAAATAAGATTGCCCGACCGCGATCACTTGAGCGTCGTCGGTGAAAAGACTCATCGCGAAGCTGCCGCCGAACCACAAAACCGGGGCGGCGCCGATCGTCATGAGGAAGCCAAGCTTCCAACAAAACCAGACCGAGGCCCGCACCCTGTCGTGATGTCCGGCGCCAAAGTTCTGCGCCGCGATAGGAAGTAACGCACCAGTCATGCCCAACACCGGCAAAAGCAGGATCTGCTCGATCCGTAAGGCAATGCCATAGGCAGCAATCGCGTAGCCTCCGAATTGGCTCAGCGCGAATTGAACCACAAAGCTTGAGATGAAAAGCACCGTGAAAGACAAAGATGTCGGGGCCATTTGCACAAGGATCTCTCGGAAGGACGGCAAATCTGGGCGAAGCTCAGATCGTTGTGCGCCTTTGATGACCCGAAGATTTAGAACGGCTCGCAGAACGAATAGCATGACGCCGGTTTGCGACAGAATCGTCGCAAGGGCGATCCCGTTAAATCCCATTCCCGGAATGAGACCGGGGATGCCGTAGATAAAGAGGGGGTTTAGACCAATATTTGCCACGAAAGCGACCATCATGGCCCGCTGCATGGTCACGCTATCCCCATGGGCCTGCAGAATGCCGTTACCGGTGAACCCAATAAGAAACCCCGGAAGCGCCGCCAGCAGCCAATAAAAATATCCATTTGCCGCGTCTCGGTAAGCCCCCGGCTGTGACACCAGTTTGATCAGGAGGGGCCCGATCACAACGCCAAGCGCAATCAGTACGGCAGTCGTGACAATGGCAAAAGACAAGCCTTGCATTGCCACGCGCCGGACGTCGGCGTCATCTTTGCGTCCCCGAGCATTGCCCACCAACGCGCCCATCGCAGCCCCGATTCCGAACCCTATCGACATCAAGATAAAAAATGCTTGAAACCCGATTGCGAGCCCCGCCTGCGCGTCTGTCGAAATCTGACCGGCGAAATAGACGTCCACAACGTTATAGAGCGTCGAAAACAGCATCCCCATAGCCGCGGGAACGGCCAGCGTCCGAAAATGGCCGCCTATTGGACCGGTTGTTAGGTCTATGTCGCGCATGCCGGTAACTTTCGTTGTGAAAGCAAATGCGTAGCGCATTTGGGCCTGCAGGTCATCAATTTTGGACGGTGGATGGAAAGGGCCAAGATCCTTACCCATAGAATGCGCTGGCTGGATCTATCCGCTCGTGGTGGGGGCTTACCCCAAGTGGCTTAGCTACAATCGCGACGAAGACCTCCAAAACCCAGCCAATGGCTGCAAAGAAAAAAATGACGATGGGGATGATTGGCAAGCTGTGGAAACAAATACATCTGCTGTGTCGTTGATAATGTCGGATTGCTTCACGGCATGGGACAAGTTGTAGGGACCAATACCAAAACCGCTGGTCACCATTCTGGAAAATGTCGTTCAAAAAATTGCGGAATGACAATGGTCGCAACTTTCTTAATCCATGATTTTAGAGAAATTATTACCCCAACTTGAGCCTTGGCGCCGTCCTGAGGGCTATATCCCAATAGCGACTTGGTGTTCGAGATATCCCAACGCATTCCGGGGTTGTCGGACATAAGGTTCAAGACTGCGAAGTCGATATTCGGCGCAGTCGCGGCAACATCGACCCCGTGCAAGAAGTCGCGATCGCTAAGCCACATTTCCTGTCCCCATCTGCCCATTGCCATATGAGGCCCCGGTTGGTTGCCATGCGTCCATTGTGTCCACCCGATGCGCAGACAAATCACTTCAAGACCTTTTAGGCGTGCGAAATACTCCCCGGTTCTTTCGCAGAAAAGTTTGGACATGCCATAAGCGTTTACCGGCCCGGGGGCTGTATCTTTTCCGAGTGTTTCAGACGTAAACCTTTTATTCCCGTGAAGCCAGTTTGAGCTGGCCAAGACAACTCTGCGCACGCCGCGCTCAACGGCGTGATGGTAAAGCATCATCGTTGCGTCCATATTGTTGCGAATTGCTGACTCCCACGTCGCACCAGGTTCCCGGTCGCCCGCCAGATGAACGATAACATCCACGCCATCAAAATGTTTTGCCCAGTCAGGTTCGGCGCCGAAATCCGCAACATGAATATCAGGGTGATCGACTGACCGGATATCTAAGCCTGACACCGTCAACCCGTCTTTCTCAGCCAGAAAATCAAAGAGCTTGCGGCCCAAATGGCCGCCGGCGCCAGTCACAAGGATATGCATCTGATTTTTTCCAATCCTGTTTGGCGATAGTTTCTAACTGGCCTGTTGCGCAGGCTCGATTAGTTCGAACTCCTGAACAAAATCCAACGCGCTTCCGGGCTCCAGCTGTTTAATCGGGCTGTGCCATTCAGCCTCCCAATAGGGGTAATCGGCTGAGTTAAAGAGTTCGAAGCCATGCCCGTGTGCGAAGCTGGCATTCGTTGAATGATTTGGAACCCGAGCTGACAAAAATATCGGGCGATCTCGCCCGCGCAGTTCAATGCACACCGCGCCATCAGCCGAGTTTAGCCCCACCTTGAATTCTTGGGGGCGATCAATTGCAGCGGTCACCGAGTTCCCCGTAACATTGATCATTCCGTCAGAGCGTCCGAATACGTCTGCCGGCGCGTCACCATCTGGCATGGTAATGGAAACACGGGCAGGGCGTTTAAGCATCATAACTGGCCAAGCTCCAACCGTGCGCGCCTGCTCGCCACGGTTGATAACCCGGTGCGACGCTTGCCATGATCGTGATCCTATTAGGGTAATCTTTCGTTCGACCTGTAATTTTGAGATCTCACAAATCGGGCTTGTCATGATGATCGTATGGTCCTGCAAAAGACTATGCTCATATGGACCGGAATCCAAAACAGGGTAGGGCGCTTGCCTTTGCCAGTCTTTATCCGGAGCAATCCACGTTTTTTCTCCACCCCAAAGCGGAAACTTGAATTGAGGCGATTTGGTCGGAAGTTCGGTTAGTTTTGACAGGTTTGGAATGCATCCGGCCAAGTCGGGGTTTTGCCAAAGAAGCGATTGGCCCTTATAGACAATATCCCACAAACGCCCCCCAACGCCGGGAAGACATGTGAGCACAAGATCATCTGATCTTAAGTCGTATGTGGTCCAAACTGACATCTTTTATCGTTCATTGGCCCGGCGCAATTGTTGGGATGCGCCGGGCGTTTGATTTAGTGGACGAACTGGCTGACGTTTTCAGCGGTGATCTGCATCACACCAGTTTCGACACGCTCGGGCAGAGGGTTGATGCCGGCGGCGCGCCAATCAGGCAGAACCCGAAGCGCATCCGTGTTTTGCCAATGCATCATGTGGAACGCCAGATAGATTTCCAGATAGGATTTCTGCGCGACCGCGCCGTAGATCGTTCCGTCCTGGATATAGGGCAGCATGTCGTCATTTCGGTCCATGGCAACGATCTTAACGTCACCTGCGCGGCCTGCTTCATGGACGGCGATTGCGGCACCTTTCCCGCTGTCTCCGTCTGTTCCACCAATGCCAACAACGTCTGGGTTTGCTTGCAAGGCCTGAAGGTAAGCGGTGGGGGCGTATGCAGGGTCGGCGCGGTCATTGACGATGTCGACCACTTCGATATCAGGGTAGCGTTCGGCGAAAACCTGTTGGTAGCCTTCAACGCGTTCAAGGGTAGATGGCGCCGGGAAAGTGCCCAAAAGGACTTTGCCACGCCCGCCAATGGCCTGTGCAAGCATTTCACCGCCAACGCGACCCGCTTGGACGCCGTTAATGCCGAGGAAAGTAGAGCGGGGGCTGTCGGGAATATCGCCAATACAGGTGGTGACAGGAATTCCAGCCTCAACTGCGCGTTGCACACCGGGGGCCAAAGTTACCGGGTCACCCGGGAATATCATGATCCCTGCCGGGCGACGGGCAATAATCTCGTCAAGCTGGCGCGCCTGTGCGGCGGTGTCGAAATCAAGCGGACCGGTGAAGGTCGCACGGATGCCCATTTGCTCTTCCAAGTCGGTCATCGCGTTGCGGTAATCGACCCAGAACGGCACTTGGGTGACGATAGAAAGGAATACATATTCCATTCCCGCTGCCTGAGCGCGTGCCTGACCGGAGAGCGGCGGCAATCCAAACCCTGAGGCCAATCCCAAACCGGCACCACCGGCGAGGAGCTTTCTTCTATTGATAGTCATAGTGTTGGTTTCCTTCCCTTTATTTGATTTCTGAAGATCAGGTCCGACCGTTGCGGATCAGCATGTCTAGCGCCACGGCGCTGACCAGAACCGAGCCGGTTACAACCATCTGCCAATAGATCGAGACGGCTTGCATGGTCATGGAGTTGTTGACGAGAGCCACGAAAACGACACCAAGAAAGGCGCCCAAAATGGTGCCTTCACCGCCCCGCAAGGACGCCCCGCCAATCACGGCAGCAGCCAGAACTTGCAGCTCAATGCCATTGCCTGCGGTGGGGGTGCCGCTCATCAAACGAGAGGACAAAAGAACGCCGGCTAATGCAGCCAGAATTCCAGTCAATACGTAGGCTGTGATGCGGACTCGATCGACACGGACGCCTGACAACATCGCGGCTTTTTCATTTGCGCCGATGAAATAGACCTGACGGAAAAACCGGGTGTGGCGCATTGCCAGATCAAAGACGATAACCATTGCCAGCATTAAAATGACAATTGCGGGAATGCCGCCGAAACTTGCGCGGCCCAGCCAGGCGTATTCAGCAGGCAAGCTGGAGACCGAGAACCCTTCGGTCAGTACAAGCGCCGCGCCGCGTGCAATCGACATTGTGCCGAGCGTCGCAATCAGCGGGTTGATACCGAGACGAGTTACCAACATCCCATTCACAAACCCGACGGCGGCACCCAAAATCAGACCGGCAAGAACGGCCAGCGGGATGGACCCCCCCGCGACCAGCAACATAGCGACGATCGTCGATGACAGGGCCATGACAGAACCGACGGAAAGGTCAAATCCGCCAGATGCCAACAAAATTGCCATGCCGATGACGATAACGGCAATCGGCGCCATCCCGACCGCCACCGCGCGGAAGTTTGCCAGTGATAGGAAATATGGGTTGATCGAGGACATTACGACCACGATGCCAAGGATGAGAACCAAAAGCGTGAGTTCCCGAATGTCGACAAATGCGCGACCAATCGATCGTAAGAACGACGTTCGAACCTGCTGATTTTGGCTACTGATCATGGTCACGTTGGTGTTCCTTCGTAGAGATTAGAAGATGCGTCCGTTGGTGCGGGAAGACCGGCAGCCATCCTGATCAATCCGTCCTCGTCGGCCTCTGAGGCCAAAACGTCCGCCACAACATGGCCTTGATGTACAACGAGAATTCGGTTCGACAGGGCCACAAGCTCAGGGAAATCTGACGACACGATAATGATCGCCGTCCCGGCCGCCGCACGGCGCTTGAGTTCAGTATGGATTTGGAATTTCGCGCCAACGTCGACGCCTTTTGTGGGCTCTTCGATGATGAGCAGTTCCGGCTCCCGTTCGAGCCATTTCGAAAGAAGAATTTTTTGCTGATTTCCGCCGGACAATGATCCGACTATATCATCCGGCCCGCCTGTTTTAACTGAGAACGCATCGATTGCGTCCCGGCTGGCCTCGTCGATCGACCGTCCGTTTAACATCCCCAATCGCGTATGTTTTTCGAGGTTCGCCGCCGCCAGGTTTGTGCTGATGGGGTAATCCAGAAACAGGCCTTCGGTCTTTCGTTCCTCTGGAACGAAACCAATATTTGCATCCATTGCAGCCCGAAGATTGTTGAACGAAACCTCTTGGCTTTTGTATTCGATTTTACCTGTGACACTGCCGCCGAGTCCGATCAGACTGCGCACTATTTCGCTTCGGCGTGATCCCAATAGACCCGCAAGACCAACGATCTCGCCGCGCCGAATACCAAAGGACACATCTTCGAAATGCGTTCCGTCGGTAAGATTTGTGACGCGCATCAAAACATCACCCAATTGGTCTTCTGAGTGTTCCACATCGCCTGGGTGGGCACTGCCGATCATGCTTGAAACAATATGGGCCTGTGTGGTTTCCGCTGTGCTCTCAGTTGTGATCGTTTGGCCGTCCCGCAAGACAGTTATGCGATCTGAGATCTCGAATATTTCGGACATATGATGGCTGACATAAACAATGCCAATGCCCTTCTGCGTAAGGCTCCGAAGGACCGAGAACAGTCCCTCAACTTCGTCAGGTGTCAGGGCTGAAGTTGGTTCATCCAGCAGTAAAACGCGCGAATCCAGCGAAAGCGCCTTGGCGATTTCCACGATTTGACGTGAGCTGATGGGCAGGCTGTCGACGGGTTTTGAAACGTCGACCGTCAGGTCGAATTCAGCCAAAAGTGCCTCGGCCCGGGCGCGAAGCTCTGACCATATTACCTTGCCAAATTTTGATGGGGCACGTCCGGCAAAAATGTTCTCTGCAACAGATAATGATCCGGCCAGACTCAATTCCTGAAAGACGCACCCGACTCCCAATTGTTGTGCATGAGCGGGGCTTTGAATTTGGGTTTGGGCACCATCGAACAGGATCTCGCCCGTTGTTGGTTTGTTCAAGCCATATAGCAGGCTGATGCAGGTCGATTTTCCTGCGCCGTTTTCCCCAACCAAGGCATGAATTTCGCCCGGACGCACATCGAAATCCACATGAGAAAGGACCTGAGTTGGGCCAAAGCTCTTTGTGATGCCCGAGAGTGCAATAATCGGTTCGATTTTGGTCTGGCCACATCGAGTAATTGTAGAATCATAGTGCATATCGTCCTCCCGCGGCAAACGTGGTGTCTGATATGTCAGATGTCAACAAGAAATGACTGGCTGATCTTTAACCTGATTTTTTTAGGTTAAAGACTTAATTTTAAACGATAAACCTAATAAGTCGCGGGGATCCAACTAAGTACTATCGCGGAAAGCAGCTGGCTAATCTACGGGATTTACGCATTCGTCACCGTGTTGGAATAAGCCTGACGCGTGCGATCAATGTGCTCGATGAGCAGCTTTTGAATCTGCTCCATATCTCGTTGGCGGGCGGCATCCGCCAGTTTTTTGTGCTCTTCAAAGGACAGATCTGTATGGCGTGGCAGGGCAGACAAATGAGTCCGAAGTGCTGCGATCTTTCCAACAAAGCGAGAATAGCTCGCGGATAGATAAATGTTTCCGCAATGCTTGAATATCAATTCGTGAAATTCTGTATCAAGTGACAAATACTCACGCATATCGCCCTTTTGCTGCGCTGCCTGCATTTCTCGCACGACCTCTTCCATATCCTTAGCAAGCGCTTCAGGATTGCGTTTCAACGCCAATTCAAACGCCGCTGTTTCAATGGACTGGCGGAAATCGCAAATCTGCTCAACTTCCTCAACACTTAAAGAGAAAACCCGTGCCCCCTTCTGGGGCTCAATAATGACAAGACCCTCATCGCGCAATTGCGCCAATGCCTCGCGGACTGGGGACTTGGAAACGCCAAGTTCATCGGAAATTCCCCGTTCTGACAGGGTTTGACCCATTGGCAAACTTCCTTCGACAATGCTGGTACGAAGGTGTTCGAGAGCCAGCTCTTTGAGGGATTTAGGGCGTTCAATCGGCATCTCATCTCCAAAACTTATCCAAAAACGTATTGCGTGTAACATAATATCTGATACACCATGTCGTGCAAGCTGGTATATCAGATATCAGATGATTCTGTTTTTGGAGGAGCAGGGCCCAATGCAAGCTGACTTGATTCTCGACTGCCAAAACCAACATGGAGAGGGCGTTCTATGGAATGCCTTGGACCAGAAGGTCTGGTGGACGGATATCGAAGGCTGCGCGCTGTGGTCTTATGAGCCCGCCACGGCCAAATCGAAGTGCCACTCAATGTCTGGGCGGGTCTGCTGTTTTGCGCCGCGTAAAAACGGCGGTCTCATCATTGCATATGCAGACCGTGTCGTAATTCTCGACCAGTTGGGCGGTGACGAAACCCTTGTGTGCGAGTTTGAAGCCGGCAACCCAGAAACACGGCTGAACGACGGCCGTACGGACCGTCAGGGTCGCCTTGTTGTTGGCGGGATGAATGAAGCATCGGGCGCGCCGAATTCTTCTGTAATTTCTATCGATGAAAACCTTGGCGTTACGGAAGTAATTCACGGCGTAAGTTGCGCAAATTCAACGTGTTTTTCTGCAGACGGAAAGACGATGTATTTCGCAGATACGCCCGAGCGCGAAATCGTCGCTTATGACTACGACGGATCCACAGGAAGCCTGTCCAACCGCCAAGAATTGGCAAGTTTTGAAAATGAACCTGGCTTGCCAGATGGCTCATGCGTTGATGCGGATGGCGGCGTTTGGAACGCTGAATGGGAAGGCCGCCGTGTTGTCCGCATCGCGCCAAATGGCACCATTGATACGATCATCGAGGTGCCAGTTTGGAAGCCCACCTGTTGCGCTTTCGGTGGGCCGGAATTGGACACTCTCTACATCACGACATCGCGCCTGTTGAGCGACGATGCAGCCTTAGCCGCCGAACCACTTTCGGGCGGGCTTTTTGCCGTAAAGCCCGGGTTTAAGGGCGTTGAAGATTCACCGTTCAACGGTTGAACGACTTTTTGATCAAGGAGGAGAAAATGATCAAAACTGCTACCAAATTCGCACTGGCCACTGGCCTGTCTGTGCTGGCTCTCGCGGCGTATGCCGACGATTACCCAACGCCAGTTCCGTTGCAGGAAGGCGCTCAAGCGCCCATTGACGCGATCACACCCACCAATGAAACATTCCGCATCGCTTATATGCCACCGGCGACTGAATTTAATTACTACATCGCAATCGGCGCAGGGATCGAAGCCGTCGCCGAGGCGGAAGGCGTGGACGTCTTCATGCTCGCTCCGCAATCGGGCGCCGATATCAACGGCCAGATGGGTATGATTCAGGACGTGCTGACTCAGGATGTGGATGCAATCATCTTCGGTACACATGATGAATTCGCCGCAGCCCCCCTGATCGAGCAAGCAGTGGATCGCGGGATTGCGGTCGTCATGATCAACTCGGATATTCCGAACTTCCCGACGCCAATCCACGGCGTTGTCGGCTATTCGCAACGCAGCGGCACCCACAATTTGGCTGATTGGGCCATTGAAACCTATGGCAATGAGCCGCTGCAGGTTGGCATTATTGAAGGCCAGCCGGGCTACCACTCGACCGAGCGTGTCGGCGGCTTCCTCGACGGGATCGATGGCAACGAGAATTTCGACGTGGTTGTGTCGATCAATGGTGGCTGGAATGTTGAAGGCGGTAACACCGCCGGCATGGACATCCTGCAATCTCATCCTGATCTGGACCTGATCTTTGCGGCGAATGACTACATGATCATCGGCGCGTCTTTTGCCGCCCGTGCGCTTGGCCGCTCAGATATCGTTCTACTGGGTAATGATGGCGATACTTCGGGGCTGGAAGAGATCGCAGCAGGGAGCATCACCGCAACTGTCAACACCTCTCCGTTCTTGATGGGGCAGGCGGCAATGCACGCCACTTTGGACGCGCTTGAGGGCACTTACCCCGGCGGCTGGATCGAAACGCCGACGTCGATCGAAGATCAGGACGGTGCCATCTCGGTTCTGCAGCACCCCGAAATGCTGTTCCCGCAGCCGAGCCAAAGTTACTGAGCTCTCCCCCCCAGGGTCTTGGCGGCGCGTTCGCGTGTTGTCGAGACCCCTCCCGAAACAGAGATTTTCAACGAAAGCCAATGCAATGTCTGCCAATGACAGCCCGCTTTGGGAATTTGTAAATATCAGCAAAGCCTATCCCGGCGTGCTGGCCAATGACAAAGTTTGCATCAAGCTTATGCCCGGGTCGATCCATGGGTTGCTTGGTGAAAACGGGTGCGGAAAATCGACAATGATTAAGACGTTGTCGGGCGTACAGCAACCCGATAGCGGTCAGATCCTGCACAAGGGCAAAGAGGTTCGCATCGCCGATCCCGATGATGCCCGTCGGCGCGGTGTCGCGACTGTTTTTCAGGAATTTTCCATCGTGCCAACGCTGTCGGTCGGCGAGAATATCTTCCTCGGCAACATGCCCCGAAACCGGCTTGGTTTAATCGACTGGAAAACCGTCAACGACGCGTCTGCAAGGGTTTTGAAAAAGCTCGATATCGAGCTTTCGCCCGAAACAATTACCGGAAGCCTTTCGGTGGGCGAACAGCAGCTTGTTGAAATTGCCAAGGCCGTCGCGATGGATGCTGAAATGGTGATCCTTGATGAGCCGACTGCGGCTTTGGGTGAACATGAGATCGAGCAATTGCACGTTCTTTTGCGCAAGATGCGCGCTCAGGGCACCTCGATCCTCTATGTATCCCATCGCCTCGATGAGGTTGAGCGCATTGTCGATGAAGTCACCATTCTGCGCAGCGGCAAGGTTGTGCGCGAAAGCGGTGAGACTGAAATTAACGTAAGTGAGATTGTCGCCGCCATGGTTGGCGAGGATGTGTCCGAGCATTACCCAAAGGAAAACAACAGTGTCGATGACGTTGTTTTCGAGTGCCAAAACCTGCGCACACGGTTTGGCGTCAATGGGGCCAGTTTTGACTTGCGAAAGGGCGAAGTTCTTGGCCTTGGCGGCGTTTTGGGCAGCGGTCGCACTGAAATTGCACATGCAATTTTCGGCGTCGACAAGCTTACCGATGGCGCGCTGCTGCTAAATGGCAAAAAAATCGAAATCAAAAACGAAATGCAGGCAATCAATGCCGGTTTCGCATTGGTCCCGGAAAACCGGAAATATGATGGGCTTTTCTTCAATTTCCGGGCCAGCGGCAACATAACAGCCGCGGCCCTACCGCGCATCGCGCGCCGAGGGTTTTTGGATCTCGCGGCCGAAGCCAAAGGTACCGAACGGCTGATGAACGAGCTGGAAATCTCGCCTCAAGCCGAAAAGAAGACCGTAAATTTCCTGTCAGGAGGAAACCAGCAGAAGGTCGTGATCGCCCGCTGGTTATTTTCCGAAGCGAACATCTTGATCTTTGATGAACCTACCCAAGGCATTGATATCGGGGCAAAGATCGCCGTTTACAAACTGATGAACGCCCTGACTCGCGCTGGCAAATCGATCATCTTGATTAGCTCGGATCACGACGAGCTTTTGGCTATGAGCGATCGTATCGCGGTTGTTCAGCACGGCCACATCAATCGCGTCGTTGGCGCTGGAGAGTTGTCGCATGACGACCTCGTCAGGGCCTCATCATATGGCGATGCAGGTGATGCGCGCCCAGCCGCGGCCGCCGCGCGCATCCAAACAAATTCCAATGAATCTCTAGCAGCAGAGGCGATCCAATGAGACGCGTATTTGATTCACAACTCATCGGGCCATTCGCAGCAATGTTGATTGTCGCGTTGATCGTCGCCCTGACCACCGACCGGTTTCTGGACCCCGGAAACCTGTCGAACCTGTCGCTTCAGGTTTCCATCGTGGCCTTGATTGCGATCGGATCGTCGATCGTGATTTTTGCGGCCGGTATCGATCTGTCCGCAGGCTCTATGGTTGCCCTGTTGACGATGATTTTTGCCCAGATGCTTAAATTTGCTGGCATCCCGATTTTCGTCGCGCTTCCCGCAATCTTGCTTGTTGGCGCGCTTTTGGGTTTTGGCTTGGGAATTATCACAGCTTACGGGCGCATTCCGTCCTTTATCACGACGTTGGCTGCCCTCATCGCCTTTCGGGGTCTGGCCCTAACGTTCAATAACGGCTCTCCGATCTTTTCCCTCGATCCGGCGCTCGAAACAGTGTTCTACGGGCGCCTCTTCGGCTTGCCGTTGCCGTTCTTCTATCTCGTCTTTTTCTACGCAATGGCTGCGATTGTCATGAATTTTTCAAAGCTCGGCCGCGAGATCTACGCAGTGGGCGGCAACCCCGCAGCGGCTGTTTTGACGGGTATTAATGTCAAGAAAGTTCAAGCTATCACCTTTGCCATTGCAGGTTTCATGACTGCCGTTGGCGCAATTTTGATGTCGGCACGTTTGAACTCTGGCTCCCCCAATTATGGTCAGACACTCGAATTGCAGGCCATTGCCGCCGCTGTTGTCGGTGGGGCCAGCCTTGCTGGTGGTCGTGGCAATGTCCTGGCCACGCTCATGGGCGCAATGACGATCGTCATCGTGCAAAACGGCCTCAATCTGAATGCGGCCCCCTCATCGGTTCAGAACGTGGTTTTGGGCCTGATCATCCTATTGGCCGTCGGCATCGACATGTGGCGGGCCGAAATTTCTCGCTTTCTGTCGCGGCTCCGCGGCGGCGCGACAAAATCGGCGCGGTGAGCAATCATGGATTTGGGTCTTCACAACAAACTCGTTCTTGTCACCGGCTCGGGCTCGGGCATTGGTAAAGCGACCGCCAAGACCTTTCTTGAGGAAGGGGCGCGAGTCATCGTTCACGCACTGACAGAGGCTGAGGTCTCGGCATGTATTGCGGATTTGTCGCCGCTTGGTGACGTGCATGGCAAGCCCGGCGACCTTTCCAAGCCTGCGGATGTGGCGGCCCTATGCGCCTTTGCCAATGGGCTGGGGCAGGTGGACTACCTGATCAATAACGTCGGCATTTTCTCGGTCAAACCGTTCGAGGATCTGACCGATGAGGAATGGCTGTCCTATTTCGACATCAATGTCCTCAGCGCTGTACGTATGAGCCGTGAGTTTTTGCCGGCGATGCTCAAGCGCGGCACCGGTTCTATCATCAATCTGGCCAGCGAGGCGGCGGTAAAGCCGTTGCCGCAGATGGTGCATTATTCTGTGACCAAGACCGCAATATTGGGGCTGTCACGGGGATTGGCCGAGCTGACCAAGGGTACCAAGGTCCGCGTAAATTCGGTCCTTCCTGGTCCGACTTGGACCGAAGGCGTCGAGGCCTATTTCCATGGGCTTGCCGAGCAAAAGGGCGAAGCGATGGAAAGCATCATCGCAAATTACTTCAAATCCGACGAACCCACATCGTTAATCCAGCGTTTTGTCGAGCCAGTTGAAGTGGCTCGCATGATCGTCACCACAGCCACAAACCCCGCCGCAAATGGCGGTGGTTATCGCATCGAGGGCGGCATCATCCGCAGCATCCTCTAACTCTCAATCATATAAGAAGGAGCACCGAAATGGTTGCGCTTACATTCTCTCATATCGGCATAACCGTTCCAGATCTGGATAAAGCGGTCGAGTTTTATTCCAAGGCATTCGGTCTTTACGTCATCATGGGGCCGACCGAAGTTCAGCATGACGAAAGCGCCATCGGTCAGATGTGTGATGACGTTTTTGGTGAAGGTTGGGGTTCATTCCGCATTGCCCATCTGGCGCTTGCCGATGGCATCGGCATCGAACTTTTTGAATTCCCGAACACGGTCGAAGAAGAACGCCCGTTTGAATATTGGCGCCGCGGTCTTTTCCATTTCTGCGTTCAGGACGAAAATGTCGAAGAACGGGTAAAGATCATCGAAAGCCTTGGCGGTAAGCAACGCATGAACAAGGTGCGCAGCTACTACCCCAACGAAAAGCCCTATCGCATGGTCTATATGGAAGACCCATGGGGCAACATCTTTGAGCTTTACAGCCACTCCTATGAACTAACCTATTCGGCAGGCGCCTATGTCTGATCAAACCGTCATAGGATACCGAGAGGACCGCCCAAAGGTCGTGATCACGGATTACGATTACGGTGATGTCGATATCGAGCGTGCCATCCTGGAAAAGGTTGGTGCAGAAGTGATCGCCTTGCAGGCCAAATCCGAGGCTGACCTTTTTGAGGCCGCCAAGGATTGCGCGGCGATGATGAATCAATATGCGCGCATTGGTAGGGAAACGATTTCCCGCATGGAAAAATGCGAAGTGATCGCGCGTTATGGTGTCGGTGTCGATATTGTCGACGTCAAATGCGCGACCCAGCACAACATTCTTGTGACGAATGTTCTGGATTATTGCACCGAAGAAGTGGCCGATCACGCCATTGCCCTTTGGATGACTCTTGCTCGCAAATTGCCGGATTATGATCGCGCGACGCATGCAGGCATTTGGAAGTGGCAAAGCGGGCAACCGGTCAAACGCTTACGCGGCAGCACTATGGGTGTCGTCTCGTTTGGGAAGATTGGACAGGCGATTGCGGCGCGGGCCCAATCATTCGGTGTGAATGTCATCGCTTTTGACCCGTTTTTGTCGGAAGAGGTCGCGGCGCAACATGGTGCCGAGCTGGTTTCGAAATCTGAACTGCTTGCCCGTTCGGACTACATCTTGATGCAGGCGCCTATGACGCCTGAAACCCGCCACTTCCTATCGGATGCTGAATTTGCGTCGATGAAACCGGGGGCAATTCTCGTCAATACCGGCCGTGGACCTACTGTAGATAATCAGGCGCTTTACCGCGCTCTGACAGAAGGGCACCTCGCCTCAGCAGGCCTTGATGATCCCGAAGAGGAACCGGCAAAGCGGGCGCAATGGTCACCAGATGACAACCCCATCTTCACGTTGCCGAACGTCATCGTGACCCCACACGCTGCCTATTATTCCGAAGAATCCATACGTGCCGCCCGCGTTGGCGCGGCAACACAAGTGGCCAAAGTCCTCACCGGGCAGGCCCCCGATTTTCCGGTCAATGCTGATGCATTGCTCGAAGCTACATCCTAAAGGAGTTCAAAGAAATGCCAGAAGTTTGCACAGATCTTAAAGTCTTCAATGACTTTGAGCGTCGCCCCGACTTGCTCGCAAAATTCGACAAAGTCATTCAGGCTTACTCAGCCGCTGCGATTTTTGCAGATGTTCAGTACCGCACAAATGTAATGGATAGTGGCATCAAGCCGGCTTTCCGCTCGAAAGTCACCGGACAAGCGATCACGGTTCAACTGTCTAAAGGCGACCTCGTGGATCCACTTCGCGCCCTTGAGATGGGAAGTGAAGGTGATGTTATTGTGGTTGATGCAGGTGGTGAAAACACATCTGTCTGCGGCGGTCTGATGGGCGGCTTGGCCCAGAACCGTGGCATCCGCGGCATGATTGTCGACGGTGCCGGGCGCGATACGGACGAGCTGGAAGATATCAAATGGCCGATCTGGACCCGCTCAATTACGCCGCGCGGAACTCACACGATGTTCTCAGGTCGCAAGGAAGAGCTCTCGATTAACGTTCCTATTGCCTGTGGCGGCGTGGTGGTGAACCCCGGTGATTTTATCGTCGCGGACCTGATGGGTGTTGTCGTTGTTCCGCTGGCGAAGGCGGAAGAGGTCGTAAAACTTGCTCAGGAACAGGCTGACCGCGAAGAAGAAACCCGCAAATGGGTAGCTAAGGGCAAGACCGTAGAGGATTTGTTGAATGAATTCGGTCGTATCTGATCCTGCCCTGATCGGGTTAGATTGGGGGACGTCCTCGTTGAGGGCGTTCCTGTTGTCGGGTGACGGAGAGGTCTTGGAATCCCGCTACGAACCTTCAGGAATTATGTCCGTGAAAAACGGAGCGTTTGAAACCGCTTTCGAACGTTTGGTCAGCGATTGGCTCGACGGTCACGACGTGCCTGTCGTTGCCTCTGGCATGATCACAAGCCGCAACGGTTGGCTGGAAACGCCCTACCAGTCTGCGCCGGCCGGTCCGGTGGAATTCGCAAAAGCGCTTGTGCCACTGACCACCACTTCGGGCGTTACGATCAATTTCATTACGGGCCTCTCGACTGAAAACGACGGCGCTCCGGATGTGATGCGGGGCGAGGAAACTCAAATTGTGGGCGTTTCGGCGCAGGGCGATGGGGTATTCGTCATGCCCGGCACGCACAGCAAATGGGTAACCGTTCAAGATGGCCGTATCGAGAATTTCTCGACCTTTATGACCGGCGATGTCTTTGCTGCACTCAAAAACCACACGATCCTCGGAACGTTTGTGGAAGATGGACCTGAAAGTGATGAAGGGTTTCGCCTTGGGGTTTCCGCTGGACTTGACGGATCGGTAAAGCTTTTGGAAAGGCTTTTTCATGTTCGTACTCTCGCTCTATTCGAAAAAATCTCGAAAGAGCAGACCGGTGACTATCTTTCGGGTCTTTTGATTGGGTCAGAAATCGCCGCAGCTTTGGCCGGAATTCCGAAAACGAAAAAGGTTACAATCGTTGCAAATGACGAGCTGACGCGCAGGTACGAAGTCGCGTTGGAGATCGCGGGCATCGCGACAGAAAGGGCGAGCGCTGACGCCGCCGCAATGGGGCAATTTGCAATCGCTAAATCCGCCGGGGTTCTGTCATGATTTCTTGGAACGAAGCCATAACGGCAAACCCGCTGATTGCGATTCTCCGAGGATTGAACCCGGATGAAGCCGTGGAAATGGCTCAAGCTCTTTATGACGCTGGCTTTCGCATCGTTGAAGTCCCGCTAAACTCGCCTGAGCCGCTTGTTTCAATCCGGCGCATCGCTGACGCGTTGGGTGACAAGATGATCGTTGGGGCAGGGACCGTACTAACCGCGACGCAGGTCGAAGAGGTGGTTGCAGCTGGTGGCCGAGTTATCGTCTCACCCAATGTCGAAGAAGAGGTTGGCAGCCGGTCGGTCGATCTGGATGTAGCGTGGTGCCCGGGCATAATGACCCCAACCGAAGCCTTCAAGGCGCTTAAACTGGGTGCTTCCGTTCTCAAGATATTTCCCGCTGAATTGGTTCCCCCGAATGTCGTGAAAGCCATGCGTGCGGTGCTTCCTCAAGACGCTTTGATTGCCGTCGTTGGCGGAGTTTCACCAGAAACGATTGCCGATTACATCGCGGTCGGTGCCAATGGTTTTGGACTGGGATCCGCGCTTTATAAACCAGGAAAAAGTTCCGAAGAGGTTGGACGAGCGGCTGAAAACTTCGTCGCCGCCATGACAAAGGCGGCACAGGTATGAGCAAAACCGCCGTTGTTATAGGAGGTACGCGAGGTATCGGTGCGTCGGTCGCAAAGTCGCTTCATGACGCAGGTTGGGATGTGATCGCGGCGTCTGCCTCCCAGACAGAAATCGACGCCTTTGATGGGCCTTCGGAAATTACGCTGGCCTTGGCCGATGTGCGCGACATGACATCGCTTAAGAAACTGTTTGCGGGGATTGATAGGCTAGATGCGCTTGTCAATTGCGCAGGCATCCTTCGGCGCGGTCTGGAATATGAAATCGACGTATTCGAAACCGTCATCAACATCAATTTAACAGGCACGATGCGCGCATGTCTGGCAGCACATCCACTGTTGTCACAAAGCGGTGGGTCCATTGTGAACACCGCGTCAATGCTCAGCTATTTTGGCGGGCCTTTGGTTCCGGCCTATTCCGCGTCAAAGGGCGGGGTGGCTCAGCTGACCAAGGCGCTTGCAGGACGTTGGGCAAGTGATGGCGTCAGAGTGAACGCAATTGCCCCCGGTTGGATTGCAACCGAAATGACCGAACAGTTGCAGGCCGATCCATCTCGTAATGACCCGATAATGGCCCGAACCGCTATGGGCCGATGGGGCGAACCAAACGAAGTCAGTGAGCTGGTGGCCTGGCTGGTGTCAGATGCCGCCAGTTTTGTAACCGGCTCTGTCTATCCCGTCGATGGCGGCTACAGCGCAATGTGAGGACCTCATGCCAATCCAAAAGAATGATCACGACCCCCGCACACCCTATCAACTTCCATTTCCCAAGGATGCCTTGTCCGAAATCGTCGTCCCTGACGCGGTGCCGGATGATGATCGCATTTGGGTTCCACAGGCCGAAAATGTCTGGTTCCGGCCTTTGTGCCTTAATCGGTCGCAAGGCTATTGGATGAACCTCTTGAAGGTCAAAAAAGCCGGGGTGCTTTCGCGCCACCGGCATCCTCAAGAGGTGCACGGCTGGGTTCTGAAAGGGCGCTGGCACTATCTTGAACATGATTGGGAAGCGACACCGGGCTCATATGTGTATGAACCCCCCGGCGAAACGCACACACTTGTCGTACCCGACGGGGTCGAAGAGATGATCACCTATTTTCAGGTGAACGGCGTGATGTGCTACGTTGACCCCTATGGAGAAGTCTTGGGCTACGAGGATGTTTTCACCAAGATCGACCTGTGCCGCAAACATTATGAAGAGGTCGGCCTTGGTGCCGATTATGTAGATCAGTTCATCCGTTGACCAAAAACTAATCGCCGGGGTGTGCCGCAAGATTTAGCATATTGGCAACGCGTATAGCTGCACAGGCCGCGCCATACCCGTTGTCGATATTGGTGACTGTCAGCCCCGGCGCGCAACTTGCAAGCATGGCGTTCAAAGCGGTCTGCCCATGATGGGATGCGCCATAGCCCGTTGAACACGGAACGCCGATCACCACGGACGGAACAAGACCCGCCAAGACAGTCGGAAGCGCGGCATCCATCCCCGCCACGGCCAACACGATCGGTATTTCTGCGATCTCGTCAACACGTGACATCAGGCGCCAAAGGCCAGCGACACCCACATCGGAAATAATCAAGCTGGGAATACCGTGAAACGCGAGGGTTGTCTGGGCTTCGGCGACCACTGGCGCGTCGGAAGACCCACCAGAAACGATTGCGACCTTTGGCTTTCCTTCACAACGAACGTCACTTCCCAGAACTGCAGTGCGGGATATTCCGTCAAATTTGAGATCGCTCTGAATGTCTTGGGGAAGCGACAGGAATTTATCGTTGGAAATTCTGGTGAACAGACGCCGCTTTCGATGTTCAATACTCGATCGAACAATTTGCGTGATCTGTTCGGGCGATTTTTGTTCGCAGAGTACCGCCTCGTCGACGCCGACCCTCGACCGTCTTTCCTCATCCATGATGATGTCGGCGTTAAGGGTCATCTGGGGCTCCCGACAAAGGCACTGCCTTGCTCGTAAGGTGCCACGGTCACCTGTTCAAATTCTGATCCCAGGGCTTTCTGAGCGGCGATAACGACAGCGGCCGCGTCCAGTTTCGCTAGGCTATTGGCGTCAATCTCGATCCGATATCCTTCTGGCGAAAGCCGGCAACGCAACGTTTCAACGGAAAAATGATTGCGCAGGTTTTCTTCTGTTCGGTCAATCGCGACCAAAGCCATTGGATCAATACGGATCCCCGTTGTCACGCGGCTGGAAAGGCAGGGAGACGCCGGAAGCGACGAGATTTCGTCGAGGCCGATATCTTTGGCAAGCGCGCGTATATCGTTTTTGTCTAAGCCGGCCTCGACGAAGGGATGGCGCACACCTTGCTGGCTGGCGGCCTGCAGGCCCGGGCGGTAGTCGTCTATGTCATCAAGATTTGTACCAGACAGAATTTGCATTTCCGTATGTACGGAAATCGTGCCGTAGAGGTTCTGTTTGCAATAAAAGCAACGATTTACGGGGTTCGCGCGGTAGTCGGTATCTTGAAACTCGCGCGCATCAATCTCGACCAGAGGCCAGTACATTTGCTGTGCCAATCGCCTGACCCGATCTGTTGCTTTTTTCGGTACAGCGGGTGAAATCGCATGGAAGACGGTGCTGGTCTTGTCCAATCCACATGCCACAGTCGCAAGTGTCAGGCTGTCGATGCCACCGCTCACGGCCAGCGCGGCGGGTCCAATCGATTGCAATATCGCCTCTAGGCGTTGACGTTTCATGATATCGCCCCTTCCTGCGCAAGTGCCGCGTCGCGAGACCGTGAAGCCAAGCGCGAACGGCTGGCGCTGTCGTCCGAAAGTCGGTTGATGTCGTCAAATTCGGCCTTGGCCGTAAGTGTTCCGCCGCGATTGGCGAGCTTTACGCCTACGCCGTCGACGGTAACTTGATGCCGCTTAAGAATATGCCGACCCACGAATTGGCTACGTATTCCAAGCGTCGTGGTCTGCGCAAAGCAAGCCCTTATGACGTCGTTCTCTTTGATTGGATCGCACAATACCTGCACGGAAAAGGCGTGGCGTCCCTTTTTTCCAATCGTGTTGGAACTCATCACATCAATGACGCCGTCGGTTTGGCGAAGTGCTTCTATGCCAGCGGCCAAATCCTCGGGCGTTTGATCGTCCACCTCAAAGGCAAGTTTCAGCATTTGCTCTTTTTGCCAATCGTGGTGGGGGCTTAACGACATTGCCCTCAGGATATTAGGGACACCGTCCAGTTTTCTTTCGCCAAAACCCATACCAGAGGCAGTGAGGTTCATCGGCCTGGATGGCATGCCGCCCTCAGGAGAAAGATGTGCAAGGATTGCAGCGCCCGTTGGTGTGATGCGTTCCCCCGAGACACCATCATCAAACACGTCCATTCCGGCCAGCAGAAGTAAGGTGGCCGGCGCCGGAACCGGTAGAACCCCGTGTTGTGAATTGATGCGTCCCGAGCCGATTGGGATTGGTGACATTGACCATGACGACGCGCCGAATGCGTCGATCAGGGTGGCGGCGGCGGCGATATCCAGTATCGAATCTAATGCGCCAACTTCGTGAAAGGCGACCTTTTCAATTTCGATTGAGTGGACGTGGCCTTCCGCTTTTGCCAGCCGTAGAAAAATATCTAGGGCGCGATCTTTAACCGGTTGGGACAGCCCGGACCGGTAGATCATGTCGCGTATTGTGCCGAAATGGGTGTGATTGTGATCGCTAGGGGCCGATGTCAATTTCACCGAAAGCCCAGACCCATTCAGAACGCCATCGCCCCGATCTTCTCGTCTAAGCGATGCGTCACTGTCCAATCCCAGAAGTGATGGCAGTTCTTTGATAAGAACCTCTTTGGAAGGATCGAGGTCTAGCAGCGCCCCGGAAAACATATCGCCCGATATGCCGCCCACGATATCTAAGTGAATATGCATTTCAGCGCGCTCCGGCGTTCGCAGCGGGGATGAGCTCTGGGTAAACTTCATGTCCGCGAAAAATTTGCTTTTTGAGGATCGAGCGGGCGCTGCGAACGTTGCCGGACTGCAGGTGTTCGTAGATTTTCAAATGCTCTTTTAGCGAAAGATCCGTCCGGCTATGGCCGCGTGAAAGATGGGTTCTAATCGTCGCGATTTTGCTCGAGATAGCCTGGTAGGAGGCTTTGAGATAACCGTTGCCTGAATTGGCAAAGAACGCGTCATGAAAGGCACTATCCAGTTCCAAATAGGCGTGAAAATCCCCTTCGGAATGCGCCTGCACCATATCTTCGCAGATTTGACCCAAATCCGATATCAGTTGGTCTTCGGCATGTGCCAAGGCCATGTCGATAGCGAGCGTCTCGATGGCATAGCGATAGGCGCAAAGTTGGTGAATGCAATCTATCGTAAGGGTGAATACAAAGCTGCCGCGCTGCGAAATGCTGACTACCAAACCTTCTTTCTTGAGAAGCGACAATGCCTCTCGAATCGGCGTCTTGCTGATTCCCAGTTTTTTCGAGAGCAAAGTCTCGGGTAGCGGATCACCAAGAGCAAATTCTCCTTCAATAATGGCCCGTCGAATAGTGCCAGCGGCCGTGTCAGCAAGTGCGATCGGTCGCCGTAACGCCTTAGATTTAAACTCGTTCACGGTCGTCTCCTCCAACTCTTGGATAATCATAACGAATAAAACGTTGTTTGTATATATACGATCTGATATACCAGATGTCACGCTACGAATTGACGACATTTCGAGCTTAATAGGAGGATACCATGCTCAAGAAATTAGCTGTCACCGCCGGGGCAATCGCTGCCATTGGCCTAGGAACAGCCGCAACCGCAGATACAATCATGCGTATTGGCCACGGTGCCAGCGAAACGTTTCACATGCATCGTGCGTTGTTGCGATTTGAAGAACTTGTCGAGGCAGGTTCCGATGGAGAGATTGACGTTCAGATCTTTCCTTCGTCGCAAATGGGTCCAGACCGCGAAATGATCGAAGGCGTCCAGACGGGCGTTTTGGATATGGCGATGCCACCTTCGTCCTTCTTTGCTGGCTGGGATCCGGCGTTTGCGGTGATCGAACTGCCTTATATGTATGCGTCCACCGAAATCGCATTCGATGTCCTTAACGGTGAAGCCGGCGATGGCATGCTAGAGCGCCTCGAAGCGCAGGGCCTGACTGGTCTGGGCTGGATGGAACTGGGTGTGCGTCATGTCACCAACAACATTCGCCCCGTTATTTCGCCTGCCGATCTGGAAGGTGTGAAACTTCGGACAATGCAGGTTCCTGCACATGTGGCGACGTTCTCTTCGCTTGGTGCAAACCCTACGCCGATGAATTTTGGTGAAGTGTATTCGGCGCTTCAGCAGGGCGTGATTGATGGGCAAGAAAACCCGTTGGCGATTATCACGTCGCAGCGGTTCTACGAAGTGCAGAGCTATCTTTCGACCACAGGTCACGTGTTTGCGGTTTATATTCCAGTTGTGAGCACCAGCTTCCTAGAAGGTCTTTCGGACGAGCATCAGCAGTTGATCCGCGACTCCATCGCAGAAGCAACCGTCTACCAGCAAGAGTTGGTAACATCTGAATCAGCGGACCAGTTGGATGTAATCCGCGCCGCAGGTGTTGAGGTTTATGAACTGTCTGCCGAAGAACGTCTGCTTTTCGCAGAGCAAACAGAAAGCGTGCGCCTGCAGTATCGCGATGAAGTTGGTGCCGAAACTTATGACGCTTGGGTCGCTGCGGTTGCAGCTGCCTCGGCGATGTAATGCTTCGGATCTGACAAGCACTATCTGGGCCGACCGCGAAACCAATTCATCGGTCGGCCCTCGACATTAAAGGGGAGGTCCTAATGTCAATTCTTCGTTGGCTTGATGCCAATATCGAACGCATGTTGGTCGCAGCTTTGTTGGCTTTCATCGTTCTTCTGATCAGCGTCAATGTTGTGATGCGATATGTCTTCAACGCGTCACTTTCATGGGCGGAAGAACTGACACTTTGGACATTTGTCTGGTTCATCTGGATTGCGGTCAGTTACGGTTTTCGCAGCGCCGGGCACATTCGAATTACCGTGTTTCGCGATTTGCTGCCTAAACGCGCCAGGCTTTTCATCGATCTCATCGTCGACATTCTTGTCCTGATCCTGCTTGGATTTGTCGTACTCGAATGCGTCAAGTTGATCCGACTTCCCTTTGTCGCAATGCAAAATTCTGTCGTTTTGGGCCTTCCAATTCCAATCTTATATGCGTCCGCTCCATTTGGCGCTGCGCTATCCTCCATTCGGGTTATTCAAAACATGATCCGGACTGTGCGCGCCATCGCTGGCGCTGAGGTTTCTCCAACGTCCGACGAGGTGGCCCAATGATTGCAACCATTCTTTTCTCTTCCTTGGCCGGGCTGCTGTTCTTCAGCGTGCCCATTGGAATTTGCCTCGGCCTTGCAACTATGGCCGTGATCTTTTTTGCTGATGGCGGACCGCCCGCTGTTATCCTTGCCCGGTCAGTTGTGACCGGAGCGGATTCTTTCCCTCTGATCGCCGTGCCGCTTTTCGTTTTGGCGGGTGATCTTATGCAGCATGGCGGCATGTCGCGCCGCATCGTCGGGTTTGCCAATTCCCTTGTGGGTCATATCCGGGCAGGGCTGGCTTATGTGAATGTTCTGGCTTGTGTATTCTTTGCTGCGATCTCGGGCTCTTCGCCTGCAACTGTTGCAGCTATCGGATCCAACATGATCCCCGAGATGGAAAAAGCAGGATATAGCCGCCGGTTTAGCAGCGCTTTGACGGCGTCGTCTGGAATGATCGGCGTGATGATCCCGCCAAGCATCCCCTTCATTATCTACGGCGTTACGGCTGAAGTTTCGATCGGGAAATTGTTTCTTGCAGGTGTCGTCCCTGGCATCCTGTTTGCAGTCATGTTCATGGCCGTCGCGCGGTTCATTCTTCGCAAAGAAACCTCGATCACCGAAACAAGCGAAGCCTTTTCGGGCGGCACGGTTTTGTCGACCTTTCGGTCTTCGTTTTGGGCATTGCTGGTCCCCGTGATTATCTTAGGCGGTATCTATAGCGGGATGTTCACCCCAACCGAGGCGGGGGCTGTTGCGGTGGTCTATGCAGCGTTCGTTGGCCTTTTCGTCTATCGCGATATCAGGCTCTCACAATTGCCGAGCATTCTGGCACAAAGCGCGCTGACCAGTGGCACAATCCTAATTCTGGTGATCATGGCAACTGCGTTCGGACGTGTTGTGACTCTCGCGCAAATTCCCACGCAACTTGCCGAGGCGATCACAAGCTTTTCCAGCAATCCGATCCTGATCTTGCTGCTCATCAATCTGCTGCTGCTTGTCATTGGTATGTTCATGGAGACGATCTCATCGATCATCATCATGACGCCAATTCTTTTGCCTGTTGCAACAGCATTGGGTGTTGATCCGATTGTGTTCGGCGTGATTTTGACGGTCAATTTGGCAATTGGATTTTGCACACCTCCGCTTGGCGTGAACCTCTTTGTTGCCAGTGGGATATCGGGTGTTTCTATTGAACGCCTCAGCCTTGCTATCCTTCCGTTCTTTGTCGGAATGCTGGTTCTGCTGTTGCTTGTGACATACGTGCCTGCGCTGTCGTTGGCGCTTCCCTCGCTATGGTAACGCAGATGGATTTGGGACCAATTGATGTGAATATTGAGGGCGGGATGCATTATCCGTTCCCGCCCCTTATTCCGGTTGCGCAGCGCTTTGATCGACCCCGATTGACCAACGTCGAAGTCGAGATGAAAGATCAAATGAAGAAAATTGCCCGCGATGACGTTGCGGGCAAATCCATTGCAATCACTGTGGGCAGCCGCGGGATCGCAAACCTGCCAGAAATCATTCAATCCCTCGTCCGAAACTTGCGTGACCTTGGCGCTGATCCCTTTATCGTGCCTTCAATGGGAAGCCATGGCGGGGCAACAGCCGAAGGGCAGATCAAAGTTCTGGAGGGTTACGGCATCACGCCAGAAAGCGTTGGCGCGCCTATTCGATCTTCGATGGAGGTTGTTGAGGTTGACCGCTTAAGCGATGGAACACCGCTTTTCATCGACAAGATTGCCTTTGAAGCTGATGGGATTGTCATCGCCAACAAGGTGAAACCTCATGCTGATTTCAAAGGTCAGTACGAAAGCGGGTTGGTCAAAATGCTGTGCATTGGGCTGGGCAAACACAAAGGCGCGGTTGCATTGCACGATCATGGTTTTGGGCGCTTCGCTGAGTTGCTGCCACGTGCAGCCGAGGTGTTGCTCGCACGCCTGCCAGTTGTGTTTGGGTTGGCCATTCTCGAAAATGCCTTTGATGATCTTATGCAGATCGAAATCATCCCTACGGGTCAGATTCTGGCCCGCGAAAAAGAGCTTCTTAAACTTGCCAAATCATCTATCGGCCGCATTCAATTTCCTGAAATTGACGTGCTTATTGTCGATGAGATTGGCAAGAATATTAGCGGGGAGGGGATGGACCCGAATGTCACCGGACGACCGGGATCTCGGTTGCCAGGGTTTGATGCACCCAGCATTCAGAAAATCGTTGCTTTGGACCTGACACCGCAATCCAAAGGTAACGGAGTTGGGATTGGCAGTGCTGACCTGACAACCCGGAGCTGTGTCGAGAAAATCAATCTTGGGGCCATGTACACAAACGCGATTACGGCCACGATCCTTGAACCTGCAAAATTGCCGATGATCCTAAACTCTGATCATGATGCGATTTGCGTTGCATTGAAGACGTGCAACCGCATTCAGCCGCAGGACGCCAAGATCGTTAGGATCAAGAACACGCTCGAACTGGACCAAGTCCAAATATCGCCAGCATTAAGGGTCTGGGTGGACTCAAACGAACGACTAGATGAGATCGGGCCGCCCGCCCAGATGCAATTTTTGCCATCGGGGAAATTGACTTAACTACAGGGCAACAGGCGGGCCGCCCAATCGAAACCAATTTCCGTCAAAGTCAGCTTGAGGCCAAGTGGGGCCGTGTAGCAAAGCATTCAGGCGTGTAAGGACGACGGTCGAAGCCTTTGGTTCCTAATCGACTAAGGCAATCAGCAACCGTTTTTTCGTTGTGAAAATGCGCGACCTAAAAAACTCATCGCTCAACCGCCCTTAAAATTTTCCACCAAAATCCGCACTGTATCAGAGATAGATCGGCTACGAAGTAGATCCGGCGAACGGTCACGGGCGCTTTTCTCCTGGCTAAACCAAGGCTCAAAAGTTGGGATTATGCGCCGTTTGTGAGTCAACCCAAAGGAGGGGGTTGATTGGGTTTATTCGATCTGGTATATCAGATATCACTGAGCGATATATCGCGAAGTATTGAGCTTTGGGAGGCGGGCACAATGTCAGGAAAATCAAAAGGGATTCACTTGCCCTGCCAAACGGCAAGTAAACCTACTCAAACCTGTCCTAAGATTCCGGAAAAAAATTTTCTGAAGTCCCGTCACTTTTGGAATTGCGGCTCACAGTTGTGATTTACGCAATCTCCTCTCCTCAAAGCGCGGCGTTTTTGATTTCCAAACAAAAAACCAACGATGAGAAGCAAACCTGACGCGCGCTGAACCAATTCGAAAAACTCAAATGAATACTCGGAGGAACCACATGAAGACCCTTAAGACCTTATTGAAGAGCACTCTCTTTCCATTGACCCTAGGGGCGATGGCGACAGCAGCTCATGCTGATTGGCGCGAAGTTTCAGACGCAGAAGGATTCCAACCTGAATGCTTCCGTTCATGGAGTGCAGATACAGAAACTTGGGTCCACGAAGCCCAAGAGGGGCCTTACCGGATTGCTGTGGTCAACAGCTTCACAGGTAATACGTGGCGCATCCAAATGTTGAAAACCCTGCTGGCCTTCGCCGAAACTCCGGAAATGGAGGGCCGAATTTCAGAATTGCGGGTCATTTCCACCGGGACGGATGTTTCGGCACAGATTGCCGCGATGGAAGATTTCATCAACCAAGGTTACGACGCAGTTTTGGCCAACGCGATGAGCACGGACGGGTTTGACCGTGTTATCCGCGCAGGCGAACGCGCAGAGACCCTGATCCTGACCTTTGACAATGTGCTTAACACGGACCGCGTGATGCAGCTTAGCTCGGACAACATCGAGTTTGGACGTCTGCAGGGTGATTTCCTTGTTGAACGGATGGGAACGACTGGTCGCGTCTTGGAAGTTCGTGGCTTGCCTGGCATTTCCGTCGACATTGACCGTCATGACGGCCTGCGCGCCGTTCTTGATCAGCATGATGGAATAGAAGTCATCGAGGTAGTGGGCAATTGGGATGACGGCACGGCACAGAACGTTGTCGCTGACGCCATTGCGACTTATGGCTCGTTTGACGGATTTGCTGTTCAAGCTGGTTCGACCGGCGCATTGCGCGCGATCCTTGACGCTGATCATCCGCTTGTGCCGATGGCCGCAGAAGCAGAAAACGGGTTCCGTCGAATGGCTGCAGAGCTGAGCGATGACGGGCTTGAGGTCATCTCGGTCGGATACTCGCCTGCTTTGGGTGCAATCGGTGTCAGTGCTGCAATTGCTGCTCTGGACGGCGAGGCGCTTCCTCAGTTGATTTCGATCCCATTGCCTGTCGCATATTCTGACGAGCTTGTTGATGGTGAAAACTATTGGTCAAATCTTGACGATAATTTCTTCACGCCAAATGAGTTCCCACCCTGTAACGTGAACTTCACTGCAGAAGAAATCATGTCGCAGGACGCTGAGCAATGACGCTTGAAACGAATGGATTGGCCCTTGGGGCCAATCCAATCTCTACACTAGAAATAGACGAGCTGTCCGGCCTGGATCAGCGCAAAGACGCCATTTTGAGCCTGCGCAAGGTCAGTGTGAACTATGGGCCGGTTCAGGCGCTTTCAGATGTGGATTTGGACATCCATCCCGGAAGCATCCACGCGATTATTGGTGAAAATGGCGCTGGTAAATCCACGCTTCTCAAGGCGATTGCCGGCATTCGGAAACCGTCGACCGGCCATCTTGAAATAGAAGGCGAGCCTTGCGATTTTTCAGGAGCGCAACAGGCGCAGGCTGCAGGCATTTCATGTGTTTTTCAAGAGATGTCTCTTATCCCTGATCTGAGCATCGCCGAAAATATTCTGCTGCTTAATCCGCCGCGCCGGTTTGGTATCGTGAACCGGACCGCCCAAAAAAACCGAGTAGCCAAATTGCTCGACCGCGTTGGGGCAGGGGACTTGGACCCGGCCACAATGGTGCGCGACCTACCCCTATCCAAAAAGCAGCTTGTTGAAATTGCCAAAGGGCTTGCCTTTGATCCCCGCCTTTTGATTTTGGACGAGTCCACGTCGGCTCTGACCAATCAAGACACCAAGCATATTCTCGAATTGGTGAGGGCGCTTAGGGACGATGGGCTGGCGATCCTTTATGTGTCCCACCGAATGTCAGAAATCCGGACCCTCGCGGACGAATGTTCTGTTTTCAGGGATGGTCGGAAAATCAAAACTTTCGCCGCAGATACTCAAAGCGATAGCGACATTGTCGAAATGATGCTTGGACGCAGCATCGAAGCGGCATTTCCCCCCAAAAGTGAACCAAAACCAGACGCCCCCATTGTGATCGAGACGCGAGATCTTGCTTGGGATCAAAGCCTGACTGATATCTCGGCCACCGTCCGCAAGGGTGAAATTCTGGGGATCGGCGGGCTGGACGGCCAAGGTCAGCATGATTTCCTTTTGGCGCTCTTTGGCGTCTTGAAAGGCCTAGAGGGCGAAGTGCATCTTGCCGGTGAGATGCGCGCCGATAAACGGCCATCCCATAGCATTCGCAGCGGCCCAACGATGGCCTATGTTCCGGAAGATCGCGGTGTCCATGGTTTGGTGCAGCAGATGTCTGTTGGCGAGAATATTTTGCTGGTCGACAAGGGCAGCTATCTAAAAAATTTCCTGCGCCCGAAAGGCAAAGACAGCAAACGGCTGCAGGATGCCATTGAGCGGCTGAAGATAAAGGTGACAAGTCATCGGCAGCCTGTGTTTGCATTGTCAGGCGGAAATCAGCAAAAAGTTGTCTTGGCAAAATGGTTGTCTGAAATGCCGGATATTCTCTTGTTGGATGACCCGACACGGGGGATTGATGTTGGCACGAAGCAAGAGATTTTTCTTCTCTTGAACGAGCTTGCGCAAGAAGGCTGTACCATACTTCTTTACAGCTCGGATTATCAGGAATTGTCCAACTGCTGCCATCGGGTTTTGGTCTTTTACGAGGGCAAAATCAGTCACCAGCTAGAAGGTGACATGTTGACCGAGAATAATCTCATCAACGCAGCGTTCAATCTGCCTCTTCAATCGCCTTAGCACCCAAGTGCCTTAAAAAATTCGGGATAAGAAAAGTGAAACGCCTTATTCAAATACCGCAATCGATTTTGGGCCAAGGGCTCATGGCCGCAATCTTGCTTATCGTGGCATACGGTATCTATGCGAACCTCCATCCAAGCGGGTTTTCCACCAACACAATAACCACCAATTCAAATCAGGGTGGTGCGCTTGCGTTTGCCGCCATTGGGCAATCAATTGTGCTTTTGTCAGGCGGGATCGACCTTTCGATTGGGGCGATTATGGTCCTGGTGAGATCCGTTGCCTCTCATGTGCTTAATGGATCGCCCATTGAAATTGCTCTGGGGCTTGGCCTGTGCCTGGCTGCAGGTACCGCGGCGGGCGCAATTAACGGATTGATTGTGGTCTACGGGCGAATTCAGCCCGTCATTGCGACCCTTGCGACGGGCGCGGTCTATTCCGGAGCAGCCCTTGCTTTGCGCCCTCAACCGGGCGGGGATGTTGACTTTGTCTTGGCCGATTATCTGACGTATCAGATTGATATTTGGCTGCCGAGCTTTTTGGCAGACACGTTTCTTGGCAATATTCCAAGTGTTGTCATGTGTATCGCGATTGTCGTTCTGGTCGTTTGGGCACCTGTGGGTTTTGGCATGTTGGGCCGGGCCATCATTGCCGTTGGCTCTAACCGAAACTCAGCAGAGATTTCAGGAATCGCGGTAAAACGTACGATTATTCTCGCATATTCTTTTTCCGGTCTTTTTGCTGCTTTTGGCGGCATTTTCCTTGCGGCGCTAACACTTACCGGGGATGCCAATGCAGTTCAATCGGGGTTCTATACGCTCAATTCCTTGGCCGCATCCGTAATCGGCGGCGTTTCCTTGGCAGGCGGCGTCGGAGGGGTCCTTGGCGCTGTCTTTGGCGCCTATTTGCTGAGCATGGTGGGCAGCATCATTCGTGTCACCGACCGGATTTTCTGGATCATCGAAGCCAGCCCTCTCATCCAGCCGCTTTTTGAAGGCACAGTATTGCTTTTGGCGATTACCATCGGCGCGGCGCAGGCATTGAGAACGAAAAACCGCTTAAGTATTCTGGGCCAGGCCGACAGATCCCGCGAAACACATGACATCTGGGCCGCTGTCGGTCTGAGTATTCTTGTCGTCGGAGTTCTGATGGCGATCGCAAGTGTGATCCTGCTTCAGCGCGGGGAAACTCCGCCCTTCTTTTCGCCGTCCTTCCTGTTGCTCCAACTGCAATCTGCGTCGTTCTTGGCGATGTTTGCCGTGGGCGCATTTCTGGTCATCAAACTTGGGCAGATCGATCTATCACTGCCTTGGGCCATCACCGCTTGCGCTATGATCGGCACAATGGTTGGCGGCGCGGCTGCTATCCCAGTTGCGCTTGGGATTGGGGCCTTGATTGGGTTGGTGAACGGTATCGGAGTGGCCTTGTTGCGAATTCCGTCCATCATTTTCACCTTGGGAGTGAATTCAATCTTGCTAGGGTTGATGGTGCTTTTGACAGGTGGTTTTGCACCATCGACCGGGGCATCGGATGCGATGATATTTTTAGGGGCCACACGCAGCATTCCCGGGCTTCCAAACTCGATTATTGCCACTCTTATTGCCGTTGCTTTGCTTGTTTTTGTTCTGATCCGGTCGCGGATTGGCCGCGAGATTGAGGCGATTGGTTTCGCTGAAGGTGCCTCTTACCTTTCCGGCATTCGGACCCCATTGGTGATCATCGGTGTCTTTGTCTTGGCAGGCATCAGTTATGGCTTTGGTGCTGCGATGCTGACCGGCTACTCGGGCAGCGCCTTTCAAGACATGGGAAGTGCCTATTTGATGCCGGCGATTGCGGCTGTCGTTCTTGGCGGGACGCGCATTACGGGCGGTAGTGGTAGTCTGCTTGCGGTTTTGGTGGGCGTTGTGGTTGTCACATTGTTGCAAAGCACGCTTGCCGTTGTTCAAATGCCGTCCGCGTGGCGCCAGATCCTTTATGGCGTGATCCTTTTGCTGATCCTGCTGTCACAATCCTCACCGGGCATTCGCAGAGTGCTGGCTTCGCTGCGGCTTAGTGGATTGAAGGCGGCACCGGCGACATAGGATGCTTATTGCGGCCTTGGTATAGTGCAGGCAATGTTGCCTATCATTGGTTCCGAAAAATATGAGGTTTCGTATCTATGCACCAAAATACAGAGACGGCGGACGGTCAGATTGTCTATATCGGAACCTATTCTGCACCGAATACCGCGCCCGGCGCGACCGCACCCAGTCGCGCCGAAGGCATTTATGTTTACAGGATGGAAGCGGATCAGTCCCTGTCGCTTATTCAGGTTGTTCCAGCCCATAATCCGTCATTCCTGACAGTGAACAGCACGGGCACGCGCCTTTATTGCGTGAATGAGTTGGCAGATGATCCAGACAATGGATTGCAAGGCTCTGTCAGCGCATATGACATCGATCCAACAACGGGTCAGCTGTCGTTCATAAACACGCAATACAGCGAAGGAACTTGGCCGTGCCACTGTAGTGTCGATCCGGCCGATCGGCATCTCTTGGTTGCGAATTATGGCTCGGGGAGTTTTGCCATTTTCCCAATCAATGACGATGGACGCATAGGTGAGAAAACGCATGTTGTTACGCCCGGGCTGGGCTGCTCTGGCCCTGATAAGGCAAGGCAAGACGGGCCCCATGCGCATATGGTGTGCCATGATCCAGAGGGTCGGTTTGTCGTTGGGGTCGATCTTGGGGCGGACAGTGTCTTTGCCTGGACACTGCACCCGGAAACCGGCGTTTTGGAGCCGTGCAACACCCCGGCGACCAACGTCGCCGGAGGGTGCGGGCCTCGCCATATGGTTTTTCACCCAAGCGACAAACTGGCTTACGTCTTAAACGAATTGTCGTCGACGATTGATGTGTTCCGGGTTGGCGCGGATGATCCTTCGCTCATATGGGCTCAGACCATTTCAACCTTGCCTGAGGACACAGAATTTGAGCGTCCAAGATTTGATGCCGATAACCCCGGTAGCATCCCTGCAAAGGGAAATACCGGAGCAGGCATCGTCATGCATCCTTCAGGCGAGTGGCTTTATACCACAAATCGCGGATCAGATACGGTCGCGATCTTTAAGATCGCCCCCGTCACCGGACGATTGCAATCTCAAGGCTGGGTTCCGACTAGGGGCAAGATTCCACGCGGGTTGGCCATCGACCCGAGCGGATCACTTTTGTTTGTTGGCAACCAAAACAGTGATTTGATTGTGAATTTTGCAATCGACCAACAAAGCGGCGCTCTGGATGGGAATTTCAATCAGCAACAATGCCCCACGCCAGTCGATTTCGCATTTGGACCGGTGATACTCTAGTCTCTGACCTTATTTTCTTTGAGCGACGCTAAGACCGTTTAGGACGATGGCCTTTGTTTTTATGTTCTTACGGTCGCCTTTTGACCGTGAATATCTGTTTTCCGTTCTTTATCTGAATGCGCTGATCGCCATTTCACGCAACGCGTACTGCAGACTAATCGGCAAGCAACTCCTTTGCCGAGGATACGCGAGGGGCGGAACATCAAAGGGGATGAGCCCGGAGACATCCTTGATATGGGCGCACGTGGCATTGATCATTAACTTATAGATTGAAGCACTGATCAATGCCGCGCAGATTGCGATCCTTCCGATATACTTGGTCGAATTCTTTTCATCATTTTGAAAACTCTTTGGAGTGAGCGACCCATACAATTACGCTGCCGTCTGCCGCATTGTCATTTGACTTAACGCAACCAATGATCAGCAAAGCGCGGTAGGCTGAAGACTGAGTTTCAGGGGCGGTCAGCCGCCCGTTCCCGGTGCCGGGCTTTCGTCTTGGGCGTCACAAGGAATGCCCGAAGCCTGCGCGCCGAAAAGATCTGCCGAGATATTGCGGCCCGGATTGACGACAAACCCGGTTTCTGCAGAAAGGCCAGAATGGATGACGATGCCTGCGGTTTCGTCACTGACGATGTCCTCCCCGTTCAAAAGCGCAACCACGGTTTGCGGATCCCTTAGTTCGATGACGATGGGACCGGTTCGCCGAACATCAATGCTCGCTCCCGAAAAATCGCCGGCGACGAAACGTACCCGTAAGCTGTGACAGGTCTCGCCGATCTGGATGAGCGCCGTGCCCCGTCCGCCAAGCCCGCGCAACTGCAACAAGTTGGCCGTACGCGGGTTCGGAATCGTAATTACAGCGCGGTGGACACCTACATCTTGAGCTGCGAGTTGTGTCGAAAAGCCCGTAAGGGCAACCGCGGCCGCCAATATTATGCATTTGCCTGCGCGGCGGGTTGGTTCTGAAAATTGTGTCATCGGTATCTATTCCTTTGCTTTGTCATCGCCCCCGACATTGAGGGCGTCACATAGGACAAAGGACATCGGGCAACGCAGCGCGCCCTAATTCACGAATTCGAACGTTTGGATGCGTGTTTTCGGACTTCTGAAGAACCAGGACTGTGTGATTTTCGGTGCTCCGACGGCGTTGTGCCGGTGATCCGGCGAAACTCTGTATTGAAACTTGATTTGCTGATGAAGCCCGACTCCAGCATCACGTCCGTCACTGGAAGGCTCGAATTCTCCAAAAGATGGGCAGCATGTTGCACGCGCAATGCATTGATGTAGCGGGACGTGTTTTCTCCGGTCACGCGATTCACCGCCGAGGACACCGATCGCGCCGGTACTCCCAAGCGCCGCCCAAGGCGGGCAACGGTGAGTTCCGGGTCTCGAAAAAGGGTGGTCTGCCTCATCAAGGCGTCAAGCCGGGCAAAAACCGCGTGATCTTCTTCCAAGGGCCGGGCCTCGACTTGTGCTTGGTCTTCGATCGGAGGGCCTGTCCCGGCCAAAAGCGATAGGCCCGCGGCGACCCCGAGCGAGATCGCGATGACACCCATCACAGCAGCATCAGACAGCAAAGCCATGGCCTGCGCCTCGCCGGCGGTCAGGAATGTGCCCAGAACACTGATATCGATGACGATCAAAAGCACTAGGAACGCCAAACAACCAAAAAGCGCGATGCGCAACTTGGGAAACGCCTGCGGTGCGATATGGACGAACCTTTCAGCGGGCAGGCGCAAAAGGCAGGCCAGACGCGCACTAAGCAAGGTGTTGACGAGAATAACCGACGCAGTCGCCGTCCAAGGGTAGGGCAAGGTAATGATCACCCATGCGGCGACAACGAAGCCCGCCAGACCTTGCACGATGCCAGTTCCCGGAATGCCCGTCTGCGTCGTGAGTGTGTGAAAGCCCAGCCAAAGTGCCGGGGCCATAGTCACGGCAAGATACGGCTGCAAAACGATGAAAGCTGGATCATTGAATTGAAACCGAACCCCGACAAAAACGGTGACAACAGAAATTGAGAACAATCCAAAGCAGAAGCACATCCTTGCAAACACCGGCATCCGAACCAGACGAGCAATGATCGCGGCCAATAGCAGCGCAAAGATTGAAATAAGCCACACCACGGGAATGGAAGTCATGTCGGTATCCTCGTTGCTTTATGCGCCATACCGAGCCAACCCCTTTGTCACCCCGCATTGCGGCCCGGTCAATTTCGTAGTGCTTAAGGATGTTCTACATGTCTTGCGGCCGAACGGCGACGTTTTGCGCCGTCTCAACGTACGAGATCGCGTTTTCGAACGATTTTGATGGAGTATTGGACTGCCTTCTGCCGCCATGCGACATGTTGTGGGGGAGAGGACCAACTCTTGGAGCGAGCGCTCTGAAAGTGTTTGAACTCTATCTCTCCATAGTCGAAGACCATCGCGATGCCCCTAGGTATGACAAAAGCCTAGGCTGAATCAGTGTATGTTCAGGGAAATGCAGCACGGTTACGAGGGTGGCCCAAAAGGTGGGTTAACTCGACATGTCGTCGACTAGTGCAACAAAATTAAAAGAAAAAAGGAGGAAAGTGGTGCCGGTCGAGGGACTCGAACCCCCGACCCCTTGATTACAAATCAAACGCTCTACCAGCTGAGCTAGACCGGCACTCAAGAAGGTGATTTAGCGGGTTCGTTTCGAAAGCGCAATCGGGATATTTCGAGAAATTTCGTCTCGGGCAGTTGGGTTGCATCGCGCCGCAAAGCCCATCACGATAGGGCACTGACGTTAAGGACATTCGAGACAGGTTATGGCAGGGCCGCGCGGCGCCACGTTGCGAGAAATGGGAGAGGACGGGCTGCTTGTCACGTTTGGGGCAGGGGCAGCTTTAGAACCCAATGCCGCAGCGAATAGATTGCGCGCCAGTCTTAAGGCCGAGCCAGTGGCCGGTGTCCAAGAAAGCTCGGTTTCGCTTCAATCGGTTTTTCTTCGGTTCGATCCCGATACTGTTTCTATCGAACAACTGCGCAAGGGCATTGAAACGCGTCTTTCGGCGGAAGAGTGGGCTGGGCCTGTGCAAAGCAACTCTCGGGTTTGGCGGGTTCCGACGCTGTTTGGCGGCGATGATGGGCCGCAATTGCCTGACCTTGCGGCTTACATTGGCCGCTCCGAGGCGGATCTGATCGCCGAGATTTCAGCCGCGCCCCTAACCGTCCTTACAATTGGATTTGCGCCGGGGCTGCCTTATCTGGGGTGGCTTGGCGAAAGTTTTGACATGCCGCGCCGTCCGGAATTATCGGCATTCCTTCCCGAAGGTGCGCTTGGCCTTGCAATTCGGCAAATTGTTGTCTTCCCGCGCCCGTCGAAAACGGGCTGGAGCTGGATTGGTCGCACCAGCCTTTTGCCGTTCACACCCCATACAGACATGCCGTTCGTGTTGAACCCTGGCGATCAAGTGATTTTTCAACCCGCCACCGCCTCTGAGTTTGATGCAGCGCGGGCGGCGTTTCAGGCCGGGCAGGCGCTCGCCTATGCAAAAGGTCAGGCGTAATGGCGCAATTGCATGTCCTTTCGGCCAGCCCGGGAATGTGTCTGCAAGATTGGGGGCGTCCCGGTTATTTGGCGCAAGGTCTGTCGCGTGGCGGCGCGATGGATGGACTGGCCTTGGCCGAGGCAAGCGCCCTATTAAAGACACCGTCTGACGAGGCACTTGCGATTGAAATGGCAGGCGTTGGCGGACGGTTTCGCGCAGATGGCGGCGATCTTTTGATCGCTCTGACCGGCGCGCCCATGCAAGCAAAAATCGACGGGCGATCTGTGATCTGGAATGGCACGCATATTCTGCCAAAAGGTGCAGAGCTGACCATCGGCACGGCGCAAGTTGGAATTTATGGCTATTTATCCGTCAAAGGGCTGACTGCGCCTGAAGTTATGGGCGCGCGCGGGGCGCATCTTGCTGCGGGTCTGGTTGGCGCGCTTCACGCTGGCGATCAGTTCACTGCGCAGGCATCGGGGCAGGGCGATGGTCTGACCCTACCGGTCGAGGACCGATTTCAGGGTGGTTTGATTCGTGTGCTGCCGTCAGTTCAGATCAGCGCCTTTGACGCCGGAACAATTGCTCGGTTTGAAGCTGGCATTTTCGCAAAGACGCAAGATGCCAACCGTATGGGCGCGCGTCTTGACGCGGGCGGCGATCGCTTTGAAAGCGAGGCAGGGCGCACGATCTTGTCAGAAACCATCATACCCGGAGATATCCAATTGGTGGGCACGGGCGAGCCTTATGTGTTGCTGGGGGAATGCCAAACTGCGGGGGGGTATCCTCGCATTGCCACGGTCATTTCCGCAGATTTGGTCAAAGTGGCCCAAGCGGCGCCGGGCACAACCCTGCGCTTTGCCTTCATTGATCGCAATGCGGCCCTTGCTGCGCGAAAAGCGGTTCAGGTCTATCGGTCCGCCCTACCAGCGCGGTGCCAAGCGGCGGTGCGTAATCCGTCTGACATGGCGGATCTGCTGGCCCATCAGCTTGTCGGCGGCATGATCTCGGCCCATGATGATGAAAACTGGGGATAAGGCCGATGGCACAGTCAATTGATCTGAATGCGGATATGGGCGAAAGCTTTGGCCCTTGGGTCATGGGCGAAGACAGCGCCGTCTTGACCGTCATAACCTCGGCCAATCTGGCATGCGGGTTTCATGCCGGTGATCCCAGCACGATGGCCAGGTCAATCGAACACGCAATGGAAAACAATGTCGCGATTGGCGCGCATCCCGGCTATCCGGATCTGCAAGGCTTTGGGCGGCGTCATATGGATATGTCTATGGCTGACCTGCAAGAAGCGATCCGCTATCAAATTGGAGCGCTCAAAGGCATCGCGGCTGCCAAAGGGGCCTCGGTACGGCATGTCAAATTACACGGCGCGCTGGCCAATGATTGCGCGCGCGATGAGGCGATGGCCAAAGGGTGCTACGAGGCGGCGTTATCCGTCGATCCTGACTTAATTTTATTCGTTCTCTCTGGCACCGCGCAGGAACGCGCAGCAGAGGCGCTTGGCGCGCGTATCGCCGGTGAGATTTTTGCAGATCGCGCCTATAATGACGACGCAACTTTGGTTGACCGGCGTTTGCCCGGTGCGGTCATCCATGATGCCGATCATGCGGCCACACGGATCGCCGCTATGGTCACCGAAAACGCGATAATTGCAGAAAGCGGCGCGCGTATTCCGGCGCGGATCGATACCATTTGTCTACACGGTGATACACCCGGCGCACTGGAAATTGCGCGGGCCGTGCGACGCAAACTGATGGCGTCTGGCGTTTCTCTGTGCCGGCCCCTGCCAGATTAACCCCTCTGTCATGAACTAGAATCATTTGCCTGCGATTGTGGGACGGCACACCCGATTCGTTTGATCCCCCCATGCGCGCGGCGGGTCTGTGCAGGAGGCCTGCCTTGCCCCGAGGCCACATAAAATGCGCCTTTCCCGCCGCATTGGCTGGGCCCGGTGCAAGGCAGCCTCCGCCCCCAAAACACCGCGCCAAACCCTTGACGCCCTTCAACTTGCGCGTCACACCAGCCCCCATGATCACGCAAGAGCGCCTTCAACAGATTGTCGACCGTTTCGAGTTCCTCGAGGCGCGGTTGAACTCGGCCCCTGACGCATCGGAAATCGCTGCGATCAGCCGGGAATATTCCGAGCTGAAACCTGTGACCGACCAAATCGCCGAATATCGCCAGATCCTTTCGGACCTCGAAGAGGCCGAGCTGATGATGGATGATCCCGAAATGGCCGAACTTGCAGCAGAAGAATTGCCGCGTCTGCGTCAGGCATTGCCCGTCGCCGAGCAAGATTTGCAAATTGCGCTTTTGCCAAAAGATGCCGCGGATGCGCGGTCTGCCATAATTGAAATCCGCCCCGGCACGGGCGGCGATGAGGCGGCGCTTTTTGCAGGCGATCTTTTACGGATGTATCACCGCTACTCTGAGACCCAAGGCTGGAAATTCGATATTATCGAAAGCCAAGAGACCGAGCTTGGCGGCGTGAAAGAAGTTGTGGCAAATATCCATGGTGAGGGCGTTTTTGCGCGGCTGAAATATGAAAGTGGGGTGCACCGTGTGCAGCGCGTGCCAACCACAGAATCCGGCGGGCGCATCCACACCTCGGCGGCGACCGTCGCGGTATTGCCAGAAGCCGAAGATGTTGACATCGACATTCCCGCGCAGGACATCAGAATTGATACAATGCGGGCCTCGGGCGCTGGCGGGCAGCATGTGAACACCACGGATTCCGCTGTTCGGATCACCCATATTCCATCTGGGATCGTCGTGGTGTCCTCTGAAAAATCCCAACACCGCAACCGCGAGATTGCCATGACCGTCTTGCGCACGCGGCTTTATGATCAGGAACGCCAGCGCGCGGCGGATGAACGGGCCGCTGATCGTAAGGCGCAAGTTGGATCAGGCGACCGGTCCGAGCGTATTCGGACCTATAACTTCCCGCAGGGCCGCGTCTCTGATCACCGGATCAACCTGACACTTTATAAGCTGGATCAAGTTATTGCCGGTGATCTGGACGAGCTTGTTGACGCGCTGGCCGCAGATGATCAGGCCCGTGCGCTGGCCGAAATGGAATGACAGCGCTTCGCTGCGTATTGGCTGACGCCTCGGCTAAGTTGTCAGCCGCAGGGATCGACGGCGCGCCGCGCGATGCCCGCGCACTTGTAGCAGCAGCGTTGAACATCGCCCCAATGAAAATCGCGTTGGAACCGGATCGCACCGTGAATGCGGCTGAGATGGCTCTTGTAGAAGAATACATTGCAAGACGGATCGTCCGTGAACCTGTCTCTAAGATCCTTGGTTTGCGCGCTTTTTGGGGACGCGATTTTGCGGTCACGGCGGATACTCTTGATCCGCGCCCAGAAACCGAGATCTTGATCGCAGCGGCCCTAGAAATTGGGCCAGTCTCTGATCTTCTGGATCTTGGTACGGGCACTGGGATCATTCCGATAACGTTGCTGGCGGAATGGCCAAATGCGCGCGCGTTGGCGGCGGACATCAGCCCAGAATGCCTTGAAACAGCCAGATCCAATGCCGCGCGGCATGGTGTCGAGGCCCGACTCTCCTGCCAAATGTCAAATTGGTTTGCTGATATCAGCGGTCAATTTCCCCTGATCCTTTCGAACCCGCCCTATATCGCGCTGGACGAAATGGATGCGTTATCGCCCGAGGTCAAAAACCACGATCCACATATGGCGCTGACAGATCAAGGGGATGGGCTTGGCGCTTATCGTCAAATTTATAGCAACTGCGCCGCCCATTTGACGCCGGGGGGATATGTGATGGTCGAGATTGGCCCGAACCAAGGCCAAGCGGTGTCTGACCTAGCCAAAGCCGCGGGACTTGAATTGATTGCCATCAAACCCGATTTTGATGACAGGGACCGCGTAGTCATTGCCCGCGCCCCTCAATAGGTACTCAATCGGCGAAAATCTGCATCTTGCGTTAAAAAACCGCGATCTTTGAGTTCTTTGCCCTTGTTTTCTGCAAATACCTATGTGTAAAAAACAGGGCGGACGCGGATTGGGAAATTCTCCAATCCCCCGCGGTTTATCCTCATCTTAATGAAAATCGTTACAGGCTTGGATATCCGATAAATATGATCAGGGCAGTGTCTGAGACGTTGCAAAAGACCTTGGGGTCCTACCATTCGTCCCGGGAAAACTGGATAGAAAAAAAGATTATGAGATCATCTAAAAACCGTTCGCGGAACAAAAATAACCGCAACCGTCCCTCTGGGAATATTGTAAACCGGGTCTTTGACAGCTCGGGCCCTGAGGGCAAAGTGCGCGGCACGCCGCAGCAAATCATTGAGAAATACAATCAATTGGCGCGCGATGCGCAATTGTCCAATGATCCTGTTGCGACCGAAAACTTTCAGCAGCATGCCGAACATTACACCCGTTTGTTAGGCGAAGCGCAGCGTGAGCAGGATGCGCGCCGCGCCGAACAAGAAGCCCAGCAACGTCAGGCCCGCGAAGCGCGTCAGGCCAAAGAAGAGGCCGCCGCCGCTGCTGCTGCCGAAGCAACCCCAGAAGTGGCAAGCGATCTGCCGGGAACGGGCGATCAGCCGGGTCTTTCCGAGCCAATTGAAACCAGTGCCGATAGCAATAGCGGTTTAGTGGAAACGCCCGAAGCCGCGCCGAAACCCAAGCGTACACGCACGCGCCGTGCCCCGCGTAAGCCAGCGGCCGAAACCGCCAAGAGCGAAGCGCCAGAGGCCGGCAGCGAAGATACGCAAGCCGCTGAGTAATCAAAATGGTGTTAGCTTGCGGCAACTTCGCGGGCTAAGGCACAAAACCCTTCGACCGGGACCTGTTCGGCCCGGTCGGTTGGTTTTAGCCCCGCAGCAACAATCCGATCTTCAATATCTTTGCCGAGCGGTTTCAAGGCCGCACGAAGCATTTTGCGTCGCTGATTAAAGGCGGTCGCAACGACATGTGACAAGGTCTTGGGATCGGCCGCAAATCGCGGCTCGGCCAGCGCGTCGATATGCACAACGGCCGAGTGAATTTTGGGAGGTGGGGTGAAGGCCTCAGGCGGCAAGGTCAATACAATGCGGGGCGCCGCGCGCCATTGCGCCAGCACAGCCAGACGGCCATAGGCTTTGCTGCCGGGCTTGGCCACGATGCGTTCGGCAACCTCTTTTTGGAACATCAAAGTCAGGCTGGACCATTGCGGCGGCCATGATTTTGGCGTGAGCCACCGCACCAGCAATTCAGTCCCGACATTATAGGGCAGGTTGGCAACAACCTTGATTGGTGGAGTCAGATGGGCAGCCCAGTCAACCTCGAGCGCGTCATCATTGAGCACCTCAAGTTGGCCTGGGTAAGCCGCAGAGATTTCTGCCAATGCAGGCAAACATCGCGGGTCTTTTTCAATCGCGACCACCCGGCGCGCGCCTTCGGCCAATAAGCCGCGCGTCAGCCCGCCGGGGCCGGGTCCAACCTCCAGAATATCTGAACCGGTAAGCGTCCCGGCAGAGCGTGCAATCTTGGCGGTTAAGTTCAGATCAAGCAGGAAGTTCTGCCCAAGCGCCTTTTTCGCGCTCAGCTCATGGGTTGCAATCACATCTCGCAAGGGTGGTAAGCTATCAATCGCGGCCATGAAATGCCCCTCGGTTCGTGGCCATTTTCGCGGCCATTTCAAGCGCTGCAATCATGCTGGTTGCGCTGGCAATTCCTTGCCCGGCAATGTCCAAGGCGGTGCCATGATCAGGCGAGGTTCTGATAAAGGGCAGGCCAAGCGTAACATTTACGCCCCGGTCAAAATCCAGCGTCTTAATGGGGATCAGCGCCTGATCGTGATACATGCAAATGGCTGCGTCATATCCAGCGCGGGCACGATCATGAAACATCGTGTCGGCTGATCGCGGCCCGTCAATATCAAACCCTTTGGCGCGAAGAGCCTCAAGAACAGGCGCGATAAGTTCGATCTCTTCTGTGCCCATCGCGCCACCTTCGCCCGCGTGAGGATTAAGGCCAGCGACGGCCAGACGCGGGGCGGGGACGCCAAAATCTCGGATCAGCGCGGCCTGTGTTATCTCGATGGTTTCCGCCAAAAGATCCGCCGTTAGGGCCGCTGGAACCGCGTCAACCGCGATATGGATTGTTGTCGGAACGACTTTGAGCGCGTCCGAGGCAAGCATCATGACAACACGGCTTTTCCCGCCAAGATGGGCCAGAAATTCGGTATGGCCGGGATAGGCAAAACCGGCGCCATCTATCAGCGCCTTTTTGTGAATAGGGGCTGTGCAAACCGCCGAGGCTTCGCCGCTTTGCGTCAGCGATACGGCGCGCGCGATGACATCGATAACAGCTTGCGCATTGGCCGGATCAGGTGTGCCGCAAGCCCTAGAGCCTGAAAACGCATGTGGCAAAACCGGCAATGTATAGGCTTCAACCTCTGACGCGTCCGAGGGGGCAGACAGCTCGGCGATATCCATGCCGAACCCGGCAAAGTGGCGCGGATCGCCGATTACAAAAAAGGGCAGGGTGGTGCCTAAAGCGCGGCGGGCTTTGACGATGATTTCGGGGCCAACGCCTGCGGGCTCACCGCAGGTCACGGCGATGGGTGTCATGGGTTCTCTTCGATGATCGCGTCGGCGTGCAGTTCTGCGAGGTAGCCGTTGGCGTAACTTGCAAGACGCTGCTGGAACAATGCTTGGCGCGTCTCTTCGCGGGCACCTTCTGGGAGTTCATTCGACCGGCCACAAAGCATCAGGAACAACATCTGCGTGCCATTTGCGCGCGTCAGGTTGGTTGATACCTCACCAGCATCAAGCCGCGCGAGCTCGATTGACACATCGTCTGGGACTTCGGCAATTTGCAATGCGCGGATCTCAAACCCGCCCGGGCGGACACCATAAAGGTCGTCGCATGTATCAAGCTGATTGCGCAAATTTTCGGCTTCGTCCAAGGCGGCGCTGCTTTGCCCGCCGGGGATCAGGACTTCTGCATATTCAATAGCGGTCAGTTCCGGTGTGACAAAACCCGTTTCCTCAAGCCCGCGGAGTTGAAAAATGCCAATTGCTTCGCCAAGGGGAACGGGTTCCGTGACGCCGCCAATTTCCAGCGGCAACAAAAGAGCGCGCAATTGTGGGGGAAGGCTGCCCAATGGCCGCCATCCAAGTCCGCCGCCATTTCGAGAAGTGGGTGCTGCGGAATACTGACGTGCCGCTGACGCAAATCCACCGATCGAGCCGTCGGTGCTGTCAGAAAGCTCGGTGATCAAGGTCCGAACTTCGTCAGGATCATTTCCACGCAGCGGAATGACAAGTTCTGCGATATTGATCTGTGCGCCATCTTCGCTGGCCGATAGGGTCAGGGCGCGATCGATCTCATCCTCGGTAACCTGTGCACGCGGCCCAAACCGGGCGCGCACAACGTTTCGCCACGTCAGGCCTGCGCCAACAAAGTCGCGGAAAGTTTCAGGCGCGATGCCTTCGTTTTGCAAAGCGGCGACGAATTGGTCGACATCCATATTTGCCCGGCCTGCAAATTCGACCATGCCCTCTTCGATTTCCTCGGCAGAGGGCAACAGCCCTAACGAGATACCAGCCTGCATTTGCAGCCGCTCATTGACCAGATTTTCGCGGGCGACTTCCATCAAATCGCCGGGCGCGTTCAAAAGCTGCATGAACTGCGCACGCTGTTCTATCTCGTAATAGGTTACGATCCGGTCATTGACCGACACCGCCGCCGAAAACGGGCTTTGCGCGGCGAGGGGCAAGGCGACAGCCATGGAAAACGCGGCAGATGCGGCCAGTTTGAATAGGGCTGAGCTGAGGCGGCGTGCAATCATTTGTCTTTTATCCGTCATTCTTCGGGTCGGCCTTCTGATCTAGTTCTGACACGTACGGTCATAGCTGCGTCCGTCGCGGGTGGCGCCAAAACCATTCAAAGCAATCGTAAAACCAAAATCCGTGGCTGCGTTTAACGTAGCCGAGCTGGTAAAGCGACGCGAGAGGGAAAACTCAACATCGACGCATTCCGTCGCATAAGATACGGCCAATCCGGCCTCGGTTGGCTCATTCGCTTCAAAATCATAGCGCCAATCCACTGATGCGCCCCATGCGTTGTCGAAATCATAGCTTGCATCCATCGCCCATTCAGCCATGTCATCTGGTCTGTTTTCCGCCGGGTCCGCCTGCAACCAAGTCAGGGATGAGGACAAATCCAATTGGTCATTTTCCCAATTCACGGCAAGCTCGTTGGAGGTGACGTTGAAACTGTCGCTAAAGAGGGCCCGGTTTACAATGGACAGGCCAGACCCCGCATCAATATGTGCGGCCAATAGCCAGTCGGACACCGCCCCATCAAGGCCAGAGCCTTGGGTGAACTGGCTTAAGTCATCCTGGCGGTAGACCCGCCCAACCGTAAACCCATAGGACCAGCCAAGCGGATCTTCTCGAGTATAGGACAGCCCAAAGGCAAGACGTGGGCCAAGCTCGTGGCCGTCGCGCCCGGGAAAGCGGTTGAGAGACAAAAGATTGCCCTCATCAAATTCAACGACAAGGCTGTCTTCATTTGGAACCGCGTTTTGCGAGTTCGGGGCCCATGCAAATTGCACAATCGGTTCAAGCAGATGCGTCGCGCCGCCTTGTCCGGCGCGGATCAGGGGCCACCGCAGTTCTGTCGACACAAATGGCGTCGAGCGCGTTTCAACATCGTCAAAACTGCTGTCTTCCTGAATGTAATAGGCATCGCCCTGCCATTGCAGTTCGACTGCCGCCAGAAAACCGGCGGGCAAAACCCAATCGCGCCGCCAATTTGCCTCGGCACTGATGCGTGCAACATCGCGGCCATCAATATCGGCCGAGGATCGGCGGTAATGGCTATGAGTCGACAGGCCAAGTGTGGCGATCCCGCCGATCCATGCCGGATCATAGCGCCGGGTAATCTCGGCATCGGTCATGAGTGTCGGTAAGGTATAGTTATTGTCGCCATCTCGCAGCGACCGGTAACGGCTGATGCCAAGTTCAATATATTCATCCCGCCGGGCACGGCTAATATTGATCTGGCTTTCCAACGTATCTTCATCTGAATAGTCGTAGCTTAGCAGATAGGCCGGATCCGAAACTGTTTGATAGTCAAACTCAAGTACGAAATCGCGGGGCAAATCGAACCAGCCTTCGGCAAAAACATAGGACCGGTTCGACGCCTCGGTCAGGTTGTCCCAGCTTATTGCACTGTTCACTTCGACAAAACCGTTGCGGAAGGCGCGGCGGAACCGCGCCTCGATGGTTTGGCTTTCGCCAAAGGACAGGTAGGGGGCAATCGTCAGATCAGTGTGATCGCCCATGGCAATGAAATAGGGCATGCGAATGCCGGTCCCGATCTCGTCATTTGACCGGATTTCTGGCGCAAGAAAACCAGATGCACGTTCAAGCGTTGGATCCGGAAGGCGCAGTCGCGGGAAATAGGCAATCGGCACGCCAAGCGCACGGAACTGCGCCTCTTCGAAATAGAGCTGACGCTCTTCTTGATCATGAATGATGCGCCGCGCGCGGATTTGCCAAAGCGGAACCGGATTTTCGGCGCAAACCTCACAGGATGAGGCAACGGTTTGATAAAGCTGCGTGTACCGGCCATCAACGCGATTGATCTGGGTCGCCGCAATTTGCAACTGCTGATCCAACACCATCCGCGCCGATTGCAAAACGCCATTTTGCAGATCGCCAGAAAGCTGCGCGAATTCTGCGTAGACCACGCTATCACCATTGGCTTGCAGCAGCGTTAAAGGGCCTTCCACGTTCAGCTGGTCATTTGCACCATCATAGTCGATTGATGTCGCCCTCAAAATCGAGCCGTTATAAAAGACCTCGATATTGCCGCTGGCCGTCACGGAATTTGAAGCGCGGGTGAACCGGATATTGTCCGCGATCAACGTCGCAGGCACCGTTTGCGCAAAGGCGCCGGGGCCAAGGATCAGGGATGCGCATATCAACAGGAGGGGTAATAATCGCATTAGCCATCCTCCGTATGCAGCAAAAAAGCCAGTGACAATAAGATCGCAGACAGGGGCGGAGCCCATGCCGCGACGGCGACCGGCAATTGGCCGGTTTCTCCCAAGACCTGCGCGAAGTTGCGCAAAAAGAACAGTCCAAAGCCCAATAGCAGCGCAAAGAGCACCATCACGCCGGTTTTCCCAAAACGGGTGTGACGCATTGTAAAACTGGCCGCAATCAGGACCATCGCCGCCAAAAGCGCCGGGTTCGCAAGTTCGGTCATCAGCCAGACCCGGTGTTGCAGCGCCGCAAAGCCTGCAGCGCGCATTTGCGAGATAAAGGTTGGCAGCTCATAGATGGGCACTGTTGATGGACGTCCAAAGCTATCCCGGATTTGTTCGCGGGTCAGCGATGAGGGCAAGGAAAATGTCTCGTGCAGACTGGCTGACGCTTCTGGATTGGTCTCATCCAATGGCCACAGCTTTGCATTGGTCAGATCCCATGCTCCATCGCCGAGCACTGCTGTGTCGGCATCAACCCGACTTTGTGCAATCCCGTTCGCGTCAAAGACGAAAAAACTGGCCTCACTTAGCGACGTGCCATCGGAATTAGCCCGCGCTGCGCGGATCACGGTCTGGCCAAATTGATTGCCCTGCCGCAACCAAATGCCCTCGCCTGACACCGATAGCGTGCGTTCTTCGCCGGTTTGGAACCGCGAAATTGTCAGCTCGTATTGGCGCTCGGTCGCGGCCACGATGGGGTTAATGACCAAGAGCCCCAAAAGCCCGATCAAGACAGACACAACGACAGGCGACATCGAAGATTTTAGCGCCGACCGGCCCGATGCGCGCACCACGACAAGTTCGGAGGTGCGGGCAAGTTGCAAGAATAAGACAAGCGTCGCCAAAATAATAAAAAGCGGCAGCATCCGGTACAAAGCGCCCGGCAAGTTTAAAATCGCAAGCTGGAATGCGGCGCTTAACCCTGCATCCGGCTGGCCGATTGCGCGCAACTGCTCGGCCAGATCAATCGGCAAGAGAATGGCAATAAAGATCGCAAGAACCATCAGGAAGGCCAACAAAAAGCGGCGCGCTATATAAAGGTGTAGTGTCATGCCGCGCTCACCTGCCGTTTTCGCCGGTGTCCGCGCATGGATAGGTACATCACCGCTCCCGCAATCAGCGCAGATAAAACGGGTTGAATATACGCCAGATGCGCCATGCCATCTTGGCGAGAGCCAATGCTTTCAGCAGCGTTCCACGCCATTTGCAGCGGCACGACCAAAAGAATAGCGATGATGATCTGCGGCCATATGCCAAACCGAGAGAACGCGCCAAGCATCAACGTGGCGGCTGCGATGATCGGCACAAACAGCGCAAAGAAGGGACGGGCGATGCGGTCATGTCCTTCAAATCGAAAGGCGGCAAGGCTTGACCCGATGCCGTCGGCAAATTCGGCGGGCGCGGTCAAAAGAACCAGCGTCGAAAGCTCTCGAATATGCGGAACGCGGGCGCCGCCGCCCTCAATCAACCCGGCAATGTCGAAAGTGAAATCATCAAATTCAACAATCGACATGCGTTGCGACGGCAATTGCACCGTTTGTGCCACGCCATCAAACATCACCAATCGCGGGCCTTCCTCGGTCGAAACCAAAAGCGCGCGACGTGCTGTATAGGTGGTCTCTGTTCCCGGCTCGGACCGGTCTTGCAAAAACACATCCCGAAATTCGCCCAATTCGGTGATCTCGCGGATGTAGACAGTGATGTCATCGGTCGGATGAAGAAATTCGCCTTCGCGCAAGAATCTGCCGGTCAGATCCTGAGCCACTTCACTTGATCGATCCATGAATTGCCCGCGTGCCACCGGAACGAGGTAATGGGCGAGAATCGCAACCAAAATTGCGACGATGACACCGAATGCCCAAACCGGTCGCAACAGCCTAAGGGATGAGCATCCAGCCGTTTGCATGACAACCAGTTCGGACTCAGAAATCATCCTGTTCGTGACATAGATCGCGGCAACAAACGCCGATACTGGCAGAACCAAAACAATGATCTGCGGCAGGGAAAGCGCTGAAAACTCTAGGAAAACACGAAGATTTTGGCCGTCTGAGATTAGCGTGTCGAAAAGACCAACCGCGCGGTTCACCCAATAGACGGAAACCAAAACGATGCTGAAAAAGCTGAAAAGCACCAAGAGCTGTGACAGGATATACCGGTCGTAACGGCCCACGAGGCTCCCCCTTTTCTTCGTCTTCAAACATCCCAGTGATAAGTCTTTTAAAACAATCATCGCCACAAGGACAGGCATATCTGGTCAATCACCGCCACTAGCCCTAGTGTTTGTTGCAACAGGAAAATTACGAGGCCTAGGATGACCACACCCATCGAGATTAGCTTTGGCGAAACCGACATCGAACTGCTTGCCGGCACGACAGGAAAACTGGCTGTTGTGGCCACTGAAGACGGAAAACTGGACGTTTCCGCGCGCCGGGTGAACAAGCTGACCAAAGGGGCCGTTTTGCGGCTGTTGGAATCGGAAACTTGGGAGAAGCTGGGAACCGGCGAACATATCACGCTTAACTTTCCAACTAATATGGCCGCCGAGGCCGTAGCGATCATTAAACTGGATCGCCGTCCGAAACCAGAAACTGCCCGCAAAGCCGGGGCTGAATTGGCCAAGTTCAAAGGGGACGCCCCGCTTTTGATTTCTTTGGGCAGTACGACACGCGGCGATGAACTGGCCTTTGGGTTGGCGTTGAAAAGCTATGCGTTTACGGATCACAAGACGGATGATGAGACTGTTAACGCTCCGGCGAAAATCTTGGTGAATTACCCAGATGAGGCCGCCGCAGCTTACAACGACAAGGCCGCTCTGGCCGAGGGCGTGTTTATGACCCGTGATCTGGTCACCGAGCCATCAAATGTTTTGACCACAACCGAGTTTGCCGCCCGCGTCGAAGGGTTAGCGGACCTTGGTCTTGAGATTGAAATTTTAGAAGAAGACACGCTGGAAGAGCTGGGCATGGCGGCACTTTTGGGGGTCGGCATGGGGTCCGAAAGCCCGTCGAAAGTCGCCATTATGAACTGGAAAGGCGGCGGCGATGAAAAACCGCTGGCTTTGGTCGGTAAGGGCGTTGTTTTTGACACGGGCGGGATCAGCCTGAAACCGGCGGCTGGCATGGAAGATATGACCATGGATATGGGCGGCGCGGGTGTTGTCACTGGCGTGATGAAGGCGCTGGCTTTGCGTAAAGCCAAGGCCAATGTGGTGGGTCTGATCGGTCTGGTCGAAAACATGCCCGATGGGCGCGCGCAGCGTCCCGGCGATGTTGTGACTTCGATGAAGGGCGACACGATTGAGGTGATCAACACAGATGCCGAGGGGCGCTTGGTACTGTGTGATGTGCTTTGGTATGCGCAGGAACGGTTTGAGCCTGTCGGCATTGTCGATCTGGCCACGCTTACGGGCGCGATCATTATTGGCCTTGGCCATGACAATGCGGGCGTCTTCTCGAATGATGACGCATTTGCCAATTCCTTCCTTAAGGCCGCAGCGGGCGAAGGCGAGGGGGCTTGGCGTATGCCGCTTGGCGCCTCTTATGACAAGCTTCTGAAATCGCCGGTTGCCGACATGAAAAACATCGGTGGACGCGCGGCTGGCTCGATCACGGCGGCGCAATTCCTGCAGCGGTTTATTAAAGATGATGTGCCGTGGATTCACCTTGATATCGCGGGCGTGGCGCAGGTCACGGGCGATACGGATATGGCCCCGAAAGGCGCAACCGGTTGGGGCGTTCTGGCGCTCGATCGGATGATCCGGGATGGGTATGAAGCAGCCGAGGCGGAATAAACTTTGGGCGCGGCGTACTTCTATCATCTGACCCGATCCGGTCCAGACTCTGTGTTGCAATCCCTGCTTGGCAAATCGGTCCAGGCAGGGTGGCGCATCGCTGTCAGGGGCACGGATCTTGAGGTATTACGGCGCATTGATGAGCTGTTGTGGCTGCGGCCCGAAGACGGGTTTTTGGCGCATGGGCTTGCCGGTGGTGATTACGATGCGGATCAACCCATCTTGCTGACAACGGCGCCTGATCTGCCCAATGGCGCGGAATGTGTGATGAGCATTGGCGGCGCAGAGGTTAGCGCCGATGAAGTAAAGGCCCTGACGCGGGTCTGCATCTTATTTGACGGGCAAGATGGCGCCGCGCTGCAAACTGCGCGTGGGCAATGGAAGGCCCTGACAACGGCCGGATGCCAAGCGCAATATTGGTCAGAAGATTCCGGAAGTTGGGAAAAGAAAGCGGAAAGCGGGTAAACCGCCGGTCCGCTGTCTGGCTTTCACTACCGCGCCAAGACCATACGCCCGTTTTCAATCGAGATACGATCAAACCGGCTTAGATACGACATGCCCAGAAGGCTTTCCTGCATCGGTGCGCCATTTACCACCGCTGAGACATTGCGGTCTGTTATGCCTGCGACCGACACCTCATCCAACCGGATCGATGCTGTTTGCACCATGCCATTGGCCGTCATGGCCCGGCTATTGTAATTCAGCGCCGCCATATCGATCCCGGCTTGGGCCGCATCTTGGGGGGTCAGCACCATCTCGGTCGCGCCGGTATCAATCACAAACCGCACCGGGTTGCCGTTCAAATCTAATGTTATGTAGTAATGACCGTCAAAATTTTGCGGGATGGACACCTCGCCTGATCCGGTCACGGTTGAGCTGCGGGTTTGCAACTCAGCTTCGATCTGCGGCCATTGATTGGCTAGAACAGTCGCGCCGCCGATAATCACGACCCACACAAGCGCAAACCGCGCCAGTTTCCCAATGCTTGCGAAATTGGATGTGATCAACGATCCCACCAAAACAACGGCAAAAAGGCTGAGATAGATCAGATTTGGGATCTCGGATTTGTCCAAGTGGCGGTCCTTACGCTTCGTCTAACAGACAATATAGGCGCTATTTCGGACTAGAACAGACCCAGATCGACAAACCCGTCGATCATAAACTGGATCGACAGTGCCGCCAGCAACATGCCCAGAACACGGGTCACCACGTTAATGCCGACCTTGCCCAGCAACCGTTCAATGGGGGTCGCCAGCGAGAAGAACAGGAACGCCAGCAAGATCACTGCAAACATTGCCCCAATAGACATGGCAACATCCGCCGCGCCGTCGGCCTGCCCGGATAACAGGATCATGGTCGCGATTGCGCCGGGCCCTGCCAGAAACGGCAGCGCAAGCGGGAAGATGGATGGATCTTCGTCATCGGGCGAGCCATCGGCATTGTCTTTCCGCCGTTCTGACCGCCGATCAAAGAGCATGTCAAATGCCGTCAGCAGCAACAAAATCCCACCAGCGATGCGGAATGCCGAAAGGGAAATGCCTAGAAAACTAAGGACGTTTTCGCCAAGAATCGCAAAAAGGCACAACAGAGCAAAGGCCACGAAACAGGCCCGAACTGCGATAGCGCGCCGCTGCGCCGAGCTTTGCCCCGTCGTCAGGGCGACGAAAATCGGGGTCAGACCAATGGGATCAATGACCACAAAGAGGGCCACAAAGATTGGGATAAACTCTGCAATATTCATCGTTTTTCTGCCGCCTCCAAGCGCTCCAACGCTTTCATCCACAAAGCTTCTGCGCGGGCAAGACCGTCTTCGACTTCCGTAAACTTCCGCTGCAGTCGATCTAAATCGCCCTTTCCGGCAGGTTCATAAAGCGCAGGATCGGCCATTCGGGTCGAGAGTTTTTCGTGAATTTCGGTGATTTTTTCAACGCGCGCTTCGGATTTGCGAACCTCGGCACGCAATTCTTGAATGACGTCGCGTGAGGGGCGTTTGGGCTTGGGCGCTGCCGTTTTTGGTTTTGTAGCGGCCCCATCGCGCGACAAGAGCATTTTGCGATAGGCGTTCAGATCTTCGTCATAAGGCTGCACCGTGCCATCTTTGACAAGCCAAAGGCGGTCGGCGGCAAGGCTAAGCAAATGCATGTCGTGGCTGACAAGGATCACGGCGCCGGAATAATCGGTCAGCGCCTCGACCAGCGCTTCGCGGCTTTCAATGTCCAAATGGTTGGTCGGTTCATCGAGGATCAGCATATGCGGCGCATCAAGCGTTGCCAAAAGCAAAGACAGCCGCGCTTTTTGGCCTCCAGATAAGCGTCCAACGACGGTTTCGGCCTGCTCAGCCATCAATCCAAACCCGGCAAGGCGCGCGCGTAACTTGGCTGGCGTCTGCTCTGGCAAGGCGCGGCGCAGATGCTCAAGCGGGGTTTCATCAATGAACAGCTCATCAACTTGGTGCTGCGCAAAATAGCCGACACGCAGCTTTGATGACGCCGTTTTGCGCCCCTCGGCAAGATCAAGTTTGTCGGCTAAGAGTTTGGAAAGTGTAGATTTTCCTTCACCATTTCGTCCAAGCAAGGCGATCCGGTCATCCTGATCGATGCGCAGCGACATGTTTTTCAGAACCGGCGGACCGTCATAGCCTACAGCCGCGCCTTCCAATTGCACGATGGGCGGCGAAAGCTGTTCAGGGCTGGGAAATGAGAATTTGCGAAAGGCGCGTTCTTCCGGCGCACTGATTGGCGTCATCTTCTCCAACATCTTCAGACGCGATTGGGCTTGCTTGGCTTTGGACGCCTTGGCGCGGAACCGGTCGACATAGGATTGCAGATGCGCACGGCGATGTTCTTGTTTCTTCGCTTCGGCCGATGCAACGGCCAAACGGGCGGCACGCGTTTGCGCGAATGTGTCATAGCCGCCTTGGTAGAGCGTCAGCTTGCGATCTTCGAGATGCAGGATGTGACCGACCGCGCGGTTGAGCAATCCGCGATCGTGGCTGATGACCAGAACCGAATGCGGGTATTTAGCCAGATAGCTTTCCAGCCAAAGCGCGCCCTCAAGATCCAGATAGTTGGTCGGTTCATCGAGCAGCAGCAAATCAGGCGCCGAAAACAGAACAGCGGCAAGCGCAACGCGCATCCGCCACCCGCCAGAGAAGTCAGAGCAGGGCAGCAGCATCTCGGCAGAAGTAAACCCAAGTCCGCGCAAAATGGTTGCGGCGCGCGCCTCGGCGGACCACGCATCAATATCGGCCAGCCGTGTCTGAATTTCCGCGATCCGGTTGGGGTCGTCCGATTCTTCCGCCATCAGCTCGGCGCGTTCAGTGTCGGCCTCAAGGACCGTATCCAATAGCGAGGTATCGGAAGACGGCACTTCTTGGGCCACTCCGCCGATGCGGGCCCGAGAGGGCAGGGTGATATCGCCGCCCTCTAGTGCCAATTCGCCCCGTATCAGGCGAAAGAGCGTGGTTTTGCCGGTTCCGTTGCGACCGACAATACCGACCTTATGGCCGTCGGGAATGGAAACAGAGGCGTCCTCGATCAAAGGGCGTCCGGCGACGGAATAAGAGATGTCTGAGATCTTTAGCATGAGGCGCGGTGTGACCGAGCTACGGGCCAGTGTCAATTGCCGGGTTTTCAAGGGAAGCGGGCCATGCTAGGGGCGGCGCAAATTCAACTCTTTTTCGGAGATTACCCATGGCGCTGGAACGCACTTTTTCGATCATCAAACCAGATGCAACCAAACGCAACCTTACTGGCGCGATTGTCGCCAAGTTTGAAGAAGCAGGCCTGCGCATCGTCGCATCCAAGCGCATCCAGTTGACGCTGGCCCAAGCGCAGGAATTCTACGGCGTACACAAAGAGCGCCCCTTCTTTGGCGAATTGTGCGAGTTCATGATTTCCGAGCCGATCGTTGTGCAGGTTCTGGAAGGCGAAAACGCAATCGCGAAAAACCGCGAAGTCATGGGTGCAACCAACCCAGCCGACGCGGACGCCGGCACTATCCGGAAAGAGTTCGCTTTGTCGATTGGCGAAAACTCGGTCCACGGTTCGGACGCACCGGAAACAGCGGCCGTTGAGATCGCATTCTTCTTCTCAGGTCTCGAACTGGTCGGCTAAGCCTGATCAACGCGAAGCTTTATGGGCTGTCCTCAGATATGAGGGCGGCCCTTTTTCTTTTTAGATGGCGTTTTGTTGGAACGGCGTCGAAAAGATCCAAAATCGTTGCCAGCAAACTCAATAATTGATCTCTGGGCACCGTTGACGCCGATCAGTCAACCTGGTCGTCAAAAGACGCTAGATGCTTGCCCAGTCCTTCAGGACAACGGGCGCTTCTTTCTTATTGGTTGGTGCTGGTTTGCTCGAAGGGGCCTGTTTGGGGCTTGGTTTTGGATTAGGCATTGTGCCATCTCCTTTTCTTTTTTGGTTTTTGCTGCCGTACCCGAGGGTTCCATATAAATATGGCAGATCTTGGGCAGAATCATGCGCTGCCACTGGCTGTTGCTTGCCGGTGCCGAACGCCGTGTGACGGCCATGTCCAAAAGGCAACGGGCCATGCTGCGTCGGGTTTTCCGGGAGAATTCAAATTTTTGATGCATTTGCCAATTTTTATTGGCTTTTCATAATCGAATATTTGCTCGGCGATAGCTGTGCCGACTTTAATCCAGATGTGTTTGATTCGAGCGAATGATGCTTGATTGGTTCGTATGAGGAACCAAAGAACTCATATAGCGGGGATTAGAAAAGTGTCAGGATCGAAATATTCTCGCCTCATTTCTGCCACCGTTAACAGTCCGTTTCCGTATTTGGACCAATGAATTATCTTAAAATAAGAAACAAAGCACTCGTTTTCGCCCGTTGTGGCGGTGTCATGCTGTTCGGGTTTGAGTCTGCAGAGGCCTAAATGCGCGTTGCAAATCAAGGAATTATTCGAAAAGTATAACTCAGGGTTCAATGCCGGTCGTTTCTATTAAAGAAACAGTAATAAGGCAAATCCCACCTGAATCCCGACATAGTTTGACCACTCTTAACCATGATTGGGGCAGGATACTGCCATCTTTCGAACAATTTTCACTTTCTTTGAGGAACATCTTCGGGGTATTCAACAGATAGCCCAACTGGGGGGCGATGTCTGAAGGCCACGGGGGCGGCCGCACGTATCCAGCTGACCATCAAGGGTCAGTAGGTGTCATGTGTGCCGCATTATATGCGGAACGAAGTGAGGAAGAGTTGCTGCCACAGCTCTTTCGGTTTGACGGCGAATCTGCCCGACGCCCATCTACCCCTACAGCTGTATAAGTGCGCCCGCCCAAAGCCGTCTTTCTACATCGCCACTGAGTTGGATCGTGAAACGACAACGATCGCTAGGGGATGTGCGATGACTTGGGGAAACCCGAAATTTATGCGGACCAAACGGACGGCGCTGCCACGCCGGTCCCTGATTGTTGTCACTGATTTTGTTTTGAAATGCCGTACAGCCGCGCAGGGCGCGTGCCTCGGCGCGGCATAAAGGAGAATTGCTATGAGTGGTTATACTGGAGAACCCACCGGAGTTGACGGCGTTGTTGACGGCACACCAGACTCGGATCGCATCGATCTGGGCTATACCGGAGATCCGCAAGGTGATCGCATCGATAATGGCGACGCCATTTTTGACGGACACGCACCAGATGATGATGTTGTTGAAGCCGGTGAAGGCAATGACACAGTAGAAGCTGGCAACGGCGACGACACAGTTTTCGGCGGCGACGGCGATGATGAGCTTTACGGCGAAGATGGCGACGACGTTCTGAAGGGTGAAGGCGGTAACGACACGCTGGATGGCGGCGACGGCAACGACACTCTGCTTGGTGGCGACGGCTCGACCAATGCAAGCGGTGGTGATGGTGATGACCTGATTGATACGCGCCTCGACACCAATTTTTCAGGCCCTGATCGTGGGTATCCTGGCCTCTTCGAAGGTGACCCCGATCCCTTTGATGCGCGCGATTCTGTTGATGGCGGCGCAGGCAATGACACCATCTTTACTGGCGATGACAATGATTTCATCGATGGTTGGACTGGTGACGACTACATTGATGGTGGCTTTGATGATGACACCATTCTTGGCTATGACGGCGATGACACGATCATCGGCGGCGAAGGGTCAGACAGCATTGCAGGCGAAGACGGCAATGACGTTATCTATGGCGGCCTTGGCCCCAGCTTTCCTGACGGTTTGAACATCACCGATGACGGTTCGGACGGTAACCCAATCGGTCCAGACGCAGTCACCGATAACGGCATGGACACAATCGATGGCGGCGCCGGCGATGACCTGATCTTTGGCGAAGATGATGATGACCTCATCTATGGTGGTGCCGGTAACGACACGATCGACGGTGGCATCGACGAAGATGAGATCTATGGCGGCGATGACCGCGATCTGATCATTGGCGGCAACCCAGGCGATTACGTTGACGGTGGTTCGGGCGGTGACGATTATGACACGCTCGATCTGACTGGCGCTGGCCCTCTGACTATTGAATATGACGCAAACCCAGAAAACGGGACCGTCACATTCTATGATGGCTCGGGCGCAGTCACCGGTACGATGCGGTTCGAAGAGATTGAAAACGTCATCCCTTGCTTTACCCCTGGTGCGCGCATTGCGACCCCACGTGGTGAAGTGCTGGTTGAAAGCCTGAAAGAGGGTGACAAAATCATCACCCGCGACAATGGCATTCAAGAGATCCGCTGGATTGGTTCGCGTTCGCTCAACCATAACGAGCTGCGTAAAGGCCCACATCTGCGCCCAATCCTGATCAAAGCCGGTTCGCTTGGTGATGGTCTGCCAGAGCGTGACATGCTTGTTTCCCCGCAGCACCGTATGCTGGTCGCCAATGATCGCACGCAGCTATACTTCGAAGAGAGCGAAGTTCTGGTTGCAGCCAAGCACTTGGTGAACCATTCGACGATCCAGTACATGGATACTCTGCGGACCACCTACATCCACTTTATGTTCGACCAGCACGAAGTTGTTCTGGCCGACGGTGCGTGGACCGAAAGCTTCCAGCCTGGCGACCAAACTCTTGGTGGTATGGGCAATGCACAGCGTAACGAAATCTTTGAGTTGTTCCCCGAACTTCGTGAAGACGCGGGACGCAAAGATTATGTGGCGGCCCGCCGTGTCCTGAAAGGTCACGAAGCGCGTCTGATCGTTCGCTAATGCAGCAGGGATACGGGGGGAGAGGGGGCCGTTAGGACCTTTCCCCGAGCCCAAAAGCCCAAGGGGCGGCGCGATAAAACGCGCCGCCCCTTTTGATTTGCGTATCGACTATTGCTTGGCGCGCCAAGACGCCCAATCTTCAGGCGTGTCTAGATCCTCTGTGACGCGATCATCCTGAAACTTGATCCAAAGAATGCGGTCCTTGTGCCGTTTCAAAATTGGCGCCGCGCCTTGATCGCCAACCAAATCTTCGAATTCCGAAAAAAGACTGGCGGGAAAAAGCACCGGATGCCCGGGCTGGCCATTTTGGTTGCGGGCGCGAAGGATGTGATCCGGGTTGTCGTGCATGGTTTGGATGAACCTAACCAAATCCGAACTTTGAAGCCCAGGCATATCCGCCAAAACCACCAGCGCGGCTTGGCTCTTTAGGCCCCTTAAGCCCGCTTTTAGGGAATCCGACATATCCGGGCCGGTGGAATGAACCAGCTCAAGTTTATTATCCTGAAGTGCTGTCATACGCTTTTGGCGGGTCGGATCGACCACGACGCGGGTTGGCCCAACGGCCAAGCAGCGCTCTGCCATCACCGAAATTAGCGGCGCGCCACCTACGTCTTCCATCAACTTATCGCCGCCGCGCATACGCGATGCGCGGCCTGCCGCCAATAAGACGAGCGTGACGATTGTATCAACCAAGATCTTGCAGCTTGCGGATGCGCAGAAGAGTCAGCCGGTTTTCTTCTCGCTCTGCAACTTCAAATCGGAACCCGTGGAAACTAAAGACTTGTCCGCTTTCCGGGATAACCTGCGCTTCATGAATAACGAGGCCTGCAACCGTGTTGGCCTCTTCGTCAGGAAGGTTCCAGTCAGCCGCACGGTTAAGGTCACGAATGGTCATCGCGCCATCGATTTCGTAGCTGCCATCGGCGGCAGGGGCGAGGTCAACATCTTCTTCAACGTCAAACTCATCGGTGATTTCGCCGACAATCTCTTCAAGGATATCTTCCAACGTGATGAGCCCACGAAGCGCGCCATATTCATCGACGACCAACGCAAAATGCGTGTGGCGCCGCAGGAATTGCCGCATCTGATCATCAAGCGTTGTGGTTTCGGGCACAAAATACGCGGGCATTGCCACATCAGCGACGTTGAACGCATCAAGTCCATCTTCGGATGCATCGGGGCCGCGCATCAACCGGTCCATCGAGCGCAACACATCTTTGGCATGCACAACGCCAATGATATTTTCATGTTCTTCGCGAAAGACGGGCAGGCGGGTATAGGGCGACTCGAGCAATTGGCTTAGAATTGCAGGGCCGTCATCATCTGCATCAATCATCTCGATATGTGAGCGATGAAGCATAATTTCATCGACGGTACGGTCCCCCAGATCAAGCGCGCCTAGCAGCCGGTCGCGATGTTCCTTTTCAACCGCGCCCTCAGAATGGCCAAGCGTAATTGCACCTGCGATTTCTTCGCGCGCCGACAAAACGGCGCTATCCGGGTCGGTTTGCACGCCAAAAATCCGCAGCATAGCGCGCACCAGAACCTGCACCATCGAGACTATCGGCGAGAAGATCAAAATGACGACGCGGATAATCGGGGACACCGCCGCCGCCGCGGTTTCGGCATTTGTGATGGCATAGGTCTTTGGCAAAACCTCTGCGAAGACCAAAACCAGCACGGTCATGACCAATGTCGCAACAGCAACGCCGCTTTCGCCAAAGGCCGTCGTGAACAGTGCAGTCGCCAAAGACGCGGCAAGGATATTCACCAGGTTGTTGCCGAGCAAAACCGACCCGATCAGGCGTTCGCTATCTTCCGTCAGGTGCAAAGCACGCGCGGCGCCGCGCGATCCTTTGTCGGCTTGGGTACGAAGCTTGCCGCGAGACGCCGCTGTCAGCGCGGTTTCAGACCCCGAAAAAAAGGCCGACAGGAACAAAAGCGCAAAAATGGCTCCGGCGGTGATCCAAAAACTTGTGTCGAACACAGGCGCTGCGTCAGGCATGAAAGCTCCTAAAAGGGTTAATGTATCTTGGTTATGGGGCCGGGGCTGGCCGTGATCAAGCAATCAGCGGATTATGGCGGATTTTTGGCAAAAATTTTGCCGGCACCATTGAGGCGGCTCATTCGACCCCCGTCCATTAACCATCTGTTTTTCCAAGATTAGCCGGATGGATGGCTGATAGGTCCGAATCGGAATGTGGCAACAAATCGCCCATATAAAAACAATTTTAGATACAGCCCGCCATTGTTGCGCCACATTTTTCAACCCTAGGAAGAGTGGCTGAAAAAAATGAAATGTCTGACCCATTTGTGATCGGCTTTTGCCTGCATTCCGCCCCAGTTTGGACACGATCTATTTAGACAAAAAGGAGCCCCGAATTTGCCACCATTATAGATAATCTGGCACCAATTAATTAAGATCTTATCGAAATTGGTTCACAATTCGATCAAAAATCATCCTCAGGTTGAATATTCCTGCCAATTTGTTTCCTTTACGTAAACAATCGCGACAAATGGTTAACGGGGTATGAATCGGCAAATTTAAGAATATCAAGCCCCTAGATAGGTGTGATTGCCCTTTTCTCACCACATTTTGTAGAACAACTTAAGGTTGAAATATGACCAAAATCAATTGACTAAATTGTGCCATAAATGCTTATTTACCCCTGTGCGATGGCGCTGATCGGCCGTGACTTTTCGGTAATCCAACTTGGCATATGGGGCTGCCACCCCGTCAAAGGATCATTGAAAAGGTGGGGATGGTTCGATCACGTCTGATAATCTCGGATGTCTGCCTGCGACCTATCGCACCCAAAAAATGAATGACTACTTCCAAGTGCCCAGAGTCGCCGGGCGCTATGGCAGAGCACGTTTTTTTACGTCCCGGGGACGGGCGTAACCCTTTTGGAGGGTATGGGTAATGTATGAGCGTTTCGGCCTCTTTTCAGAGGACCAAGCTCCAATCGCTTTGGCACCCGTGCAAATGGTGTCGCCGCAGGGCCTTTACAGGTCATTTGCCAAGCGTCTTGTTGATGTTTCAATCGTAGCAGTGACGGCCATTCCGGCATTCTTAATCATCGCAGTTTCTGCACTTCTTCTGATCATCCGCGAGGGTGGGTCGCCCTTCTACCGACAGGAACGGGTTGGATTGAACGGCGAGAAATTCGGGATGTGGAAGATGCGCACAATGGTGCGTGATGCCGATTTGGTTTTGGCGGAATATCTGCGTAGCAATCCCGAAGCACATGCTGAATGGACGACGTATCAAAAGCTGAAAGATGATCCGCGGATTACGCGTTTTGGCCGTTTCTTGCGGCGGACATCGCTGGACGAGCTTCCACAGGTTTGGAATGTGCTGAAGGGTGAAATGTCCATCGTCGGGCCGCGCCCCATGATGCTGGAACAGCGCACGCTTTATCCCGGAACCGAATATTACGCGATGCGCCCCGGGATCACCGGCTTGTGGCAAATCTCATCGCGCAATGACAGCAGCTTTCACGAGCGGGCAAGCTTTGATCAGGCGTATTTCCGGCAGCTGTCCTTTGTTACGGATCTGTCAGTGATCTACCGGACCTTCGCGGTGGTTTTGCGCGGCACAGGTCACTAAAGACGGGTTTGCGCAGCAGATAAATGCTGCGCAACGGCTTGGCCCCATGCTTTCCAATTCAAACGATCCTCATAGACCTGCCTTGCGCTTTTGCGCAGGGCGTTATGTTTTTCGGGCGCATTCAAATAGGTTTGGATGATGGCTGCAAAATCTTGCGGGCCCGATCCCAAAGGCAACGCGTGACCATTTTCGCCGTCAAAAACCGGAATGCCGCCGGCACGCAGGCACAAGGACGGAAGGGCATAGGCCGAGGCTTCGCAGAAGGCAAAGCCGTAGGATTCCATAGAAGGCATCATCAGGAAATGGGCCTTGCGAAAGGCGGCATTGAATTGCGCCAGCTCTTCAGGCTTGGATTTATCGAGATGCGGATAGACGGTCAAAAACTCCCGAGAGATTTCGGGCGGTGGTGTGCAGCCAATTACGGTCAAATTGGCCTCCACACCTTGCGCACGCAAGGCGTCAACGGTAGCCGCCGTGACCCAACCTCCCTTAGCGTTCCAGTCCCGGCCGACAAGCAGGATCTCAAGCGGCCCACCCGGAATAAGTGGATTTACCTCGCCGTGCCCAGGATCCGCGACATTGGCGCCCCAAGGCAGCGTCAACGAGCGTTCGGGCGAAAGGCCATAGCGTGCCCGAGCGGCGTCATTCAGCCAGTCCGACGGCCAAAGCGCAAGATCAACAGACCGGAACACCCGCGCTTCGGCGCGTTCAATCAAAGGATCTATCATCCGCGACGGCGAGAACCACGAGCCAAAACTCTGACCGATTTCAGATTGTTTATAGATCGTCGGCGTCGCGTCCGACGTGTAGGCGGTGATGATGGGGTAGGGCAGGCGAAGCCGCGACAGAGAATGAAAGCTATAAGCGCCAAAAAGGACATCGTATCGCGCGCCCTTCAATTGCCGGGCAACATTTCGGGCAATGAGCGGCGCCAATGCCAGATGAAGCCGCCACCGCGCGCGGATCGACAAAGCTTCGGGCGCGGCCAGAACGGCGCGGCGCAAAGGTTCGGCCAAACCCCAGCCGGGGTCAAGCACGGTGACATCCCCAACATGGGCTTGCAACGCATTGAAAATACGCGCATTCCCACCGGAATAGGCCTGCGGGTCGAGCGGGCTGAAATCGCTCAGATAGGCGACCTTAGGCCGAATGGCGCCGGGATCGGGCATTTTATCTTATCCTTGGTCTGCTCGGGCCGTAACTGGGCATATTTCTGCCGCATCTTTAAGGTAAACACCTTGTTATACCCCCCTTTAGGGGGGAATCCGGGCATAAACATGACGAAGCAGTCGGAAAAAGGATAACAGGCAGCCCATGCCCAATGCGCTTGCAAACCTGATGCTGGTGATCTGGCCGGTGATATCAGTTTGGCTATTCGTCAAGCTGCCTCCGGCGCGCGCTTTGATGGCATGTTTAATTGCTGGCTATCTTTTGTTGCCGCCGCCGCCCGCCGGATTTGACTTTCCACTTTTGCCGCCGCTGTCAAAAGAAACCATTCCCAGCATTGTTGCGCTGTTTGCTTGCTTTATATTGCACCGCGACAAAATCGAGATTATGCCGACCCACCCTGCGGCAAAGGTGCTGGCGCTGGCCTTTGTGCTCAGTCCAATGGGCACGGTGCTGACCAATCCTGATCCGGTATTTTTCGGCCAGTTCCGTCTGCCGGGTTTGGTGTTTCGTGAAGGTATCGCGCAATGCATCAACCAAGCCCTGCTTTTGTCACCGATGATTTTGGCGCAAAACTTTCTGCGCACTGATTCCGACTTGCGGGATCTGGTCTTTGCGATGTTCATTGCCGGGTTGTTTTATTCGCTGCCCATGCTGTTGGAAGTGCGGCTTAGCCCGCAGCTGAATATCTGGATCTATGGATATTTTCAGCACAGTTTCGAACAAATGATGCGGGCGGGGGGCTTTCGTCCGATTGTGTTCCTTTATCACGGGCTTTGGGCAGCGTTTTTGGCGCTTACGGCTGTTTTGGCGGGCTTTACCATTGCGCGCAGCGATCCGGGCCGCCGGGCGTTCCTTTGGTGGGCCTTGGCCTGCTACATGTTCGTTGTGCTGATTTTGTGTAAATCAGTTGCGTCCTTGCTCTATGCGATTGCCTTTGTGCCATTCATCGCGTTTTTCTCGACGCGCATGCAGATCCGGGTGGCTGTGGTTCTGGCGGCTATAGCGATGGCCTATCCCACCCTCAAAACGCTTGAACTACTACCTGAAGAACAGATTGTGGAAATGATCGCAGAGTATAGCGGAGAGCGCGCAGGGTCTCTGAATTTCCGACTTCAAAATGAGAATATCCTGATTGAACGCGCAGCCGAGCGGCCAATTTTTGGATGGGGCAGTTGGGGGCGCAATCAACTCTATGATGAATTTACGGGTGAACGTCTGACAACGACTGACGGGCGCTGGATCATTACAATTGGGGTTTATGGCTGGGTTGGGTTTCTCGCTGAATTTGGTCTTCTGACCCTTCCGATCTTTTTGCTATGGCGCCGGACCCGGCGAACGGTTGAGGTTATTGCGCCATGGCTGGGCGGTGTTGCCCTGATTTTGGGGATCAACACGATTGATATGATGCCAAATGCGACACTGACACCGATGACATGGCTCTTTGCGGGGGCGCTTTTGGGCTATGCTGAACGTGTGAAACTGGCGATGCGGCCCAAACCCGCTCCGCTACAAACGGTTTTATGAGGGGTGACATGCAGCCGAGACGCAAAATTCTGGCGATAGCCGAAGCCGCAAACCCCGACTGGGTATCGGTGCCATTGATTGGATGGTCTTTGTCGCAAGCCCTCAAGGCGCATTGCGATGTGCATTTGGTTACTCAAATCCGCAATCGGGATGCGATTTTGGCGGCGGGTCTGATCGAAGGCCAGGACGTGAGCTTTATCGATTCCGAGGCCGTTGCCCGCCCTTTATGGGCACTTGGCGAAAAGTTGAGGATGGGAGAGGGCAAAGGCTGGACCACGTTGCAGCTTATCAACGCCATATCCTACCCGCATTTCGAACGGCTGATTTGGCGGCAATTTGGCGATGCGCTGCGCGAAGGGCAGTATGATCTGGTGCACCGCATTACCCCTCTTTCGCCGACCATTTCCAGCCCTCTGGCCGCAAAATGCGCGCGGGCTGGGGTGCCGTTTGTACTGGGGCCGCTGAATGGCGGCGTGCCGTGGCCAAAAGAATTTGACGCCGAACGCCGCAAGGAAAAGGAATGGCTCAGCTATTTGCGCGGTGCGTATAAGGCGTTGCCCGGCCGCACGCGCAGCCTGCGCCATGCAAGCGCAATCATCGCAGGCTCGCGCCACACCGCATCTGAAATCCCCTCAAACCTGGCCGAGCGACGTTTTTACTTGCCCGAAAATGCCGTGGACCTGAGCAAGTTTCCAGCCCGAAGCGGCGCGCGCGCCGATGGCCCGCTGCGCGCTGTCTTCATTGGCCGTATGGTTCCCTATAAAGGACCCGATATGTTGATCGAGGCGGCCGCGCCTTTGCTGGCCTCTGGGCAGTTGCAAATCGAGATGATTGGCGACGGCCCGATCTTGCCTAATCTGAAAGCGCTAGCAGACCGACTTGGCGTTGCAGAGGCCGTCAATTTTCACGGCTGGATGGCCCATGGCGACGTTCAAAAGGTAGCTGGCCAAACCGATCTTTTGGCCTTCCCCAGCATTCGGGAATTTGGCGGCGGCGTCGTGCTGGAAGCAATGGCGATGGGCTTGCCGTCACTGATTGTTGATTATGCGGGGCCGGCTGAGCTTTTGACGGACGGCACAGGCTGGAAGGTTCCAATGGGATCGCGTGATCAGATCATCAAAGGTTTCCGCACGAAGCTTACCGAATTGGCATCCGCGCCACAGAATTTGGCCGCGGCCGGTCATTTGGCCCGGCAAAGGGTCGAAAGGGATTTCACTTGGGCACAGAAGGCGGCACAAATTTCTCAAATCTATGAGTGGGTTTTGGCAGGCGGTGGCGCTAAACCGGTCTTGCTATCTGATGATCATCGCGAGGGTGCACATGCGGCTGAATAAACTTCTAGGGGCCGTTACGGCGCTTTGCCTTTTGGCCGCGCCGCTGCGCGCCGAAGATTTGCGGACGTTTTTCTACGGCAATTCGCTGATTAACCATATCTCGGACACTGAAGAAACCTCGGTTCCGCATTGGCTGGCGCTATTGGCCGAGGCGGGCGGGCATGGTTTCGCGGCCTCGGGCACATTTGGCGATTTGACAACCTTCGGCAGCAACCTGCCGCCATCGCCGAACTGGTCCTTTGAGGCCGTTACACCCGCATGGGATGCAGAGCGTATGGCGTTCCGGCGGGCCGAATTTGACACCATCATTCTGAACCCACGGAACTTCGTGCAATCCGAAGCGCCAGATGAGCCATTTCCGTGGAACAACCCAGAAGGCTACACCGCTGTTGAACGCACTGTCCGGGTCTTTGACTGGACTGCGTTCCAAGTGCCTGACGCGCGGTTCTTTATATACGAGGGCTGGTCAGATATGGCCCTTGTCGCACGAAATTTCCCGCCATCGGATCGCGATTTGCGCCGCTATCATCGGTTCAATCGCGGCGATTACCATGATTGGTACACCGATTATGTCGATCAGGTCGCAGATCAGCTGCCCGATTTGGACCTGACACTTATTCCGGTGGCTTCGGTTCTTGCGGGCCTGTTTTCGGATGGTCCCCTTGATGAAATTGAAGCGACGGATCTTTATCTTGATGAGTCCCCACATGGCACGCCGACCCTCTATTTTCTTGCCAGCCTCATCACCTACGCCGCCATCTACAACGAAGCGCCGCCGATGCTGGAGCCATTTCCAGAAGGGCTTCACCCCGATATTGAGGCGTCTTATCCCGAAATCATCAGCCTGATCTGGTCGCGCAGCCAAGGCGCAGCGCTGGATGGCGCTTTGACGCCCCCACCTGCCACGGGCCTGACCGATCCCGCTTTGGCGATGGGGCTGAACGGGATTGCCGATTGGTCAACCCAGATGCCTTTCGTGGATTTGATGAAATCCGCGCGGCCTTGGGTTGGGCATCTTGACGGGCAATGGGGCGGAGTGTCGGCGGATGATCTTGAGATGCAGGGCTTTTTGTCGCCCGAAGGGTGGCCGATTGAGATCCCAAACAATGTCACCGCATTAGAGAGCTTTATCCTGACAGACCTGCCAGAAGAGGCACGTGATACCGTGGGTCGCTACCGCGTCACATGGGAAGGGGACGGGCGTTTTTTGATTGGCGGGCGCGCCGAAGAGGTGGAGATACAGGACCATGTTGCATGGTTCAGCTTCCGCCCCGGTGACGGGCCTGTGGCGCTACGCATTGAAGAAACAAACGCGTCAAATCCCATCCGCAATATTGTCGTTCTGGCCGATGATCACATCGCGCTTTGGGAGTTGGGCGAGGCGTTTAACCCCGATTGGGTTGCCCGAATTCAGGATCTGCGCTCGTTGCGCTTCATGGATTGGATGCACACGAACGGATCGCTCCAGATTATTTGGGAAGATCGCCCGGTAATGTCCGACTACACCTTCGTGCGGCGGGGCGTTCCGGTTGAACTGCTAGTCCGGCTTTCCAATCAGGTCGGCGCCGACCCGTGGTTTACATTGCCCCATATGGCCGATGACCGCTATTTCCGAAACTTCGCCGAATATGTCGAAGCGCGGCTTGCCCCGGACCTGAGATCCTATGTGGAATACTCCAATGAGGTTTGGAACTTCTTGTTCCCGCAAGCCCATTGGGCGGCTGCGCAGGCTGCTGCCAGATGGGATGGGGCCACAGGTGATGCGTGGATGCAATATGGCGGCCTCAGAGCGGCTGAAATGGCGGATATCTGGGCCGAGGTGTTTCAAGGTCAAGAAGATCGCCTTATTCGCGTGATCGGAACGCAAGCGTCATGGCCCGGATTGGAAGAGGCTGCATTGACCGCGCCGCTGGCCACAGAAGAGGGCCTGCCGCCTCCCGCCGATAGTTTTGATGCCTATGCCGTTGCTGGGTATTTTGGTGTTGAGATGGGCATGGATGACCGCGTTCCCGAGGTGCTCAGCTGGATTGAAGACGGCGTTTTTACCGAAAACATGACCGACGCTTTGCGCAGTGGCTCGATTGAAGACCTCAATGAAAATGTCTTTCCTTATCATGCCGATGTTGCCGCCAATTACGGGCTGGACATGGTGATGTATGAAGGCGGCACACATATTGTCGGCATCGGCGACAACGTCGCCAATGAGGTGCTGACCGCGGCCTTTCAATCTTATAGTTATAGCGAAGACATGGCCGTTCTTTATGCCGAGCTTTTGACCGGATGGCGCGCTGCGGGCGGGACGCTCTTTAATGCCTTTGTAGATGTAAATGCCCCAACCCCTTGGGGCAGTTGGGGGGCGCTGCGTCATCTTTCTGACAGCAACCCACGTTGGGCCACGCTTGAGGCCTACAACGCCACTGCTGGTGGAGAGTGGGAGGAGCGGGCCGAAACCGCATTCTCGCATGGGCTTTACGTCACTGGGACCGGCCTTGCTGATACGCTTGAGGGCAGCGCCGAGCGCGATATCTTTATTGCGCGCGGCGGCGATGATCGGCTGATCCTTGGCCCCGGTGATCGGGCGCATGGCGGGGCAGGGCGCGATGTCGCCGTTTTGCCCGGCGCCGCCTCTGATTATGCTTTGGTCGAGGAGGGCGCCTTTCGTATCCTGAACGGCCCTTCGGCGCCTATCCGTCTATTGGCCGTTGAAATCGCAGAGTTTTCTGACGAACCCGGCGCGCTATATTCTTTGAATGCAAGCGAGGGCTGACAGGGTGCAAACGCGACCATCTGTAAGCTTATGCGCCCCAGACGGCCTCTATCAGCATCTCGGCGCCGCGCCCCGAATGGAAGCCGCCGACAATGCGCGTCCGGCCCGCAGCCGACAATGCGGTGGCCCGAGCCGGATCATCGGCCAGACCCGAAATTGCAGCGGCCAAAGCCTCTGGCGATTTCGGCGGCACCAAAACGGCGTCCCGCCCATCGCGGATCAATTCCGGTACGCCGCCCGCATTTGTGCCAATGGTCGGCGTGCCACAGCTCATCGCCTCCATCAACGCAACGCCAAGCGGTTCGTGCCAGCTGGCCAGAACAAAGATATGAGCGTCCTGCAATTTGCCAATCACCGCGTCCGCGTCGATCGCGCCCAAAAGCGTGACGTTATCCTCAAGCCCAAGCTCAGCGATGCGCGCTTGCAGCTCATGCCGGTACCCCGACCCGCCAGCATCATCTTCGCCCGCAATCTCCAAGGTAACGGCGCGGCCTTGATCCAAAAGCTGCCGCACGGCCAGCATCAAATCCTGATGGCCTTTGACAACGTTCAATCGCCCGCAAGAGAACAGCCGCAAGGCTTCGCCGTCTTGGACCGGCTGGTAGGGCCCGGCCGGAACCAAAACATCCGTATCGACGCCCATTGGTTGGATCAAAAGCCGTTTTGGCAAGTCTTCGGGCATGTCAGCCAACATTTCGGTCTTCAGCTTTTCAGTGATGATCGACGCAAAGGCGGCCCCGCGCCATTTGAACCCTTGGGCGGTTCCGTAATCCGACAGGGGGCCATGCAACGTCACAGAATAGCTGGGCCCGCCCATGCGCGCTGCAATCGCCGCGACCAGCGCGGCGCGCCCGCAGGAATGGACATGGACATGGGTAATGCCATGGGATTTCGCGTGATTGAGCAACCGTTTTGCCGCCGGGATCGCCAGCGGAATATCTTTCAAAAGCCCGCCGCCATGATGGCGGATTTCGCCGAGCAACTCGCCATAGGGCAGCTTCGGCAAAGCGCTCAGCCCGGCCGCGATATCGGCTTTCCCCAAATAGGTCGTCCGCGCAACAGCGGCATCCGACCATTCATGCGCCACCAGACCCGGCGGGGGCGGACGGGTCGACAGGATGTCTACGTCAATCCCGCGCTTTTCCAGCTCGGTAATTTCGCGCCAGAAAAAGATATGAGTCTGGCCGGGAAATTGCGGCACGAGATATCCGAGTTTTCGGGGTGTTTGCACGATGGTCACTGCTATAGCCTCTTTCGCGCTAAGGTGCGGAAAAACCGGGGCGCCGTCAAAGGCAAAAGGGGCGAAATATGATCTCGATTATCATTCCGGCCCATAATGAGGCAGGATATATTGGCGATTGCCTTGGTTCGCTTCTGGCCAGCCGCGATTGCGACATGGCAGTGCAGGTTATTGTGTCGGCAAATGGCTGTTCGGATGCCACTGCTGACATCGCTGAAAGTTTTTCCACCGAATTTGAAAAGAAGGGTTGGGGTTTTGATGTGCTTGACCTGCCAGTGGGAAGCAAACCCGGTGCGCTAAACGCCGCTGATGCGGTCGTCCTCCATCCGATGCGGCTTTATCTGGATGCTGATGTGCTGGTGACCCCGGATCTGGTTGCGCAGCTTGTGGCGGCGTTGAACCAGCCCGAGGCACGCTATGCCTCGGGCACGATCGTTGTGACGGGTGAAGGGATTGTCTCGCGCCTATACGCGCGGTTTTGGGCGCGGCTGCCTTATATGGCGACAGGCGTGCCGGGCTGCGGCGTTTTTGCCGTCAATGCGGCAGGCCGCAAGCGCTGGCAGGACTTCCCGCCCATTATTGCCGATGACTATTATGTGCGTTTGCACTTTAGACCTGAAGAACGGCATTTGGTGACAGCTGAATTTGACTGGCCCGTTGCCGAAGGCTTGCGCCGCCTTATCAAGGTCAGACGCCGCCAAAACGCCGGTGTGGCCGAGATCACCGAGAAATTCCCTGAGATTATGCCCAATGAAGAAATTAACCCTCCCGGTGAAGGGTCCATCTTAAAAATGGCGCAGCAGGACCCGTTTGGATTTTTGGTTTATGGCACCGTTGCCGCGATTGTTAAAATCTTGCCCCGACCAAAGGGATGGGATCGCGGACGATGAAAGTGGCGTTCAAACATCTGACAAGTGGGGAAGGTTTGATGGCGCGCGCAATGCGCAGCGCGGGGCTTAACCTTTTTGGGTTTGCTTTCAGTCAGGCCCTGCGACTGGCCTCAAACCTTATTTTGACACGGCTTTTGTTCCCCGAGGCTTTTGGCGTCATGGCCATGGTTTCGGTGTTTTTGATGGGGCTCGCGATGTTCTCGGATGTCGGTGTTGGCCCGGCAATTATGCAATCCAAACGCGGCGACGATCCCGATTTTCTGAACACGGCTTGGACGATCCAGATCATTCGCGGCGGGGCGCTTTGGGCTGCGGCTTGCGTCTTAACCTGGCCTATGGCGCTTTATTTTGGTGAGCCGGACCTGATCTATTTCCTGCCAGTTGCCGCCTTAACCCAGCTTATCTTAGGGTTTCAGACGACGCGGTATGAAACGGCAAACCGGCATCTCAGGGCCGGGCGCGTAACGCTGTTGGACATGGGCACACAAGTCATTGGGGTGGCCGTGGCGATCCTTTTGGCATGGTGGTGGCATTCGGTTTGGGCCTTGGTCATCTCGGGGGTGATTTCAGCATTTGCACAGGTCTTGCTGTTCAAATTTTTCTTGCCGGGCGCGCCTAATAAGGTGCAATGGGAAAAACCGGCGGCGCAGGAACTGATCAATTTCGGCAAATGGGTTTTTCTGAGCACCATCTGCGGTTTTGCCATTGGGCAGGCGGATAAGGTTGTGATCGGCGGCTGGCTCAGCACTCATGACTTCGGCATCTATAATATCGGGTATTTCTGGGCGTCCTTCCCGCTCCTGATGGGCTCGGTCGTCGTGCGAAAAATCATGATACCCATCTACCGCGAAAGCCCGCCGGGAGAGAACCGCGCGAATTTCCTGAAATTGCGAAAGCTCCGGATGCTTGCGACGGCGGGCATGCTTGCGTTGGTTATGGTACCCGCGCTTTTTGGCCAATGGCTGATCGAGTTTCTCTATGATCCGCGATATTTGGCAGCGGGCGGAATGGTGGTTCTTGTGTCCGTCATGCAAATCCCGCCCATTATTGCGGTGACCTATGATCAGGCGGCGTTGGCGGCCGGGGATTCCAGAAATTTCTTCGTGCTTGCCCTGACGCGGTCGGTGTTGGTGGTGTTGGGCATGGTGATTGGTATCACCTATTGGGGCTTGCCCGGCGCAATGATTGGCAACGGGTTGGCACTGTTTGCAGCTTTGCCAGTGGTGGCTTGGCTGGCCTCAAAACAAGGTGCATGGGATCCGCTGCATGATGCAGTTTACTATGTATTGGCGGTGATTTTGGGTGGGTTTGCACTGTGGTGGAACTGGCCGCTCATCGAGGCGCTGGCGCTGATGGAGCGCGGCTAAGTCAAGGCCGTTGGCCGGGAATTGACCAAAAAATATTGGGGAATTAAGTGCAGGCTTCTGTTGCCAGGTGCCTGCGAACCCCGCCCAAGGCGGCTAGGCCAAGGGACTTAGTTTCAGCGACTTAAGCAGCTTACGCTGCCAGAGCCATTGCTGGAGCACGATTGTCATTTGCAATTGTACAGTTTTCGCCGGTAACGGTGGCAGACAGCCGAGACAAAGCTAACCCCTTTAGACGTTCGTCGATCCTATTTCGTCCCCATCTATCCTCAAATGAAGGAATATTGGTGGAGACGCCGGGTACCGCCCCCGGGTCCGATCCGCTTATTACGAGCGCATTTATGTCCATAGTCCCCGAGGGAACAGACCAAAGATAAGCGCAATGGGCGGTGGCTTCAACCGCTTGCTGCGCTGCGGCTTGGAAAAACTCGGCTTTTGCGAATATGCTAGCCCATGGGATCGGGCAATTTTGGCCCCGATCAGATCCCCAATAAGGAGAGGGTTATCATGAAAAAATTTCTCAAGGCGGCAGCGGTCGCGCTAAGTGTTTGTGTCGGGTTCGCATTTCCTGCGGCGGCGCAAGAGGCCTGCCCGACAAATGCTCTCGGCATTCAGGGTGGCCTGCAATGCTATTGCCCGGCAAACCCGGTGGGCGGATCGGTTTGGGGTTCGGGCCCCTATACGTCAGACAGCAATATTTGCCGAGCAGCTCTGCATTCGGGCGCGATTTCGTCTGGCGGCGGCGTGGTCAGCGTCACCATGATGGGCGGCTTAGCCAGCTATCCCGGAAGCACATCCAATGGCATTTCGACCAGCTCTTGGGGGTCCTATAATTCCAGCTTTAGCCTTACTGGTATGGTCGCTCAAATGCCGTCATGTGGCACAATGCCCGGCGGATCTGAGGTTCATGAATGTAGCTGCCCCGATGGCGCGACAAGCGGATCGGTTTGGGGATCTGGACCCTATACCAATGACAGCAGCATTTGCGCGGCAGCGATCCATTCTGGTGTGATTTCGATCGCGGGCGGTCCTGTTCGCGTATTGGCGGCGCCCGGTTTGCAATCTTACCGCGGTTCGGCGTGGAACGGCATCACCACCTCAAATTATGGCGCTTGGAGCGGATCGATCATTTTTGATCGTAACTGATTGTAAATAAACCAAAAGCAAAGCGTCGCCCCAGGCAATCGGGCGGCGTTTCTTTTTGCGTTTTTGTGTCTGATTGAACGCACCAAAATTTTAAGAAAAAAATAAAAATTTCTGCGACGGAACCCTCCTTGCCCTTCGTGTAATAGAAAACCGCGCGGGGATGACAAGTGAACAGAGTTGGTGCTGGGGCGACGCCCAAAATAGGGTTTGTTGTAATTGGTCGAAACGAAGCGGCGCGGCTGGGTCAGTGTCTTGCTTCAGTGCAAATGCATGATGGGCCTTGCGTCTATGTGGACTCCGCCTCGAAAGACGCAAGCTGCGAGATTGCCGAACAACTGGGCGTCCCGGTGTTGCAGCTTTGCCCGGATGAGCCTTTATCCGCTGCGCGGGCCCGCAATGCAGGGTTTGATTGGCTGACGGCACAGCACAAGCTGGATTACGTCCAATTCATCGATGGCGATACTGAATTACGCCAAGACTGGATCGCTGCGGCATCGGCCCATATGCAAACCCGCCCCAGCAGCGCTGTGGCATTCGGGTGGCGCAAAGAACGCAGCCCAGAGGCACATATTTACAACCGATTGGCCGAATGGGATTGCCCAGATCACCGCGCAAAAGCGAGCCGCTTTGCCGGAGACGCCTTTATCAGGGTCGAGGCCTTTTGGGATGCACGTGGGTTCAATTCTGGTTTGATCGCCGGGGAAGAGGCTGATCTGTGTCGCCGATTAGAACAAAAAGGTTGGCAGATTGACCGTTTGGACCGTGAAATGTCCTTGCATGATCTCAATATGACCCGGTTTTCCGAATGGTGGCGACGTATGCGCCGTGGCGGATTTGCCTTCGCGCAAAACGCTATGGTTGCCCCGGCAGAGCCCGGCGCGCTTCGCCAAATGCTCAGCGCGCTGTTTTGGGGCACAGCCGTGCCATCCGGGGCAGTAGGGCTTGTCGTTGCCTCAGAGTTGCTTTTCGCGTTGGGACTTGTTGCAATTTACCCGATTAACATTCTGCGGATGGCCTTCCGGATGGGGGCAAGCCAGCGGATCAGTTGGGAAAGGTCGACCTTTTTGATGCTGGGTAAACTGCCAGAATGCCTTGGCGTCAAAACCTATTTCTGGCGGCGCATTTTTGGTGGGAAACACACGCTAATCGAATATAAATAGAACTTTAGCTATGCAACTTAAGTATTTGTACTAGTTTTATCTTTTCGCTGCGAAGCTACCTCATGGGCAAGCTTCTTGGAATAGGCTTCAAGCTCGCTTAGGGCCTCATCGACGCGTCGCGTATCCCGTGCCTCAATTGCATCGGCAATCTCAGTATGAAGCGAGACGATCACCTCGCGGGATCGGGCGCTGAAGGTGATCATATTCATCAAAGGCTCAATGGCTTCGATAGCGCCTGCCAGTTGATAGGACAGCACCGGATTTCCCGCCCCATCTACCAACGCGCGGTGAAAGGCGACGTCAGAGGCGCAAAAGGCTTCATCCGTCAGGCCCGGCTGTGACTGGCGGTGGATTTCGGCCCGCATGGTGGCCAGATGATCTGCGCTGCGCCGCATGGCCGAAATCGGCGCGCAGGCGCGTTCAAGCGCAAAGCGGGCCTCGCAGGCAACGTCGAAGCTGACGTCATTCATCGATAGCAGCAGGGTCGATGTGGTGATTTGCTGCCCGTAAGCATCCTCAAACGCGATCCGGTTTACAAATGCCCCGCCAAACGCCCCGCGCTGCGTGCGGATCAGCGATTGCGCGGCCAGTCGTTTCAACGCCTCGCGTACTGTCGGGCGCGACACGTCGAACTGGTCGGCCAGCTCCGCTTCTGATGGTAAGCGTTCATCGACAATCAAATCCCCCGAAATTATCGCATCACGAATGGCTTTTGCGATTTGCGCAGACAGGTCTGCTTTGCTTTTAGGATCGATTTTCACGTCGCGTCACTTTTGTAATTTCATTTGTCAGACATTTAAAAGTCTGACATTTAATTTGCAAGCATCGAGTCGGGAGAGAGTAGGCGATGGTGGCTGCAAGGATCAGAGCGATGGGAAGCGTGCATTGGCTTGCGCTTTTTGCGTTGATCCTCTGCGCTTGGGGCTTGCTTGCCGCGATGTCAGTTCCGACAGAGATCAGAGAAGGGGCGCGGATCTTCGGGTCGGGCTATTTGGCCGAGCTTTGCCGGATGACCCCTGATTTGGCGGGCTTTTGGCGGATGGTCTTTATGTGGGCCTTAATGTCAGGTGCCATGATGGCCCCCACCGCGCTGCCTGCTTTTGCCACCTATGAAGAGCTGAACGATACCGGTGCCACCGCGCCGTTGGGCCCGCTTGTTCTGGGGTATCTCGGCATCTGGGTTGGCTTTGCGATCGGCGCATCTGTCTTGCAAATGGCGCTGCTGTCTAATGGCCTTATCAGCGAGCTTGGCGATAGCCGGTCCACGGCACTCTCTGTCACACTTTTGCTGCTGGCGGGCATCTATCAATTTACGCCGCTCAAAGACGCGTGCCTGTCAAAATGCCGGGCACCGATGATGTTCTTTCTTCAGTATTTTGACGAGGGTCCTTTCAAAAACGGCCTGCGCCTTGGCGCGGTATGCCTTGGGTGTTGCTGGGCGTTGATGTTGCTTGCCTTTGTGGGCGGCGTGATGAGCTTGGGCTTTATGGCACTGGCTATGGTGCTGATGGCATTAGAGAAATTGCCCGATATCGGGCGTTGGCTGACACGGCCCCTTGGGGGCGCATTGATTATTGGGGCGGGAATACTCGCCGTCTCATCGGTTTGATGTTCTAGGGAGGAACAAAATGGCAAGTGACCGCATAGAAGCGACGCAGCGCATTGACAACCGGCATCCCGACGCCGCGAAATCGGGGCAAGGTACGGTTGAATGGTCGATGAAGGGTGAGCTTGTGCTCAACTGCAATTGCACCATTTTTTGCCCTTGCGTGATTTCGCTTGGATTGCATCCCCCGACCGAAGGGCATTGCCAGACATGGGGCGGTATCCGGATCGATGAAGGCTATTATGGCGGCGAGGATTTGTCCGGGTTGAACATCGGCTTGTTGATTGAAATTCCCGGCATGATGAGCCGAGGAAATTGGAAAGTCGCACTATTTATCGACGAGCGTGCCAGCCACAACGCCTATCACGGGCTGATCGATATCTTCTCAGGAAAAGCCAAGGGAACGACGGGCCTCTTTAAAGTGCTGGTCGGCGAGATCATCGGCGTTGAGCGTCAGCCCGTCAGCTACGAAACCGATGGCAAAAACCGCCACATCTCGGTGGGGCGCAAAATCAACGGCGTCGTGCATCCGGTTGAAGGCAAAGACCCCGGCGAAGATCTTGTCATTCGGAACACCAAATATTGGATGGGCGCGGATATTACCGTGGCCACCGCGTCGAAGGGCAAAGTGCGCGCCTTTGGTCGGGTTTGGGATTTTGACGGGCGCTCTGCTGAGATCTGCCAGATCGATTGGAAAGGCCCAAATCTATGATCACGCCGCGCTTTGTTTACACCATGGCGCGCTATAATGCCTGGCAGAACCGCAGCCTCTATTCGGCTGCGGACGGCCTGTCTGACGCGGATCGCAAATTGGATCGCGGCGCGTTTTTCGACTCCATCCACCGCACGTTATGCCATGTTTTATGGGGCGATACGATCTGGATGAGCCGATTGGACGATTGGCAGCCGCCAGCGGGCGGGATCGATCAGAGCGCTGATCTGATTGCCGATTGGGCGACATTGACCGAGGCGCGTGCCGCGGCCGATCAACGTATTCTGACATGGGCCGAAGGCGTCTCGACCAGCGATATTGCCGAGACTTTGCATTGGTATTCAGGCGCGGCTGGCCGCGATGTTTCGATGCCTTTGGAAATCTGCATCACACATTTTTTTAACCACCAAACCCACCACCGGGGGCAAGTCCACGCGATGCTGACAGCCACAGGGGCGTCCCCGGATGATACTGACCTCTTTATGATGCCCGAGGTGTTCTAATGGCTCTCATTGCCCCCTCACGCCGTTTGCGCCGTACCCCGTTTTCCGAAGGAGTCGAGGCTGCTGGCGTCAAGGCTTATTCGGTCTATAACCACATGCTTCTTCCAGCGGTATTTCACTCGCCCGAGGAGGATTACCACCACCTCAAACGCGCGGTACAGATCTGGGATGTCTCTTGCGAGCGACAGGTTGAACTGCGCGGCCCTGATGCCGGGCGGCTGATGCAAATGCTGACCCCACGAGATTTGCGCGGCATGTTGCCGGGGCAGTGCTATTATGTGCCCATCGTCGATGAAACCGGCGGAATGCTGAATGATCCGGTTGCCGTAAAACTGGCCGAAGATCGGTGGTGGATCTCAATTGCAGACAGCGATTTGCTCTATTGGGTCAAAGGCATCGCCTATGGCTACCGGCTGGATGTTTTGGTGGATGAGCCTGACGTTTCGCCGCTGGCGGTCCAAGGCCCAAAGGCGGATGACCTTATGGCGCGTGTCTTTGGCGACGCTGTGCGCGACATCCGGTTTTTCCGCTTTGGGTGGTTCGATTTTCAAGGGCGGTCTCTGGCCGTTGCCCGTTCGGGCTACTCAAAACAGGGCGGCTTTGAAATCTATGTCGAGGGCAGCGATATCGGGATGCCGCTTTGGAATGCGCTGATGGAGGCCGGCGCGGATCTGGATGTGCGTGCGGGCTGCCCAAGCGCGATTGAACGGATCGAGGGCGGGTTATTGTCCTACGGAAATGATATGACCGATGACAACACGCCGCATGAATGCGGGCTTGGCCGGTTTTGCGATACGCAAACGGCAATTGGCTGTGTTGGCCGCGATGCGCTGTTGCGCGTCACGAAAGAGGGGCCTGTGCGCCAGATCCGGCCGGTTGAGATCCACGGCGGCAAAGTGCCGGGCTGCGACCGCCTTTGGCCTGTGATGGCGGGCGAAAAGCAAGTTGGGCATATCAGCAGCGCCGCCTGGTCACCCGATTTTGGCACCAATGTCGCTATTGGGATGATCCGCATGACCCATTGGGATGCGACGACCGAGGTTGATGTCATTACCCCAGATGGCGTGCGCGCGGCCACGGTGTTTGAGACTTTTTGGAATTAGGGAGAGAGAGCCATGAGAGCGTTGATTGTTCGCAAAGAGGGTGACGAAAAACCCGTCGCTGGCGTTGAAGATATTTCCGAGGACATGCTGCCCGACGGGGAGGTCACGGTTGCAGTGGAATACTCAACGGTGAACTACAAAGACGGGCTCTGCATTGGGCCGGGTGGCGGTCTTGTCCGCAATTATCCGCATGTGCCGGGCATTGATTTTGCAGGCACGGTCGAAGCGTCCGATGATCCACGCTATGCGCCCGGCGATAAGGTTGTGTTGACCGGTTGGCGTGTCGGCGAAGCATATTGGGGCGGATATGCAGAAAAAGCGCGCGTTAAGGCCGATTGGCTGGTGCCGCTGCCCGAAGGTTTGACGACACGCCAAGCGATGGCCGTTGGCACGGCCGGGTTTACGGCGATGCTGGCTGTGATGGCGTTAGAAGATCACGGGCTGACGCCTGATAAAGGCGAAGTTCTGGTCACGGGCGCGGCAGGCGGCGTTGGTTCTGTTGCAACCGCAATTCTATCTAATAGGGGTTATGATGTGGCGGGCGTTACAGGGCGACCCGAGCAAGCCGATTATCTGATGTCCCTTGGCGCAGCACGCGTCGTGGCGCGCGAAGAGCTGAATGAAACCGTCAAACGCCCGCTTGAAGCCGAAACATGGGCGGGCTGCGTGGATGCTGTAGGGGGTGACATGCTGGCGCGCGTTTTAGGGCAAATGAAATACGGGGCTTCAGTTGCCGCCGTCGGGCTGGCAGGCGGCGCTCAATTGCCTGCGACGGTTATCCCGTTCCTGCTGCGCGGCGTAAATCTTTTGGGCATCGATAGTGTGATGCAACCCTTTGAAAACCGGCGGCGCGCGTGGGCCCGGATTGCGGAAGATCTGCCAATGGACAAGCTCGAGGCGATGATTAATCCCGCAACGCTCTCGGATTTGCCTGATCTTGGCCGGGCCATTTTGAAAGGTGGCGTGCGGGGCCGCGTGGTCGTTGACCTTTCCAAGTAAAAGGTATCAAAAAGGGCTAAACCCGGCAGGGTAATGCCGGGCTTAGCCGCAATGTCTTCGCGGTGACATGACAAGTGCGGCGGAGTAAATCCATGTTTTCTTCAGAAAGAACCATTGCTGAATTTCGCGGCCCAATTGGAATACCGGTTCAAATTCATTCAAGTATGGTCCTGCTATTGCTGATTTTCGTTAGCTTTTTCAGCGGCCTCGAAAACATGATCTACGATGCAATCTTTGTCGTGGTCCTGATCGGGTCGATCTTTTTGCATGAGCTTGGTCACGGATGGGGCTGCAAAGTTCAAGGCGTCCCGGTAAGCCGCATTGTTCTCTATGGCGGCGGCGGGTTTTGTGAGTTTTCCCGAAGCGCGACACAATCCGAGCTGGAACTCATCGTCCCGATGGGCCCAATTGTTAATTTTACGATCTGGGCGCTCGCGTCTTTGGCGCTGCCTTATGTCAAAAACGGGGATGTGTATTTCATCCTGTCGCTTATATCTTGGGTGAACCTGTGGCTCGGGCTATTTAACCTGCTGCCGGTTTTTCCGCTTGATGGCGGCTCAATCCTGCACTTGATCCTGTGCCGTCTTATGCCCGTTCCAATGGCGACGCGTATTGCCGGGGGCATCGGGCTGGTCGTTAGTCTTTTGATGATACCTGCGATGATCTATAGCTTTGTCATGTTGGGGATCGTCCTTTTCTTTTTTCCATCCATTCCAACTCATTGGCGGCTTATGCGCGGGGAAACTGCTTAATTATTTCATTGCGAAAAAGGTGGTCTGCGATACCCTCATTTTGGTTGGTCGGCTCAAGTGCGGGCCCAAGAGAATGAGAGAGACCGCGAATGCAATTTGATTGTGAGTGGGTGCGCGCCCAGTTTCCGGCCTTTGCCGAGCCTTCTTTGCAAGGGCAAGCCTTTTTTGAGAATGCGGGCGGTTCATATACTTGCGCGCCGGTGATCGACCGTCTGACACGGTACTATACAGAGCGCAAAGTGCAGCCCTATGCGCCCTATGAGGCCAGTCGCCTGGCGGGCGCTGAAATGGACGAAGCGCGCCGCCGCCTTGCTGCGATGCTGGGTGTTGAGACCGATGAACTTAGCTTTGGCCCGTCAACCACGCAAAACACCTATGTTCTGGCACAAGCATTCCGGCAGATGCTGACCCCCGGCAAAGATGCCATTGTTGTCACCAATCAAGATCACGAGGCCAATTCGGGCCCATGGCGGCGCTTGGCTGATGAAGGGTTCGAGATCCGCGAGTGGCAGATCGACCCGGAAACCGGGCATTTGGACCCGGCTGCGCTTGGCCCCCTCTTGGAAGACGGTAAAGTGAAACTGGTGGCCTTTCCCCATTGTTCGAATGTGGTGGGCGAGGTGAACGATGTCGCCTCAATCTGCGCCATGGCCAAATCTGCCGGTGCCTATTCTTGTGTTGACGGTGTCAGCTACGCGCCGCACGGGTTTGCGGATGTCGGTGCGCTTGGGGCAGATATCTACCTCTTTTCCGCCTATAAAACCTTCGGTCCGCATCAAGGTATAATGGTGATCCGCCGCGCGTTGGGCGCGGCGCTGCCAAACCAAGCGCATTTCTTTAATGCGGACACCCTTTTCAAGCGTTTCACACCTGCCGGGCCGGATCATGCCCAAGTGGCGGCGTCGGCCGGAATGGCCGATTATTTCGAGGCGCTCAGCGCCCATCACGGCGGCCCGGCCACGGGGTTTGAGGCAGCGCAATTCGCACATAAATCCATGCGTGCGCAGGAGATTGCCCTCTCGCGCCCATTGCTTAATTTCTTGCGCACCAAGAACACCGTGACCGTGCTGGGGCCGTCTGACCCCGAAAAACGGGCGCCCACAATTGCTGTTGATTTGGGCCAAGATGCCGAGCCATCGGCCCGCGCATTGGCCGCACATGGGATCATGGCCAGCGGCGGCGATTTTTATGCGGTTCGGCCCTTAACGGCCTTGGGAATTGATCCAAAAAAGGGCGTCCTTCGCCTGAGTTTTACACATTACACCAGCCCGGCTGAGATCACTCAATTGATTGACGCGTTAGAGCGTGTCCTCTGATCCTTGACCAATGGCAATCGGGGGCTAACTTGCTTTGATACAAGTAAAAAGGCTGCCCCATGACTGCCCCGACACTCTACTGGATGCGCCGCGATTTCCGGCTTGCAGATAATCCGGCCCTTGCCGCGATAAACGGCCGGATTATTCCGGTCTTTATTGCAGATGAGCAAGTGCAATCCCTTGGTGCGGCTCCTAAATTTCGCCTTGGGCGCGCGATTTCCAGCTTTCAGAATCGTTTAAAGGGCAAAGGCGGAACGCTGATCTTGCGGCGCGGGGCGGCGCTGAAGGTATTGCAGGATCTGATCGCTGAAACGGGCGCAAGCCGGGTGGTGTGGAACCGGCTCTATGATCCCGACTCCATAAAACGCGATGCGCGCGTGAAGGCCGTCCTGAAAACGCAAAACGTGACGGCTGAAAGTTTCAACGCGCATCTGCTGTTTGAACCATGGGAGGTTCAAACCGGGCAGGGCGGTCCGTACCGGGTCTATTCCCCGTTTTGGCGCTCCGTCCGAGGGCGCAGCGTTGCCGCGCCAGCGCCAACGCCACGTGCTGAATGGGCCAAGAACCTGCCTGCATCCGAAGATATCTCGGATTGGGGGTTTGAAACCGCAATGCGGCGCGGCGCGGATGTTGTGGGGCACCACCTGTTGCTGGGCGAGGTGGCCGCCAAAGCACGTCTTGGTCGCTTTCTGGACGAAAAAGTGGATCGCTATAAGGCGGATCGAGATCTTTTGGATCAGGATGCCTGTTCGAACCTGTCCGAGCCTTTGGCCTATGGCGAGATTGGACCGCGCCAGATCTGGCAGGCCGGTTGGCGCGCGATGGAAGATGGCGCAGCGGGCGGCGAGCATTTCTTGAAAGAGCTGGTCTGGCGCGAATTTGCCTATCATCTCATGTATCACACGCCCCATATCCTGACCCGCAATTGGCGCGAAGAATGGGACGGGTTTGACTGGCACGAAGCGGGGGAGGCGGCCACACGTTGGCAGCGTGGACAGACCGGCGTTGACGTGATCGATGCAGCCATGCGCGAGCTTTATGTGACCGGGCGCATGCATAATCGCGCGCGGATGCTCGTCGCGTCTTATCTGACGAAACATTTGATGGTGGATTGGCGCGTCGGCCAACAATGGTTCGCCGATACACTTGTTGATTGGGATCCGGCTGCAAACGCGATGGGCTGGCAATGGGTGGCCGGGTCCGGCCCCGATGCCGCGCCGTTTTTCCGGATATTTAATCCCGAAACCCAAGCAGAAAAGTTCGACGCGAAGGCCGGCTACCGCAATTATTGGCTGCGCGGCGAAGGAGCAGAAGAGTTCACGCGCGCCGCGCCGCTCAGCTGGCCGCCCCGCGACGACAACATGGCCCCGATGGTTACCTTGCCCGAGGGAAGAACCCGCGCGCTGGCCGCTTACAAAGCCCTCAAGAGTTAAATTTCTTGAATTTTTTGCCAGCACTTGCTCAAATCAGACCAAGGACGAGGACCACCCTATGCAGGTATTGACCGAGACAAACGGCCAACCCGATCTGCCGCGCTACTTCGCGCAAGTTTTTGAGATCGCAAAAGGCCTCAAACATGGACGTCTGGAATTTCATCTTCCAGGTGATAGGATTTTTCGCATTGATGCGCCCAATCCCGGCCCGGTCGGGATTTGCGAAGTGCATGATCCCGATGTGTTCGCCCGTTTGATCCGCGAGGGCGATTTGGGCTTTTGTGACGCCTATATAGAGGGCGGCTGGTCGACGCCGGACCTGCAGGCGTTTCTGGATATGATTCACGCCGATAATTATGATGTTTATAACGGCTTTGCGGGCATGGCTCTGGTGCGGATCTACGAACGGCTGCGCCACCTGTTGCGGAGCAACTCAAAACGGCAAGCGCGGCGCAACATCTCGTATCACTACGATTTGGGAAATGAGTTTTACCAGCTTTGGCTGGATGACAGCATGACCTATTCATCGGCACTTTTTGACAATGGGCAAGTATCGACAGAAGCGGCGCAGCGGCGCAAATACGAAGCTTTGGTGGATTCGATTGATGTGAAAGAGGGCGACCATGTGCTGGAAATCGGCTGTGGCTGGGGCGGCTTTGCCGAATATGCAGCAGGCGAACGGGGGCTGAAGGTCACCGGGCTGACGATCAGTCAGGAACAATTTGACTATGCACAAGAGCGTATCAACCGCGCGGGGCTTTCGGACCGGGTGGAGTTTCGGATGCAGGATTACCGCGACACGCGCGGCCAGTATGATGCAATTGCCTCGATTGAGATGTTCGAGGCCGTGGGCGAGAAATACTGGCCCGGCTATTTTGAAACTCTGGTCCGCTGCCTCAGACCGGGCGGTAAGGCTGGATTGCAAATCATCACTTTGGACGAGAAGAACTGGAATGCCTATCGAAAGGGCGTTGATTTCATTCAGAAATACATCTTTCCGGGCGGGATGGTTCCAACGCATAACATTCTTAAAACCCTGTCGCGCGACGCGGGCCTAGAGGTGGTTGCATCGCGCGAGTTTGGCCAAAGCTACAGCCAGACCCTCCGTCGTTGGCATGGCAGTTTTAACGAGCATTGGGACGAGATCGCGCAAATGGGTTTCGATGATAGATTTCGCAGGATGTGGAATTTTTATCTGACGTCCTGTGCGGCTGCGTTTAAATATGGCAATACTGATGTGACGCAAATCACTCTTGCTAAACCGGGATGATGTTTTATGCCGACCGCCGCTAGGCTTGCCGCCGCCATTTTGCTGACCATCGTTGCCGTTATGGCGGCCTCGGCCTATAAATTGACGCTTCCTGAAGGCCAGCCAACACGGTGGCTTTTGCCGATCTGCGCAATTCTGGGAATATGGCATGGCTGGATGACCCTTGGCCGGAATGTCGGAAAAGGCTGGGTTCCTGCAATCAATACCGGCGTCAAATCAGCTTTCCTTATCGGTTTCTTCGCAGTGCTGATTTTCGGACTTTATGAAATGTTCTATCGGTCCACCCGGCTCTATTACGACGATCCGGGCGAGGCGACGATCGCGGCGATTGACCTCTTTATGGAATATGGAATGTCGTTGCTTTTGGCCTTTACGGCTATGGGCATTTTGTTCATTGGTGGGGTGATTGCAGCCCTCATTACCGAGTTGGTTGATCGCCGCTGGAGTTAACGGACGTATGTCCAGATTATTTCTTTTTGGTACCTTATGTTACGTACCGTTGTTAAACCTCGTTTTGGGGCATGAAAGTGCTCCAAAACCGGCCACATTGCCCGGCTATCGGGCGGTATGGGCCAAAGGGCAAAGCTTTCCCTTTTTGGTAGAAGACGCCAGCGCCACAGCGAGCGGCATTTACCTGGATGGTCTGAGCGCTGCCGATCTGGACCGGCTCAATTTTTATGAAGCTGCTTTTGAGTATGACCTCATCGAGAAAGACATCACCGTTGCGGGGCAATCTGGCCGTGCACAGGTCTATTTCCCAGTAGAAACACCGTGGGAAGAAGGTTCAGATTGGGACCTTGATCTATGGGTGGAGCGTTTTGGCGCCATCACGCTTGAGGCCGCTGGCGAAGTGATGCGTGCCTATGGCGTCCGATCCGCCGCCGAGGTCTCGGCCGTTTTTCCAGCCATACGCGCCCGCGCCCAGGCCTTGCTGAAAGGGACGACGCGCCAACGTCCTGTCACGGTGTCTACTGATTTTACTTCTAGGGATGTTGAGGTGACAAGCGACTCAATTGCCTATGAAAAATTCTTTCGGGTTTCTGATTTGACGGCGCGGTTCCGAAAATTCGACGGAAGTTGGGGCGAAACCGGAAATATGGCCGTGTTTCACGCGTTCGAGGCTGTGACTGTTCTTCCTTATGATCCGATCCGAGATGAGGTTTTGTTGGTCGAACAATTGCGGATAGGTGTCTATGTTCAGGGCGACCCGCAACCCTGGCTGTTGGAACCCGTTGCTGGCATCATTGATATGGGTGAAACCGTCGAAGACGCCGCACATCGCGAAGCGCGCGAAGAGGCCGGTATCGGCCTGAAATCGCTGCACAAAGTGGCAGGTTATTACCCGACACCGGGCGCTGTGGCGCAATATTTGATTTCCTATATCGGCATCGCTGATCTGTCCGGCAAGCACGGCGCAATTGGCGGGTTGGACGACGAAGGCGAGAACATTCGTAGCCATGTCGTTAGCTTCGATCACCTTATGACAATGCTGGACAGCGGTGAGATGGCCAATGCGCCGCTTATTATGTCTGTGCAGTGGCTCGCAATGCATCGCGCGGCTTTGCAGCGGCAATTTGCTTGAGTTTACGGCGCTGCTTGCATATCCCTCTTAGGACTTGAATTTGCGCGTAGAAAGCAGCCGGCCATGACAATCAAGAACGATCTCGCAGACTCTGTAGGAAACACCCCCCTTATTCGCCTGAATGCGGTCAGTGATGCGACAGGGTGTGAAATTCTTGGCAAGGCCGAGTTTATGAACCCCGGCCAATCCGTCAAAGATCGGGCCGCGCTTTACATCATTCGCGACGCCGTGGCGCGCGGAGATCTAAAGCCGGGCGGCACGATTGTTGAAGGCACGGCCGGAAATACTGGCATTGGCCTGTCTCTTGTCGGCGCGTCGATGGGGTTCAAAACCGTCATCGTGATTCCTGAAACGCAAAGTCAGGAAAAGAAAGACATGATCAAGCTGGCCGGCGCCGAACTGGTTCAAGTTCCAGCCGCCCCGTACCGCAACCCAAATAACTATGTGCGTTATTCGGAGCGTCTGGCCAAGGAGTTGGCGAAAACTGAACCTAATGGCGCGGTTTGGGCAAACCAGTTTGACAATGTTGCCAACCGTCAGGCCCATATTGAGACCACCGGCCCTGAGATTTGGGAGCAAACTGGCGGTAAAGTTGACGGCTTTATTTGCTCAGTTGGATCTGGCGGGACCATTGCCGGTGTTGGTATGGCTTTGCAGCCAAAAGGCGTCAAAATCGGCCTTGCTGATCCCTATGGGTCAGCGATCCACAGCTTTTACACGACGGGCGAATTTGCCTCCGAGGGCAGCTCGATCAGTGAAGGGATCGGGCAGGGGCGTGAGACGGCGAACCTTTCTGGCTTCCGTCCTGACCTGTCCTACAGCATCTCGGATACCGAAGCGTTGCCTTATGCGTTCGATCTTTTAGAACATGAAGGCATCTGCGTTGGTGGCTCGTCTGCAATCAACATTGCTGGCGCGGTGCGCATGGCGAAAGAAATGGGGCCAGGCCACACTATTGTGACGGTACTTTGCGATTACGGCACGCGCTATCAGTCCAAAGTGTTCAACCCCGAATTCCTTGCCGAAAAGGGCCTGCCAGTTCCAGCATGGCTAAAGTCAGGACCGCGAGAATTGCCTGCGGTTTTTGAATAGGCCGAACCTGAAATGCGCCGCGTCTTTTCGCTGATCTTGCTTCTTTTCTGTTTGGCCTTGCCAGGTTGGGCGCAAGATGCGGTTTTACCGGATTACGACGAATGGACGCGAACGGCTGAGCGCGCGGAACGGGTGATTGACGCCGACCGCGCCTCGGACCCTGCCTTTGAAACGCTCCGCACGCAATTGGTCGACTGGCGCGAGTCCCTGAATGCTGCCAGTGGGATCAATGCAGATCGTGTCGCCTCGTTACAGGAACAAATCGCGGCGCTTGGCCCGGCGCCCCAAGAAGGGGTTCTGGAAACTGACGAGATTGCTGCGCAACGTCTGGATCTTGAACAACGCCTAAGCGAAGCCTCAGCGCCCGGTCTTCGGGCCAGCGCCGAGCTGCGCCGCGCATTGGGTCTCATTGACGAAATCGATACGCTTCTGGCCCGCAGGCAGGCTGGGGCACTTTTGACGTTGCAGCCTTCTCCGGTAAACCCGGCAAATTGGCCGGGCGCGCTGAGTGCGATGGCTGAATATGCGGAGGAATTGGTTGCAGAAAACCTGCAATTGTTGCAGTCCCCCGTGCACCGGGCCGAGTTGCGCGAAAGCGCGCCTGTTGTTGTTTTCTTCCTTATTACCGGCTTTCTTTTGATCTTTCGGGGGTGGCGTTGGGCCGGGCAGTTGATGCGCCGTTCCTTAGCGATCGAAGCAGAATCTGCCGTCGCCCGCCTATCGGTTTTTTTCCTGTCGATGGCTCAGCATGCCTTACCGGCGCTTGGCGTGATTTCATTGGTTCATGCCGTTGAGGTCAGCTCATATGTTGGTTTGCGCAGCTCGGTTATTTTTGACCAGCTTCCTCTGTTCGTCGCTTATTGCGCTTCAGGGTTGTGGGTGGGCCGGCAGGTCTTTCCGGCACGAACCAGCGCCGAACATCCGCTCGAGCTAACAGGCATTCAACGCCGTCAGGGGCGCCGAGCGGCAGGGTGGCTGGGCGCGCTGATGGGGACCAGTACCCTTTTCAACACTGTGTTCGAGATCGAAGGCTTTGCCGATGTCGAACGGTTGGCACTGGCTTTCCCTGTCGTCTTGCTGACCGGGCTTCTCTTGGTCCGTGTCGCGCGCCTTTTGCTTTCGCATGTTAAAACGGTTGCCGACCGGGGTGAGATTTTCTCGGTGCGGACCCGGCTATTTTCGATGGTGGGCCGCGTCGTTTTTGTTCTTGGCATTTTAGGCCCAATCCTTGCGGCCGTTGGCTATTTCACCGCCGGGGCCAGTTTTCTTTTTCCAACGGTGTTGTCGCTTGGCCTTATGGCGGTTCTGGGCGTTTTGCAGCGGCTGGTGACCAATATCTATGCCGCCCTTCGGGGCAATCAGGGCGGCATTGACGAAGCTTTAACGCCAACCCTAATCGGGTTCGCCTTATCGATATTGTCCCTTCCGTTATTCGCTCTCATCTGGGGTCTGCGCGAGGCTCAGTTGCAAGATTACTGGCGCGGGTTGATCGACGGGTTGGAAATCGGCGGGGTCGAGATTAACCCGCGCAACTTCCTGCTTTTTGCGCTTGTTTTTGCTGCTGGCTATACCGCGACCCGTTTGGTGCAAAGCGCCTTGCGATTGTCGGTGCTGCCGAAGACCAAGCTTGATGCAGGCGGGCGCAATGCGGTGGCGACAGGCACAGGGTATCTTGGGATCATCTTATCGGCCCTGATTGCGATTACTGTGGCCGGGATTGATCTTAGCTCAATTGCGATTGTGGCTGGTGCGCTATCGGTTGGGATTGGTTTTGGGCTCCAGGCGATTGTCTCGAATTTTGTGTCGGGGATCATCCTTTTGGTCGAACGTCCGATCAAAGAGGGGGACTGGGTCGAAATTGGCTCAACTGCCGGATATGTTCGCGAAATCTCGGTGCGTGCGACCCGGATCGAGACGTTTGACCGCTCTGACGTGATCGTGCCAAATGCGGATCTGATCTCGGGTGTTGTCACCAATATGACTCACCAGAACAGTACGGGCCGCGTGCTTGTTCCCGTTGGCGTTGCCTATGGCACGGATACCCGCAAGGTCGAGCGGATTCTGAAAGAGATTGCGGAAAGCAACCAAATGGTTTTGCTCAACCCGCCCCCCAATGTGCTGTTGTTGAATTTCGGGGCGGATAGTCTTGATTTTGAGTTGCGGGTCTTCCTGCGTGATGTGAACTGGATGCTGAACGTCAAAAGCGAGATTAATCACGAAATTGCCCGCCGCTTTGCGGAAGAAGGCATCGAAATTCCTTTTGCACAGCGCGATATCTGGCTGCGCAATCCCGAGGCCCTGCGCGGCGACACCCAAGAAGAAACGTAAAACATGCGCGGGATCCACCGCGCTGCGCAATGATGGAGCAGACATGACCGAAATTTTGTGGATGGAAAACGCCTATCGCAAGATGGCGCCGGCCAAGGTCGCGGGCATGACAGATGAGGGCGGGATCATCTTGGACCAGTCCTTGTTCTATGCACAAGGCGGCGGCCAGCCAGGCGATAGCGGCGTGCTGGATTGGGACGGCGGACGCATTCGGATCGCCACAACATTGAAGTCTCGCGCCGGAGAGATCGTCTTGGTGCCCGCCGAAGATAGCCAGCTTCCGCAGGTTGGTGCCCATGTCGAACAGCGCCTCGATTGGGATCGGCGCTATGCGCATATGAAGATCCATACCGCATTACATCTTCTGTCTGTAGTGATCCCGCTGCCTGTGACGGGCGGCGCTATTTCGGCAGAAAAAGGGCGGCTCGATTTCAACATGCCCGAACCGCCCGAGGATAAACTTATCCTGCAAGGCCAGCTGAATGCGTTGATCGACCGGAATTTAAAAATCACCGAAGACTGGATCACCGATGAGGAGCTTGCGGCAAATCCTGCCCTTGTCAAAACCATGTCGGTTAAACCGCCCGTGGGATCAGGCCGGGTTCGCCTGATCCGCATTGGCGAAGGGGCCGGTCAGATCGATTTGCAACCTTGTGGCGGAACACATGTGAATTATACCGGTGAAATTGGCAAACTGGCCCTTGGCAAGATCGAGAAAAAGGGCCGTCAAAATCGGCGCGTCAGTGTCACCTTCGCGACCTAAACGATGAAGGGAATAAGCGGATAAAGCACCGCCACCCCAATCGGGCCTGCCGGGATCAGCCACGGCAAAATCACGCCCCGCGTCCAAACGTGGTCTAAATCCAGGCCTCGCCTGCGATCCAAATCTGGCGCAAGCCCAAGGATGGCGATCGTCAGAAAAAGCAGGCAACCGCCCCACCGCCCATAATCTACGCCCAGCACATAAAGCGACAAGGCGATGAAAGGGGCGAAAAAGATCAGGTCGGGTTTCAGATCGTTAAACTTGTAGTGACGCCACAGCAAAAACAGCGGGACCACGGCAAAATAGGCCGCAATGATGTAATGAGTGATTGGCCAGCCGCGGGCAGGCTCGAAGAGATCGCGTGTCCACACAGACCACGCAAGATTTGCCTCAGCCGGTAACCGAGTTTCCATGTCCGAGCCTTCCCAACCCAGAAAATAAAGGCATCCCGTTGCAATAAGTGCCGGGGTGCTAACCGCCAAAAGCGCCTGCATTCCGCCAGACCGGCCTGCATATGCCGCTATCAGCGGCAGTGCAAAGAACAATGCCGCTTCATGGACCAGAACGCATAGCCCTGCCACAAGGCCAGCCAAAGCAATCTGGAGGGTCTTAATGGCCCAAAGGGCAAATATGATCAGAAGGAAATTGATGTGATCCAACCGACCCGCATCAAATCCAAATTGCATGAAGCCTGCGGGGCTAAAGATCAGAGCGATCGCCATAAGCGTCTGTCCGGGTAGCGGCCATTCCTTGCTGGGGAACAGGACCCGCGCCGCAATCAATGCAAGGCCAAGTGCGATGGCAACATCGATGCCGAGTAACACGACATATTCGCCAATGCCGCCATCTGGAAACAGACTGAGCACCGGGGCGATCAACGTGGCAATTAATCCGCGTCGCAATAAGCCAAAATCGGCATAATTGGCGTGGTAATGCGACAGGTTCCATTCAAAGGCTGCAGGCGGCATTCCGGTTTGCGACCACTCCAAAGCATGGGGCGCAATGCCAACTGCATATGCGAGCATCGCAAAGCATACGAAGAACGCACGACGGGCATTGGCAGCGCTGTCCTGAATAGCCATTCCCTTGCAATCCCTTGCCACTGATCTCGGTCGAAACTGTAACTCACGCTGTCTAAAAAAGAAAAGCGATGAGAATGTAAACCGGCAATTGCAGGAAGCTGCGTACTGAAAAATGCCCATGTCCTAAGCATTGCGCTGAATAGTCAGGATATCAGTCAATATATTGTGCAATATGGTGGGCGTCGATCGGCCATCACTTTAATGCCAATCTGCAAATTTTGTTCAAGCTTTTCAAATTTTTGAATGACATAGGCGGGGATGACGGGCGCAGAAAAGGGGCGTAGCCATCAGCCCCGGCCCAGGCCCGTTGCCACTGCTAAGTTAAGGCGCCTCGCCAATGTAAATTGTGCCCTCATCGGAAAGCGCCACCGGCACCGGATCAAGCGCGCAGCCAATGCCCAAGCCCTCGACGCCCTCGCCGGTTTCAATGTCAAAACTGGCGCTGTGGTTTGTACAACGAAGCATGGTTCCGTCGGCCGACATCACCTTGTCTCCCTTATAGTTCAAGGGCAGGTATTGATGCGGACAAGCGTTGACGAAACCGTGGAGGTTTTTGCCATTTCGGACTAGTAAAACCGGAAACCCACCGAGATCGACACAGTGAACGGTTCCATCAGAAACTTCTGCCGATGCACAAATTCTGGTGCCGAGGGCAGGGGCGCTTGCGTAAGATTTCCATGCGACGAAATTCATTGATGTCTCAATTTGTTCTTCAAAATGGGGCGTCCCCCCAATGGCTTGGTAAGGTCGCAACATGCCCATAGCCATTTGGAGGGAGTGATCCAGCGAACCGGTTCTATAATCACTAGCCGGCTTTCAAAACGCCGCGCTGGATTTGATCTTCTTCGATCGATTCAAACAGCGCCTTGAAGTTTCCTTCGCCAAAGCCGTCATCGCCCTTGCGTTGGATGAACTCAAAGAAGATCGGGCCGATCACCGTTTTTGAGAAAATCTGAAGCAAGATCCGTGTCATCCCACCATTCACAACGCCTTCGCCATCGATCAGAATGCCGTGCTTTTTCATCTGATCCAGCGGCTCGTCATGGTCTTTCACGCGGGCTTTGGACTTTTCATAATAGATCGCGGGCGGTCCGGGCATAAATTGCACGCCCTGATCGGCCAGTGTGTCAGTTGCGCCGTAAATATCGTTTGTCGCAATCGCGATATGCTGAATGCCTTCGCCTTTATATTGCTTCAAATATTCTTCGATTTGGCTGGTCTCATCCGAACTTTCGTTGATCGGAATACGGATTTTTCCGCAGGGCGACGTCAACGCGCGGCTGGTCAGCCCGGTCAATTTGCCTTTGATATCGAAGAACTTAATTTCCCGGAAGTTGAAGGCCGTCGCATAAAATTTATACCAGGTGTCCATGTTGCCGCGCATCACGTTATGGGTAAGGTGATCGAGGTAAAAGAACCCCGCGCCTTCGGGTTTTGGATCGCGGTCGCCGACCCAGTTGTAATCGGCGTCATAGGGCGATTTTCCGTCATCATAATCTTCGATGAAATACAAAAGCGATCCGCCGATGCCGTAGACTGCTGGCGCATCGAGCGTTTTGTCATCGCCGGTATATTCTTCGGCGCCGTAATCGGTGGCACATTTCAGTGCCACTTGTGCATCTACGACCCGCCATGCCATCGATGGCGCGCAAGGGCCATGTTCTTCAACAAAGCGCGCGGCAGGCGTGCCGGGTTCGCGGTTGATGATGTAATTCACATCACCCTGACGATGGAGCGAGATGTCTTTGGTCTTATGCGTGGCGACCTCGACGAATCCCATGGATTCGAACAAAGGCTCCAGATTGCCTCGTTCGGGATGGGCAAATTCTACGAATTCAAACCCATCAGTTCCGGCGATGTTCAGGTCATCGATTTTGGCTTTTGGTGCGTCGTGAGGGAATGGTCCCATGATGGCTCTCCTTTGATCAATAGCATGAACCGTGCCCCTCATGCTTATGTCTCAAATTCCCGGCCCGCGGGTGGGGAAGTGCCGGACAAGGCGATTCCCGATCTACGAGGAATATTCGAGAATAATGATGCAAAGTCAACAATAATGATGATATAACACATAAGAAATTTCATATCCCGAGGCTCAAAATGTCCGCCAATACAGATCTGTTAGAACGTCAATTGGACCGCCAAAGAGAGCTGGAACAAGATCTGACGTTTCGCTTCGCAATCGTGAATAAAATTCTTGAAGCTCAAGTGGTTGCGCTGATTAGGGATACTCCGTTGAACCTTACGGATTTCCGGGTTTTGCGGGTGATCGAGGTCTTCGGCCCGCTGTCAGTTTCTGAATTGAGCCGCCAGATGCATGTGGACCGCGCGTTAATCAGCCGGGCCGCCTCGCGACTGGAAGGGCTTGGGCTACTTGCCTCGGGCGCGGACCCTCAAAGCCAACGCAAAAAGATCCTATCCCATTCGGATGAGGGCAGGGCGCTGATGGCCCGTCTTGGCCCGCGCTTTGCTAAACGCCGCGCGCTGGTCGAGGACACAGTTGGGCCGGACGCGATGGCAGGGCTGTGGCAGGCGGTTGAAAACCTCTCGCGGATGGAAACAGATCTTGGGTGACGGGGTTGGACCGCCCGCGCCAATAGACCTTCGGAAAATTTGCGCTTAGATAGACGCCGAACCTTGTTTTGACTCAAAGGGCAGACGTGCCTATGCCAGCGCAGGAAAAATTAGACAGATTAGCCCGCTTGTCCGTCGCCCCGATGATGGACTGGACCGACCGACATTGCCGGTATTTCCATCGGCTGATGTCGCGTGAGGTGTTGCTCTACACAGAGATGGTGACAGCGCCTGCGGTGATAAACGGCGACCGTGAGCGGTTGTTGGGGTTTGCTGAGGCCGAACATCCGGTTGCGGTTCAGCTTGGGGGCTCGGATCCAGTCGAGCTTGCCAAGGCCAGCAAGATTGCAGCTGAGTTCGGCTATGACGAGATAAATCTCAATGTGGGCTGCCCCTCTGACCGGGTTCAATCTGGCGCGTTTGGGGCCGTGTTGATGGAGCGCCCGGACGTCGTGGCGGAATGTGTTGCTGCCATGCAGGCGGCCAGCCCGGTTGAGGTGACTGTGAAATGCCGGATTGGCGTTGATGACCAAACCCCGGCCGAAGTTCTTCCTGATTTTCTGACCAAGGTCTCAGCTGCCGGTGTCCGCCGGTTCACGATTCACGCCCGCAAAGCGTGGCTCAAAGGGCTTAGCCCAAAAGAAAACCGGGATATTCCACCCTTGGATTACGCCTTGGTGCATCAAATGAAGCGCGACTTCCCGCATCTGCACTTGTCCATCAATGGCGGTATTACCTCGCTTGAGGGCGCGTTAGAGCATCTGGCCGCTGGCATGGATGGTGTCATGATCGGGCGCAGCGCCTATCATGAACCGGCAAAGATCCTTTTGGGCGCAGATGACGCGATCTATGGGGCGGAAACGCCCGAGCAGACCGCCGATGGGGTTGCCGAGGCCATGCTGCCCTATATTGAAGCGCATGTAAGCGCTGGTGGCCGTCTGAACCACGTCACGCGCCATATGCTTGGGCTTTTTGCCGGTCAGCCCGGCGCACGGTCTTGGAAACGGTATCTGTCGGAAAACGCCCATCGCCCCGGCGCAGGCCCCGAGGTTGTCGAAGCGGCGCTTGCCGCCCGCCAGCAGGTCGCCGCCTAGCGTTCGGGGATCAACCCTCGTGGGCTGAAGCGCAGCACAAGCAGCAAAAACAAGCCCATGGTCAGTAGCCGCATATGCGCAGCGGACTCCAGCAAATGCGCCCTGAGCGCGCTGTCCTCGGCCATGCCCGCGGTGATGACATTCTCCATCAGCCAATGGCCCATCGGTTCGACCATGATCCAGAGCCACCAGATCAGGAACCCGCCAAGGACCGAGCCCCAGTTATTGCCAGAACCGCCGACGATCACCATCACCCAAATCAGGAAGGTAAATCGCAAAGGGTTATAGCTGGCCGGGACAAGCTGCCCGTCAAGCGTTGTCATCATCGCGCCCGCCAGCCCGCAGATCGCTGACCCAAGAACAAAAATCTGCAAATGCCGCGCGGTGACGTTCTTGCCCATCGCTTCGGCGCTGGTTTCATTGTCGCGAATGGCCCGCATCATCCGGCCCCAGGGCGAATTGAGCGCCATTTGGGTCGCCGTGATCAAAATCAGCAGCACAGTTGCAAACAACGCGCCGTAGCAAAGCTTTACGAAAATCGAAGAGAAGATGATTGGATCTGTACCAAGACGCTCGGCAAAGTTTAAGAACCAGTCCGTTGTTTGCAGGTTAATCTCGTAAGGAACAGGGCGGGGGATGCCGATGACATTTTTCACGCCGCGCCCCAGCCAATCTTCATTTTTCATGACGGCAATGATAATCTCGGCAATCCCAAGCGTCGCAATCGCAAGATAATCTGACCTCAGCCCAAGTGCTGTTTTGCCCACGATCCACGCCGCACCTGCCGCAAATAGCCCGCCAACAGGCCATGCAAGCAATACCGGCAATCCCAGCCCGCCCAGATACCCGGTGAGCGAGCTGTCAATCGCCTCAACCGCGTCGCGTGCCGGATCAAAAAGGCTTCGGTAAATGATGAACCCAATCACCAGAATACCCAGCATCGCAAGGGTCCGGACCTTGGCATTGGCAATGCGTTTATAGGCCAAAACCGTCGCGATAATCGTGGCGACGCCAGCCAGCAGCGCCAGCAGTAATTGCGGGCCGCCTGCGGCCCATGCCTCTGGCACCGGCGGCATCGAGACCAACACGGCAGCCAAGCCGCCAAGCGCGGTAAAGCCCACAATGCCAACATTAAAAAGGCCTGCATAGCCCCACTGAATATTCACACCAAGCGCCATGATCGCCGAGATCAGACCCATATTGAAAATGGTCAGTGTCGTGTTCCAGGATTGCGTCACACCGGTAAAGATAAACAGCAGCGCCACAACGCCAAAGAGCAGGAAGGGGCGAAGATCAGCGCGGGTCATAGCGATTTCCCCTTAAAGATTCCGGTCGGTCGGAAGATCAGCACAATCAGCAATATTCCAAAGCTGACTGCGAATTTATAATCGGTCGATAGAAGCTGCAGTAGACCTTCAGGCTCCCATGCTTCCGGCACCAGATGGTTGTAGAAGCGCCGGAACGCATAGGTGATAGAGATCTCGGAAAAGGCGATCACGAAGCCTCCGGCAATCGCGCCAAGCGGGTTGCCCAACCCGCCAACAATCGCTGCGGCAAAAATTGGCAGCAATAGCTGGAAATAGGTGAAGGGCTTGAAGCTTTTATCAAGGCCATAGAGCACGCCCGCTGTGGTCGTCAGGGCGGCAACCAACAGCCATGTGTAGATGACAACTTTTTCCGGGTTGATGCCGGATAGCAGCGCCAGATCCTCGTTGTCGGAAAATGCGCGCATGGATTTCCCGGTGCGGGTTTTGTTGAGGAACCAAAAAAGCAGCGCAACAGCAATTACCGCGATGACGATGGTCAGCCCCTGGCTGGTGCGAAAGGCAAGGCCTTCGGACAGGCCCGTTAACTCGCGAAAATTGCGGGCCGAGATAATAAAACGCTCGCCATCCGAGAAACGTTGATCATCCACCCCGATGATAAACCGCACAAGCCCGTTCATCACAAACATCACGCCAAGCGACGCGATGACATAGATCACCGGCTTGGCTTTTTGTTGCCTGTAAAACCGATAGACCAGTCGATCGGTAAAAATCAGCAAGACCGCCGTTACGGCAATACCAACGGGCAAAGCCAATAGCGCCGTTGGTAATGGGCCAAGCGAGACACCCCAAGCTTGCAAGCCCCATGTCACAAGGATCGTGACCATTGCGCCAAAGGCCATCGTGTCGCCATGCGCGAAATTGGAAAACCGCAAGACGCCGTAGATCAGCGTCACGCCAAGGGCGCCGAGCGCGAGTTGTGCCCCATAGGCCGTCGCCGGAATGAGCACAAAATTCGCAAGAACTACTAAAGCGTTCAGAAGGTCCAATTCATATCTCCTGACACGTGCCGAAATAGGTGACGGTTGGCTGGGCGGGATCGGCGGATTGATGGCTGCGCGAGGCGGTGCCATCGGCGTTGATGGTAATCAGATTTGCCTCAACCCCGGGAATATCGGCGGCAAAGGCGATGGGGGTTTCGCCCTCATCCGAAAGGCGCCGCGCCGAAATGTGATCGGGCGCCGCGCTTAGAAAAACAGTGGGGCCATCTTCGGCCAAGGCAATCTCGGTCATGATATCGGCCACGTCACAGCCGCGCGTGTCGTCGCAAGCAACCGTAAACACACAAGAAAACCCGTCCTCAGCAAGGGCAGGGTGGGCCGCATTAAGGGCAAGGGCAGTCAAGGCCGCCGCTTTGCCAGATATCATGAAAGATCGCGCCATTCAGAGCTACTTACCGCCAGCAGGAGACGGGGCCCCAGCCACCGAGCAATTGCCGCTAAGGCGGTAATGACCGAGGCCCTCGCCCAAAACAATATTGCCCGAGTAGATGATCATTCCGGTATCTGCGATGGTTGTGGTCTCAGAGCCCGCCGAGTTGGTAAAAAAGAAATGCGTCGCGGCGTTGGAGGTCGTGACAATACCGGAATAAGTGCTGCCGCCTTGAACCATCTGGCCGGTGCCAGCAACAGCATCAAGCTCGAACACATAGTCCACGTTTTCAGGCTGACAATTGCCGCCCATCGTTCGGCAGGCTTCGGTGAATGTGCAGTTATGCGTGACCACTTCGGCCATTGCGGGCATCGCAGGAATTGCGAGGCTACACAGTGCGGGTAACAAAAATTTCTTCATTTGTATCATCCTCCTAAAAAACTTCGGCGGACCTCGGGGTCTGCCAACAGGGCCTTACCTGTATCCGTATAAGCGTTGCGGCCCTGAACCAGCACATAGCCTTTATCAGCAATTTCAAGTGCTTGGCGGGCGTTTTGCTCGACCATCAAAATGGAAATCCCGGTGCGGGCGACTTCGATGATCCGATCAAAAAGCTCGTCCATCACAATAGGGCTAACCCCGGCGGTTGGCTCATCCAGCATCAGCAGTTTGGGCTTGGTCATCAACGCGCGGCCCACGGCCACTTGTTGACGCTGACCGCCCGAAAGCTCGCCTGCGGGCTGGCTACGTTTGTCGCGCAGGATGGGAAACAGGTCAAAAACCTGCTCAATCGTCGAAGAAAAATCATCGGTGCGGATAAAGGCCCCCATCTCGAGGTTTTCTTCCACTGTCATCGAGGTAAAAATATTCGAGGTTTGCGGCACAAACCCCATTCCTTGCGCAACGCGGGCCTGTGGCGTCAGATTGGTGATATCCTCACCATCCAGCACCACGCGCCCCTCGCGCAGGTTGAGCATGCCAAAAACAGCTTTCATCCCAGTGGACTTGCCCGCGCCGTTCGGGCCGACAATCACCGCGATTTCACCTTTTTCAACCGAGATCGTGCAGTCGTGCAAGATATCGGGGCCACTGCCATAGCCGCCGGTCATGTTTTCACCGATCAGAAAGGGGTGGGCGCTGCTCATGCCGTTTCCTTGTTCTTCAGGCCGGTGCCCAGATATGCCTCGATCACCTGTTCATTGGCTTTGATCTCGGCAAGGCTACCCTCGGCCAGCACTTTGCCTTCGGCCATACAGATGACCGGGCCACAGATTTTGCCGATGAAATCCATGTCATGTTCAATGACGACAAAGGTGTAATCGCGTTCTTTGTTCAGGCGCATGATTGTGTCGCCGATTGTGTTCAGAAGCGTGCGGTTCACGCCGGCGCCGACCTCATCCAGAAAGACGATCTTGGCGTCGACCATCATTGTGCGGCCCAATTCCAGCAGTTTCTTTTGGCCGCCCGACACTTGCCCGGCTTTATGATCTGCCAAATGCTCAATTGTAAGAAATTCCAGCACCTCATCGGCCTTAGCGCGCAGGGCGCGTTCTTCATCGGCAATGCGTTTGCGACCAAACCAAGTATTCCAGAGGGTTTCGCCAGATTGGGCATCTGGAACCATCATCAAATTCTCGCGGCATGTCATGGAATGAAATTCATGCGCGATCTGAAACGTGCGCAACAATCCCTTGCCGAAAAGCGTATGGGGCGCAAGGCCGGTGATATCCTCACCATCCATGATAACTCGCCCGGATGTGGGTTGAAGAACGCCCGCTATCACATTGAAAAGCGTTGTTTTCCCGGCGCCATTTGGCCCAATAAGTCCGGTAATTTCGCCCTGATTTATGGTCAGGCTTGCGCCATCAACTGCGTGAAAACCGCCAAAATGCTTGTGCAGGGCTTCGACTGTAATCATGAGCGGAGGGTCGCCTTCAAGCTAAGCTAAGAAAGGCAGCCCGGATGGGGTCCGGGCTGCCTGAATTCATGCCACTTCTGGCGAATTAACGATAAGAAACGGTGGTGACTTCACCGCCTTCAATCTCGATCTCACGGTAGTTGCCAGCTGCTTCACCGGGGCCGATCAATTCAACGGAAGATGCGCCGACATAATCGATCTCTTCCCCTGCAGCGAGCAGTTCCAAACCGCGCGCCAATTCACCTGGGAAAATCTGGGTACCCGGAGCATTTGCGACATCCATGACATGGGCAGCATAGTCGCTGGCGCTGGTTGAATCTGCAGCCTGCATGGCCAGCATGATCAACGCAGCCGCGTCATAGGCTTCTGCAGCATAAACAGACGAGCCGTCGAAACCGGTTTCAGCAGCCAGTGCGCTAAAGGCTTCGGCGCCATTGCTGTCAGTGCCGGGAAGTTGCCCGAAGGATCCATCGAGGTCAGAGCCGAAGTTTTCTTCCAGCGCGTCACCAACCATGCCATCTGGCAAAACAAATGTATCAAACGCACCGCTATCCAGCGCCGCCTGAACAATGCCGGATCCGCCGCTATCGACATAGCCCGCGACAACGAGAAGTTCACCGCCGGCAGATGCCAACGCGCCAACTTCAGCAGAATAATCGGCGCGGTCATCTTCATGGGCTGCGACAAGGGTGACTGTGCCGCCAGCGGCTTCGAATGCTGCTGCAAAAGAATCCGCCAGACCCTGACCATAGTCGTTGTTTACATAGGTCACAGCGACTTCGCTAAAGCCGCGCTCCATGATGATTTCGGTCATCACTTCGCCTTGGCGCGCATCAGATGGCGCCGTGCGGAAGAACAGCCCGTTATCTTCCGTTGCAGTCAGGCCCGGGCTGGTGGCCGAGGGCGAAATCATCACGATGCCATTGGGCATGGCGACGTTTGTCAGCATCGATGCCGTTGCGCCAGAGCACATGCCGCCAACAATACCGTCAACGCCATCAGCTGTGATCAGGCGTTCGGCCGTGGTGCGGGCCGCGGCAACATCGCCGCAAGTAGAATCGCCACGGATCGCCGTGACAGTTGCACTATCGAGCAAAAGGCCCGAAGCGTTTACCTCGGCAATGGCCAGCTCAGCACCTTGAGCGATGGGCGGTGCCAGCGATTCAAGTGGGCCGGTAAAGCCAAGCGAAATGCCAATCGTTGCTTCGGTCGCATGGCCACCTGCAAGAGCCGCAGTGCCCATCGCTGCCGTTGCCACTGAGGCAAGCAGAAATTTCTTCATGGTCTTCTCCCTGATTTATTTTGTTTTTTGTTCACGCATCACGTTAGGGCGCGAAATCAGATTTGAAAAGGGCCGAGTTGGACCTTTTTTATTTGACGTAAGGTACTGAAATATAGACTGCTTTATGGGGGCGTTGCTGGCTCCGTTCGCAATTTATTGCCAATCTGCGCGAAATATTCGATGTCTGCGGGGCGGCGCTGCGGTTATGGCGGCGGCGACATAAGGAAAAAAGGACCGGGCGAGATGATTTTGGTAGATGCAGATGCGTGCCCGGTAAAAGACGAGGCCATCCGCGTGGCGCTGCGCCATAAGGTTCTTATCGTGTTTGTTGCCAATCAGGGGCTGCGATTGCCGGATCATCCGCTGATCAAAATGCTGGTTGTGACGGATGGGTTTGACGCGGCAGATGACGCAATTGTCGAAGCGTCAGCGCAGGGGCGCTTGGTGATCACTTCGGATATCTTGTTGGCCGAGCGAGCTTTACAAAAAGGTGCTGACGTTATGGACCCCAAAGGGCGCGCCTTCACCAAAGACAGCATTGGTGCACAGATTGCGACGCGCGCGATCATGGCGGACCTGCGTGCAGGGCTGGACGGGCAGGGCGTCGGCGGACAAAAACCTTTTGGCAAAGCCGATCGCAGCGCCTTTTTGAACGCGTTGGAAAACGCGGTGCGGCGATTATAAGCCAGCCTCTTTCGCGGCATCCCAAAGCGCGTCCATTTCGGCCAAATCACTGCCCTCTGGGGTGCGTCCGGTTTTGGCAAGTTGCGCTTCTATATAGGCAAAGCGGCGGGTGAATTTTGAATTCGCGCCGCGCAGGGCGGTTTCTGCATCAACCTTTAGGTGGCGCGCAAGATTGGCCATAACGAAAAGAAGATCCCCCATCTCTTCGTCGATCTTGTCTTGGGGAAGGCTGTCACGCGCTTCTGCCAGTTCCTTTGCCTCTTCACTAATTTTATCAATGACCTGGCCGATCTCGGGCCAATCGAAGCCAACCCGCGCGGCGCGTTTTTGCAATTTTTCGGCGCGCATGAGTGCCGGAAGGTTCAACGCAACATCATCCAATACCCCGGCGCGCGCCTTTGCGGCTCGTTCTGCGGCTTTGATGGTTTCCCAGTCGGCGGTCTGTTGCTCGGCGCTTTTCTCGCGGGTTTCATCTCCAAAGACATGCGGATGGCGGGCCACCATCTTGTTGGACATTGTGTTGGCGATGTCGTCAAAACTGAATAACCCGCGCTCTTCTGCCATTTGTGCATGAAAAACGGATTGAAAAAGCAAATCGCCCAGCTCGCCTTTTAATTCATCCCACGCCTTACGCTCGATCGCGTCTGACACTTCATAGGCTTCTTCGATTGTGTAGGGGGCAATCGTAGAAAAATCTTGTTCGATATCCCACGGGCAGCCGGTTTTCGGATCGCGCAGGCGGCGCATGATCTCTAGCAGCCGCGCCATGCCGCCTTTGGGGTCGTGGATCAGATCATCTTGCGCGTTTTTCATTGTCCGGTCCTTCGAATCCCGTCACGGTTTGAGACGAGTTAGACCCGAGCACCCTGGAGGAGTCCAGAATGGCTGTGATCAACCGGATCGCCAGCTACGCAGATGAAATGACAACGTGGCGGCGCCAGTTGCACCGGCAGCCCGAGCTTGGCTTTGACTGCCAAAAAACCAGCGATTTTATCGCGGCGCGACTGGCGGAGTTTGGCATCTCCGATATCCATCGCGGTGTTGCGAAAACGGGCATCGTCGCCGTGATCAAAGGGCAGGGCCCTGGGGCGACGATTGGGTTGCGCGCAGATATGGATGCGTTGCCGATTGTCGAGGAAACCGGCGCAGACTATGCCTCGGAAGTCCCGGGAAAGATGCATGCTTGCGGGCATGACGGTCACATGGTCATGCTGCTTGGCGCAGCTCAATACTTGTCTGAAACCAAGCGGTTTTCAGGGCGTGTCGCTTTGATTTTTCAACCAGCCGAGGAAGATGGCGGCGGTGCCGAGGTTATGTGTCAAGACGGGCTTATGGAGCGGTTTAATATCTCGAAAGTCTATGGCTTGCATAATGGGCCAAACTTACCCGAAGGCGTTTTTGAGACGAGTCCCGGCCCGTTCATGGCGGCAGTCGATAGTTTCGCGATAGACATTAAGGGCCAAGGCGGGCATGGCGGTTATCCAAATGAGACCCGCGACCCGGTTACGGCGGCGCTGGCAATAGGCCAAGCGCTGCAAACTATATCCAGTCGCAATCATGTGCCAGAAGAGGATCTGGTCGTCTCTTTGACCGTGATGAAGTGCGGCGATGCCGATAACGTCATCCCACAAGACGCATTTTTGGCGGGAACGGTCCGCAGTTTTGATCCGAATGTGCAAGATATGGTTGAAACCCGTTTGACCCAGATTTGCACCCATCTTGGCCAGTCATATGGGGTTGAGGCCAAGCTGACCTATACGCGGTTTTATCCTGCAACAGTCAACCACGTGGATGAGACGGAACTGGCTGCAGAGGCGGCTCGCGATGTTGTGGGCGCCGATAAGGTCAATTGCCGCGCGACGCGTCGCATGTTTGCCGAGGATTTTGCCTATATGCTTGAGAAGCGCCCCGGCGCTTATCTGTTTCTGGGGCAGGGTGACGGCCCGCCATTGCATCACCCGGCCTATGATTTCAACGACCGTATCGCCCCTATTGGCGCAAGTTTTTTTGTGCGTTTGGTGGAGCGGGTGTTGCCATATTCCGCGTAGCGGCCAAGCGCTTATTCCCGGCGCCCTCTGTTTCACTGTTACCGGAATGCGTGTTCGCAAGCTGTTCGATCTTTAAGGGCTAGACCGCGAAGCGAAACCAACCTTAAGTAGGAAAACACAATAAAATGACCTTAAGTCAGCCAAATCTCGAAATTCCGTAAACTGTAGCCGGTATCATGAGGCAATGAGACCCGAACAAAAATTGAAAAAGAAGCCTCGCGTCAGCAAAGAAGAAAAGCAGGTCGCGCGTGACATTTCTTATTCGCATTCCGCCAAATCAGGCGCGGGGCGAACCGTTATTCGTGTGATGGAGGTTGCGTCAGGACGTCTGGGCCTTATCAAAAAGGCGCAAGGCTATGATGACGAAGTGCGCCGGGGGCGCGATTTTTGGCAAGTGATGGTCGAACGATATGGGCTAACGCTCGATGTTGTTGGCGGATCTTTGGACAACATTCCAAAAGACGGCCCCGTCATTGCGATTGCCAATCACCCATACGGCATCCTTGATGGTTTGATGCTGGGCAATATCCTGTCAGTGGCACGGGGCGATTTTCGCATTTTGGCCCATCAGGTGTTTCGCAAGGCCGAGGATCTGAACCGCATCATTTTGCCGATTTCGTTTGACGAAACCAAAGCGGCGATGGCCCAAAACATCCAGACCCGCAAAACGGCGTTGAAATACTTGGCAGAAGGCGGATCGATTGGCGTGTTTCCGGGCGGGACGGTTTCGACTGCGGCAAAACCTTTCGGCAGGCCAATGGACCCATACTGGCGTAGCTTTACGGCGCGGATGATCTCAAAATCAGATGCGACCGTGGTTCCAATCTTCTTTGACGGCCATACCAGTCGCCTATTCCAGATCGCCAGCCATTTGAATTACACGCTGCGCATGGGACTCTTGATTAAGGAGTTCCGCTCTCGGGTGAACACACCCGTGCGGGTTGTCATAGGCGAGCCCATCTCACGCGACATATTGGACGGGTACGCCAAAGATGGGCGCGAGATGATGGATTTCCTTAGGAAAGCCACCTATGACTTGTCACCAAACCAGATAAACCCCGATGAAATCGGGTTTGAATTCGAGGACAGGCACAAACGAAATGGCAGTCGGAATATTTGACAGCGGCCTTGGCGGGCTCACGGTATTAGATGCGGCCATGAAGCGGCTGCCCGAGGTTCCTTTTGTCTATTACGGAGACAACGCCCATACGCCCTATGGCGTGCGCGATTCCGAAGATATTTATGAACTGACCACGGCGGGTGTCAGCCGTCTGTTCGAGGCTGGCTGTGATCTGGTCATTCTGGCCTGCAACACGGCGGCGGCAGTGGCGCTTCGACGGATGCAGGAAAGCTGGGTGCCGTCTGATAAACGCGTATTGGGCGTTTTTGTCCCGTTGATCGAAGCGCTGACCGAACGCCAATGGGGGGACAATTCTCCGCCGCGCGAAGTGGCCGTGAAAGAGGTTGCCTTGTTTGCAACGCCCGCCACGGTCTCAAGCCGGGCCTTTCAACGCGAATTGGCCTTCCGCGCCATTGGTGTTGATGTCGAAGCGCAACCCTGCGGCGGCGTGGTCGATGCGATTGAAGATGGGGATATGATCTTGGCCGAAGCGCTGGTGCGCAGCCATGTTGAGGCGCTACAACGCCGGATGGCAAAACCGCAGGCTGCGATCCTTGGCTGCACGCATTACCCATTGATGGAAAAAGAGTTCCAAGAGGCGCTTGGCGCGGATGTTAAGGTTTATTCTCAGGCCAATCTGGTTGCCGAAAGCCTTGCCGATTATCTGACGCGCCGCCCTGAAATGGTTGGAACGGGCACCGAAAGTCTTTTCCTGACAACCGGTGATCCGGCGCGCGTGACGAACAAGGCCACACAGTTCATGCGCCGGAAAATGGATTTTATTTCGGCCTAATGGCTTGATCTATGTCAGTGCCTCTTGTTTTTGCAGCATTTAGCGATAGCTGAGGCTTGGATAAGGACAAAGGCCCCCCAATGCGCGGATTAAAGAAACAACGTCGAATTCAGGTGATCATCGTGGCAATAGCGGCGTTGGCTGTGTCGTCTGTATTGATCGGTTATGGTTTGCGCGACGGGATCAACTTTTTCCGGACACCTGCCGAAATTTCCGAAACCGCGCCCGACCCGGATGAAGTGTTTCGCCTTGGCGGGCTGGTTCTGGAGGGCTCAATCGAACCCACAGACGGCGTTGAATTTGCCTTTGTCGTCACCGACGGGGCCGCAGATATTCCCGCGATTTACGTTGGCAGCGACGCACCGCCGGACCTTTTTGGCGAGGGGCAGGGCACAGTTGCAACAGGGCGCTATGTTGACGGTGTTTTTTTAGCAACCGAATTGCTGGCAAGACATGACGAAACCTATATGCCTGCCGAAGTCATCGAGGCCCTGGAAGAGCAGGGCGTTTACCGCCAACCTGAAGAAAGCTGAGCTTTTTTAGAGGTTTTTAGCGAAATTTTTACCTTCCTGCGCGCATGGTGATGGGTGTTTCTATCTTGATGGATGGAAAACCCCTCTGATCGAGGGACATTTGTAACCTAGAGCATGGAGGGCGAGCCCATGCTGTCGGTTCACCAAATTGCCACTGAAATTGTTGCCCGCGAGGGCGGATATGTGAATGACCCCAACGATCCGGGCGGGGCCACGAATTATGGCGTAACGATCCACACAATGCGCGGGCTTGGTCTGGATCTGGACCGCGACGGAGATGTGGATATCGCAGATGTGCGGGCCTTGAACCGCGATCATGCCATCGAGATCTTTATTGAGCATTACTATTACGCGCCGCGCATCAATGATTTGCCCGAAGCGCTGCAAGCCACCGTTTTTGACATGCAGGTCAATTCCGGCGCCAATGCCGTTCGGATTTTGCAACGCTTGCTGCGCGATATGGGGTTAGAGATTGCAGTGGATGGCGCGATTGGACCGCAGACCATTGCAGCCGCCGAAGCGGGTTATGCCCAAGCGGGCGATATGCTGATCAACGCTTATGGCATTGCGCGGCGCAATTTTTACTACGCGATAGGCGACCGCCGCCCGGCCTCTCGCCGCTATGCAACGCGCCGAAATGGCGGCAAAGGCGGATGGATAATCCGGGCTGAAGAATTTATCGACCCAGCCTATCATCTGACAGAGGCAGAACATCGTGCACGGGTGGCATCATGGGGTTAATTCAGCGCATTCTGGGCCCCTCAGACGGGATCAATGCGGCCGCAAATGCCGTCACAGGTGTTGCCGAGGTTTTCCACGCCAATGAAACCCGCCGGATGGAGCTTTCGGCCGACGCGCAGGCCGCGGCGCTGGCTGCGATGGGCGATGAGTTTCAATATGGAAGATATGGTTTCTTTGACAGAATGGTGAACGGGATCAATCGCTTACCGCGTCCTATGTTGGCTTTTGGGACGCTCGGTCTGTTTGTCTTTGCGATGGTCGATCCAACGGCGTTTTCCGAAAGAATGGCGGGCCTTAATCATGTGCCAGAGCCGCTTTGGTGGCTGCTTGGCGCCATTGTCAGCTTTTATTTCGGGGCGCGGGAAATGCATTATTTCCGTACGCCAACTATGCCACCGCGCCCGCGACTGGCGCGCGATACCGTCGCGCAAGAGGCACTGGAATCTGGTGCGCGTGACATGAACCCGGCTCTGCAGGATTGGTTCGCAGAGCAGGCCGAAATGGATCGCGGCGATGACCAGAGCGGCAGCGGCCTGGCAGATTAGTTTCGGGGCAGGCTGGGTTGAACCCGTGTTGGGTCCACCGGACCTGTTGGAACCTGAGGGCGCAAAATGACCGGGTTTTCTTGCAACAACTCTGGCGCCCGAGGGCGGTCGATTTGCCGGGTTAGCCCGCAATGAACCGGATGATCCGGGTGATCGCCATACACGATATGATAGGCGCCATCGACGTCCACCAGATCAACCGGAAGCCCGCCGGGCGCCGGAGTATGAACCCTTTGCCCGCGTTGGTATTGCACGTCGTAGACATGGTTGCCGTCGCAATGGAAATTGCCATGGCGTGCAGGATTAAGGTCGACAGTGCAGTTTCGGGTCTCGCCCATCGATGGCTGGGTGTTTCCGGGCGTATAATCCCAATAAAAATCAATCTCGCAGGCCACCGGGCACCGCTGTGGGAAATCAATGACGAATTGCACGCGGCCCTCAAAGAACAGCGGTCCGCGCCCGCTGCCGGGAAGATAGAAATTCGCATATCCCACCGAGTCAGTCTGTGTCGTCATCCCGGTGATCAGATTTGCAGCGTCACCCGCGTTTCTATGATGGGACATAACCCGCGCGCAGACGGTCGCGCCCGTGACATTTGCGCTGCCATTTGTGCCGGCATTCACAATCGAAAAGGATACCCACGGGCTTTCTTGTGCGGCGGCGGGCGTGCAGGCAAGGGCCGCAGCGATAAAAATATAGGGGATGAAAAATTTCATGACACAGTCCTTTCCGACGGAATGCCCCTGATAGAGGCGGTCTTGGGATGAGGTCTTCTGTCACGAAAGTGGCCCGGCGCACCGGGCCACGTCAAATTTCCTATAGGCGAGTACGGCCAGTCGGCACTGATTGGCCGATCAATATCGGTTACGCCGCTGTGCTACGTGCTTCGTCCTGAAGCCAGCCCAGAACCGTTTCAGGGCTGGATACGCCATAGGGGTCATCACCGTGGTTGTCTTCTAGGCCGGGCTCTTCAAACCAAGCTTCGATCACGCCATCATTGATGATTGCCGCATAGCGCCAGCTGCGCAGGCCAAAGCCAAGATTGTCTTTGCGCACAAGCATCCCGACGCGGCGGGTAAACTCGCCCGAGCCGTCGGGGATGACGCTGACGTTCTCAAGCTTTTGCGCTTCGGCCCATTTATTCATGACAAAGCTGTCATTGACCGACATGCAATAGATCGCATCGATGCCATGGGCGGCGAAATCAGCAAAGCCGTTTTCGAAACCGGGCAGTTGGTAGGTTGAGCATGTTGGCGTAAACGCGCCGGGCAGGCTGAACAGAACAACACGTTTTCCGGCGAAATAATCGGCAGTGGTCTTATCTTGCCAACGAAATGGGTTGGGTCCGTCGATGCTGTCATCGCGAACACGGGTTTTAAACGTTACTTGAGGAAGCTGTGCGCCGGGCTGCATATTCCGATAACTCCAATAAATCAGGTTGTTGCGGCCCTGAAAGGGCCGCGTGTACGGCCCAGAATTAGAACGATTTTAAACCGGGCTTCAACATAGAAACCCCTTTCTCAAACGCATAGCGGCTATCTGATTTTGACGGGTTACTTTTCGCGCAGGATTGGCTAAAAATGCGGCAGGAGGACCCTCATGCGCGATCTAAAAATCCCCGAGCAACGCCACCCTGAAAAGGCTCGCAAGCCGGATAATCCGCAGCCACGCAAACCTGATTGGATTCGGGTTAAGGCACCTGTGGGTCAAGGGTATCGTGATACTCAAAAGATCATGCGCGACAATAAGCTGGTCACGGTCTGCGAAGAAGCGGGCTGTCCCAATGTCGGCGAATGCTGGAGCCAGGGTCACGCGACAATGATGATCATGGGCGAGGTGTGTACCCGCGCCTGTACCTTCTGCAATATCGCGACCGGCAAGCCGCCAGAAGATCTGGATGTGTTCGAACCGGGCCGCGTCGCGGATGCGGTCCAGAAACTGGGTCTGAACCATGTGGTGATTACCTCGGTGGATCGCGATGACGTGGAAGATGGCGGCGCGGATCATTTCGCGCAGACAATCCGGGCCATTCGCCATCGTAGCCCCAAAACAACCATTGAAATTCTGACGCCGGATTTCATCCGCTGTGATAGCAGCGCTTTGGAAGTGGTCGTCGAAGCTAAGCCTGACGTTTTTAACCACAATCTTGAAACGGTTCCGGGCCTCTACCCCGAAGTGCGCCCCGGCGCGCGCTATTTCCACAGCTTGCGCCTGTTGCAGCGTGTGAAAGAGCTGGACCCAACCATGTTCACCAAATCTGGCATCATGGTTGGTCTCGGCGAAGACAAGCAGGCCGTCATGCAAGTGATGGAAGATATGCGCGCCGCCGATATCGATTTCCTCACCATTGGTCAGTATCTGCAGCCAACGCCAAAGCACCATGCGGTAGATCGTTTTGTGACGCCAGATGAGTTCAAAGCCTATGAGAAAGCCGCCTATAACAAGGGTTTCCTCATGGTTTCGGCCACGCCATTGACCCGCTCAAGCTATCATGCGGGCGATGATTTTGCGCGCCTTCGTGCGGCTCGTTTGAAAAAGCTTGGACAGGCCTGAGCGAGCTCACCAAAGTCTGATTATTTATGTTTGGCCCCTTCACTTACGTGAAGGGGCCTTTCTTTTTGCCCATCGAACCCGTCGAATCGCGTTGTTGAAATTTGCATGGCCTTGGCGTGGTTTAAGCGCTGAATTCCAAGGCAGAAATTTGCCCCTTTTACACGCGGTGTAACTTGGATTCCGTCGGCTTGAAAAAGCGGATTCACGCAGCTGTGAAGAGCTGTGACGTAGTGGTCTGAAGCGCAGATTACCCTGTGCATTTTCGCACTAAAAAATGGAATAATTGGGCCTAGTGTGGGGTTAAACACAAAAATTTTTTACTTAGGTATGGGGTGCAGAAGGCAAGACCTTCTGAACACCGCCTCCCAACCGCGCCTTGATTGGCGCAAAAACATAAGGATCCTCCCCATGAAAACCCTTATCCTTTCGACCGCTTTTGTTGCTGCACTGACGGCCCCTGTTCTGGCAAATAACGTTGCCGACGCCGTCTTCGTCCAAGAAGCTGTAGCTAACCAAGAACTGTTCATCGTCGATGGCAATCAGTCTGGCGGAAACACTGCTGCGAACAGCATTTTTGTTGCTGAACTGAATGCCGATGACGAATCCGTTGTTGTGACCGAAGGCAACGAAATTCTGTCGACCCAGAACTACGGCATGGTCGACGCCGCTGCAGTGATCTTTGCTGCAGAAGACTAAGCGACGCCTATGTCCCTGACATAGCGCCATGATTTGGAATGGGCCCTCTTGGCCCAATCCAGTTTACCGAAAAATCTAGGGTATTTGTGGTCGGATCTCTTTCTCCCTGTCTAACAGAGGTCCAGCTGCATCGTTTCTACCCATGAATTTCGGAATATGACCGGCCCGAGACCCGTAGTTTTCTACACATCTTGGGTCGGTTATTTAATTAAATACAGAGGTTTACGAGATATCTGGGTCGGGTGTCTAGCTCTGGATTTTGTCGATTGCAGTATTTTGGGTAAGCTCTCCTTAATTTAGAGGAGGCGTTTCAATGCGGTCGATTGTTTTTGCATGTTTTCTGTCAGTCATCACCAGCGTGGGGATGGCGCAACCCGTTGAAGAGGCGCGCGATGCCTATCGGGCCGGCAATTTTGAGCTGGCCTTTGTACTCGCCTCGGCCGCGGCAGACCAAGGTGATCCGGTCGCGCAGAATCTTTTGGGGGTCTTGTTTTTACATGGCGATGGCGTCCCGCGCGACGTGGATCGTGCGGTAGGCTATTTTCGGGATGCAATCGCCGGTGGCAATGTGCTCGCCATGGCCAATATCGGTGATGCGTTTCTGGACGGGGCTGAAGGGTTGGAGATAAACCCGGAAGAGGTGTTCGACTTGCTTGAAACCGCCGCCGCTGCGGGCAATGCGGGCGCGCAAAACGGACTGGGTCTTTTTTACCATCGCGGGGTTTTAGCCGACCCTGATTATGCGCGCGCCATGGAGTATTATCTGATGGCCTATGAGGGCGGCGACATGGATGCCGCCACCAATATCGGATTATTGGTTCTTCGCGGGCAGGGTGTTCAACAAGACTATGACATTGCGCGCCAATGGTTCGAACTCGCCGCCGAAGGCGGTTTAGTGCGCGCTATGGAAGATCTGGCGAATATGTACAGGCGGGGCGTGGGTGTGCCGCAAGACGGAAATCGCGCGATTGAGATCTACCAGCAAGCTGCCGAAGCGGGTTCAGTCCTCGGCCCGTATTGGATCGGGTGGATCTATGAAAACGGTGTGCCCGGCGTTGCGCGGGACATAGATCAAGCCATTTACTATTATGAGCAGTCTTCGTTGCTGGGGGATGATTACGCCCCATTAAACCTTGGATGGATCTACGAGTTCAACCAATCCGGATCGCCGGATTTCGCGCGTGCCTTTGGCTATTACCAGCTGGCGCTTGAGCGGGGAAATACAGAAGCATATTACGAGTTGGCACGGCTTTATTGGGATGGGAATGGCGTCAATATAGACCTCGCCGAGGCGCGCGAATTGATGGAATTGGGCGCTGATGCCGGTTGGCCGATTGCAATGAATGATCTGGGTATCATGCGGTGGGACGGCATTGCTGGCCCGGTCGATTATGTGGGTGCGGAATCTGCGTTTTTGAACGCAATTGCAGAAGGCTACGCATTAAGCGCAATGAACCTTTCTGACCTTTTAGCGTCGGAAGAAAACCCCGCTCAAAACATTGTGCATGCCTATGCCTATTGCCTGTTGGCCATCGACATAAACGACGTGCCGGATGATCAACCGATCTTCGAACGCGACTGCGCTGCGCGGGCCGCAACGATGAGCGCAGATCAGATTTCTGAGGCGACAACGTTGCGGCAAAGGCTTTAGCTTTATTGCGGCAAAGCAAGAAGATAGGCAGCAATAGCGGCCCGGTCCGCATCGGGCAGATGCGCCATATTCTGGATGACATCGGTCATTTCGCCGCCTGCCACGTCAAATTCGGGTGTGAAGCCGTCATTGAGGTAATTTGCGATTTCCGATTGGCTCCACCCTAAAACGGCAGGCGTGATATTGGGGATGCGGCCTTCGCCAGATGGGTTTGGCGCGCCGGTCAACCATGCGGCGGTATCCAGCCCGCCAAGCGCGTTACGCGGCGTATGGCATTCGCCGCAATGTCCAAGGCTTTCAACCAGATAGCGCCCGCGCTCAATTTCAGGTGAGACATCGCCCGTCATCACCCATTCGTCGCTGACAAACAGGAATTTCCACCCGCCAAGTGAGGCGCGGATCGAGAAGGGAAAGCCCACATCATGATCACGGGACGGCGCGGCGTCACTTGGTAGGGTCTGCATGAACGCCCAAAGATCCTGCAAATCGCCCATCTCGGCGCGGCTATAGGTGCCATAGGGAAAGGCCGGGTAGTAGTGCTGGCCCTCGGGGCTGACCCCGCGCATGACAGCCGTTAGAAACTCGGCCTCGCTCCAGCCGCCAATGCCGTTTTCGGCATCCATCGAGATATTTGGCGCATAAAACGTGCCGAAATCAGAGGGAAAACTGCGCCCGCCGGTCAGAACCAGCCGATCCTCGCCCTCAGCGCCATCAGCAGAATGACACGACGCGCAGCCCGCGGCCCAAAAGACCAGCTCGCCATTTTCGACATCGGCGTCATGGGCCGGAATATCTGACGCCGAAAGCGCCTGAGGTCGGGTGATCCAATAGCCAATGCCAGCACCCAGAACGGCAAGAATAAGAATTAATCTGAAAAGGCCGCGCATGAAAGGCTCCGATCAATATTAGACAACAGCAAAAGGGCCGCAAAATAATGCGGCCCCTGCTTATAACAGATTTCTAGTCTAATTGGACTGACGGAAATTCCTGTGGCACGATCCGCATGACGCGCCAAGCGGACCCATCGCGCCTTGCAACGCTTCCAGACCGTCACCGGCAACAGCGGCCACGCCATTTGCAGCAGCGGCGAAACCCATCCACGCCTCGCCAAAGCCTTGCGGGTTTTCCCAGATCGCGGGCAGGGCGCGGGTGACATCGCCAAGGGCGCCATTATCAGATCCCGGCGCAAACATCGGGCGCCCATCAATCATGGTCACGGCTGCCAGATTGGATGCCGCCGTTGCCGCAGCCTCGGCATCATAATCGACATTCCCGCGTGCCATGCCGCCCAAAATACCGAGGTTAAAGGACATGATATTCATCGCACCCTGACGGGCCGCGACATGGGGGGCAAATGGATTGTCAGAATGCCCGGCCCCAAAGGCCATGGCCGAGAGCCCTAATGTCATTGCCGTGCCGAGCGCGGCGAGCTTGACGGAAAATCGCATGATCAACTCCTAAAGCGATACTGTATGAAAGTAGCTTGATGCAAAGGTGCCGGATGACGCAAGGCCCTCACGAAACTGTGAGATGCACAGGGGATGTTCCGAAATAGGGGGTTACCCTAAATCTTGTAATCACTTTCGGCGCGGCAAGGAGGCTGACGCCTCACGCGATCGCATGATTATTGGCGTAATCCACGCCTTAAAGGCTTCACCCCACTGCGGTGCAAGGATTAGGATCGTATCCGAATTGGCGACCAGCCATTCCATCCCGGATGTGCCAACCGAGGAGAGAGGGCCGCCAGCGACGCCCCAGAACACACCCGTTGCGACTGTCATTCCAACAACTTGAATGACATTGCGGTTTCCGTCTGATTGTACGGATAGCAATCGATCAGTCTTTTGATCTAGTTGTGCCAGACGGTCCTCTAATGCTCGGAGATCATCGCCAAAGACACGCTCATTCCCCGCCACACTTTGCGAAAGCGCATCCTGTGCATCACGATCGGGTTTGCCGGGTTTGCTATCAGAATACCGCGCACGACGTTCTTCAAGCCGTTCAACCTGCTCGTTATCGAGGGTCAGGCCCGGTCCAATCATCGTGACACGTTCCAGCGCGCTAACGGCTTCGGGCTCCAGGACGTCCTCGCCCTGCCGTTCATTACGCCGCTCATATATTCCGCGTGTAATTTCCAGGTCTAGGTGCACTTCGAAAAGATCAATTTCGCTGAGATCGGGTTCGATCCTTCGGGCAAGCCCACGGGCGATATCATCAATATCGGGGTATCTATTTCCGACCCGAACCATACGGTCGACCGCATCGCGCAGACGCTCTAGGGTTTTTTGTTTAACCGGGTCGGCAATTTCGTCGGCATTCGGATGAGAATGGAGCAGCTCAACACGGTCCCCCATCAGCTTGACCCGCGGCGTTCCGATTTGCTCAGGACCTGCGTCAGGGATCAGCGGCCATTCATCCTTAACTTCGCGCAGCCGGGCAAAAAGTTTGCTCGCGCGTTCTTTGATGTCGGTGATCTCAGCAATTTCAGCGAGGGTCGGATCAAGGGACAATGCCGGGATGCCAGTGAAAGAAACCCAATGTCCGGGATTTGACGGCGATTCAAGTTTTGTCAAATTGAGTAAGACACGCAAGTCACTGATCTGAGCATCACTCAAGTAGAGCGTGGTTATCTCGGTCATCTCCTGCAGGGCAGAGATATCTGTGACCCCTGTGCCGTCGAGGTAGAGCGCAGTCATCCCTGTCATCCCTCTCAGCACAGCGATATCGCTGATCTGTGTGTTCCCAAGGAAGAGCGAGGTCATCCCCGCCATACCTTTCAGCGCAGAGATATCGCTGATCCGGGTGCCACCGAGGTCGAGCGTCGTCATCCCCGTCATGCCTTCCAGCACGGAAATATCGCTGATCTGGGTGCCATTAAGGTCGAGTGACGTCAGATCAATATCCGCGATTTCTGGGGGCAATTGAGTGAGGTCACTTAGCCCCCGAAAGTCCAATTCCTGCGCGCCATCAGCTTTTGCTTTGGCAATCCGAGCTTTTGCTTCTTGATAATCGTCCGCTTCACTCATCCCGCACCGCCTTTACTCATTCTTCCAAAAACCGCACTTTGCCGATGAAGGGCAGGCTCCGGTTTCGTTGAGCGAAATCAATGCCGTAGCCGACGACAAATTCATCTGGGATTTCAAAGCCGGTCCAGCTTGCCTTCACATCCACTTCGCGGCGCGAGGGTTTGTCCAAAAGGGCAATGGTTTCCAGTCGTTTTGGATTGCGGCTTTCCAGAAGGTGGATCACATGGGTCAGCGTGTGGCCGGTATCGACGATGTCTTCAACGACCAGCACGTCCCGGCCCTCTATCTCGCCCCGGATATCTTTCAAAATCCGCACCTCGCGGCTGCTTTCCATCGAATTGCCGTAAGAGGAGGTTTCAAGGAAATCCACCTCAACCGGCAGCTCCAGCTCTCGCACCAGATCGGCGATGAAGACGAAGGAGCCTCGCAACAGCCCCACGACCACCAATTTGTCGGTGCCTTTAAATTCTGCCTCAATCTCGCGGGCCAGATCCTCGATCCGTGCTGCGATTGCCTTTGCCGAGATCAACTTGTCGACAACATATTCTTTCTGCGCCATATCGCCCCCATCTGTGGAATTGCCCGCGCGATCATCTTGATTTCCCTGTCTAACTCTAGGACACCGGGCCGAGCCAAGGAAACAGCTAATAGACATGCCCAACCACGCCGAGACCAAGTTTTTACCCTATAGCCCCGAGCAGCTTTTCGGGCTGGTCGCGGATGTCGCGCGTTATCCTGAGTTTATTCCATGGACGATTGCGGCGCGGGTGCGCTCGGTCACGCCCATTGAAGGCGGGGAAGAGATGATGGCCGATCTGGTCATTGGCTTCAAAATGTTCCGCGAGCGATTTGGCAGCCGGGTGTTGTTGATCGACGGGCGCCGGATCGAAACCGAATATATCGACGGGCCGTTCAAATACATGCGATCCAACTGGGAATTTACGCCTGCGGAGGGCGGATCAAATGTCAGCTTTGATGTAGATTTCGAGTTTAAAAACAAGATCCTGCAAGGCGCGGCTGGTCTGTTCTTTCATGAGGCCATGACCCGAATTGTCCGCTCTTTTGAGGCGCGGGCAGAGGAGCTTTACGGGACTTGAGCGATCCAAAAACTTCACAAAACTCTTGTGAAAAGCGTCCAACATGAAATGTTGGGCCGCGCCGGTCCGCCCCCACGGGGCGGCGCGAGTGCGCCACCCCTCGGACCGGCGCTACCACGCGATTGGCGTTCCAGTCTTTAGGCAGGTTTAAACATGTTTGCCACGGGTCCAGCCGCGGGCACCCAAATTGGCCTCAGCCGTTGTGGCCGAGCCTTCCTCCAGCACCGTTGCCATCGTGTCATTCCATGTGTTGAGGAACGAGCCGATGGACAGGCAGGCCACCATCTCGACAATCTGATCTTCGGAAAAATGCTCCTTCAGGGCATCGAAATCGGCATCCGTCGCTGCATTGGGGCGTGAAGATACGGCAAGGGCAAAGCGCAGGCCCGCGCGTTCGGATTCGGTGAATAGGTCGCTGGTTTCATAGTCCCAAAGCGCGGCAATTTTCTCTTCCGACATATTGCCGTTCTTGGCCAGAAATGACACCGAATGGGCCTGACAATAAAGGCAGCCATTGTTCTGGCTTTGCAGCAAAAACATCATAAACCGCAGCTCGGGCGCGATGGTCAGGGACATCCCTATGGCTTTTTGCAATGCGCCATAGGCTGCCGCAATTTTCGGCTTGCGGGCCATTGTGCGGAAGGAATTCGGCGGCCCGCCCATTGTCTTGTTATAGGCCTCTACGCTTGGGGCCAGCTCTTCTGGTAGTTCGTCAACGGTCAGGGGCGTAATACGCGCCATGAGATATCCTCCTGTTAATTAAGGGGACTATGCGCCAAGGCGCTACGGCGCGACAATCAGAATTTGTCGCAATCGCTATCACCAAACAGAAACGAGGCTCGTCTTAGGACGCGGTTAGCAATTTAAGATCCATGCATGGCTCTGCATTCAGAGCGGCATTGGTTCCATCCATCGGTACAGATTTGAAAGACCTCTGGGCAGAATGGGGGGTCTGTACAGAGCAAAACTGATTCATCGCCGGTACGTAGGAACAATGCGTCAGATTGTCTTATTTGCTGCTCTCTCTCCGCTGGGCAGTCGACTTCGTAATAAGAGCAGCCACGGAGACAGCCCGCAAGCGCATCAGTTTGTTGTGCATTGGCACTCATGGGCAGCAGCCCCGCAAATGCGAGGCCGATAATAAGGCGGCGTTTCATCGATATATCCTCCGAGTTGGGCACAGGGGTTGAAAAAAACCATATCCCAACATCGGTGCTGGTGCCGACGCTACCCCGCCAATAGACGACTTGTCAAAATGAACTTTCCCGATGGGAGCTTCGTCTGTTGCGCGTGAACGACCGCGTGTTCGTCACAGGGTAAAGGTGGCGCAGGCAACGAAAAACGGGCCCCGACAGGAGCCCGTTTTTATGGATTTGCAGCTTAGGTCAGCTCGACATGTCGTAGGCACGTTCGCCATGCACGGCCAGATCAAGACCGTTCACTTCGGTTTCTTCGTCGACGCGCAGCGGGGTGATGGCTTTGACAACAAAGACCAACACAACCGTAACGACCACCGTAAAGACACCCACGATGGCAAGCGATCCCAACTGGGCAGCGAACGAGCCTGCGCCAAAGACGGCAATCATGATTGTGCCGAAGATGCCGCCAACGCCGTGAACGGCAAAGACATCCAGCGTGTCGTCGATTTTCAGGCCATTGCGGATAAGGTTCACCGCTTCTTGGCACAGAATACCGGCAACCGCACCAATGATAAGTGCCTCAACCGGACCCACGAAACCTGATGCAGGCGTGATAGAGGCAAGGCCCGCGATCGTGCCGGTGACAACGCCCACAAGCGAGGTTTTGCCGTATTTGATCCGTTCCCACAGGCCCCAGCTCAGCGATGCTGTAGCCGCAGAAATATGCGTGACCGTCAGCGCCATCGCCGCGCCGCCATCTGCGGCAAGTTGCGAGCCGCCGTTAAAACCGAACCAACCGACCCAAAGCATCGCGGCGCCGATCATGACAAAGCCGGGGTTATGCGGAGGTGTGGTCTGATTTCTCCGTGGCCCAAGGAAGACAGCGATGATGAGGGCCGCAAGACCAGCCGTTTCATGCACCACAATGCCACCTGCAAAGTCGCGCACGCCTGTGTCGCCAAAGATACCGCCATCCGCAAGAAAGCCGCCGCCCCAGACCCAATGCACAACGGGTGCGTAGCACAGCAGCATCCAAAGGCTTGAGAAAAGCAGGACAAACCCAAAGCCAATGCGTTCGACATAAGCACCGACAATCAGGGCCGGGGTGATGATCGCGAACGTCATCTGGAAGGCAAAGAACAGAACCTCGGGCAGGGTGCCCGACAGGCTATCTGCCGTGACGCCGTTCAAAAAGACACGGTCAAACCCGCCCCAGAACCCCGAAGTGCCGCCGCCAAAGGCGATAGAATAGCCCGCGATCAGCCATAGGACACTCATCAGGCAGGCAATTGCATAGCAATGCATAAAGACGCTCAAAACATTTCGGGCCCGGACCAGACCGCCGTAAAACAGCGCCAGTCCCGGCAATGTCATGAACAATACAAGCGCCGTGGCAACGATAATCCACGCGGTATCGGCTCCGTTCATATCCCCATTCCTCTTTCCCGTTCAAATTTGGTTGAGGCGGGGTGTGGCGTGTGGGGTGCAAAAAGAAAGGGCAGACATGCAAATTCGGCGCCCTAAATATGAGCATATTGCGTAATGACTAAAAAATAGGCGCAAAATTAGTCCAATGATGCAAAAGAAGTCAGTTTATGGAGGCTGCGCGCGCGACCAGCGCTAAGGCATGCGCCACCGTTTTTGCCCTGACATTGGCGCGGCCCACTGCACCGAACTCGACCGTTTCGGTGATGGTCCGGTCTTTCGTTGCGACACCAAAGCAGACCCGCCCTTCGGGCTTATGATCCGATCCCCCTGGGCCAGCAATGCCCGTGACCGATACGGCGATCTGCGCCTCTGACCGGGCCAGCGCGCCATTGGCCATTTCGGCGGCGACCTCCTCTGAAACCGCGCCAAATGCGTCAAGCGTGGCGGGTAAGACGCCAATCATCTTTTCCTTTGCGTCATTCGAATAAGTGACAAACCCGCGATCAAAGACAGCAGAACTGCCCGCCACCTCGGTCATGGCGCCCGCGATGAGCCCGCCGGTGCAGCTTTCGGCGGTTGCCATCATCCACCCGCGCGCCAACAGCGCCTCGATGACAGTTTTGGCGTTCATAGCAGCGGAAGATGGGCCAGAACGGCCGCGACACAGACAACCATCATCGCCATGCCGCCCGCAATCGCGTCATCCAGCATCACGCCAAGCGCGTCGCCCCTGCGGTCGGCATATCCAACCGGGCCGGGTTTCCAGATGTCGAACAGGCGGAAGGTCAGGAAGGCAACAATGATACCGGGGTAAAGCGACCAGAACCCCGTTGCGGCAAACATGGCCCCGTAAGAGACGGGCCAAAGCGCAAGGAACATGCCCAGGACCTCATCAATGACGATCTCGGCAGGGTCTTCAATGCCGCTGGCATCGGTTTCTACTTTCGTGGCCCACCAGCCGATTAGGGCAACCGCCACCGTGCCTAGGACCAACGCAAGAAAGCCGCCAATTGCGTGCAGGCCCCACGCCGCTGGAATCGCCGCCAAGCTGCCCCAAGTGCCGGGGGCAGGGCGCAGCAGGCCAACATAGAAGAACGTCGAAATGAGGCGGGTCATGATTTCACCAATGTTGCTGTGGCCATTGCGGCGATGCCTTCTTCGCGGCCTGTAAAGCCAAGACGCTCGGTTGTTGTTGCTTTGACCGAGACGCGCCCTACGTCAATTTGCAAAAGCGCCGCAAGACTGTCTCGCATGGCTGCCGAATGAGGCACGATCTTAGGGCGTTCGCAAAGAAATGTCAGATCAACATGCGAGATCACATAGCCCATCTCGCGGGCCATATCGGCGGCGTGGGTCAGAAAGATATGGCTTTCGGCGCCCTTCCATTGCGGATCAGAGGGCGGAAAATGCGTGCCGATATCGCCTTTTGCCAATGCGCCATAGATGGCGTCGGTGACAGTGTGCAGGCCAACATCCGCGTCCGAATGCCCCTGAAGGCCGCGCGAATGCGGGATCTTTACGCCAGCCAACATGACATGATCGCCAGCGCCAAACCGGTGCACGTCAAACCCATTTCCAGTTCTGATATCGATCATCTCTTGGCTTTCCAGAATCTTCTCGGCGCGTATGGTATCCTCGGGCCGTGTCAGTTTTAGATTGTTCTCATCGCCTTTGGTGATGGCAACCGAAAGACCGGCGGCCAATGCAACCTGCACATCATCGGCAGCAGGGCCGGAATAGGCGGCATGTGCAGCGCGGATGGCACTGAGGTCAAAGCCTTGCGGGGTTTGCGCCCGAAAAAGGCCGTCGCGGGGGCGAATGTCCTGAACGGTTTCGTCACCAAACCAAAGCGCATCATGCACGGGCAAGCCCGGCGCAGCGCCATCATATGACTCGAGCGCATCAATCACGGCGTCAATCACGGCAGAACTGATCAAAGGGCGCGCTGCGTCATGGATCAAGACATGGGTGACGTCATCCTTGAGCGCTTCAAGCCCAGCCCGAACCGACGCATCGCGAGTCGGGCCGCCTGCTATTTTGGCAACGGTCATGTCCAATTTATCAACCAAAGGCTGCAAGTGAACGGAATCGCTTGGATTGTAGACGATCGAAATTGTGAAGATCTGCGGATGATCGGCAAAGGCGCGTAGGGTACGCATAAGGATAGGGTCGCCGTTAAGAGGCTGATATTGCTTTGGAATATCACCGCCCATCCTCGTTCCGCGCCCTGCCGCAACGATTAATGCGGCGAAAGTTTTAGAGGGGGGTTTGTCAACTGCATCGCTCATGAGCAAGGTGATAGGGCGAATGCGGAAAAGGTACAATCTTGCTTATCTGGCAAGCGACAATGATTAAATAACAGGCATATGCATTTGATCTGTCAAAAACCTGCCCAAAAGCCTTTCGGTCCACAAGGAAACCTCCTACATCTTTATGTGATTGCACAAGGATTAATCATTTGTCCATTTTGCTGGCAAACTCCGAACTCACCCCGCCGGTGCTTTTAGCGCCTTTGGCGGGTATTACGGATTTGCCTTTTCGCAATTTGGTACAGAGCTTTGGCGCCGGTCTTGTCGTGTCCGAAATGGTGGCCAGCCAGGAAATGGTGCAGGCTAAACCATCGGTCAGAGCACGGGCCGAACTTGGGTTTGGACAGGAACGGACCTCTGTTCAACTTGCGGGCCGCGAAGCGCATTGGATGGCACAAGCTGCTGAAATAGCCGAAGCGCAGGGCGCTCGGTTTATCGATATCAATATGGGCTGCCCCGCTAAGAAGGTGGTCAACGGCTATTCCGGCTCGGCCCTGATGCGCGACCTTGATCATGCAGAGACGCTGATCAAAGCCGTTGTGGGGGCCGTGTCGGTTCCTGTGACGCTGAAAACCCGGCTTGGTTGGGATGACGACCTTTTGAATGCGCCAGAACTGGCTTTGCGGGCCGAAGCGGCGGGCATCAAGATGATCACCATTCATGGGCGCACGCGCTGTCAGTTCTACAAGGGCCGCGCCGATTGGGCTGCTATTCGCGCCGTGAAGCAGGCCGTATCAATTCCGGTTATCGCCAATGGCGACATCACCGACAGCGTGTCTGCCAAGGCTGCACTAGAGGCCTCTGGCGCCGATGGCGTCATGATCGGACGCGGTGCGCAGGGGCGCCCGTGGATCTTACAGCAGATTGCCCATGATCTTTTTGGCGCGCCCGCGCCCAATGTTCCAACCGGGGAGGCACTGACCCAGATGGTCTCGGATCATTACAAGGCAGTGCTGGACTTTTATGGTCTTCCGCTCGGGCTAAAGAACGCGCGCAAACATTTGGGATGGTATATGGACGAGATTGGGAGCGGCCCCGCACTGCGGCGTGAGATTTTGACCGCAACGACACCTGATGAGGTTCTAAGGCTGTTGCCAACTGCATTGTTGCCTGCATCCGAGGTGGCGGCATGAACGCAACATCGGAATCTGTTTGGGCGGCTCTGCCGCTGCCGGCTTTGGTTGTGAATGGCAATGACGAAATCATTGATGTGAACCCGGCGGGCGAGCAATTCTTTAATGCCTCGGCAAAATCCTTACATGGCAAGCCGGTTTGGGATCGCATCTTTATTGATGCCCCTCTGGAAACGGCGTTTGCCCGTGTGCGCACAGGCCGGGCGCCGCTTTTTGTGAATTCCGTCGATGTGGGGACGGGCGATCGGCCACCTGAAACCTGTGACGTGCAAATTGCACCAATGGCCGAGCACACCGAAAACGTGTTGGTGCTTGTCGAAAGCCGGGCGCTTGCGGGTAAGCTTGACCGGGCGTTCAGCTCGAAATCGGCGGCGAAATCTGCAATTGGCATGGCCGAAATGCTGGCCCATGAGATCAAAAACCCATTGGCAGGGATCAGCGGCGCGGCGCAATTGATATCGATGTCGCTGTCGGGCGAAGATCTTGAATTGACGGATCTGATCGTTGAAGAGACCCGCCGCGTCACCAAGCTGCTGGAACAAGTCGAAGAGTTCGGGAATGCCAGCCCGGCCATGCTTGAACCGCTTAACATTCACGATGTGCTGGACCGTGCCCGCCGTCTGGCGGCTGTTGGTTTCGCTGCGCATATGAAAATACGCGATGATTATGACCCGTCGCTGCCGATGACATTGGCCGATCCGGACAAGTTGCAGCAGGTCTTTCTGAACCTTCTAAAAAACGCGTCAGAGGCAAACCCATCTGGCGGCACAATTGTTCTGAGAACCTTTTACGAGGCGGGCCTTAGGGTGCGCCGCGAAGATGGCGTTCGGCTGCCCGTTCCGCTGCAAATCGAAATCAGAGATGATGGTCCGGGCCTGCCGCCCGAATTGGCCTCGGATATCTTTGAGCCCTTCGTATCTGGCCGTGAAAATGGCACCGGGCTGGGCCTTGCGCTCGTGTCCAAACTTATTGGCGAACAAGATGGCTGGATCGCGGTTGAATCCGTGCCCGGCCGAACCGTCTTTCGAATCTCCCTGCCTGTCGCGCCCAATTCGGCGCAGGGCCAACTCAAGACCCAAGGATAAACCATCATGGATGGCACCATTCTCGTTGCAGATGATGATCGCACAATCCGCACTGTTTTGACGCAAGCGCTGACACGCGCCGGATGCAAGGTGCATGCCACCTCGTCTTTGGTGACGCTGATGCGTTGGGTCGAGGAAGGCAAGGGCGATCTGGTCATTTCAGATGTTATCATGCCCGACGGTAATGGATTGGAAACCTTACCAAAAATCACCGAACGGCGCCCCGGGTTACCGGTGATTATTATCTCGGCGCAAAACACAATTATGACGGCGATTCAGGCGACGGAAGCCGAAGCCTATGATTATCTGCCAAAGCCTTTTGATCTGCCCGATCTGATGAAACGGGCCAGCCGCGCACTGGATATGAAGCGCCGGGCACCTTTGACGCGCGGCCCAGAAGTGCGCAGCGAAGATGAGGGCCAAGAGGATCTGCCGCTCGTCGGGCGCACAACCTCGATGCAAGCGCTCTACCGGCTTGTCGCGCGGGTTATGAATGCCGAATTGCCAGTGCTGATCACGGGCGAAAGTGGTACCGGAAAAAGCCTGATTGCGCGGGCAATTCACGACTTTTCGGATCGTCGCAGCCTGCCATTTGTTGTTGCAACTGGCGCCGATCTGGAAACGCCTGATGGCGCGGCGCAAATATTATCTCGCGCCAAAGATGGCTCAGTCTTGTTCGATGAGGTCGGAGATTTTTCCGACGCGGCGCAAGGAAGCATCGTGCGGATGTTGGATACGCTTGGCCATACCGCGCCACGGATCATGGCCACCAGCCAAAAGAATCTTACAGATCTGATGGAAAAAGGCGATTTTCGACAGGATCTGTTCTACCGTTTGGGCGGCGTCACCATCGACGTTCCGGCCTTGCGCGAACGTGTCGACGATATCCCGCTGCTGGCCGAACATTTTCTGGCCCGCGCAGAGCGCGATGGCCTGCCTGCGCGCCGCATTTCACCGGGCGCAATCGAGCTGATCCGCGCCTATTCCTGGCCTGGCAATGTGCGCCAGCTTGAAAATGCCATTCGCCGCCTTTCCGTGACATCTCAGGTTGAAACCATCGGTAAGGCCGAAGTTGAGTTGGTGCTGGGCAACCAGCCCGAGATTGAACCGCTTATGGGGGCGGGTGATGGCGAAAAACTATCGGCGTCGGTCGCGAAGCACCTTAAGCGGTATTTCGACCTGCATGGCGGGGTTCTGCCGCCCCCCGGCCTGTATACTCGCATCTTGCGCGAAGTTGAGATGCCCCTGATCGAGATCGCCTTGGACGCAACGGGCGGAAATCAGGCAAAATGTGCTGACCTGCTTGGGATTAACCGAAATACTTTGCGTAAGAAGATCACAGATCTGGATATTCGCGTGACACGCCGCCGTAAGTTGATGTAAAACCGCAACAGTCGCGTTGCGCATTGGCTACGGTCGCGCGTAACGCATCAAGATTTTGCGGTTCGGGCGCTCTTGCGCCCCATATGAAGAGGCTTTGGCGTGGACAATCCCGCGCATGGTGATGCGGAATCCCCACTTATACGGCTGGTGGCCTTGCGGTCTCGGCGCCGTTTTCGGACGTTCAGCACGCTTGGTCTCGTGGTTTTGGGCCCTGTTTTGGCAATTGCTACCTTTTTGGTGCTGGGCCCCTTTGATCAAGACGCAGATACCCCATCGCTTCGGCTGATCCTGCTGGCAGATATGATCTATGTGATCATTGTCGCCGCGTTGGTTCTTTACCGCGTTGCAAAGATGATCGCAGCGCGGCGGGCGCATTCGGCAGGCTCGCGGCTGCATTTGCGCCTTACAGGGGTGTTCGCGCTGATTGCGCTTTTGCCCACCGTTTTAGTGGCTGTTTTTGCGACCATTACCGTGAATTTGGGTCTGGAAAGCTGGTTCTCCGATAGGGTGCGTAACGCGCTTGGCCATTCGCTTGAGGCCGCTTACGCCTATCAAGAAGAGCATCGCGCCGATCTGTCGGAAGATGCACGCGCGCTGGCCGGGTTTCTCAATGTCAGCCGTCGCGCATCGCCGCTTTTGTCGGATGGCGATCTGCGCGATCTTTTACAACAAGGCCAGCTGGCCATTCAGCGCGGCCTGCAAGAAGCGTTTGTTATCAACGGTGTCGGAGAAATTCGTGCCCGCGGGGAACGCAGCTATTTATTCGACTATGACCGCCCTAGTGACGAAGATTTAGGGGCCGCAACGGGCGGTGATCCCATTATCATCGAAGATCGCGATGCCAATGAGTTTCGCGCTTTAATGCGTCTGACGGCCTTTCCAGATCGCTATCTTTTTGTCAGCCGAGAGGTCGACGGGCAGATCATCTCGCTTTTGGATGAAACGCAGGAAACCGTCCGCCTTTATAGGCAGCTCGAGGCAGAGCGCGGGCAATTCTTGTTTCAATTTGGGCTGATCTATATCGGATTTGCGGTGATCCTGATTCTGGCGGCGATTTGGCTGGGGCTGTGGTTTGCTGAACGATTATCGCGCTCTGTGGGGCGGCTGGCCAGCGCAGCGCAACGCGTCGGGATTGGCGATTTGGATGTGCGTGTGCCTGAAGAAAGCGGCGAGGATGAGATCGCGCTTTTGGGACGACTCTTCAACCAGATGACGCGTCAGCTAAAGGGGCAGCGCGATGCCCTGATTGATCAGAACGAACGGACCGAGGCGCGGCGGCGCCAGTTTGATTCAGTGCTGACCTCGGTCACCTCTGGCGTGATCGGCTTGAACGCTGAAGGCCAGATCGACTTTATGAATCGTTCTGCAAAGGATCATTTGGATCTGTCAGATGACCGCGATCAAAGCGTCGCCATTGCCGCCGCTGTTCCTGAATTTGCGCCGCTTTTTGACCGTCTTCGCGGGCGCGGAGTGCGGGTTATGCAAGACGAGGTCAAAGTTACGCGCAAGGGCCGGTTAGAGAGCCTGCTGGTGCGCCTGTCTGTTCGGCGCACCAAAGATGGCGCCCTTGAAGGGTATGTTGTGGCCTTTGACGATGTCACGGATTTGGTGTCCGCACAGCGCATGGCCGCTTGGGGCGATGTTGCCCGGCGTATTGCCCATGAAATCAAAAACCCACTGACGCCCATTCAGCTTTCGGCCGAAAGGGTTCGTCGCAAATTCGGTAAGATGCTGGAAGAGGCTGACGCCGAGCAGTTGGGGCAATTGACGGATGTGATCGTGCGCCAGACCAATGACCTGCGCCGGATTGTTGATGAATTCTCAAAATTTGCTCGTATGCCCGAACCTGAGCGCCAGCCCGAAGATGTCGCAAAACTGCTGACCGACGCGGTGGTGTTACAGCAATCGGGCCAACCGGGAACCCGCATTGAAATGGATATTCCGGCGGGTCCGGTCAGGGCTGATCTTGATGCCACAATGATCGGTCAAGCGCTTACAAACTTGATCAAAAATGGCGGAGAAGCCATTGAATCTTTGCAGAAAAAAGGGGCGCCTGAGGGGCATGAGCCGCAGATCCGGGTTGCAATGGCCTTACGTCCTGAAACTGTCGAAATTCGCATATCCGATAATGGCATTGGCCTGCCGCCTGATCGCGCGCGGCTATTTGAACCTTACGTTACGACACGCGATGAAGGTACGGGACTTGGCCTGCCGATCGTGAAAAAGATAATTGAAGAGCATGGCGGGTCTTTAGACCTGATCGATGCGGAGCCCTTCGAAGAGGGGGCCCATGCTGGCGCCATGGCGCGGGTGATTTTGCCGCGCCTTGCCGGGGAGGAAGGAGAAAGTTTAGATGAGTGATATTCTTGTAGTAGATGACGAACGCGACATTCGTGAATTGATCTGCGATATTTTGCAGGATGAGGGGTTTTCAACCCGCATGGCAGGCAATTCGGATGAATGCATGGCCGAGCTGAACAAAGAGCCGCCAGGGATGATGATCCTCGATATTTGGCTCAAAGACAGCAACATGGATGGGATTGATATCCTGTCGCATGTCAAACGCGATAATCCTGATGTGCCGGTGGTCATTATTTCGGGCCATGGCAATGTTGAGATTGCGGTGGCCGCCATCAAGCAAGGCGCGTTCGATTTCATTGAAAAGCCCTTTAACATTGATCAGCTGCTGGTCGTGATCCGCCGCGCGATGGAAGTGTCTAAGCTGCGCCGCGAAAACAGCAGTCTCAAGCGTCAAGATGGCCAAGTGGATGAGATGATTGGCTCGGGCGCGGCGTTTAAGATGTTGAAGTCGCAGCTGGAAAAAGTCACGAAATCCAATGGTCGAGTGATGCTGACGGGCGGTGCAGGGGCCGGAAAAGAGATCGCGGCACGCTATGTACATGCCCATTCTGACCGCGCCAACGCGCCTTTTGTGACCGTTAGCTCGGCTTCTGTTGCACCGGAGCATATGGAAGAGGTGCTTTTTGGCCGGGAAAGCCCTGAGCGCGGCGTTGAACAAGGTCTGCTTGAGCAAGCGCATGGAGGCATGGTGTTCTTTGACGAAGTGGCGGACATGCCACTTGGTACTCAGTCCAAAATTCTTCGGGTGCTTGTGGATCAAAGCTTTACCCGCGTCGGTGGAAGCTCGAAGGTCCGGGTTGACCTGCGTGTGATCTCGTCGACGACCCGTAATCTTGAGCATGAGATTGCGGCGGGAACCTTCCGCGAAGAGCTGTATCACCGCCTGAATGTTGTGCCGATCGAAGTGCCCAGCCTTGAGGATCGCCGCGAGGACATCCCCGAGCTTGCCCGCTATTTCATCAATCGGTTCAATCAGGATCAGGGATTGCCGAAACGTAAACTTGGCGCGGATGCCGAAGCGATGCTGCAAACCATGCGCTGGCCTGGCAATATTCGCGAGCTCCGCAACGTGATTGAACGTGTGCTGATCTTGGGGGATGACACTGGCCCGATCGAGGCCAAAGATCTGCCGGGCAAGGCTATGCCAACAGAGGAAGAAGATATCTCGCTTTCCGCTGGATTGACGACTTTGCCTCTGCGCGAAGCGCGTGAGCTTTTTGAACGGCATTATCTGATGGCCCAGATCAACCGATTTGGGGGCAATATCAGCCGGACCGCAAATTTCGTTGGTATGGAGCGCAGCGCCCTGCACCGTAAACTGAAGTCACTCGGCGTGGTTACGACCAACCGGGCAGGCGCACGGGTTGCGCAAGTCGAAGATAGCGCCTCGGATAGCTAGGGGTTTACGACCAATGCGCCGCCATTTTCGCGATCGATCAGACAGGTATCCGAGCCAAGCGGCGCCATAGTGGTTGACGCTGAAGCCGTGCCTTGCCTGCAAGACGGCAAAGATATCAGCGTGTAGCCGCGATCTGCCATGCATCCGGTAACAGTGCTCGACCTGACTTGCCGGTTGAGATCAACCGTATAGGGATTTCCGCCGGTCCAATAGGGGGCCGTCATGTGGCACACGCCCGGCGCGGTGCAAACTTGGGTGCCGGGATGAAAAACGCGTGGGGTGTAGCGGGTGATGAGGTTCGGCGGATGGTCACGGTGGGCCTCGCTATTGCAGCGGGCCAAATCACTGTCACGCTGGCCTATAGACACCCCTTCGGCGTAATATGTGTCTGACTGACAGGCCGCCAGCGCCAATAGGGAGCTCGCCAAAAATAGAATATTCTTCATCGTATTGCCTCAAAAAATTGCCAAATCAGGCCTGAGGTCCCCAAGATGTGAACAAATCATGCGCGGTTGCATCTGGCAAGGTACGATGATTGACGGGCGCGCCATGCTCTGCCAATTAAGGGGTCGAAAGCGCCACTTTTTTGACGGCGCGACCAAGTTGGACGAGGGCCAATGAAAGTCATTATTTGCGGTGCAGGTCAGGTCGGCTGGCAAATTGCCCGTCATCTTTCTCGTGAAAACAACGATGTGACCGTGATTGATAACAATCCCGATCTGGTGACGCGTGCGACCGATACTCTGGACGTGCAAGGGGTAACGGGCTTTGCGTCCTATCCCGATGTACTGGAAAGGGCCGGGGCGTTTGACGCGGATATGGTCATTGCCGCGACGTTTTCGGACGAAGTGAACATGGTTGTGTGCCAAGTTGCGCATTCGATTTTTGGCGTGACGCGCAAGATTGCACGGCTGCGGGCGCAAAGCTATCTGACGGCGCTCTATTCCGATTTGTATCGCAGCGAGCATTTGCCGGTTGATGTGGTGATCAGTCCCGAACGCGAAGTTGCCAAGGCAGCATTGCGCCGTCTGCGATCACCCACCACCTTTGATAGTGAGAGTTTCCTTGGCGGCGATGCCCGTCTCTTGGGGATCAGCCTTGATGAGGACTGTCCGGTTCTTCACACTCCGCTGCGCCAGCTTTCTGAACTGTTCTCGACCCTGCGCGCGCTTGTGGTTGGGGTGCGCCGCGAGGGCTCGTTATTCGTACCAAGCCCGGGCGATCAGCTGTTTGAAGGCGATCAGGCTTACCTATTTGTCCACACAAAAGACATCGACCGCGCGTTGGAAATTTTCGGTAAATCCGCAACTCAGCAAGAGCGGATCGTTATTCTTGGCGGCGGCAATGTCGGACTTGCGGTGGCCAAGGAGCTAGAAAAATCCGGCGGACGTATCCGGACGCGGATGGTGGAATTTAGCCGCAAGAACGCCGAAAAAGCCGCAGATGCGCTGCAAAGGACGATTGTTTTGCATGGTGACGGTCTGGATATCGAGATATTGCGGGAAGCCGGAGTTGACCGGGCTGATGCGGTCCTTTGCGTGACCGATGATGATAAAACCAATCTGTTAGCCGGTGTCCGGGCAAAGGCGGCCGGGGCAGGGATGGCAATCTCTCTGATCAATGATCCAACCATGTCCGAACTTTTGAAGCCGCTTGGTATTGACGCCTATATCAACCCGCGCGCCACCACCGTTAGCTCGATCCTGCGCCATATCCGTCATGGCCGCGTGAATGGGGTCTACTCTATTGGGGATGGTGAAGGGGAAGTGATCGAGGCACAAGTTCTGTCTACCTCACCGATGGCCGGTAAGCTTCTGCGGGATATCGAGATACCCGAAGGCGCAATTATCGGCATGGTGCGGCGCGGCAAGGACGTTGTGCGCCCAACCGGATCAACCCGAATAGAAGAGGGCGACACCGTCGCTATTTTCGCTTTGGTCAGTGACGTTCCCGCGGTCGAGGCGTTGTTGCGCGTCTCGGTGGATTTCTTCTAAGCGATGGGCCGTTTCCTTGCCAGATTGCCGCTTTTGGTGGTGATGATCGGCGTTTCGGGATTGGTGATGCTGGTGCCGGCCAGTTTCGCGTCCCTGACAGAAGATTTCGAGTCGGCCCGCAGCTTTCTCTATTCCTCGATCTTGATTCTGATCGCGACGTTAATCATCGGCTTCGCAACGCAGGTAACCACGCCGCTTCGTACAGCGCGGCCGCATTTGACCGGCGTCATCATCGCCTATCTTGTGCTTCCTGCAATTTTGGCAATCCCGCTTTTGGATATTGTGGGAAATACCCGCATTGTGAACGCTTATTTCGAGATGGTCAGTTGCCTGACCACCACGGGCGCCACAATTTATGAGGCCGCGCGCCTGCCCGATGCCGTGCATCTTTACCGCGCCATCGTAGGCTGGATGGGCGGCTTTATGATCCTTGTGACGGCACTTGCCATCCTTGCGCCCCTAAATATGGGCGGTTTCGAAGTGACGTCGGAAATGCGGTCCGTTGTTTCACATCCTAATGCCAGCCAAATCCAAGCCGCAGGCCCGGGACAACGTCTGCGGCGATCCGCCCGTCGAATCTTTCCAGTCTATTTTGGCCTGACTGTGGTTTTATCGCTGTTACTGGCAATCGCCGGTGAACCCCCATTGATTGCTGCTATTCACGCTATGGGGGTTATGTCGACCTCGGCGATCTCGTCCGAAGTGTCTCTGTCGGCTGGAAATTCCGGCTTTCTCGGCGAGGCCTTCATCCTTATTTTCTTCTTCTTCGCCCTGACCCGGCGCAGCATGCAGGTCGTTCAGGGGCGGGTGACCGGATCATATTGGATACAAGACCGCGAGATGCGTTTGGCGATTTATGTGACGTTGACCATAACGTTGCTGTTTTTTGCCCGCCACTGGCTGGCCGCATTAGAAGTGGAAACTGCTGACAACGCCGCGCGGGCCTTTGCGTCGCTTTGGGGCGGGCTTTTCACAATTCTATCGTTCATCACTACGACCGGATATGTTTCAGAGTTCTGGGGCGAGGCACGCAGCTGGTCGGGACTGCCAACGCCGGGGCTTTTGCTGGTCTCGCTGGCGCTTATGGGCGGAGGAGTCGCCACAACCGCCGGAGGGATCAAGCTGTTGCGGGTTTATGCGCTCTACAAACACGGTGCGCGTGAATTGAGTAAACTGACCTACCCGAACTCTGTGGCTCCGGGCGGGCGCATGGGCCGCCGCATCCGCCGCGAAGGCGCCTATATCGCTTGGGTGTTCTTCATGCTGTTTATTCTGTCGCTTGCGGCGATCTCGGTCGCGCTTTCTGCGACAGGGCTGAATTTTGAGGAAAGCTTCGTTTTGGCGACCGCCAGTCTGACCACCACCGGACCTTTGGCCGCATTTGGGGGCGGTCAGCCGATCCTTTATGCCGACCTGAGTGATGCGACAAAATCCATTCTTGCACTCGCTATGGTGCTTGGGCGGCTTGAAACGCTGGTTTTGGTGGCAATTTTGAACCCGTCCTTCTGGCGAAATTGAACAAAAAACAGGCATTCGCTACGTCAGATTCACAAGCATCTGAAATCGGGGTGGAAATCCCTTAAGAAATCTGCCCATACTCCGAGCCGTGGTCCCAAGGCTGCCCGAGATAACGGGCAGAGCAACAACAATAAGGCAAGTTTCGAGATATGGCCGAAAATAAACAAAATTTGCAGGACGCCTTTTTAAACCATGTCCGCAAGACAAAAGTTCCTGTCACGATCTTTTTGATCAATGGCGTAAAGCTGCAGGGCGTTATAACTTGGTTCGATAATTTCTGTGTGCTTTTGCGCCGGGATGGTCAGTCGCAACTGGTGTATAAACACGCAATTTCCACAGTGATGCCTGCTCAACCGATCAATCTTTATGATGGGGAAGAGTGACCTCTTCAAGTTTTGACGACGCAAGCGGTGAAGACCACCCAACGCGCGCATTTGTCCTGCATCCTGAGCTTCTTTCAGATCGCGACCGGCGTGAAGCCGGGGCTGCGCTAGAAGAGGCCGTGTCCCTTGCCGCCGCCCTGCCAGATTTGCAGGTTGTGGCCTCGCAGGTTGTTCGCCTGCAAAAGGCGCAGCCGGGACTATTGTTTGGAACCGGCAAAGTCGAGGAATTAAAAGAGCTGATCAAATCAAACGAGGTTGATCTGGTTCTGATTGACGGGCCTGTGACGCCCGTCCAGCAACGCAATTTGGAAAAGGAATGGGGCACGAAACTGCTCGACCGGACCGGGTTGATCCTTGAGATTTTTGCAGACCGCGCCCGCACACGCGAGGGCGTGTTGCAGGTCGAATTGGCGGCACTGTCCTACCAACGCACGCGCCTTGTCCGGGCCTGGACCCACCTTGAACGCCAGCGTGGCGGGCTTGGATTTGTAGGCGGACCGGGCGAAACGCAGATCGAAGCGGACCGCCGCGCGATTGATGAGGCGGTTACACGCATCAAACGGCAGCTTGGCAAAGTGGTGAAAACCCGCGCTTTGCACCGCGCTGCCCGCAAGAAAATTCCATACCCTGTTGTGGCCTTGGTGGGATATACGAATGCCGGGAAATCTACACTTTTCAACCGCTTAACTGGCGCTGAGGTGATGGCAAAAGACATGCTCTTTGCCACGCTCGACCCTACGATGCGCGCCGTGACCTTGCCAGATGGCCCCGAAGTGATCTTGTCGGACACCGTAGGATTCATATCGGATTTGCCGACGCAATTGGTTGCGGCTTTTCGGGCGACGCTAGAGGAAGTGCTGGATGCGGACCTTATCTTACATGTCCGCGATGTCGCTCATGAAGAGACCGAGGAACAGGCCCGCGATGTGGCGTTGATCCTTGAGGATTTGGGCGTTGACGATACTACTCCGCAGCTGGAACTGTGGAACAAGACCGACCTTTTGCCTCCAGAACGTGCGCAAGAACTTGGCGCAATGGCCGCGCGCAAGGACGGAATATTTGCGCTTTCAGCACTAACGGGCGACGGGCTGCCTGCATTGTTGCAAGGCGTCGCAGATTACCTAACGCCGCCCCGGCATCATCAGGATCTTCACCTTGAATTTGCGGATGGACGCAAAAGGGCGTGGCTTTTTGACGAGGGTGTCGTCGAAGAGGAAGTGCAGACTGAAAGTGGGTTCGATCTGAAGGTTTTTTGGACCGAGCGACAAAAGGTAAGTTTTGCTGCGCTCTAAATCTGGCTTTTCAGATGGGTCAGCACATAGACTCGAATGGCCGAGGCCAGTCCGGCATCAACGCCGCGCGCTTCGTCAATTTCGGCGGCCAAGGCGTTAATTGCCAGACCGCGCGCTTTGGCGATAGCTAAAAACTCGCGCCAGAAGTCATCCTCAAGCGATACCGATGTGCGGTGGCCGCGAAGCGTAAGACTGCGTTTTTTGGGGCGGGCATCCATAAGGCCCTTTTTGTCAGGTCATAGGCCGGGCGGAAAGGAAAATCCGTTCTGGCGGAATGACCGGCACTTCCCACGGTTTGAGCGCTGAGCGCGCCGCGCGCATTGGGGCAGGGGCCGTGCCGATCACCTTTGCCAAGGCGCCCGCCATATCGGGCGAAAGGGTTTTGAGGGATCGTTTGGCGGGTTGAAAGCTTTCGGTCCACAGCCCGTTACAATTGATCAGCTCGTGACGGTCGAAGAGGATATGAACATAACTGACCCCGGCCCATGATCGCACTTTTTCGACCCTGACGCCGTCGATCAGCGTTTTGGCTGCAGCAAGCATTTCCGGCTCACCAAAGAGGTGATCGGTGCCATTCAGACAAAACCGATGTTGGGGCGAGACATGAATATCGCGGTTTGGGCAGCCATCGCCAAAGGCGCCCTTGCGTATTCGAATCGGATGCAAATTCCGCGCCACGCGCCGCAACGCAGGCAGGTCGCTGCGCCCCACCCATTTGATGCGCTGCACCCCGTTATCGGCAGTTTGGATAAGATCGCCAGGTTTCAAAACCGCCGCCGGGCGCAGGCCCTTATCCGTTAAGATCTGACACCCCGGTGTGAAGCAGACCACCTCCTCGTAATTGACGCCAGAAGTGTCTTCCCATCGGTTGTCGGGGAAGGAATTGAGCGTGCTGCCCTCATCAAACGAGGAGCCAGGCGGAGGGATGAAATAATACCCATCCGATGTATAGGTATAGGTAAAATCCTCGGTATGGGTTTGCCCCTCGCTATCGGTAAAGGATGTTTTGATCGTTCCGGTCATACTGATCGAAAAGGTCTCGCCATCAATTTCAGCGGTTTCGGCCTGCCCGGTATCCTGCCCGTACCAATCCATTTGATCGTCATCATCCGTCACCGTCATCTCGACGGATTCGTCATATTCGGTAAACCCGGCCCATTTATAGGCGGTCATTTCATAGCTTTGCGTGCCGTCATCGGCAGCGGCACTGCTGCTTTCTGTCCGATCAGACTCGTTGCTGCTGCGCCCATAGGCGTTGCCATTGCCGCTATTGTTGCCGCTACTATTGCCGTTCGAATTTCTGGCCACCCGTTCCAGCTTTCCTTGCTAATGCGATTGTTCGCAGGGTGGCAAAGAATGCTTTCGGGTTTGTTAGTTCCCGTCACTCAGGCGCAGGATCGTGCCGTTTATGTGCATCTAATTTGTTGATATTTAGCTGCGTTTCGGCGGCATCCTTGGCCTTGTCGGCCTTGCTACGCCCATATTTAACGGCGTTCTCATCAGCGCGGGCCTTTTTCAAGCCCCGCGCTTTTTCTTTGCGAAACCGGTTAAGATTGACCGGTTTAGACATCAGCCCTTGGGGCCGATCATCTGTTCAGGCCGCACAACTTTGTCGAAGGTTTCGGCATCGACAAACCCAAGCGCAATGGCCTCTTCTTTCAGGGTCGTGCCATTTTTATGCGCGGTTTTTGCAACTTTGGTGGCATTGTCGTAACCGATGGTTGGGGCCAATGCGGTTACAAGCATTAAGCTTTCTTTCATCAGCTTATCGATGCGCGGCTCATTGGCCTCGATGCCCATCAGCATCCGCTCGGTAAAGCTATCGGCCACATCGCCCAAAAGCTGCATCGATTGCAGCAGGTTGTAGCTCATCATCGGGTTATAGACGTTCAGTTCAAAATGACCTTGCGACCCGGCGAATGTCATGGCGGCATTGTTGCCCATGACATGGGCCGCGACTTGGGTCATCGCCTCGGCTTGGGTTGGGTTCACCTTGCCGGGCATGATGGACGAACCGGGCTCATTTTCGGGCAGGATAAGTTCACCAAGGCCAGAGCGCGGGCCAGAACCCAAGAACCGGATATCATTGGCGATTTTATACATGGAGCCCGCGACGGTGGCCAAAGCGCCGGACATAAAGACCATGGCGTCATGGGCCGACAGCGCCTCGAATTTATTGGGCGCAGTCACGAAAGGCAGGCCGGTAATCTCGGCCATATGCGCTGCAACAGCCTCGCCCCAGCCTTTTTGTGTGTTCAGACCTGTGCCAACCGCCGTGCCGCCTTGGGCAAGCTCGTAAATGCCGGGCAGGGCGGCTTCAACGCGAGCGATGCCCTGACGGATCATATGGGCGTAGCCGGAAAATTCCTGGCCCAAAGTCAGCGGCGTCGCATCCTGCGTATGAGTGCGGCCGATCTTGATGATGTCTTTGAACTCTTCGGATTTCGCCTCAAGCCCTTCGGCCAGTTTAGTCAGGCCGGGCAGCAGCGTATCGCGCACCATCATTGCCGCGCCGATATGCATTGCCGTTGGGAAGGTGTCGTTGGAAGATTGACCCATATTGCAGTGATCATTGGGATGCACTGGGTCTTTCGAGCCGATGACGCCGCCAAGGATTTCAATCGCGCGGTTGGCGATCACCTCGTTGGAGTTCATGTTCGACTGCGTGCCCGATCCGGTCTGCCAAACAACAAGAGGGAAGTTATCGTCAAACTTGCCGTCGATCACCTCACCAGCAGCCTCAATCACTGCGTCGGCGATTTTTACGTCCAGATTGCCGGTCGCCTTGTTCTGTATGGCGCAGGCTTTTTTGATCACGCCAAGCGCGCGCACGATGGCGACAGGCTGTTTTTCCCAGCCGATGGGGAAGTTCATGATCGAGCGCTGCGTCTGCGCGCCCCAATATTTATCGGTGGGAACCTCAAGCGGGCCAAAACTATCGGTTTCGGTGCGGGTTTCGGTCATTGGGGGCCTCCTTCGGAACTGGTTGCGCAACGCTATAAGCTGCTACGGGGGGTTGAGCAATTCCCCTTACAAATGTTGGCGCAAACAGCCGCAGAACATCCCTATGCTATAGTGGACGCCTCAACAGCAAAGGAGGTGCTGCGATGATAATGCGCGTTTTTCAGGTGACGGTCAGACCCCAGAAAAGAGGCCGAGTTTGAGACGTTCTTTCATGACGTTGCGATCCCATTGATGGCGTCAACGGATGGAATTGTGCAAGTGCTGCCGGGCGCCGCGCGGCCAGAAAGCCCGCGAGAGTTTAGTTTTGTGATGGTTTGGCGCGATCTGGCGTCGCTAAAGGCCTTTGTTGGCGAAGATTACACCAGCCCGCATATCGCACCGGATGAAGCAGAGTTGGTCGAGGCGCGAACGATAAAGCACTACGACCTAGTTGAGACTTGAACCGGTGGCTTTGCGAAACCGGTACACACGAGCAGGCGGCAGGTTGCCCCAGACTTTGCGGCTGACACTCCAGTCTAGCCCAAGGGCGTCGCGGATTGCTTCTCGGATTGGCGGGCGGGGGCCGTAGGTGAACTGAACAAATACGCCGCCGGGGGCAAGGCGCCGGAAGCTGCCGAACAAGATCTCGGCTTGCAGGTCAGCAGGCATTGATAGAAGGGGCAGGCCGGAAATCACCGCCTGCGCCTGCCGGATGGGCAGTTTGCCGACATCCCCGGCCGAAATATCATGTACATTCAGGCCGGGATGGTCGCGGGCCAACTTGGCGCAAAATACTGGATTAAGCTCAATGGAATGCACGGCTTCGGGTGCAATGCCTTGTTGCAAAATCGCTTTGGTAATCCGCCCGGTGCCCGCGCCCAGTTCGATCACAGGGCCTTTTAATGGATTTAGCCCGCAAACCATCTCCTGCGCCAAAGCCCGAGTTGACGGGGCCAAGGCCACCACTTGATGAGGTTTTTTAAGGAGCTGGCCAAAGAACAAGCCAAGATCGCCGGACATCGAGGGCCTCATGCAGATTTACGTCACGCGCAAATTGGCCAAAGGCGAAGAGCTAATCAACCGCAAGACGGCGATGTCACCAAAGCTTCACTTAATGATTTCGGCGGAACCGGTCGAGCGAGACAACTTCGGCATCCTGATGATCCTCGGTCTCATCCTCGGGCGTGTCATCGCCATCGGGTTCGGGCGGCTCATCCTCTGGGCCATCTTCCCCTTGGGTTTCAAAGCGAAGCCCAAACTCGACAGAGGGATCCACGAATGTAAGAATCGCATCAAACGGAACACGCAAGGGTTCGGGATTATCACCAAAATTCAGAGTGATAGAGAAACCATCATCGTCGACAATCAACCCGTCAAACCAATGCTGAATCACAATGGTCATTTCTTCGGGATAACGTTCGCGCAGCCAATCAGCGATTTCAACGCCATCTTGACGGGTATCAAACGTGACAAAGAAATGATGGTCCCCTGGCAATCCGTCTTTTGCGACATCCTCTAGCACTGTCTGGATAAGCCCGCGCATGGCGCGATGCATAAGGCGTCCATAGGCGATGGAATCGGATTGCTCGGTCGTCATTCAGGTGTGCCCCTATGGGAAGTCGTTTCACCCACAATAATGGATTCGGCCCCGAAGGAAAGGTGGCCTGAACAGTCGCTTGCCAGAAAAAGCGCCACAATCTTCGCCCAATGTTTCTGCAATGCGGCACCAGAGCGTACATCAACCAGATTTTTTCATAGTTCGGCGGCTCTTTGCCCTATTATCACCAGAATGCACTGCGAAGTTTGGACCATAACCCTCTGGGGAATAAACTGGGAAAACCGGAATAATGAGTCGAGCAGAAGCGGAGAATATGGTCTCTGAAAACGATATAGCGATCGTAGGGATGGCTGCGCATCTACCGGGTGCGGGCGATGTGGAAACCTATTGGCAAAACCTGTCTGCCGGGATCTGTTCGATCCGGCGCCTGAGCCGCGATGAGTTGATTGAAGCTGGCGAAGCGCCACATCTTGTTGACCGGCCAGACTATGTCCCCTTTGCCGCCCCGCTTGACCATCTGGCGGCCTTTGATGCCGAGTTTTTTGGACTTTCCCCCAAAGAGGCTGCGATCATGGATCCGCAGCACCGCCAATTCCTTGAAACGGCGTGGGAGGCAATGGAAAATGCAGGGCATGTTCCTGAGAATTTCCAAGGCCCCATAGGGGTTTATGCCGGTTGTGGCATGGGAAGTTATTTCTATTTCAACATCTGTTCAAACCGCGATCTGGTGGATCAAACTGGCATGTTCCTGTTGCGCCATACCGGCAATGACAAGGATTTTCTGTCAACGCGGGTCAGCCATATCTTTGACCTCAAGGGCCCGTCGATTTCGATGCAAACGGCCTGTTCAACCTCGCTGGTTGCGACCCATTACGCTGTCCAATCCCTGCTGATGGGCGAATGCGATATGGCGCTGGCGGGCGGTGTCACGATCGAGCTGCCAAACCTGCGGGGCTATCTTCATAAAGAGGGTGAGATTCTATCACCTGATGGGCAATGTCATGCCTTTGATCACCGCGCAGAAGGCACGGTGTTCGGGTCCGGCGCGGGCTGCGTTGTTCTGCGCCGCGCAGCAGATGCCATTGCCGATGGTGACCACATTTGGGCCATAATCAAAGGCTCTGCGATCAATAATGACGGCTCGGACAAGGCGGGATACCTCGCCCCATCTGTTGGCGGACAAGCAGAAGCCATCGCCGAAGCGCAAGCCGTGGCTGGCGTTCCTGCTGATACGGTGGATTATGTCGAATGCCATGGTACCGGCACGTATTTGGGCGACCCGATTGAGGTTGCAGCCCTGACCGACGCGTTTTCGCGCAGTGATAACGGGCAGGCGAATTGCCGTATCGGTTCGGTCAAAACCAATATCGGCCATTTGGATACGGCGGCGGGCGTCGCGAGCCTGATCAAAGCGTCTCTCGCGCTCAACCATCGGCAAATTCCGCCCTCCCTTGGCTATGAAAAGCCCAACCCGGCGATTGGATTTGAAAATACGCCATTTATGGTAAATGACCAGCTAACGCCGTGGCCCGAAACGGGTCATCCGGCGCGGGCTGGGGTGAACTCGCTTGGCGTTGGTGGAACCAATGCGCATGTGGTGTTGGAAGAAGCACCAAAACGCGCAGCATCCGAGGCATCCGATTGGCCGTTCCATCTGTTTTGTTTGTCTGCAAAGGGCAAAAAGGCGCTTGAAGGGAATGCCGAGGCGCTGGCCGCCCATCTTGAGGCGCGCGCCGATCAAGACCTTGCCGACATCGCTTGGACTCTCAAGGAGGGGCGGGCCGGATTTGAAAAACGCCGTGTGGTCGTGGCCGAATCTCACGCCGAGGCTGCAGCCGCCTTGCGTGAAAACGATCCACGGCGCGTCTTTACCCATACCGCGATGGAGGCCGATCCCGAGATCACCTTTATGTTCCCCGGTGGCGGGGCGCAATATGCGGGCATGGCGCGGGATCTGTATGAAACCGAGCCGGTTTTTGCGGATTGGATGGATCAGGGCCTCGATATTCTGGAGCCCAAGCTCGATTTCGACATTCGCGCGCTTTGGTTGCCTGAAGAAGGCGATCTAGATGCCGCCAATGAACGGTTAAAAACGCCGTCTGTACAGCTGCCGCTGATAATGATCGTTGAATATGCGCTGGCGCAGCTCTGGATGAGCTGGGGCGTTGAGCCAAAAGCCCTGATCGGTCATTCGATGGGTGAAAACACCGCTGCATGTTTGGCCGGTGTCATGAGCTTTGAGGATTGCATCGGCCTTGTGCATTTGCGCGGGCAGTTGATGGATGGCGTGACGAATGGCGGTATGCTTTCGGTACCGCTTTCTGCAAATGCGCTACAGCCATATCTGGGCGATGACCTTGATCTTGGCGTCGTAAATGGCCCTTCGCTAACGGTGGCCTCTGGCCCGGCTGAGGCCCTTGACCGGCTTGAGCGGGTGCTTGCCGCGGATGACATTCAAGGCCACCGCATTCCGATCAACATTGCTGCGCATTCACGGCTGCTGGACCCGATTTTGGACCGCTTCCGCGCCTACCTAACCTCGATCACGTTAAACGCGCCGCAGATCCCGTTTATTTCGAACCGTAGCGGCACATTCATTACAGCGGATGAGGCGACAAGCCCAACTTACTGGGTCGATCACCTGCGCGGCACCGTCTTTTTTGCCGATGGATTGACCACATTGGCCAAAGAAAAATCCCGCGCCTATATCGAAGTCGGCCCGGGTAAGGCGTTGGCCTCGTTGGCAGGGCAGCACCCTGATATCGACCCAAATCAAGTTTTGGGCACGTTGCGCCATGCCGATGACCCGGCCGCCGACGACGCTTATTTCCTTGCTATGCTTGGGCGGATCTGGGCGCTTGGCGGCAGTTTCGATTGGGAGCAATATTGGGGTGAAGCCCGGCGAAACCGTGTGGTTCTGCCCAGTTATGCGTTCCAAAAATCCGACTATTTCATCGAGCCTGCAAAGCCTAAAACCGAAACGGCGGTTCAATGGCTCATGCGCGAGGATAACCCGGAAAACTGGGTTTGGCGCCCGATTTGGCGCCCAGAATATGCTCCGTGCGATATTGATGTGACCGGGGATTTGGCCGGTGCTCCTATTGAAAACTGGCTTTTCTTTGCGGATGAGGGCGGGCTGGCCAAACAAGCCGCAAAGCGCCTTAGGGATGCAGGCCATAGCGTGACGCTGGTTGAACCCGGCGATGCCTTTGGCCAGTTCGGCGATGGCTACCGCCTTGCAACCGAGCGAGGGCGCGAAGGTTATGATCAGCTTATGATGGCGTTGCAGGATGCCGGCGAATTGCCGACGCGCATCGTGCATATGTGGCTGTTGACCAAAGATGAAACCTTCCGTCCGGGATCAAGCTTTTTCCACCGTGTGCAGGAGCAAGGCTTTTGGTCGCTCTTCTACCTCGCGCAATCGTGGGCTGATGCAGGCGGGGCAGGCGTGCATATAGATGTCGTGACGTCTGGCGCTGTACAAACACGGGAAGAGGCGCTGCCTTATCCAGAAAAATCAACCATCTATGGCCCGGCTCGGGTCATCCCGCGCGAATTCCCTTGCATGACGGTCGGCTGTCTTGATCTTGATCGCGCGTCCGAGCCTGCGCTTCTGGAAGAGATCCTGTCTGAAGGGGTGAACCGGGAAGCGGCGCATCGGGGTACAAAACGCCTGCTGCGCGGCTATGCCGAAACGCGGCTGCCGGATATTAGCGGGTTGAGAATTCAAGATGGCGCGACGGTCCTTTTGACCGGTGGGTATGGCGGTATCGGCACTTCAGTGGCCGAGGCGCTGATCAAAAAACATAAGGCGCGGATTGCTTTGATCTCCCGCGCGGGGTTGCCGCCCCGGGATCGTTGGGAGGCGCTGTTGTCAAATGCCGCGCCACAAGATCGGACAGCGGCCCGCATTCGGGCGGTTCAGCGCCTTGAGGCTGCAGGCGGTGAGATTATGACCCTTGCTGCAGATGTCGCAAATATAGATGAGATGACCCGCGCCAAGGCCGAGATTGAAGCCAAATTCGGCGTGATAGACGGCGTTGTGCATGGGGCTGGGGTGATTGACGACGCGCCAATCTTGGCGAAGTCCTCGATGGGGATAGAGGATGTCTTCACTCCGAAAATCCACGGCACGCAAGTTCTGGATCAAATCTTTCCAGATGGCGCACTGTCTTGGATGGTGCTGTTTTCGTCCAGCTCGACCGCTACTGCGCCTGCGGGTCAGGTCGATTATGTAGCGGCCAATGAATATCTCAATGCCTATGCGTCTGCGCGTGCGGGCGGCAAAACCAAAGTGCTGGCGCTCAATTGGGGGATTTGGTCGGGCGTTGGTATGGCGGCTGAGGCGATGCAGGCCCGCGTTGCGGAACCCCCGGCGCCGGTTCCGGTGACTTTGCCTCTCTTTGATGAGGCGGGGTTCGACCCCAATGGCAACCGTATTTTTACCGCGACATGGCGGCCGAAAGACATCGCAATCCTAGATCAACACCGCACCAAAGCTGGCGACGCGCTTTTGCCTGGAACGGGATATTTTGAGCTGATTGCCGAGGCCCTGAAAGGGCAGGGTGAACCGATGGGGTATGAGATCCGCGATCTGTGGTTCTTGCGCCCATTGAGCACGCCCGATGATGTTGACACCCGCATCCGCGTAACACTTGCGCGAAGCGACGAAGGCTATCACTTCTCAGCCGAAAGCGCCGTTGATGGTGCAAATTGGGAGCTGAACGCCGAAGCTGATATCGTCCTTTTGCCGCTAGCGGCGCCGTTGCAGGCCTCTTTGGAAGATTTTCGCGCAAAACTTGATGCGCCCGTCGCGGCAGAAGAGGGCGAAACTCTCAGGGCCGCACAAGAAGAGCATCTAAATTTCGGCCCCGATTGGCGCGTTTTGCGCGAAACGCGTTTGGGTCAAGGCGAAGGATTGGCCCGTCTGGCAATGGATCGGCATGATCCCTCCATTTCGCTGCCGCCGGGTCTTATGGACATTGCGACCGGTTGGGCGATGGACCTGATCGAGGGCTATCGCGCCGCGGCGCTTTGGGTTCCAGTCAGCTATGCGTCGGTCAAAATTCATGCGCCACTTCCGGCCAAGATCTATTCCTATATCCGCAATGCCCGCGCCAATAAAGTTGACGACCAAACCGCAAGTTTTGATGTCACGATAACTGATGAAGTTGGTTTGGTTTGTGTTGAAATTCAAGGCTTTACCATTCGCCGCCTAACAGGTGAGATCCGTTTTGCTGCGCCAACAGGCAAGGCGGTGTCTGAACAAATCGGTCCGCGCGCGCTGTCGCAAGCTGAAGAACGTCTGCGCCACAATATTGCGCAAGGCATTCAGCCCGAAGAAGGCGCACAGGCGTTTTTGAAGGCGCTCGGCTCCCCTTATCCGCAATTGGTGATTTCGTCCCTGGATCTGCCTGCAATGATTGATCAGGCAGGGATGGATATTGCGGCAGGCAGCGGCTCTGATCAAGATTTTGCGCGCCCTGATTTGGATAGTGATTACATCGCTCCGGAAGGTCCGGTGGAAGAGGCCTTGGCGGCGATATGGCGTGACTTGCTTGGCGTGGGCGAAATTGGCGCTGATGACAGTTTTTTTGATCTTGGCGGGCATTCCTTGATTGCGGTTAGGCTTTTTGCGTCGGTCAAGAAAACATGGGGCGTTGATTTCCCAATCTCGGTTTTGTTTGAGGCACCGACAATCCGTAAGATTGCCGGGATGATTGATGCGTCTGGCGTTGTGTCAGACGCGGAAGGTGCGCCTGAAGTTACCGCCGAACCCGCGCGGCGCTTTACCCATCTGGTGCCCATGCATCAGGGCGAGGGTGGTCCAAAAACGCCGTTTTTCCTTGTTGCGGGCATGTTCGGAAACGTTCTTAACCTGCGCCATCTTGCGCATCTTTTGGGAACCGACCGGCCTTTCTTTGGCGTGCAGGCCCGTGGGCTGTTTGGCGAAGATGATCCGCATGGGTCGATCCATGCCGCCGCTGCTGATTACTTGGCCGAGATCAAACAGATCCAGCCCAAAGGTCCATATCTTTTGGGCGGATTTTCGGGTGGCGGAATAACCGCCTATGAAATGGCTCAAATCTTGAAGTCAGAAGGCGAAGAGGTCGCTGCGCTTGTCCTTTTGGATACACCTTTGCCGCAGCGTCGTCCCCTCAGCCGTGCCGACCGGGCTGCAATACAAATACAAGAGCTGAAATCTGGTGGATTTGCCTATCCGTTCTATTGGCTGGCTCGCCGGATTCGATGGGAGATCGCCAAGCGCCGCACCAAAACCGACGATAATTCCGAAACGCCGCAATTTCATAACGCTGCAATCGAGGCTGCGTTCCTTGATGCTGTCGGAACCTATACGTTGCAACCTTGGGCCGGGCCTCTTTCGCTGTTCCGTCCGCCATTGGTGGGCAAATGGACGCTTAAGGATGGCACGTTGGTCAATTCTGAACGTGCCTACGTGACCCATGACAATGACTGGACGGATTGGGCCGACAACCTTGAGGTGTTCGAGGTGCCCGGAGACCATGACAGTATGGTGTTGGAACCCAATGTGCGGGTGCTCGCGGCAGAGATGGCCAAGGTGATTGCGCGCGCCGACCGTGCGCAAGATGCGGCGCGCGGATGGGAGGGTAATCATGCAGCAGAATGACCCCAAATTGCTGACCGTTATCCTTAACTGGCGCACGCCCGAGATGACCCTGAAATCCGCCGAAGCGGCGCTTGCGGATATGAGCGAGATTGCCGGTGAGATCACGATTGTAGACAATGACAGTCAAGATGGCTCGTTCGAAATGCTGTCACGGGCTGTGGCCGAGCGGGGATGGACGCGGGTGCGTGTTTTGCAGTCCGGTCATAATGGCGGCTTTGGCGCAGGCAATAATGTTGGCATCCGTGCGGGGCTGTCCGACGGATCGAAGCCTGATTTCGTCTATGTGCTGAACTCTGATGCGTTTCCACAGCAAGGTGCGATCAAGGCCTTGGTGGATTACTTGCAGGCCCATCCGAAGACCGGTTTCGCCGGGAGCCTGATTGTGGGCGAGGATGGCGTCACCCATCTGACGACGTTCCGGTTTCCATCAATCGCCAGCGAGTTGGAAGGCGCTGCGCGGTTTGGTCCGATCAGTCGTGCCTTGTCTCAATTCAGTGTCCCGTTATCAACGCCAGCCCAAACGCAGAGCGTGGATTGGGTGGCCGGTGCCAGTTTGATGATGCGGCGTGATGTTTTGGATGAGGTCGGGCTGTTCGATGAGACATTCTTCCTCTATTTTGAAGAAACCGACCTTTGCAATCGTGTTAAGAACGCTGGTTATTCTGTTGTTTTTGTTGTGGAAAGCGTTGTAACGCATATCGGCTCTGTATCGACCGGTATGAAAGAATGGGCTCAGACCCCCGGCTATTGGTTTGACTCGCGCCGGCACTATTTCCGCAAGACGCATGGGCGTTTCTACGCAAGTCTGGCCCTGATGGCGCATCTAGCGGGCGGCGCTTTGCACCGCGTGCGGTGCAGTGTGACCGGACGCAAACCGTCTGATCCCCCGAACTTCCTTCGTGACCTTATTCGACACCAGTTCCGCCCCAAGCCGAAACCGGCAACAACCCGGGCGACCCGTATGAACGGAGCTACGTAATGCCTTCTATTTCAACGATAGTTATCGGGAATGACACTCTGACGCTGAACAGCGCCAAACATTTGATTGCAGCCGGTCATCGGATCGAGCTGGTTGTGTCGCGGCTGCCTGATATGGTGGATTGGGCGGCTTCGGCTGGTATCCGTCACGAAATGCCGGGCGCTGGATTGGCCGAGCGATTGGGCGATGTATCAGCTGATTGGCTGCTTTCGATCGCAAATTTGGACATCATCCCGGCAGAGGTACTGAACAAAGCAACACGCGGCGCTGTGAATTTCCATGACGGCCCTTTGCCGCGTTATGCAGGGTTGAACGCACCGGTTTGGGCGTTGATCGCAGGCGAGCCGCGTCACGCGATCACATGGCATCTGATCGAAGGCGGCGTTGATGAAGGCCGGATTCTGCTGCAAAGCGAGTTTGAGACGGCTCCGGGAGAAACGGCCCTTACACTTAATACCAAATGCTTTGCGGCCGCGATGGAGAGCTTTCCCAAGCTGGTCGACATGCTGGCCCGTGGCAATGTCGAATTTCGCGATCAAGATTTGACCGCACGTAGCTATTTTGGATTAATCGATCGTCCAGCCTGTGGCGCGACGATCGACTTTAGGAAAGAGTCGAGCGAGATTTGCAATCTTATCAAAGCATTGGATCACGGCGGCTATTGGAACCCACTTGCTATTGCGAAGTTGGAAACGGACTCTGATCTCTTTTTAGTAGGCCAAGCGGAGCCTGCAGATGGCGCGGGTGCTGCCGGAACAATTTTAAGTCGGACGGATGACAGTATTATCGTGGCCTCCGGCGACGGCGCTGTGATGTTGTCGAAGATCACGACGGTCGACGGCAATGCGGCGGCTCTCAATGATCTGCCGGAACACGTCCCGGCAATCGATCAAAATTATGCAAATCAAGTTACAAAGGCGCTACGGGGCGCAGCCAAAAACGATGCTTTCTGGCGGGGTAAGCTGGAGAGCTATTTTGCGGGTGAGTTCAGTTTTTCTGGCACCACCCTAGATGCCGAGCTTTGCGCCGACATCAACGTGCCAACCGGCATGACAGCTGATGACGTTAAGGGCCGGTTTGCCATTCTTGCGGCTCGTATGAATGGCGAAGAGGCGATTGATATTGCGTTTGGATTGCATTCGGATGCCCCAAAATACACTTCGGCCTTTGTCCCTGTGCGCGTCGATTTAAGCGGCACGGTAAATGACGTTACGGATGGGTTCATCGGCGCATTGCACCAAGCAGAATCCAAAGGCCCTTTTGCGGTCGATTTGCTGGCGCGTATGGGCGGTGAAACCTCATTGCCTGCTCCAATATTCGGAATTAACACAAGCGATCTTGCCGCTGTAACGCTCAGCGATGATGCCGCCCAATTGATCGGTGATCCGGCACGGATCAGCGCCGAAGAATTTGCGTTTATGGTTAAGCGCCTCGACACTATTTTGGCGGCAGGTAAAACCGCAGAGGCAAAGGATCTGCCCGTCCTGTCCGAAGCCGAAGCGCATCTGATGCTGACGCAATGGCAGGCGACGGATGTGCCTTATGACACCAGCGCGTCCATTCCCTCGCTTTTTGCGGCTCAAAGAGAAAAAAGCCCGGACGCCGATGCGCTTATTTTTGAAGGCCAGGCGCTAAGCTATGCTGATCTACATGCGCGTGTCTGTCAGACCGCACATGTTTTGGCCGAACTGGGTGTCGCGCCCGGCGATCTTGTTGGGTTGCATTTGAAACGCTCGGCCGAACTCGTGATTGGCGCCTTGGCCATCATGCAACTTGGTGCAGGATATGTGCCCCTTGATCCCGATTACCCGGCCGACCGTGTCGCGCTATATATCGAGGATAGCGGCACAAAAATCATCGTAACCAGCGATGATCTGGCCCCGCATATGCCCGCCAATCAGGCCTCGGTTCTGAAGATGAGTGATCCGCGTATTTCAAATGCACCAACTCACGAACCTGAGCCTAAAGCCACGTCGAAAGATCTGGCCTATCTGATCTACACCTCTGGGTCGACCGGCCGCCCAAAGGGCGTAATGATTGAGCATCGCAACGTGGTGAATTTCTTTGCGGGCATGGATGCGCGCATTCCTCACCAACCCGGCGATCACTGGCTTGCTGTGACCAGCCTGAGCTTCGACATTTCGGTGCTGGAGCTGTTCTGGACCCTGACGCGCGGTTTGACGGTTGTCATCTCGGGCGATGAAAACCGGGCGCTTGTCTCTAATGGTCACATAAACCAAACCGGGCGCGGGATGGAATTTAGCCTGTATTATTGGGGCAATGATGATGGCGTTGGGCGCGACAAATACACGATGTTGCTGGAGGGCGCGAAATTTGCCGATCAAAATGGGTTCTGTGCGGTTTGGACGCCTGAACGGCATTTTCATGCCTTTGGCGGCCCTTACCCTAACCCCTCGGTGACGGGGGCGGCGGTTGCCGCTGTGACTCAAAATATTGGCGTGCGGGCCGGGTCTTGCGTGGCGCCATTGCACCACCCGGCGCGCATTGCCGAAGAATGGGCTGTAATTGATAATCTGACAAATGGACGGGCGGGGATGGCCATCGCCTCGGGTTGGCAGCCCCATGATTTCTTGCTGCGACCTGAAAACACGCCGCCCGAAAACAAGCCTGCGATGTATGACGCCATCGATAAAGTGCGTGCCCTTTGGCGCGGCGAAGAAGTCGAATTTCCGCTGGCCGATGGTTCCACCCATGCCGCTCTGACACAGCCGCGGCCCGTTTCAAAGGAATTGCCGCTTTGGGTCACAACTGCTGGCAATCCCGCGACATGGCGCGAAGCCGGTGAGATTGGCGCAAATGTTCTGACTCACCTTTTGGGGCAAAGCATTGAAGAGGTCGGCGAAAAGATCAAAATCTACCACGATGCGTTGCGCGGCGCTGGCCATGATCCCGAAAATCACCGGGTCACATTGATGCTGCATTCCTTTGTCGCAGAAACCCGCGATGAGGCCGAAGCTATCGCGCGCGAACCGATGAAAGATTATCTGCGCTCGGCCGCCGGGTTGATCAAACAATTTGCTTGGGCATTCCCTGCTTTCAAAAAGCCGCAAGGGGTGGATACCCCGATGCAGCTTGATCTTGGCATGTTGTCCGAAGACGAACTGGACGCGATCCTTGAATTTGCGTTTCTGCGGTACTTCGAAGAGTCGGGGCTTTTCGGCACAGTTGATGATTGTTTGTCTCGGGTCGAGGATCTCAAGCGCATTGGGGTCGATGAGATTGCCTGCCTCGTCGATTTCGGCATCGAGCGCCAATTGGTACTGGACGGGTTGCGCCCATTGGCCGAGGTTCTGCGCCAATCCAATTTGGGCACCGAACTGGCCGAAGATGACTTTTCTATCGCAGCTCAAATTATCCGTCACAATGTCAGCCATCTGCAATGCACCCCCTCCATGGCGCGGATGCTGGTCGGCAATGATGAAGCAAAAGCGGCGCTGTCTCAGGTGAAATATCTGATGATCGGGGGCGAGGCGTTGCCGGGGTCACTGGTGTCCGAGCTGCAAGGCGCGACGAAGGCTCATATCGAAAACATGTATGGCCCGACCGAGACAACGATTTGGTCGACGACCTCGACCGTCAAGGGCGGTGAAGACATTGCCGGGATCGGAACCCCGATTGCCAATACTCAAGCCTATATTCTGGATGAAACTTTGCAGCCCGCCCCGATTGGTGTGGCCGGCGATCTTTACCTTGGTGGTGACGGCGTGGCGCGCGGCTACTGGCAGCGCGAAGACTTGACCGCCGAACGGTTTGTGGATGACCCATTCCGAGACGGCAATCGCATGTATCACACTGGCGATCTGGCCCGCTGGCAGCCCGATGGCACGCTCGATTTTCTTGGCCGCGCGGATGGGCAAATCAAGTTGCGGGGATACCGGATTGAACTGGGCGAGATTGAAGCCGCTATGGAAGGCTTTTCTGGTCTGCGCCAATCGGTTGTGGTCGCGCATGAAGCCAGCCCCGGACATATGCAGCTTGTCGGCTATTATCTGGCCGAAACTGCAATTGATGAACAGGCGCTAGCCGCACGCCTTGCTGCGGAATTGCCCGCTCATATGGTTCCGGCGCGTTTCATGAAAGTCGATGAATTTCCGCTTACCCCGAACAAGAAGATTGATCGCAAAGCCTTGCCAGAGCCCGTGTCTCGTCCGCAGCTCAGCGCTGTTACATCGCCAATAAAACAAGGAACTGCAGCCAAAATTGCCGAGATTTGGAGCCGCATTTTAGGGGTGGCATCCGTTGGCCCGCAAGATCACTTCTTTCATCTTGGCGGTCATTCGTTGCTTGCGGTTCAGGCTCATCGCGAAATGCGAGAGGCCCTTGGAGCAAACAAATTGTCAATCACCGATGTGTTCCGGTTCCCGACGCTGTCGGGTCTGGCCGCACGGGTTGATGAATTAAGCGGGCCGGTTGTGACCAGCCCCGAGCCATCTGTTCTGCCTGCAGCCAATAATGCACGCGCGCAAAGTAGAACGGATGCGATGTCGCGCCGCCGCGAAATGCGGGCGGCCCGTATGAAAAGAGGTGCCTGATGTTTGAAGACGCAATGCAAAAATCCTGGCGCAATGGCCGGATCGGCTTTGGCCAAGCTCATAGTTCAGAAGATCACGCGTTTTGGCCGGGTGAAGGCAGGGCGCTTGAACGCGCAACGCCTGCGCGTCAGGCGGAATTTGCCGGTGGACGCGCGGCGGCGCGCAAAGCGCTGCGCAATATTGGTCTTGTTCCATTTTCGATCCCGATGGGCGCAGATCGCGCCCCGGTTTGGCCGGTTGGCGTCACAGGGTCGATCACCCATCACAACGGAACATGTTTAGCCGTGGCATCGCGCGCAACGACAATGTCAGGTTTGGGTCTCGACTTGGAAAGTTTGGATCCGATTGAGCCATGCCTCTGGCCTGAAATCATGTCACGATCCGAATGCGCTGAGCTTAGAAAACACGATACTTCAATCCAAGGGAAAGTGGCGAAGATTGTATTCTCAGCCAAAGAGGCCAGCTATAAAGCGCTCTACCCTGTGACCCGCCGGGTCGATGGGTTTGATGCAATGCGAATTAACCTGTCCGAGGATTTTAACCGCTTTGACGCCCATCTTGCCCGTGACTTTGGCCCCTATGCAGCTGGATCGGTGCTGTCTGGGCAAGTTTTAAGGCTCAGAGGGATGGTTTTGACCTTCATGGCTTTGCCGGCACGCGTGGAATGTGGCGCAAATAAGGCCGGAGTTCACGATATGGAAATGGAATGTTTCCAGTAAAACAAGGTGGTTCCCTTGGATTTTTGGCAAAAATTCCGCTAAATTGAGGCGAAGTTGCGGCATCCCCGGGGGCGGGGCCGCCTAACGTAACGCGGCACACCCGGTTTTCGGGGGCCGTTTTTGTGTAAACCGCGCCGTATGGCGTTTGCTCTCGAAGGGAGCGCCCCCAATGGGTCCGATCACATCACTATCTGATATTCCGCGCGTTTTGAAACGGCGGATTTGGATCATCTTGCTGGTGCTGATGATCGGCATGCCCTTGGCGTATTTCCACGCTCTCAATCAGCCGCGCGTCTATGAAGCAGTGGCCGTTATTCAGATCGAAGCCCCGCAGGTCATGCAGCAGGTCACCTCCACGACTGGCGCGACAACGGGACCGCTGGATACGGACAATGAGCTGGATCTTATCGAACAACAGTTGATGTCGCGCGATCACATTATCAGCGTGTTGGAATCCTATGACCTGTTCTTGGGGGCGGGAAGTATCACTGAACGTGTGTCCCTGATGCGCGGCGCGGTTGAAATTGTTGAACTCATTGATGCTGCAAACGCGTGGCGTTCCGATGTCCATCCTTCTGGTCTGGTTATCATGGTGCGTTTGGATGATCCGGTTATGGCCGCGAACGTGGCGAATATGTTTCTCGAGCAAGTTCTGGCCGAGGCCCAAGAACGTACGTCGGGTCGCACGGCCCGCACTTTGGAATTTCTTGTTGCCGAGGAAACCCGCCTCAGCGATCAGATTGCCGAGCTTGAATTTGAATTCTCGGCATTCCAGCAAGAAAATGCCGGCTCGCTTCCAGCCGCGATTGCGACACAGCGCACACAGCTTGCGGGTCTTCAGGAAAGCCGGATCGAGATTGAACAACAGATTGTGGAATTGCAGATTAGCTCGGGCCAGATTTTGGCAGAAGCTCTACAGCGACAGTCACAACTGCTGACCCAAAGGCTTGATCTGGTAAACGGAGCAATTGCCGAAATTAACGTCGCTGTTGCTGCGGGCCCAGAAATTGAACGGCAAATTGGCGGCTATGAACGCCAGCTGACACAGTTGCAGGACGAACTTGGCGTGATTACCACGCGCCGGGCCGAAGCTGCGATGAACCAGCTGTTGGAAACCCGCAATCAGGCGGAACGCTTTGAAGTGTTAGAAACCGCTATCCCACCTGAGTTTTCTATATCAGCATCCCGTCGGAAAATTGCCTTTGCCGGCGGGTTTGTTGTGTTGTTCTTGGCTCTGAGTGCAGCGGTTGGACTGGAAATGATTGATGGGCGCATTCGGACGCCTGGACAACTTGAAAAAGAGCTGGGCGTGCTGCCCGTGATCGCAATCCCGAATTTGCAGTCGAATACCATGCGCAGGCGTGGCCGGTTGATCTGGATTAGTGGATTGGTCGCCGCGATTGTTGCGGGTGCGGTTTATCTACGCCACATGTCTGTGGCCCTGACCGAACGCATGCGCACCGTTGTCGAAGCGCGTCGTGCTGAAAATATGCCTGCGGAATAAGGCTTAGTAGCCGTAAGAATAGGTAGAGCCTTCGTCGATATCGGCTTTGTTCAAAACAACGCCAAGGATCGGCAAATCATCACCCAAACGCCTTTGAACCTCGCGCATGTCACGTGTGCGGGTTTCGCCGCCCCCCACAACAATCAGCACGCAATCCAAATGCGGACGGAAGGCCAGAACATCATCCATGGCCAGCGCTGGCGGTAGATCAAACAGCAGCAGGTCCGCACCAAAATCTTTTTTCATCTTTTCGATGACACGTGCGCTTTCGGGATTATGCAGCAGCTCGGACGCATAATCATCGACACGTCCATTTACCCCAACGGCCAATCTGTCGCCGATATTGAGCATGTTTGGGGCAAAGGCAGACAAGTAATCCTCGGCCGGAATTTCACCACGCAGAAAATCGGCAGTGGCTGGCATATCGCGCAAACCAAGCGTCCGGGCCAACCCGGGGCGTCGCAGATCGAGATCCATCAGGATCGTGCTAAACTCGCGCAGGCGCGACAAGGTTACGGCAAGGTTGATTGCGGTAAAGCTTTTCCCGGCCCCCGCCGTGGCCGACGTGATCCCAATGCGACTCCATCCGTTTTCCTGCATGGCTTGCACGATCTTGGTGCGCAGCACGTCAAAGGCGGCATGGGCCGGATCATGGCGATTGGCCGTGATCACCAGATTACGTTCAAGGCGCGCCGGTTCAACAGGGATCCGGGGCAATTGATTCCAGTAATAAGCGGCGGGATGATTTTCCTCATGGCCGCCTGACATGTCATTGTCGTCAAAACTATCGGCAAGATCTTCTGAGGTTTCGACCTCTGGCGCAGTTGCTGGTTCTGGTGCTGCAATGGGTGTTTCAGGCTCAATTTGATGCGTCACGTCCACAGCCCGCTCGGGCTGCGTCTCGGGTAGCCTTTCCGTCAGCTCGAGCGGCGCTCCAACGCTGTCGTCAGGCAACTCAACCAGATCTACACCCTCGGTCAACGCAGCGCGCAACCGTTCTTCCAGTGTCCGTCTTTCACGGTCACTGCCTCTCAGGCTATCTTCGCCCAGGTTGTTTCTCTGACTGCTCATCGTCTTTATTCGTCCTGTCACCGGAATTCACGCTCCGGTCTGCGTAGTAAACACTTAAAAAGGGGCGGAATTAAGCCAAATTCGAGTGATCACTGCCCTAACGTCAAACACCAAAGAGGGCCACGGGGTCAATCGCACGATCAAGGAATGCCTCGCCATCAGCTTCAACCTGCCAACCTAACCGTGATTTCGGGTGGCTGTTGTCGAAGATCGAAAGATGTGCCCGTGATTTCCAATCGGCCAGCGAAGGGCGCACGGCGTCTTTGCGCCCGAGCGCGTAGCGCTTGAGCCCGTATTTCACCGCATCTGCTGCCCACATTGCACCAAGTGCACCCGAGCTGACCCGCATCCGGGCCGAACAGCGCTTGGCAATCCCGTCAAAATAGTCGTGAGCGGTCAAAAGTGGATCGCCAACCAAATTGAAACTCTCGCCGATGACGCCTTCAGTTTCCATCATCGCGATCAGGCCATCAGACAGCTCATCAGCCAAAACGAAGGGTAATTTATTCCGCCCATAGCCCCATAGCTTGACCGCGCCGGGCCCATGCCAGCGGCCTATGCCCCAATGTTGCAACGGGCCATCGCCGCCAACAACAATCCCCGGGCGGGCGATGATAAGGGGCAGGCCGTCTTGGGCGGCCATGTCTTTCAACCGCGCCTCGCATTCAGCCTTGGAGCGCGCATAAAGGTTGCGCGCTTCAAGGTCACCAAATTCTGTGTCTTCGGTGATAACAGTCTGGCGGTCGGACATGTCGTAGGAGGCAATCGTTCCGGTATAAATCAGACGGTCAACCCCGGCATCAAGCGCAGCGCCTGCCACAGACAACGCTGTGCCTACATCGTTTTTAAGTGCGGCGTCCCATGATTTATCCATGCTCTTGGCAAGGTTATAGACGGTGTGAATACCCTCCATCGCGCCAGCCATTGCCTGTCGATCTTTCAGCGGTGCAGAGGTGATTTCGACGTGATCCGCAATATCGGCAAAGGGGCCATGATTGCCCCGGCTCAGCACGCGGACATCATGCCCTTTGGAGACCAAGGACCGTGTCAGATTGCGGCCAATATAACCTGTGCCGCCGATGACCATTACTGATGGGGTTGGGGTTCCGGTGATGACTGGCGGTGCTTTGGGCTGGGGAAGATGCGAAAGACAGGATTCAATTGCATTCATCACTGCAACGGCAGCGTCACCAGAGAAACGGGTATCACCCTGCGCGCCATAAACCGCGCGGTTCATCCCTTGAAAGCTCTGCCCATAAGGGGATCTGCGGTTAAGCGACGCCATTTGAATCGCTGCATTGCGAATGCCTTCACGCAAATGTCCCGCCGATTGCGCAATGGATTTGCGGAGGGGGTTCAGCACCAGATCGCCGGTATTGTCGCGGGTGATTTGCAGTGTATCGGCCGCGTAATCCAACCGCGCAGTACCAGTCGATCCACGCAGCGTGACCGAGCGATCATCGACGGTTTCTACCAGCGACAGGTTGAAATTGATGTCGACATGGCCCGCCCGCGCCTGAATGCGCCAGCTTTGCGGCCGCGTGCCGCCACCGGGCAGGGTAATCTCTTGTCCGGTTGTAACGGTCAAGATTTCGAGCGCCCCAAAGAGGTCAACGGCAAAGGAAAAGGGGTGCGGCCCAAGTTCCAGCAGCAGATTGCGGGTCTCTTGCATGAGCCACAGCCCATAGGGGCCAGATCGTAAGGGGGCGAGGGGCAGGGCCCAGTTGATCTCGGCATGAGAGATGCGTCCGAGCGCACCGGTATCAACCTTTGCCTTTAGCGCTTCATAACGCGGCAGTCCAAGGAAGTTATGTCCTGCAGAAAAAGATTGCCCCGCTTTTTCGGCAGCGGCCTGGATCGCTTTCGTATCACCAGCCGACAGCGCAACAGGCTTTTCTACAAGTACATTTAACCCGGCGTTCAAGCACTCGATCGCAAGGTCTTTATGCAGATCCGGGGGCGTTAGGATGTGGACCGCGTCACAGGTCTTCGACGCGATCAGATCCTCAACCGAGCCAAAGGATAACGCGCCAAATCCCGCCGCTAATGCCTCTGCGGCGCCCAGATTTCTGTCGCATATCGCAGCAACCTCGATGCCCGGTGTCGCTTGAATGGCCTCAGCATGCCAGCTGGCGATATAACCCGCGCCAATCAGTCCGATTTTTGTAGATGAACCTGTCACAATACCCTCATTTATACTCGATAATCTGCATGTCCCGCTGCCGCGCGCGGCGCAGGTAATAGGTTAACATGCCGATCAAATTTGGAAATTTCGAAACGGTTAGCAGCCCCGCGATACGCGCCGCACGTGATTGGGAAAGACCGTCACGGCGTAGCCCGCCATACGAGCGCAGATACGATCCCAGATAGGCGGCCAAAACCACAAGGCAAAGCGTGGGCAAGACCAGAGCGCTTGCCAAAAAGGTCAGGGGCAAAGCAAGACCAAAGACCCAAACCCTTAGCCGTTCGCGCGCCAGATGGTCGCCATGCAGATCGCCAAGTTGCGCAAAGCCATGACCATTGCGGATCGTGCGCTGCCACCATTGGCCAAAGCTGTGCATATCGGCGTCATGCAGGCACATTTCCTCGGGAATTCGCAAAAGCGAGAACCCGGCGGCCCCGACGCGCAGGCAAAACTCGTCATCTTCGGCGGCAATCACGTTTGGATTAAACCCGCCCACGGCTTCAAAAGCGGCGCTGCGCACCAGCATATCCCCGCCGCAAGCCGTAATCGGCCCGGCCGGGCGACGCCATTCATGATCGCACATTGCGTTATAGATACTGGACTCGGGCGCAATTTCGGCGCGCCACCCGGTGACAATGCCCAGCTGAACATCCGCGCGTATCGCGCTTAGCGCTTTGTCGAGATACCCGGATCGCAACATGCAATCCCCATCCAAGAACTGCACGAATTCCGGCAGGCCGTCGCGGCGAAGCGCCTCGAACCCTGCATTGCGCGCACGCGCTGCTGTAAAGGGTAGGGACGGGTCGAGTTCTACCACCAATGCGCCAGCCGATTTTGCGACGGCGACGCTGTCATCTTTTGATCCGCTATCGACATAGACCAACCGGGCCGCCGCCCATTCAAGGCTTTCCAAGCAGGCTTTCAGACGGTCGCCTTCATTGCGGCCAATTGCGACAATTGCGATTTGCCCAGTCATGCCGCACCCCCCGGTCTTTTGCCGTCTGGCAAGGGGTCAGAGGTCAAAAGGCCCGCAAGTCTTGCGCCTTCGCTGGCGATATCAAATTCACGCTCAACCAACTTGCGGCCTGCGTTTCCCATCCGGGCGCGCAGATCCGCGTCCCCCATAAGGGCCACGATTGCGTCAGCCAGAGCGTCCGTGTCGCCGGGCGGCACCAAGACCCCGTTTTCGCCGGATCTCACAAGTTCGGACACGCCGCCAACTTGAGTGGCGATCACGGGGGTTTGGGCGGCCAATGCTTCCATCAACACAACGGGAACACCTTCTGCAAAACTCGGTAAGACAAGCGCGTCGGTTTTGGTCAAAACCTCTGCCACGGCGCTTTGGGATTGATAGCCGAGGAATGTCACCGCATCGCCTAGCCCTTTTTCTGTAACGCGCGTTTCCAACTGGGCGCGATCCGGGCCGTCGCCGATAAAGGTCAGCGTCAGATCGGGCTGAGCGGTGCGTGATTTGGCGAAGGCGTCAAGCAAGATCGGAACGCCCTTCACCGCGGCAAGACGGCCCACAAAAAGCAAATTGGTTCCGGTGCGATCCCCCGGCGCATAGCGATCTGGTTCAACTCCGCAATGGATGATCTTCAGCTTGTCCCAATGCGATGGCTCTGACCAAAGCATCGCCTGCGACCGACAAAATTCGCTGATGCAGGCCACAAACCGGGCGCGGGCGATTTTTTCATCAAGCCGCCAATGTTCCGGCGCAAAGAAGATGTCAGGCCCATGAAGTGTGAAGCTATAGGGGATGCCAGACAGGGCCGATGCCAACATCGCCACAGTGCAAGAGCTTTTGGCGATGTGATTGTGCAGATGGGTCGCGCCGACCTGTTGCATGTGGCGGGCAAGAACGGCGGCCTCGGCAAAATAGATCAGGTTATAGAGCCGACCTTTCAGACCTTTAGGGGCGCTGCGCCACGCAAGGGCCAGTGCTTTGGCGTACCGCGCCGGACGCCGCAGGGCGGATGCCTGTGCGGCAAGCGCGGTCAGCGGGTTGGCGGTGGCGCCCAATACTTGGAAGGTACGGGCAGCCTCTTCTTTTTGTTCGCGTCCAACCAGATGATCGGCAGATGTCCGGCGGATCGAACATGTGGCAACGTCGATATCATTTTGGCGAAGTGCGGCCACTTCGCGTTGAATGAACGTATCTGTCGCGCGGGGGTATTCTCCGGTGAGGTATGCGATCTTCATGCGCGCACCTCCTGAGCCAAAGCGTCGCTCATCAACGCATCAAAACCGGGCTGCGAAGACAGGTTCAGGGCAGAAAGGCTACGTTTATTCGACCATGCGACGGGCTTCATCCGGGCATGCAGCGTTGGCCGATTTAGAAGGCCGCGCCGCCCAGTTGGGGCAGCGATGCGATCAAGCAAGCGCCAGCTGATCGGCACGATCATCTTTGGCCATCCCGATGCGTAAAGCGCTTTGAGATACCGAATGCGGTCTGGAAGATCGTCATCGGTGATGTTGAAAACCCGGTCTGGCCCGTCATATGTGATGGCCGCGACCATCGCTTCTGCAGCGCGGGTGATGTGAGCAAGTGGGATTTGCCCTTCATTCCCAACCCGGACCAATAGCGGGCCTTTTGCGATCCCCAGATGTGCATTCCATAGCTGCCCCGGCCCCCAAATCGCGCCTATTCGCAATATTTGAAAGGGAAGGCCGCTTTCGCGGATCATAAGTTCCTGCGCGATTTTGCTGCGGGTATAGCTGTCTCTTCCTTCGGGTTCTGTCTCAACAGGGCTATGTTCATTTACGACATGCCCCTCTTCGACAGAGGCAATTCCGTAAACGCCGATCGATCCGGCCAGCACGATCTTAGGGGTGCCAGACAGTTTGGCCGCCGACAAAAGCCGCATCGTGGCTAGCCCCGTGTCGCGCTCAATGTCTTCGGCATTTCCGGTCATTCCGGCGGCAAGATGCAAGATGGCATCAACGCCGTCCAAAGCAGGTTTCAAGGGATCACAGGACAGATCCGCCTGAACGATCTCACCGCCTGCCGGGCTGACACCGGACCGCGACAGGGCACGAACATTATATCCGCGCGCCAAAGCCTCGGCCACGCAAACCTGCCCCAAACGCCCCGAGGCCCCGGTGATCAAAACCGTCAGCGCGCCCATGGCATCGGCTCCATCTTTTTGCAGGCTGTGGTCATGATGTGCACGCCATTTGTCTGGCAGGCCAAAGTGACCTCGGTCAGGTGAAGGGCATAATCGCCCGATAGGCGCGAGGCGCGATTATGGGCAATTGCGTCCAGCATTTCTGCGGGGCCGAGCGCGAAATTCATCGATGCCGCACCTTCACGGCTGACCTTTGGGTGAGTCGCCCCGCCCAGCTTGATGCGGCGCCCAAAGGGATGTTCCAGCAGGCGGCGCCGAATGCGCAGGCGTTTGTGGTATTTCACCGGCGCTGAATTGTCCCAAGCGCGGGGGATCTTCAAAACGCCGTCATCGCCAATCACTGTCATCCGGTGATCATGTGGGGCCGCGATAGAACATGTCAGCCGGGCCACAGGGCCTTCTGCAAATCGCAAAGTGGCCACCGAAAAATCAGGCGCGCCATCTGTTACGCCCAGTTTGTCCGGCACAAGTTCGGCCGTGGTGGTTGTGACCTCTGTCACAGCTCCAAAATGCGCAATCAGCCATGCGAGGTAATACCCGGCATGTTCCAAGGTGCAGCCGGTCTGAAATTCGTCGGCAAAGGGCCACGGCGCGCCCGAGGCGCTGATCCAGCTGTCTACCGGTGCTTGCGAAATGAACCCGTCATCGAGCTCTGCGTAAATCAGGCGCGGAGTGCCGCCCGTGCCATCCCTAAGGGCCTTGCCAAGCGTTTGCGCTGTCTCGCAGAGAACGGAAGAGGGCGCACTGGCCAGTTGCACGTCGTTTGCTTTGGCCAGCGCCATAAGCTCAAGTGCATCCTCGAGCGTAAGAACCATCGGTTTTTCGCTAAAGACGTGCTTGCCTGCAATTAGTGCATGGCGCGTCACCTCTGCATGCGAGCGCGGATTGGTGAGATTAAGGATCAGGTCAGTTTTGGCGGTGGCGGCAAGGGCCGCATCCAAATCGGGCAGGGCCGTCAGCCCCCAATGCGCGGCTGAGGCTGCTGCGCGGGCGGGGTCGCGATCATAAATGCCATTGATGCGAATATCGGGGAAAGTTTTCAAACTGCGCAAATATAGATCAGCCACAAATCCAGCGCCCACAAGGGTCACCCCTTGCGCCGAATTGGCACCATGCTTTGCGTGACTGCTCATCGCGCTCAAACTTTCTTTTTTCGTTATGGTCGATTTGATCGTAAAAGCATGGCAACAGTTTGTCCGACGGCGCACGGTTTTGTGCAAGCAGGCAAGAAAGACAAAAAATAAGGCGGGATACCGCGGAAGACGGGGGTTTTAGTGCAGTTTCGGGTCGGTCATCTATCGATTGAGGTCAATATCAAGGATTGGGCCAGTTTGGAAACGGCCCTAAAGGGCCGATTCGCAGCAAGTGAGGGGTTTGCGCTCGCAACCTTGAACCTTGACCACCTCGTGAAACTACAGGGCAAGACCCCGTTCCGCGAGGCCTATCAGGCTCAGGATTTTATCACCGCGGATGGCAACCCAATTGTGTGGTGCCACGCGCTGGCAGGCGAGGCGATTGATCTTATGCCGGGATCGGACATGATTTTGCCTCTGGCGCGGCTTGCGGCGGCTGAGGGGGTCAAACTTGGGTTCTTTGGCAGTTCAGACGACGCGCTCTCGGGCGCGGCTGACTATTTGCGTAATGCCGTACCGGGGCTTGAGATCGCCTCGATGATCGCGCCGCCCATGGGATTTGATCCAACCGGAGAGGCCGCCGAGGCCATGCTTAAAGACATGGGCGCGGCCGGTGTTGGGCTCTGTTTCATTGCTCTCGGGGCGCCAAAACAAGAGCTTTTCGCCGCAAAAGGCCGCCAGATCGTCCCCCAAATGGGCTTTGTCTCGATTGGCGCGGGCTTGGATTTCTTCTCAGGACATCAAACACGTGCGCCAAAATGGATGCGGCGTATCGCGATGGAATGGCTGTGGAGGCTTCTGCAAAATCCCAAGCGCATGTATGCGCGATACGTTTTGTCCTTCCAAATTCTGCCGGGCCATATGTGGCGCAGTTTCCGCCAGCGTTAATCCAAGGACCGCGCGGCAGGGCTTTTGCGCATCAAGACTTTATCGGCAATACGCCGTTTTAAAGATCGCGCTGGCGGGATTTCCTGGCCCATCTCCCAAACGGTTCCTGTCAAACTTGGATCATGCCACAGCGCCAATTTCGCGCCCCATTTGGCTGAGGTTTCGGGTGGCAAACCATCCGGGATGCCCATTTGCGTGGCGAGCATTCCGGGCATCCAGTCATTGATAACAATATTCGGAAAACGATCCCCAAGATCGGCAACCAGCGCACGCGAGAAAATCCGCTGCGCGCCTTTTGAAACGGCATAGGCGGAAGAGGCGGGCAAAGGTGCGATATCGGCGAAGGTTGAGACATTCATGATCCGACCAAAACCGGTCTCGAGCATCCCGTCCAAAACCGCGCGGGTGCAGGCGACTGTGCCGCCCAAATTGGTGTTGACGGTTGCCATGAAACTTTCCGCGGTTTCCTCTGGGAAATCTCGCCTTGGATAGGCGGCGGCGTTGTTTACTAGGAGTGTTATGGTTCCAATATTGGACGCGTTATCAATGGCGTGAAGTGCGGAGTTAATGTTCGAAACATCGGCATCCACGCTATGGAAATTCCCGGCCTTACAAAGCCCCATGGTTTCATCCAGCGCCGCCAAATTGCGTGCAATGCCCGCCACCGGCATGTGCTGAGAAATTTCCACGGCCAAAGCGCGGCCAAGACCGCCGCTGGCGCCTGTGATGACGGCTATTCCATCGGTCAGATTCATGAGGCCCCCTTGGCGGATTGAAGGATGTTGTCGGCTACGCGCAATGCATTTGCGGCGATGGTGAGGCTCGGATTTACGCCCATAGATGTTGGAAAGATCGACGCGTCCGTGACCCAAAGATTGCTGGCGCCATGCACCCGGCCATCAGGCGTCGTGGCAGAAGTTCTAGGGTCTTCGCCCATTTTTAGCGTGCCGCAGGGATGCCCGAGATTGGGCTCTGCCCGCTGATTCAAAAAGGCGGTTCGGGTGCCGCGAAAACTTCGTTTGATCAAACGCCGAAAGAGGTGACGACGCGACATCAACTCATCTGATATTTGATAGTTAAGCGTGATTTTTTGCGTATCTTCCGGATCGTGAAGGACCCGGTTTTCAGGATAGGGCAGATCCTCAAGCAGACCGACAAAAACCTTGGCGGTGCCAAGCAGTTTCGCGCCAATGGCGGCGGGTATGCGGGTGGCATCCAATGCGCCGGGAACGCGTTTTAAAGATGAGTTTTCAACACGCTGGCGCAGGTAATGCACGATCTCTCCATACCCGACATCCACGCCCATTGCTTGCACCATTCCAAGCCTTTGACCCTCAGCAAAATAGAGATCCCGAAACCCGACTGATTTCGAGGGGCCGGGCTCGCCTGCAGACTTCCCTGGCCAAATCGCGAACATTTCATTGAGGTGGAACATCAGGTTGCGGCCAACTTGGTCAGCGCCATTGCCAATTCCGGTTGGGGCGGCCTCGCTGGTGGATGCCAGCAAGATCCGAGGCGACGACAGCGCCCCTGCGGCTAAAACAAAATGCGGGGCTGATAGGGTGACATCCTCTTGGTCGATCCGCGCCGTGACGCTGGTGACCTGTCCTTGATCGAAGTTTAGGCGGGTGACTTCACACCGCGTTAGCAAAGCCGCACGCCCCGTAGATAAGGCCGGTTCAACCCCGGCGGATCGACCGTCCATTTTGCAGGCACGGGGGCATTTTCGGCCTAAACATTCCGCGCAGCCCGGAAGGCGCGCTATTGCGGCATGGAGTTGGTAAGGATTCAATCCATTGGCCTGTAAACGCGCGATAATGGCCGCGTCGCCGGGGCTGGGGGCGGGGCCTGCACGCAACGCATCGATTGGTTGATCCGAAAGCGGGTCAGGTGTGCCGTTCACATGGTAAATCTTCTGCGCTTTATCGTACCACGGTAGCATTTTTGCAAAGCTGACAGGCCAGCCGCCCGTCGGATGGCGCCGCGCGGCGCTATCATCCAGATCGTGCGGTTCGGGCCGTTCCAACGTTGCGGCGTAAAACACTGACGACCCACCCAGCCCTGATCCAAGCGGCGCAAAAACCGATTGCGGCGTGCCGTTTATCTTGGCGTCTACCGGAACTGGCCACAGGCCGCGAATGGCGCGGGCGACGGGGTCGAAAGCGCTTTGATCTATGCTGGTTTCTTCTTTGCGATAGGTTGAGCGGCCCATTTCCAAAAAGAGGACCTTAAGGCCAGCTTCGGCCAAGGCACGCCCTGCCGTCCCGCCACCGATTCCGGTGCCGATGACGATCACGTCCCAAGCGGTGGTTTTAATCTCTGCCAGCTCTGCCATTGGTCTCATGCCTGAATTTCCGAATATCTAGCAGGCGATTGTGGCGCGATCATGGGGCGTTTCAGGATTTTGCGAGGGGGTGATGGTCCAAAACTAAGGTCTTCAACCGTTCATCAAGGACATGCGTGTAGATCTCGGTCGTGGCAATATCGGCATGCCCCAATAGGGTTTGAATCGCACGCAAGTCAGCGCCGTTTTGCAAAAGATGCGTTGCAAAAGCATGCCGAAGCCGGTGAGGCGTCACATCATCGGGATTGACCCCAGCCGCCGCAGCAATTTCCTTAATCAGCGTGAAAAAGCGAATTCGGGTCAGATGCCCAGATTTGCCATGTGATGGAAATAAAAAGCGAGACGGCGGGGTACCGTTTTTCGCCCGTGCGGCATCTTCTGCTTGGTCACGAATTTTCAGCCAATCAGACAAGGCCTGTCGCGCAGGCGGGGATAGCGGCACGAGCCTTTCTTTATCGCCTTTGCCGCGAATAAGCAGCAATTGCGGATCGCCGCGTGTCGCTGATACGGGCAATGACACAAGTTCGGTGACGCGCATTCCAGTGGCGTAGAGAACTTGCATTAGGCAAGTATTTCGGGCGTGATCCTCTGGGGTTCGCCCATGAGTTTCGGCAGCATCCAGCAAGCAGTCGACTTGCTCCATAGTTAGAGTTTTGGGAAGCGATTTTTCTTTGCCCGGACCTTTGATTTGTAGGGCTGGATTATCGCTGCGCAGGCCCTCTTCATAGGCAAAGCGATACAGCTGCTTGATAGAAGAAAGTCGCCGCGCGCGGGTCGAGCGCGCCATTCCCGCACCATCAAGTGCAATAAGATAGGCCTCAAGTTCGGCGCGCGTGGCACTTTCGAAATTCGCGCCATGCCTTGTGAGCCATCCGTCCACATCCTTTAGGTCGCGCCCATAGGCCAACAACGTGTTTTCCGAGGCGTTCAGTTCAGCCGCTTGGGCGTCAAGAAAGGGTGAGATCCAAGACCGGCTCATCCGCGGCGATCCAGAATGATCAATTGCAGAGCGGCGCGCCGGGCGACGGTTTCAAGGCCCATGGCCCGGAAAAGCCGTAGCGCATCTTGCATGTCGTCCAAGTCGCCGATCCCGTCGCTTAAAATCAGCGAGGCCCGTAGCAATGCTTCGCCAACCTGATCCTCGTTGACAAAACGCGCGTACCGGTCAGGGATGCCAGTGGCCGTAAACGCGCCGGCAATTGTTTGTTCCAGCGGGCCTTGGGGCGCAAGGTCTTGCGTTTGGCCGCGGGCGATCGCGAATAGAAACCGCTCATCATCATTTTGGGGAACCGCGCGCTGTGCGGCAATTTCATATCGGGTCGACAAAAGCGCGATCCGCCGTGCCAAAATAGCGTCCTCGCCAGTCAATGGCATCCGCAACAAGCGCTCGGAATATACTTCGGCAAATGGGACCTCAAGTTCGGCTTCCTGCATGGCTTGCCAAGCATCAGCCATGGTTTCGGCAATAGCTTCGGGGTCTTGCGCTAGAATCGCCAGATCAAATTCCTGTACCGCATCCACGCGGTCCCATACCCCGCCCGAGGCAGACGGCACACGGCTGGTATAGATCACTTGCCACGCATCAGGTGTCAGCGCGCCAGACCGGGCCAGCCGTTCAGCCGCATCCAATTGTGAACGCCAACCTGCGATTGAGGAAAGATCAGAATGGGCAAAAGCAAGGGGCAGGGTGGCCGCGCCTTGGCGTTCGCCGATAGCAACACGCATTTCATAAAAAAGCGGCGTCGGGTTGGCATCAGGGGCGAGCGGCGGCTCACCTTCGAACAGCTCTGGATCCAGAAAGCGGGCCATCAGATCGGCTTCATTTGTGGTGATATAGCCAAGCGCCTCACCGGTGCCGAGCGAAAGCGCAGCCGCTGACCAATCGCCGCTGCGCGCAAGGCAGAAAATCCGCGCTGGAAAAGAGGGCGCAATATCAGGGTTTGCGCGCATCGCGGCGCAAGCACGGTCGGTTTGCCCCGTTAATATGCTGACGTCGAACCAGCGCCGAAACACTTGCGGCGACGTGGGCCCGGCGCGTTCCATCATGGCGCGAGCCGCATCAATCGCGCCGCGTGATAGCAGCAGATCAAGCCGGGCAAGGAATAGCTCTGACGCGGATGTTGCATCGGGCGGCGGGTTCAACTCGGCCAATGCAAGCATCGTCGTGAAGCCCTGGATGGCTGGCAGGCCGATATCAGGTTGGCTACGGAAAAGATTGGACAAAGTCGCAGTGCTGCTGCCTGCCCAAAGGTCTGCTGGCAGGCCCGTTTGGATCGGAGACAGAATTCCAACAGCATCCAATTGGGCCGCGCCAATGGGCATCGCTGTAATCTGCGATGGCAGGGCAGAGGTTGCCACATTGCCATGCGGGTTGAGCAAGGTTTCCGACAGCCATTGGGGCGGCGCGATGGGGTCATCCTGCGCCACAGCCGTCCAAGGCAAGAGCGAAACCAGCGCCGCGCTGAGAGCCTTAATCCACATCCAACTCAACCGGACGGGTAATTTCCCGCGTTTGCGGGTGCATCAGACCCGAATAGGCATAGCCAATAAGGCCAATTAGCCCAAGCACCGCCAGAAAAATCAGCAATTTGATGATCCGCCCTATCATATGTCCCCAAACCTGCCCTTGGTTAAAATTCGGCGTTTGCCGCCGCTTTGAAATCAATATAAGCCATTTGAGCGCGAATTGCGCCAGTCCGAGGGATGAATTTTTTAAACATGGGCGAAAGAGCGCCAGAGATGCAGGCAAAATTGACGAAAACCGTGGTGCTTGTGGGCATGATGGGCGCGGGAAAAACCGCGATTGGTCGATCTCTCTCGGCGCGATTGGGTGTTCCTTTTGAAGATTCGGACGCCGAAATTGTGACCGCGTCAAAGCTGTCGATTGCCGAAATTTTTGAACGCTACGGTGAGCCGTTCTTTCGCGAAAAAGAAACGCAGGTCATTGAACGGCTTCTTGAAGGGCCGCCGTGTGTTTTGTCGACCGGCGGCGGTGCGTGGCTTTCAGACTACAACCGCAAGATGATTGCAGAAAAAGCCGCAGTTGTGTGGCTAAAGGCCGATTTGAACCTTTTGTGGTCGCGCGTGCGCCACAAAGACACTCGGCCGCTTTTGCGGACACCTAACCCAAAAAAGACCCTGTCAGAATTGCTGGAGGCCCGTAGCCCCGCCTATGAGCAGGCGGCGTTTCAGGTGGCAACTCAAGCGCAGTGGTCCATTGATCAAACCACAGATGCGGTGATCAACCGGCTGGCAGATGCCGGCGTATTGGAGACGAGCTAAATGACGTTGTCGGTTGTCCATGTCCCCTTGGGGGATCGGTCTTATGATGTGCGGATCGGGTCTGGTCTCATTGACGCTGCAGGCGCCGAAATTGCGCCGATCCTGAACAGACCAAAGGTGTTTATTGTTACAGAATCACAAGTTGCGGATTTGCATCTTGAGGCGCTTATCGCCGGTCTTTCCGCAAGCGGGATTGAGGCTGATGTTCTGACGCTCCCGCCCGGAGAAAGCACCAAAAGCTGGCAATATCTGACCCAGACAACCGAATGGCTGCTTGAGAAAAAAGCCGAGCGCCGGGACGTTGTAATTGCGTTTGGCGGCGGTGTGATTGGCGATCTGGTTGGTTTTGCTGCCGCGATTATGCGGCGCGGCATTTCGTTTGTTCAGATCCCAACATCGTTGCTGGCACAGGTGGACAGCTCGGTTGGCGGGAAAACCGCGATTAATTCGCCCTTTGGGAAAAACCTGATCGGGGCCTTTCATCAGCCGCGGCTGGTTCTAGCGGATATCGATGTCCTCGGCACATTGACCAAACGCGATTTTCTGGCTGGGTATGGCGAAGTCCAGAAATATGGGCTGTTGGGCGATGCGACCTTTTTTGAATGGCTCGAGGCCAATGGCCCGGCCATGGCGCAAGGCGATAAGGCCCTAAGGCAAGAGGCTGTGACACGGTCCGTGCAAATGAAGGCCGATATTGTTGCGCGCGACGAGACGGAACAAGGTGACCGCGCGTTGCTAAATCTGGGCCATACATTCTGCCACGCGCTTGAGGCGGCAACGGATTATTCGGACCGCCTTTTGCATGGGGAGGGCGTGTCGATTGGCTGCGCGTTGGCGTTTGAATTGTCGTATCGACTGGGGCTGGTAAGCCAAGAAGAACCAAGCCGCGTGCGCGAGCATTTGGCGCGGATGGGCACCAAAAAGAACCTTAGCGACATTCCCGGCGATCTGCCGGATGCCGAGGCTTTGGTTGCCCTGATGGGCCAGGACAAGAAAGTCATCGACGGAAAGCTGCGGTTCATTCTGGCGCGCGGCATCGGGGATGCGTTCGTGACAGCAGATGTGCCGATGGATGCCGTCAAATCGCTATTGGAAGATGCGCTAAAGCTGTAACGGCGGATGCCAGGCGCATTGAAAGGCATCTGCGCGGGTTTGACCGCGCATGCCGCAAAGGCAGACTTTACTGAATTATATCAGTCGGTTCCGCGATATGGCTCAACATATTGCAATGCCATGTCCCAAGGAAAAAAGATCCACGTATCTTGGCTGACACCGGTGATGAACGTATCGACCTGCGGCTCGCCTTTTGGCTTTGCATAGACCGTTGCGAAATGTGCTTTGGGATACATTTTACGAACCAGTTCCAGCGTTTTGCCGCTGTCGACCAGATCATCGACAACCAAAATACCTTCGCCATCGCCCATCATTTCAGGGTCTGGCTGTTTCAGAACTTCGGCCTGACCCTGATCTTGATGATGATAGGATCTGACGCTGATCGTATCGACCGTGCGAATATCCAGTTCCCGCGCAATAATCATAGCTGGCGCCATTCCGCCCCGCGTAATAGCCACGACAGCCGACCAAGAGCCATTTTCACCCGGCCCGCGCTTATCCAGCCGCCAGGCCAAAGCCCGCGCATCGCGATGGATTTGGTCCCAACTGATGTGGAACCCTTTTTCATGCGGAAGGCGGGTGGCGCTCATGGCAGTTATCCTTTTTTCTCAAGGGTCAGGTCGGGCGCATCAACGGCCTTCATCCCAACAACGTGATAACCGGCGTCCACATGCAAGTTCTCACCCGTGGTACCAGATCCCAGATCAGACAAGAGGTAAAGCGCGGCTTTGCCGACTTCTTCTTGGGTCACATTGCGGCGCAGGGGCGAGTTTAGCTCGTTCCATTTCATAATATACCGGAAATCACCGATGCCCGAGGCAGCAAGCGTTTTGATTGGTCCGGCGGAAATGGCATTGCAGCGCACACCGTCTTTGCCCAGATCCTCGGCGATATATTTCACCGATGCCTCTAGCGCGGCCTTGGCAACACCCATCACATTGTAATGCGGCATCACCTGCTCGGCGCCGTAATAGGTCAGCGTCAAAAGCGACCCGCCATCTGGCATCATCTTGGCTGCGCGCTGGCATACGGCCGTGAACGAATAGACTGAAATATCCATCGTCATGCGGAAGTTTTCGGGGCTTGTGTCAACGTAACGCCCGCGCAGCTCGGATTTATCCGAGAAGCCAATGGCGTGCACTACAAAGTCGATTTTGCCCCACTTGGCTTCCAATTCGGCAAAAAGCGCATCAATCGACGCGGCATCGGTTACATCGCATTCCAATAGAACATCGGTGCCAATTTGTGCGGCCAACGGCCCAACACGCTTTTTCAACTGTTCCCCTTGATAGGAGAACGCAAGCTCTGCACCTTGATCGGCGCAGGCCTTAGCGATGCCCCATGCAATGGATTTGTCATTGGCAAGCCCCATGATCAGCCCGCGTTTTCCATCCATTAAACCCATCTCGACACCCTCTGTTATCGCGTGTTTCTTGTACCCGGCATCCTTTAGTGCATTGCATCCTCTGCATCAAGCTTAGCTGGGCGGGTTGCCGTGCCCGACCGTGCGGACTAGCTATTGCTGATCCCCTTTTAGGTATGAGCGACGGAAAATGAGCGACAGAAGCGATAAATTTGCAGGCGAGGATCCGTTTGAGATCGCTCGGACATGGCTAAGCGCGGCAGAAGACAGCGAGATAAACGATCCTAACGCAATGGCACTGTCCACGGTGGATTCCACAGGTATGCCAAATGTGCGGATGGTTTTGTTGAAAGATATCGAGCCGGATGGTTTCGTTTTTTATACCAACTATGGCTCGGCCAAGGGGCAAGAAATCGATGCAAGCGGAAAAGCGGCTTTGGTGCTTCACTGGAAAAGCCTCAGGCGACAGATTCGGGTGCGGGGCACAGTAGAGCGGGTCGCTGGCGAGAAAGCCGATGCCTATTTCGCGTCGCGCTCGTTGAAAAGTCGGCTTGGCGCATGGGCGTCAGATCAATCCAAGCCCCTGTCATCTCGAACTGCGTTGGTTGCAGAGGTCGCAAAGGTTACGGCCCGGCATGGGAACGCACCGAAAAGGCCTGCGTTTTGGGGAGGTTACAAGGTTACGCCAATCGAGATTGAGTTTTGGGCTGACGGCGCATTTCGCTTGCATGACCGATTTCAATGGCGCCGCGATTCGGATGGCGCCGGATGGAAGATTCAGCGCCTTAATCCTTAACAAATTATTAACGTAATCTGGCTTACAATCTTGACCAATCATCAAAAAAATCTCAAACTTGCACAGTAAGTGTATGAATTTGTTGAGTTTGTTTTGCTTGCGGATTGGTTAACGAACCGGCAGTGTGGGAATGGGGGCACATCAAAACACGACCGCGAACTAAGGGTTGGGACGACCATGGCGGATGAAGAGCGTCTAGAAGGCGCGTTAGTAGCAGGTACCGTTAAGTGGTTCGACATTTCAAAAGGCTTTGGCTTTATCGTGGCTGACGAGGGTGGGCCCGACATTCTTTTGCATGCAAATGTGCTAAGGAATTTCGGGCAAGGCTCAGTGGCAGATCACGCAAAAATCGAGGTCATAGTACAGCAAACCGATCGTGGCGCGCAGGCGCAGCAGATCCTTTCTATTGAACCTCCCGATCCAGAAATGGTTGGGGAAGAGGATGAAGATTGGATGGAGGTGCCCGATGGCACACCCTTTGTCGCTGCGCGAATAAAATGGTTCGACAAGGCGAAAGGCTTTGGCTTTGCCAACGTCTTTGGGCATTCTGCGGATGTCTTTGTGCATGTTGAGGTATTGCGACGCTATGGGCTATCGGATTTGCAACCTGGAGAAGCGGTGTCGATGCGAGTCATCGACGGGCCGCGTGGCAGAATGGCTGCAGAAGTACGCAGCTGGGATTTTGTCCAAGAGGATTAACATGCGGTTTACGCATCTCGTGGGTGGCGCCATGCTTTGGGCCGGCGCCGCCCATTCTGCTTGTGTTGAAGATCGTCTTGAACTCCGAGGCGATTGGGGCACAGCACGGTTTCGCATAGAAATTGCAGATGACGCGAATGAGCGGGCTTTGGGCCTGATGCATCGCGAGTCGATGTCTACGTCAGCCGGCATGTTGTTTATCTACGAACAGCCACAATCGGTGTCTTTTTGGATGCGAAATACGCTGATTCCCCTCGATATGATTTTTATCGATGAAACCGGGATTGTGCAGCACATCCATGAAAACGCTGTGCCGCTTGATCTGACACCAATCCCCGGTGGGGACGATATTCTTTATGTTTTAGAGATAAATGGCGGCATGTCCGCAAACCTGGGGATCGTTCCAGGCAGCGAAATGCGTCACCTTTCGGTGGACGAAGATTTGGCAGTTTGGGTTTGTGAGTAAAAAGGCTCGTCGTGTGCAAAAAGGCTCTTCCATCTTCTGCGAACATTGATTAGGAGAAGCGTCGTCGGGGTGTAGCGCAGCCTGGTAGCGCGTCTGTTTTGGGTACAGAAGGTCGTGAGTTCGAATCTCGCCTCCCCGACCACTTCCATCCAATCCACGTCTAAATCTACTCGGTGGATTTGGGCGTAAGTCTACCAACCAAATCTTTGACTAGGTTGGGTAATGATAGTGGTGCGATCCGTCCATCCTACTGGAATCTTCACATATTCTATAATAAAACAGTCTTGAAACAGCGCGACGTTGTTTGGATCTGGCGACTGTGCCTGACATATCCACGCCTGAAGGCGCAGCCTGGCAAAAATGCAGGACACGAAAAATGACGGCGCATGTTGCGATTTTGATGGGCGTTTATAACGGCGCAAAATTTATCGAACAGCAATTGGATAGCTTCGTGTCGCAGACCCACCAAGATTGGCGGCTGATTGCATCTGATGACGGGTCGCGCGATGCTTCGGCGTCGCTGATCACCGCCTTTGCGCTTGAAGTGCCTCAGACAATTAGCATTGTTCAGGGGCCCAAAGCGGGTGTCGCCGTAAATTTCCTGTCTCTTCTTCGCGATCTCGAAGGAGACCCGGATTTTGTGGCCTTTTCTGATCAAGACGATGTGTGGCTGCCAGAAAAGCTGGAGCGCGCCATCGCGGCTTTGTCATCCTTTTCGCCGGACCAACCCATGTTGTTGGGCACCGCATCCTACATCGTTGATGATGAGTTAAACAACAAAGTGCGCTCGCCGCGGTTCAATCGTTTGCCAAGCTTTCGTAACGCTCTGGTTCAAAGCGTCGCCGGTGGTAATACGATGCTGTTGAACCGGGCAGGGTGGCAATTGGCCAAGGCCGCTGCGGCCGAGGCTTTGGCTGTGGGCGGACCCTTCACACATGATTGGTGGCTCTATCAGGTGATTTCGGGGGCAGGCGGAAAGGTGGTGCGCGATGAGCAGCCATCTTTGCTGTACCGGCAGCACGGGGAAAACCTCTTTGGAACCAATATCGGGTGGATGGCGTCGGCATTGCGGCTGAAACAAGTATTGGACGGTCAGCTAAAAGAATGGTGCGCCCAAAACACCAAGGCGCTCATGGAATCGGCACATCGTCTTACGCCCGAGAATCGTGAGATTCTGAACGGTTTTGCATCGATGTCGGGTTTAAGACCGGGGGCGCGATTGCAAAAGTTTCGACATTTGGGATTATACCGCCAAGGCAGGGCCAGCCAGAAGATCGTTGAGGTTGCCGCCTATCTGGGCCGAATCTAACGCTGCGATTCTTAGGAAAGCTATTCTAGCTATGGTAGGTTGTTGGCGTCGTTTGATGAAAATGACACAATATCTGGTTTTTTCTAGAAGAATGCGGATGAATATTCCTGATCCGGTTCCCTGTGGATCAAATCCAGCGTCGCACGCTAAAGGGGCCAGCTTACTGGGGATTTTTTGATTTCGCCCTCTGGGGATGAATCGCCTCTTGGCCCCCGCTCATATTCTGGTCGCTCATTGCAATAGTTTTTTGTCACAAAAATGCCAAAAAATACCGTTGACCAATTAGGTCCGAATACGCCACCTTGTGCGGGCCGGAGGCGTTAGCACTAAATATAGTGAGCCTTGGCGGGAGAAGGGGCATAATTTTCCTCACGACGATTTGGGCCGACGTCACGCGGCCCGCTTGGGCGCTTGCGGGCTCGAGACAGGTGAGATTTGCCCTGCATGGGACGGAAACGAGACGGCAAGAGCGATCATAACGCTGGCACGCCGCATTTAATAAGGTTGAGAGGCAGCCATGAAAATTGAACGCAGATTCACATCCGCGGATGCAGAGGCCTATGCAGGTCTGGAATTTACCCTGACATCGTCAGAGATTCGAAACCCGGATGGGACAGCCGTGTTCAAATTGGACGAGCTGGAAGTTCCCGTGGGCTGGAGTCAGGTCGCGTCAGACGTGCTAGCTCAGAAATACTTTCGCAAAGCCGGTGTTGCCGCGATTCTGAAGCCCGTTAAGGAAAAAGGCGTTCCATCATTCCTTTGGCGTCAGGTGCCCGACGATAAGGCCCTGCAAGACCTGCCAGAAGACGAACGCTTTGGCGGCGAAACTTCGGCCAAGCAAGTGTTCCGCCGCTTGGCAGGCGCATGGTGCTACTGGGGCTGGAAAGGTGGCTATTTCACCGACGAATCCGATGCCCGCGCGTATTTTGACGAAATGCAGCTGATGCTTGCGCGCCAGATGGCAGCGCCCAACAGCCCGCAATGGTTCAACACCGGTCTGCACTGGGCCTACGGCATCGATGGCCCGGCGCAGGGCCACCACTATGTCGACCACAAGACCGGTAAACTGACCAAATCCACTAGCAGCTATGAGCATCCACAACCCCATGCCTGCTTTATCCAGTCGGTTTCGGATGATCTGGTCAATGACGGTGGCATTATGGACCTATGGGTCCGTGAGGCGCGCCTCTTTAAATATGGCTCTGGCACTGGCACCAACTTTTCGTCGCTGCGCGCGGCGGGCGAGTCGCTGTCGGGCGGCGGGAAATCCTCGGGGCTGATGGGCTTCCTGAAAATTGGGGACCGGGCCGCAGGTGCGATCAAATCGGGCGGCACCACGCGCCGCGCGGCGAAGATGGTTATTGTTGACGCAGACCACCCCGATATCGAAGAATTCATCAACTGGAAGGTTCTCGAAGAACAGAAAGTTGCTTCGATTGTTGCCGGATCCAAAATGCACGAGCGTGAGCTGAACGGCATATTCGCTGCTATCAGCGCATGGGACGGCATTCTGGAAGACGCGGTAGATCCTGCCAAGAATGCGAGCCTCAAATCGGCAATTCGCAGCGCGAAAAAATCTTCAATCCCTGAGACTTACATCAAGCGAGTGCTGGATTACGCAAAGCAGGGCCATACCTCGATCGAATTCCCGACCTATGACACAGATTGGGACAGCGAAGCCTATAATTCGGTCTCGGGTCAGAACTCGAATAACTCGATCCGCGTGACGGATGCGTTCCTGAAAGCCGTCGAGGAAGACGCCAATTGGGACCTGATCAACCGTACCAGCGGCAATGTTGCCAAAACCGTGAAAGCGCGCGAGCTTTGGGACCAGATTGGTCACGCCGCCTGGGCCTGCGCCGATCCCGGTATCCAGTTTCATGACACCGTCAATAGCTGGCATACTTGCCCGGAAGATGGCGCCATTCGCGGCTCGAACCCGTGTTCGGAATACATGTTCCTTGACGATACGGCCTGTAACCTTGCGTCGATGAACCTGCTGACCTTCTTCAAAGATGGTGTGTTCGACGCCGAGGCCTATATGCATGCCACGCGTCTTTGGACGCTGACGCTAGAGATTTCGGTCATGATGGCGCAATTCCCATCAAAAGAGATCGCGCAGCTTTCCTATGATTTCCGCACGCTTGGTCTGGGCTATGCCAATATTGGCGGGCTCTTGATGAATATGGGCCATGGCTACGACTCGGATGAAGGCCGGGCCATTGGCGGCGCTCTGACGGCGATTATGACTGGTGTGGCCTATACCACCTCGGCCGAGATCGCGTCGGAACTTGGTGCCTTTGATGGTTACGCGAAAAACGCTGAGCACATGCTGCGGGTGATCCGCAACCACCGCCGCGCGGCGCACGGAGCGCAAGAAGGCTATGAGGCGCTGGCTGTTAATCCGGTTCCTCTGGATCACGCCAATTGCCCGGTTTCCGAACTGGTGGCCTTGGCACAGCAGTCTTGGGATGAGGCGCTGGAACTGGGGGAACAACATGGCTATCGCAACGCGCAGGTCAGTGTAATTGCCCCAACTGGCACCATCGGCCTGGTTATGGATTGCGATACAACCGGCATCGAGCCTGACTTCGCGCTGGTGAAATTCAAGAAACTTGCCGGCGGCGGTTATTTCAAGATCATCAACCGGTCTGTTCCGGCAGCACTTGAGAAACTGGGGTATTCCTCGTCACAAATCGAAGAAATCACCTCTCATGCGGTTGGCCATGGCACGCTTGGCAATGCGCCTTTGATCAATCACACAACTCTTCGCGGACATGGGTTTGGTGACGCCGAGCTTGAAAAGATCGAAGCCGCGCTTCCATCGGCCTTTGATATCCGTTTTGTCTTCAACCAATGGACTTTGGGCGAAGATTTCTGTCAGAAAACACTCGGTATTCCGACTGCCAAACTGAATGATCCCAGCTTTGACATGCTTCGCCATTTCGGCTTCAGCCGCGCTGATGTTGATGCGGCCAATGACCATGTCTGCGGGACAATGACCTTGGAGAACGCACCGCATCTGAAAGAAGAGCATTACCATATTTTTGACTGCGCCAACCCGTGCGGCAAAAAAGGCAAGCGCTTCCTCAGTGTGGACAGCCACATCACCATGATGGCGGCCGCCCAGAGCTTTATCTCCGGTGCGATCTCTAAGACGATCAACATGCCGAATGACGCAACGATCGAAGATTGTCAGAAAGCCTATGAACGCAGCTGGTCGCTTGGCGTGAAAGCCAACGCGCTCTATCGCGATGGCTCGAAGTTGAGCCAACCTCTCGCGGCTGCTTTGGTTGAGGATGATGACGAAGCGGCAGAAACGCTAGAGACGGGGAACCCGCAGGAAAAGGCAACAATTCTGGCGGAAAAAATCGTCGAAAAGATTGTCGTGAAAGAAGTGATCAAAGCGCATCGCGAGAAGATGCCGGATCGCCGCAAGGGCTATACCCAAAAGGCGATGGTTGGCGGTCACAAAGTGTACCTGAGAACAGGCGAATACTCGGACGGCAACCTTGGTGAAATTTTCATCGATATGCACAAAGAGGGCGCCGGTTTCCGGGCGATGATGAACAATTTCGCAATCGCCGTGTCGGTGGGCCTGCAATATGGCGTCCCGCTTGAGGAATTTGTCGATGCCTTCACCTTCACCAAGTTTGAGCCTGCGGGCATGGTTCAGGGCAATGACTCGATCAAGAACGCAACGTCGATCCTTGATTATATCTTCCGCGAATTGGCGGTCAGCTATCTTGATCGCACCGATCTGGCGCATGTGAAGCCACAAGGCGCGAGCTTTGACGATATTGGCCGTGGTCAGGAAGAGGGCGTTTCGAATTTCAACGAAGTGCCAGAAAGCCAAGGCAACTCACCCCTTGAGGTGCTGAAACAGCTGTCCTCGTCGGGTTATCTGCGCAAGCGGGTTCCTCAGCAAGAGCTGGTGGTTCTGCAAGGCGGAGCAGGGGATATCACGGCGTTGAATTCCATCACTGGCGATCCGGTGGCGACATTGGAAACCTTGGTGCCGGAAACAAAAGCCGCATCGGTGACAACAACCACGTCGGTTTCATCGGGCGTCGTTGGGTTGGACCCAAGATCAAAGGCAAAAATGCAGGGCTATGAGGGCGATCCTTGTGGTGATTGCGGAAACTACACGCTGGTGCGGAACGGCACCTGCATGAAATGCAACACCTGCGGGGCGACCTCGGGTTGTAGCTAAACGAAGGGGGAAAATCCGTCGACGGATTTTACAAATCTCATTGATGAGATTTCCCCATTCACCAAGATCGGGTGTCGCGCCAATTGCCCCGGCGCGGGATCTGAGACACGGGGCGGGTGCGCTCGCCCCCGACGCGGTTCAGGCCGCAGGCAAAAAACACGGGCGGTATAAATGACGAGCCTGAACAGCGAAACTGGGGGAGTGGAAACTCCCCCTTTTTCTTTTTTTATCAGTGAGTTGTGGTGCGTTGTTCTATCCGCGCAGAGATTGTTGCATCGGGGCAAGACGGCGAAACTCTGACGGAGTGCGCCCGGTCAGCCGTGAAAAGCTGCGGGTGAAATAAGCCGGTGATGAATAGCCAAGTGATTTGGCAACCTCTTGGGCCGGGATTTCGCTATCAACGAGCATTTTGCAAGCTTCATGCACAACACGTTCTTGCAAAATAGCAAGGGCCGGGCGCCCGGCGGATTCTCGACATATCCGTGAAAGATGAGTGGGCGTAACGCCAAGGTTATAAGCGTAATCGGCCACGCTAAACCCATCGCGAAACCCGCGTTCGATCATACTGGCATAGCGCTCGGCTAATGCATGGGTTTTCTCGCGGCGGATCTGGCCAGATTGATGGGCCAATTGACGGGCCATCCAGACGGAAATCAAAAGGCCCCACGCGGTCAGAGCCTGCGCGCGTGCAGGGGCTTGGTCGGCCAATTCACGCTCGATCATATCAATATAGCTGTTGAACTTAGTTTGCGCGTCTACGGTTGTGACGCGGATATGAAAGGGAAGCTCTGGCAAAGCCAGCGCCGCGTCGGAAGGCAATTGAAGAGCCACGCCCTGAACCTGTGGGCCCAGCTCAAACGATAACATCGTGCCAGCCGGCACAAAAACGGCGGTATTTGGCCCGTATCCGCGGGTGACCGCGCTGATGGTAAAGCGGCCTTGGCCGCGCGTGAACCAGAAAAGCTGATGATATGGTTTGGAATGCAAGGTCGCGTGACGCCATTCAGCGCGGGTGCGCATCTGCGCCAAAGAAGTCACGGTGTAGCTGTTTGTCTGCATAGAGCAGAACCGTAAAGGTTCGAAAAGTGAAAGAAAAGCCTTTTTACCCGAGTTAGGGCAGCTCGACCGATTGCCAAGACTTCATCCGCGCCCGGAACCATGTTCGTTGACGTTTTGCATATTGTCGAGTGCCGATAATTGCAGCATCGCGGGCGGCGTCTAGTGACATCTCTCCGCGAAGATGCGCGATAAGCTCTGGGCCGCCAATCGCCTTTGCAGCGCCCCTTGCGCGGCCCCAGTGTGGCTCCAATGCGCGGGCTTCATCCAAGGCGCCTTCCGCCATCATGATGTCAAAACGGCGTTCAATGCGATCTGCCAACCAGACTTTTTCCGCATTTAATACAAAGCTATGGCAGCGATCCAACGGTAAGGCGGGCGGCGGCGTATCGGCCTGCCATTCAGACAAAGCCCGCCCGGTTGCCGTCAAAACCTCCCAGGCCCGCTGAACGCGCATTCGGTTCTGGCGGTCGATCCGTGCGGCGATAATTGGGTCTTTCTCATCCAGCAAAGCCAGCATTGCGGCATGGCTTTCCGCGTCGCCGCGCGCACGCACCTCGGGCGGCGTTGCAGGGATCTCGGCCAAGCCTTCAGTGAGGGCCGCAAAGTTCAATCCGGTGCCCCCGACAATAATCGGGCGCGAGCCGCCTTCCAAAAAGGGTAAGACATCGCGGAGCCAATGACCCGTCGAATACTCTGCATCAAACGGCACATGCCCATAAAGGGCGTGAGGCGCGCGGGCTTCCTCTTGGGCTGACGGGCGCGCCGTCAGGACGCGCCAGCCGTCATAGACCTGTAACGCATCGGCGTTCACAATCACCCCGCCTTGGGTTTCTGCGATTTCTAACGCCAAGGCTGATTTGCCCGATGCAGTAGGCCCCGCAATGAGAATCGGTAGTTCAATAGAAAGAGAACCTATATCTATCAATGCATTACGACCTTTTTGCTGCACTTGCGAAGTTGGTATACCACTTCGGATTTGCCGTTGAACCCAAAGGGGTTTTAGGCCATGTTGCCGCCAGCCGCAAAAGCTGCATTCCAACGCAAAAGAAGGTTCTTTCACAAGATGCCCGCAGATCCGAAAAACCCCGCCTATTCCCGCGTCATGCTCAAAATTTCAGGCGAGGCCCTTATGGGGGATCAAGGGTTTGGCTTGCACCCGCCAACGGTTGAACGCATCGCCAAGGAAGTTCAGACCGTTCATTCCCTAGGGGTCGAGATCTGTATGGTCATTGGTGGCGGTAATATTTTCCGAGGCCTGCAGGGTAGCGCACAAGGGATGGAACGCACGACGGCCGATTATATGGGCATGTTGGCGACTGTGATGAATGCGCTGGCCATGCAAGGCGCGCTGGAAAAACTGGGCATCCACACGCGCGTCATCAGCGCCATTCCGATGGATCAGGTCTGCGAGCCCTATATCCGGCGCCGCGCCGTGCGCCATCTTGAGAAAAAGCGCGTGGTGATTTTTGCGGCGGGCACAGGCAACCCGTATTTCACAACAGATACCGCAGCGACGCTTCGCGCCAATGAAATGCGCTGTCAGGCGATCTTTAAAGGCACCAAGGTGGATGGGGTTTACGACAAAGATCCCGTCAAGCATGACGACGCCGTGCGCTATGAAACGGTCAGCTACGATGATGTGCTGGCACAGCATCTGGGTGTCATGGATGCATCCGCGATTGCACTGGCGCGCGAGAATGACGTTCCGATCATTGTCTTTAGCTTGGATGAGCCGGGCGGGTTCCAAGGAATCCTCAGCGGCCAAGGCACCTATACAAAGGTCTGCTAAGCCGCGATAATGGCGCCAAGCAAAGAAAAATAACCTGACGGAGAAGACGAGCATGTCAGACGATATTGAAATTGACCTCGACGATCTTGAGCGCCGCATGGAAGGCGCGATAAGTTCGATGCGTACGGAATTTGCGTCGCTTCGCACCGGGCGGGCGTCGGCCTCGATGCTCGAACCGGTTATGGTTGACGCCTACGGGTCGATGACACCGATCAATCAGGTTGGCACGGTAAACGTGCCCGAACCGCGTATGGTGACGATTAACGTCTGGGACAAGTCGCTTGTTCAAAAAGTCGAGAAAGCGATTATGGAAAGTGGGCTGGGCATTAATCCTCAGACCAATGGCACGATCATCATGTTGCCTATTCCTGAATTGAACGAAGAGCGGCGCCGTGAACTGACCAAAGTTGCCGCGCAATATGCCGAAAGTGCTCGAATTTCGATCCGAAACGTCCGCCGGGATGGGATGGACCAGATTAAGAAAGCCAAGGCTGACGGAATGTCTGAAGATGATCAGAAGCTTTGGGAATCCGAAGTTCAAGACCTGACCAATGCCAATATCGCCAAAGTGGATGAAAACTTGGGCGTGAAACAGGAAGAAATAATGCAGGTGTAACCCTGCCGGACCCTGGTAAGCCAGCTAACGGAGGCCGCTTGTATGACAAGTTCCCCTGAACATAACGCCCCCTGCCATGTGGCCATTATCATGGATGGCAATGGCCGGTGGGCGCAGCAAAAGGGCCGCCCTCGGCTAATTGGCCATCATGCCGGTGCTAAACGCGTGCAAGAGATTGTTGAGGCATGCCCGGATCTGGGCGTGAAATACCTGACAATTTTTGCGTTTTCGACGGAAAACTGGAAACGGACGCAATCCGAAGTTGGCGGTCTTATGCGGCTGTTCAAGCGGTTCATCTCGGCAAAGACGCAAGAGCTGCATCAAAAGAACGTTCGGGTGCGCTTTATTGGCGACCGGGTTCGTCTGGATGATCGCCTGACGGATCTTATGGATACGCTGGAGCTTTTGACCGCTGACAACACCGGCACCCATCTGACCATCGCGCTGAACTATGGTGGCCGCGATGAAGTTGCACGAGCGACGAAACGGCTGGCCTATGATGTAGCGGCGGGCAAGCTGGACCCCAAAAGTATCGATGACGAGACCTTGCCAAAATACCTCGATACAATCTACCTGCCGGACCCTGATCTGGTGATCCGGACGTCAGGAGAGGCGCGGATCTCTAATTTCTTACTCTGGCAGTCAGCCTACGCAGAATATGAGTTTATCGATACACTCTGGCCCGATTTTACCAGAGCCGAGTTCGAAAAGGTGCTGTCGCGGTTCGGTCGGCGGGATCGGCGCTTTGGTGCAGTAAAAGCATGACCACTAATACATGGAATGACCTTGGCCCCCGTGCGCTCTGGGGGGGGCTATTGGCCGGTGCTGGCGCGGCAATGGTCTATTTCGGAGGATTCGTTCTGATGACTGGCCTTTTGGCCATAGGCACGATTGGCATTTGGGAATTGCATCGCATGCTGGGCGGCACGGCACCACTGCGTGCTGCAGGCTTTACGGCGCTTGGTCTTGTTGCTGCCATGATGGCGCAGATCGTTGCCTTTGGCTTTGGCGATGGGTTTTTGGAAAACCTGCTGTTTTCGCCTTGGGTTATCCCGTTTTTGGGCCTTGCCTTGCTTGGGGCCGTGCAAAACGTTCCAGAAGACCATCGATGGGTGTTCACCACCTACGGCGCCCTCTTCCTCTTTGCCGTAATCGGCCTTCTTTATCTGCGCATTATGTATGGCATTATCTTTATGGCTTTCGTTGTCGCCGTTGTCGTGGCCAGTGATATCGCCGGGTATTTTGCCGGGCGCATCCTTGGCGGGCCAAAGTTTTGGCCACGCGTCAGCCCCAAGAAAACATGGTCCGGCACGATCGCTGGCTGGATTGCCGCCGCTCTGGTGTCTTGGGCGATATTGGGGTTTGAGCCGGTGATGGTCTTGATCATTGCCCCTGTTTTGGCGTTCGCCGCCCAGATGGGGGATATCATCGAAAGCGCAATTAAGCGCCGGGTTGAGGCAAAAGATAGCTCGGACTTAATCCCGGGACATGGCGGCATTCTTGACCGGTTTGATGCGATGGCCGGGGCAGGGGCCGTTGCTACGCTTGCGATGATCTTTGGCGGGCATTTCCTGCAGTGACCCGCTCTGTCAGCATATTTGGGGCGACGGGATCAATCGGCCAAAACACGCTCGATTTGATCCGCCGCGATCGGGCGAGTTACCGAATTGTAGCCCTGACCGGGGGGCGCAATATCAGCCAACTGGCCCAAGATGCCATAGAATTTGGCGCTGAGATCGCCGTTACGTGTTTTGAGGACGCTCTACCGGACCTACGCCGCGCACTTGCAGGCACATCTGTACAAGTGGCCGCTGGTCCAGAAGCGCTTATCGAGGCGGCTGACCGGCCCGCAGATTGGACAATGTCCGCTATCGTTGGCGCGGCAGGTCTAGCGCCGGGGTTTCATGCTTTGCGCCATGGGCGCACCCTTGCCCTCGCCAATAAAGAGAGCCTTGTCACCGCTGGCCCGCTTTTAATGGCCGAGGCCCGCGCGCATGGCGCCCGAATTCTGCCGGTCGATAGCGAACATTCGGCCGTGTTTCAGGCGCTGGTGGGCGAAGACATTGCCGCGGTTGAACAGGTGATCATCACCGCGTCGGGCGGAGCATTGCGGGATTGGCCAGCTGAACGATTGGCCAAAGCGACCGTGAAAGACGCCCTTGCGCATCCCAATTGGGATATGGGCCAGCGTATCACCATCGATAGCGCCTCTATGTTTAACAAGGCGCTTGAATTGATCGAAACGCGCGAGTTTTTTGGCGTCGCGCCGGAAAAGATCGGCGCGCTTATCCATCCGCAAAGTTTGGTTCATGCGTTGGTTGGGTTTCAGGATGGCGCGCTCATGGCCCATATCGGCCCGCATGATATGCGCCACGCGATTGGCTATGCGCTGAACTGGCCCGAACGGCAAAACCTTCCCGTCGAGCGTTTGAATCTGGCCGATATCGGAAGTCTGGACTTTGCCAAACCCGATGAAACCCGCTTTCCGGCGTTGCGCCTTGCACGGGACGTTATGCAAATCGGCGGCCATGCGGGCACAGTCTTTAACGCCGCCAAGGAAGTGGCGCTTGATCATTTTATCGCTGGTGACATTGCATTTACCGGCATGTCTGCGCTGGTTGAGGACACTCTGGACGCGATTTCACACGAAATTCGCCTTCATGATGCCATCAATTCCCTTGAGACCGTGCTGGAAACAGACCATTTGACGAGGGTAAGAGCCAATCAATTGGCCAAAACCTTGCAGGAGACGCCCGTTTGACCGACCTCATCCCCCAGTTTGGCAATTTCGCTTTTACCATCGTGGCCTTTGTGGCGGCGATTTCGATCATCGTCGCGATCCATGAATACGGGCATTATATCGTAGGCCGATGGTCCGGCATTCACGCCGAGGTGTTCTCACTTGGGTTTGGCCCGGTTTTGTTCAGCCGAACGGATCGTCACGGCACGAAATGGCAATTGGCGGCCTTTCCGTTTGGCGGATACGTCAAGTTCTTGGGCGATTCCAATGCGGCTTCTGGCAAAGATGGCGAGGCAATTAGCGCGCTGTCTGATGAAGAGCGGCGCCACACGATGCATGGCGCGCCGCTTTGGGCGCGTGCGTCAACCGTTGCGGCGGGTCCGATTTTTAACTTCATCCTATCGGCCCTGATCTTTGCGGCATTCTTCTATATTTGGGGGCAGCCTTCAGAAAATCCACGCGTAGGCGAATTGCGTGAGATGCCTGCCGATATGGCCGTCCTGCAGGAAGGCGACCTGATCCGGTCCTTTGATGGCATTGACATCGAAACCTATGCCGACCTTTTTGAAGCGTCCGATGAGGTTCAGCCCGCAGCGAGCCATGAATACGTCGTGGAACGTGGCGGCGATCTGGTTACTGTCCAAGCCGTGCATCCAAGAATTGCCCGGATCGGCACGGTTACACCGCGCTCGGCCGCGATTGATGCGGGGCTGCAAGTGGGGGACTATGTCCGCGCCATTAACGGTGAGCCCGTTTACTCCTTTTCCGACATTACGCCCTTTGTCGAAGCCAGCGAAAGCGACAGCTTGACCCTGACCATATGGCGCGATGGCGAGGAGATGGACGTCACCCTGAGCCCGCGCTTTCAGGCCACGCCAACGGAAGACGGCCAGTTTGTGACCCGGCCTTTGATCGGGATTGGCAGCAGCGGCACGTTCTTTGAACCCGGAACCGATCCGGTTTCCATTTGGGCCTCCGTAAAGGGCGGCGTTCGGTCCGTTGGCAATGTGATCGAGATGTCATTGAATGGCCTTTGGCATATGATCATTGGCAATATCTCGACCTGTAACCTGCAAGGTCCAATTGGCATTGCCCAAACATCGGCTGATGCGGCAAGTCAGGGGTTTGATCAATTCATCTGGCTTGTTGCGGTTCTGTCGACGGCTGTTGGCATGTTGAACCTCTTCCCAATTCCAGTATTGGACGGCGGGCACCTTGTGTTCCACGCGTTCGAGGCTGTTGCAGGGCGCCCGCCTTCGGATAAAGCACTTAAGATTTTCATGAGCGCGGGGCTTTTCATCGTTCTGTCATTGATGCTCTTCGCGCTCACCAACGATCTTTTCTGCCCATAAGCCTCTGAAACTACTGAAATGGGGGGGGCGCACGCAAAACCATGTTAGCGTCAAATGCCTGCCCCAAATCGGCCATAGTCTTAGAGTTATCTTAATCAGAACAGGTCACAAGACCTACCAACGGTTAAGATAAGGTAAGATCAATGAAAGCGCTCGCTGACGGATATAAAGGCATAAGCTTCTTCGTTCAGATCAATATCGACCGTCTACTGGTCGCGTTGACAATTGTTGGCGCGTTGACTGTTGCTGGCTGGCTTGTCAGCCTTCTGTAAGCGCTTTCGATCAAGCGCCTGATCGGCAATTACCCGCAATATTTCTAAAAAATATGTATATCTTGTGCCACTGTTGGGAATTACTCCAACAAAGTGGGCTTTGTCGTTTTGACAAGCCTCTGGGGCCGGGGTAGAGCTTCTGGACTGGATGTCTTTTTGGGCGGGGGGATTCTATGCGGAGTCTCAAGGGTTTTTCTATTGTCGTGCGCAAATGTGCGCCGGTTTTTGCGGTAACGCTTCTTCTAACGATTCTTTTAAGTTCTGGGGCGATGGCGCAAAGCTTCCGCTTCAACACAATCGAAGTGCAGGGCAATGAACGCGTTGACACGGCAACGGTCGCGGCGTTCGCCGATGTTCCAGCCGGGCAAACTATCTCTGCCGCAGAACTGAACGATGCGTTGCAGCGCCTGCAAAACTCTGGGCTCTTTGAAACTGTCGAAATTGATCCGCGCGGCGGCACTCTTTTTGTGATTGTGCAGGAATACCCAACGATCAACCGCGTGAATATCGAAGGCAACCGGCGCCTGGATGACGACGACCTGCTGCCCCTTATTGGCTCACAGCCGCGCCGCGTCTATTCGCCCAGTCAAGCCGAACAAGACGCCGAACTGATTGCAGAAGGCTATCGTGTTCAGGGCCGTCTGGCGGCTACAGTCACACCCGTCATTATTCGTCGCAGCGAAAACCGCGTTGATTTGGTGTTTGAAGTCACCGAAGGGCGCGTTGTCGAAACCGAGCGTTTGGCCTTTGTGGGCAACCGCCAGTTTTCAGACCGCCGCCTGCGCAATGTGTTGGAAAGCACCCAAGCCGGTCTTTTCCGCAACCTCATTCGCTCTGACACCTTTGTAGCAGACCGGATCGCCTTTGATGAACAGTTGCTGACAGATTTCTATCGCGAACGCGGCTATGTTGATTTTGCTGTCCAAAGTGTCACGTCTGAACTGTCTCGCGAACGCGACGCTTATTTCGTGACTTTTAACATTCGTGAAGGGCAAAGCTTCTCGATCGGTGAGATCACGACCGTTTCGGACCTGAACGAGATTGACCCTGATGAATATCAGGAGACGATCCGGATTCGCACCGGTAACACCTATTCACCGCGCCATGTTGATACGACGATCTCGCGGATGGAAAACCTTGCCTCGGCACAGGGTCTGCGGTTCATTCGGATTGAACCACGGATTACGCGCAATGATGAAGATCTGACACTTGATATCGAGTTCAACATCACTCGCGGCGAACGCGTATTTGTCGAACGTATTGATATTGAAGGCAACGCCACCACTCTTGACCGCGTAATCCGCCGTCAATTCCGGTCGGCAGAAGGCGACCCGCTGGACCCCACTGAAATTCGTCAAGGTGCAGAACGCGTGCGCGCATTGGGCTTTTTCTCGAACGCAGAAGTGCAAGCACGTCCCGGCTCGACCCCTGATGCAGTGATCGTTGACGTGGATGTCGAAGAGCAGCCAACAGGCTCGCTTGGATTTACGGCCAGCTATGGCACCGATGACGGTGTTGGCATCGCGGTGGCATTCGCGGAAAGCAATTTCCTTGGCCGCGGTCAACAGTTGCGATTTGGTTTTGATACCACCGCAAGCTCACAAAGCTACAATTTCGGCTTTGCGGAACCTGCTCTGCTGGGTCGGGATCTGGAGTTTGGCTTTTCTGCCAATTATTCGACCACGTCCGAGGATGACGCGACTTTCGACACGATCGATTTCTCGGTGCGCCCATCATTGGCGTTCCCATTGACCGAAAACAGCCGTCTGCAAGTCTATGCTCGTTTCTCAGAAGTGACGGTATCTGACGTACCGACCACATCTTCTGCGCTTTTGATTGCTGAAGAAGGGCGGCAGGCCACTTCAGGGATCGGATATCAGTATAGTTTCGATTCGCGCGGCACCGGCCTCAACCCAAATGCGGGCATCAGATTTGGGTTTGGACAAGAATTTGCAGGGATCGGCTCCGATAACCAATATTTGCGGACCGAAGCCAGCGTGATCGCAGAAACCCGGGTTTTCCGGGAAGAAGTTTCGTTGCGCGCAACGATTGAGGGCGGCGCTCTGAATACTTTCTCGGGCGCGACGCGCACCACTGACCGCTTCCATTTCAACTCATCTCAAATGCGCGGCTTCTCGCCAAATGGCATCGGTCCACGTGACTTGACCGACACGGATACGGACGATGACGGGCTTGGCGGGAACTACTATTTCTCGGCGCGCTTCGAAACAGCGTTCCCAATTGGGATTCCTGAAGAATACGGGATCTCAGCGGGTCTGTTCTATGACATTGGATCGGTCTGGGGTCTGGACAACACGTTGGGCGGGACAATCGACGATGATATGTACCTGCGCCATTCGGTCGGTGTTTCGATCTTCTGGGATACGGCGATTGGGCCGCTCCGCTTTAACTTCGCGCATGCGTTGCAAAGCGAAGCCTATGACGAGACGCGGGTCTTTGACTTTACGGTTGAAACACGGTTTTGAGCATCGCAATGCGAGCGGTCTATGTCGTTCTTTTGTGCCTTACGGCTTGGACAGGGCATAGCGCCGTCGCATTTGCGCAACCTTTGTCGCTTGGGCGTGTCGAAGGACCGCCGATTGCGGTGCTGGATCAAGAGCGGCTGTTTAACCAGTCGCAATTTGGCCTGAGATTGCAGGCAGAACTTGAAACCGCCTCAGCCGAGCTTGCCCGCCAAAACCGTGAGATTGAACAATCTTTGGCCGAGGAAGAGCTGGCGTTGACCGAACAGCGCAATGTGATGCCCTCCGCTGATTTTGCGCCGTTGGCCGAAGAATTCGACCTACGGGTGACTGCGCTGCGCGACGAACAAGCTGCGCGATTGCGTGAGATCAATTTAGTGGCCGATAGCGCGCCGGGTGTGTTCATCGAGCTAACGACACCGATCATCCAACAAATACTTGCAGAACGCGGCGCTGCCGCTGTTTTGGACGCACGCGCAGTAATCTACGCCGCCGATGGCGCTGATATCACCTCATTGGCACTAGAACAGATCGATTCTGTTCTAGGCGATGGCGGTGATCTGCCGCTCTTTGAGCGTCTCAGCGTGGAAGATGACTAGCGCGGCTTGTGGCACCTTGGCCAAGTTGCTATCCCCAACATAAGATAAAGCTCAAAAAGAAAAGGCGCCACATGACGTCCGAGACCCCAACCACCGCCGATATCGACCTGATCCAACGCATTATCCCGCATCGCTACCCGTTTTTGCTGGTTGATAAAGTGCGCGACATCGTTCCGTTTCAAAGCGCGGTTGGCATCAAAAACGTCACGATGAACGAGCCGCATTTTCAGGGCCATTTCCCCGGTATTCCAATCATGCCCGGCGTCACCATCATCGAAGCGATGGCGCAGGCCGCCGCTGTTATGGTGGGTGTCTCTGCTGATTTGGCTGACAAAGATTTCCTCGTGTATTTCATGGGGATTGAGAAAGCCAAGTTCCGCCGCAAGGTCGGCCCCGGTGATGTGCTGGAACTGCATGTTTCGGTGACACGCGGCAAGCCCGGCGGCAAAGTCTGGCGTTTTTCAGGCCGCGCAGAGGTTGAGGGAGAGCTGGCCTGCGAAGCCGAATTTACCGCAATGATGGATATGCCCGCGTAGGAGTACCCCCGCATGGCCATCGATCCAAGCGCTGACATACACCCCTCGGCGGTGATTGAAGACGGGGCCGTGATTGGACCCGGCTGCCGCATTGGGGCTTTTGCCCTCATCGGGCCAGAGGTTGCTCTGGGCCAAAACGTTGAGATTAAATCTCATGTGGTCCTGACGGGCCGGACTGAGATTGGCGACGAAACTGTTGTCTTTTCGTTTTCGGTGATCGGCGAAATCCCTCAAGATCTTAAGTTTAAAGGCGAGGCCACGCGTCTGGTTATCGGCAAACGCAATCGCATCCGCGAGCATGTGACGATGAATACCGGCACCGAAGGCGGTGGCGGTGTCACACGCATTGGCGATGACGGGCTATTCATGGCGGGGTGCCATGTGGCCCATGACGCGCAAGTCGGGGATCGCGTGATCATTGTGAACTCGGCGGCCGTCGCCGGCCATGTCGTGATCGAAGACGACGTCATTGTTGGTGGTCTTGTTGGCATTCATCAATGGGTGCGTATCGGGCAAGGCGCGATCATTGGTGCGCTGTCGATGGTGACGAATGACGTTATTCCCTATGGCCTCGTGCAAGGCCCGCGTGGAGAGCTAGACGGGCTAAACCTTGTCGGTCTCAAACGCAAAGGCGTCAGCCGCGCCGATATTTCCGAGCTTCGCGCGACATTTCAGGCGCTTGGCCACGGCGAGGGCACCTTTATGGAACGGGCCAAAACGCTGGCCGCGTCCGACACCTCCTCCCCTCATGTTGCGACAATCCTGTCCTTCATCATGGGCGAAAGTGACCGGTCTTTCCTGACCCCGAAAGGATAATCCATGGCTCGTGCGATTATTGCTGGCGCAGGCAAGTTGCCGGAACTCTTGCTGCAAGGCGGACCAGCCCAGATCGTGCGGTTGGCGGGCGTTGCGTCTGACCCTTTGGATGCGCCCGAGATTCCGGCAAGATTTGAACAATTCGGCAAGCTCTTTGCCGACCTCAAAGCGCAAGACGTGAGCGAACTGGCCTTTGCTGGCGCCCTCAGCCGTCCAGCCTTTGATCCCAGCTTGATGGACCCCGAGACGATGGCTTTGATGCCGCGTGTCGCGGGGGCGATGGGGCAAGGTGACGATGCATTGTTGCGGACAATTGCCGCTATTTTTGAAGAGCAGGGCTTTACTGTCATTGGCCCCGGTGACATTCGCCCCGATCTCGTTGCCGCAGAAGGGCCAATTACGGCAGCCCCCAGCACGGCGCAAGAGAAAGACGCAGCGCGCGCGCGTGAGGTTTTGGCTGCACTTGGACCATTGGATGTTGGTCAGGCCGCAATTGCCGCAAAAGGTCAGATGATCGGGATTGAAACCTTGCAAGGGACCGATGCGCTTTTGCAATTTGTGGCCCAGTCCGCACCCGCCAGCGCCGGGGTTTTGGTAAAGCGCCCCAAACCGTCTCAAGATTTGCGTATGGATATGCCGGTGATCGGCCCCCAAACGATTGAACGGGCCGCAGAGGCTGGCTTGTCTGGCATTGAGATCGCCGCAGGCGGAGTTCTGATCCTTGAGCGCGACGCCGTTTTCGACGCTGCCGAGAAGGCTGGCATTGCCCTTTGGGCAGCGCCGTGACGTTGACATTGTTCCTCGTCGCTGGCGAACCCTCCGGGGATCGCCTTGGCGCGGCCTTGATGAAGGGGCTGAAATCGCTGGTTCCGGATGTAGAATTTCACGGTGTTGGTGGCCCTTTGATGGGGGCTGAGGGCCTGGAAACCTTGTTCCCTATGGAAGAGCTTTCGGTTATGGGGCTGGCCGAGGTTTTGCCAAAGCTACGCCATCTCTTCGCACTGAAACATCAAGCGGCTGAGGCCGCTATAGCGCTGAAACCTGATGCGCTGATCACGATAGACAGCCCAGATTTTTGTCTGCGCGTGGCCAAAGAAGTGCGCGAGGCCGCACCAGATATCCCCACAATCCACTATGTTGCGCCATCGGTTTGGGCGTGGCGGCCAAAGCGAGCGACTAAAATGGGCAGCTCAATAGATCACGTTCTGGCGCTTTTACCATTTGAGCCGCCGTATATGCAGGCGGCAGGAATGAGCTGCGATTTTGTCGGGCACCCGGTGGTGGCAGAGCCCTTGGCCAGTCAGGCCGAGGCTGACGCATTTCGTGCGCGTCACGGGGTCGAGGATGACGAAACCTTGTTGCTGGTTTTGCCCGGATCGCGGCGCAGCGAAGTGTCAAAGCTGGCCCATACTTTTGGTGCGGCGGCAGGCAAACTGGCACAAAAACATAAAGTAAAGGCCGTCATTCCCACGGTTCCTCATGTCGCTGACTTAACGCGTGAGGCCGTCGCGGGCTGGCCTGTCGAGACCATATTTCTCGATCCACGCGAATTAGAGGCATCGGCATACAAAGCCGAAAAAGCGGCGGCGTTTCGGGCCGCGAATATCGCGCTCGCGGCCTCGGGAACCGTGTCATTGGAACTGGCGGCGTCAGATACGCCGATGGTCATTGCCTATGACATGAACCGGATCTCGCTGGCCATCATGACCGCAATGGCCAAAATCGATACAGTGACTTTGGTGAACCTCATCTCGGAAACGCGTGTCGTCACGGATTATATCGGCAAGAACTGCAACCCGGACAGCATCGCCGAGGGGCTTGATGGCCTCATTTCAGATCCCGAAATGCGGGCGGTGCAACATAGCGCCATGACCCTGACAATGGACCGTCTTGGTCGCGGCGGGGATGCCCCGGGACTGTTGGCCGCTCGGTCAGTTCTGGCAAAACTAGGCGTTACCCCGGACGCGCCGTGAAATTGGCAATTTCAGCGCCCGAGAGCGTCAAAAGCTGCTTTGGATCTATCCCAAAAATATGGCGCGGCGTTCCGGCGGCGGCATAGACCAGGTCAAACTCCAATAAACGCGGATCGAACCACGCGCGAATTGGATTGAGATGCCCAACCGGAGACACGCCGCCAATCGCAAAGCCGGTTTGTTTGCGGATCAGACCGGCATCGGCCTTGCCCAAAGGCTCGCCTGCCACGGCGCTGGCGAGGGCGGCATCCACCTGATTGCCGCCTGCGGTCACAAATAAAAGCGCCGTCTGGCTGTTTTCGCCACCAAAGATGATCGATTTTGCAATCTGATCTGTCTCGCAATCTGCCGCTTTAGCTGCGTCTGCCGCCGTGCGGGTGCCGTCGGCCATTTCAACGATTTCGACGATCACTCCGGCCTCATCCAAAGCCCGGCGGACACGTTTTAAACTTTTACTCATGGGGGGCATCCTTGGTTCGGTTTTTCCCTTCCTGCCCAAAACTTAAGTCTAAGACAAGCAATTGACCTCGCGCATTTTGGGGGCCATCAAAGATGGCATGTCCTTTCGTTCCCATTTGACCCGGCACCCCATTGCGTTTGACCCTGATCGCGGGGCGGATGCACTGGCCGTTTTGCCTGACATCGCCCCAGACTTACGCCCGCTAGTCGAAGGGGCCGCAGGATGCAGCCCCTTTTTGGCCGGGTTGATGAAGAAAGAGGCTGCGTGGCTGCAAGAGGCGTTTGAGGCCGAGCCAAAAGAGATCTGCACGCAGATATTAACGATGACCGGCCAGCTTGACGCGCGCGATCTAAATGCCGGATTGCGGCAGTTGAAACGCCGGGTCGCGCTTTATACCGGGTTGGCCGATCTTGGCGGTGTTTGGGCGCTTGAGGATGTCACCGAGTTTCTGACTGACTTTGCCGACGCGGCCACCGACATCGCCCTAAAAACGCATCTGGCCGCTTTGGCGAAACGCGGTCAGGTGGCTGATCTTACCGAGGATGAGGCGCGCGCCGGGGCAGGCGCGATCGTCATTTCGATGGGCAAGGGCGGGGCGCATGAGCTGAATTATTCCTCGGATATCGACCTGATTTGCCTGTTTGACGAAACCCGCTTTGACCCCCGAGACGACATGGAGGCGCGGGCGGGTTACATCAAAGCCACCCGCCGCATGGCCGCCAGCCTTGGGGATGTCACGGGCGATGGGTATGTGTTTCGGACAGATCTGCGCTTGCGCCCTGATGCGTCGGTAACGCCTGTGTCCATCTCAACCGCCGCGGCGCTCAGGTATTACGAAAGCGAGGGCCGCAATTGGGAACGCGCCGCTTATATCAAGGCGCGCGCGGCCGCAGGTGACATCAGGGCGGGCGAGCGCTTTTTAAAGGCGCTGACCCCGTTTGTATGGCGGCGCCATTTGGATTTCGCTGCGATCCAAGACACGCAAGATATGCGCGAAAAAATCCGTCACCACAAAGGCCTGACAGGGCCGATTGCTCTTGAGAAGCATAACATCAAACTGGGCAAAGGCGGCATCCGCGAGATTGAGTTCTTTGCCCAAACCCGCCAGATTGTTTCAGGGGGGCGGGATCAGGATTTGCGTTTGCGCGGCACGGTTCCGGCCCTCCGCAAATTGACGGAAAAGGGCTGGCTTGACGCATCTACGACCAATGAGTTGATCCAACATTACCGGCATCACCGCGAGATTGAGCATCGCTTGCAAATGATCAATGACGCGCAAACACATTCTTTGCCGGGTTCAGTTGACGGCATGACGCGGCTGGCTAATTTCTGTGGCGAGGGCGATGTGGGCCGGTTTCGCAAAAATCTGGAAGAGCGGCTGGCCGCCGTAGATAACCTTTGCGAGCCATTTTACCAGCATGATCCTTCGCCTGCTCCAGAGATTTCACTGCCAGAAAGTACGACTGAGATTATTGCCCGTTGGCCGGGATACCCGGCGCTTCGGTCGCCACGTGGACAAGAGATTTTCGCGCGGCTTCGACCAGATCTTCTGGCACATTTCGCCGCCACGCCGCGCCCTGAAGAGGCTCTTTCGAATTTCGATGGCTTCCTGCGCGGCTTGCCTGCCGGGGTGCAGCTCTTCTCACTTTTTGAGGCGAACCCGCCGCTTGTGGATTTGATCGTCGATATCTGCGGCACGGCGCCCGGTCTGTCGCGGTATCTTTCCCGCAATTCTGGCGTGTTGGATGCCGTTATCGGGGGTGGGTTTTTCGCTGAATGGCCGGGGGCGGACAAACTTTTAGAAGATATTCAGGCCAGTTTTGCCGGGCAGGACTTCGAAGGCGTTCTGAACCAAGCGCGGCTATGGAAGAAAGACTGGCATTTCCGCGTCGGGGTCCATCACTTGCGCGGGCTGATCACTGCAGAAGAGGCAGGCGCGCAGTATTCGCAACTTGCAGCGGCGATTTTGCAAGCGCTCTGGCCGCGCGTTTGCGATGACGTCGCCCGCCGTCATGGCCCTGCGCCCGGACGCGGCGGCGCTGTCGTTGCGATGGGCAGCCTTGGGGCAGGGCGGCTGACAGCCGGCTCTGACCTTGATCTTTTGGTGATTTACGACGCGGACGGAGTTGAGTTTTCTGACGGCCCGCGCCCTTTAAATGCAAGGGGATGGTTCGCCAAAGCAACCAAGACACTGATCACGGCGCTCAGCGCGCCGACAGGCGAAGGTAAGCTTTATGATGTTGATATGCGCTTGCGCCCGTCGGGGCGGCAAGGGCCGGTGGCCACATCGCTCGAGGCTTTTGAAACCTACCAATTGAACGATGCATGGACATGGGAGCATTTGGCCCTGACCCGTGCAAGGCCGATTGCGGGTGATGCTGGCCTGCTTGCGGATGTCGAAGCGGTGCGCGCCCGTGTTTTGGGCATGGATCGGGCAGCTGAAAAGATCGCCGAAGATGTCCAAGATATGCGCGCGCGGCTGGCAGCGGCGGGGCGAACAGGCGGCAGCCTGGCCGATAAGGAAGGCGCCGGCGCGATGAAAGATATCGAGCTGATCGCAGAAATGGCCGCGCTTTTGGCGGGCGCGGGCGAGCGGTCCGTCGTCGCGCAACTTGGCTATGCCACGCAGCTTGGGTGGATCGAGCCGGACGAGGTTACGGCACTATCAAAAGCCCATCAGCATTTTGGACGGCTGGATCAAGCCGCCCGGCTTTTAACGGACCGGGCGTTGGATCTTGAAGAAATCGGCCTTGGCGGTCAAAACTTCGTTTTGCGTGAAACAGATGTCGGCGATGTCGCAGATCTGGTGGACCAAACCGCCAAGATGCGGCATGACATGGCCCGGCTTATCGAGGCCGCCCTGCAATCTCCGCCCACAAAGGCATGACAGCGATATGAGCGATAGCGACCCAAAAAACCTGATCCGAGAATCCTACCGGATCGACGGAATTACACTAGAAGAATGCCGGTCGATCTTCATCGACTGGGCCCTGAGCTTGAAAGAGCCTGATCCGGCCCCGCATCTTAAGGCGCTTTTGGCGCAATATGGCGCTGATGCACCCGATCATCCAATGACCTCGGTGATGAAAGATGGTCTGGCCACGCCAGCCAAGGCCGGACGGCGCGGCGGACGTGCTGCGCGGGTTGGCGGCGATCAGTAATTGGCTTGTGCACCACGCTCGCGATAAGGCGTCGTGGCATATTGGGACCGGTAGCATTTTGAAAAATGCGACGGCGAAGAAAACCCGCAGGCCAAGGCGACGTTGATTACGCTCATCTCGGTCTGCATCAGCAAGTTGCGGGCCTTTTGCAGGCGCAGCTCCATGTAATAGCGCTTTGGGCTGCGGCCTAAATAGCGGCTGAACAAACGTTCTAACTGACGGGTCGACATATGGACATCGGCGGCCAGAACCGAGGGGCTGATTGGCTCTTCGATGTTTTGTTCCATCATTCGTATGACTTCCGCCAATTTTGGATGCCGCACTCCAATGCGCGTTGGGATCGAAAGGCGCTGCGTGTCCTGACCTGTGCGAATATTGGAGTAGATCATCTGATCGGCCACCATATTGGCCAGATCTTGTCCGTGATCAGTTGCGATCAAAGTCAGGATCAAATCGACCGAAGCAGTGCCGCCCGCTGTCGTCATTCGGTTGCCATCAATCACAAAGACCGATTTGGTCAGGGTGACCTTCTCAAACTCTTCCGAAAAACTATCGTGGTTTTCCCAATGGATCGTCGCCCGCTTTCCATCCAGAAGCCCAGCCAAGGCCAGCGTATAGCCCGCCGTACAAAGCGCTGCGATCGTGACGCCCCGCCGCGCCTCGCGGCGCAGCCAATTCAAAAGGCGCTTGTCGACAATCTCATCGACATATTGCCCGCCGCATAAAACAATCGTGTCATCGCGGTTCAGTTCGCCAAGTCCCATATCAAGCGAAATTCGGGCGCCCGCGCTGCAAGTACTGCTTTCACCGTCAATACCCGCCAGAACCATCTCATAAAGATCGCATTCGGCCATCCGATTGGCGATGCGTAGCGCATCAATAGCCCCGCTGAAACTGAGCAAGGTAAACTGGTCCAACAGGACGAATACAAAACGCCGGGGCTGCTCCGGCTTGCCATTCAAAAGAGGGATCACGTCAGACTCGCCGATAGATTGAAACCAAAAACGCTGAACACGAGCGAAAACACCAAATTCCTGGTAGCGCAATCCCCTTTTAGGCGCTTTTTCGCATTGGCCCTTCTGATCCAGACGCGTATAAGCGGCTCTGGATACCCAAAAGGAGCATAATGATGACACGGGCTTGGACTAAATCGGATTGGAGGGCGAAGCCACGGGTGCAGATGCCAGACTATCCCGATGCTGCGGCATTGGCCGAAGTTGAGGCCCGTCTTGCAAGTTATCCCCCCTTGGTTTTTGCCGGCGAAACACGCCGCTTGCGCGACCAGCTTGCGGCCGTTTCGCGTGGAGAAGGCTTCCTTCTTCAGGGGGGCGACTGCGCCGAAAGCTTTGGCGAATTTAACGCGGTTACCATTCGCGACACCTATAAGGTGATGCTGCAAATGGCCGTTGTTCTGACATTTGGTGCGAAAGTGCCTGTTGTTAAAATTGGCCGGATGGCTGGTCAGTTTGCCAAGCCGCGCTCGGCCGCGACGGAAACCAAGGACGGGATCGAGCTTCCTTCCTACCGCGGTGACATCATCAATGAGTTGGATTTTACGCCCGAAGCGCGCAATCCAGACCCTGACAAGATGCTGCGGGCATACACGCAATCGGCAGCTACGCTGAACCTTCTGCGGGCCTTCAGCCAAGGCGGTTATGCCGATATTCACCGGGTTCATTCCTGGACCCTTGGTTTTACCGATGCCGCGGATCAGGACCGCTATAAAGACATGGCAAACCGCATCTCGGATGCGTTGCAATTCATGTCGGCAGCAGGTCTTGATTCTGGCCGGGTGCATGAGCTGAATACGGTTGATTTTTACACCAGCCACGAAGCCTTGCTGTTGGAATATGAAGAGGCGCTTTGCCGGATCGATTCCACCTCTGGCCTGCCTGTTGCAGGCTCGGGTCATATGATTTGGATCGGCGACCGGACACGTCAACCAGACGGCGCGCATGTCGAATTTGCCCAAGGTGTGATGAACCCGATTGGTTTGAAATGTGGTCCGACAACCACAGCAGAAGACCTTAAGGTCTTGATGAACAAGCTAAACCCAGAAAACGAAGCGGGCCGTCTGACATTGATCGCCCGTTTTGGTGCGGGATCGGTTGGCGATCACTTGCCGCGTTTGATCAAGACCGTGCAGGAAGAAGGCGCAAATGTTGTTTGGTCCTGTGATCCGATGCATGGCAACACCATCAAGTCGTCATCTGGCTACAAAACTCGTCCGTTTGACTCGGTTCTGCGCGAAGTGCAGGAGTTCTTTGAGATCCACCGCGCCGAAGGTACGGTTCCGGGTGGTGTTCACTTCGAGATGACCGGCCAAGACGTCACGGAATGCACAGGCGGCGTTCGCGCTGTGACGGATGAGGATCTGTCGGATCGCTACCACACGGCTTGTGACCCTCGTCTGAATGCCAGCCAATCGCTGGAACTGGCGTTCCTCGTGGCGGAAGAGCTGGCCGCGCGTGGCCAATCTTCGACCCGCGCCGCGAGCTGATCTAAAACTATTCGAAAAGAAAACGCCTCGGTGCTTTATTGCATCGGGGCGTTTTTCTAATTTAGGCAATATTTCGGCGGAACGAGAGCAAACTAAGACAACATTGTGCCAACTGGCGCAGTTTTAGCTATGATTTTAACTATCAGGGTTTGCCGCCATCGACGACACGCAGCGCGGGGCCATCGCTCAAGCTTTGGCCAGCTGGTTCGTGATCAAACCGACGCGCGGCTTCTGCCAGCCCATTGACATGGAAGCGGTTGCGCATGGCTTGCTGAGTTTCGGCAGTGACAGGGTGCAAAATCTGTTTGTGCACGCGGAACCTGCGGGGGGCGATGCCGATCAGGCCATCAGTCACGATAATACCCAAGGCCTTATCAATTGATCCATCATACCCGCGAAGGGGCATAAGCGTCATGCGGCCACGCAAGCTCATCGTGCCTTCTGCGGCTGAAAGCAGATCTGCGTCGTAAGAGGCGGGACCTTCAAAAACGCCTTCGACCTTGGTCAACATATCTTTGCGATCCGACAATTCGAACAAAGATCGTAGCTGCATACCGCGCACATCCATGCCCATAAGGCGTGTCAGGTGGTGACCGGCCAAGCGAAAGCGAACGCTACCCGGTTTGGTTCGTTCGAGAATGAAGCTATAGGGCAGGATGTCTTGAAACGCGCGTGGATCAACATCTGTCCGATGCGGAATCTCGTCGCCGAGGCGTAAGCCTTCCCAATACCTAATAAGCGATGTCACAGCAGGATTAATCATGGCATCACGGCGTTGCCAGAGGGCAACTACATTACCTTTTGAAACAGAATTTTTGTTCACAACACGGCTCCAGCAAATTCCGCCCCATAAGAATCACTGCATTGGCGTCGCGTTTGAGTGTGTGTTAACGCTACACAGAAATTCCTTACCCACTTCTTAATAACATGTAGAAAATTCAACGAGCAGGGGGGAAATTAACAGATGGTTAACTCGATGACGGGCTTTGCAGCCCTCGAAACAGCGTCAGATGGCCTTTCACGCAGTTGGGAGGTCCGCTCGGTCAACGGCCGGGGCCTTGATATTCGCTTGCGCCTCCCCGACCGGTTGGGGCGCCTGGAAATCCCGATACGCGAGAAAATTAAGGCGAAATTTGCGCGTGGGAACGTTTCGGTATCGCTGCGCGTGTCACGAGATTCGGCTCAAGGCGGCATGGTCGTTAACCCTGATACCCTTGCCAGCAATATAGAGGTTTTGAAGCAGATCGAAGACAGCGCATTAGCGCAAGGTTTGCACATTACCCCGGTTACTCCAGCCAATATATTGTCGATGCCGGGGGTGATTGGTGACGCCGCTCAGGCTCAAACGCTGCCTGAAGATTCGGTGTTTCTCGCTGAATTTGATCTGATTCTTGCGGATTTTGAGGCCTCGCGCGCTCAAGAAGGCCAAGCGTTGCAGGACGTCCTTTCAGGGCAGATCGCCCAAATGGCGCCTTTGGTCGAGGCGGCCGCAACTTATGCCGCTGCCCGTAGTGAAACCGCCGCTGCCCGGCTGAAGCGCAATATCGACGCGGTGCTTGAAGCTACGGATACCATTGATCCAGACCGGTTGGCGCAGGAACTGGCAATGCTTGCGGTAAAGACGGATATCACCGAAGAAATTGATCGCCTCGCCAATGCGCATATCCCGGCGGCGCAAGCGCTGCTGACGGCAGAGGGGCCGGTTGGCCGCCGATTTGATTTCTTGATGCAGGAATTTAACCGGGAAGCAAACACACTCTGCTCAAAATCGCAGGACGCGGATTTGACCCAAGCCGGGCTTGACCTGAAAGTGTTGATCGATCAGATGCGCGAGCAAGTTCAAAACGTGGAGTGACCGATGCCCAACCCCAACACCCGCCGAGGCCTATTGATTATCCTCTCGTCGCCGTCTGGCGCTGGAAAATCCACATTGGCCCGGAGATTGATGGAATGGGACCCGACACTGAAATTCTCGGTCTCGGCCACAACGCGCGCGCCGCGCGCGGGCGAAGAGGATGGCGTTCACTATCATTTCATGAATGAAAGCCGCTTTAAATCTGCGGTTGTTGACGGCGGAATGCTGGAGCATGCGCATGTGTTCGGCAATTTCTATGGCTCGCCCCTCGCGCCCGTGCGCGAGGCGATTGAGGCGGGCAATGACGTGTTGTTTGATATTGATTGGCAAGGGGCCCAGCAGATCAAAACCTCGGCGTTGCGCGATCACGTCTTGTCGATCTTTGTTCTTCCGCCCTCTATTTCCGAGCTTCGCCGACGTTTGGTTTCGCGGGGGCAGGATACGTCGGACGTTATTCAAAAGCGCATGCAGAAAAGTTGGGATGAGATAAGCCATTGGGATGGCTATGATTATGTGCTCATCAATGATGATCTGGATGCCAGCTTTGAACGGCTGAAAACCATCGTCGAGGCCGAGCGTCTGCGCCAACCTCAGCAACCTGGATTGGTTGATTTCGTGCGCGGGCTGCATGCTGAATTTGAGGAGGGTGAGAGATGATCTACGAGCTTGACGGGATTACCCCCGATATCGCGACCGATACTTGGATTGCTCCGGATGCAAACCTGATTGGGAAGATCGTGATCGAGGCTGGCGCCTCGGTCTGGTTCTGCTCAACTTTGCGCGGCGATAACGAAGAAATTCGCGTCGGCGCGGGCAGCAATGTTCAGGAAAACTGCGTTCTGCACACCGATATGGGCTATCCGCTTCAAATTGGGGCCAATTGTACGATTGGGCATAAGGCAATGCTGCATGGCTGCATCATTGGCGATGGCAGCCTCATTGGCATGGGCGCCACGGTTTTGAACGGCGCGAAGATCGGCAAGGGCTGTTTGATTGGGGCGGGCGCCCTGATCACCGAAGGCAAAGAAATCCCGGATTTCTCTTTGGTCATGGGGGCCCCCGGAAAGATCGTGCGCCAACTTGATGAAGCAGCGCAGGCCGGGCTTTTGGCGTCAGCCGAAGGGTATCGCAAGAATATGCGTCGGTTTCGCGCCGGATTGCAGCCGGTTTAACCTACAGGATTGACCGATATCGAGATCCGTTGATCTTCTTCGGAAATGACGGCATCGACCTCGGCTCGCCGCGCCTCAACTTCTTGGATCAGTAGGGCGAATTGGACACGTCCGGGGGGAGGTGCCAGTGCGACGGAAGGATCGTTCAGCGCCTCCCATAATTCCGCTTCGACGATCAATCTGCGCCCAGATCCGGTTAGGGTCCATGCGCCATTTTCAAAGGCGATTGTGATATCTCCGCCAAGCGGCAACGCGGTTTCGGCGCAATTCAGCATAAGAAACGCCATTTTGACATCAGCGCGGGACAGATCCCCCGGCGCTTGCCAAATAACTTTCAGCCGCCCTGATCCGTAGATCTGAGACAGCACATCGCCAGCTTCGCGCGCAGATATGGTGTCGCTGCTTTTGGCGGCGCCAAAGGCGATCCGGAAGAACCGGATGCGGGCCAGCGCCTCATTGACGGCATCCCCAATCAGCTGCAGTTCCGGCGAAGGCGCGGTGCCAGACAGGCTCAGCAGTTCCAACCCGTTTGAAATCGCGCTAATTGGGTTTACAAGGTCGTGGCACAGGCGTGATCCAACCAGTTGGGCAAGGTCGTCTTGTGGGAATTCTCGGCGATCATCCATCGAAAGGGCGCTCCGATATGTCTATGGGTCTTAATGATATGCTAGAGCCGGGGATGCTGGTACGCCACCCCCAAGAACCCGATTGGGGCCTTGGGCAAGTGCAGTCAAACATTGCCGGGCGCATTACGGTGAATTTCGAACATGCCGGCAAAGTCGTTATCAATGGCGCTGAGATCGGCCTTGTCATGGAGCTCTGATCCCTCTGGGGTTTTGCATCTGACGGTGATATCTCAGCCATGGTTAATAGAACGCTAACTAGGATGAGCAGGGGCAAGGGATCGGCAAGAGATTGCGCAAGCATCCCGAGGTCAAGACAATGGGCATGAACGACACTGGTTTTGAATTGCGGTTTGCGACCTCAGAGGCGGATCTGCGGCTGGCTCAAAATCTGCGCTATGACGTCTTTGTTGACGAGCTTGGGGCAGGGGGCGCTTTCGTCGATCACGCCGCCCGTCTTGAACGCGATGCGTTTGACCCGGTTTTTGAACACCTGATGCTTTTGGACCATGCGCGAAAGGGCAACCCTTGTGTGGGCGTTTATCGCCTTATGCGCGCTGAGCAGGCCCATGCGGCGGGGCAATTCTACTGCGATGATGAATATGATCTGACGCCATTAAAGACATCTGGCCGGAAACTGTTAGAGCTTGGCCGCAGTTGCCTGCATCCCGATTACCGGGGCGGAACCGCGATGATGCATCTTTGGTCGGGGTTGGTGGATTACGTAGACCAACATGAGATCGAGATACTCTTCGGTGTGGCGTCTTTTCATGGCACTGACCCGGCGCCGCTGTCTGGTGCGCTCTCGTTCCTGCATCATCGTCACTTGGCGCCAGAGCCCTTGCGGGTGCGGGCCCGCGAAGCAGAGTATCAGCCGATGAACCTGATAGCCCCAGAGGATCTTGACCGGGCCGCCGCCAGCCGGGCCATTCCTGCTTTGATCAAAGCCTATCTCAGGATGGGGGGATATGTCGGCGAGGGTGCTTTTATCGACAAGGTCTTTAACACAACTGATGTGTGCCTTGTGATGGATGTCCTGAACGTTTCCGCCAAGCATCTGGCGCTCTACCGGCAGGCGGCGATGGCATGACGGCATGGGATGACGGATCGCGGCCCGACATGCCGCGCATCTCGGTGATTGGCTGGGGGCTGGTTGGGCTGCGTATTCTGTTGATCTTGCTGGTTTTACTGGTAGGCTTGCCGCTGCTCTTGATCTTGCGTGTGCCAGAAAGAATTTTCTATGGCCAGCGCCGAAAAATCTCACCCATCGTCACACAATTCGTTTGTAAAATAATCTGTTACATCATTGGATTAAAGCGACGCATTCACGGGAAATCAAACCTGTCCAAAGGCGCGTTTGTGGCAAATCACGCGACATGGCTTGATATTTTTGTCCTGAACGCGTCCACCCGTATCATGTTCATTTCAAAGGATGATGTGAAGGGATGGCCCGGTATCGGGGTGCTGGCGCAGGTGACTGGAACGATGTTTATTCGCCGTGACCGGGCCGAGGCTGCCACCCAGCAAAAGGAGCTGACCGACCGGTTGATCCTTGGCCATAGGTTCTTGTTTTTCCCCGAGGGCACCTCGACCGATGGACAGCGTGTTTTGCCTTTTAAAACAATGCTGTTTAATGCGTTCTTTGCAGATGACGTGAGGCCCCATGTGGCGATCCAGCCGATCAGCGTCCGCTACCACGCGCCAAAAGGCCATGAGCCAAGATTCTATGGCTGGTGGGGCAATATGGATTTTGCGGCTGGACTGATCAAAGTCCTGTCGCAAACCCGGCACGGGCATGTGGATGTGGTGTTTCATCCGCCCTTGAACGTGTCGGATTTTGCCAATCGCAAAGAGCTTGCGAAAGCCGCTGAGGCGGCCGTGACGTCAGGCTTTACCCAATCGGCGCCAGCAGAGCGCTAAGCGCAGCGCCAGCATCATCTTGGTGCCAAATCTCTTCGCCGACAGCAAAGAAATCGGTGACAGGCGCCAGTTGCTCAACCAGTGCGGTGGTCAGCGCGCCTTCGGCCACGATGGGCAGTTCGATCATCTGGCTCCACCACGCAAAAAGGTCATGCTCGGCGCGGCTGCCATCACCAAGGGCGGTCTCACCTACAGGGCCGAATGAGATGTAATCGGCGCCAATCTCTCCGGCGCTCATGCCTTCATGGGTCGAGCTGCCGCAAAAGGCGCCAATAATCGCGTCGGCGCCCAAATCCTTGCGGGTCTGGCGCATAGACCGCGCGCCATCTGTCAGATGTACGCCGTCCAGTCCAAGACGTTCGACCAGGCCGATATGGCGTTCGATCACCAATGGCACGTCGCGTTCATGGGCAATAAGGCGCAAAGCATCCGCGGTGCGGGCTACGTCATCTTCATTGCTGGTCGCAAGTGCAAGGCGCAGGCAGGCAATGTCATGGCTGTCCAGAACCGCAGACAGACGATCGCCAAAGCTTTCAATTTCAAAGCTGGGCGGTGTTACCAAATAGATTTGCGGCTGTTCGGGCAGGTCTTGGGCCATTGGGATCGTCCTTCGTCACTCTTGTCCGCCTGATAACGTCCCTTGACGCAAGCGGCAATGGCCCGCTTGCATCAGGGGCGTAAGACAATTACCACCCGCGCCCATGAACCAGCCCGATCCCCAACCCGCATTCATCCTTGTCCGCCCGCAAATGGGCGAAAATATCGGCGCAGCGGCGCGGGCGATGTGGAATTTTGGTTTGAACCAGATGCGTGTCGTTGATCCGCGCGATGGCTGGCCAAATGAACGCGCGGTGGCGCTGGCAAGCGGCGCGGGGCGGCTGTTGGATCAGGCGATGCTGACAGGCTCAGTTCAGGAAGCTGTTCGTGACTGCACCTATGTTTTTGCGACAACGGCGCGCCAGCGTGGCCTAACCAAACCCATTGTCACGCCCGAGCGCGCAATGCAGCAGGCCCGCGCCATCATGGCAGAAGGCGGCAAAGTTGCGGTCATGTTCGGCCCAGAGCGGGCAGGGCTGGAAAACGAGGATCTCGCGCAGGCCAATGCGCTGATCTCGGTGCCGGTCAATCCCGACTTTCCATCCTTGAACCTTGCGCAATGTGTGCTGCTGACCGCCTATGAATGGCGCCGCGCCACCCAAGAGATCGTGCCAGAAGTGATGGAACTGGCGAAAACTGAATTTGCGACCGGCCATGAGATCGAAGTTTTGGGTGACCATTTTGAAGAGCGTTTGGGCGATGCGGGCTTCTTCTTTCCCGAAACCAAAGCCGATGGAATGCGGATTAATTTGCGCAATATGTGGGCGCGATTGCCACTGACGCGGGCCGATGTTCAGATCCTTCATGGGATGCTGCGCCAGATGGTTCGCTGGAAAGAGCGCGGCTGAGGCCAATTCACGCGCTTGAACCGGGGGCCGGTGAAAGCTAGGTCTGGCCATAAGACAGACGAGGAGCGGTCCATGAGCGACAAACGCAGCATTTTCGAAGAGGTCACCGAAACCCAAAAGCCCGCGGCAACGCCGGGCGGTGTCAGTGCCAATATCGGGCGGGGCCGGGGATTTGCCCGGATCTGGCTGATGGTGCTGTTCGCAATGGTCGTTGCGATGATCCTTGTTGGCGGGCTGACACGTCTGACCGATAGCGGCTTGTCGATCACGGAATGGGCGCCAATATCGGGCGCGGTTCCGCCAATGAACGAGGCCGATTGGCAAAGCGAGTTTGAGGCCTATCAGGAAACCTCGGAATTCCAGCTGCAAAATCAGGCGATGACGGTCGAAGAGTTCAAAACCATCTTTTGGTGGGAATGGGGGCATCGGCAACTTGGCCGCGTAATAGGCCTCGTCTGGGCTGCCGGGTTTTTGTTCATGCTGGCCACATCGCGCCTGCCGCGTGGGTGGGCCGGGCGGTTTTTGTTACTGGGCGCGCTAGGCGGTGCACAGGGCGCAATTGGCTGGTGGATGGTGCATTCTGGCCTGCAAGAGGGGATGCTTGACGTTGCCTCGTACAGATTGGCCGTGCATCTGGGCCTTGCCTTTGGAATTCTGTCGCTGATCGCATGGTTTGTATTGCGTCTTGGCCGGGAAGAAGCCGATCTTTTGCAGTCCCGCCGGGGCGCAGATCGCGCTTTGAAGGGCATGGCGACCGGGCTTTTGCATCTGTCTTTTCTGCAAATCCTTCTAGGGGCTCTTGTCGCCGGTATCGACGCGGGGCGCGGATTTCCCGATTGGCCGCTTATGGCTGGTGGGTTTTTCCCGCCAGATATGTGGTCGCTTTATGAACCGGCTTGGCGCAATTTCTTTGAAAACGCGGGCACGGTGCAGTTCTTTCACCGCATTGTCGGCTATGTCCTGATGCTTTTTGCAATCGGCGCAATTTTCAAGGGGCGGCGCGCGGCGAATGATCAGGCGCGTGGTTCGATGATGGCGGCAGGCGTCATGATCATTCTGCAAGGGGTGATTGGCATCGTCACGGTCATGCATTCTGCGCCTCTGAACCTTGCCATCCTGCATCAGCTTGGCGCGATCATCGCCGTGGTTTTAATCCTGAGGGCGCGGTTTATGGCGACCTATCCCCCCCTGCAATCTGCCCGGAAGAGCTAACTCATGACCGCAATGCAATCACTTTTGGCGTTTCAACGCGACACCCAAGCTCTGGGCCAAATCTCTGGGCGTCTTGGCTGGGATCAGGAAACCATGATGCCGCCAGGTGCAGGCGCGCAGCGCGGGGAAGAGATGGCGGCCATGGAAGGCGTGCTGCATGCCCGGCGCACCGATCCCCGCGTCGGCGAATGGATAGCGGCGGCTGCGCCCGAAACCGAGGCTGAGCGCGCCAATCTGCGGCTCATCACGCGCGAATACGAGCGGAGCAAGAAAGTGCCCGCCGATCTTGCCCGTGCATTGGCGCAAACCACGTCAGAAGCCCAAGGAATTTGGGCAAAGGCCCGCGCCGACGAAGATGTCGCCGCCTTTTTGCCAACGTTGACGGAAGTCCTGCGCCTGCGCCGCGAAGAAGCTGCAGCGATTGCTGATGGCGCCGATGCCTATGACGCCTTGTTGCAAGATTATGAACCGGGCCTAACGGGCGCAGATATCTCGGCGCTTTTTTCTGAGATGCGCCCGCAACTTGTTGATCTTCGGTCGCGTATTCTAAGCTCGGGCATCGATCCTGAACCGTTGACCGGACATTTCCCTGAAGACAAACAACTTGCCCTCTCGCAAGAGATTGCCGGGCTGTTTGGCTATGATTTCTCACGCGGACGTATCGATAAGGCCGTGCATCCCTTTAGCTCAGGCTCGGGGATGGATGTGCGCATCACCACCCGCGTCGATGAATCCGATCCGATGAATTGCCTCTATTCGACGATTCATGAGGTGGGACATGCCTGTTACGAACAAAATATCGACGCGGACTATCTTTTGACAGTGTTAGGCGCGGGCGTTTCGATGGGCGTACATGAAAGCCAAAGCCGGTCTTATGAGAACCAGATGGGCCGGAGCCGGGGCTTTGCAGGGTATCTTTTTGACCGCATGACCGCCGTGTTCGGCCCGCTTTCAACGCCCGATGCAGATGCGTTTTATGCTGGGATGAATCGCGTGCGGTCGGGCTATATTCGGACCGAAGCCGATGAAATCCATTATAACCTGCATGTTCTTTTACGCTTCGATTTTGAGCGGGCGCTGATCTCGGGTGATTTGCTTGCGAGCGATCTGGAAGCGGCGTGGAACGACCGGTTCGAGGCAGATTTCGGCGCGGTGGTCGACAAACCATCCAACGGGATGTTGCAGGACGTGCATTGGTCGGTTGGCCTTTTTGGGTATTTCCCAACCTATACGCTAGGCAATGTCTATGCTGGATGCCTTTTTGAGGCGTTGCGTGCGGATATCCCGGATGTTGATGGCCAAATGGCAAAAGGCGATATGGCAGCGGCAACCGGATGGATGGCAGATAAGCTGCAACGCCATGGCGGCCTTTACGAACCGCGTGACGTGGTCGAACGGGCCACAGGCAAACCGGTCAGCGTTGCGCCGCTTCTAGGGTATCTGGAAACAAAATTTGGGGCGATTTATGGGATTTAGCGCTCGCAAGCCGCTGTTTCGATAAGTTTTGCTTGTCAAACCCATGACAAACAGCAAAGCCTTGAGGTCCATGAAGTCGGGAGGGGGTCATGCCCATTAAAATGAACGAAGCGGAATTGTCTGAATTCCTTCTTTGCGAGTTTCCCCAGGTGGCGGAAGATTACGAAGTCGAATCCGTCAAGGAAAATCAAATTATCCTGCGCCTTCGCGTGGTTGAGCGTCATTTGCGCCCCGGCGGGACAATCTCAGGCCCGTCGATGTTTGGATTGGCCGACGTCTCGGTCTACCTGTCGCTTTTGGCAATGATCGGACCCGAGGCGCTGGCGGTGACGACGAATATCTCGATGGATTTCCTGCGCAAACCTGCCGCTGAACAAGACTTGCTTGCCAAGACCCGTCTTCTGAAAACGGGCAAACGCTTGGCCGTGGGCGATGTGTTGATCTATTCCGAAGAGGAAGAAGCGCCAGTTGCCCGCGCCTCGGTCACGTATTCGATCCCGCCGCAGGACTGAAACTGCGCAAGCCAAGCGGATCGTCCATTTAGCCGGGGATCATTGGGCCGGAACCACAGGGTTTCGAAACCAGCCTTAGACAACATTTTTTGGTAATCCTCGGGCTCAAAACTGGCATGAATGACAGGCTCGCGCCCAACTTGTCCAATAGGTGTTCCTTTGCGGTCGCCGGTTGTGAAAAGCAGCCGGCCTGATGGCGCGGCGTGGCGGGCAAAGATCGGAAACATCGCACGCTGCGCGTCATAAGACAGATGAAAGAAACTGTCCCACGCTAGGATCACATCAAATGTTTGGCCAAGATTTAGCTGGCGCATATCGGCAAGGATTGCGGTGCATTGCGGCAAGTTTTGTTGAAACAGGGTGATCATCGCAGCAGCGCCATCAACGCCCGTAACCTTGGCGCCTTGGGCGTGAAACCAACCTGCAAGGGGCAGGCCAGTGCCGCATCCCAAATCCAAAACGCGGGGCATGACCCGGCCGGCCATAGCCTCGGCCAGAACCGGCGCTTCATAAAGCGATAGATCGCGCGCCTTGGCCCAATCTTTCGCGGCGCGTTCATAGGCCGAAATTATGTCGTCAAAATCCATAAACGGCAGCCTAACCTAAAGTGAGCCCTGCAAAAAACCGCTTAGATCACGCTATGGTATTTTGACCGCCCCAACGCGCGCGCGTATAAGACCATCAACCCGAGGGGAGTCGCGCCGCATGATCCGTTTCATCTTATCGTTTTTCGGAGCGATTTTCAGCATCGTTACCAACGGGCTGATTATGGGTGCGCTCATTGTTGGCGGCGTTATCTTCTCCTTTGCCAGCGATCTGCCCGATCACGACGCGCTTTCGCAATATTCGCCTGCAACGATTACCCGGATTTATAGCCGCGGCGGCGCGATTATGGATGAATTTGCGGCTGAACGGCGGATTTACGCGCCCTATGAAGAGATCCCTCCAGTGCTGGTCCAAGCCTTTGTCAGCGCCGAGGACCGGAATTTCTTTGAACATCCCGGTTATGATCCCCGCGCGATTGCCGCCGCTGTTGTTGAGGCGATCCGCACACGCGGCGATTCTGTGCGCGGTGCATCGACCATTACGCAGCAGGTTGTGAAAAACTTCCTTCTGGATGGGTCACGCCGCATTGAAAGAAAGATCCGCGAGATTATTCTGGCGGCCCGGATCGAACAAACCCTGTCAAAAGAACGGATTATGGAGCTCTACCTCAATGAGATTGAGCTGGGTCAGCGCTCATTCGGGGTCGCCGCCGCCGCGCAGACCTATTTCAACGCTGATCTGTCCGAGTTGCGCCCCGATCAGGCTGCCTATCTTGCCGCGCTTCCGCAATCTGCGGGCACGCAGCTGCACCCTGTGCGCCATTATGAGGCCGCAATCAGCCGTCGGAACTACGTTTTGCGTGAGATGTTCGAGAACGGATATCTGAGCCGCGAAGAGATGGAAGAAAGCCAAGCCATGCCACTGGAAACGGTGCAGGGCGGCCATATCGAACCTTTCCGGGATGCATTGCCACCGCGTAATTACTTTACGGATGAGATCCGCCGTCAGGTCTCACGCGATTTCGGCGCGGAAGAGTTCTTTTCAGGCGGCTACACGCTGCGCGCGACGATTGATGAAAGCCTGCAAGATGCCGCTGAACTGGCATTGCGGCGCGCGTTAGAACGGTTCGACCGCGATCAGGGCCGTTGGCGCGAGCCATTGGCGACCATCGAAACGGCCGCTCTGGATGAGGCGGGCGAAGATGGCTGGCGGGAATTGCTGGCACAGACAGAAATCCCGCGTGATGTTGATGGATGGCATGTTGCCGTTGTGCTTGAGGTCGGCCAGACCCATGCGCGGATTGGCATCGAGGGCGTGGAAGATGACGAAGACGGCCACTGGATTCCTCCAGAAGATGTAACATGGGCGCGGCCCATTGATGCCGATGGCAATGTCGGCAACACCGCCCGCACGGCTGGTGATCTTTTGGATGTGGGCGACGTCATTCATATCAGGGCACGCACCACCAATTCAGGCGAATTTGAACGCTGGACCTTGCGGCAAATCCCGGAAGTGCAGGGCGGGTTTATGGCGATGGACGTCAATACGGGCCGCGTTCTGGCGATGCAGGGTGGGTTTAGTTATCAGCACAGCTCGTTCAACCGGGCGACGCAAGCCACCCGTCAGCCGGGCTCGTCTTTCAAGCCCTTCGTTTATGCCGCCGCTCTTGATTCTGGATACAGCCCCAACACCATCGTCATCGACGCCCCGATTGAGGTCGATACTGGTGAGGGGATCTGGCGGCCCACCAATGCGTCGCATCGTTTTTATGGCCCTGCGCCGCTGCGCACCGGCATTGAACAATCGCGGAACCTGATGACCGTGCGCCTTGCCCAAGATGTCGGGATGGAAACCGTGGCGCGCTATGCTGAGCGCTTTGGTGTTTATGACAATCTTGAACCCTATCTGGCCAACTCGCTTGGCAGCCAGGAAACCACGCTGTTCCGGATGGTCGCTTCTTACGCCATGTTCGCAAATGGCGGCGAGCGGGTGGAGCCTACGCTTGTCGACCGTATTCAAGACCGGTTCGGAAATACCGTGTACCGCCACGATCAACGCATCTGCCGCGATTGCCAGTTGGCGTCGCTTGATCCCGGTGTCGCGCCACGAATTGAATCGAACCGCGAGCGGGTGATGAATGCGATCACCGCCTATCAGATCACCTCGATGATGCGCGGCGTTGTTCAGCGCGGCACGGCGGCAGGCACGGTTGGCAATGCCGGGCTTGGCGTTCCAATAGCTGGTAAAACCGGCACCACCAATGACGCGCGCGATGTCTGGTTTGTAGGCTTCTCAAACACTATCGTTGCGGGCTGTTACATTGGTTATGACACGCCGCGCACTCTTGGTCGCGGCGCGTCGGGTGGCGGCATGTGCGGGCCTGTTTTTGCGCAATTCATGCGTGAAGCGATTGCCGAATATGGCTCGGGCGAGTTTGCCGTGCCCCCAGGCGGCAATTTCTACCCGATTGACCGTCACACCGGCCAGCGCCTGACAGGCGATACATCCGGCGCTGATGTGGTGATGGAATATTTCCGGGAAGGCGAAGAGCCGTTCTTTGGCATGCTTTCGATTGTGGATGGCGGATTTGGTATGGGAACCAACCTGCCGATGTTCACCGGCGGAAGTATTGATGGGGCCGAAGTGGTCGAAGGCGACCCGGTTCCGGCAGATACCGGCACAGTCACGACATCAACCGGCGAGACCGCAAGGGTGCCGCTTGGCACTGGATTTGGGCAACTGACGTCAGGCGGGCTTTACTAGACGTGCCCCGGTGCTTGCAGCGCCGGGGTGGCTGGTCTAAATCCGTCTGAAAGAATGTCATAAGGCAGAGTTCCAATGCGGGCCGAAACCCAATCCAATATCGAAAAGATCCAGAAATCGCTTGCTCTTTTGGGGCAGCGTATGGGGCTTGAGACCGCGCCGCACCGGCTCGAAGAATTCAACGCCCGTGTTGAGGATCCAGATCTTTGGAATGATCCGGAAAAAGCCCAAAAACTGATGCGCGATCGGCAGATGTTGATCGACAAGCTGGACAGCTACAAAGCGATTGAAACCGGGCTATCGGACAATATCGAACTGATTGAACTTGGTGAGATGGAAGACGATACCGAGGTCGTGGAAGAGGCCGAGGCCGCAATTGCCGAACTAACCGTCACATCCGCCAAGAAAGAGCTTGAAGCGCTGTTGGATGGAGAGGCGGATAGCAATGACACCTTCCTCGAGATTAACTCGGGCGCGGGCGGAACTGAAAGCTGTGACTGGGCCTCGATGCTGGCGCGCATGTATGTGCGTTGGGCCGAGAAAAAGGGCTACGATGTCGAGCTTCAATCTGAAAGCCAAGGCGAAGAGGCGGGGATCAAATCCGCGACCTATAAAATCTCCGGTCATAACGCCTATGGCTGGCTGAAATCCGAATCCGGCGTGCACCGTCTGGTCCGCATCAGCCCCTTTGACAGTGCCGCCAAGCGCCACACATCTTTTACGTCGGTAAAAGTCTATCCGGTTGTGGATGATAATATCGAGATCGAAGTGAACCCTGCCGATATCCGTATCGATACCTATCGATCATCGGGCGCGGGTGGTCAGCACGTCAACACGACGGATTCGGCGGTTCGGATTACACACGCCCCGACCGGGATCGTGGTGACCTCGTCAGAAAAATCGCAGCACCAAAACCGCGACATCGCGATGAAAGCCCTGAAATCGCGGCTTTATCAGATCGAACTGGATAAGCGCTCAGCCTTGACCAATGAGATCCACGAAAATGCGGGCGATGCGGGCTGGGGCAACCAGATCAGGTCATATGTCTTGCAACCCTATCAGATGGTCAAAGACCTGCGCACCGGGTTTGAAACCTCTGACACCAGCGGTGTTTTGGACGGAGATCTTGATGGTGTCATGGCCTCGGTTCTGGCCCATGACGTAGCTGGCAAATCTCGTGCGGATGCGAATAGCGAGGACTAAGGCAAACCCCTTGCATGCTATAGGCAATCTTCGCTAGCTTCAGGGTAGGGAGGTTGACCATGTCAAATACTGCTGAATTGGCCGATACGCCGTCACCGGTACCCGATGTTCGAAAAATGTCGGTCGGCGATCTTAAAGATGCGCTGACAGCTGGCTTTCGCGATTTTCGCGCGAAACCGGGCTTTGGCTTGTTTTTTGCGGTCGTCTACGTTCTTGGGGGCTGGGCGCTTTACATGCTGTTTTTCGTGACCGAGCAGCTTTGGCTCTCGTTGCCAATCACCGTAGGCTTTCCCCTGATCGCGCCGTTTCTGGCCGTCGGGCTTTATGAGATTTCTCGGCGGATCGAAGCGGGTCAAACCTCGTGGTCTCGCGGCGATATCCTTGGCGTCATCTGGCGTCAGCGTTTGCGCCAATTGCCGCTAATGTCTTGGGTGATCATTGTTTACTTCCTGTTTTGGAGCTTTTTCGCCCATATGCTCTTTGCTCTGTTCATGGGGCCAAGCGCATTGACCAATGTCACCAGTTCCTATGCCTATCTGCTTCAGCCCGAAGGGTTGTTGATGCTGCTGGTTGGCACGGCTTTCGGCGCGGCCTTTTCCTTTGTGCTGTTTTGTCTGACGGTGATATCCCTGCCGATTTTGCTGGATAAAGAGCTGGATTTTGTAACTGCGATGCTGACCTCAATTGATGTGGTCAGGTGCAATTTCGGTGTGATGCTGATTTGGGGCGCGATCATTGCCGGGCTGACATTTCTGGCGATGCTGCCCGCGCTTTTGGGTCTGCTGGTTGTGTTGCCGGTCTTGGGCCACGCCACGTGGCACGTTTATCGCCGCGCGTTAGAGCATTAGACGGGCATTCATCCAAATGCCCGCCTGTGGTGCCGTATTAGCTGCCAGAAAGCTGCTGCAATGCGCCGGCCCAATCTTCCACGTGATAGGTTCGGACAATGAGACCATCCTCTAATTCGTGAATGTCGATGGTCAGAATTTCAAAGCTGCGCCCCTGGCCGTCCACACCGAAAAGCGGGCCAACTGGGGTTCCTGTGGCGCGGCTGCGCACCGTGACGACATCGCCCGCGAGATGCATCGCCTCAACCGACCAATCCAGATCCGGGATCAATTGATCGAAGAACCCCAACTGACCGACCAGCTCTTGCGCTGATTTGTTGGTGCCGCTGTAATCGCCAATGCTCTGCCATTCTGGCGACAGTGTTTCAAGGAAGGCTTCGGCGTGGCTTTCCGATCCGGGGTTGCTCAGGAAGTCGTAGAAGATCTGAACTGTTGCAAGCTCATCTGCGGCTGCGCCAGAGGCAAAGCCAGCGACAGCGATGGAGGCCGATAGGCCAAGGATTTTGAGGGGGGACATGGGGCGTTCTCCTGAAAATGTCATAGATCCACGCAATCACTGCGCTTGGATTAGAGATAGACAAAACGCCACTCACTCATAAGATAGGTGAATTAGATTGCTTTGTTCGGAAATCTTAATCAATGATCGACAAATTGCGCCAAATGGCGATCTTCGCAAAAACCGTGGATCACGGGTCATTTCGGGGTGCGGCGTCCGAGCTGCGGCTTTCACCATCAGTGGTGAGCCACCATATCTCGCAGCTTGAGGAAAGCCTTGGTGTTGCGTTGCTTTACCGGTCGACGCGAAAACTGGCCCTTACGCGTGAGGGGGAGCGGCTTCTGGCGGCGAGTCACAAGATGATCGCCGCGGTTGAGGATGAACTTCAATCGCTTAGCGCAACCTCAGCCGATCCAAGTGGTGAGCTGAAAGTCACGCTTCCTTCGGTCTTATCCAACGCACCGATTATGGAGATGATTGCCGCGTTTTCAGAAAAATTTCCCCGTATCCGTCTTTCTCTGGATTTCTCGGATGAACGAAAAGAGATAATCTCCAGCGGGTTTGATGTTGCCATCCGCATGGCGATTACTCCGAAACGCTCGGGCGCTACGCGGCGGCTCTTTAATGTACGACGCCTCTTGCTGGCTGCGCCCGCTTATCTTGATCGTATTGGCCCTGTGGACACGCTTGACGACCTACGGGACCTGCAATGGCTAGAGCTTGATCCGGTCCGAAACCTGCCAATGCGCTTCCGCAAAAAGGGCGATGAGGCTGCCATCCAACGCCGGGCCATTCACCTGTCCAGCAACGACGCCCAATCACTTTACCGCCTGTCACGCGCCGGATTGGGCTTGACGATCATGCCCGAATACCTTGCGACGGCGGATCTGGCATCCGGGCGGATGGTCAATCTTTTGCCAGAATGGGAAGTAGACCCGCTATACGTGATGGCCGAATGGCCCCCAAGTGCCCCCAAGACAGGATTGATCCGGCTTTTAGTCGATAGTCTGTCCCAAAAAGAAAAAGGCCCCGCCGCGTAACGGGCAGGGCCTTTCCTAAAACTTTTGGGTCGCTATTTACCCGGCGTCTGGTTTTGCCGCAGGGCGCGGCGCTGGCGCGGCTTTGCGCGGGGCGCTGCTAGACGAAAGTGGGTCTTCTTGGCGTTGCACAGATCCTTCGAAATGTGCGCCGCTTTCGATAGCGATGGTTTTGTGGATGATGTCGCCTTCGACTTTTGCAGTCGAGGTCAGGCGAACTTTCAGCCCGCGAACCTTGCCGATAACGCGGCCGGTGACCACGATATCATCTGCAACGATTTCACCTTCGATGGTGGCGCTTTCGCCAACTGTCAAAAGATGTGCGCGGATATCACCCTGCACCTGGCCTTCGACCTGGATATCACCAGTGGTCCGCAAGTTGCCCGTGATCGTAAGATCCGAACTTAGCGTCGAGGCGGGGGCTTTGGGTTTGGGGGTGCTGCTTGTCAGCGGCATAGCGGGGCGATCTCCTGCTTTTGTGTTAGTCTCGGCGGCACCGGAGGATTTGCCCTCTTCTTCGCCTGCGGCTTTCGCGCCGGGCTCGTTGATTTTTGATTTAGAAAACATCTCTACCTGCCGTGATGAAGGTCATCGGGTTTAGTGGTGTACCATTACGACGGATTTCATAGTGCAAATGCGGGCCCGTCGAGCGTCCGGTATTTCCCATATCACCGATTCTTTCCCCACGCGAGACCCTTTGGCCTTCTGTGACGCGAATGCGCGAAAGATGGGCATATCGTGTTTCATATCCAAGCGCATGGCGAATGGTGATTAGGTTGCCATAGCCTGATTGTCGCCCTGCAAATGAAACCACGCCATCGGCGCTGGAATAAAGCGGGGTTCCGGTAGGACCGGCATAGTCGACGCCATTATGAGGGCGACCATTCCGCATCCCATAAGGAGACGAAAAACGGACGGGGTCCCGGATAGGAAATGCAAACGGCAGGCTTTCTGCGGCAATTCTATGGGCATTTAACTCATCCAAATGGCCCAAAACTTCATTGGCACGCAGGGAAACCTCGTCGGGTGTTTCGCCGCGAGTAGACATCACAATGGGGGCCAGTGGGCCGCCTTGGCCATCATAGCCGGACCGCATCTGAGTCACCAGATCCTCGGTCGAAAGGCCGGCGGTTGCGAACATACGATCCAAAGGACCCATGGACATTTCCACGGCATCTTCGATCTGTGCAAAAATCCGCTCATTGCGTTCTTCAGCGAGGGCCGCGGTGAACTGCATCTCGTGAATGGTCTCTTCCGCGGCATCGGCGACAATCACCGCATCATCGCGCTGGCCTGCGGCGCGCCCAAGCGCCATGGCCATATATTCGACGGTTTGTTCAAGCTCGCTCAGGCGTGCAGCGGTTGTAGTGATTGATCCGGTTTCGGCTTCGATCTCGGCCAGTAGCTGTGCGGTTTCATCGCGCGCTTCGTCGCGTTCTTGCATGGTGCGGCGCAGCGTGGTCTGGATCACCTCAACGGCTGTTTCCAATTCGCGGCGGCGTTCTTCGGACGCCAAAAGGCGCGACTGCATCGCCGACACCTCAGCCATCGCCACCGAGAATCGGGTCTGGCTGGCTTGCGCTTCAGCGGCGCGGGCGTCGCGTTCATGTGATATAAGATTAAGGCGTTCCTGATAGGCGTCCTGCGCTCGTTCCGCTTGCTCGCGCGATCCGCCGGAACTGATCGAGTCGATCAAAAAAATCGCCGTCACAATCACCGTCCAGCCCACAAAAAGAGATGAGCCGATCAGCATAATGGCCTGTGTTCCAGGCTTCAGACGCACATATCGCGTGCCCTGATCAGATTTCAGAAAAAGCCGCTGCTCCGGCAAATGGTGTTCCAAGGCCGCTTTTATGCGGCTGCTCAGGCGTGTCTTCACGTCTCTGTGCCCTTATCCCTTTTCGCTCCCGATCTGTCCCTGTCCCCACAGTTCATATCGGTTAACAAATGGATTATGTGAAAGCGCGGCGACGCTCAAACCCTTTTCGGTGTGATTGTGGATAAAACCCGGAAATCGCCGAGTTTTGGCAAGTTTCCGCGCAAAATCCGGGCCTTCCTCGGGTCAACTGACCGCGCCGCTTTCAGACAGAGGCCAATAAAAGTCGGGTGGCAATCCGGCCTCGGCGCGCTTTTCTTCGTTAAAGGGCGGCTTAAGCGGGCCATGAAAATAGCGCTGCACCAGCTCGTGAAAGGCGGTTTTGGGATCGATGTTTTCGCGACCGCAAAGAAAGTGGAACCATTTCGAGCCATAGGCGACATGATGCACTTCTTCTGCATAAATCACTTCCAGCGCGGCAACGGCCTTTTTCGCGGCGGGATCCCCGGCTTTCTTAAAGACATCGATCATGCCTGGGGTGACGTCCAACCCGCGGGCCTCAAGCACCATAGGAACAACAGCAAGGCGTCCCATGATGTCATCGGCCGTATCCTCGGCCGCGCGCCACATTCCGGCATGGGCAGGCAGATCGCCATAGAAACTGCCCATCTCTTCCAAGCAGCCTTGGATCAGCTGGAAATGGTTGGATTCCTCATCAGCGGATTTGACCCAGTCATCATAGAACCCGATGGGAAAGGGCACATGCCCAAACCGGGCGATGATGTCCCAATGCAGATCTACGGCATTCAGCTCGATATGGCCGACCGCATGCAGTAGGGCTTTGCGCCCCTCGGGGCTGCCGGGCCGGCGGCGCGGAACATCGCGGGGATTGAGAAGTTCAGGCTTGTCAGGACGTCCCGGTTGCAGGGGCGGATTGGCCGTGCCGGTTTCGATCTTTGGTGCTTCGCCCTTCCTTGAGGCAAACCAAAGCGCAGCATAGCGCCGGCTAAGCGCAGTTTTTTCATGTGCATCCGTTGTGCACAGAACCTCGGTCGCCATGTCGGCAAGGGTCAACGCCGCGCTCACAATGCTTGCACCGCTGCCAGAACCTCTTCAGCGTGACCGGCTACTTTGACCTTCGGCCAGACCCGCGCAATTTTACCGTTCGCGTCAATCAAGAAGGTCGCCCGCACAATGCCCATGAAGGTTTTGCCATACATTTTCTTTTCGGCCCAAACGCCGTAGCGTTCGCAAAGGTCGCCCTCAGCATCTGATACCAACGTGACGCCCAAATCATGTTTTGAGATGAATTTGTCATGCTTGGCGACGGTATCTTTCGACACCCCAATCACTTGGGCACCTGCCGCTTTGAACTGATCCAATAACGCCGTGAAATCCTTGGCCTCGGTTGTGCAGCCCGACGTGTCATCGCGCGGATAGAAATAGAGCACGACCGGCGCAGGGCTGAGATCAGACAGTGAAACTTCGCTGCCGCCATCGCGCGGCAAGGTGAAATCCGGGGCGGTATCGCCTTCTTTAATCATTGTCGGGAATATCCTTCACTGGTCTTTCGGCAGAAAGCTGCCTAATCGGGTTTGCAAGCTAGGGCAATTCCCGCAAGAATAAACCCCCTTGAATTACGGCAAAGAAACGTGACCGAAATCGAGCCTTCTCAGACGCCTGACACAGGGCAGACCGCGCGCCCATCCTCTTGGGCGGCGGCCCTGAAGATTTGCCTGCATTGTCTGGGCGCTGTGACCAAGCTCGTTCTTGTCTTGGCACTAGTATTGGGCTTGGCGATTGTTTTTTGGCCAGAGGATCGGGTTGTCCCATTTCCCGATTGGGCCCGCGACCGGATTTCGACACGTGCGGGCGCTCAGATGCCGGGCGCAGAAGTGGCGATCGGGCAAATCGGGTTGGGCCGGTCCGCAACTGGGCGCCGCCCACAGATTATTTTGCAAGACGTAACGCTCAGCATGAATGGGGCCGAGCGTGTGTCTTTGCCCGAAGTCTCGGTCGATCTTGATGGCATGGCCGCGCTGACCGGAAATTTGCAGCCACGCCGGATTTTTATCCGCGATGCAGGGCTGCGGTTGACGCGAGGGACGGACGGACGGCTGGGCCTGACCCTCAGCGGTGAACAAACTGCCGTTGCCGGCGATCTGGCGCAAACAATGGCCGGGTTGGATCGGATGTTTGCGAACCCATTTTTTGCAGAGCTCGAAGAATTGCGAGGCGAGTCCATCGGCCTAAACCTTGAAAACACGCTGACCGGCGATGTCTTTGAGGTCGCAGATGCCACAATGTCTTTGGTGCCCAGTGCCGATGGTATGCGTTTCACCGTGGGTGGCTATTTTGACGAAGCCCGAAACGCTCATGTCGAGATTTCCTGTCTGCGCCACGGGCAAAGCGCGAGCACTGAAATTGAGGCGCGGTTTGAGAATGTCCAAACCTCACTTATCTCGCAAGCGTCCGAGGCATTGACCTTCCTTTCTTTGATCGACGCGCCCCTAACGGGCGAGCTGTCGACCGAACTGTTTGATGACCTTAGCCTTGGCCATTTGATTGGTCAGCTTGAAGTGGGCGCGGGCCAATTCAGCGCGGGTGGCGACCTTGCATCGCAAGAGCTTGAGAGTTTGTCCTTTGGCTTTGACTACGATGTTGAACAAAACCGGCTGCGTGTTGACCGGTTTGCACTCGAAGCGCCCAGTTTTTCAGGCCAGATCGAAGGGCATGCCGATGTTTTGGATGACAATACCTATGTTGCCCAAATGCGGCTGGCCAATGTTCGGGCCAATCCCAATTCACTTTTTGCGCCCGACCTCGGATTTGATGGCGGTGCGCTGGATCTTCGTTTGCAACTTCAACCACATTTGCAGCTCGATATTGGGCAATTGGTTCTGTTTAACGACGCGCTGCACCTGACGGCCCGTGGCCGTGTGGCTGCAGAAGATGCAGGTCTTAGCCTCAGCATTGATGCGACAATCCCCGAAGTTGAGGCACGAAACGTTCTGGCATTTTGGCCCGAAACCCGTGTGCCCAATACCCGGTCTTGGATTGATCGCAATGTGCTTGAGGGACAGGCCGAAAACCTCCATGCCGCCATTCGCGTTATGCCGGGCACAACGCCGCAAATCGGCGTTACCTTTGATGTGGTTGACGCGCGTGTGAGGGCACTGCGCGACACAAACCCGATTGAGGATGGGCAGGGGTATCTCAGCCTGTTTGACAACGAATTGGTTGTTGCCTTGCATCAAGGCCATATTCCTGCGCCAAACGGCGATCTTTTGGATGTGTCCGGTTCAGTGATGACCTTGGACGACACACGTCAGCGCAACCCCATGGCCCATATTGACCTGAACGTTACAGGGACTGTCCCTGGCGCGCTGACATTCATCGCGGCCGAGCCTTTGACGCTGCTGGACAGCTTTCCACAAAACCCGGAAACCGTCGCCAATGGCCGGGCAAACCTGACGGCCAGTCTCGAATTTCGGATGCAGCGCCAGATTCAAGCCAGCGATGTGAATTTTAGCCTTAGCGGCCTCTTGCGCAACATCCGGTCGGATGAATTGGTTCCGGGGCGCGTGTTGACTGCGGGCCAACTGGCGATCAATGCAAATCCCGACCGTCTTTCAATTGGCGGGCGCGCCGAGCTGGATGGCGTGGATGCAACAGCCACTTGGTCTCGCGCGCTTGGCCCCGGATCAGGCACGTCCAGCGCTGTCACCGGCACGCTGGATTTGACGCCGGATGGCCTGACGACTTTTGGCGTGACATTGCCAAATGGAATGGTGACTGGCGCGGCAGAGGCATCTTTTGATTTGGCGCTTGAAGGCGGCGCTGTGCCCCGGCTTTCTCTTCAATCTGATTTGCAGGGGCTGGGCCTTTTTGTTCCGGCGATTGGTTGGTCGATGGCGCAAGGCAGTACGGGCAATCTAATAACCGAGATGACACTTGGCCCGTCCCCCAATGTCGAGCGGCTAGAGATTTCTGGGTCGGGCCTCGAGCTTGACGGCGCGGTTGCAACATCAGGTGGCCAATTTGAAGAACTAAGCTTTGACACGCTTCGCGTCGGTTCGTGGCTCAACGCGCAAGGGCGTCTTATTTCGCGCGGTCAAGGGGTAGCGCCCGGTGTCCAAATTACCGGCGGTATGGCTGATTTGCGGGGACTTCCAAGTGGAAATGGCGACGGCCAGACAAGTGGTGCGCCCATTCCGCTGGATATTCGGCTGGATCGCTTGATTGTCACAGATGGCATCTTTCTATCTGACCTGTCAGCCGAACTGGCCGGACGCCCAATGATGGGCGAATACCGTGGCCTTATTGGCGGCGAAACTTCCGTTTCTGGCACCATTGAAATGCAAGATGATGGCCCGCTAATTCAAATGCGGGCCGGTGATGGCGGACGGGTTTTGGCGGCAGCAGGGATTTTTGCTGATGCTTATGGCGGCACTCTAAATCTGCTTCTGCGCCCGCAACCCGGCGACGGGAGATTTAATGGGTATCTTGAGGTCACGAACCCGCGCTTGCGCGATGCGCCTGCAATTGCCGAGCTGTTAAATGCCATCTCGGTTGTTGGGTTACTTGAGCAAATGGCCACAGGTGAAGGCATTGCCCTTGGCGATGTTGAGGCCCGGTTTCAGCTCACGCCTGGCCGCGTCACAATCCAAGAGGCAACCGCCGTTGGCCCGTCTATGGGGCTGTCCTTGCAAGGTATCGTTGATACGGGCACAGAATATTTTGATTTTGAGGGTGTTGTCTCACCGCTCTATGTGGTCAACGGGCTTATTGGCGGGCTGTTCTCGCCGCGCCGCGAGGGGCTTTTTGGTTTCACCTATCGGATTGCCGGGACACCGGGAAACAGTTCGGTTAGCGTAAATCCCTTATCGGTTCTCACCCCTGGAATTTTCCGGGAAATCTTTCGCCGTCCGCCGCCTCAGGCCCAATAGATGTAGCTGCGATGAAACTTGACGATTTTGATTTCGACCTGCCAGAGCGCTTGATCGCCACACGGCCCGCACGTCCCCGATCTTCGGCTCAGCTTTTATCGGTGAGAAACGCGCAGATCGCAGATTTGCATGTCTTTGACTTGCCAGATCTGTTTGAACCCGGCGACCGTCTGATCCTGAATGATACCAAAGTCATTCCGGCGCGATTGACGGGCAAACGCTGGCGCGAATCTGCGCAGGGGCTTGTGTCTGCTAAGATCGAGGTCACGCTGCTTGAACCGCAGGCCGATCAAACGTGGACCGCGTTGGCCAAGCCGATGAAGAAACTGGCGCTTGGTGAGACAATCAATTTCACAGATGATCTCTCCGCTAAGGTTGTGTCGAAAGAGGACGGTTTGCGTCTGGCCTTCAATCTTACGGGCGACGATTTCGACGCGGCGCTGAATGCTGCCGGGGCTATGCCGCTTCCGCCCTATATTGCTTCAAAGCGTCCCGCAGACGCGCAGGATAAAGAGGACTACCAGACCGTTTGGGCCCGCAATCAAGGCGCGGTTGCTGCGCCCACGGCATCCCTCCATTTCGATGACGCGCTGATGGCGGCGCTAGCGGCGCGCGGCGTCGATTTTACCTTTGTTACCCTCCATGTCGGGGCGGGCACGTTTCTGCCGGTCACGGTCGAGGATGTGGCGACCCACAAAATGCATTCCGAATGGGGCGAGGTGTCCGCCCAGGCCGCAAAAGAAATAAATGCCACGAAAGCGGCAGGGGGGCGTATCATTCCGGTCGGTACAACCGCCTTGCGCCTTATCGAAACTGCGGCTGATCCGTCGGGTCATATGCCCGCGTGGTCAGGCGATACCGATATCTTCATCTACCCCGGATATAAATTCAAAATAACCGATGGGTTGATGACCAATTTTCATCTGCCAAAATCCACGCTTTTGATGTTGGTCGCGGCCCTGATAGGGCAAGATCTTATGCAAGATGTCTACGCACATGCAGTTACAAAAGGTTACAGGTTTTTTTCCTACGGTGATGCGTCGCTACTTTTCCCTGTTGCCCACGAAAATTGATGCTAGCGTGAGGGAATAAAGCCAATTTTGCGCCCGCTGAGTCTAGCGCAAATTGACACAACAATTGTAGTGGCAGGAGCTCTTGCCAATGAAACAGGTTATCGCCAGCGCCTGGGCCATTTTATTGGGTCTGATGTTGTTGCAGGTTGGCAATTCGCTGCAAGGGTCCCTTATGGGGGTGCGCGGTGCGATCGAAGGTTTTTCGACCTTCCATCTGTCTCTTATTGCTTCTGGCTATTTCCTTGGCTTCCTTTTTGGCTCACGCATGGCGCCGCATATGATCCGGCGTGTGGGACATATCCGGGTTTTCGCGGCGCTTGGATCTTTTATATCCGCGACGCTGATCCTTTATCCGGTTTTCACGGATGCTTACGCCTGGATGGCGCTTCGGGTTGTGATCGGGTTCTGCCTGTCCGGTGTTTATGTCACCACCGAAAGCTGGCTGAATAACGCCGCCACCAATGAAACCCGCGGTCAGGCCTTATCGGCCTATATGCTGGTGCAGATGGTTGGGTTCATAATGGGGCAGGGCTTGCTCAATTTCGGCGACCCATCGGGGTATATCCTCTTTATTATCCCATCAGTTTTGGTTTCGCTGTCCTTCGCGCCGATCCTTTTGGCGGTCGCCCCGACACCGGCCTTTGAAACCACCAGACCAATGAGCCTGCGCGAGCTTTACACAATCACGCCGCTTGGCTTTGTCGGCATGCTGATGATGGGCTTTATCTTCTCGGCGCAATTCGGCATGGCGGCGATTTATGGCACACAGGCGGGTTTTGGTGTCGGTCAGATCTCGTTATTGGTTTCGTCCTTTTTTGTCGGTGGGTTGGTCTTTCAATATCCCATCGGGTGGCTTTCGGACCGAATGGATCGCCGCATTCTGGTGTTCTTTGTCGCGCTGATCTGCGGGATCGCGGCCATTGTCGGGTTCTTTGCGGGGAATAATTTTTCGCTCCTGCTTGGCGTTGGCGTCGTAAGCGGCGGCATGGCGCAACCGCTCTATTCGCTGCTGATCGCCTACACGAATGATTACCTTGAAGTTGACGATATGGCCGCCGCATCGGGTGGGCTTGTCTTCATTAACGGCCTTGGCGCTATCGCTGGCCCACCATCCGTAGGGTGGCTGATGTCGGTAATTGGACCGTCGGGGTTCTGGGCCTTTATGGCTATCGTTCTTCTGCTTTTGACCGCCTATGCCGGCTGGCGGATGACGCAGCGCGCGTCGGTTTACGCCGAAGAAGATGATTACGACGCGGTTTCCTATTCGATGGTGATGCCAACAGGCACATCCGTGGCGGTTGAAACCGCGCAAGAGCTGTATGCGGAAGCGACAGAAGAGCAGGGCGATGAAAGCGCTGAGGAGGCTTGATGCCATGCGACAACCAAAAAAAGGAGAGCAGCAAAATGACACATCCCTCAGAAGAGATACTTGAGTTTTGGCTGACGGAATGCGGCCCTGAGGCGTGGTATGCGGGGGGCGATGATCTGGACCAGACGATCCGGGATCGTTTCTTAAGCACTTGGGAAGAGGCCAAGTCGGGTGCGTTCAAAGACTGGACCAGTGATCCCCGCAAATGTCTGGCGCTAATCATTTTGCTGGACCAATTCGCGCGCAATATGTTTCGCGGCGACGCACAGGCATTTTCGACAGATAGTGCTGCAAAGGCGGCGGCCTGTAAGGCGCTCAAACAAGGGTGGGACTTGCGGTTTAACGAACCAGAGCGCCAGTTCTTTTATATGCCCTTCATGCATTCCGAGCTGTCGACCGATCAAGATCATTCCGTTCGGTTGATGTGCCAGAAGATGCCAGAAGGGCGCGAGGCCCATCTGTTACACGCGCGCGCGCATCGGGAAGTGATCCGTCGCTTCGGCCGTTTCCCGTATCGCAATGAAGCGCTAGGTCGTCGGTCCCGCACGGATGAAATCGCCTTTATGGAGGAGGGTGGCTATGGGGCAATCGTCAAAGAGCTAGGGGCTGAAAATAAAGTTTAACTATTAAACTATTGCGCTAGGCGACTGGCAGCTTCCCGCCTCAGTAACGGCTAAAGGCGTCAAAACAGTTGTTTTTGGCCGAAAAGTAGTTTAACGTTAAACAAATCTTTGAGGAGGAGGCCTGAATGGCGACCCAGAATTTTGACGTAATTGTAATTGGCGCCGGACCCGGCGGGTATGTAGCAGCAATCCGTGCAGCGCAGCTTGGCAAGAACGTTGCAATCGTTGAGCGTGAGCATCTTGGCGGTATTTGCTTGAACTGGGGCTGTATCCCGACGAAGGCACTTCTGCGGTCTTCCGAGGTGTTCCACCTGATGCACCGCGCCAAAGAATTCGGCCTGTCTGCTGAAAAAATTGATTACGATCTGGATGCTGTTGTCAAACGCTCGCGCGGCGTGGCCAAGCAGCTGTCTTCGGGCATCGGTCATCTGATGAAGAAGAATAAAATCAAGGTCTTCATGGGTTCGGCCACGATCCCAGCCAAAGGCAAAGTGAAGGTTGAGACCGATAAAGGCACAGAAGAGCTGACCGCGATAAGCATCGTTCTGGCCACCGGTGCACGCGCTCGTGAATTGCCCGGGCTTGAGGCTGACGGCAAACGGGTCTGGACATATAAAGCCGCGCTTCAGCCGCCGCATATGCCGAAAAAGCTCCTCGTCATCGGCTCTGGCGCGATCGGCATCGAATTTGCCAGCTTCTATAACACGCTTGGCGCTGACACGACCGTAGTTGAAGTCATGGACCGGGTTCTGCCGGTGGAAGACGAAGAAATTTCGAAATTTGCGAAGAAGGCCTTTGAAAAGCAGGGCATGAAAATCCTGCAAAAGGCGATGGTCAAACAATTGGACCGCGCGGCTGACAAGGTGACGGCGCATATCGAAATTGGCGGTAAAGTTGAAAAGCACGAGTTTGACACGGTCATCTCGGCTGTTGGCATTGTCGGTAATGTTGAAGGTCTGGGCCTTGAAGCGCTTGGCGTGAAACTTGACCGGACCCATGTCGTTACGGATGAATATTGCCGTACGGGCGTTGACGGACTTTACGCCATTGGCGATATCGCTGGCGCACCTTGGCTTGCGCATAAGGCCAGCCACGAAGGCGTCATGGTTGCTGAGCTGATTGCCGGTGAGAAAGCCCATCCAATCAAGCCAAACTCAATCGCTGGCTGCACCTATTGTCATCCGCAGGTCGCAAGTGTTGGCCTGACCGAGGCTGCCGCAAAAGAAGCGGGCTATGATATCAAAGTTGGACGGTTCCCCTTCATCGGTAACGGCAAAGCCATTGCACTGGGTGAGCCTGAGGGCCTGATCAAAACCGTCTTTGACGCGAAAACCGGCGAGCTTCTTGGTGCGCATATGGTTGGCGCGGAAGTGACCGAGCTGATCCAAGGCTATGTTGTTGGTCGCCAGTTGGAAACCACCGAACAGGACTTGATGGAAACTGTCTTCCCGCATCCAACGCTCAGCGAAATGATGCATGAAGCGGTGCTGGACGCCTACGGGCGCGCCATACATTTCTGATTATTTTTAACACATTACGAAAGGCCGGGGCGCTCAACCCCGGCCTTTTCGTTGGCTTAAAGGATACCTTGCGCCAGGATCATGACCGCGCCTGCACCGATTGCATAACCAGTATCAACCGCGATGGCGAAACCGGTTTTCTGCGCCCAGACCCCAACCGATGCGACATGTGCGGCAACGGTGACAATCGCCAGAATGGCCAAAACGATATCTTCGGATGTTTCTGTGATCGCGATGATCAGCGACAACAGGATCAATGAGACAATCTGCACCGCCATCGACCCGATGGGCATTGAGCTGGGCGGATCTGGGTTAATCCGCGTGCCTTCAGCCCATCGGCGTTGCAGCCCCAAAAGTGGCCCATAGATAACAAACCCCAAAATGAAAGCGGCGACCACGCCCGTCGCCATGGCGGGCCAGTTGATCATAGCGCGCCCTCCAGTGCCTCTAGGATCATCGTCCAGCCACCTTTGTGGTTGTCGCGGCTTTCCTCGCTTGGGAATCGCACCTGATGAAGACGGATGTCGGTACCGCCGTCAGAGGGCGTGAAATTCAACGTCACGACGGAATCGTCCTGACTGTAGGGTGAAATCCAGGTGAATTGCAGGCGCCCATGCGGATCAATTGCCAGATATTCGCCCTCATGCAGCAGATCATTGCCATCTGGCGTGCGCATGATGATCTTGAACCGTCCCCCAACTTTTGCGTCTGATTGCGCCTCGGGCACCGTCATACCTGGGCCGGGGGTCATGAATTTTGCCAGCATCTCAGGGTTTAGCCACGCATTGAAAACGCGGTCCGTGGCATGGGGCAAGTGGTGGGTCACTTCCAGTGATAATTCAGTCATGTGTCGTCATCCTCCTTAAGGGCAGCATCGAGGGCATCCAACCGCAGCGCCCAGATCGAGCGCAAACCGGCAAACCATGTGTCGATTTCAGAAAGGGGGGCCATTTGCACTTCGATCAGGTGCTCGCGCCATTCTGTGCGGCGACTGACCAACCCGGCATTTTCCAACACTTTGATATGCTTGGAAACGGAGTTCAGGCTCATCTCAAAACGCGGGGCAATATCAGTGACACGCATCGGCCCTTGTTGGGCCAATAGCGTCAGAATTGCCCGCCGCGTCGGATCAGACGCGGCTTTTAAGATGGACCCCAATGGGTCTGTATCCTTTCGTTCAACCATTTGGATGAATTACCTGGGATTCGACCATCAGTCAACCCAATGGGTGAATGAATAGTCTGCACAAAGAACCCCCCCCGACCAAAAGGTTGGGGGGTCATGGTGTCCCGTGGATTTAAGTTAGGGGGCCGTCACCGTCAGTGTGACTTTGGCCAGAACCCGATTATCCTGGTTCATGAGATTGCAATTCTGATTACACCGGCTTGCGTCCCGAATTACCGAAAACCTTTACAAAAGCGCAATTTTAATGGGCTGACCAACGTCACTAATTCAACCATAGCAGCAATTGATCAGGGCTGAGCGTATGTGGCTGTGCATTTGCGAAGGGCGCGCCCTGCCTTGACCAGGCGGGGCATTTCGCGCCAAGCCAATCGCATGACCGAAAAGATGCATACATCTTGGGCTCAAATCGCCCTTCTTTGGGTCGCGGGGCTGCTGGCCGCCGCGCAGTTCGGAAAGATATCCTTGGCCTTTCCGGCCATGGCCGAAATCTATCCGCTGCCCGAGCCTGTTTTGGCGATATGCATCACGGCGGTTTCTATCGCTGGCATGACTTTGGGGGCCGTCGCTGGTTTTGGAATTGCGCGCGTCGGCGCGAAAACGGCCCTGGTGGGCGCGCTGATCTTTGCAGGCATCCTGTCCCTCGTGCAGACGCTTTTGCCGCCGTTTTCAGTGATGGTTTTCTTGCGCGGGCTCGAAGGCCTGACGCATTTGGCAATCGTCGTCGCGGCGCCTGTCTTGATGATCAATGTCTCGGCGAAGAAAGACCAACCGATCACGATGGCAATCTGGGCCAGTTTCTTTGGCGTCTCATTTGCGGGAACGGCTGCGATCATGCCTGCCTTGATCGAGACCGTCACGTATCCCGGTGTCTGGATGCTGCATGGCGCGGCTATGATTTTTATCGCGGCCCTGTCGGCCTTGATGCTATCGCCGCTGCCGCGTGCTCACGCCCCATGGGAGGGGTATGTGTCTTTGCATAAAAGGATTTACAGCAATCCGGCCCTTATCGCGCCCGGTCTTGGTTTCTTCTGTCATACGCTGATTTTCGTGGCCTTGCTCAGCTTTCTGCCCGCCTATAGTGTCGGCCGGTTTGACACGGCCCTTGTGGCAAGCCTCTATCCTCTGATTGCGCTGGCCGGAACGTTTTTGGCTGGATTCCTCAGCCGCAGCATCGCGCCGCTGACGGTGATCCGCTGGTCATATCTTTTGTCAGTTATCGCGCTTTTGGTGATCCTATTGGTGCCGGAAACTGCACGGCCCTATGCCGCTGGCGTTGCCTTTATCCTTGTGGGTCTTGCGCCGGGGGCAAGTTTTGCCGCAATTCCGGCGCTGAACCTTACGCCCGAGGCGCAATCACAATCTGGCGGCGCGCTTGCGCAGCTTGGCAATCTGGGCACAGGTCTAGGCAGCCCGATTTTTGCTCTGGCCCTTACGGTTGGCGGTTTGGCTGGGTTGGTGATTTTGGCCGCCCTGATCAGCCTTGCCGGAGCCAGCTTGATGGTCTGGAGCCAATCGCGCCTCGCCGCCCGCTGACAGAACCTGTCAGGAGGAAACGGATGAATTTAAATGTTCGACTTCCGTTCTCATTTTTTGGTTGGAAGATTGGCCGCGCTCTACTATCTCTTAACTTGAAGTGAACGCCCGGGGGCAGGCTATGGCCGAGTTAAAGAATATTGAGGTGCGCGGCGCGCGCGAACACAATCTGAAATCGATTGATGTCGACATTCCGCGCGATCAGCTGGTGGTAATTACCGGCCTCTCAGGCTCGGGGAAATCAAGCCTTGCCTTTGATACCATCTATGCCGAAGGCCAGCGCCGCTATGTCGAAAGCCTTTCGGCCTATGCGCGCCAGTTCCTCGATATGATGCAAAAGCCGGATGTTGATCATATTTCTGGCCTAAGCCCTGCGATTTCTATCGAGCAAAAGACCACCTCGAAAAACCCGCGTTCGACGGTCGGCACGGTGACTGAAATCTATGACTACATGCGTTTGCTATTTGCGCGTGTTGGCACGCCCTACAGCCCGGCAACCGGCCTGCCCATCGAGGCGCAGCAAGTGCAGGATATGGTCGACCGGGTGATGAAACTAGAAGAGGGGACGCGCGGCTATCTGCTTGCGCCAATCGTGCGCGACCGCAAAGGCGAATATCGCAAAGAAATGCTCGAGCTGCGCAAGCAAGGCTTTCAGCGTGTCAAAGTCGATGGCGAGTTTTACGAGCTGGATGAGCCGCCCACTTTGGACAAAAAATTCCGCCACGATATCGACGTCGTGGTCGACCGGGTTGTGGTGCGTGAGGGCCTTGAAACCCGTCTTGCCGACAGTTTCCGAACCGCGTTGGATCTGGCCGATGGGATCACCATTCTTGAAACGGTCCCCAAAGAAGGTGAGCCTGAGCGCCTGACCTTTAGCGAAAATTTCGCTTGCCCGGTTAGTGGTTTCACCATTCCCGAGATTGAACCGCGCCTCTTTTCATTCAACGCCCCGTTTGGCGCTTGCCCCTCTTGTGATGGGCTTGGGGTTGAGCTGTTTTTTGACGAACGCCTTGTTGTGCCTGATCAAACGCTCACGCTTGAGGACGGTGCATTGGCCCCGTGGCGCAAGGGTAAATCGCCCTATTTCTTACAAACCATCGAAGCAATTTCCCGGCATTTTGGTTTTAACCCGCGCACGCCTTGGAAAGATCTGCCGCATGAGATTCAGCAGGTCTTTTTGCGCGGATCCGGTGAGACTGAAATTGCCTTTCGCTACGATGATAGTGGCCGTGTTTATGAGGTGACCCGCACGTTTGAAGGTGTCATTCCGAACATGCAGCGCCGCTATCGCGAAACCGATAGCCAATGGATTCGGGAAGAATTTGAGCGCTACCAAAACAACCGCCATTGCGGCGCGTGCGGGGGCTTTCGATTGCGGCCCGAGGCTTTGGCCGTCAAAATTGCCGGGCTGCATGTTGGCGAAATCGTTCAGATGTCGATTAAGGAAGCGTCTGCGTGGTGTGAGACCGTACCCGCTAGCCTGACTGATCAGAAAAATGAGATCGCCCGCGCGATTTTGAAAGAGATCCGCGAGCGCCTTGGGTTCTTGAACAATGTCGGGCTGGAATATCTGACGCTCAGCCGCAACGCTGGCACGCTGTCGGGCGGCGAAAGTCAACGCATCCGGTTGGCCAGCCAAATCGGCTCGGGCCTGACCGGTGTTCTTTATGTGCTGGATGAGCCATCGATTGGCCTGCATCAGCGCGATAATGACCGGCTTTTGACCACGCTCAAAAACCTGCGAGATCAGGGCAATACCGTGATTGTTGTGGAACATGACGAAGAGGCGATCCGTGAAGCGGATTATGTCTTCGATATCGGCCCCGGCGCTGGCGTGCATGGCGGGCAAGTCGTCTCAAAAGGGACACCGGCCGAGGTGACAGCGGACACCAAAAGCCTAACCGGGCAATACCTGTCTGGGATGCGAGAAATTGGCGTGCCGACATCTCGGCGTAAAGGCAACGGGAAGTCGGTCAAGGTTGTCAAAGCCACTGGCAATAATTTGCAAAAGGTCACGGCCGAGTTCCCACTGGGCAAATTCGTTTGCGTGACCGGTGTTTCAGGCGGCGGCAAGTCGACATTGACGATTGAGACCTTGTTCAAAACAGCCTCGATGCAGCTCAATGGTGCGCGCCAAACGCCTGCGCCCTGCGAAGCGATTAAGGGGCTCGAACATCTGGATAAGGTCATCGACATTGACCAGCGCCCAATTGGTCGAACCCCGCGTTCGAACCCGGCGACCTATACCGGAGCCTTCACGCCCATTCGTGATTGGTTTGCCGGTCTGCCAGAATCCAAAGCCCGCGGGTACAAGCCCGGACGGTTTTCGTTCAACGTAAAGGGCGGGCGGTGTGAAGCCTGTCAGGGCGATGGCGTCATCAAGATCGAGATGCATTTCCTGCCCGATGTTTATGTGACCTGCGAGACCTGCAATGGCGCGCGCTACAATCGCGAGACATTGGAAATTCGCTTTAAAGGCAAAAGCATAGCCGACGTTCTTGATATGACGGTTGAAGATGCGCGAGAGTTTTTCAAAGCAGTGCCTAGCATCCGAGATAAGATGGAGGCGCTGTCCCGCGTTGGCCTTGATTACATCAAAGTCGGCCAGCAGGCGACGACGCTTTCGGGCGGAGAAGCGCAACGGGTGAAACTGTCTAAAGAGCTGGCCAAACGGTCTACCGGACGCACGCTGTATATCTTGGATGAGCCGACAACAGGTCTTCATTTCGAAGACGTTCGTAAGCTATTGGAAGTGCTGCATGAATTAGTGGATCAGGGCAATTCAGTTGTCGTGATTGAGCATAATCTGGATGTTGTTAAGACCGCGGATCACATTATCGATATCGGGCCAGAAGGCGGTGACGGCGGCGGAAAAATCGTGGCCAAAGGAACCCCGGAAAAAGTTGCGGCAACCAAAGGATCGCATACAGGGCATTATCTTGCTCCGATGCTCAAAAAGCGGATGGCTGCAGAGTAAAAGGGGCCGGAAAAATCCGGCCCTTCAATATTATTGTAATGATCAATTAGCGCTGAGTGACACCGTGTGTGCCTGAGGTGTTGCTCCGGATCTGCTGAGCTGCGGCGTCTGTATAGGGCTGTACCCAGGTGTTGGATCCATAATCCTCGACCGTGTTTGCAGTAAAATCCTGAAACGTCACGCAGGCTTGGCGCTGTGAGTCCCAAAACTGGTCCCATGGGCAGTTGTTGGCCATCGCGGTTGTGGGCGCGAGAAGGGCGATAATGGTAAGTGCTTTCATAATTTTCATTGGTCCGTCTCCAATATTGATATTATATAGTGTAATAGGTACACTTAAATATAAATTGAGATGAAATAACAAGTTTTTCGTGCATGTCCCAATCAAAACGAGGGGCCTGTTGCAAAAAGATCATGATCCAATCTGTACGGGTCAGACTGCGACCATCAACCTCTCAAGCCCATGGAAATGATAAATATCAGCGTATTTTGGGACTTCGGTCAGACGTAAGGACGGGCAACGCCGGAACAAAATCTTCAAGGCAATTTCGAGTTCCATCCGTGCAAGCGCTGCACCGACGCAGAAATGCAGACCGGCACCAAATGCCAAATGAGGGGATTTCACGCGGTCAGGTTGGAAAAGACCCGGTTCATCCACCACTTTCTCATCTCGGCCCGCTGATGCCAATAACAGCGCCACAAGATCGCCGCGCTGAAAGCGATGCCCAAATAAATCTACTTCTTCATAGGCGTAGCGCGTGAAAAGGTGCAAAGGGGGATCGTAGCGCAGGATTTCTTCGATCAATTCCGGTGTCACATCCCGCGTGCCTTCGCGCAACATTGCCATCACCCCATTGCCAAGCGTGTGCACAGTTGCCTCATGGCCAGCATTTAGGACAAGGATACAAGTCGCGATCAGCTCATCCGTGCTCAACCGCGCGCCATTTTCCTCGGCCGCAATCAACGCGGTGATCAAATCGTCCTTTGGATCTTGCCGGCGTTTGGCGATGAACTTGCGCAGAAAGGCCACAAAACTCTCGGTTGCCCGAACCGAGTCGCGTTCATCATCGGCGCTGCGTCCGGCCTGATACATTTTCACCATGTCATTGGACCACGCCAAAAGCGCGTCGCCATGGTGTACCGGAACGCCCAAAAGGCGCGCGATCACGGTGACCGGAACCGGGCGGGCATAGGCCTCAAGAAGATCAAACGGACCCGCAGGAAACGCATCAATCAGCGAATGACAGTGGGTTTCAATCCCGTCTTTGAGCCGTGCAATTTGGCGGCTGGTAAAGGCCCGCATGACCAACCCGCGTAAATTGGTGTGGCGGGGCGGTTCAAGTTCGAGCATGGAATTGGCTTCGACCGCATAGAATGGCGCCAGATGTTCGGGGATCGCACGGGCCATTTCAGCAGGGATTTCGCGGCCAAACCGCCGGTCCCTTAGGATCGTGTTGACGGCCTCATGGCTGGCGGCGGTGACCATCTGATATTCTTCCCAAAACGCCAGATCACCTGATGCACGAAGACGCGCATAAAAAGGGTAGGGATCTTGGACAAAATCCGCGTCAGTGGGGGATTGGGAAAAGCGCTGCATTTGACAAGTTTGCCTTCAAGCTGCGGGGGCCACAATCGTTAAGTCCCGGAACGTCACGGAAGCTGCGGGCTAGAAAGCGGCGCGTTTTTAGGTAGACTGACGGCCGGGTCAGGGACTTGACCGAGAAAAGGATGTTCTTTGATGAAATTTCTTACAATCGCGAGCGTGGCAGCGATGGGCCTGACTGCGGCGCCCGTTTTTGCACAAGATGTGCAGCTTTGCGGTCCAGCATTACCAGCAGGGCCTTGGGCGGGCGGGTCTGCCGAACTTTCGGATATTTCGACAGCCGGCGGTGCCTTTAACCAAATCGGCGTTGTACCACCGGGTGGAAATTTTGTGACGCAGTTTTCCGTGTCAACATCCGGCCTGGTTCGGCTTGAGGCTGCAGGTCAAAACGGCGCAGACACAGTGATTGATCTCTATGACAGCGCTGGCCAATTGGTTGTGACTGATGATGATAGCGGCGGCGGTTGGGACAGCCGCGCCGAGGTAAGCCTCGCCCCCGGCCAGTATTGTCTGGCGACACGCAGTTATTATGGCGAGATGATCACCGCCGATATCCGCATTGGGCAAGCCAGCCATCCTGCTTTGACGCTCGGATCTGGCGGATCGAACATCTTGGCATGTACTGCTGAAACATTGGCAACGCCCCTAGGAGGCGGGCCAATTGACCGATTGCCGGGCAGCGAGGCTGAGGCCACAAACACCATCTCGGGCACGCCTTACTATCGGTTTTCGATCGGCGAGCAGACCCCGATTACCATTCGGGCGACCAACCCAAGCGCCGATCCCTATATCTATATCTATGATGCAAATGGCGCTCTGATTGCGGAAAATGACGACTATAACAGCCTCAACTCGCGCATTGATTTTACCGAAGGTCTTGCAGCAGGCACCTATTGCATTGGCATGCGCGCCCTCACCAATCCAAACCTGCCTGTAACGGTCTCGGTCAGCAGTTTTGATCAGGGCGATATGATGCGCGATCTTTTTGCGTCGGGCGAAGCGAGCCCGCCAGCCGATGGCAGCAGCTATCCTGTCACGCCGCTTGGAACGCTCGAGGCGCAGCTTTTGCGCGACACATCTGTGGGCGGCGATGCGGTTTGGCACAGCTTTGAGGTGCCGGAATCCGGTCTTGTGTTGATTGACGCAATTGGGGTCGGAAACTCGGATCCGATGATTTCGCTATTTGACGCGTTGGGCCGGCCGCTCGGGTTTAACGATGATGCAAATGGCAGCCTCGACAGCCAACTGACAGCGCGGGTGAACCCCGGCACGTATATGCTGGGCGTAATGCAATATCATGGCCAACCCGGCGCAATCCGCATCGCGCTGGAAAGGTTTATCCCGGCCAGATAACATCAGCTTCGGGGCGGCAGTTTGGTCTGCCGCCCCGATTATCATTGCGACTTCAGAAAGGGCCCCTCCATGACCCATGCCGACGTCATTCAAGTGATTTCAGAGGCTTTGAAGGGGCAGACCGGCATTAGCGCGCTATTCCTGAGTGGCAGCTATGGGTGTGGTCTGGAAGATGCCTATAGCGACATTGATTTCCTTTTGGTCAGCGAAGAAGGCGCAAGCGACCGTGTCGCTGACTTGTGGCGCGCGGCGGTTGAACAAACGGGCGAGATTGTTTTGTGGTGGGATCGCAAACCTGTTCCGGTTTTGATCAATGCAATCACGGCCGATTGGACGCGCACAGACGTTGTGATCTTAAAACCAGACCAGCTTGCAAATCACGCTCAGGCGACGCTGAAACCGGTTTTTGATCCTCAAAAACTTTATGAATCCTTGCGCCCTGCCGCGCCGTCTGGCGCCGTTGATGGCGCGAGATTGCTGCACCAAATTCAGGACTTCATCCGCATATTGGGATTGTTGGATCTTGCTGTCGGACGCGAGGAATATCTCAATGGCGTTCTAGGCACGCTGTTCTTGCGAAACGCACTGGTCGATCTGATGATTGCTGAAACAAATGCCCCCAATCGCGGCGGCATTCTGCATCTCAATCGGCTAATTACGCCCGAACAAAAAGCAATCTTGATGGCGATGCCTGCCGCTATTCCTGAACGTGAGGCAATGATAAACGCCCAACTGGCCTATGCCGCGGTCTACTTGCCGCGTGCGCGCGTTTGGGCGGCGAAGCACAACGTCGCGTGGCCAGAACGGTTTGAAGAGGTCACGTGGGAAAAACTCAGTTCCAGCCTTGGCGTGACGCGCCCATATTGATCAGTTGCCCGGCTCTAAGATCGTCACGCCGATATTTCCCGCAGCCGCCAGTTCGGGATCAAGGGACATCGGAATGTACTCTCCGCGCCGCCAAAGCTCGCCCAGATTGTCGTAATAACGGCTAAGCGGATGGCCCGATTGACCGGTTGCAATCACAAAGACCGAGCTGTCAGGATCTGCAAAATCATACACACCGCGATAGCCGGCGGCATGAGTGTTGATAAACGGGTTTGGGCCCGTTGCCAGCATACGGCCTCGGTTCAAGGTGTTGTCGCCGCCCGATGTGGACTGGCGAATATTCACGGCCCAGCCAAAGAGGGTCGTGTTGCCCAGAACCTGATGTGCATGAACGGCCTCATGCGCATCGCCCCAACGCCAAGATCCAATATTATCGCCATAGGTTTCGACAAGAAATTGGATCGCATCATCAAGCGCCAATCGAGCAATATCCGTGCAGCTTTCCTCAATCGTTGAGGGGCGAATATCGCACCATGCGGATGCTCCGTCGATATCGCGATAAACACGCTCAACAAATAGCGGTTCTAGGCGAGGGAATTCGCTGGCTAATGGTCCCAGATCGTCTTGGATCAAACGCTGCTGTAATTGCTGCATCCACGCGGCATAGATCAGGGGTTCGGGCAAATGCTCGTTCATCTCGCCGTTCCACGCAGCCAGCAAATCAAGAGCCTCGCCGCGCAAGGCCTCGGGGCTGCCTGCGGCGGCGGCTTCGGATGTGAACCAAAGCTCACGTCCGACAAGTGGCAAAAGTGTGCGAGCGGTGGGCGACACGGTGTCGAGCTGCGCTTCAATGAAACTGTCGCGTGTATGAACTTCTCGCACTTGCATGAGCCGCTGCCATCTTTGTACGCGCTGTGTGTCACTCCATTCAAAACTGACATGCAGCGGAAAGTCGCGTTCAACCATCTGGTTGTTGGTGTTGCCAAGAATGCCGCCATCGGGGTCCAAGAACCGCGGATTGGCAAAATATTGCGTGACGCCTTGCCAACGGTTTTCGGCCAGCCATCCCGCCGAGGGCATACGGCCTTGGGTTTGATGCTCGATCAAACGCCACGGCATATGGCCAATCACCTGCATCGCAATGCGGTCTTCGCTGGCGATGGTCAGGTTTTGCGAGGGGGCCACGAAATGTTCGCCTGCGGCCAACCCTTCTTCGATGCTTACTGCTTGCATCAACTCGCGCCCGGTGCGCAGCGATGTATTCTCATCCGTTAACGCGGTCCATGCCATCGACATAACCCGCCCTGGCGGCGTTACAGTGCCAAAATTCCAGTGATTTCCGGGGATGACCGGGCCATTTTCTGTCCAGCGCAGCGTGACCGTAACAGGCGCGCTTTCTGCTACTTGGATAATGGAATGGCGTGTTTCAAAATCGGCCCAGCCATCTGGCGTGCGATATTGGAGTGTGTTCTCGGGGTTCAGCTCTTCGATATATAGATCGACATCATCCATATAGGCCGAGGTCAGGCCCCAGCCGATATGCTCATTGCGCCCGACCAAAACCACGGGCATGCCGGGCACGGTGCCTCCAATGACGGCGCCGGTCGATAGCTCAAGCCGGGCCAGATACCAAATTCCAGGGGCTGTCAGCTCGAGATGGGGATCATTGGCCATAAGCGACGATCCGGTGGCCGAGCGTGTCGGTGCAGCGGCCCAAACGTTTGACGCCCCGACAAGACCACGCCCGCGATTGGGGAACAGCGGATCGCCGTGAGCATTGGGAATGTCCGCCGCAAAGCGGGGCGCGTTTGGAAAGAGGCTCGCATATTGCGGCAGATCCGCCACGGGGCCGGGGCTATCGGGTAGGATATCTGACAGCCGAACGGGATCATTTAGCATAAGATCGGTGCGCGCGCGCAGAACCTCTTCCTCATGATGGCCAACAAGTTGCATCGCCATCATGTTCACAACCGCAATAGAATCGGCGGGTCGCCACGGTGCGATTTCGGGCGAGAATAGCAAAAGCTCGGGTGCGCCGCGTCCCAGGGCCTCTTCAGCGACCAGTTCCAACCACGAGTTTACGCCTTGCGCATAAGCCTCGAGCATCGCCAGCGTTGCAGGGTCCTGAACCTGAACTGATCTCTGCGCATGACCGTAGACATCCAAGCGGCGCATCAATTCATCGATTTGCAGTGTGCGTTCGCCAAAAAGTTCGGACAACCGCCCTTGCGCGGTGCGGCGCATCATCAGCATTTGCCACAGACGATCCTGTGCATGGGCAAACCCAAGGCCAAAATAAACGTCGTGATCATGCTGGCCATAGATATGTGGGACGTTGCTATTGCTGCGGACAATATCAACGCGGTCCAATATGCCAGAAACCTGCCAGTCGCGATCGTAATCAGGGATCGAGCGCGAAAACACCCACCAGGCCGACACACCCGCAACGACCAGCCCGATCAAGCAAGCGGTCACAATTCGGATCATCCAGCGCAGCATGGTTGCCATATGGGGGCCTTTTAAGATGTGAGGCAAAGAGGGGTCGTGAAAACGGCTGCACCCTAGCGGGAATGCAGCGAATTGCAAAGAAAGAGGCGGCCCTTATGCCGCCTGAAACCTTTGAAATCACTGTTTCCACTTAGGGCAGAATGCGCGTGTAACGCTGACCTTCCAACGTTGCACCAGCAATCAGGCCAGCTTGGCCAAAGACCACGCCCACAACGGGGCTAAGCAAGGAATTCGTATCGGTGCCAATGTTGCCGCCCGTGGTGTTTACGGCATATTCGATATCACCGCCAACAGCCCAACCGGCTGAATAGCGGAAATCACGCAGCGCTTCCTCGGTCATAAAGAACAGAGCATGCGCATATTGCTGGGCGCCAATTTGGAACCCGAAGGTTGCTGAAACGGACGAATAGTAATCGACCGTCGCGCCGTTGATGCGAAGGGCGCCGCGGCCATATCCGCCACCAACGCCAAACCCGGCTTCGGTCACCAAAGGCATGATCAGAACGCCTTCGGCATCACTCATCAAATTGCGGGTGCCGGGGATGTTGTCATAAAGAAACTGGATGGCGCTATCGACGCGTGCGTCGATCCGGGGGCCGGCGTCCGAGCCGATGCCGTTGCCGCATGCGGCCAAGGGTAGGGCTGACGCTGCGCCCAGAATGAGCGCTCTGCGATTTAGGGTGTTCATTGTCATACCGCCTGTATCAATCCTCAGGATGTTGGGCGTTTTCGCCCTTGAGACGCAAAATACGCTTTAAATGCACCAATGTCATCTAAGAACCGCTAAAAACGCGGGAAATCGCCGATCAGAGGCCGCGCTTGGCCCGTTCGGCTTGGCGGGCAGGTTTCCAGCGGCGATGCACCCAGAACCATTGGCCCGGGCGCGCCTCGACTTGCCGGCCCAAACTGTCCATCAATTCCGCCGTCATTTGGACAGGGTCACTATGGGCAATTGGCGCTTCAAGTTCGATATCGAAATCGAGACCGTTTTCCAGCCGTCTCGCATAGATCGGGATCACCAACGCGTCGTATTTAAGGGCCACTTCACCCACTGTCAGGGCTGTGGGAGCAGGTTTCCCAAGAAAATCGACAATTGCGCCATCGCCGTAATATTGATCAATCAACAGAGCACCATGTCCGCCGGATTTCATATGGCGCATAAAAGCCGCAAGGCCCCTTCGTCCTCTGGCAAAGGCCGGACCGCCGACAGCTTCAACCGTGCGCACGTAATGTTCGTTGAAATAACGGTTGTTGAGCGGGCGATAGATGCCGCCAAGGGAAAAGCCACGCACGTTCATTGCAGCGCGCGCTGCTTGATAATTGCCAAAATGGCCCGACACAAAAAGGATGCCGCGTTGAGCTGCCAAAGCCTCTTTGGCGGCATCAAGCCCCGGGCCATGCACATTCCAAGTGGCCGCGCGCGCCAATTGATCTTTTGTCGCATAGTTTTCGATCACCACCCGGCCTGCATTATCCAGAACCTCTGCCGCGATTTTTCGGCGGTCGCTGGCAGGTTTGTCCGGCCAGACATAGGCAAGATTTGCGTCGGCCCGGCGCCGATAACCTGTGAGTGGGCCAACGATCCGGCGCACAATCCAGCCCATCGCCGACACTCGCACCCTGTGCGGTAATAGCAGCATTGCACCGATAACGATCCGCGCCATGCGATCAACCAGCCAATCGCCTAACCGGAAGGCTTCTTGCCTGTTTGTCTTCGCCATAAATCCCCGCACCAAAGTCATCCTGCCCCAAGCGATAAAATTGCGCCCGCGGTCAGCTCGGGCGCAACATAGGTGCAAGCGTGGTTGGATCACAAGCGTTAGGCGCTCATTCGGTGCGCGGCCATTCGGTCGATTTGTGCGTGCATGCCACCAATTCCAAATCCAGCATTCTGGCAAATCTCGATAATTTCTTGCGTGGTTCGGCACCCGGCCTGTGCAAATGCCCACATCAACGCCGACCGCATGCCTGATGTACAATAGGCCAAAACGTTGCCGCTGGCACTTTTCAGGGCTTCGCGTTGCTGTTCAATGTTGTGCAATTTCATGTCGGCACTATCGACAGGATTAAACACGTAAGTGATGCCAGCCGTTTCGAACAAGGGCTGCATTTGGTGATCTTGCAAATAGGCGGGAACTTCAAAATCGGGGCGATTGTTAATGACTGTTGAGACACCCATTGCCTGCAATTTCAATACGTCTTCCGGAACAATCTGCCCGCCGACAAAATACGCGTCCGTTAGTTGGTGACATTTAATCATAATATTCAGAACTCATCATACTTAAGGACCTCCACCAGCCCTGAGCTAGCATGAAGTCCTAAACGAATTCTAAATTTTGGGGTCGTGCACGCCTGAAACCCGTGAACACGACGATCAATTTTTGGGCATTCTTTTCAACGGCGTTCACCCGTTTAGGATCGTCGCAACCCGAGGAGCAAAATAGGTCAAAACTCCGTCGCATCCGGCCCTTCGAAAGGCCATCATGCTTTCCAACATGACCTTTTCGCCATCGATCCAGCCATTGGCGGCTGCTGCTTCGATCATCGCGTATTCGCCCGAGACTTGATAGGCAAAGGTGGGCACCGCGAACTGGTCTTTAACGTCGCGCACCATATCCAAATAAGGCAGGCCGGGTTTAACCATGACCATATCGGCGCCTTCGTCCAAGTCACGGGCAACACAAGCCAGACCCTCTGCGCGGTTGGCCGGATCAATTTGATAGGTTTTTTTGTCGCCTTTAAGTGCACCCGAGGCGCCCACTGCATCCCGAAACGGGCCATAAAAAGCGCTGGCGTATTTGGCCGCATAAGACAGGATGGCCACATCCTTGTGACCTGCCTGTTCAAGCGCTTGTCGCATTGCGCCGATCCGGCCATCCATCATGTCGGACGGGCCTAGAATATCGGCACCGGATTCCGCCTGAACCAGTGCCATTTTGACCAAAGCCTCGACGGATTCGTCATTTAATATAATCCCGTCCCGCACGATGCCGTCATGGCCATTGGCGTTATAGGGGTCCAGCGCGATGTCGGTCATCACAGCAATGTCAGGGGCCGCTGCCTTGACTGCTCGTATAGCCCGGTTGCCGATATTATCGGGATCCCACGCAATTTCGCAGGTTTCATTTTTCATCGACTGGTCTGTATAGGGAAAAATGCAAATGGCGGGAATGCCAAGCGCTCCGGCCTCGCGTGCGGCGTTTTCCAGCATATCCAACGACAAACGGTAGACGCCGGGCATTGAAGATATCGGCTCACGAATGCCTTCGCCCTCGCGCACGAAAACCGGCCAGATCAGGTCTTCAACCGAGAGCCGGTTCTCACGGGTCAGCGCCCGGATAGCCGGCGTGCGCCGCAGCCGGCGCAGCCGCGTCCCAACAAAAGGAGCCTTGATGTCAGCCATTTCACTGCCTCGTCGTTTCAGAGCAAAACTGTTGCAAAATGGGGTGACATGTTTGTCCGATCATCTCAAGGGCTGGCATCCCCGGAAAAGCGCGACTAATGTGCGGAAAAATCGGACGGGCCAAAGGCGAGGCTGCCTTGAATTTTCTTGAACTAGTTACCGAAGTCATTGATCTCAGGTCCTTTTCGAACCTGTGGTATTGGATTGCGCTTGCCGCACTTTGGTCAACCGCCAGCCATTGGGTGTTGGGCGTGCCATTTGATATCGTTGCACGTGCGCGGCGTGGGAACGAGCAGGCGAACCACGATATGCATGTTCTGGCGGAGGTTAACGTCAACCGCATCCTCAAATTTGTCGAAATTTCTGGAACCTCAATCGTGTCATTGGCAACGTTTGTAACGGCAGCCTTGGCGATGATGGGGTGGTATTACGATGTCGAGTTTTGTCAGGCTGTATTCTTTTTGTTCTTTCCAATGTTGATGGTGGCAGGCCTGCACGTATTTACGGCCAAGAAGATCCATGACACCCAGTACGAACATCTGGAAAAACAACTTCGACAACACCGGTTGTTTGTTCAGCTCATCGGCGTTCTGGCGATTTTCATTACGGCCTTTTGGGGGATGTGGGCAAACTTGCACCACGGCGCCCTTGGACTTTAACACCAGTAGGCAAATGACTGATGAATAATAGTAATCATATCCTGATGGGCGGTGTGCCCGAAGGGTTTGACGCCCAATGCTTGCTGGCCGAGCTGACGAAAACCGGCAAGCCGGTCCTGCATATCGCCCGCGATGATAAACGGTTAGCTGCGCTTGCTACGGCGCTGGCGTTTTTTAATGCGTCTGTGCCGGTCTTGCAGCTACCCGGTTGGGATTGCTTGCCCTATGACCGCGTGTCGCCTAATGCAGATATCTCAGCGGCGCGTATGGCGACCTTGGCAACTTTGGCGTCCGGTTTGGAAGGACGGTTTATCGTTCTGACCACGCTCAATGCCGCCACCCAGTTTGTGCCGCCGCAAAGCTTGCTCCGCCAATCTGCATTTGTGGCTGATGTGAACCAACGTATAGATGAAGGCGCGTTGAAATCCTTTCTGGTTCGCATGGGCTTCACCCAATCACCAACTGTGATGGAGCCAGGCGATTACGCGGTTCGGGGCGGCATTATTGATGTCTGGCCGCCGGGTGAGACAACGCCCGTGCGTCTTGATCTGTTTGGCGATGTCTTGGATGGCGCGCGCCGTTTTGATCCAGCTACGCAGCGCACCACAGAAAAACTGAGCCGGATCGAGCTTGCCCCAGTCTCCGAGGTTATTCTGGATGAAGACGCCATTCGCCGTTTTCGAACCAACTACCGAGTAGAATTTGGTGCCGGTGGCAGCACGGACCCGTTATATGAATCCGTCACAGCAGGGCGCAAACATCAGGGCGTCGAACATTGGCTTCCGTTTTTCTACGATGGGCTTGAGACGCTTTTTGACTACCTTCCGGCGGCCACGATCACCCTTGATGATCAAAGCACGGCGCATCGGTTGGCCCGGTGGGAAACCATCGCAGATCAATATGACACCCGCAAAACCGCTCTGACCCAAAAGGGGCGCCTGGACACAGTGTATAAGCCTTGCCCGCCGGATCAGCTTTATCTGACTGACGCTGCTTGGGAAGACGCGCTGACCTCGCGCCGCGTCATTCAATTCTCGCCCCTTGCCCAATCACCGGGACCGGGTGTTTTGGATGCGGGCGGGCGGATCGGGCGCAGTTTTGCACAAGAACGCCAGCAAGAAAATGTCGGGCTTTTTGAGGCGCTGGCAGGACATATCAAGGCCGAACGGGCAGAGGGCCGTGCAGTAATGATCGCCAGTTGGTCTGATGGCGCGCGTGAACGGCTTATGGGGCTCTTGGAAGATCAGGATCTGACAAATTTGTTGATGATCCCTGATGGATCGAACAGCGGGTCCAAGGATCACGTCAATCTTGCAGTCTGGCCGCTTGAACAGGGGTTCACCGCAAAAGGCCTGACGGTCATTTCGGAACAAGACGTCTTGGGCGACCGTCTTATTCGCCCAAAACGCCGCACCAAACGCGCTGAAAACTACCTGACCGAGGCGCAAAGCCTATCGCTGGATGACCTGATCGTCCATGTCGATCACGGGGTGGGGATCTATCGCGGGCTGGACACTGTCACCGCCGCTGGCGCGCCGCATGAATGCATTTTGCTTGAATATGCAGGGGGTGATCGTCTCTACCTACCTGTTGAAAACATTGAGCTTCTTAGCCGCTATGGCCATGAGGAAGGGATGTTGGACCGTCTTGGAGGCGGCGCGTGGCAATCCAAGAAAGCTAAACTTAAGGAACGCATCCGCGAGATCGCGGATAAGCTGATCCGTATCGCGGCAGAACGCGAATTGCGATCGGCCCCTGTGGTCGAAGCCCCGGGCGATATGTGGGAGGCGTTTTGCGCCCGTTTTCCTTATGAGGAAACCGATGACCAGCTTGCGGCGATCCATGACGTGGCGGATGACTTGGCCCGAGGCCGTCCGATGGACCGGCTTGTTGTGGGTGATGTTGGTTTTGGCAAAACCGAGGTCGCCATGCGCGCGGCATTTATGTCTGCTGTCTCTGGCCAACAGGTTGCAATCATCGCGCCAACAACGCTTTTGGCCCGGCAACATGCGCAGAATTTCAACGAACGCTTCCGTGGCTTTCCAATTAATGTCCGGCAACTGTCGCGGTTTATTCCTGCCGGCGAGGCCGCCGACACACGCAAAGGGTTGACCGATGGCAGCGTTGATATCTGCATTGGCACCCACGCGCTTTTGGCCAAAGGCATCCGTTTTGCCAATCTGGGCCTACTGATCATTGATGAAGAACAACGCTTTGGCGTAACGCATAAAGAGCGGCTGAAGGATATGAAGTCGGAGGTGCATGTTCTAACGCTTTCGGCCACGCCGATTCCGCGCACACTGCAGATGTCGCTATCTGGCGTCCGTGATCTGTCGCTCATTGGCACGCCGCCGGTGGACCGGTTGGCCATTCGCACTTATGTCAGCGAATTTGACGCGGTCACGATCCGCGAAGCGTTGCTGCGTGAACATTATCGCGGCGGGCAAAGCTTTTATGTGGTGCCTCGGATCGAAGATATCCCTGAAATCGAAGCCTTCTTGCGTGATCAGGTGCCCGAAGTGACCTTCATCACCGCTCATGGTCAGATGGCGGCAGGTGAGCTCGATGATCGGATGAACGCCTTTTATGACGGCAAATATGATGTGCTTTTGGCGACGACGATCATCGAAAGCGGCATCGATATTCCGACCGCCAATACAATGATCATCCACCGCGCCGATATGTATGGGCTGGCGCAGCTTTATCAAATCCGGGGCCGGGTTGGGCGCGCAAAAACAAGGGCTTATGCCTATCTGACGACAAAACCACGCAAGAAGCTGACACCAGCAGCCGAGAAACGCCTGCGGGTTTTGGGCAGCCTCGACAGCCTTGGCGCCGGGTTTACGATTGCCAGCCAGGATCTCGATATTCGCGGCGCTGGCAATATCGTGGGCGAAGAACAATCGGGCCATGTCAAAGAGGTTGGCTTTGAGCTTTACCAATCGATGCTGGAAGAGGCGATTGCCAAGATCCGGTCTGGTAATATGGAAGGGCTCACCGACGAGGATGGCACTTGGGCGCCACAGATCAATCTGGGTGTTCCGGTTCTTATCCCGGAAACCTATGTGCCTGATCTGGATGTGCGTCTGGGGCTTTACCGCAGGCTCTCTCATCTGCAAACCAAGGTCGAACTTGAAGGCTTTGCAGCCGAACTTATTGACCGCTTTGGTAAATTACCGCGTGAGGTCAACACATTGCTCTTGGTCGTGCGGATCAAAGCGATGTGCAAACGCGCCGGAATTGCCAAACTGGATGGCGGACCAAAAGGCGCGACAGTGCAGTTTCATAATGACAAATTCGGCAATCCTGCCGGACTTGTTGAATTTATGCAGGCGCAAAACGGAATGGCGCGGGTCAAAGATAACAAGATCATCGTTCGCCGAGACTGGGCCAAGGATAGCGACAAGATCAAAGGCGCTTTTGCAATTGCCCGTGATCTTGCCGAAAAAAACAAGGTTAAGCGCAAGGCCTGACGTTCTGCGCAGGCCGGCTTACGCGGCCGAAGGGCTGGGCACCCGTTCCAGTCGGGCCATCTTGCGAATTAGCAAAAAGCCAATCAACGTCACAGCAAAAACGCCAATGGCAAGAGGGCGCACGGTTCCGTCAAAAGCCAGCCCCATCGGCACGGCGATCAAGGCACCGATCACCGTTGACACAGACCCGGTTACAGAGGATGCAACGCCTGCGATATGGCCAAGCGGCTCAAGCGCCAGTGCATTCAGATTGCCCATCGTTAGCCCGATCATGAAAAAGATCGTTGCAGACCATCCGAACCAAATCCAAAGCCCGAATTGGCCGGATAGCATGTCGAGCATGCCCAAAACGACCATAAGCCCAGAGACGCAAATCTGCACGCCAAGGGCGGCCGATACCATATAGCGCATCCCAAAGCGTTCGACCAATAAGGCATTGAGAACATTGGAGGTTGCCGCGATACCTGCCGTTGCCGCAAACCAGAGATGAAAATGATCACCCTGGTCATAGACGACGTCATAAATGCTCTGGGTCGAGCTGATTGTCCCAAAAAGCATTGCCAGACAGCAGCCCTGTACAACCATCGACAGGCGAACCATGGGGATCGAAAATGTCTCTACAAGGGCATTCCACAAGCGGCGGGCATTCAAAGGAATGCGGTCTTCTACGCTTAAGGTTTCGGGTTGGCGCGCCCAAAGCCAAAGCGTTGTCATCGTCGAAAACAGGGCAAAGGCCAAAAAGATAAACCGCCAGCTGCTAAGGTGAATAATCAAAGCGCCAAGGCTTGGGGCAAGGGCCGGTACAATCGTAAAGATCATGAAAACAAAGGACACGATCTTGGCCATTTCGCGCCCGGCAAAGAGATCGCGAATGAGGGCCAATCCCGCAACACGCGGGCCGGCCGCGCCGAGTCCTTGGAAAAACCGTGCGACCAGAAGTAACCAAAGGCTTTCGGACATCCAAGCCGTCAACGCCGAGGCCGAAAAAAGCAGCGAGGTCGCGATAATCACTGGTTTGCGCCCAAAAGCGTCAGAAAGCGGACCGGTAACAAACGTTCCGACACCCATGCCAAGCACAAACAGCCCTATGACAAGCTGTGCTTTGTTCACGTCACTGGGGCTCAGCTCGGCGCCAATTTCCGGCAAGGCCGGTAACATCGCGTCAATGGAAAAGGCGATGGTCGCAAATAGCATCGCTAAGAGGGCGATAAACTCGTTGCGCGACAAGGGGGATTGCTGTTGCAAAGACGAAATCCTTAAACCGAATAGAAAGCCGCGCAAAACCGACGTTTTGCGGACAAAAAAATTAAATAACAGTGCCGAGGCGCGTAGTTACGTTACTCTTGCTCTTTGAGCTGAGCGTTAATATCCGCGATGACATTATTCCAAAGGTCGGTCGGCTGCGCGCCGGTAAGAACATGTTGATTGGCAACGATAAATGTCGGCACGCCGGTGACGCCGCGTTCGCGGGCATGGGCGTCGCGCGCGCGGATGTCTTCCTTATCCGCGTCACCTTCCAGTAACTTTGCAACAACGGCGCCGTCCATTCCAACCTCTTCGGCAATCTCAGTCAAAACAGCGGCGTCGCCAATATCCCGACCATCCACAAAGTAAGCTTTGAAAAGCGCGGCTTTGACCGGGGTCTGACGTTGTTCAAGCCCGGCCCAATGAATCAGGCGATGTGAATCAAGCGTATTCGGTGTCCGATCGATCTTATCAAGGTTGAGCGTCAGCCCGGCGGTTTTCCCATTTTCAACGATCGGAGCATAGGCGCGCATTGCGCCTTCTTTGCCGCCAAATTTTGTCTCAAGATATTCGCGTCGGTCCATTCCGGCGGCGGGCATGTCGGGGTTCAACTGAAAGGGATGCCATTCGATGGTAAACGGATGATCCCCAGCCGCCGCTAAAGCGCGATCCAGATAGGATTTACCGATATAGCACCAAGGGCAGATAGGGTCCGATAAAATATCGAGCTTGATCATGGTGCCTCCTGCAGATGGGCAATAACGGATTTTCGGTCGAGCTTGCCGTTCGTGTTACGCGGCAGGGTGGCCAGATGTGCATAAAGACGCGGTCGTTTATAATCTGCAAGCACCGTTTCTGCGTGTATGCGCAAATCCGCCTCTGCAATATTGCAGGAATGGGCAAGGGCAAGGATATGGGTTCCGGGTTTCACCTCATAGCTGAGGGCAATGCAATCGCCGGTAAGGGGCTGAAATGCAGCCTCAATATCTAAAGGCGACACGCGAAAGCCGCCCGCATTCAACAGGCTGTCAGCCCGTCCTTGATATGTGAACGCGCCGGATGCGTCGCGCGCCACAAGATCACCGGTCAGGAACCAGTCCCCGGCAAGAGGCAATTCAACGCCCTCTGCGCTCAGATATCCCAGCATCAACCCGGTTTCGTTGCGATGGATTGCCAGCATTCCGGTTTGGCCATCAGGGCAGGGTGAATGGTCTGGGCCAAGCACTGCAATCTTGCGGCCCTTTTGCGCAAAGCCAAGTGTTCCTTGCGGCGCAGGGCGGTGCGGCGATCCTGACAGGTAAGTGGAGCATTCTGACATGCCAAGCGCTTCGTGGATTGTGGTTCCTGTCGCCTCAGCCCATCCGTCGCAGATGTGATTGGGCAGTTTTTCCCCCGCTGAAAGCCCGTGGCGCAATTTGGGCAGTGCCGGAAGGCCTGATTTGAGCATGTGGCGGTAGATCCCCGGAACCCCGGCAAAAATTGTGACATCGTAGCGTTCAAGCAATTCGGGGAAGCGGGCAGGCTGCAAGCCATCGGCGGGCACCAATGCGCTGGCGCCTGCGGCCCAAGGGTCAAGCAGGCCAGTGCCAAGGGTGAATGTCCAATTCAGCGCACCGGCGTGAAGCATGCGGTCCTTTTCTGTCAGGCCATACCAGCCCTGCCACATCATCCGCCGCGCCCAAACGGCGCGATGGGCATGAGCGACGGCGCGCGGCTGACCAGAACTGCCAGAGGTAAACACAGCATAAGCCAGCCGGTTTGGGTCGCCGAGGGCATAGTCCGCGCGCGGATACAGCGACAGGTCTTCGATCCCATTTAAAACCGGGCAGATCTCTGGCGCGGGCAATGCGATGCCTGGATGGGCCAGGATAAGTTTCGGCGCCACAAGCCCGGCCATTTTCGTGATTTCAACCTGTGTCAGGCCAGCGGCGGTCGGCACGGGGACAAGACCCACGGCAATCGCGGCCAGAAAGGCGACAGGAAAATCTGCGTGGTTGCTTAAACGCAAAAGCACACGGTCGCCTTGTTTTAGACCTTTCGCCAAAAGCCCGGATGCAGTTCGCAAAACGAGATCTTCGAGCCTTGCAAAACTCATTTCCTCAGCTTGCGCAGGTCCCAAAACAGCCAAAGCAATTTTGTCAGGCGTTTTGGCAGCTTGGCTCAGAACATACTGGGCAAGATTAAACTGCGCGGGGCAGGGCAATTCCAAATTCATCGAAACTCTCATTTGACGTCTTTGTCTATATTGCCTCTCACAGTTCTGCCCGCTACACCAAATTCATGAGTAGCAAGCAAGAACCCTCAGTTCTGCGCGTCGCACGCGACGGCGATAAAGAAGACCGGCCCGCGCCCGTGGATTTGGGCGTGCGGGTTCGGGAATTGCGCAAAGATCGTGACTGGACGTTGGAACAGGCGGCCAAAAAGGCCGGTTTGGCGCGCTCGACCCTGTCCAAGATCGAAAATGGACAGATGTCGCCAACTTATGAGGCGTTGAAAAAGCTTGCCGAAGGGCTGGAGATTTCTGTTCCGCAACTGTTCACCCCTGCGTCGAACCCCCGTGTGAACGGTCGGCTGGCTGTGACAAAAAACGGCGAAGGCACGCCCCATCCAACCGTTACATATGAACACCACATGCTGGCTGATAATCTGACGCAAAAGTCGATGCTGCCCTATCATGCCCGCATCCGAGCCCGCAGTTTTGAAGAATTCGACGGTTGGGTTCGCCATGAAGGCGAAGAGTTTCTTTATGTGCTGACCGGTGAGATCCGGCTTTATACCGAATTTTACGCCCCTGTTGAAATGCGGCGCGGGGACAGTGCGTATTATGATGGCGCGATGGGTCACAACGTGATTTCGATCAGCCCGGAAGATGCGACGCTGCTTTGGGTGACGTCGCTTTGACCAGCGGTTGATCAGTTAAACATCGCTTCCAGATTTACGCTGCTTTTGACGCCGACATTATCAATGTCATGGGTCAGGAAATGCTCAGCTGCGGCGCGGCCCGCTTGACGAAGCTGATGCAAAACCTGCGGCACGGGCACGGTTTTGGTTGCAACTGATAGCTGCCCCATCATTTGATCATCCGCAATCATATGAACCAGCACTTCTTTCATCGCGTCAGACCCTAGCTTGCCATCATCCAGCAGTCTTTTCACAAAGGAAATCGCCCGCAATTCACGCAAGAGCGAGCTGTTAAAACTGATTTCATTGATGCGGTTTTGAATTGCCTGGGCCGTCGTTGGCAAAGCCTCGCGGTAAAGCGGATTGATATTAATGACAACGATATCGGCAGGCAGATCGCGGTGAAATAGCGGGAAAAGCGCGGGGTTTCCGGTATAACCGCCATCCCAATAGGCCTCACGTTTTCCCGTTTTTGGATCGTCAATCTCAACCGCTTGGAAGAGCGTTGGCAGGCAAGCCGAGGCAAGAATAGCCTCAGTCGACAGCTCGTGATTGCCAAAAACGCGGATTTTACCGCTTCGCACATTGGTTGCACAAATATGAAATTGCGGTCCGTCATCACAGCACACATGCTCAAAATCAAATCGCTCGACGATGCGTTCTAGCGGGTTTTGATAGAACGGCCCGTACACATATGGGCTGATGATACGGCTCATCGCGTCAGAAAACGCGAAGGGCAGGGAAGTTTCGATCATCTGGCTGATCGCGAAAGGCGAGACCATATTGAGCCAGCCCGACATCCCCTCATCTGTCACCGCCCCGATATCTTCCCAAAGAGCGTTTAGGCTCTCACGGGCGAGCGCGCGGCTGCCTTGGCTAAGCCCGGTCTTGACCGCAGCGCCGTTTAGCGCCCCGGCTGAGGTGCCGGACATGGCGGCGATCTCGATCTCAGGCTCTTGCAACAACCGATCCAAAACACCCCAAGTGAAGGCACCATGAGCGCCCCCACCTTGCAGGGCCAGATTGATCGGTTTTGCCGCTCCCACGAAACTTACAATGCCGTCCAGCCGCCATCGACGCTGATGGTGGTTCCGGTGATTTGCGCCGCAGCGTCTGTGCACAGAAAGACGGTTGTACCGCCCAATTGCTCAACCGTCGCAAAATCTTTCGACGGTTGGCGTTTCAACATGACGTTTTTTACGACCTCTTCGCGGGTCATGTTATATTCTTTCATTGTGTCTGGGATCTGTGCCTCGACAAGCGGCGTCAGAACATATCCCGGACAAATGGCATTAGCTGTAATTGGCTCTTCTGCGGTTTCCAGCGCTGTGGTTTTTGTCAGGCCGACAACCCCATGCTTAGCAGCGATATAGGCCGATTTGAACGGCGATGCGGTCAGCCCATGAGCGGATGCAATATTTATCACCCGGCCCCAACCCGCAGCGCGCATCACTGGCAAGGCCGCCGCAGTCGTGTGGAAAGACGAGCTCATATTAATTGCAATAATCGCGTCCCATTTTTCGGCAGGGAATTCATCAATGGGCGCGACGTGTTGAATGCCAGCATTGTTTACCAGAATATCGCAGGCACCGGCTTTTTCGATCAAGGCACGGCACTCGTCACCCTTGGACATATCTGCCTTGATGTAACGGGCCGTGATGCTAAATTCCTTGCCGATCTCAGCGGCCAGCGCGTGATCTTCATCTCGGTCAGTAAAAGAGTTCAGGACAACATCGGCGCCAGCGCGCGCCAACTCATAGGCCACGCCCAAACCAATCCCTGAATTAGATCCGGTAATAACGGCAGTTTTTCCGGCAAGTGATGTCGTGATGGCCATGAGCCCCTCCTACAAAGATGCTGTCTCTTTGGGCAGACCATAAGGATGCACATGCAGCATTTATAGGGGCAAGTCATCACATTGCACAAAAAAAACGCCAGCACGAAGCTGGCGTTAAGTTATTGAGGCAGGTTTCATACAGGCAAGAAACCTATCGAGCAGTGACACCTTTATAAACAATCCCTTGCTTCGAGTCCAACCGAAAAGTTTGAAAGACCTTTCAAGGCCGGTTAGCGTATGGATCAAAGAAACAAGGGCTGAAAAGGATTGTCCACAAATGAGCAGAAATTGTTTCATCCGTGTAGCGGGGATTTTAGGGGTCGCGGCGATTCTATCGGGACCAGCCATAGCCGAGCCGATGCATGGCATCGCAATGTATGGTGATCCGGCATTGCCACCAGATTTTACGCATTTGCCTTATGCAAACCCAGATGCCCCAACAGGCGGGCGGATTGTCACCGGTGAAGTGGGTGGTTTTGACAGCCTCAATCCCCATATCCGCGCTGGATCTACGCCATGGCAATTGCGGTTTTTGGCATATGAAAGCTTGATGGGGCGGTCCTATGATGAGCCATTTACGCTTTATGGGCTTTTGGCCGAGACCATAGAAGTGGACCCCGATTCGCTCTGGGTTGAGTTCCAACTGCGCCCCGAAGCGCGGTTTTCCGATGGCAGCCCGGTCACCGTCGAAGATGTGATTTGGTCCTACGAGACTCTCGGTACAATCGGGCACCCGCGATATCTTAATGCTTGGAACCGCGTCGCTTCTATCGAAGCGGTGGGCGAACGCGGTGTGCGTTTGACCTTCACCGAAGCGGATCGAGAATTCGCGCTAATCATGGGCCTGCGCCCGATTTTGCAGCGCGCCCAATATGAAGGCCGGGATTTCACCCAAAGTGGGATTGATATTATTCCAATCGCTTCTGCGCCGTATGTGATTTCAGACTTTGAGGCAGGCCGGTTTGTGCAGCTCACGCGTAACCCTGACTATTGGGGCCGCGACCTCGGCTTTCGGCGTGGCACAAATGTGATCGATGAAATCCGGCTGGAATTTTTCGGGGATGGCACAGCGATGGAAGAGGCCTTCATTGCCGGAGAGATTACCACCTTGCGTGAAACAAACGCGGCGGATTGGGCAACTGAATATGATTTCCCCAGAGTGCAATCGGGCGAAGTTGTTTTGTCAGAGATCCCGCATCAGCGCCCAACCGGCATGTTCGGTTTCGTCATGAACACCCGCAGCCCGCAATTTGAAGATTGGCGCGTGCGTGAGGCGATGATCCAAGCGTTCAACTACGAATATATTAACGTGACCCAAAATGGCGGGCTTGCGCCGCGTATCACCTCGTATTTCTCGAACTCGATACTGGGAATGGAAGAGGGACCGGCAACCGGCCGTGTTGCGGAATATCTTGAGCCCTTTGCGGATGACCTGTTGCCCGGCGCAATAGAAGGTTACGCCTTTCCGGCATCAGATGGGCGCGAAGCTAATAGAAGCGGCATTCGCGCCGCGATGAGCTTGTTTGAAGACGCTGGATACACGGTTGAAGACGGCGTTATGACCGGCCCAGACGGCGAGCCATTCACCTTCGAAATCGTGCTGCAGCAAGGATCGGCAGAAAACCAGGCGATTATCAATACATACCGTGAATCTCTGGACCGGCTTGGCATCTCGCCCACCGTTACCACGATCGATAGCGCTCAATACCGTGAACGCACCGACGCGTATGATTTCGACATGACCTATTTCCAGCGCGGCGTATCGCTGAGCCCAGGGAATGAGCAGCGTCTTTATTGGGGATGTGAGATGGCTGACACCCCCGGAAGCCGGAATCTGATGGGGGTTTGTCATCCGGCGATCGAGGCGATGGTTGACGTCATGCTGACCTCGGAAAGTCAGGATGATTATCGCGCTGCTGTCCGGGCGATGGACCGGGTCCTGACCTCGGGGCGCTACGTTATCCCGATCTGGTATTCCCCGATCAGCCGCATCGCTCATAACGTTGAGCTGCGTTATCCAGACCGGTTGCCGATCTATGGCGATTGGCTGGGGTTCCAACCTGACGTTTGGTGGGTCGAAGAATAACACGCGCCATTTCTTAGGCGTCATTACGCGCAGGGGGCCCAGCCTCCTGCGCTTTTTGTTCGTTCGGTGGATTGGTTTGGTGGCCCGCTTTTGTGCTGGCTATGCGTCTTCGTTCGAACGGGCCGAACGATCCGACGCTCTGCGCGCTGATGCCGTGATATCGCGCATGACCTCTTTGTTATCCTTGGTATCCGGATCGTCATCCAGATTTGGATAAACAAGGCCGGCAGAGATCACCAGTTTCGCGGCATCCTCAACACTCATATCAAGGATCTGCACGTCTTCTTTTGGCAAAAATAGCAGAAAGCCCGAAGTTGGGTTTGGTGTCGTCGGCAAAAAGACCGAGACCATTGGCCGGTCATGGCTATCTGCAATCTCACCTTTGGCATCGGTTGAAATAAAGGCAATCGCCCAGATACCGGGGCGGGGATATTCAACCAGACAGGCTTTTTCAAAGCTGCTTTTACCTTGGGCCAGAACCGTTTCAGTGATTTGTTTCAGACCGCCGTAAATAGAGCGCACGCCGGGGATCGACAAAACAATGGATTCCGATGTGCGGATCAAAGAGCGACCCAAAAGGCCCTTGGCGACCCAACCCACCATGATCGTAAAGATCAGGAAAACCGCGACACCAAGGCCGCGGACGTCAATCTCGATATTCAGGTAATCGCGCAGGATATTGGCCGGGTTGTAATTGCCCGGAATAAACGGCAGGACCCAACTGTCGATCCATCCTACAAGTGACCAAATCAGCCACGCGGTCACGCCGATCGGTGCAATGACCACCAATCCAGTAAAAAAGCTGGCTTGCAGCGATGATATCCAACCGCGGCGTGGGGGTTTGGGTGGTTCTGGCAGTTCCATTGCGTTCGGTCGGTCCTTCAAGATGCAGCAAAGCGACAGGTTAGTTTTTTACTAAGCACGCTTCGACGTCCAGACAAGAGACGCGGGCCAATGGTCGCAAAATTAAAATGCGCGGGCAATTGCCGCTGCAAGGCGCGCATTGTTCAGAACAAGGGCGATATTTGCCTCAAGGCTGCGCCCGTCGGTCAATTCGTAAATACGATCCAACAAGAATGGCGTCACTTCTTTGCCGGTGATGCCACGCCCATCCGCTTCGGACTGGGCTTGCGCAATCAACGGCGCTAGGGCAGATGCCGGAATTTCAGCCGCCACGGGAATGGGGTTTGTAACCAGTTGTCCGCCGGGCAAGCCCATTTTGGCGCGCATCTTATGCGCGGCGGCAATTTGGGCTGGGTCGTCCATCCGAAGCGGTGCCTTTAGCCCGGACTCGCGTGACCAAAAAGCCGGCAGGCCGTCTTGGCCATGCGCAATCACCGGCACGCCTTGGGTTTCCAGCACTTCCAGTGTTTTCGGAATATCAAGGATCGCTTTGGGCCCCGCTGCGACAACTGTCACGGGGGTTTTCGACAATTCGATCAGGTCCGCCGAAATATCAAAGCTGTCTTCCGCGCCTTTATGGACCCCGCCAATGCCGCCAGTTGCAAAAACGCGGATCCCTGCCAAATGGGCCGAGATCATAGTGGCGGCAACCGTTGTTGCGCCCGTCGCGCGCGTGGCAAGGGCGACGGGCAGATCCGCACGGCTTAGTTTCATGACATTTGTAGCTTCAGCCAACCCATCTAGCTGCGCGGCCGTCAGGCCGATATGAAGCTGACCTTTTAGCACGGCGATCGTTGCGGGCACCGCACCTGCGTTGCGGATCGTTGTTTCAACAGCCCGGGCCGTTTCAAGGTTTTGCGGGAACGGCATGCCATGCGTGATGATCGTGCTTTCCAGTGCAACAACGGGTCGGCCTTCGGCCAAAGCGTCGGCGACATCGGGGGCGAAATGGAGAAGGTCAGCTTTCATCTAATGTCCTGCAACGTAATCAGCGGCGGTCTGAATGGCCGCGCTTAGGGCGGCTTCGCGGGATTGCCCACGGGCTTCGGCGGCAATATGGGCCGCCATGAATGTATCACCGGCACCAGTCACCCGGCGCGCGATGATCGAAGGCGGCGTGCCTTGGAAGGCGCAAGATTTGGTTGCATCAACGGCAGATTTTTCGCCTTCGGTCACCAAGGCGCGGGCTGCGCCTGCGGTGATCAAGGCGTCGGCGGCGTCTTTTGCATTGTCGACGGGTTTTCCCGAGATCAGTCCGGCCTCTTCACAATTCACATAGATCGTGGCCATTGGGTGTCCCAGAAACGGACGCAGGCGCTCAGCTTTTCCGGGCGAGGCGGGTGCAATCCGTAAATCAGATTGAGCGAATACCGGGCTTTCAGCGATCTGGGTCAAAAGCTCTTCTGTCAGATTTCCATCAATCACGATTGCGCCGGGCCATGGATCAGTCTTCGACGCCAATGCGCCATTTTCAAGCGGCGCCAATATGCGGTGCCCAGCTTTTTCCAGCGAATGCGCGTCGGCGATGGCCGCAACCAGATGTCCTTGGGCTTCAATGGCCATATATTGATCAGTCGGCAGCTCAGCGTCGATTAGCACATGATCAGTGATCAGACCCATCTCGCGGCAGGCCCGAAGCAGGTTTTGCCCGTCAAGATCATCGCCAACCACACTTAGAAGGGCAGGGGTCAGCCCCTCGCGTTCCAACTGCATCGCGATGTTGAGGGCGACGCCACCCGGCAGGCGAGTGATCGCGCCGGGTTTGTCATTGCCATACCGCATCGGCAGATCCGTACGCCCGATGATATCCCATAGGACCGACCCAATACAAAGAATGTCCGCTGTTTTGCTCATTCATCTTCTTTGCGGCAGTGCTCTGAAAACCGCAAGAGCGCTCTGCGTTAGGTCAAGCCGTCATAGGCCCGTTTCGCAAGGTCTCGCAGGTGGTTTGCGTCCTCTGTGCCAACGATGATCCAATCCTTCATCGGCGGTTTGGTCTTGAAGGGCGCCAGATACTGCCAGTTTGATAGCCCAAGCGTGTCAGGGTCTGTTGCCCGCCCAATCCGAAAGCCAAAGCCGGGATAGGCGCCTTTGGCCGAATAGAAGGCAAAAACCTTGCCATTTCGCGTGACTGCCGGAGCAGACATCATCTTACCCATTGCGGCGTCGGGCCAAGTGGATAGCTCATCTGATAAAGCCTGCCAGATCATTGATGCGCCTTCTGTCATGGCGGTTCTCCCGGATTATTGACCAAATTTCGCGTGGTGACAGCGTGTTTTCTTTATGTTCTAATTAACTTGCAAATTGCAATGCAAATGAGAACGCCATGTCTTTTTTCACGCCAGATACCTTTCAATTTCTCAAAGAGCTCGACCAGAATAATTCGAAGGAATGGTTCGACGCCAATCGCACGCGCTATGAGGCGCATTGGAAAACGCCTGCATTTGAAGTGATCGATGCGGTCGCCCCGGCGCTGCTTGCGTTAGACCCGCCCTTGAAGGCCGAAGCACGGATCAATGGATCATTGCGCCGGATCAACCGCGATGTGCGGTTCTCGAAGGATAAGTCGCCGTACAATGCCTCCCTGCATCTGATCTTTTGGGCAGGGGGGCATCCAAACCGCTCGGCCGGGACACATATTGTTTTGCACCCAAACGGGGTTGGATTTGGGGCCGGGATGTGGGGCTTTCAGGGGGATCTGTTATCGAAATACCGCGCGCGCATTCAGGATACGGGGGATTGTGCGGCATTGTCTCTCGCATTGAAAGAGGCCAAGAAAGTTGGTTGTGACATGGACAAACCGGACTTGGCCCGCGTGCCCCGGGGCTTTGAGGCCAACGGACAGGCGGCGACGCTGCTGCGCTACAAATCAGTGGTGGCGCGAACGATTGAGACCGAAGAAGAGCCTGATTTATGGTGCGGAGAAGCCGGAGTACACAGGATCATTGAGGTATCTAAGGCGTTGTCACCCCTCAATAAATGGCTGGATCAGATGTGATCTAGCCGCTGGCTTTGGTGATAAACCCCAAAACGAATGATCCAAAAAGGAACAGGATAAGGATCGTCGACCAAATCGTGTTGGCCGTTTCGGCCTTACTGTCCAAAATCTTCAAGCGCACGGCGACGCCTGTCTCTGTTGACAGCACGGTAAATGGCGCCTCAAACCTCTGATTATTAAGATCAAAAAGATAAAACAGCGCGTAAATCACCGATGGGGCAAAGCAGAAGGCGAAAAAGTCATGTTGCCACCCTGATGGCCGGCCAGTTGCCGCGAAAATCAGGATCGAGAAAATCACGACTGAAATGCTGAACATATTGGATAGGCGCAGCCCCCGCAGCCGCGACGTGGCGATATCGGTCAGCGGCGTTAAGATCTCGGTTGGTGTCGCTGCTTTTTGTAAAGACCTGAGACCTATCGTTAATTTCTTTAAATCGCGGGTCTGAAACAAGTCCAAGATCTGTTGAGACACGCCAAGATCGTTCTGACGCTCTGCGGCATCGAGGCTGCTTTTCAATGCAGCCAGCTCATTGCCCGACCGTGTAGACACGCGTTCCAGCATGAAAGACAGGGTGACAGTGGCGAATATGCTAAGAACGGCCATCACGTCATAGAATTCATCAAAGGGCTGAAGCGGCGGAAAGACACAAATCGTGCCCATCAACATCATCGAAATCACGCCCAAACGGTAGCCAAATCGATGATCAGTTTGCAATGAAAGCAACAGGTTACAGCCCACAATTAATCCAATTCCGGCGCATTGTATGGCCGTCGGAAGGCTTGCAAAGAAAATGCAGAAATAGCCAACGGAAAAGACCGGCGCGAAGAACCAGATAAAAAGGTCACTCGTTCGGACAAGCTTAAGCGTGCCAATCGAAAAGAAAATGGCCGACGCCGCGTTGATGGCCGCGATCAACACCGCAAACGAGATATCGGCGGCATTGTTCATCTCTTGTATAGGGGCAATCGCAATTGCGATAATCAGAACAGGCACCATCTGCGCATACATCAAAAAGAAACTATCGACGGTTCCAAGGTCATATTTCTTTTTGCAAATCTCGACATATTTGGCTTTTGCCAAAGACCCAAGGGCCATGCTGACCATGGCGATAACGGGCATGGCATATGCCAAAAACCCGCGCGGCGACGTCTCTTCGCTAAACATCTCAGGATCGGCCGAGATCAGAACAACGCCAAGCACGGCTATTAGGGAGATCGCCAGTTGAAAAACCCCGAGCTTCGTCGATTTCCCGATTTGCGCGATTGGATAGATAATCGCCGCCATCAAGGGCCAGCTTTCGACGATGACAAGGGTATAGATCGGCTCGGAATAGGCTTTGGCAATCGACAGGAAATAAACGAACCCAAAAAAGCCCAGCATATTGAGGAGTGAATAGATCACGAGACGTTGGTTTGTCAGAATTCTCCAGCCAAGCGTTTTGAGAAGCCGGACGAGAAAGTAGAGCACCGAACTGGCGATGGTCACGGCCAGAATGCCAAGCGTATCAAGGTAAGCATCGCCGCCAAATGCCAAGACCGCGAAGGGGATAAACGCATAAAGCGCCGCAGATGCGGTGATCGAGCTAACTGTGTTCATATCCTGTCCCTCATGACATCAAGACGTAGAGGATTTTTTACGCCATGTTAACCGCTTAGCGCGGGGTCCATGCAGCTACAAAACTCTGGGCATCGCCGCATTTCTACCAAAGTTTCTGGTTAGCAGGACGTCAAACAATGACGATGTCAGAGGAATCTTATGGTGAATCGCGGGGCAGGCGGAAATAAGGGCGGTCTTGGTAGCTTTCTTATTGGATTGGTGATGATGACAGGAGGCGGGTATCTGCTGCTGCAAGCAATCATTATCCGTCCGAGTTTCGGTTTTAGCGGCCGCCTTTTTGCGATGGGTGGCGTGCCGGTGACCACTGGAATGGTTCTTATTCCCTTTATGTTCGGTGTCGGGATGATCTTTTACAACGCCCGCAATTGGCTGGGTTGGATTTTGGCCGGCGCCTCTGTGACGGCCCTGATATTTGGCGTAATCGCCAATTTAAATGTGCAACTTGTTCGAATGAGCGCCTTTGATCTGTTTGTTATTCTGATCCTGCTAATTGGCGGTATCGGCCTTTTCCTGCGCTCATTGCGCAATATGCCATAAATTATTGATGCTCAGCAGGCACCCAGTCGGGGGTGTCCTGGTTCCAAAACCGGTTGGGGTTGTCCTCGTCGCACCCGCGGACATGTAATGTGCGTAGACAATCTTGCACGAAGATCACCGGCTCCTCGTAAGGATGCGCCCAATAAATCGCTTCCAAGACTGCTTTTAATCGCTGCACATCGCTGGCGATAAAAAACGACAGCTCCACACAGTCAACGCTGACAGTATCCTCTGTTGGCGCGTTGTGGCCGGTGCCAAGCGCATGGAAATATTGCTGGCCAGGGCTGGTGACATAGCTAACGCGATCATAATCACCATAGGTAAGCGGATCGACCTTTTGCACGGCTGTGATGACAATCTGCATCGAGGGATGAGGCAGCTGCACAGTCACTCGCAATCCGGCGTCTTGAGTAAACCGGTCGCTGGAAAATTGGGGCAGGGGCATTGGGCGCACTTTCAGGGTTTCATTTGCCTAGTCCTAGCGCCGAGGTGCTGGCACCCTTTGTCAGCAGTGAATCTCTGAATGTCAGATCCCTATGACCATAACGTGAGAAATTGCCTAAAACCCAAAAACCCGGACGTTCACGCAATACGCAGCGAAGGTCCTGTTGGAGCCCGAATCGCAAAATGCTACAACTTGTACGAACGGCAGCTTTGGATACATTGTCACCTAAGTGATTTCATCACCCCATTGAACAAGGGTGGGGTCACATGTTTGATGCGACCAAGGAGCCGTAGGCCAGCACCAACTTTCTGTCACAACCGACCAATCCGATTGATTAGAAGATCGAAGATGTCTGTCGATCGCTCGCAATGGATTTAGCAAAACGCGCGGGCGGTGATCCGACACAACGGGTAAACGCGGTGCTAAATGCGCTTGACGACCCATAGCCTGTCTTCGCCGAAATTTCTGCGATGCTATGATTTTCCGACCGCAGCATGTTCTTTGCCAAGGTCATACGCCAGTTTTGCAGATATGCCATTGGCGCCACTCCCATGATGAGATCGAAACGGCTAAAGAAGGCGGAACGCGAAAGGCCCGCCTCTTTGGCGAGTTCCGGCACCGTCCAGTTGTGGGCCGGGTTGGAATGCATTGCACGCAATGAAGGCGCGAGGCGCAAATCGGCCAAACCCCGTAAAAGACCCGTCGATGCGCCGGTCTCAGCTCCGGATCGGATCGCTTCGATCAACAGCACATGTAACAAATGTTCCACAATGGCGTCGCGTGCTGGCCTAACTGCACGGGCTTCGTCCCGCACAAGTTCGGCCAGGGTGGCCAAGCGCCCTTCACCGCGCACCACGATCAGGCCCGGCAAAAGAGAAACCAATAGGTCTGTATCGGCACTGTCGAACTTACAATGTCCGATCAGTTGTTGAACCTCTGGCTCGCCCTCCAACTGCCCCACTCTGAAAACTCCGTCCTTGCCTTCGATAGGATGGCTGACCAAACTAGGTGGTGGTTTCGGATCGAGGCTGGAAATAGTGAAAGATTTGGCCGCTGGGATCAACACGAAGTCCCCAGCTTTGAGTGTGACTGCATCTTCTCCGGCGACCTTCACGGAAGCTCGGCCATGGAGCACCGCGGAATAGAAGGCCTCGCTCACATCATCGCGGCACACACGAAACGGCCCCACGGCAAGAGACAGTTTCGACTGCGAAGCCTGCGGCCGTAAAAGCGCGATGATCTCTGAGAACGGATCGATGATTTCGGACCTTCGATAACAAAAATAGGATTTTGACGTATATATAGTCCAGACTGTCCAAACTATCTAGAAGCAGTCAATAAAAAGGAGAGACTGCTATGAGTACAGTTTTGATCACAGGATGTTCCTCGGGTTTTGGGCTGGAAACGGCCCGCCATTTTCTAGAAAACGGATGGTCCGTCATCGCGACGATGAGGAAACCAGATGCGACGCTGCTACTGAATTCTGACAAGTTGCGGATTTTGCCGCTGGATGTGTCCGACAAAGCCAGCATCGATAGTGCCGTTGAGGCCGCAGGAGAAATCGACGCGCTGGTGAACAACGCAGGTGTGGGCTGGCTTTCTCCGTTTGAGGGCACATCGGACGAAAACCTGCGGCGTCTTTTTGAAACCAACACCATCGGTACAATGGAGATGATCCGCGCGGTGCTGCCCCAAATGCGTGCAAAAGGTGCGGGTGTCATCGTCAATGTGTCGTCGAGTGTGACGCTTAAACCCTTGCCAATTGCCTCTGTTTACACGGCCAGCAAGGCCGCTGTGAACGCCTTTACCGAATGCCTTGCATTGGAATTGGGGCCACTTGGAATTCGCTCTCATGTCGTGTTGCCGGGACAGGCTCCGACGACAAGTTTCGGTAAGAACGCTATGTCCTTGATGGCACAAACCAGTGATACGCCCGAAGACTATCAGGATTTCGTTGTACAAATCATGCAAGCGTTCAGAGACCCGACCGGCAAGGAGTTGACAGAGTCGAAAGACGTTGTCGAAGCGATCTGGAACGCTGTTACGGATGCAAACAGCCCACTCCGCATTCCGGCAGGCAAGGATGCTGTGGCACTCGCGGGTTAACACCGTAAGGCGCTCCCGAGATCGACATGATCTCTACGCTATAGAAGATCAATGATTTAGCGATACCAGAACTTCCGGACATAACTGGCGAGGTTCTGGTATATTTTTGATTTGCTGACGATGCGTTTACAGCGCGGACTCTTTTCGTTCGCTCTGCCTGGCTGGAAGTCTGAGCTGAACGAAATCTTTAATTGACGTCGGAACTTTCACTGATAACCCAACGACATTGTCTGTGACACGATCCTCTGAGCCTTCGGCGATAGCACCGTCCATCGCCGCCAAAGTCGAGGCGTATTCAGCCGGAAGACCCATTTCTTCTTGCCGCGCCGCAAGCTCACCAACAGCACTCAGTAAGATAAATGGGTTCCAATAAGTTGCGGCTGTCGTTGACCTTCGGCTTGGCGAGGTCGGCTTCGTCCCGCAGTCCGTAAAGTTGCAGACGTCGAGATTTTGCGCTCGCAGCGAACGGCCAGTTCGGCGGGCTGCGCCGCAGTATGGAGACTGTGGGATGAAGTTCCGGTTAGGGCCGTCAGTAACGTCGGCTACTCGGACGAGGCTAGGGCTGATGCTGCACCGCCTCTTGTCAGCTCCGTGCCCAAATCAACCAAGCTGGAAGCGCTGGCATCCTAGAATGATGCGACTGCATCGGAGTCATGAAACGATATACATCTGCATTGGGTACCGCGTTCTTCTTCTGGTTTCGCCTGATCTTCTGACGTGGAGAGTGGGTCAGATTAAGTGTCTTGTATCAACGCGGCGAGCACGAACTCGAAGGCGCTCAACGCGACGCATGCATTCCTACATGACGATGAACTCCCCGTTGTAGAACGCGCGAACAGTTCCAACTCCAATGCCAAAGTGGCAACGGCTCCCGGACAATCCACTGTTAAAAAGCGGCGCGAGTTTTTTGCCAATACCCATGGCAGCGAATGAACTTTTTTCTCGCATCGCCGACGTTAACGACTTGGTGATGCCCGCCGTTAGGCAAGGTGGCTGGCTCTCCTACCATTACTCGAGGCGACTAATTGAGACACCGGCTAGATCAATTTGTTGTGTTGAGAATGGCAAGGTACGTAGCGTTATCGCGGCGGCTGGACGAGCCGCATTCACCTTGAAGTGGAACCTGGGCCAGTTCACGGTCCTTTTCCTAGGTGGGATGTGTACCGCCTAAACTTAACCCCGACGCAAGCGTTGAACGGATGTGCTTTCATTGGGCGGTCGTCAATGGGGATATGAATGACAGTAGCGAATCAATCTTGCCTTTCAACTACAACCCGTTGCCCATCATTGATTACCCCTTGAAGGCACAGTTTCAAACCGCGGAGCCGGGCAACGATTTGCGCATCTTGAGCGTTTCCCGGACGTGACCTAAGGTTGCACTGGCACAGTTGTGGGCATCTCGACGTCTCTACAAGCTTCTGTGTTTTCGGACTGATAGCGCCACCCCGTCGTGGCATGTACCTTTGGAGAGATTTACATGAAGCACTTTGCGACCCCAATTGCTTTCACCCTCTTTCTTGGCTTGGCCACGGGCGCCGCTGCCGAATGCACTCAGGTCGGCGGCTCTTCGACACATTGGTCCGGGTGCCAGTTTACCGGTGACTCCTCTGAGTTCAATCAGTTTGTGAATCAACACAGTGGTGACGATCTTCTTCGGTTGGACCACGCCACCTTGGACGATTTGGTGTTGTCACATTCACGGGTTCAGGGAGTCATCCTGGAGGGCGCGTCAGCAACCAACATGGACCTGACCCACACGGCGCTGACGAATATCGGCTTGCAGGCGGCTGATCTGTCTGGCTCAGCCCTCAATCTGGCCCGGCTTTCCCATGTAGACCTGAGTTCCGCCATCTTGGACCGGGTGGGCATGTATTCTGCCACGCTGACGGATGTCGATATGTCAGAAGCTCATCTGACCCAGGTAGACTTAGCCGAGGCGGATCTCACAGATGTCAGTTTTCAAGAAGCACGACTGGAGTGGGTGAACTTTAGAATCGCCCACTTCCACAACGACGCGCGTTCAGGTGGGAATTTCCGTGGCGCAGTTCTGGAACATGTTGATTTCCTGGATGCCGATATGCCCGATGCGGTCTTTGCGGGCGCGACACTTGGCAATGTGAGTTTCAACAACGCGAATTTGATTGACGCCGATTTTTCTGGCGCAATTTTCCTTTATCCGCGCCCCTATCTTCCCCAAGAATATCGCCCGCGTTTCGATAACGCTGACTTGCGGCGCGCCAATTTTTCGGTGGCCAACCTGTTTGGGGCGCAATTTCAAAACGCTGATCTCACAGACGCCAATTTCAGCGACGCGAACCTGCAGAACGCCAATTTGACCGGGGCCCAAACGAACGGAGGATTTGAAGGCGCAATGCTTGGCGGCGCGACGTGGGTGGATGGCAGCCTTTGTGCCGAGGGCTCGATTGGTCAATGCATCCCCGCCGTGCCCGACCCGGCTTGCACGACAGGTGATCCGAATCTGTGCTAATGTCAGGCTTCACGGGCAAGTGAGACCGGTGGAATGCATGTATGGCCGCGCCTACGAGGTAGGGTATCCTGCCCCCAGATGCGGCAAGGGTCGAGACTTCCGCAATTACGGCGCGACCCTGCAATCGCCAGCTCGATTGTAAGATGACCAAAGGGCTCATCCAATGCCGATCCGATTGATCCTCACCATCGCCGTCCTTGGCTCCTTCGTAGTCGGGAATGCGATTCCTGACGGGTTTTGGCCTATCCGACTGATCCTGTAAGCCAGCCTCACTCCGGCTGCACAAACTCTCGCTCAAAAACGCCGCAAAGATCGTCGTAAGCGAGTTTCTGTTCGCACGATCCATTCGGGGAAATGGCCGATCATCAGGGCGGCCTTCTCAAGTCCAAATCTCGAAACGCAGACGGTCGAGTTTGAAAATTGGGTGGCAGCTTCGTCCGCAATGCTGCCCTAAAACTAGGTCTCGTTGGAGCTCCGGTATAGGTCAGGAATGATTGACCTTTGGCCGTTATTGCTTGGGCTTGCCAATAGGTGGGACACAGCAAATCTGCCGTATCGTTTCTCAGGTGCGAAATATTCAACACTGATTAACCGGGATTGGCCCTTGCAATGGCGCCGTGCCCGCGTTAAATGCGCGGCACTTCACAGGTAGAGGCGGGCCCTCGGGGGAGACATCCCTGAACGGTCCACCGGTTGGACGCATGTCCTCATCCTCTGCCAAGGTATGAAACCGGAAAAGGAAAACAAAGCATGGCGCTTCCTGATTTCACCATGCGTCAGCTTCTTGAAGCTGGCGTTCACTTCGGCCACCAGACGCAACGCTGGAACCCCCGTATGGGCGAGTTCATCTACGGCGATCGTAATGGCATCCACATTCTCGACCTGACGCAAACCGTTCCTCTTTTGGATCAGGCGTTGCAGGCCGTACGCGAAACTGTCGCCAAAGGCGGCCGTGTTCTTTTTGTTGGCACCAAGCGTCAGGCGCAAAAGCCTGTTGCTGACGCTGCAGAACGTTGCGCACAATATTACATGAACCACCGCTGGCTGGGCGGCACGCTGACCAACTGGCAGACCGTGTCCAACTCGATCAGCCGCCTGAAGAAAATCGACGAGTCGGTTGATGGCGGTCTTGACGGCCTGACCAAGAAAGAGCGTCTCGGCCTTGAGCGCGATCAAGCCAAATTGCAGGCGTCGCTTGGTGGCATCCGCGAAATGGGCGGCGTTCCAGACCTTATCTTTGTTATCGATGTAAACAAAGAAGAGCTGGCGATCAAAGAAGCGAAGAAACTGGGCATTCCGGTTGTTGCTGTTGTCGACACCAACTGCTCGCCTGATGGCGTTGACTACATCATCCCCGGCAATGACGACGCGGCACGTGCGATCTCGCTCTATTGCGATCTCGTCTCCCGCGCGGCGCTTGACGGCATGACCGCTCAGATGGAAGGCGCAGGCGTTGACCTTGGCGCGCTTGAAGAAGGCAGCGTCGAAGAAGCGCTGGCTGAAGAAGCCCCTGCCGCTGAGGCGCCCGCAGAAGCACCAGCCGAAAGCTGATCTTCTGTCATCCAGATGACATGCGGACCGGCTAAGCGCCGGTCCGACCCCGTTTGTAAGTTATAAGGAGCAGACCAATGGCAATTACTGCTGCAATGGTCAAAGAGCTGCGCGACTCCACTGGCGCAGGCATGATGGACGCGAAAAAAGCGCTGACAGAAAACAATGGCGACATGGAAGCCTCTGTTGACTGGCTGCGTACCAAGGGCCTTGCGAAAGCGGCAAAGAAATCCGGCCGTGTTGCGGCTGAAGGTCTTGTTGCTGTTGCCGTAAATGGCGGCGTTGGCGTGGCTGTTGAAGTTAACTCGGAAACCGACTTTGTTGGTAAAAACGCTGAGTTTCAGGAAATGGTTGCGGGTATCGCAACTGCGGCAACTGGCGTTTCCACTGTGGAAGATCTGGCCGCGGCCGATATGGGCGGCAAATCTGTTGCTGACACCCTGACCGCAAAAATCGCCACCATCGGCGAAAACATGACCCTGCGCCGGATGGACCGGATCGAAGGCGATGTTGTTGTGTCTTATGTGCATAACGCAGCGGCGCCTGGCATGGGCAAAATCGGTGTTCTGGTTGGCTTGGCCGGCGGCGACGAAGGCTTTGGCAAACAGGTCGCGATGCATATCGCAGCTGTGAACCCTGCTGCCCTGTCCGAAGATGATCTGGACCCGGCTGTTGTCGAAAAAGAGAAGCAGGTTCAGATGGATATCGCACGCGAATCTGGCAAGCCTGAAGCCGTGATCGAGAAAATGATCGTTGGCCGCATGAAGAAATTCGTTGGCGAGTCGACTTTGCTGAACCAATCCTTCGTTGTGAACCCTGACCTGACCGTTGGCGCCGCTGCAAAAGAAGCAGGCGCGACGATCACCGGTTTTGTTCGCCTTGAAGTTGGCGAAGGCATCGAGAAAAAAGAAGAAGATTTCGCAGCTGAGGTTGCAAAGGCCGCTCAAGGCTAAACCTGATCTTCTGTACCTAAAAACGGGGGGCTGCTTGCGCGGCTCCCCGTTTCTTTTTGTGAATGCCACACTGGCTGGTAGGCCGTCCGGCGTGTCGGGCGGCGTGAATATCATATCGGGTACAGACCCGATGAGGGCAGGGCGGTCAGGTCTTGTTTTGCTCTTCCCACTCGGCGCGCAAACTGGCGCCTTTGCCTTTGAAATAGGCCTCCAGCGGGTCAATCTCTTGCACACGATCCGGACGAAAATGGCGAAAGGCCAAGCGAAGTTCGCACCACGCGACCACAACCACAGATTCCGGGTAGTACAGCATTGCAATGGGTCGGATCACGCGTTTGCTGCCAGCACTTTTTTCATCACGATAAACAAGGCGCAGCTTGCGTTCGTCTCGGATTGCTTCGCGAAAAACACTAAGGTCCACACTTTCCAAATTACTGGGTGCAAAGCCTTTGCTGACCAAAATGCCGGTTTGCGGCGCCGCCTCGGAAAGTTTTCGCGCCGCACTGGTGGCCGCCTTGATCAAGCCTTTGTCGCCGGTGCGCGGAATTAGCCCCAAGCCCAGGGTCATAGCCTCTGCTTCTTCGACGGTAAAATTGACCGGCGGTAGATCATAACCAGACCGCATAAGGTACCCAATTCCCGCTTCGCCTTCGATCGGCACGCGCATGGCCTGAAGGGATGCTATGTCGCGGTAAATGGTGCGCTTGGTGACACCAAGACCGTCTGCAATTTCCGCCGCCGTCAGCGGTTTGGTTGCGCTGCGCAGAATCTGGATGATCTCAAACATTCGGGCAGATCTTGCCATTCGGTTCGCTCGCTTGGATGCCTCAACAATTTGAGTCTTAGCACAACACTGCTGACACGGTCATGTCAGTAGCCTGCGCGTAAACTGATCTCAAATTCACATACGAAGGAGCACCAGAATGCCGCAGCAAACTGACCAAACGGTTTCCTATTCCGCGCCGGTCCGATTATTTCCGTTGTTGATGAATGCCATCAAAACCTATTTTGCATGGCGTAAGACGCATAGAATGGTTCGTTCTCTCTCGCCGCGTTTACGCGAAGACAGCGGACTAAATGACGTTGGTTTTGATCTGTAGCATGCAGCTAAGCGGACGCGAAAAATGGGAAAAGAAGTGGCACCTAAGGGACAGGAAGGTGCCACTTCTTTTCTTTTGCTTTCCCCGGGGCGGCCGGGTTGGGGATGGGCCGCCGTAGATGGGACCTGACACTCTCTTTCAAATAAGATCGAGCAAGTCAGGGTCAGAATGGACCACCGGAACAAAAATCGATCTGGTGGTCCGTGCTCCTGACCGAGGAAATTTCAGTCATCACTCACGGAACATGTTTAAGATGACGCAAAGGAAGCCGTTGAAAAAGTAAGGATTCCCTTACCTTGAGCATGAAATCTTTGATTTTGGCCAGATTTACATAGCGGGGCTTTGGCCATCCAGAACGAAAATCTGGTTTAAGACCGAGGCTTTACGGACCGCCTGCGCCGTCGTTTCAACGCCAAGCGACTCACGCGCACCGCGTAAATGTTTGTCAACCGTTGCCGTCTTACGGTTCAGCAGCAGCGCGATGTCCTGCACCGACTTTCCATCGGCAACCAATTCCAACACCTCACCCTGGCGGGGGGTTAACATCCGAGATTGCCCCGTGGCGGGCAGCTGCTTGATGCACATATGTGCCGTGTGATTGATAATTTCGATTTCTTCGCCATGCTCGGCCCAAATCGCATCCACATCGTCATGTGTCAGGCCCTTGCGCGCCGTCAGGCCAATTCCGGCGGCAGCATGTTTAATCGTCATAGGAAACGAAATGGTGTAACCCGCAATGATACCCATGCGCCGATTTAGCGCCTGAACTTCGCGCAAGCCGGGATCGTTGGACATGTCAGCAAAGAGAGCAGCCATCTGGCGCCAGCTGGTCGCGCCGGTGTTCTTGGCGGCCCAATTCATCATCGGCGCCGATCGGAACAGCCCACGTTCAACATAGGCTTCGACATATGCCGCCGAGTGGTTTGTCAGAACCAAAGCGTCCTCGGGCTCGCTCAAACGGTTCGACATTTGAAAACAAGAATACGCATAGAAGAGACGGTCAAATCCGTATTTGGCCATATTGGACGTGTGCATCGCCCAAAGCTCTTCTACAGATTGTGCCTCGAAATAGGGGCGAAGGTTATTCATAGCGCGCATTCCTTTGCAGAAATGACGCACACTAAATCACGGCCCAAATGACCGCCGACAAACACGCTGTCGCGAAGGACGTACTTCATATTCATATTTTCCCAACCTTGACGACAGATATAGCGAACGTGCTGGCGTGAAGTCGAGAAAAAATTCAAAGAGTTACCGTAAGTGGCACGAACCTGCAGAGCATAGCGCGATTGGGTAAAATGGTTAATTTGATGGTTTTTGAGTTTTCGGTTGAAGTGCGACTCTCAACCTGTTGGAAAAAAACACTAAAGCGGGACATGTATCCGCTTTGGCACCATCAATTAATTAACATAATCATGATTATAGGACTTATGCACTGTGCAAATATAGTTTCACCCTAAGGCATATCCGGCACCGCGGACGGTTCTGATTGGATCTTCTCGCCCTGTTGATCTTAATGTCTTACGCAAACGTCCCACATGAACATCTACTGTACGACTGTCGACATAGATGTCATGACCCCAGACGCGATCCAAAAGTTGTTCACGTGACCACACCCGGCCTGGACGTTCCATAAAGGCCGTCAGCAACCTGAATTCAGTTGGACCAAGGGACAGGCTCTCGCCCTCACGGTAAACGCGATGCTCAGCCATATCGAGCACGATGTCCTTGTAATTCAACTGTTCGCCAACAGCGCCTGGACGTGTTCGGCGTAATTGGGTTTTCACGCGGGCCATAAGCTCGGCCACCGAATATGGTTTGACAACGTAATCATCCGCGCCGGTTTCAAGGCCCCGAATTTTGTCGGTTTCTTCTGAGCGCGCAGAAAGCATGATTACAGGGATTTTTTGCGTGCCCGCGCTAGATTTTATCTGGCGGCAAATTTCGATCCCCGAAACATGCGGAAGCATCCAATCTAGAACGATAACATCCGGGGGTGTTTCACGGATCAAATCCAGTGCCTCATCCCCTGCCCCGGCTGTGGATACCGCGTATCCTTCTGAGCGCAGGTTATAGGCCAGAACCTCGCGTTGCGCGGGTTCATCTTCGACAACAAGGATAAGCGGTTCGCCAGCCATTGCCTTAGCCTTCTTCGATCATGGTATGGGGCGTCGTATCACCCTTTTCGCGGTCATCATCTGGGTATTCACCGGTGACCAGGTAAATCACCTGCTCGGCGATATTAGTTACATGGTCCCCCATGCGTTCGATGTTTTTCGCCATGAAATGCAAATGCATGCAGGTCGAGATATTGCGCGGATCTTCCATCATGAACGTCAGATATTCGCGGAAAAGTGCCGAATACATCTGGTCCACTTCAAGATCACGTTCCCGGACATCCGCGGCCAGATCTGCATCGCGCTGAATATAGGCATCAAGCGCATCTTTCAGCATCAATTCAACCTGTTGCGCCATGCGGCGAAGCGCTGAGGATGTTCCGTTGATCGGCTGCATCTTCATCACGACAATCGACCGTTTGGCGATGTTCTTGGCGTAATCCCCGATCCGTTCCAATGCTGCAGACAGCCGGAAAACAGTCAGCACTGTGCGAAGGTCCGAGGCTTGCGGCTGGCGCAGCGCGATGATCAGCGCAGCAGCTTGATTGAGCTGTTCCTCAAGCTCATCAATCACTTTGTCGCCCTTACGGACAGACATGGCCAGCTCTTCATCGCGCTTTTCCTGCGCGATGGCCGAATTGGCGATGCTTTCTTCAACAAGCCCGCCCATTTTCATGATCATGGCTTGGACAGATTCCAGATCCCGATCAAAAGAAGAGACAATATGCTCTTGATTTTCCACAATAATATTCCTTCAAATCAGCCGATACGGCCGGTGATATAGGATTCCGTGCGCGGATCGACCGGATTGGTGAAAATCTGGGTCGTATCGCCAAATTCAATCAGCTCACCAAGGTGAAAAAACGCTGTTTTCTGGCTGATCCGGCTGGCCTGCGCCATCGAGTGGGTCACGATGACGACGGAAAACCGGCTGCGCAGGTCATCAATCAGGTTCTCAACTTGCGCCGTGGCAATCGGGTCAAGGGCCGAGCATGGCTCGTCCATCAACAAAACCTCAGGGCTGGTTGCGACGGCCCGTGCGATGCAAAGACGTTGCTGCTGGCCCCCTGAAAGTCCGGTGCCCGGCTTGTCCAACCGGTCTTTAACTTCGTTCCATAAGGCGGCGCGGCGTAACGATTTTTCGACAATGTCATCAAGGTCGGCTTTGTTTTGTGCCAGCCCGTGAATACGCGGCCCATAGGCAACATTGTCATAGATGGATTTCGGGAAAGGATTGGGTTTTTGAAAAACCATTCCCACTTTCGCCCGCAGTTGAACCGGATCAACCTTTGGATGGTAAATATCTTCATCATCCAGCAGGATATCGCCTGTCACCCGGCAAATATCGATTGTGTCATTCATCCGGTTCAAGCAACGCAGAAACGTCGACTTCCCGCAGCCCGAGGGGCCGATAAACGCAGTGACGGTTTTGTCGTCAATCTCGACATCCACGTTCTTGATCGCATGGGTGTCTGCGTAATGGACGTTGACACCTTTCGCGTCGATTTTCTTTTCGCTGGTGGTCACGGCACGCTCAATTGTTGTCATATCATTCATGTTTCTATCCTGTTGCCCGGATTTTTACCAACGGCGTTCAAAGCGGCGACGAAGCATGACCGCCAATAAATTCATGGAAACCAGGAAAACCAGCAGGACGATGGTTGCCCCAGAGGCTCTCTCGACAAAAGCGGGGTCGGCGCGTTGGGTCCAGCTAAAGACCTGAACCGGCAAGGCCGAGGTTGGATCAAAGAGGCCCTCTGGCGGCGCATCCGGGAATTCGCGTACGAAGGCCACCATGCCGATCAAAAGAAGCGGCGCCGTCTCACCCAATGCTTGAGCAAGGCCAATGATGGTGCCGGTCAAAATGCCGGGCATCGCCAGAGGCAAGACGTGGTGAAAGACTGATTGCATCTTGGAGGCCCCCAACCCCAATGCCGCGTCGCGGATCGAGGGCGGCACAGCGCGCAATGAGGCGCGTGTCGCGATAATGATGGTTGGAAGCGTCATGAGGGTCAGAACCAGCCCGCCAACGATCGGCGCCGATTGCGGCAGGCCTGCAAAGTTGATGAAAATCGCCAGACCTAGGATACCAAAAACAATCGACGGCACCGCTGCAAGGTTCGAGATATTGACCTCAATAATATCCGTGAAGCGGTTCTTCGGGGCAAATTCCTCAAGATAGATCGACGCCGCGACACCGATGGGCAAAGCCAGCGCTAGCACCACGATCATCATGTAAAGCGAACCAAGGATCGCGACGCCAAGCCCGGCGGCCTCGGGGCGTTGACCCGACGCATCGGGGCCGGTGATGAAAGCCCAGTTAAAGCGGGTGTCCATCAGGCCAGCCTCGGCCATTGCGGCAGCTAGGGCCAGTTGAGCCGGGCTGACATTTGAATCGCGCTCGGCGCTTTCTAGGGTGACGCGGCCTTTGAAATACCCGTCGATACGGCCACTGGCCAGCATCTCCATATCGAGCGTCTGGCCGACGATCTCGGGGTTTGCCAGTACCAGATTGCGAACCTGCGCGGGGGCCTCTTGGCTGATCATCGCCATCAGATCGCGCGGATTAACGCCGTCCATTGGGATGCCCTGCTCGATCAGGTGCGATTGCAGCGCCATGGCCAGAACCGGGGCGTAGCCAAAGGTCGTCACGCGGGCCATTTCTTCTGGGTCGCGGTTGCCTTGCGGATCCAGTCGTTGCTCGCTCAGCTCAACCGGGATGGTGATATAAGTCTGCAAAAAGGCGGTGTAGCCGTTTGAAACGATCGAGATCACAAGAAAGATCAGCGCAGCAATACCTGTGCCGATGGCCGCCAGACCGTAGGCACGGAACCTGCGTTCAGAGGCGTTCCGGCGGCGTGTGCGTGGATCAGGCTCGATGATCGAGGTGGTGAGACGCGGGGTGTTTGAGGAGGCGTCGGTCATTCGTATTGCTCCCGATACTTGCGCACGATGTAAAGCGCCAGAACGTTCAACCCGAGGGTCAGGACAAAGAGGGTGAGACCAAGGGCGAAGGCAACCAGCGCCTCTGGGCTTGAGAAATCTGTATCGCCCGTAAGCTGGCCCACGATTTTCACGGTAACGGTTGTCATCGCTTCAAAGGGGTTCAGGCTAAGCCTTGCGGCGGCCCCTGCCCCCATGACCACGATCATGGTTTCGCCAATCGCACGCGATGCGGCCAACAAAATAGCGCCAACGATACCGGGCAAAGCGGCGGGAAGGATTACCTGACGTATCGTCTCGGAATGAGTGGCCCCCAGCCCGTAGGAGCCATCTCGCAAGCTTTGTGGAACCGCGTTGATGATGTCATCGGACAGCGACGAGACAAAGGGGATCAGCATGATGCCCATGACCAACCCTGCCGTCATCACAGAGGAGGAGGATGTGCCAAACCCCATCGGCTCGGCAAAGTAATCGCGCAGCATGGGACCGACGGTAATCAGGGCAAAAAGCCCGTAAACGATGGTTGGGATGCCGGCCAGCACCTCGATCAGCGGTTTCGCGATCGAGCGGGTTTTCGGCCCGGCATATTCCGCCAAGTAAATCGCCGCAAAAAGGCCGACGGGAACTGACACCACAAGGGCAACGATTGTGATGTAGAGCGTGCCCCAAAGAAGCGGCAGAAGGCCAAGCTCGGATCCGCCTTCAAATGAGGGAATCCATTCGGTGCCAAAGAAGAACTGGCGCCAATCGTAAAGTTCGAAGAAATCTGCGGTTTCCAGGATCATCGACAAAACGATGCCGACGGTGGTCAGAACCGCAATTGATGAGGCGAGGATCAAGATCGCCATAATCGCCTTTTCAACGGTGTTTCGGGCCCGGAAATCTCTCGTCGTGCGCAGGTAGGCATAGGCAAAGCCAAGCGCGGATAAGGCAATGATCGCGCTGGCCATTGCCAGATTGCCTGCCGAACTCAGGGATCGGTAGCGTTGGGCGGCGCTCAAGACTTCGGGTGTCACGTCACTGCCAAGGGCAACGCCAATTGCGCCAAGGCTCTCGCGAATGTTGGTCTCTTCCGCGCGCAAGTTATTGGCTTCATCTGCGGTCAAAGCGCCCTGCCCAACGGCGCGATCCAAACCATCAGCAACTCGGCGCACATCAGTCATAATCAGACTTAGTTCGCCCGCGCTGGTTGCCGCGCTTTCAGGGATCATTTCAGTCACACGCGACTGGATGACCGAAGGCTGGACCATCAACCAAACGCACAAGACCAAGAGCGCTGGCACGACAGAAAACAAAAAGACATTCGTGCCGTAATAGACGGGCAACGAATGCAAGCGGCGGATATCTCCGCCTGCACTTGCCATGGCGCGCTGGCGGCCCAGCATGTAGCCCACGGCGCCAAGGGCCAGAACGATGGCTATGATCCAGATTAGGGGCATAGGTGGCTTTCAGTCAGTTATTGACGGGGACGCAGAAAAAAGGGGCCGCGCGATATCGCGGCCCCTGATATTTGGCAGATTACATGCTGCCCATAGTAACGCGGGTCGCAACTGCTTCCTGCGTGGCGGCCAGCTCTGGATCGGACACCAGACCGTAAGCGGCCAGCGGGCCCCATGGACCGGCAATATCGTCAGAGATGAAGAAATCTGCATATTCTTGCAGGCCAGGAATGACGTCCAGATGTGCTGCTTTGATGTAGAAGAACAGCGGACGCGATACTGGGTATTCACCGGTCGAGATCGATTCAACCGAAGGAACCACACCCGACATGGTCGCAACTTGAAGCGTGTCGGTGTTGTTCTGGTAGAATGCCAGACCAAATACGCCGATACCTTCTGGGTTGGCCGAAATGCGGGCCAGAGTTTCAGTGTAATCGCCGTCAATGTCTACGGAAACACCGTCACCGCGGATCGACATGCAGGCATCTTCAGCTGCATCGTCATCGCCACCGTTGATTTCCATGATCGCGTCGAACGCGCCTGTGTCTTCACAGCCCTGCAAGATCACCTTTTCGTCGAACACTTCGCGGGTGCCGTGACGGGTGCCGGGGATGAATGCTGCGATTTCCTGTGCTGGCAGATCGCCATTTACGTCCGACCACATGGTGTTTGCATTGGCAACCATTGCGCCATCAACAGGTAGTTCAGCGGCCAGGGCCAGATACCAGTCAGATGGCGTGAATTCAAAGCCAGCGCCATCGATGTCCGAGGCAAAGACGATGCCGTCATAACCGATGCGCACTTCAATGATGTCAGTTACGCCATTTTCGGCGCAAGTTGCGATCTCGCTTTCGCGGATCGGACGCGAAGAGTTCGCGATGTCGGTGGTGTTCTCGCCAACGCCTTCACAAAAGCGGCGCAGACCAGTTGAAGAGCCACCAGATTCAACAACAGGTGTTGGGAAGGTGAAGTTTTCGCCAAACGCTTCGGCGACGATCGTGGCATAAGGAAGAACGGTGGACGAGCCAGCGATCTGAACGTTGTCACGGCTTTGAGCGGAAGCACCAGTTGCAGAAACGGCAGCAATGGCCAGTGCAGAGACCGTCAGTTTTGTGATCGACATTTTGTTAAACCCCTTGGGTTGAATTTCATCTCGGAACGCGTCCCTCGCGTCCTTGATGCAGCGCTCTAAAGTGGCCGCGCTATGCTTTTGTGACAGGGATGTAACAGTTTTATGACGCCGCCCAGATCGCGAATTTTAAAGAACCGGGCGGGTTGGCGTTAAGGCCTTGTTTACTTACCAAAACCGAAATTTGACGGGGCGAATTCGGTCGGAATTCCCCGCAAAAAATAGAAAGATATTTTTTAGCTCGGCAGATTTTTTTGCCGATGGCAGACCCGGCCAAGCGATTCTTCTGTCCGAACAACCAACATGCCCTTCGCCTGGCAGCCGTTGCATTGGTTTAGTCACCCGGATAGGGCCTTAACCAAGTGGCAGAAGGACCGAAAACGTGCTGCCTTCGCCTATTTTGCTCTGGATTTGCATCCGGCCGCGATGACGGTTGACGATATGTTTGACAATCGCAAGGCCCAAGCCCGTCCCGCCCATCTCGCGGCTGCGGTGCGAATCCACTCGGTAGAAGCGTTCGGTGAGGCGCGGTAAGTGAATCGGATCAATGCCGTCACCCCGATCGGTGACATCAACTTTCAGATGCGGCCCTTTCGCGCTGCCCCGCCCCTCAACCTCAGAAAGCGTTACAATCACCGGTTTGCCCGCGCCACCGTATTTCATGGCATTCTCAATTAAGTTCATAAAGACTTGCGTCAGCTGATCGCGATCGCCCTGCACGTCGGTTCGATCCGTTTGCGCAACAATCTCGATCCGGTTTCCACCATCCTCGGCCTGCCCGCGCAAGGCGGCTTTTACGGCGCCAAGAACAGCCTGGACATCCACCGTTTCAGACGGGCGCATGCGTTCCTCGGATTCCACCTGGCTGAGGCTAAGCAGATCTGACACCAACCTGTTCATCCGGCTTGCTTCATCCATCATGATGTCCAGAAACCGTTCACGCGCCTCCGGGTCATTACGCGCCGGGCCTTTCAGAGTTTCGATAAACCCGCTGAGCGCCGTCAGAGGTGTCTTCAATTCATGGCTGACATTGGCCACAAACCCGCGCCGCATATGTTGGGTCTCGCTGACATGGCTGATATCGGCGAAATGCAGTAGCAGGCCGAAATCCTGCCCCGCACTGTCTTGTATTGGCGTGAGGCGGATATGATAGGTTGTCCCGCCTTCCTGACTGTTACGGGTGTAGTGAAGGTCATTGGCCTGTCCGCTGCGAAAGGCCGCCTCAATAGGTTTGAGCAAGGCCGGTTGGCGCAAGGCAGTGACGTAAGACCGGCCAAGGATCCACTCTCCAAAGATCTCAATTGCGGCCGGGTTTGCCTGAGAAATGATCCAGTTCGTATCGAGATAGAGCATCGGATCTGGCACCGCATTGATGCAAGACCTCAAAATTACATCCACCATAAATCCAGCCTGTTATTGTTTGAGACGCTAAAGCTTGGCCGCCGCCGCACATCCAGCAGCAAAGTCGGTTTTCAGCAGGTCTATATCCTCAATCCCAACAGAAATACGAAAAAACCCCTCGGACATGCCGAGTTTTTCGCGGGCCTCGGGCGTCAGCGCCCGGTGAGAGGATGTTGCGGGATGAGACAGCGTCGTGCCCACATCACCAAGTGTGGGGGCAAATGGCAGATCCGGCATCGCCTTAACCAGTGCATTGGCCCCTGCCCGTCCGCCTGCGATTTCAAAGCTGACCATATTGCCAAAGGCCCCATTCAATAGCGTTTTCGCGCGTGCATGGTCCGGGTGATCCGAGCGGCCGGGATAAAGAACCCGCTTCACGCCGGGTTGCTCGGAAAGGAACTCGGCTAGATATGCGGCGTTCTCGCAGGATTTTTGGTATCGCAGATCAAAGGTATAAAGTCCGCGCTCGGCCAGCCAGCATTCATTCGGGCTGGGCGTCATTCCAGTGGTAACGGCAAAACTGCGGATCGTTTCTGCAAGCTGTGGATCGCGCGCCGCGACATAACCAAGCGTAACATCAGAATGCCCTGCCAGCAGTTTGGTGATGGAATGCACAACGATATCAGCGCCTTCTGCGAAGGGATGATAAGCGGAAGGCGTGGTAAAGGTGTTATCCACGACAACAAGAAGGCCATGTGCCTTTGCAAGTTCGTAGATCGCTTCCATATCCGCCAAGCGCAATGTCGGGTTCGAGACAACCTCAACCAAGATCATCCGTGTATTCGGCCTGATCGCAGATGCCAGCGCATCGCGGTTCGTTGGGTCGGCAAGCGATGTTTCGATCCCAAAGCGCGGAAGATCCTCAGCCATAAGGCGCAAGCTCCGCCCATAAAGCTGGTCGCCGCCTAAAATATGATCGCCAGATTTTAGAACCCCAAGCGCTGCCGCAGTGACCGCTGCCATGCCAGAGCCGGTGACAACCCCGCCGGTGCCGCCTTCCATTTGGTCTATCCGCGTGGCCAAAAGATCCGCATTCGGATGGCCTTCACGCGCATAGGTGAACCCAAATTCGCCCCCCTCATATTGCGCGTCAAGCTGATCGGGCGACGTGGAGGCGTAGACGACAGACGGATAGATAGGTGTGACGACCGGGCGCGAGACCGAGCTTCGCGCGGCCAAACGCCGAACCGGCGTGGTTGGTTTTGAGCCGTCTTTTGACATAGGACGCTTCCTTATGGGTCGTTCGGGAAGGATAATCCATTGATGGATTATCTAAAACTCATCAATGAGTTTTGCCCCGTCCAGGATTAGGGGCGCACAGTGCCATCGCCGGTGACGAGATATTTGAACGAGGTCAATTGCTCGGCCCCAACCGGCCCGCGCGCATGCATTTTGCCCGTCGCGATACCAATTTCAGCCCCCATGCCAAACTCACCGCCATCGGCAAATTGGGTCGAGGCATTATGCATCAAAATCGCACTATCAAGGCGCTGGAAGAACCGCATTGCGGCATCCTCATCCTCGGAAATGATGCAATCGGTATGATCCGAGCCATAATGGCGAATATGCGCAATGGCGCCGTCGATATCGTCAACAACCTTGGCGGCGATGATCATATCGAGGAATTCCTTGCCGAAATCCTCTTCCGTTGCGGGCGTCACGCCTTCAATAGCTTGAAGAGCCTCATCGCCGCGCACCTCGACACCGGCATCCAGCAAAGCGCGCACAACGCCCTGCCCGACCGTGTCCAGAACGTCGCGGTGGATCAACACACATTCAGCCGAGCCGCAAATCCCGGTGCGCCGGGTTTTGGCGTTCAGCACCACATTCAGCGCTTTGACAGGGTCGGCCGCCTCATCCAGATAGATATGACAAATGCCTTCCAGATGCGCAAAGACAGGCACACGCGCCTCGCGTTGGACGAGGCCAACTAGACCTTTGCCGCCGCGCGGCACAATCACATCGACATAGTCGGTCATAGTCAAAAGCTCTTTAACCGCGGCACGGTCTCGAGTGGGCACAAGCTGCACTGCGTCCCGTGGTAATCCGGCTTTGGCAAGACCTTCCTGAAGGCATTCCGCCAAAAGGCCAGAGCTATGCAGGCTTTCTGATCCGCCGCGCAATATCACGGCATTGCCGGATTTCAGGCAGAGCGCGCCGGCATCTGCTGTCACATTGGGGCGGCTTTCATAGATCACCCCGATAACACCCAAAGGCGTGCGCACTCGGCGGATATGCAAGCCAGACGCCATGTCCCATTCGCTGATCATCGCGCCGACAGGGTCTTTTTGACCGCCAACCGCCCGCAACCCGTCGCAAATGCCTTTCACCCGTGCTTCATCCAGCATCAGACGGTCCAACATCGCGTCTGACAGGCCTTTGTCACGGCCAAATTCCATGTCTTTTTCATTGGCGGCAATGATCTCGGCCCGGCGTGCCCAAACCGCGTCAGCTGCTGCCAACAGCGCCGCTTCCTTTGCCTCGGACGGTGCAAAGGCCAGCTCCGCACTTGCCGCTTTGGCGCGGGCGCCGATATCGGCCATCAGGGCGGGAATGTCAGCGAAGTCTTTCATGTCGGCCTCCGGAGGATTGGTTGGCTTGGGGATTATGGGTATTTATTACAAAGAAGAAAGGGATTAGAGCGCCATGTCGTCGCGATGGATCAACGCGGCGCGTCCCGGGTAGCCCAAAATAGGCTCAATCTCGCTGGACCGGTGCCCGGCTATCGCTTCGGCTTCAACCGCGGTGTACCGGCTTAAGCCGATCCCAAGGCGCGCGCCTTGCGGATCTTCGATGATTACAGGATCGCCGCGTTTGAAGTCGCCCGAAACCGAGCTGACGCCCGCAGGAAGAAGCGAATTGCCTCGGCCAAGCGCCGTCACGGCGCCAGCATCAAGGCGCACGGCACCTTTGGGTTTCATGGCTGCAATCCAATGTTTGCGCGCAGTTTGCGGATCTTGTGCGGCCGTAAACCAAGTGCAATTCGCGCCAGCATCCAGCCCCGTTAGCGGGTTCATCGCCGAGCCTTCGCAGATCACCATCGCGCAGCCCGCAGATGTTGCAGTGCGCGCGGCCATCAGTTTGGTTTTCATCCCGCCCTTGGACAGGCCCGACCCGGCGTCGCCTGCCATCGCCTCAATCTCGGGCGTGATGGCAGGGATCACGTCAAAGCGTGTGGCGGTAGGATCGTCGTTGGGGTTGGCAGAATAAAACCCATCAACGTCAGACAGCAGTACCAGCTGATCCGCCCCGGCCATTGCCGCCACATTCGCGGCCAATCGGTCATTATCGCCATAGCGGATTTCATCGGTGGCAATCGTGTCATTTTCATTCACGATGGGCACAGTTCCAAACCCAAGAAGCGTCGCAAGCGTGTTGCGGGTGTTCAGATACCGGCGGCGATCTGCGCTATCTTCGAGCGTCAGCAAGATCTGCGCCGTGTTAAGCCCATGGGGGGCTAGAACCTCTTCATAGGCGCGAGCCAGACGAATTTGCCCAACAGCCGCGGCCGCTTGGGCTTGTTCCAGCGCCAGAACGCCCTGCCCCAGCCCCAAAACCGAGCGGCCAAGCGCGATGGAGCCCGACGAGACAAGCACAACGTCTGCGCCGCCAAATTTCAGGCGCGCCACATCTGCGGCAAGGCTGGTCAGCCAATCCGTTCTAAGCGCGCCGGTTACGCGATCCACCAAAAGCGCCGAGCCGATTTTGACGACCAGACGCTTTGCATCTGTCAGCTTCAGGGTTGCCATCCGCCGTCTTCCTCTTCTTCACCGCTGACCGACTTTTTCTTTTCGCGCAGACGGCCCGCATCGATACGGGTCCGCAAATGGCGTAGCACCTCGACCACATTTTGGCTGGTTGCCCCGGACATCGGCAATACTTTACCGGCCACGGCCTCCAACTCGGCCATCTTTTCTTCCAGCTCTTCGGGCATCAGCGCATCGGTTTTGTTCAAAACGGTAATGCGCGGCTTGGTGGATAGACCTTCGCCATATTGTTCGACTTCGTTGATGATGGTTTGCCAATCGCCCGCCACATTGTCGGATGTGCCATCCACAAGATGCAGAAGAACCGCGCAGCGTTCGACATGTCCAAGGAACAAGTCACCCAGCCCCCGACCCTCATGCGCGCCTTCGATCAGGCCGGGGATATCGGCCACAACGAACTCGACGTTATCAACGCCGACAACACCCAAATTGGGATGCAATGTGGTGAAGGGATAATCCGCAATCTTGGGCCGTGCATTCGATGTTGCAGCAAGGAAAGTTGATTTGCCCGCATTGGGCAGCCCGAGCAGGCCAACATCAGCAATCAGTTTCAGGCGCAGCCAGATTGTGCGCTCAACACCGGGCTGGCCCGGATTGGCGCGGCGCGGTGCCTGATTGGTTGAGGATTTGAAATGAAGGTTGCCAAAACCGCCATTGCCGCCGCGCGCCAGTTCGACGCGCTGACCCAGCTCGGTCATGTCAGCGATGACAGTCTCTTCGTCCTCATCCAGAATTTCCGTGCCAACAGGCACACGCAAAACAATCTCGCCGCCATCTTTGCCGGTCCGTTGGTTGCCCATGCCGGGCTGGCCGTTTTTGGCGAAAAAATGCTGCTGGTAGCGGAAATCGATCAGGGTGTTGAGGCCATCGACAGTTTCCGCAACGACCGAGCCGCCCTTGCCGCCATCCCCGCCATCAGGGCCACCATATTCGATATATTTTTCCCGCCGGAACGACACACAGCCCCCGCCGCCGCCACCAGAGCGGATATAGACTTTGGCTAGATCTAGAAATTTCATGTCATCAGGTCCCGAGGAAAGAGTCCCGGCGGTTTACCGGGGAAAGGCGTGCGGCTCAAGCGGGCTGGCGTGCTTGCCAAGCCGCGGCGGTGAGTTTCACCGGAAAAACCGGCATATCGCGTTTGTAATACTCTGAATATTCGGTTTCTTCCGGGCCATTATCCTGAAAGCCAAGCTTTCGCAGCACACCTTCGGACCCGGAATTGCCGATAATCCAAGAGCTCTCTATCGCGCCGCCGCCGTTTTTAAAGAACCGATCAAGAACCGCTTCGGCCGCTTCCGTCATCACGCCGCGCCCCCAAGCCGCTTCGTCCAACCAATAGCCGAGGCTGGGCAAAGCTGGATCGCCGCTAAGCGTGACACCGCCAAGGCGTTGGCCGTTTTCTTCGATCAGCAGTTTTGTGGGATCATCGGCCACGGCGTCGATATACCCGACCGCATGCGACAGCTGATAAGGATAAGGCGGATTGCTCAGCCAGCGGTGAACATTAGGATTTGCAATCGCCTCGGTGATCCATTTGGCGTCCCCGGGCTGAAAATTGCGAAGTGTGAGGCGCGCCGTTTTGATCATCGGATCACGTCCTTTTCTGGGGTGGAGAATAGGTTTGTGGGGTCAGTTTGTAGACATCCGCCATCGCCGGATCGACGCGACCCATGCTCGAGGCCATTTCTTCACCTATTTTTTGAAACCCAACCTTACGCATCACATTGCCCGAGGCCGGATTGTCAACAAAATGATCCGCTTCAATGGCGCTCAAGCCCAGATCGTTAAAAGCAAATTCCATTAAACCGGCCAAAATCTCGGTCGCATAGCCCTGCCCCGCATAAGCCGGATCAAGCGCATAGGCACAGCGGGATGGAGCCGGGCCAATACCGGCAAACCCGATCAGAAACCCGGTTTTCAGGCAGATCCCGGCGCGAAATCCGGGAACGCCCTTAAATTCGCCTTCGGCGATCCAAGCCTTAATGGCCTCTTCAGGCCAAGGCGAGGTCAAACTGGTCATCATCGATGCAACCTCTGGCAGGCTGCCAAACGCCTGAAGGCGCTGCCAGTCACCTTGCGCAAATTTGCGCAAGGTTAGCCTGTCTGTTTCGAAGATGATGTCGGACATCTGCCCTATCCAAGTTTGCGCAAATAGGTCCAGGTTGGCACTTTTGCATTCCGAGCCACCGAGAACGCCTCGGCATCGCCAAGATAGTCAAACTTGGCATTGGTCAGCACACGCGCCGAGCCCGGGTTGTCCTGAAAGACGCTTGCAAACATCGTGTCGTTGAGCAGCGGATTGGCGTTGACCAAAGCCTTCACGGCTTCGGACGCCAAACCGGTATTCCACATTGCTGGCGCAACCCAATACCCGATTTCAGATTGATTCCGGTCCATTTGGTCCAGCGAAATCAGCCCTTGCAGCTCGCCTCCGCCAAGATCAGACGCATCCATTGCCCAGACATGTTCCTTGCGGGTTTCCTTGCGGGACCGCGCAATCAATGCCTCGGCCGCACCGGGGGGCAAAGGATGGGGAATACTTGTTGTCATCTCGGCCACCCGCGCATCCGACGCGTAGAGCTCGAGCAATCCAACATCAGACGTTCTGAGAGGCCGCAATACAAAGCGCGGGGTCTCAATAACCATTTGCTGGATAATCGTTTCTTGTTTCATCTGCTCCTCCTCAGAAACAGGGCTTGGGTTATCGGCCCCGCCTGCCTCCCGCTTGTAGATGGGAAGTATGACGGTTCTCCTCAAGGCCAACCCGAAAAATCAAAAAGGGGGATCAGCCTTGTCGCCGATCCCCCTTTTAATGTTCATAACCAAAAGGTTCGGCTTATTCTGCGGCCTCCTGGGCCGGAAGCACGGAAATAAATGTGCGGCCTTTAAGTCCCTTGTGGAACTTAACAGCGCCTTCGTCGGTTGCGAAAATGGTGTGGTCTTTGCCCATACCAACGCCCTCACCCGGCCACCACTTGGTGCCGCGCTGACGCACGATGATATTGCCAGGGATCACGGCTTCGCCGCCGTATTTTTTGACGCCAAGACGGCGACCAGCTGAGTCGCGGCCGTTACGGGAGCTACCGCCTGCTTTTTTATGTGCCATGGGTGGGTCTCCTTATTCTGCGATTTTGGCTTGGGCTTGTGCAACCCAGCCTTCGCGGTCAATGCGGCCTTTGAACGAAAGCTTTTCGTCCATGGCTGCGATGTCATCTGCATTCCACGCGGCGATCTGCGCAAAGGTCGTGACGCCAGCAGCATGCAGTTTCTTCTCAAGTGCTGGACCAACGCCCGACAGTTGTTTCAGATCATCTGCGCCTGCAGCGGCCGGAGCTTCGGCAGCGGCTTCCGCTTTTTTGGCTTTCTTGGCGGGCGTCGCAGCCGGCGCAGCAGCAACAGCGGCAGGCGCAGAGCCTGCACCGATTGCAGCTTTAACACCGGACGCATCTGCGCCTTCGGCCAGAATGTCGGTGATGCGAACCAAGGTCAGTTTCTGACGGTGGCCTTTGGTGCGCTTCGAGCTGTGCTTACGGCGGCGCTTAACAAAGTGGATAAGCTTTTCGCCTTTGATCTGGTCGATCACAGTGGCCTGAACGGCCGCGCCAGCAACAGTGGGCGCGCCAAGAACAGTGCTATCACCGCCCAGCATCAGCACATCGTTGAATTGGATTGTTTCACCTGCTTCGGCGGCCAGTTTTTCAACGCGCAGTACGTCACCAGACTGCACTTTATACTGTTTGCCACCGGTCTTAAGGACCGCGAACATGAGGTCTTCCTTTTTGTCACCGCGCCCTGTGGTCCCCTTTTCGGGTGTTCTGACCTTGTTTTACAACAGGGTCACCTCGGGCTGCGCGCCTTTTTCAAGGCTGTCATCTAAAACTAAAAACACCACCTCACGACTCGCGGGGCGGTATCCGAGCCCGGGAGATGCCCGATAGCCTGAAGTAAGTCAAGAAAGATTGGGCATATGGGTCTCGTATTTTTCAAGACCCGCGTCGGGTTGGATAACGAGGCAATAAAACAATCGCCGCGCCTTGGCCACACAAGGCGCGGCTGTGTCAAAAATTAATCCAAGTTCAAAAAATCAGCGAAAGCAGCAATCCACGTAATATGGACGCTTTGCCGATCAGACCGTCAGAATTTGTGCAGATCGGATCTTCCCCCTCTTCCACCAGTAAGATCGGGGCAAGTTCAGTGAAAATTGGAAGGAATGAAAAGTGATGCGCGGTCGCAATAAGGCTTTGCGTAACTTCCGTTAGGGTTTCAGCAAGCCCGCTGCCTTCGCTTCGCATGTCGACCGTACGCCAAGGAAAGTCGTCACCGAGAGACAGAAGTTGCACCGGCACTGTTATTTCTAAAGCGCTTTTGTCGGTCCGCAGCATAAGTAAAGCCCGGATCTAGCGCGACGATAGAAGTAAACCGTGCATCATGTATATCGGCGGCAAACTCTAATGGCAGGGTCGCCAAGTCCACGCCGCCCCGCGCCAAGAATACGCAATCTTGGGCTAGGTCACCTTCTGCCGCACCATACTCGGCATAAGCTTCTCGATCGAGGCGCAGAACCGGCGCCTCACCCCGTCAATTTCTGGCAGCAGTGGCGACAGTCGGCACTGAGTCCTCGTAATCCAAAAGGCTTTAAAGTGGTTCACCAGACATGAAATATCCCGCCGCAGTTCCAAGCCGATAGCTGGTCACTTCATAAATCATGTCAAACCCAGTGAAAATTGCAGCATTGTAGGCTTGCCCCGCCTCGGATTGCGAAAAGGCAATATAGGCCTCCATATCTGCATCGCTAAGGTCGGTATAGGCCATCAACTGAAAAGAGTAGAGCCACAGCGTCACGCTTTCGCGGATCTCTGCCTCTTGGCCCCAAACCTCAGCCAGCATCATATCAAAGGGCAAATCCATCCCATAGGCTCCACCATCCGACAGGCCCCGATAGAAAGAGAAATTCGAGTTCAGAGCGCCGGCTAGGTTGAGCTCCACAAAATCATTTACCTCAATAAAGCGCTCGAGAATTTCCAGCCGCGGCTCATTGCGTTCGAGGTGCAGAAAATAGACTTCATTAGCTGCTTCTTCGATCTCAGGATCAGAAATAGCGCGCCATGCTGTCAATTCTGCAGCAACGATACGCTGGCCCAAATCGCTTTCCCAAAACGCCAATGCCGCGTTTAGTTCGTCTTCGTTCATCCGGCTTTCGGGAAACCCTGCCGTGAATTCTGCGCGCAGCAAGTCAGTGTTATAAATCTCGGCGGCCACGTCACGCCAGCCTGAAGGGTCAAGACCGTCAAACATATCGGCCTCAAGATCCTGTGCATCTCGCCGACCGGCTGCGGCGACAATGTCAAAGCTTTCATCCATGCCGATTGCGTCGAACAGTCGTGCGTAGTCCGGCGATGGCGCATTGGTTTGTGCAATAGTGACCGAGCCCAGAACAATAAGGCTTAGAGAAAGAAGAGCGGTGCGCAACATGAGCTTTGGGGCCTTCTACAAATAACGTTAGAGCCAAGATGGGCATTCCTTGGAAGAATTTCCACCGCCATCACAAGGAAGTGGCCGCAATTGGCAAGAAACGGACAAAACCCCCTTGCACGGCGACCACGTTGCCTCTAAATCCCCGCCTCACGACCCCTGATAAAGCGCGGAGAGGTGCCGGAGTGGTCGAACGGGGCGGTCTCGAAAACCGTTGTGGGTGCAAGCCTACCCAGGGTTCGAATCCCTGTCTCTCCGCCATATCCCCCTAAAGATTGTCTTTGTTCCTTTGGCCGAATTTACAGGTTTTTCTGAGCACAGACGTCGTGCTTTGGCATCCTTCACGATTTTCCGGAAGTCAAAATTTACAAATTATTGACAAATACCGCCCGAAAAACGATATTTCAATTATCCCTCGGGGCTTTTGTCAGACCAAAATGCAAGTTTTGGGCATAATATACCAACCATATGACAACGGGTTTTCGGGGCAAAATAAGGAGCAGAAGCCGCGTGTCACATCCCGCCAACACAAATGAATTACGTCCAGTTCACCCCGTAAGCAGCAAAGCTGCGCGGGATCGAACGCTGTCTGGCCGTGTTTATGAGGACGTATTGGCGCTGATCGTGAGCGGCGAGATTTCTGTCGGAGCAAAACTGCCAACAGAACACGAGCTTAGCCGCCGCTTCGAAGTGTCTCGTCCGGTTCTCAGGCGTGCCCTTAAGCAACTGCGCGAAGATGGGGTTATCAAATCCCGCCAAGGGTCAGGCTCATTTGTGCAGCGTCGCCCAGAGGGGGCCGTTTTGGAATTTGCGCCCATTGGCTCCATTGCAGATATTCAGCGCACCTTTGAATTTCGGGCCGCGATTGAAGGGGAAGTGGCCTATATTGCAGCTGAACGGCGCGGCGAATCCGACCTTAGGGACCTCAGCTCGGCATTGGATGAGTTGGACAGATGTATCCGTGACGGCGATCTTGGGGTTGAAGCAGATGAGGCTTTCCACGAGGCCGTCTGTGCTGCGTCCGACAATCATTACTTCCAAGCCGCACGGAACTCGATGAAATCAAACATCCTCACCGGGATGAATTTGACCCGGAACTTGTCGCTTGCCGCATCCCGTGCCCGGTTGGAATTGGTTCAGCAGGAACATTACGCAATCTATGATGCGATTGCCGCCTCGGACCCGCAAGCAGCCCGAGAGGCAATGCGTGGACATGTGAACAACGCGCGGATGCGTGTGTTCGAGGGAACGACACTTAAATAAAATCCGGGGCAAGCACCCTCCCTTTTTCGATGGATTTGTCGTGATCATTCACAAATCTTGGCGCTGAATTATGCGAGTCCGGCATGATTCTGCACAAATATTGACCAAGTTGTTGATCACTATTTGTAACTCCCGAGACGCTCTGGTTAGAAATAATCAGCCTAGAGCACTGATTTATTTGGTATAAAATTTGTATATCTGATTTGTAAAATTTGTTCTTGAAAATTACAAATCTTACAGTCTACTTGTTAACAGCCTTGGACAAACCCGAGGCGTTTGTTGGCGGGGGACATCATTCAACAGTTTGTTCGACATACGGAAGCCAAGGCCTTTGCAGCCTCTCAGGTTCGAACCAGCTTGAATGGGGCGGTCTTAGATCGTTTCTCACCCAGCCCCCAATGCGGCCCCCTAGCCCACTGCCTAAATCGTCAGGCCGGGTCTTGCATTGGGCACCGCAACGTAGCCGTAGACCGTCATTCATCCATATCCCGCAAGGAGGATTGCACAGATTTGGATGCGCCGAAGCTGGGGAAAGGGACCCTGCGCATCGGTGAGCGCCATACGGTGCACCGCGCGAAATTTCGCCCAGGTGCGACAGGACATTGGAAACTGCGCTTCCCGCTGTTTCTGCTTACTTGAAAAGGGAGACTACCAAATGCGAAATCTAAACTCATGCCTGATTGGGGCGGCGCTGGTCACGATGACCGCGATGCCCGTCATGGCACAAGACCGAAACGTGACAATCGTTTTGGGCGAAGAGGTTGACGTCGTTGATCCTTGCATGTCGTCGCGCTCGAATGTGGGCCGGGTCATCTTGCACAACGTGTCAGAGACTTTGACCGAACTGGGCGACCAGGGCGATGGCCTGATGCCGCGTTTGGCCACCGCATGGGAGCCTGTGGACGAAGACACATGGCGCTTTACGCTGCGCCCGGATGTCCAGTTCTCGGACGGAACCGCCTTTGACGCCGAAGATGTGATCTATTCGATCGAACGCACCAACAGTGATCAGATCGTCTGCGATAACAGCGCCAAGTATTTTGGTGGTCTCGAAGTTTCAATGGAAGCGATCGACGATCTAACCGTTGAAATCACAACCAGCCCTGCTCAGCCGATCCTACCTTTGTTGCTTTCGGGCGTAACAGTTGTGCCCACCGGAACAGATGCAAGTGCCTTTATTACGGAGCCTGTCGGCACTGGCCCTTATATCTTCAGCGAATGGAATATCGGCCAGAACATCATTCTGACCCGCAATGATAACTACTGGGGTGAAACGCCAGAAGTTGAATCAGCAACCTATGTGTTCCGCTCTGACGCGGCGGTTGCTGCGGCCATGGTTGAAACCGGCGAAGCCGATATCGTGCCAAGCATGTCGGTTCTGGATGCAACAAATCCTGCCACCGATTTCTCATACCCCAATTCCGAAACCTTCTTCCTTCGGATTGATACTGATGTCGCGCCACTGAATGACCGCCGGGTTCGCGAAGCGCTGAACCTTGCGATTGATCGCGAGGCGTTCCAAGGCACAATTCTGGCCGAAGGGGTTATTCCTGCAACGCAGATTGTTCCGCCCTCGACCCTTGGTTGGAACCCAGATCTTCAAGTGTGGCCTTACGATCCTGAACGCGCGCGCGCTCTTCTAGAAGAAGCCCGGGCTGATGGCGTCGATGTTGATACTGAAATCAACCTTATCGGTCGCTCCAACAACTTCCCCAATGTTACCGAGGTTATGGAAGTGATGTTGGCGATGATCCAAGATGCCGGCTTTAACGCCTCATTGCGGATGTATGATGTGTCGGAATGGGAAGATTTCTACTCCAAACCCTTCGCAGGGGATCGCGGACCGCAGCTTGTCGCGGCTCAGCATGATAACGCAAAAGGCGACCCGGTCTTCACGATGTTCTTCAAATATCACTCCGAAGGCCTGCAAGGCGCAGTTTGGGATGATCGTTTGGACTCGCTGATTGATCAGGCCACCGCAGCAACTGGCGATGAGCGCGAAGCCCTCTGGAGAGAAGCATTCCGCGTCGTTGGCGAAGAGATCATCACCGATATTCCGATGTTCCATATGGTTGGCTTTGCCCGCGTATCAGCGCGGATCAACTTCCAGCCAACAATTGCCACGAATAGCGAACTGCAACTGGCGCAGATCACGTTCAACTAAAGCAATAGGGATCCGGCAGGCGCAGCAATTGCTTGCCGGATCTCATCTTTGACGTCCCTCCAAAACAAAGAGACCTGTCATGAAAGCTTTCATCGGCAAACGCGCGATCTCTAGTGTCATCTCGTTGGTTGGCTTGATCATCATGGTGTTTTTCCTGTCACGGCTGACGGGAGATCCCACGGCGCTTTACCTGCCATTGGATGCCTCTATCGAAAGCCGTGAATTGTTCCGCGAACTGCATGGGCTGAACGATTCAATTTGGCTGCAATTCTGGAACTACGTGCAAGATATCGCCCGTTTGGATTTTGGCGACAGCATCCGCAGATCCCGCCCCGCACTTGAAGTTGTGCTTGAGGCCTTTCCGTGGACCCTGCTCTTGGCCTTTATCACGATGATCCTTGTCACGTTCTTTGCCGTTCTCATTGGCTCTCTTGCTGCGTTTCGCGCGGGCGGCGTATTTGACCGGTTCACGTCAACCTTTTCGCTGATCGGCTCCAGCGCGCCAGACTTTTGGGTCGCGATTGTTGCCATCGTCATCTTCGCGGTGCAGCTGCGTTGGTTGCCAACCTCAGGCACCGGAACAATCTGGCACTGGATCTTGCCTATTACCGTTCTGTTTATCCGGCCCTTCGGCCTGATCTTGCAGGTCGTGCGCGGATCGATGATTTCCGTGCTGTCTTCGGCCTATATCAAGACGGCGCGTGCCAAAGGCGTAAAGACCCGCCCCATCATCTTTGTGCATGCGCTGCGCAACGCCATGCTGCCAGTGATCACGGTGATCGGAGACCAAGCCGCCGCCATGTTGAACGGCGCCGTTGTGGTTGAAACGATCTTTGGATTTCCCGGCATTGGCAAATTGATGATCGACTCGATCCTTCAACGCGATTTCACGGTGATCCTTGCCGCCATTATGGTTACGGCCCTCGCCATCTTTATCATGAACTTGCTGATTGACCTGGCGTATACGCTGCTCGATCCGCGCATTCGGTACTGATCTTATGACGTCCCACCCTACCCCATCCGATATGCCCGAGATCGCCGAACCTCGCCCGCTGCTGGTTCAGATCTATCGCATGCTCATGGCCGATAAATTTGCGCTTTGCGGTGTGATCTTTCTGATCATCCTGGCCGTCAGCGCCATCTTTGGCCCCATTTTTCTGGAAGACGCTGCAACACGCCCCAACTTGCGCGGTCGTAACGCCCCGCCCTTGTCGATGGAAAATGGCTGGGTGAATTTTCTCGGCACAGATTCCGTTGGCCGGTCCATGTTGGCCCGTATCCTTGTCGCCTCTCGCAATACGCTGCAAATCTCGTTCATCTCGGTTTTTGTCGCGCTCAGCATTGGCTGCGCCTTGGGGCTTATTGCAGGCTATTCGACACCGCGGACCAGCAATCTGATCTTGCGCGGCGCTGACATTATCATGTCATTCCCGTCGCTGCTGCTGGCTGTGATCGTGCTCTATATGTTGGAGCCATCGATCTTTAATCTGGTCCTCGTCCTCGCCATAACACGCGTGCCTGTCTACCTGCGGACAACGCGCGCCGAGGTTCTTGAGGTGCGCGAGCGGATGTTCGTGCAAGCGGCGGTTGTGATGGGCGCCTCAAAGCGGCGCATTATCCTGCGCCATATCCTGCCCATGGTGATCCCGACTTTGATCACTATTGCGACGCTGGATTTTGCGTTCGTGATGCTCGCTGAAAGCTCGCTGTCATTTCTGGGTATTGGCATCCAGCCCCCCGACATCACTTGGGGTCTGATGGTGGCCCAAGGCCGTCCCTATCTGGTGCAAGCCTGGTGGCTGGCCTTCTGGCCCGGTCTTGCGATCATTCTGACCACAATGTCCCTGAACCTTTTGTCGATCTGGATGCGGACCGCGCTTGACCCCGTGCAACGCTGGCGCCTTGAGATTGGAAGGAAAACCAATGACTAACCGTTTGTTAGAGGTGAATAACCTTTCGGTTGAATTCCACACCGTGCAGGGCCGCGTTCATGCGGTGCGCGATGTCAGCTTTCACTTGGATCGCGGCGAAACGCTGGCCATCCTTGGCGAAAGTGGCTCTGGAAAATCTGTCTCGGCTTCGGCCATTATGAACTTGATTGATACGCCGCCGGGCTACATCACCGAGGGCAGCATCAAATATGACGGACAGAACCTTTTGGATCTGCCCCGCGATGAACGCCGCCAGATCAATGGCCGCAAAATAGCAATGATCTTTCAGGATCCGCTGGCCCATCTCAATCCGGTTTACAAAGTCGGCTGGCAAATCTCCGAGGCCATGCGCGTGCATGGGGTGCCCAACGCAAAAGCCGATGCGCGCGCTTTGGACCTTATGCACCGCGTCGGCATTCCCGATGCCGAAGCCAAAATGAATGCCTATCCGCATCAATTTTCGGGCGGGCAACGCCAACGGATAATGATTGCAATGGCGCTTGGGATGAAACCCGACATTCTTATTGCCGATGAGCCGACCACGGCGCTTGATGTCACTGTGCAGGCCCAAATCCTGTCGCTGCTTGAAGAGCTTCAGGAAGAAACCGGTATGGGGCTTTTGCTGATCACGCATGACCTTGGCGTCGTTGCTGAAACCGCCGATCGCGTGGTGGTGATGAATAAGGGCGAGATTGTCGAAACCGGAACTGCCGCAAGCGTTTATAAAGACCCCCAAAACGATTACACCAAACGCTTGATTGCGGCCGCGCCCGGCAAAGCGCCGTTAAAATCCGTTCCCGATATTACGCCGGAGGATGAACCGCTTTTGCAGGTTCAACATCTCAGCAAACGCTATGGCGCAGTTGAAGCTCTGACCGATGCCAGTTTCCATGTCATGCCGGGCGAAGTTGTTGCCGTCGTGGGCGAAAGCGGGTCCGGGAAATCGACCCTCGCGAAGACACTTCTGCGCTTGCAAGAGCCATCTGGCGGAACAGCGATGTATAAAGGCCGGGACCTTTTTTCGCTGACCGAGCGCGAGCTTTACGACATGCGGCGGGACATTCAGATGGTGTTTCAGGACCCTACTCAATCGCTGAACCCGCGCATGACGATTTACCAAATTATTTCTGAAGCATGGGCGATCCACCCCGAGATCTTGCCAAAGGACGCATGGCGCGCCCGCGTTTCGGAATTGCTGACGAAAGTTGGATTGCTGCCAGAACACGCCCATCGATACCCTCATCAGTTTTCCGGCGGACAGCGCCAGCGCATCGCGATTGCCCGCGCCTTGGCGCTAGAGCCGAAAATGATCGTCTGCGACGAGGCTGTGTCGGCCCTCGATGTCTCAATTCAAGCGCAAGTGATCGCTCTTTTGAATGACCTGCGTGACACGATGAATATCTCGTTCATGTTTATCGCCCATGACCTGCCGGTCGTGCGTGATTTCGCAGACCGCGTGATCGTTATGCAGGCAGGCAGGATCGTGGAAACCGGCGATACAGAAACCATCTTTGCGCATCCGGTTCAGACCTACACAAAGGCCCTTTTGGCAGCCAGCCTTGAGCCTGATCCAGAGGTGCAGGCCCTTCGCCGCGCCGAACGCAAAACGCTGTTGATGGATATTCAGGCCGACCCGGACGCGGCAAGATAATGGAAAGATCACCTATGCCCCTCTCTCGGTATTTCTTCTGGCCATTTCTTGTAACCGCCTTGGGTTTGGCCCTGTCTTTTTGGCTGGGGTGGATCACGGATGGCGGGTTATCCGGCGCCTTGTCTTTCCTGATGATTTGCGCCGTGCTTTCGGCGTTGGAAATCTCGTTATCCTTCGACAATGCCATTGTGAATGCCAATAAGCTGAAGCTGATGACGCCCGAATGGCAAAGGCGGTTTCTCACTTGGGGCATCTTGATTGCGGTCTTTGGGATGCGAATTGTTTTTCCCGTAGCGATCGTCGCCGTTGCCGCGCGCATTGGCCCGATTGAGGCTGTTGAACTGGCCGTTACCAATCCTGACGAATATGCCCATATCATCGAGGACGCGCATATCTCGATTGCGGCCTTCGGCGGCACTTTTCTGATGATGGTCGCGCTCAGCTATTTTATTGACCTCGAAAAGGACGTGCATTGGGTGCACTCGCTTGAGCAGAGCCTTGCAAAATGCGGATCTGTTCGCGGGCTTGAGATTGCCATTGTACTGGTGATCATTCTTGCTTTCGTGTCCGCGCAATCAGAAGCACAACAATCAAGTTTTCTTTATGCGGCCATTCTTGGACTGGTCTGCTTTCTGGCCGTCGACATGCTGAGCCATGTTCTGGACGCCGCCAGCAGCGCCAAGACCGTCACGGCATCTGGCGGGCTGGGCGCGTTTCTCTATCTTGAAGTGCTGGATGCCAGCTTTTCCTTTGATGGGGTTATTGGGGCCTTTGCTCTCACGAAAAACATCTTTCTCATCGCCATCGGACTGGGCGTGGGCGCGATGTATGTGCGCTCGATGACCATCATGCTGGTCGAGCGCGGCACGTTGAACCAGTTTCGTTATCTGGAGCACGGGGCGTTTTATTCGATCCTTGCTCTTGCTTGCGTCATGTTCGCTCAATCACTGGTCCATGTCCCGGAATTGATCACCGGCCTGATCGGCATCGGACTGATCGGTTTGGCGCTGATCTCGTCACTTCGTCACAACGCAAAAGAACACTCGGCCTAGCAATTTTGGGGCGCCATTTTCCCGGCGACCCGGTCGACCAAAGTAAAAAGAAATATGGAGGAGTTTGCTCATGAAACCGGAAACCAAAGAGAAACTATCAAAGGTCAGTTGCGCGACGTTGTGCACGGCCTTGTACAAACGGGGTCTGAGAAACCAATTTATTCAAGACGTCAGACCCTTGTCGCAAAAGGGCCGCAACATGGTAGGGCCAGCCTTTACCTTGCGGTATATTCCGGCGCGTGAAGACCTCAACCAGCTTGAAGTGTTCCGCAATCCTGAACATCCCCAACGCGCCGCAGTTGAGGCGTGCCCGCCCGGCGCCGTAATGGTGATGGACAGCCGCAAAGATGCCCGCGCAGCCTCGGCTGGTGGCATCCTGATCACACGGTTGATGAAGCGCGGCGTTGCAGGCGTAGTCACAGATGGCGGCTTTCGCGACAGCCCCGAAATTGCCGAGCTGGACATTCCATCCTATCACAGCCGCCCGTCTGCCCCAACCAACTTAACGCTGCATCAGGCGCTGGACATTGATGTGCCTATCGGATGTGGTGACGTTGCGGTATGGCCCGGCGACATTGTGGTTGGCGACAATGAGGGCGTCTTTATCATCCCGGCACATTTGGCCGATGAAGTCGCAGAAGAAGCCCATGAGATGACCGCCTTTGAAGATTTCGTCACCGATGAAGTCAAAAACGGCGCGACGATTATTGGGCTTTATCCTGCAACCAAACCAGAAACTCTGGATAAATTTGCCGAATGGCGCAAAGCCAACGGCCGATAACGCCAGAACTTAATGATGAGTTCGAAATAAGGGACATGAGCATGTTAATGGGCAAACACTTGATCGCGGGCCAATGGATTGGCGCCGAGCAAAGCTTTCAAAACGAGCCGGTAAATGGCGCGCCAGACAGCTTTGCTGTGGGCTCGCCCGAATTGGTGGATCAGGCCTGCATCGCCGCAGAAGAGGCCTTCGTTACTTACGGCTATTCCAGCCGAACAGAACGCGCCGCCTTTTTGCGGCGGATTGCCGAGGAAATCGACAAGCTGGGCGATGAGATCACGGCCATTGGCACCAAAGAAACGGGTCTTCCTGAAGCGCGCCTTATTGGCGAGCGCGGGCGGACAACTGGCCAGCTTAAGTTGTTTGCCGATCATATTGAGGCTGGCGGTTACCTTGACCGTCGCCATGATGCCGCCCTGCCCGATCGCGCGCCTCTGCCGCGTCCCGATTTGCGGATGATCCAGCGCCCCATCGGCCCGGTTGCGGTCTTTGGCGCTTCGAATTTCCCCTTGGCGTTCTCGACCGCAGGCGGTGACACGGCCGCGGCGCTGGCCGCCGGCTGCCCTGTCGTGGTCAAAGGCCATTCGGCCCATCCCGGCACCTCTGATCTTGTGGCGCAGGCCATCAGCGAGGCCATCAAATTTTGCGGCATTCACCCGGGCGTCTTTAGCCAAATCCAAGGCGGCAATCGCGCTGTTGGCCAAGCCATCGTCCAGCATCCGCTGATTAAGGCCGTCGGCTTTACCGGATCGCTTTGGGGCGGGCGGGCGCTGTTCGATCTATGTGCGGCGCGCCCTGAGCCCATCCCATTCTTTGGCGAATTGGGCTCTATCAATCCGATGTTCCTTTTGCCCGCCGCATTATCTGCACGTGGGGCGGCAATTGGCGCGGCATGGGCGGGATCTCTGACAATGGGCGCAGGCCAGTTTTGCACCAATCCCGGTGTTGCTGTGGTTATCGAAGGGTCGGAAGCGACCGCATTTACCAATGCTGCAAAAGACGCCCTGACCGAAATTGGCGCGCAAACAATGCTGACGGGCGGAATTGCCAAAGCCTTTCATGATGGACGCGACCGGGTTGCTGGCACGAAAGGCGTTCAGGATGTCCTGACCACCACTTGCGACCTGCGCAGCGCCACGCCCTATCTTTTCGCAACAACCGGCGCCGAATGGTTGGCCAATTCAGATCTTGGCGAAGAGGTGTTCGGCCCCCTTGGCATGATCGTTGTTGCAAAGGATGCCGATGAAATGCTGGCAGTGGCCGCATCGCTGACCGGACAATTGACCTGCACTCTTCACCTTGATCAGGGCGATACTGATCTGGGCCGTAAACTGATGCCAGTGCTGGAACGTAAAGCGGGGCGCGTTCTTGCCAATGGGTTTCCAACCGGGGTCGAGGTTTGTGACGCAATGGTTCATGGCGGGCCCTACCCGGCTTCGACCAATTTCGGCGCAACCTCGGTCGGTACGTTGTCCATCCGCCGGTTCCTGCGCCCGGTTAGCTATCAAAACATCCCGGACGCGCTTTTGCCGGACGATCTGCAATAACGCGGCTTGCGCCGGGACAACCTAAAGCCATGCGGCCGCCAGCATTTGCAGGTGGCCGCAACACCTGTCAAAACGTCTTCATTCCGAAGCAAAAGAAAAGGATCTCCCTAATGAAAATTACTGATGCAAAAGTCTTTGTGGGCGGTCCGGGCAAGAACTATGTCACACTAAAGATTATGACCGATGCCGGGGTTTATGGTTTGGGTGACGGGACTCTCAATAACCGCGAGACGATGCCCGCGGAATATTTGGAAAAATACCTCATTCCCAATCTGATCGGCATGGATCCCCGCAACAGCGAGGATATCTGGCAATTCTTCTATCGCGGAGCCTATTTTCGGCGCGGCCCAATCGCGATGGCCGCCTTCGGGGCCATTGATATGGCGCTGTGGGACATCAAGGGCAAACTCGCGAATATGCCGCTTTATCAACTGTTTGGCGGCAAAAGCCGCGAAGGGGCCTTGGTATACGCCCATGCCACTGGCGCAGATCTTGAGGATCTGATGGACTCGGTGTCGTATTACGTTGAGCAAGGCTATAAGGCCGTGCGGGTGCAATGCGGTATTCCCGGCATGCCATCAGCCAGCTACGCGGTGCCCGAAAAGAAGGGTGACGTGAAGAATTTCATGAGTGATTTCAGTGGTATCCGCCCCAAAATTGAAGTGTGGGACACGGATAAATACATGCAATATATGCCGGGCGCTTTGGCGGAAATCCGGGCGCGGTTTGGCCCGGACTTGAAAATCCTGCACGACGTTCACCATCGCCTGACCCCGCGCGAGGCGGCTGAATTTGCCAAAGAGGTGGAGCCTGTAAAGCTCTTTTGGCTGGAAGACCCAACCCCTGCCGAAGATCAGGACGCCCTGAACATGATCCGCCAGCATTCCACTGTGCCGATTGCAATTGGTGAGGTGTTTAACTCGGTCTGGGAATGCAACAAATTGATTGAAAACAACATGATCGACTTCATCCGTGTGGCCGTCACTTATGCGGGCGGGATCACGCATGTGAAGCGGATTGTGGATCTGGCGGGACTGCATAACGTGCGGACGGGCTTTCACGGCGCGCCCAGCCATTCGCCAATTTCCATGGCCGCCCAAGCCCATCTGAACGCATGGGCGCCGAACTTTGGTATCCAAGAATATCTTGTCCTTGGCACGCCTGAATGTGACGCGCTTTTCCCCTCCGAGCATAAGATGGAAGGCGGTCTATTTTACGTCAGCGATGCGCCGGGGCTTGGTGTGGATTTTGATGAAAAAGAGGTTGAGCGCTATAGCTACAAACCCGGCAGTCACCCGGTTGTGCGCCTCGAAGACGGCACGATTTGGAACTACTAAACCCGGGTATCCCCTAAACTGAACGGCCAGGCAAAGTCTTCTCTGCCTGGCCGAAAAAATGAAGGGCGCAGGCGCTTATTCAGCAGCCGTCGCAACATTGCCTTCTGCACGCTCGGCCGCGCCGACAACGGCGAATTGGGAAGCGAAGGCTTCGATATCCTCGACCTTCAGACCCTCAACCGCATTCCACTGTTTCTGGTTATATTCTTCGGTTTCCAGTTCGGTCCAGAAGCTGTCATTCAAGCGGTTGATCATGTTGAACAGCGCGCTTGCCATAGAAATTTCGACAATTTCGTTATCGTTGAAATTTGCCTTCATCGCTGCCCAAACGTCTTTGTTGGTGGCAGCCGTGTTCAGGGTCATCGCTTCGGACCACGCAATTGCGGCGCGGTCACGCGCGTCGAAAAGAGGGCTGGTTTTATAACTGTCATCCAGCATCGCTTCCAGCTCTTCGTTCGAAATGCCAAGCCCTTGCCCGAAGGTCGATGTATGGGCGGTGCAATATTTACAGGCGTTGGCCATCGAGGTTTTGATGCAGGCCAGCGCGCGCAGACGGCTTTCGCTTTGCGCCCCAAGATCGGGCTGGCGAACAGCCGCAACAAGCCCGCCAAACCAGCGCGCCAGATAGGGGCTGTGGGTGGCAAGAATACGCTGCAAATTGGCCGTGCGGCCCAAAAACTGATCCGATCCTTCAAAAACCAGCTTTGCGGTTCCTGTGGCGTCCTCGTGGCTTAAGCCAGACAATCTTTGCGACATTCCTCGGTCTCCTCCCAAGATGAAATTTGGGAAACTGTAGCACCAAGACCGTTTTCGGCGAAAACATGGTTATTCATGAGGTCCATAAGGTTTCATTATGGGGCGAAGAGTGACCCGTCCGCGATATGGATAGCCACCCAGATAAGGACCGGCAGCACCAACAGAATAAGAAAAGTCGAGGATACAACAAGGCTCGCAACCTTTTCGGGCTCTTGCTCATAGCGCTGTGCGATGACGTAACAGACAACAGCGGACGGCATCGCCGCCAGCAGGAAAACAGCACCAGCCGTTGGGCCTGTCAGCCCCAGAAGAAGCACCGCGCCAACACCCCCGATAAGCCCTGCGAACAGTCGGACAAAGGCCATGAATGTAGCCACTTTCATATCCGCAATTTTCAGGCGCGCGATAGACGATCCAAGCAAGATCAACATGATAGGGATCATCATGCCGCCTAAGATTTCCGTTGTGTTGTCAATCACCTGCGGCACGGGGGCTTCGGTGGATTTAAACGCAAGCGCCCCGATCACGCCCCAGATAAGAGGCTCCTTCACCAAACGTTTAAGCGAGAATGAACCGGTTACGACAATTGGAATGGCCGTATATTGAATGATGGCGACGACAAAGAAAAACGAGATGCCAATCGCAAGACCATCCTGACCAAAGGCGAGCAACACCAAGGGCAATCCTAGATTACCGGAATTGGGCATGGTGAGCGGGGCCAGATAGGTCCGCACTTCAAATTTCCCAATCCAAATCACCAAAAGCGCAATGATTGTCGCAATGCCAGTGGCACAAAGCGCCCCTGCTGAGACGCTCATCAACTCATCAAATGGCAGGGCGGTTCTTGTCAGGCTCGAAAACACCAGCGCCGGCGTGCCCACGGTCATTACAAGCGTGCTCAGTTGTTTGGTTACGATAATGTCCGTTGTCTTTTCCAACCAAAACCCGATGCAAACGATCAAAGCAACGGGCGCCAAAACGCCCAAGATCTCGCGAAGGATGGTTACATCGAACATTGCAAATTCGCTTCTCTTTCAAGGCGGCTCGGCACAAAATGAGCAGGGCTTTCAGACGGCAAAGGGGCGCGATGGACGCGCCCTCTCGCTCTTGAGGTTGGGGTATAAGGTTTTGCCCGGAAATCCAACGGGACAAAACCTGTATTTCCGGTTTCAAGCCGAATTAGAGGTGCACGGTCTCGCGCTCTTCCGCTGATTGCGCAATCGCTTCTAGAACTTCGATATTATGGATCATCTCTTCATGGCTAAAGCGGTAGGGTTTAATCCCCAAACACGCCTCGCGGAAAGAGCTGAGATTGGCCACAACGGCATCGGTCCATTCAAACGTCGTTTCTTTGTGATCCTGTCCGGTAACGGCTTCAACATAGCTGACCTTGCCGCCGGGCGTGTCGGGATGGGTATCGTTGCGCACTTCGATCCACTTATCTGTTCCAAAGACATGCATACGGATGAAATGCGGCGTGTAGAGAACAGCGCTCAGCGTTGCAGTCATCCCGGCCTCAAACCCAAGCTGAACGGTCACAAGATCGCCGGTTTCCCAATCCAATGCACGCCGCGCTGTCATGGCCTGAACGGTTTTGACACGGCCGAAATAAGAAATCAGCAAATCCGTCAGGTGAATGCCCATTGCGGTCATACCCGCGGCCGGGCACACTTCTTTCGAGGTGCGCCAATCACCGGCCGGAACACCGATCAATTTGTCATGACTAAAGGCCGCCTCAGCATGCATGATTGTGCCAAGCTCGCCCTTATCAATCGCCTCTTTCAATGCCTCAAGGCCGGGCTCAAACCGGCGCTCATGTCCCATGCCAAGTGTGACGCCTGCAGCGATACAAGCCTCGACAGAACGGCGGGCACTTGCGCCCGTTAACCCAAGCGGTTTTTCGCAGAAAACATGCTTGCCCGCAGCCGCACATTTCGTGACTTGCTCTTCATGAACAGTGTTTGGTGTCGTCAGAATGACCGCGTCAATCTCGGGGCGGGACAACACGTCATCGAATGTGCTGATCGGCTCGGGCCCTTCTGCGCGGATGTCATCATGGTTTCCCTCAAAGGGTTCGATAACGACGATGACATTGATTTCTTCAATATCTTTCAGCCGCTTAACGATATGTCGTCCCCACCAGCCAAAGCCTGCGACCGCAACGGTAAAGATCTCTGACTTAGGTGTCATCGAAGGCTCCCCCCTTCCAATTTTTTCATTGTTGCCCAGAATAAAGCGAGGTCAGAGGCTTCAGTGCAACTCATGAAATATTATGCGAGCCAGAAGTAAAACTGAATGCGCGCCTTCGCACATGCCACCAATGCCCCAAACAACCAATATCAGAAAACGTGAACCAAACCATCAGCAAGCATCGTTTTCCCTGTTGCGATCCCTCGTGCAACACCAACATGATGAAAAAGAGTCGCACCGGCGAAAGGGAACGCTTGGGCGCGATGGAATATTACGCTGCACATCCCAACGGATCTGAGCAGGGTCAGCCATGGAGGATGAAAAATGGCCATTAAGGAAAAACCAATTTGGAAATTCGCGGTTACCGGCGGACAAGACACAAATACCAAATCGCACGCCACCGCGCGCGGTAAGACTGTTGTCATCGACGAGCCGGTTCTGCGCGGCGGAACAGACGAAGGTCCGATGCCGGTCGAATACGTCTTTATGGGTCTTTTGGGCTGTACGCATGTGATCTCAAACAAGCTGGCCGCGCATCATGGCGCAGGCTTTACCGGCATGGACATCGATATCAACGTTACGATGGATAGCCACGGCACGCGCTTGATTTCACCGGTTCCGGTGCCGTTCCCTGAGGTTGTTCTGGATATCGTGGTGACGCATGATGGCCCACGTGAGGCTGCGATGGCCGTGCGCCGCGATCTTAAACATCACTGCGCCGTCTCGAAAATGCTGCAAGAATCCGGCACGCGCGTTGTGGAAAACTGGGTATTCAACGGCGAGGCGATCCCAGCAGAAGTCTAAATTCAGCCCGGCGGTTTTAGTGAAAGGCATTGCCCCACTCCATCAGCTTTGCTTATGGTGGGCGGAGCAACCCTTCGAAAAACCGCCGGAGCCGTGATGAAGAATATCAAGACCCAACAATTACGGTATTTTGTAGCGGTCTATAACGAGGGATCGATCACAGCCGCCGCGCGCATGGTAAATGCCACGCAGTCCGGGGTGAGCATGCAGATCCGAGAGGTCGAGGATTACCTCGGCCTTTCCTTGTTTGAGCGCGTCTCATCTGGCGTCGTTCCAACAAAAGCCGGTGAGCTGATCTATCGCCGCGCAACGCGCATCCTTCGTGAGATTGATGAACTCCAAAACGACGTGATGCAGCATAAAGGCCAAGAGCATGGCATGATCCGTGCCGGCATTATGCCCACCTTTGCCCGATCCATTCTTGCTCCGACATTGATGGCGTTCTCGGAAAAGCACCCGTTTATCGAAGTTAAAATCGTAGAAGGCTACAGCCCGACCCTGACCAGCCGGGTTGCAAATGAAGAACTGGATTTTGCGATTGTGCCGGTGGGCGCCCTGCCCGTTGGTGTGCGCAGTTCGCATGTGGATACCGATATCGAGGTCTTGGTTGAGGGCAATCGTGATGGCGGCGCGCGCTCGGATTACACGAATCTTGCATCAGCGGACCCCCTCAATCTGGTTTTGCCTGGCGCAACAAACGCCCGCCGTCGCGGCATAGACCAATATCTGAACACTGTCTGCGCGTCGCGTCATGCAATCCTTGAACTCGACAGTATGATGGCGACCTTCGACCTTTTGGACAAAGGCAACTACGCAACAATCTTGCCCGGCTGCATGTGCATCTCAAAATTTGATGACCCGAACGCCAAACTGTCCCCAATTTTGGACCCTGCCCTTACCGTTGACTATATTTTGATCGAGCCTGCGGCGCGCGCGACCTCGGCAATTGCGGCGGAATTTGAGGATTCGATTTGCACGGCTATTCGCAACGGTTGCGAACGTGGGCGAAAGAAATTCCTAAATTCAAATCGTTAACGGCTTTGGTCGTGGAAGCATTCCAAGTTGTTTGAGTATGGAAACAAACCCGTGTCATTTACCAACGCGGCCATCAGAAAACCTGATCTTAGTCATAAGAACTCACAAGTTGTTTTGAGGGGACGCCTGCGTTTAGAGTTTTTCTTAACGAAGTCAATCTAGCGGGGAGGAGCGAGATGACCTTTGAAAGTGGACACAAGATGTCCATCGGTTTCAGTGGTGTTTCACCCGAAAAATCACCGAAACGCGAGACATCTGAATGAAGAACCTATTCTCTGCAACAGATAGAATTGTGATGTTCGTCCTTTTGGTCGGCGCAGTTCTATCTCTGATATTCATGTCCTCGATGGTAGCCCCACCGCGGATCTTGATGGGGCGCGCTTTGTCGGCCATTCCGCCAAGCCTGTTTCCGGCAATGGTCCTGGTGGCGATGGCGATCCTTTGTGCATTGTTTCTGTTTGGGGCCCTTAGAACCGGTCACGGTGAGGCCGAGAATAACTTCTCGGATGGTGCCGCGGTGAAACGAGGGGTGTTACTCTTTGCGATTATGATACTCTATGCGCTTACGATGGAGCCGATTGGGTTTCTCTTCTCATCGATGATCACACTCGTACTTTTGTCGCTTTTGACTGGCAACCGTTCTGTTCTGCAAATCGGGATTTTGTCAGTCGCAGGCCCCATCATCCTATACCTCGTAGCGACGCGCGTGCTGGCGGTCTCTCTTCCTGAGCTTGATGCGATAGAAATCTTCTATGCGCGCATCCCCGGGCTATAAAATTAAGGGCAGTTTAAATGCTTGAGCAACTAATAACCGGTTTTGGAATGGCGTTCCGCGTGGACACATTCTTGATGATGTCTGCAGGGCTGTTTGCCGGTATGCTTGTGGGCGCTCTACCCGGGTTTACCACATTGCTGGCCATGGCAATTCTGTTGCCAATTTCGTTCTTTCTTGACCCGATTGTGGGCATTCCGTTTCTTCTGGGTGTCTATAAAGGCGGGATCTTTGGCGGGTCTATTCCGGCAATCCTGGTTTCGATGCCGGGCACAGGCGCAGCGGTTGCGACCAGCCGTGATGGGTATAAGCTAACCAAACAAGGCAAATCGCGCAAAGCGCTTGATATGGCGCTGTGTTCATCCGTTTTCGGTGACACGGTCAGTGACTTCTTCACAATGCTGATGATCTTTCCGATCGCCTTCTTGGTCATGCAGTTTGGTCCACCCGAGCTTTTCGCGGTCCTGCTTTTGAGCCTCGTGATCATTGCCGTGACCTCTGGAAATAGCCCGATCAAATGTCTGGTGATGATGCTTTTCGGCCTGTGGCTGTCTTTCATCGGCACAGATCCACTTGGCGGGGTTGAGCGGTTCACATTCGGTCTATTCGATCTGCGCTCGGGCATTCCGCTTCTGCCGATGCTGATTGGTCTCTTTGCGATCCCTGAGATTGCAAATGTGGTGATGAAGTCTTCAAAGGTACAACAGCTATCCGCTGTGACCGGCGAGCGCATGACCTTTGGAGAATTCCGTCGCTGCTTTAAAACCATCTGCCGCTCAACCGTGATCGGGACATGTGTCGGTATCGTTCCGGGACTTGGCCAAGTTGTGGCCGCGATGATGGGCTATTCGGCAGCCAAGAACGCGTCAGATCACCCTGAAACCTTTGGCGAAGGGGAGCTGGAAGGCATCGCCGCTGCCGAAGCTGCAAATAACGCGGTGAACGGCCCGACGATGGTGCCCCTGCTGACGCTCGGCATTCCCGGCGACAATGTAACGGCGATTTTGCTTGGGGCCTTCGTGGCGCAAGGCCTGCGCCCTGGCCCGCAACTTTTCGAGGAGCAAGGCGCAACCGTCTTCGCGATCCTTGTGGCGATGGTCTTTGCGAACCTGCTGTTCCTGGTCATTGGTTACCTGTCCATCCCGTTTTTCTCGCGGATCGTGCAGATCAAAACCTCAATCCTTGTGCCGGTCGTTCTGATGTTCGCCTTTGCGGGAACCTTTGTGTTCCGCTCGGATAACTTCGACCTTCTGATGCTGGTTGCCTTTGGTGTCTTTGGACTGATTGCAAAAGCGGGCAAGTTCGACGTGATGCCGATGGTGATGGGGTTCATCCTAGGCTCGCCGCTTGAATACGCCTTTGGTCAAACCATGGCGATGGGCAACGGCGCCTTGTTGGAGTTCATGTTCCAAGAGCGTCTGGGCGCCATCTCGGTGCTGCTCTCCATCCCAGTGATTGGCTACTTACTGTGGCGCCGACTGGGTCGAGCCCCGGCATAAATACAAGATACGGGCAGAGGCACGCATCAGCCCCTGCCCGACCAATTCGACGATGCAACCTGAGACATAAAACGGGAGGAATACATGTTCTCATCTACCCTTAAGAAACTGGCGCTTGCGAGCGGCCTGGCCATGGCGGCCCTTGGAACAGCAGCTTATGCTGACTATCCCGAGCGCCCCATCACGATGGTTATTCCCTTCGGCCCCGGCGGATCGCATGACCTGAACGCACGCGTTATCACCTCGATCATCCCAACCTATCTGGAACAGGCGATGATCGTGCGCTTGACCCCCGGTGCTGGCGGTCAGATCGGAACGCAGGAAGTGGCGAATGCTAACCCTGATGGCTATACGCTGCTGTTCACTCACAACTACACCGACATGCTGACCCAGTATGTTGAGAACCTGCCTTACGACCCGATGGAAGACTTCATTCCAATCGCCCGCGTAAACGCAGCGCCTATTGGTGTGGTTGTCCGAGCTGACAGCCCCTATGAAACCTTTGAAGATCTCGTTGCAGCGGCCGCAGCTGATCCCGGCGGTCTTCGTATGGCGCATTCCGGCAACTGGGGTGCGTTGTTTGTACCCGCAGCGCAAATCATGCAGTCGCATGACGTTGTGATGAACCTCGTTCCCTATCAAGGTGGCGGCCCCGCAATGCAGGCGCTTCTATCCGGTGATGCGGACGTGACCATGGGCTTTCCAGCGACACTTGGCAGCCTGATTGATGCCGGCGAGATCCGCATTCTGGCAACGGCCGGTGAAGAGCGTATGTTTGACGACATCCCGACCCTCACCGAAGTTGGTGTTGTGGGCGATGTTGGCGACATGCACCGCGTTTTGATGGCACCTGCGGGCACGCCTGACGAGGTTGTTGAAACCCTGACTGCGGCCTTCCGTGAGCTTGTCAACGACACAAGCTTCACACGCATGATGGGTCGCCTTGGCGAGTCCATCGAGCTGATCGAAGGCGACGAGTACCAAGCGATGCGCGAACAGCAAGCTGTTGCGTATGAAGCGCTGGTCAACTCGCTGACCGGGCAATAAACTAATTAGCGGCGGCGTAGATTGCGCCGCCGCTTACTCCAAATCCCCTTTCCCGAATTGCAGAAAGAACAACCGCGGATTAAGCGCGCTCTGCAATCTATCCTGAAACCTGCAAATCAGAGAGCAACATCCATGAGACAAGTCGAAGTAGCCGTGATCGGAACCGGTTGGTGCGGAGGCATCCGCGCTGAAACTCTGGCCAGATCGGCTCTGGTGGATAAGCTCCATATTTGCGAAATCCGGCCCGAGCGACTGGAAGAGGTCAAAGCACTGACCAATCCTGCAACCGCGACAACGGATTATCAGGACATCATCAATAACCCCAATATCGAGGTCGTCTATATCTCGACCACGCCGGAACAGACGCATTACCCAATCGCCAAAGCCTGCATGAAGGCAGGCAAAAACGTGCTTTTGGAGAAGCCAATCGCGCTGGAGCTGGCGGAAGCGGATGAGCTTATCGCGCTGTCGAAAGATCAGGGCGTAAAATTCACCATCGGCTATTCGCAGCGTTTTAATCCCAAGATCGCCTATGCCAAGAAATCCATTGCCGAGGGCAAGCTGGGCAAGATCGTCAATGTCATGGTCAGCCGCCATCTGTCGCGCAACCTTGGCAAAAAGATCGCCAATCGGGTCAAGCTGTCGCCAGCCGCGATGGAAAGCACCCATGACCTCGATTTCGTCTATTGGCTGCTTGGTCCAGCCAAACCCGAGCGCGTCTATTCACAAGGCGCCTATGGCTATATGGAAAAACTGAATGGCTCTTACGATTGTATGTGGAGCACGGTCACTATGGATGACGGCACACTTGTTGTCGTTGGCGGCGGCTGGAACCTGCCCCCCAGCTATCCAAATTATTGCGGGACTTGGATCGAGATCACCGGCACCGAAGGCTCGTTGATCCTGGATGATACCAGCCGCGACAATTGGTTGAATACGGTCCAAGATGGCACTCAGTTCCCGATGTCGACCATGCCGGGTGAACAGGTTGATCACGCCTTTGCCGGTCAGATGGGCCCTGAAACCATTCACTTCCTCGAAGCGGTTCTTCTGGATGGCCCTGTCATGGTTTCGCCTGATCATGCGCGGATGGTGATGGAAACATATTCCGCTGCTGATGTGTCTGCCGAAATTAACGAGCCGGTGAACCTGCCATTATCAAACCAGACATTGGCCATTTTGGATGACTTGAAGAAACAAAATCAAGGCTGACATAGATCGGCCAATTTGAAACTGGGCAGGGACGCATCACGGCGCCCTGCCCTTTTTCGTGTCTACCCGTACAGGATATTGAACATCTCTTTGATGTCGCGAATTTGTTCATCCGTCAGGTAATTGGGCTTGTGGCTGTCCAAAATCTCTTTGGCGCGGGTCTGGGCGGTTTCCCACGCGGTCTTTGCCCCTGCTTCGGCCCAGCTTCGCGGTTCGTCCCGATTGGCCAATGAGGGATAGAAATAATCCCGTTCCATGGCCGCATATGTATGGGCGGTTCCCAAGAAATGGCCTTCACCAAGGACAGCCTCAAAAATGGCATCATAGCCAAGGTTTTCGTCTGTCACTTCAATTCCGCGTAGCGCCCTATATGTGTTCGAGTGCATTTCATCATCCAGAACAAAGGCTTCGAAACTTGCCCCCAATAGTGAGGCCGTCATGCCAGAACTTTCATAGATCAAATTTCCCCCCGCCAGCGCCGCCGCCAGCGATGTCTGGCCTTTTTCGACCCCATATTGCGCATCAATCGCTTTAGCATCGGTCATCGAGCTGGCCACCCCAGACGGCAATCCCAACCAGTTGGACAGCTGCGCCGAGGCGGCGTTCAGAACCACGGTTTCGCCGCTTCCGCCTGAAAACGCTCCGCTGCGCAAATCAATCACCAAGGGCCAGTTGGAAAACACCATGGGAAAGCCGGGGCTGATGACGTGAACCATGACAAGGCTGGCGAGCGTTTCGGCCAAAGATTGCGCCAGAAACCCTGCAAGGGTTGCCGGCGCTGTCGCACCCGCTTGGGCCGCCGTGATGCAGGAAATGGGAATGTTATGGTCGATACATCCATAAACCACATCCACCGCATCCTCACCAAAGCGCATCGGTGAAATGATCGGGCTGATATGGGCCTTAAGGAAAGGACGCTTTGCAAATTCACCCGGGCCGCCCGCTGCGATATCCAGCATCTTCACAATCGGTTCGATATGGTCTGCGATGGTAAAAGATGTCGCGACCGGCTTGGTGGTGTTTTTCAAAAGCGCAAAAACAGTGTTCACATCCAAATCAAAGTTGTCGGGAACATCCGTCGCAACGCAGCAGCGCGTGTACCAACTGACATTGGCCAGCCGATCTTGCAGCCGCGTGAAATTATGGAGGTCTTCGAGCGTCGAAGGCCGGTATTCGTGGCTTTCAAGATCTAGCGTCTGCACAGCAGCGCCGCCCGTGCCAAAATAAACCTTGTCACCGCCAACCTCGATCGAGCGGGCTGGATCACGGCCATGAAGCGTAAAGGTTTTTGCGGCCTGATCTATCGCCTCTTCAACCAACGCGCGCGGGAACAAAATGCGGCCCGCGCGGTTATCTATTGCGCCGCCATTTATCAGGTCATCCCAAAGGCGCTGCGGAACCTCCCCCAGGCCAAGGTTTTCAAGAAGTTTCAGAGCGGTTTCATATATCGCCTTTAGATCCTGATCTGACAGCGGGCGGTAAGTTCCGCCTATTTGACCGGGCGCTGCGGGATCAAAGCTTGGCTTCGCAGCGCGTTGCGCCAATCGGCTTTGGCGGCCACCTCGCTTTATACGACTGCTCATATTTGCACCTTTTCTCTGCTCAAACCCCATGAATGGGGCCTCGTAGAAAACGGTACACAATCTGAGGCATTCTCAATGCCTTTTTTGAAACCCGATATATGAGTTTTCAAAAGGATGGAACTCTTACGATCAGACGTTAGAGACGCGATTTTAGGGAAGTCAGCAAAAGCCGCCCGCGTCGTGACAATTCGCTTTCATCCAGCGCGGCCTCTGCCACCGAAAGTGGCGCCCGGGCGGCGCGGGACAATGCAGGCTCGCTTCGCCAAAGCGTATAGAGCGCCGGACGCGCCGCGCGCGCGATCTGCGATTGCTGTTTTTTGGCGGCTTTGAAGGCTGCCAGTGCCTTAGATGCAAGATCTCCAACGGCCTCGGCTCGTCCATCCAGCAGGGGGATGCGGCCATGTTCTTCCAGCTTTGGAACCGCCCGCAAGAAATTCGCGATGCCACCCGCAAAGGCCAATGCCCGGATGACCCCTTCAGCCTCGGGCCCTGCCCCCAAATTGTGCGCGGCAAGCCAAATCAAATTGCCCGAAGTTGCATGGATATAACGCTCAAAATGGGCTTCATCTTCAAAGGCATCTTTATAGATATCCCAACGCCGCGCGGCGATCAGTTCATCCATAAGCTCTGCGTCGTTTGGTTGAACCGCTTCAGCCAAGGGCAGCGCCACCTCATGCGCACGAGGTTTTTTTCTTTGGCCAATCTCTTCGGCCACGTCACGCCAGAATTGCAGGCGCATCTCGGCAATCATAGGCTCGGCCGTTACCCAAGGGGCGCGGGCAACCTCTAGGTTGAAGGCAAATATCGGAAACAGAACAGCGCGTGCCTGCGGCGGCGCTGCCATCACGGCCAAAAACCGGTCAGGATCACCGCGGCGCAGCAGCTCGGCACAGGCATTTATCGACATAGGAAAACGCTCCGGGGTTGAAGGTCAGCTGCGGTCGCGCTGAAGTTTCCACAAGATCGCTTCGTGCAAGGCTTCGAAACTGGCATCAACTATGTTTGGCGACACGCCGACCGTTGACCACCGTTGCCCGGCCCCATCCTGAAAATCTATGATGACGCGCGTGACAGCTTCGGTGCCGCCATTGGTTATGCGAACCTTAAAATCGACAAGGCCAATCTCATCGATGCTGCTTTGATATGGGCCAAGATCTGAACAAAGCGCCTGCCATAGCGCGTTCACTGGCCCGTCATCATGCATATCGGCGGCATGTTCGTTCTTGAAGAACCCAGTCAGTTTTTTGCCATCTGACAGCTGAACCGTGACCAGAGCCTCGGATTCGACCACGACCTGACCCTTGGCATTGCGCCGGCGCTCGGAAATGACGCGGTAGCGTTCAACATCAAAGAAATTCGGCAATTGGCCAAGTTCGCGGCGCGCCAGCAATTCAAAACTGGCTTGCGCGCTGTCGTAAGAATAGCCTAAAGATTCCTTTTCCTTGATCAGATCAAGGATACGCCCAAGCGCGGGATCGCCTTTTTCTACGCTAAGCCCCGCATCAGAAAGGCGCTTGCGCAGGTTCGACTGCCCGGCTTGGTTGGACATGGGAATGATCCGCTCATTGCCCACGATTTCCGGGTCGATATGTTCATAGGTCGTCGGATTTTTCAAAATTGCCGAGGCATGAAGCCCGGCCTTATGCGCAAAAGCGGATGAGCCGACATAAGCCGCCTGCCGAAGCGGCACACGGTTTAGGATGTCATCCAACATGCGGCTGGCACGGGTGAGATCAGGCAAAACCTCAGGCGAGATGCCCGTTTCAAATTGGCTGGCATAGGGTTCTTTTAGAAGAAGCGTTGGAATGAGCGTCGTCAGGTTGGCATTCCCGCACCGCTCGCCCAAACCGTTAAGCGTGCCTTGCACCTGCCGCGCGCCCGCTTCGACCGCAGCAAGACTGCCTGCGACGGCGGTTTCGGTGTCGTTATGGGTATGAATGCCAAGCTTTTCCCCCGGAACGCCTGCATCGATCACCGCCCGCGTGATCCGGCCAACCTCAGACGGCAACGTGCCGCCATTTGTGTCGCACAGAACAACCCAAGTTGCTCCATTATCCAACGCAGCGCGCAAACAGGACACGGCGTAATCTGGATTTGCAGCAAACCCATCAAAGAAATGTTCTGCATCAAACAGCGCCTCTCGCCCTTGCGCCACGATATGCCCAATCGATTTGCCGATGTTTTCAAGGTTTTCTTCAAGGCTGATGCCAAGGGCCGTTTCGACGTGGAACACATGGGATTTTCCCACAAGGCAGACCGCCGCTGTTCCGGCATTCAGAACATTGGCCAGAACATCGTCGTTTTCAGCAGAACGGCCCGACCGTTTGGTCATTCCGAACGCGGTCATTTTGGCGGCGGTCTTTGGAGCGGCCTCAAAAAACGCGCTATCGGTTGGGTTGGCGCCGGGCCAGCCGCCTTCAATGTAATCGACACCCAGATGGTCCAGCATCTCGGTAATTTCAAGCTTTTCAGAGGTTGAGAACTGAACGCCTTGCGTCTGTTGCCCGTCGCGCAACGTGGTGTCGTATAGGTAAAGCCGGTCTTTGGTCATGCTGTGCCCTCGGCAAAAAACGCCTTTTGAAACCTGTTTGTTTTAGCGCCCTGACGTTTCATCACAGCCCCTCCAAATCTTCGGGATTAAAATTGGGGCCAGCGACAAGGTCGACGCCGGTCTTGCTCATCCGAACTTCCACACCTGCGGCGATCAGGGCGGATTTCAAACGGTCCACTTCCGAAAAGTCTTTGCTTTGCATGGCCGCTTCGCGCGCTGTCGCAAGCTGCGCCTCAAACGCGGACAAATCGATCGTGGCAGAAACCGCCCAGTTTGGAATGTCACCCGACAATAATCCCAAAAGCGTCAGACCCGCACGAAGCCCTGCAGCGTCTCCTGCGGCTGAGAGTTTGTGCAACTCAGCGATTACGCCAGCAGTGTTCAGATCATCGGCCAGCGCATCAACCACAGTGTCAGACGGGGCAGATTGCGCATTGTTGGTATCAAGTTGGCCATACCATTTGCGCAGCGTCTTTTCGGCCTCTTCGGCCTTTTTGGCGGTCCAATCCATCGGCTTGCGGTAATGCGTGGATAAGAACACAAACCGGATCACCTCGCCGGGAATGCCCTGATCCAACAGATCACGTACGGTGAAAAAATTGCCCAAGGATTTGGACATTTTCTTGCCCTCGACCTGCAACATCTCATTGTGCAGCCAAACGCGCGCAAACTCTCCCTCGGGATGAGCGCAGCAGCTTTGTGCAATTTCATTTTCATGATGCGGGAATTGCAGATCATTGCCGCCGCCATGGATGTCAAAGCTATCGCCAAGCAGCTCATGCGCCATGGCTGAGCATTCGATATGCCAACCCGGCCGCCCGCGACCCCAGGGGCTGTCCCAACCGGGAAGCTCGTCGGTTGATGGCTTCCAAAGGACAAAATCCATCGGGTTTTTCTTGTACGGGGCAACCTCAACCCGTGCGCCGGCGATCATGTCATCCACGGACCGGCCAGACAATTTTCCATAGCCCTCGCGCCAGCTATCTACTGAAAACAGCACATGCCCCTCAGCGGCATAGGCATGGCCTTTTTCGATCAACACCTTAATCATCTCAACCATCTGAGCGATAAACTCGGTCGCGCGCGGCATCAGATCCGGTTCAAGCGCCCCGAGCGCGGCCATATCTGCAAGATACCAACCGATGGTTTCATTTGATCGTTCGTGGACAAGCTGTTCAATGGTGCCTGCGGCCCCCGCCTCTTTTCGGGCAAGAGCGGTCGCATTTATCTTGTCATCCACATCGGTGAAGTTGCGCACATAGGTAACATGTTCTGCGCCATATACCTGCCGCAGCAACCGATAGGCCGTGTCGAAAACAATCACGGCACGAGCGTTGCCCATATGGGCGCGGTCGTACACCGTTGGTCCGCACACATAAATACGGACGTTATTTGGATCGATCGGCTGAAAACCCTCTTTTTTGCGGGTCTTGGTGTTATGCAGTCGGATCTCGGTCATCGGGGCCGTTCCTTCGGATAGGCAAAGAGGGTCGCGCCGGGCGGGCCTATCAACTTCATGCATATTTTGGAATAGAAGAAGACCCAGCCGACAAATGTCAGTTGGTAATAATGCAGCAGATAATGATCGGCATCATGTGGGTCATGCCCAAGTGTTATCCTTTTGCGGGCCTGTCGCCAAGCCCTGATCTCGAGATTGACAAACCATCGGACAACTGGCCCCTTTGTGGTCTTGCGGAATCACCGCGGCTTTTTAACAGGAGTTGCGCATGCACCCCTCTAAACGTGTGACAACAATTAACGCTGGTGGCGACGACGGTTGGGGCTTGTTCAATGCCGCCAAGAAACGCGTAGCCAAAGGGCAAGATATCATCGAGCTGACTCAAGGCGAGCATGACATCACTACTGACACCCGCATCCTTGAAGCCATGCACAAGGCCGCTATCGGCGGGAATACCGGGTATTCGGCGATCCCCGGCATTCCGGCCCTGCGCGAAGCAATTGCCGCCCGCGTTACCCGGCAATCCGGCGTAAAAACCACACCAGACAATGTCGTTGTAACCGCTGGCGGACAGGCGGCGTTGTTCGCGGCCCATTATGCGACATGTGATCCGGGGGATAAGGCGCTTTTCATTGATCCCTATTATGCGACCTATCCCGGCACGATCAGAAGTGTGGGCGCGGTCCCTGTTCCGGTTAAGGCGCGCTCTCGCGATGGGTTTCAACCGCGCCCGGCTGACATTTCTGCAAAGGCGGATGGCGCGGCCTCGCTATTGATCAACTCACCCAATAACCCCACCGGTGCGGTCTATTCGTCTGAGATAATGACCGGTATTGGCCGCGTGGCGCAGGATCATGATCTATGGCTGATCTCGGACGAGGTTTATGACACTCAAGTTTGGGACGGCGATCACATCCCGACCCGCAGCTTGCCTGACCTTGCGCCGCGGACCATCCAAGTCGGCTCGATGTCGAAAAGCCATGCTATGACCGGGTCACGGCTGGGCTGGATCATTGCGCCGGAGGATATGGCGTCTCATATCATCGATCTGTTGACCAATACCAATTACGGCGTTCCCGGTTTCATTCAGGAAGCCGCGTTGTTTGCGCTCAATCTTGGCCCATCAATTGAAGAAGAGGTCGCGGCCCCCTTCCGGCGCCGCCGTGAAATCGTGAAGCGCATTGTTGCAGGGCAGCAGGTTGTTAAAGCCATCCCGTCAGATGGGGCGATGTATGCCATGCTGGATCTGCGGGCCACCGGCATGACCGGTGAGGAATTTGGCTACAAGCTCCTCGACCGCGAAAAAATCGCGATTATGCCGGGCGAAAGCTTTGGGTCTGCTGCGGCGGGTCACATCCGCGTGGCGCTCACCACGGATGATGACAAGCTTGAGGATGCGATCCGCCGGTTGCTGGCTCTGGCCGCTGAAATGGCCGAAACAGCGGACGCATAAATATCTATGCCTGATTTTCGGCGTCGGGCGGGTTTGAAACTGGCTATGATCCGGTCATGATGTTTGACCTGCCCAACCCCGATACACTCTACGATGCTTTACTGGCGCGTGATCCTTCTTATGAAGGCCGCGCGTTTGTGGGCGTGCGATCCACTGGAATATTTTGCAGGTTGACCTGCCCGGCGCGCAAACCGCTTCGAAAAAACTGTACGTTTTTTGAAACGATCGCAGCTGCATCAGAGGCGGGCTATCGCCCATGCAAACGGTGCAAGCCCCTGGACGCCAATGGCGCGCTGGACCCAATGGTCTCAAGCCTTCTCAAAGCTCTCGATGATAATCCCGGTTACAGGTGGCGGGAGGCAGACTTGGTTGCGCTAGGGTTGGAATTATCTACTGTAAGACGGTCGTTTAAGAGGCTCTTTGGAAAGAGTTTTTTGGAACTTGCGCGCCAGCGTCGATTGGCGGAAGGGTTCACCGTTTTGGCCGATAACCGAAAGGTAATTGATGCCCAGCTTGAGGCAGGTTTCGAAAGCCCATCCGCCTTTCGGGCTGCTTTTGCAAAGCTTCTTGGCATTGCCCCGGGGCATCTGCGCGCCAAAGCACGATTGCAGGCGGCTTGGATCGAAACGGAAATTGGACCAATGGTCACGATATGTGACAACAATGCCGTTTATCTACTTGAATTTGCAGACAGAAAGGCTCTTGCGACTGAACTAAAAACCCTTTCTCGCGACGCAAAAGGCGATATCGGTATTGGCCGTACAGATGTGACAGACCAAGTTGAAGCGGCCCTTCAGGATTATTTCTCTGGTGCAACTGGATGTTTTGACCTGCCTATCGCCCCAGGTGGAACCGACTTTCAACGACGTGTGTGGAGCGCATTGCAAGATATCCCCGCAGGTCAGACCCGCAGCTATGCCGAGCTTGCCCGCGACATTGGGCAGCCAACAGCTACCCGCGCCGTTGCGCGCGCTAATGGGGCCAACCGGCTTGCAATCATCATCCCTTGCCACCGGGTGATTGGAGCAGATGGATCTCTTACAGGATATGGTGGCGGGATTTGGCGAAAAGAAAAACTGATCGCGATTGAGCGGCAGTACAAATAGAAAAGGGCCAGTGAAGACCGGCCCTTAACACATTCAATTAAATTATGTTTTAGCGCTTCAAAGCAGCCGCTTCGCGGGCCAGCTCCTCGATGCGCGCCCAGTCACCTGCATTCACAGCGTCAGCTGGGGCAACCCAAGATCCACCTGCGCAGATCACATTTGGCAGGCTTAGATACTCATGGGCGTTCTTCATCGAAATGCCGCCAGTTGGACAGAACGAGACTTGAGGAATAGGTGCGCCGATCCCTTTAAGAAGCGGTGCGCCGCCAGCCGCAGAGGCCGGGAAGAATTTCAGCATGTCATAGCCACGCTCAAATAGCCGCATCGCTTCAGAGGCTGTTGCTGCACCGGGCAAAAGCGGCAGGTCTTCGGCTTCGCAGGCATCCAGCAGGATGTCCGTTGCGCCCGGTGATACGCCAAAGGTCGCCCCGGCTTCTTTCGCGGCGCGGACATCTTCGGGTGTCAGAAGCGTACCGGCCCCTACGATCCCGCCGGGCACTTTTGCCATCTCGCGGATCACGTCCAAAGCGGCTGGTGTGCGCAAGGTCACTTCAAGCGCGGGCAATCCACCTGCGACCAGAGCTTCGGCCAGCGGGGCGGCCTGCTCGGCTTTTTCAACAACGAGCACCGGGATAATAGGAGCCAAGGCTGCGATATCGCGCGCGGCTTGCGAAGCGGATTGAGGAGTCATAAGACGTCTTCCTTTTGGTCGTTATATATTCACTGTGCTCAGATAACCGAGCCAGCACCAGATGTGGCGGGTCCAGCCGCCTGTCGGAAAAGCTCGAACAATTCGCGGCCTATGCCGGTCTTATTCGCGCTAAGATCTGGGTTGGCCGCAGGGCGATCCGCAACGCCTGGGGTCAACACCTCTAGGGTACCATTCTTTGCGTCCACCTGAATCAGATCACCATCCTGAACTTTGGCAATCAATCCCCCATCCAGCGCCTCGGGCGCAACGTGAATCGCTGCGGGCACCTTACCAGAAGCGCCCGACATTCTACCATCCGTAACCAGTGCAACTTTATGCCCGCGCCCCTGCAAAACCGACAAAACAGGCGTCAGACCGTGCAATTCTGGCATGCCATTGGCCTTTGGGCCTTGGAATCGCACAATCACAACGACGTCGCGGTCCAATTTATTGGCGCGAAATGCCTCTTTCACCGCGTCCTGGGTTTCAAAAACGGCTGCCGGTGCCTCGATAATATGACGTTCGGGATCAACGGCAGAGACTTTCATGATGCCAATGCCCAAATTGCCCTTGAGCTCGGCCAAACCGCCGGTCTCGTTAAACGCATCATCTGCGGGACGCAGGATCTTTTTGTTTAGGCTTTCGCCGGCGCCGTCGCGCCAAACGAGCGTATCGCCGTCCAGCACAGGTTCCTGGCGGTAATGGGTCAGGCCATCGCCTGCGATGGTCACGACGTCATCGTGCAACAGGCCAGCATCCAGAAGGTTGCCAATCATATAGCCCAGCCCGCCAGCCGCGTGGAAATGGTTCACATCGGCCAAACCATTGGGGTAGACCCGCGCCATCAAAGGCACAGCGGCAGAGATATCGGCGAAATCTGCAGGTTCCAGCAAAATGCCAGCGGCGCGCGCCATGGCGGGCAAATGCAGAACCAAATTGGTCGAGCCGCCCGTGGCCATCAGGCCAACCATACCGTTCACAAAGGCTTTTTCGCTAAGGACTTCACCCGCCGGGCGATAGTCATTGCCAAGCGCGGTGATATCCAGTGCCTTATCGGCGGCGGCCACCGTCAACGCATCGCGCAGCGGTGTATTCGGGTTCACAAAGCTGGCGCCCGGCAGGTGCAGCCCCATGAATTCCATCAACATCTGGTTGGTATTTGCCGTGCCATAAAACGTACAGGTGCCGATCCCGTGATATGAGGCCATCTCGGCCTTCATCAGCTCTTCGCGGCCCACTTTTCCGGTGGCGAATTCCTGACGGACCTTGGCTTTCTCATCATTGGGCAGGCCCGACGGCATGGGCCCGGCTGGCGCAAATACTGCGGGGATATGGCCAAAGCTGGCCGCGGCCATGATCAGACCCGGAACGATTTTGTCGCAAACCCCAAGATACATGGCACTGTCAAAACAGTTATGGGAAAGGCCAACACCGGCTGCCAAAGCGATCACGTCACGCGAGAAAAGGCTAAGCTCCATCCCCGGCTGGCCTTGGGTGACACCGTCACACATCGCGGGCACGCCGCCAGCCACTTGGGCTGAAGCGCCGCGGGCGCGGGCCGCCTCTTTGATCATGTCAGGGAAATCTTTGAACGGCTGGTGCGCTGATAGCATGTCGTTATAGGCGGTGATGATACCAATATTGGCAGTCCGCGCCGCCGCCATGCCGTCTTTGTCATCCTCCATCGCCGCATAGGCATGGGCGAGATTCGAGCAAGAAAGATGCGCCCGCACCGGTCCTTGTTCACCCGCATTGCGGATACGATCCAGATAGTCGCCCCGCGTATTTTCGGATCGACGGATTATGCGGTCAGTTACGTCTGCAATGCGCGTATCTAGGGCCATGATCTTTTCCTTGCTTCGCTGCACAGGTTATATAGACCGTTAGCGCTAACAGGGCTACCCGTTTTTTTCGCCAAAACATCACAAACTGGTGCCAACCAGCCCGCCAATCGCGGAAGTCGCCGCCATTGCAAGGATCCCCCAGACCATAACGCGAATCGCAGCGCGGGTGCGCGGGGCCCCTCCGGCCTGTGCGCCCAACGCACCCAAAGCGGCTAATGAGATCAACGTCGCGATCCCAACCCAGACAAGAAGCATGTCATGTGGCGAGAAAACAGCGACTAATAGCGGTGCGGATGCGCCCAAGGCAAAAGTTATTGCCGAGACAACAGCCGCTTGCATTGGCTGAGGCGGCGACAAATCCGTTATTCCAATTTCATCCCGCAAATGCGCGCCAAGCGCGTCTTTTTCCGTCAACTCGCGCGCCACCTCGTCAGCCAATTCAGGCGACAGGCCCCGTTCGCGGTAAATCGCAGCCAGTTCTGCCAATTCCTCTTCGGGTTTCTCGATCAGTTCTGTGCGCTCGCGTTCGATATCAGCACGTTCGGTATCCGCCTGACTGGACACCGAGACATATTCCCCCGCGGCCATGCTCATCGCGCCTGCAACAAGACCTGCGATGCCCGCAAGCAAGATGGCCAAACGGTCCGCCCCGCCAGCTGCCACACCAACAATAAGAGAGGCCGTAGACAGAATGCCGTCATTCGCCCCCATTACGGCCGCGCGCAGCCAGCCCGTGCGATTAGACAGATGCGGTTCGTCATGGATACTGGGATGATCATGCATCGTGTGGAATTACCTTTCCAGGGTTCAGGATATTATGGGGGTCCAAAGCCGCTTTGATACCAGCCATTGCTGTTACGGCTGGCCGCCCAAGCTCTTGGATCAGGAAATCGGACTTACCCTGCCCGATCCCATGCTCACCCGTACAAGTTCCCCCCATGGAAATTGCAAGTTCAGCCAGCCAAGTCAGATAGGTTTCGACGCGGGCAACCTCTTCGGGGTTGCTTCGATCGAAAAGCGGCAGCGTATGAAAATTGCCGTCGCCAACATGGCCAACAATCGGGGCCAGCAACCCCAATTCCTTGGTTTTTGCCTGCGCGGCGGTCACGCATTCGGCAAGGCGCGAGATTGGAACACAGCAATCGGTCGACAATCCTTGCGCTGCGGGGCGTAGATTTAGCGCAGCCAGATAGGCCGTGTGCCGCGCGGCCCAGAGGCTATTGCGGTCTTCTTCTTTCGTGGCAAAGCGATAGGCGCTTGCGCCATAGCCCTCTGCGATATCACGAAATTGCTGGGTCTGTTCGCGGACGCTTGTATGAGAGCCATGAAATTCCAGAAACAGGGTGGGTTCTTCGGGCAGATCCATACCGGAATATTTGTTGACCGCCTCAACCTGCAACGCATCCATCAATTCGATCCGCGCGACGGGTAATCCCATCTGGATGGTTTCGATCACGGTTGCGCAGGCATCTTCAACACTTGGGAAAGCGCACGTCGCAGCCGATATCCCTTCGGGGATGCCATGCAATTTCAGGGTCATTTCAGTGATCAGGCCAAGCGTTCCTTCTGATCCAACCATCAGCCGGGTCAGATCATATCCTGCCGATGTTTTGCGCGACCGCGCGGCGGTTGTCACGATCTCACCCGAGGCCAACACCGCCTTTATCGACAAAACGTTGTCTTTCATCACCCCATAGCGGACCGCATTCGTGCCCGACGCGTTGGTCGCGGCCATGCCGCCAAGCGAGGCATCTGCGCCCGGATCAACAGGAAAGAACAACCCGGTATCACGAAGGTGAGTATTGAGGGCCACCCGCGTTACGCCCGGTTGCACAACCACATCCATATCTTCGGCATGAACCGCCAAGATCCGGTCCATGCGGCTGAAATCTACTGAAATCCCACCTGCCGGCGCATTGATATGCCCCTCCAAAGAGGTTCCGGTTCCAAAGGGGATGATTGGGACGTCGTGAATTTGGCAAACGCGGACGATCTCCTGAACCTCTTCGGTGGTGTAGACAAAGATCACGGCATCGGGGGGCTGATTGCGCAAATAAGTCATGGTGTGGCCGTGCTGCTCGCAAATCGCGCGCCCTGTATCCAAGCGGCCTGCAAACCGTTGTTTAAGAACGGAAATGGCGGCAGCGATGCCAGCCTCGTTTCGGATCATATCGCGAATGGGTGCCACTCGGCGCGCCTCCTGCATCGGCTTTGGGATCACCCTAGTGCCGGGCCTGTCACGACGCAATCAGATCAAAAAGGATTAACGCAGTTTAGGTTTCATTAACCATTTATAAACTGTTGGCCGGGTAAGTTTTGGTGGCTAGGAAGGCTCGGCCTGCTACCTGAGTCCTTCTTACATAGCCCCTGCCATGTGCACCCATATAATGGCAGGGGCAAACCTTTATTCTTATTTTATAAGCAGTTACTCGGCAGCTTCGCGCGCGGCTTCAATCTCTGATGCCTTGCGCTCAACTTCTTCGACAATATGATCAACCATGCCGTCATTGGCCAACTTATGGGCCTGCTTGCCGTCGAGATAGACCATGCCAGATCCAGCCCCACCGCCTGTAAAACCGACATCCGTTAACAAAGCTTCGCCCGGTCCATTCACGACACAACCGATAACCGACAGGCTCATTGGGGTTTTGATATGGGCCAACCGTTCTTCTAGAATCTCAACGGTCTTAATCACGTCGAACCCTTGGCGGGCACAAGACGGACACGAGATGATATTGACGCCCCGATGACGCAATCCAAGTGCCTTCAGGATCTCATAGCCAACTTTCACCTCTTCCACCGGATCGGCGGACAGCGAGACACGCAGCGTATCGCCAATGCCCATCCAAAGAAGATTGCCCAGACCTATCGCGGATTTCACGGTGCCGGTCGTCAAACCGCCTGCTTCGGTAATGCCAAGATGGATCGGGGCATCGGTCGCCTCGGCCAACCCCTGATAGGCCGCAGCGGCCATAAAGACATCCGATGCTTTCACGCTGATTTTAAACTCGTGGAAATCGTGATCTTGCAGAATTCGGATGTGATCCAGCCCGCTTTCAATCATCGCATCTGGGCAAGGTTCCCCATATTTTTCAAGGAGATGCTTCTCCAGTGACCCCGCATTTACGCCAATTCGGATCGAACATCCGTGGTCGCGCGCTGCAGAAACTACCTCCGCCACACGAGACGCATCGCCGATATTACCGGGATTGATCCGCAGACAGGCCGCGCCCGCCTCGGCTGCTTCAATACCGCGTTTATAGTGGAAATGGATGTCAGCAACGATGGGCACAGGGCTTTCGGCGACAATCTCTTTCAACGCTTTGGAAGAGGCTTCATCTGGCACAGAAATGCGCACAATATCGGCCCCGGCGTCGGCGCAGGCCTGAACCTGCGCGATTGTTCCTGCGATATCTGTCGTCAGCGTGTTGGTCATGGTCTGGACGCTGATCGGCGCGTCGCCCCCAACTGGCACAGATCCGACATGAATCTGGCGGCTGTGACGACGGTCGATATTCCGCCAAGGACGGATCGGATTATGCGACATGGGTCAGGCCCCTTACCCGTTAAGACGATTTGCTAAACTGGAAATAAGGCTTTGCCCCCTCAAGGGCAACGGAAGTTGAAGGAATTATCGCCCTCTGGGTCCAGTATGACGCGGGCAAATTGCTGCACATCGTCATTTGGTGTGGCCGCATCGTAAGATTCGCTAAGCGAGGCAACGCTTAGCTCAACATCGCGCGCAATGGTTGCGCCCGGGCCAGCAGGGCCAAGCGTTTCGCCATTTACACTAAAATAGACAGCGCCCGCATTGCCCGAACGCAAGGTCGGCGCATTGGCGCTTTCCGGCACAGTATAGGTATCCCCGGAATTGAGGATACCTTCATATAGAACAGAACCCGATGCCGCCGTGACGCGGACCCAAGCCGGGCAAACCGCAAACAGAACAAGATCTTGCGAGACACGGCCTTCGGTCACTTGAACCGCCGCTGGCGCGGCACCTGCCAGTTCAAATCCAACAGAGGGCGCAGCAGGCTCTGGCCGGATAAGGCTCGGCGGCGCTGCAAATTGGCCAACACTGTTGGGGTCCAACGTCGCAATAGCACTGTCACGCGGGGTCAGAACCGGAACATCTAGGGCAGTTGGGCGATAAAGCGGGTCAATTGGATCAATGCCGGGAACTCGCGGCGTTGTCGCATCTGGCAGATCCGCCATCTGCATATTGCTGGTGGCATCGGCCAAAGGATCAAGGCTGGCAACGGTCTGCGGGGCCTCTTCAATGGGTACGAATTGCACCCGTTGAATTTCGGTCAGAACCGACCAGCCGCCGTAACCAATTGCCGCAATCAATGCCAATAGCACTGTTGCAGATCCAAGCGCGCCGGGATCAAGACGAGAAAACCAGCTTTCCTTTTCTGGTGCGAACTTAACCCGCGCCGAGGACATAACGTCATTTGGATTTACGTTCTTAGGGGCATCTCCAAAGACCCGCTTGGCGCGTTTGGCCTGATCGGCGGATTGACCGTGAACCCCGAAGAACCCCGCCTCATTTGCGAAGCGTCGATAGGCCCATTCCGCATCCATGCCAAGATAACGGGCGTAAGAGCGAACATAGCCCGCCACAAAGCCTTTGGTCGCAAAGACGGAAAGGTCGGCATTTTCGATGGCTGCAATATGGGCTGCTTTGATCTTCAGCTCGCGCTCGACATCCAAGAGAGATTTTCCAAGGGTCGCGCGTTCACCGCGCAAGAGATCACCAAGGGGCACGTCGAGAATATCATTCTCGTCGAATGGCAAGCTGCGCTTTGGCGCGTCATCCCTATTCATGCCCATGCGGCCCTGCAATCCCGCGCCAATTCGGTCAATTTTTGACGGTTTTACGATCTGTTGACCGAGATCATCCCCAATAGATACCGGCAGTGATTCCCCATCATCACCGGCCTTAAAGGTTCACTACCACAAGATGCAGTGGTTTTGCACGGGGGGTTAACGCGTCAAGCGCTCATATCGGCACGATTCAGCGCACAGTGGTTCCAAAGACCGTCCATAGCGCGCACCAATCCATCAAGCATGTCCGGGCTGTGGACCGGCGACGGGGTAAACCGCAGACGCTCGGTTCCACGCGGAACAGTTGGGAAATTGATCGGCTGAACATAGAGACCATAGTCTGAAAGAAGCATGTCCGATATGCTTTTTGTATGGACGGGATCCCCCACCATCACCGGCACAATATGGGTGCCATGATCGATGATCGGCAGGCCAAGCGCTTTCAAACGCATCTTCAGAACCTTTGCGCGTTCCTGTTGCAGATCGCGCAGTTCTGAATGCTCTTTAAGGTAGCGGATCGACGCGGTCGCGCCCGCGGCAATCACCGGGGAAATCGACGTCGTAAAGATAAAGCCCGGCGCATAAGACCTTACGGCGTCTACCATTTTTGCGCTGGCAGCGATATAGCCGCCCTGCACGCCAAAGGCTTTGCCAAGGGTGCCGTTGATAATGTCGAGCCGGTCCATAAGTCCGTCACGCTCGGCAATGCCTGCGCCGCGTGCGCCATACATGCCTACCGCGTGAACCTCATCAAGATAGGTCAGCGCGCCAAACTCATCAGCCAGATCACAAATCTCTTTGATCGGCCCTAGGTCGCCATCCATCGAGTAGATGGATTCGAAGGCAATGACCTTAGGTGTTTCTGGATCATCTGCTTCCAAAAGCTCGCGCAGATGCGCAACGTCATTGTGGCGGAAGATGCGTTTGGCACCGCCATTGCGGCGCACACCTTCGATCATGGATGCATGATTGAGCGCATCTGAATAAATAATCAGCCCTGGGAACAATTTAGGCAGAGTGCTTAATGTCGCGTCATTCGCAATATAAGCCGAGGTGAACAGAAGCGCCGCTTCTTTTTGATGAAGGTCGGCAATCTCGGCTTCCAGCTCACGGTGATAGATCGTGGTTCCAGAAATATTGCGAGTTCCGCCCGATCCTGCGCCGGTCGCGTCAATCGCTTCGCGCATCGCGTTCAGAACAACAGGGTTTTGACCCATGCCAAGATAGTCATTCCCGCACCAAACAGTGATGTCCTGCTCGGTCCCGTCCGGGCGCGTCCAAACCGCATGAGGAAAATGGCCACGTTTGCGCTCAATCTCGATGAAGGTGCGGTAACGCCCTTCTTCGTGAAGGCGGTTCAAAGCGGCATCAAGCGCGACATCGTAGGTCACTGGCTGTCTCCTTCTAGCGGGCTGGTTCGCAGCAGGCCCAAAAGACGCTGGTTATTCTTATGCCTCAGGAGGGTGCGTTTCCTGTGTTTCCTAAGGCTAGTGGACAACTAGGGCCAATGCCCCGGTTCCCGCAAGTTACAAATTGACGCTCTTTAAGCTTTGACATGGATCAATCTATTTGTCTTGTAGCCGATTGGCGAACGCAAACCGTCAATCGATCACAACTGCGCGACAATCGTCCTGCGCGCAGGCCGCAATGGCCACATCTTCGGTCTCGCCGATCCCCCAAAGGCCGGTCAGATCAGAGATGGCCATAACGCGCGGGCGCCCCATGCGCCGGAAATCGCCGCGCAAGGCTGCGGTGGCGTCAGTGTTCAATTGCAGATCGCGCCCCGGCTCCCAACCTTCGGGGCGGATCACCAGAACCACCACGCATTCATCGCCGCCGGTTCGCGCAGAATTGCACCCGTCCAGAGCAACCCTGCGGGCATTTTCTTCATCGTGGTAATTGGCGGCTGCCATCGTCGCCTCAGAGGCAAGCCCCTGCCCCGGTGCAATCGCAACGGCCGCATAGTAGCGCTGCGTCGCGACAATCTGGTTAAGAATGGCAATTTCGCCCTCGCTCAGGCTTTCATGCGGAATCACTTCACCTTCGACCTCTCCACGCTCAGCAAAGACCAGACGGCGGGCATCGCGTAGATTTGGCAAATCTTGCGCCAAAACGGGCGCCGTCACACAAACGGCCAGCGCGCCAGCCAGCGCAGTTTTCCACGATAAAAACATAAATTTCCCCCTGAAATCGGAAAGGCAAGACAAACAATACCTAATGCAATTTATAGCGCGAGACATGCGTCGGCAATATCTGGACAGCAATGATAGCCCTGATAGGGTCGCTCAAAACACCCCCATCAAGGATGACCTAATGTCACTCGACGCTGTTCTGTCCCAAATCGATGCTGATCTTGACCCTGCACTGGACCGCCTGATGCAGCTTTTGCGCATCCCATCTATTTCCACAGATCCCGATTATGCCGGTGATTGTGACGCAGCCGCCGATTGGTTGGTGGCTGATCTGATCGCGATTGGGTTTGACGCCAGCAAGCGCCCCACGCCGGGTCATCCAATGGTGGTGGCCCATACCGATGATGGCAAAGGTGGGCCGCATTTGCTGTTTTACGGGCATTATGATGTGCAACCGGTGGATCCGCTCGACCTTTGGGACCGCCCGCCGTTTGAGCCAGCACTTGAAGATACGCCCAACGGGAAAGTGATCCGAGGCCGCGGCACATCCGATGACAAGGGTCAGCTTATGACCTTTGTCGAGGCCTGCCGCGCTTGGAAAGCGGTGCATGGCGCCCTGCCCGGCAAGATCACCATTTTCTTTGAGGGTGAAGAGGAATCAGGCTCTCCGTCATTGGTGCCTTTCATGAAGGAGAATGCCGATGAACTGACCGCCGATATCGCCCTGATCTGCGACACCGGGCTGTTTGGCGAGGAGACGCCCGCAATTGTCACGCAGCTGCGCGGGCTTTTGGGTGAAGAGCTGACCATTACGGGGCCTTCTGCAGATCTGCATTCCGGGATGTATGGCGGCATTGCGATCAATCCCATTCGGGTCTTGTCCGGCATACTTGGCGGTTTGCATGACGAGGCTGGCCGCGTTCAGGTGCCCGGCTTTTACGACGGCATCCCTGAACTTGCGCCAGACCAAAAAGCCAGCTGGGACGCGCTTGGTGCATCGGATGAAGCCTTTTTGGGGGCCGTGGGCCTTTCTAAACCCGCAGGCGAGGTTGGACGAAGCGGGCTTGAAATGATCTGGTCACGCCCCACCGCCGAGGTGAACGGCATTTGGGGCGGCTATACCGGTGCGGGGTTCAAAACTGTCTTGCCCAGCAAAGCCAGCGCCAAAATCAGCTTCCGCCTTGTCGAAGGGCAAGACCCGCATGCGCTGCGCACGTCCTTCCGCGCATGGGTAGAGGCGCAGTTGCCTGAAGACTGCTCGGTGGAATGGGAAGATCACGGAGCATCTGCTGCCGGGATCATGGACACAAGCCACCCAGCTTTTGAAAAAGTGAAAGAGGCACTGTCAGATGAATGGCCAAATGAGGCCGCATATGTTGGCTGCGGTGGCTCGATCCCGATTGCGGGGTATTTCCAAGAGATTCTGGGAATGAACTCCATCCTTGCGGGATTTGGCAAAGATGATGATGGCTTGCACTCGCCCAATGAGAAATACGACCTTTCCAGCTTTCACAAAGGCACACGGTCTTGGGCCCGCATTTTGGCGGCTTTGACGACGTAATGTGCGTCACGCCGGGCCCATTTTTCGAATGGGTCCGGTCCAAAATCGGATCATCATTGACGTGGCCGCAAAGCTGAGGCCGATGGCCATCCCCAGCCAAATTCCAACGCCGCCGAGCCCAAACGTGAAACCCAACAAGTAACAGGCCGGCGCGCCAATGACCCAATAACTGATCACGGCAAAGATCATCGGCAAACGCGTATCCTGCACGCCGCGCAGAAACCCAAGGGCCACTACCTGCATCGCGTCTGCAAGTTGGAACAGCGCCGCCATTGCCAAAAGCCCGCGCCCAATTGCGATAAGACGGTCGCGCGCAGGATCATCTGGATCTAAGAAGGCACCGATCAGCAGATCCGGGATGCTGAGGAACGCAAAAATTGTCAAAGCAACCAGACTGAGGGACAGAACAAGCGTCGCGCGGGCCGCTTGCCGCATCGCCTCTGCGTCGCCGCGCCCCCAAGCTTGGCCAATCAACACAGTCGCTGCCGAGCTGATGCCAATGTGAATCATAAAGGTCATGGCGGCGATTTGCAGAGCAATTCCGTGGGCCGCCAATGCGTCCTCTCCTAACCAACCCATCATGAACGCACTTGCCGTGAACAGCCCACTTTCGGCCAGTGCGGTCAGGCTGATTGGCAAACCAAGGCGCAGAACCTGCCCAAACGCCTCCCAATCGGGGCGCCAAAGGCGCAGGAAGATCTGATAGCGGCGCAACGTTGAATGAAAAAACGCATAAAGACAAAGCACCAGCAAAGTCAGCGCCGTTGTCCCAAGCGACGCGATTGCGGCGCCCTGTATGCCCAGTTCTGGCGCACCAAGATTGCCAAAGATAAACGCATAGTTCAGGGCAATATTCAGACCGAAGCCAGCCATAGTCGCCCACAAAACAATCTGCGCATGCTCAAGAGCAGAGAGATAACTTTTCAGAACCATGGCAACCAGCAAAAGCGGCAAAGACCACCCAGCTACACGCAAGTAATCCTGCGCCATCTGCGCGATTTGCTCTTCCTGACCAAGCCCCACCAAAATCGGTTTGCTAAAGATCAATAGCGGCATTGTTCCCAATCCCGCGATCACTGAAACCCATAGACCCATTCTTGTAACGCGCCGGATCTGGCGGTGATCTTCGGTCGCGATGGCCGAGGCCACCAAAGGCATAACGGCAATTCCGAAACCCTGACCCATCAAAAACATGACGAAGTACCAAGGACCGGCAAGCGACAGCGCCGCAAGCTCGTCCACGCCATACCAGCCGATCATCAACGTGTCGGTCACACTGATGGAAAGTTGGGCAAGATGACTGGCCGCCAATGGCAGCCCCAGGGCCAAAACAGCCCTCAAATTATGACCAAAGCTAGACATCGCCGCATTCCTGCCACATTTTAGATGTTTGCAAGAACGAGCAAACCACTAAAATTTATAGTAAAATTCAAAACACGTTTCCGATATGGAACCGAACTGTTACCTGTTCATTAAGCTTTCCGCCCAACTTCGGCCACATTTTTTGATGAAAAAAGAGGCTGAAACGTAAACAAAGTACACCCTTATGAAAATCTTCAATTTTATGCAATTTCTTCGGAGCGAAAGCGGCGCCATAACGGTGGATTGGGTCGTGTTGACCGCTGCTGTTTCTGGCATGGCCATCGCTGCGACGACGGTTGTTGAAGGTGGACTGGATAACCTTGCCTCAACGCTGGAAGCTGAACTGCGGACACAGCAGGTCAGTGATGCGTTTGTGACCTTCGATTCCTCGCATTTTGACGAGCTATACGATTTGGGACTCACGACCGAGGAACAAGCCGAGGATTTCTTTGATCTCGCAAATGAAATGACAAATGCTGAATTGCTGGATGCACTTGAACAGGGCATTCTCGACTATAATGACAACCTTTTGTCTGACGCCGAGGTTGCTGAACTGGTGGCGATCGCATCGGTTGCCGTCCAGCGAAACATTATCGATTCAGGATCCGTTGGGATGGTGGCAACCTACTAGCAACAAGTTGCTCTGCCTGGAGGGCGTGCCCCTCCACGCGAAAACGGCGCTTCATGGGTGAGGCGCCGTTTTTTTATGCCTATTGTTTACCTACGACGGTGGTCAGGGTGCAGCGACGTACCCAATATGTGGTCAGCATGATGAACAACCTGGGTTGCCGAGCCGACAATCTGGGGATCGGCATCCTGAGCAATCTCGGGATCTTTTCCGGGATAATCCAGTGTCGACAGGAAATACCGCATCGCATTCAAACGCGCGCGCTTTTTGTCGTTTGATTTTACGATGGTCCAAGGGGCATCGGCTGTGTTGGTGTAGAAAAACATCGCCTCTTTCGCCTCAGTGTAATCGCCCCATTTATCAAGGCTAGCCTTATCAATGGGGCTAAGCTTCCACTGTTTCAGGGGATCGGATTCGCGAGACTTAAAGCGACTTTGCTGTTCTTCTTGCGTGACAGAGAACCAGAACTTGTAAAGACGGATGCCCGAGCGCGTCAGCATACGCTCCAATTCAGGTGTTTGGCGCATGAATTCCAGATATTCATTAGGGTCGCAAAAGCCCATCACCCGCTCGACCCCAGCACGGTTATACCATGACCGGTCATAAAAAACCATTTCGCCCTTGGTCGGCAAATGGTTGATATATCGTTGGAAAAACCACTGACCGCGTTCTTCGTCTGTGGGTTTGTTCAAGGCCACAACGCGGGCAAATCTCGGGTTTAGATGCTCGGTAAACCGCTTGATCGTTCCGCCCTTGCCAGCTGCATCGCGCCCTTCGAACAGCAGCACAAATTTTTGCCCGGTATCCTGCGCCCATAGTTGAACTTTCAACAGCTCAGCCTGAAGTTTGGCTTTCTCGGCTTCATATTCCTTGCGGCCAAGTTTTTCCGCATAGGGATAAATGCCAGCCTCAAATTCCTTCAGTGGCGTAATTTCGAGGGCGTCTTTAGGCGCGGAAACACTCCCGTTTGTTTTTGGCGCAAGCGGTGCGGCAGGCGATTTCTCTGTGGTGGGGCGCGCGGGGTTGGTCATAGGCGGCGGTCCTTTCTCTGTGGCTCTCAGCCTCATGCCAGAATTCGAAAAAGCGCGCCTTGATCCGCATCAAATGATCAAAAAATTTCTATCCCTTGCGGGGCATCCACAGCATTTCCGCAAAATATTGCCTCAACGCTTGCTCGCCCCCCTGCCCCTGAGATACGGTTAGGCCCAAAGAACACGAGCAAAAATGAGCAGCAAAATGGCCGATGATCTTCTTTCGCCCCAGGGCGACGCCAAAGGGTATGACGCGTCCTCGATTGAAGTCCTTGAGGGGCTGGAACCGGTGCGCAAGCGTCCGGGCATGTATATCGGCGGCACGGATGAACGCGCGCTGCATCACCTTGTGGCCGAGGTTTTGGACAACTCGATGGATGAGGCTGTCGCCGGACATGCCAGCCGGATCGAGGTTGAACTGCGCGAAGACTATTCGATGGTCATCCGCGACAATGGCCGCGGCATCCCGGTTGATCCGCATCCAAAGTTCCCGGACAAATCCGCGCTCGAGGTTATTCTATGTACCCTTCACGCGGGCGGTAAGTTCTCGGGCGACGCCTATGAAACCTCGGGCGGTTTGCACGGGGTTGGTGTGTCGGTCGTAAACGCGTTGTCGGATCACCTGCGCGTCGAAGTGGCCCGCAATCGCGAGCTGTTTGCGCAAGAGTTTTCCCGCGGCATCCCCCAAGGCCCGGTAGAGGCCGTTGGCCCTGCCCCCAATCGGCGCGGCACCACGGTGATCTTCCACGCAGATGCCGACATCTTTGGCCGCCACCGGTTCAAACCCGCACGGCTGATGCAGATGGTCCGCTCGAAGGCCTACCTTTTTTCCGGCGTGGAAATTCGTTGGAAAACAGCGATCGATGACGGAGAAACCCCGACCGAGGCGACGTTCCACTTCCCCGGCGGGCTTTCGGATTACCTGAAAGAAACGATGGGCAGCGCGTCGACCTACACGCCCGAACCTTTCGCCGGTCTTGTTGATTTCAAAGAGCGGTTCAACACCCCCGGCAAAGTCGAATGGGCGATCAACTGGACGCCGTCCCGCGACGGGTTCATCCAGAGCTATTGTAACACCGTCCCCACCCCCGAAGGCGGCACGCACGAGGCCGGGTTCTGGGCCGCGATCCTGAAAGGCATCCGTGCTTATGGAGAGCTTGTCGGCAATAAAAAAGCCGCGCAGATCAACCGCGATGACCTGACAACCGGCGGCTGCGCCTTGGTGTCTTGCTTCATTCGCGAACCTGAATTTGTCGGCCAGACCAAGGACCGTTTGGCAACAACCGAGGCGCAGAAGCTGGTCGAAGGCGCGGTGCGCGATCACTTTGACAATTGGCTGGCAGCTGACACCAAAGCCGCGGGGGCGATCCTTGATTTCTTGATCCTGAGGGCCGAGGAACGTCTGCGCCGCCGTCAGGAAAAAGAAACGCAACGCAAAAGCGCCACCAAACGGCTGCGCCTGCCGGGCAAACTGGTGGATTGCTCAAACTCCAACCGCGACGGGACGGAACTTTTCATTGTCGAGGGCGACTCTGCGGGTGGTTCGGCCAAGATGGCGCGTAATCGCAAAACCCAAGCGCTGCTGCCCCTACGTGGGAAAATCCTGAACGTGCTGGGGGCGGCGTCTTCCAAGATGTCGTCTAACGCGGAGATCAACGATCTTTGTCAGGCGATGGGCGTGGGTCTGGGCACTAAGTTCAACATCGATGATCTGCGCTACGATAAGATCGTAATCATGACCGATGCGGATGTCGACGGCGCGCATATTGCCTCGCTTTTGATGACGTTTTTCTTCACCCAAATGCGCCCTATGATCGATGCAGGGCACCTCTATCTGGCTTGCCCACCCCTCTTTCGCCTGACGCAAGGCGCCAAACGGGTCTATTGCCTCGATGAGGCCGAGCGCGATGAATGGTTGGAAAAAGGCCTTGGCGGCAAAGGCAAAATCGACGTCTCGCGGTTCAAGGGTCTTGGGGAAATGGACGCCAAGGACCTCAAAGAAACCACGATGGACCCCGAAGAGCGCGTGCTGATCCAAGTGAGCATCGACGAGGACGAACCCGGAGAAACCGGCGATCTGGTCGAGCGGCTGATGGGGAAAAAGCCGGAGCTGCGGTTCCAGTACATTCAGGAGAACGCAAAGTTTGTGGAGGAATTGGATGTCTAAAACCTTGGTCCAAATCATTTCCGATACCCTTAAGGCAAGAAAAGGCGAGAGGCTTACGGGCAACCAATTGGCTACGACAATCGTTAGAGAAAACGAAAAGTGGGCGGAACAAAAAAAACAAAAAAGCAAAAACCCGATAATTAAAGACGGGGGCTTTGATGAGATGAAGGCACAAGTGCAAAGCGAGATCGGTTCAAACCGCCCCGCAATAGAGAAGCACCCACACCTGCGTATGACTGAAGACAAACCGCGGAGATATTACTTTACCGAACTCTCTGATGAGGAAGAAATTTTTGCGGTCGAAAATGAACCTCCGGGCAATACCGAAGGGGCATATTCGGAGCATGATCTGTATCCTATCCTCGCTAAATACCTTTTGGAATCCCATGCAATTCTTGGGAAGCGGATCGACGAAAAGAAATCGAAAAACAGTCAAGGGAAGAAGGGGAACCAATGGCTTCACCCCGATTTAATTGGCTTCCAGGTGCTCAGTGAGAAATGGGGCCAAACGATTACGGCACTAGTCCAGGCACGTTCCGACGCGAGTTCGAGACTCTGGTCGTTCGAGGTCAAGAAACTCGTCAATCGATCCAACTTACGAGAGGTTTTTTTTCAAACGCTAAGCAATTCCGCGTGGGCAAATTTCGCTTATTTGGTAGCCGCTGAAATTTCTGGGAAGGGAACCCTCGACGAATTGCGTATGCTTGCGGGGCAGCACGGGGTTGGAGTAATAATTCTATCAACAGACCCCGAGACCGAATCCACTATCGAAATTCAGGCCCGAGAAAGAGTCGAAGTAGACTGGACGGCAGCAAACCGATTGGCCGTTGAAAACCCAGATGCCAAGTCTGTTTTCGAGCAAGTTCGAATTTTTCATCAAGCTGGATCGCTCAATAGAGATTTTTGGGCAAAGTAATTTGGTCAGCGGCGGCCCGTGGGAGGACGCTCTGAGCTCTGATCGGGTGCAATTTATCTCTCCAAGTCTGTATGACATTTGAGCGGTGTGCAGACCTCACCAAAGCGGCATCCCGGGGGGCGGGACGCCGCTCGGCCCGGCGCTACGCTTGATTCCGGGCCTAGGGGTGGTAGCTTGAGGGTCTGAAAAGGTCTCTCACATGCCCCTTTGGCTGCAAATCCTGTTTTTTCTCTTGGCTGCCGGTCTCGGCGGGGCGCTGATATTGCGGCTCACATCCATCGATCATGCGCTCTGGCAATCCCGCCCTCTCATCGCGCGGCGGTTGGAGATTTATGACCGCATCGCTCCGGATCTTAACCGCATTTACTGTTTCATCCGGCTGGTGGGCTATTGGAAAGAGGTCTCGCCTGCCGACCTCATCGATACCAAGCGGCGGCTGGATAAAGAGGTGAATATCAACCGACATCTCCTGTCCGAAGAGTTCTACCGCGCGCATCTGGAATTTATGGCGCTGACCTTTCGCACTTTTACTGGCCCAGGCGAAGACGCCAAAATCCGCTCGACCGTGATCCATGACCTCGGCGACCGGCGCAAACATGTGCATTATGAATGGATGGATGTGTTTGAGTTCTTTTTCGATCCCGTCGACCTGCCCACCGATTACCAGATTGATACGGCCTATATGGACGTGATGAACGCGCTCAAAGCCTCGCTTGGGGTCGAAGAATAACCCCTCCGGTGGAGATCAAATCCGAAGGGGCCATTTGTCTTAGCGCAGGACCATGACGCGTGGGGTTTGGGCGAAATCCTCATCCATCACCACCGATGGGCAGCTCAGGCAAACCGGAGCGGGCCATGGGAATGGCAGCGGGATCAGGCGCGGCACAACCACTGGTGCGGGGCGCGGCAGATACGCGGGCGCCGGGTAGAACAGTTGAGGCTGCACGTGGTCTGTGGTCACGACGTGGCGGGTGATGATCACCGTATCGGCCGATGCGGCGATGGGGGCGAGTGTGGCTGCGGCCAGTCCGGCGGCAACGAGGGTCTTTACTGCTTTCATGTCAAAATTCCTTATTAAAAAGCATTAGGTTAGGGTTAAATGCACAGGGGGAATTCCCCCGCGATGCCATCACCCTGACCGGCCCCGGCCTGACATTCAAAATCGCGCGCCTGATATTGGATATCACTCAGGCCAATTGCGCAGAATTGCATGGCCCCATGCAAAAACGCGCCTTCGCGCGGCTGGCCCGACTGATATACTCCCACGTGCCAGTAAGGAGCCCCCGAAGATGCGCAGTTTTGACGAGATCTATGATATTGCCGAGCGCCGTCATGGGCCGCAAGCTTTGGCCGAACGGCTCAGCACCCCTCTGGCGGCCGATGACATCGCCAAAATCCCCGAAGATCGCTGGCTCGCGCAATTTACCCGCGGCGTTTTTCAGGCCGGGTTCAACTGGAAAGTGATCGAAGCGAAGTGGGACGGGTTCGAAGCCGCTTTTCATGGTTTTGACATCGGCCGCTGCGCGATGATGGATGATGCCTGGTTTGATGCATTGGTCAGTGACACTCGGATCGTGCGCAATGCCCCCAAGATCGCCACCGTTCGCGACAATGCGGTCTTTGTGCAAAGTTTTCGCGTAGAAGGCGGCATAGGCCGAGTGATCGCGGATTGGCCGACAACGGATCATATCGGCCTCTTGGCGCGCATGAAGCAAGACGGCTCGCGTCTGGGGGCAATGACCGGGCAATACGCGCTTCGGTTCTTGGGCAAGGATAGCTTCATCCTCAGCCGGGATGTGACGGGGCGTTTGATTGCCGAGGGCGTGATTGACAAGCCTGCCGCGTCGAAATCCTCGATGAGGGCTGTGCAAGAGGCGTTCAATATCTGGATGGCGCAATCGAGGCGTGGCCTGACCCAAATCAGTCAGGTTCTGGCCATGTCGATCTAAGCCGGTAAACTGGCGGTTATGCGTTGGCTTCTTCTGATTCTCACCCTTGCCGCTTGCGGGCGCCCCCTGACCGAGGCCGAACGTCACTTCATGGGCGAATTGCAGCCAGAGCTGCAAACCGACCGCATCCGGATGATCGAGATGCCGTTTATTGGCCTGCGCAGCCATACCCGCCCGACCCGACCGCAAACCACTTGCCGTGAGCGCATTTTTCCCGCGCCGACATCGCCCACCGTCCAGACATCAACGGCAGGGATGGTGGTATTCAATCATGTCTGGGTCGCGCCGGATTATTACCTCGAGGATTACTTGCGCGATTACCCCGACCGCATGCATCTGGTTGCGGCGATGTATTTCGCCCATGAGATGACCCATATCTGGCAATGGCAGCAGCGGGCTGAAACTGGGTATCACCCTTTGCGCGGCGCATCCGAACATTGGATCAGCGATGATCCCTATCTTTTCGATCCCTCTGAAAGCCGGGATTACCTTGACTATGGCTATGAACAACAGGCCAGTTTGGTAGAGGAATACATCTGCTGCCGCGCCCTCGACCCGCAGGGCGCGCGGACCGGCCGGATCGAGACTATTTTGAGTGCATATATGGACCTCACCCCGCTCAACGAACGGGTCAGCAGGCCCGAGGTGACATTATCATGGGATGACGCTGAAACGCGCGGGATCTGCTCGTAGATGTGTCGCCGAGTCTAAAGTCGGCTCTGCGGGACGTTACTGACTTTCAAGAACAATGTAGCAGTGACTGATTTATTTACGGAAGCCAGTAATGAAGCGCTCTAGTTTCTGCATCATCGTTGGTTCAGCTGGGCCGGAAGACCAGCCACCGCCATTCTCAAATACTTGTTCTTGCCAAGTGGAACGGCCTTGCCGCCACAGACCGCGATGAGCCGAAAACTGCATCCCATCCCAGTCCATGAACCACACGTCATTGGACAGGTGAAAGGTGCAATAATTGTCGCTCCATATATAGCGGCTTCGCACGGTTTTTCCGGCCCGAGCCGCCAGTAAGTCGTTTTTTAAGCTGTCGGGTGTGATCCGGCGATAACGATCGCGGACGCTCATCACAGTTTCACGAAGCACGCAGGTAACGAGGCATTCCCGCAGCGGGACACGAACATCGGCGAATTCCTTAAGCCTTTCATCAAAAACGGCATCGCCTTTGGCGTAAGTATTGGGATCAGCGGGGTCGTCGCTGGCGGCAACTACAAACACACCCTGATTTTCAACGCTGAAGATTGTGTAGCCATCTTCGGATTTCAGTTCATCGAAAGGGACGACCTGATCCTGGCATGACAGCGGCGAATGAGAGGAGCTCGGATGCGCGAATGGTGATTTGAGCAGGGTAAGTGCTCCAAATCGGCGATAAAAGTCTTCAAGTATTGGGTTGAGACCTTGAGGCAGAACGTCGTCTGGCGCTCCCAACTCGGTTGTTGGTACCTCGTACCAATTTGCAAGTAGTTCCTGAAGTTCTTCGAAATTCATCACGGCTTGGAGCACTCCAAAATCTGTTGCTGTCTTCCACAGTGCCGACATTCGCGCCTTTTGCAGCATCTGTCACAACGGACTCGAAGCAGACCTTGGCAGCAAGTTTCCGAATGCGTCATTTGTAAATTTCGGAACGATTTCCGATTGCCCCGTTAAACAAAAATCATTTTAAACCCTAGCAGCAGCTCACCACATCAGGATGATCTGCGCAGCAGTCGGTCAGGAAAAACCGCATCAACGCGCCAAGCGTTTCGAAATTTGCCTTGTATATGATCTGGCGGGATTGACGCGTTGAAGTGATCAATCCTGTTTCGGCAATGGCCGCAAGGTGAAAGGATGCGCGCGACGGGCTGGCGCCAACAGCCGCAGCCACATCCCCCGCCGTCATGCCAGAGGGCCCAGCCCGCACAAGGCGTTTCAGGATCGTCAAACGCGTTTCATTCGAGAGGGCAGCAAAGGATGCCAGAGCTTGGGTGTCATTCATATTTCAAGAATCATTGAAATGATTATCTCGTAGGGTTAAGTGTTATTTCAAGACTAGTTGAAATAAAGGAAAACGGCAATGAACATTAACTCTCTGCAAGAAAAATTATCATCCGCCCTGCCCGATACACCGGTGACTTTGCGCATTGGCGATCTCGAAAGCCAGCCGGGTTTTCACCTGACCGAGATTAAACTCGCTGGGATCACCAGCCTTGATTGTGGAGCAAACAGGCGCGACTGGCGCGAAGTGTCCTTGCAAATGTTGGATGCAAATGGCGGAGCTCCAATGACTGCCGGAAAATTGGCCGGGATCTTGCGTAAAGGCGTAGCCGCCCTGCCCCAGATCACGGATTTACCTGTCTCAATCGAGTTCTCACCCGGCAATTCCGGCCTGCAAACGCTGCATATTGACGACGTCCGTCAGGAAGACGAACAGGCGGTTGTTTCGCTTAGCCCCGCGCGTGCGCTTTGCAAGCCAGCAGCAGAGGCGCCGATGCAGCCAAGTCTTGCCACGACCGGTTGCTGTGGCAGCTCGCACGCCTCATCAACTGCGTGCTGCGGCTAGGGGTCCAATTGCACAAGCGGGTCAATCCTTGAATGCTGCCCTTGCACAATGAAGGGCCCGCAGATGACACAACATGCACTGATCATGCTGGCGGCAGGGCTCGGGATTCCGATCCTTGCGGCCTTAAATGCGCGCCTTGGGGCCAATATCGGCTCACCGGCGGCGGCGGCGTTTATTTTGTTCATCGTCGCCCTAGCCGTCGCTGGAGTTGCGACATTGGTGACGGGGGTTCGTCCGCTAATGCAATTGGCCTCTCAGCCCCTGCACTTATTTCTGGCAGGCACGTTTGTGGCGTTTTATGTGCTGTCCGTCACTTATATCGCGCCAGAATTTGGTGTGGGTAACTCGGTTTTCTTTGTTCTGATCGGGCAACTGATTTCTGCGGCGGCCATCGATCACTTTGGCCTTTTTGGCGCAACGCAAACGCCCATCGACAGTATCCGGGCGCTTGGCATTCTGGTCATGGCCGCGGGTGTGACGCTGACGCAATTGGCAAGCCGTTAAGCCCCAGATTTTTCTTCCAAAGCCAACCATTCTTCTTCTGCGTCCGACAGCTTTGCGTGCCGGGCGACAAGCCCGTCCGTGGCCTTTTGAAACTTTGCAGGCTCACGCGTGAAAAGCTCAGGGTCGGACAAGAATTCTTCCAGCTTGGCGATCTCGGCCTCAAGGCGCTCAATCTCGGCGGGCAAAGCTTCTAACCTGTGGCGTTCCGTATAGCTTAGGCCACCTTTTTCGACAGATGCTTTAGGGGCAGCAGCAGCCGGTTTCGCTTTCGCGGGCTTTTCAGGTTCGGGCGCACGCATTGTTTTGCGCTGAGCACGGTAATCAGACCAGCCCCCGGCATAAGCCGTTGCCAGGCCGTCGCCTTCCATTGCGATGGTTGTTGTCGCCACGCGGTCAATAAAATCGCGATCGTGGCTGACCAGCAGAACCGTTCCAGGGTATTCGCCCAAGAGATCTTGCAGAAGATCGAGCGTTTCAACATCAAGGTCGTTTGTCGGTTCATCCAGCACCAGCACGTTGCTTTCGCGCGCCATCAAACGCGCCAGCAACAGCCGGGCTTTTTCACCGCCAGAAAGCGAGCGAACCGGGGCCCGCGCTTGACGCTCGTCAAAGAGGAATTCTTTGAGATAGCCCACAACATGTTTGGGCCGCCCGCGCACCATGACCTGATCCGAAGACCCGGAGACCGCCATCGAGGGGTCAAGCGATAAGCTATCCCAAAGCGTTGCATTGGGGTCCAGCGCTGCACGGGTCTGATCGAAAACCGCCATTTCAAGGTTGGTGCCGTGATCAACAGTGCCGGTATCGGGCGCGATCTCACCCGTCAGGGTTTTAAGAAGCGTGGTTTTTCCAACCCCATTGGGGCCAACAAACGCCACCCGGTCGCCGCGCAAAACGCGTAGATCGAATGGTTTAAAGATCGTTCTGCCTTCGTAGGATTTTGAGATCCCGCGCGCCTCGATCACCCGCTTACCGGATTTCGTGCCTTCCTCTATCGCCATCGCTGCCGTGCCTTGGCGGCGGATCATGCTCGAGCGTTCTTGCCGCAATTCACCAAGTGCACGCACGCGGCCCATATTCCGCTTACGCCGGGCGCTGATGCCTTCCACGGCCCATCGCGCTTCGGATTTGATTTTGCGATCCAGCTTGTGGCGTGAAATGTCTTCCTCTTCCCAAAGTTTGTCGCGCCACGCCTCGAAATCTCCAAAGCCTTTCTCATTGCGCCGAACTTGACCGCGATCAATCCAGAGCGTCGCGCGGGTCAGCGCGTTCAAAAAGGCACGGTCGTGGCTGATCAGAACGTACCCGGCCCGCGTTTCCTTCAACTGGCGTTCAAGCCAGGCAATCGCCTCAATATCCAAATGGTTGGTTGGCTCGTCGAGCAACATCAGCTCGGGCGCTTCTGCCAGAAGCTTTGCCAAAGCCGCGCGGCGGCGTTCACCGCCCGATGCGGCATCCGGGCTGGCATCAAGTTGCAATTTCAGCCCTTCGGCCACGGCCTCAACCCGCCATTCATCGCTGACATCCAACTGGCTGGTGGCATAGTCGCCGAGCGTCGCGAAACCTGCAAAATCGGGGTCTTGCTCCATATATCCGACATGAATGCCGGGCGAGGCAATAACCTGCCCCTGATCGGATTCGACCAAGCCGGCCATGACCTTCATCAAAGTTGATTTACCCGAGCCATTGCGCCCCACCAGCGCGACACGGTCGCCCTCATGAACGACCAATGACAGGTCATCAAAAACCGGATCACCGCCGAAAGTCAGCGAGATATCTGAAAGCTGTAAAAGAGGTGAGCGCGCCATGAGCGTCAGCTATTGGCGCGCGCGCAGAAGGTCAAGCATGTTGCAGCATTTCGCGTGGAATTGCAGCGATGCGGGCGGGCTCGTTATTCGCCCAGCATCCAAGTGCCGTCTGGCCAAAACGCGTGAAAGGCAAAGGCGAACATCACATCATGGGGCAGATCATTGCCAGCATCATCGCGCACGCGGATCGTTCCGACATCGCGCCCTGCTGAAATTGCGCGGCTATCAAGGGCCGACGATTGCCCAGAGCGCCATGAGATTGTCACGCCAGCCTCGGTCACCTCTTCAATCTCTGCCATCCGCGTTAGCGGCCAAGCCCTGTCACCAACGCGGACAACCCGCACCAGCGGCGGAATGTCATGGGGTGGATTTTCGCCACTATACAAAAATGGACTGCGCAGGCTGTCATAGCCAACATAAGGGTTTTGCCCGTAAGCGCGCGCGGCACGCGGCTCATCCATGACCAACCCATCAGGGTTGCGCGCCGAAAACTCGGCCCAGCTTTCCATCCATGTCGGCAATGCGGTCAATTCGGTGCCGGTATGAACACCGACAACCCCTTCGCCAATGGCTTGCTGCCACCAGCTTTCGGTTTCGCGGTCATACATGATCATATCGGAATTTCGAAGCTTGCCTGAAACGCCAAAGCTCAGCACCGCGCCCTCCACGCGCCGGTCAAAGGTAATGGCCGAGTTGCAAAGCGGGCAGAACGTCACCGCAATCGGCAAATCCCCAACCACATCATTCACGATTTCATGCCATGTCAGATAGCGGATTGGATAGGCGCGCGGGGTTTCGCCGTCGATTTCGACCGCAACAACAGGTTCGGTGGCACCGATACGGGTTTCGTCACCCACAGCAATAAAGCTGGGGCCATCAATCGCCGGAATGCCATCGCGTGGCGGACCGCCCGACATAATCTCGATCCAATCCACCGAGCGTTGGCTAAAATCCGTATTGGGCCATTCATGTTGCCAAAAATTTGGATCAGCCTGCGCTGGCATGGTCAAACTGACAGCGGCCGCGGCAGCAAAAAGCAAATTGCGCATAGAGAAACCTCCCAATTCATTTGAAAGGCAGACTGCCCGAGGGCGCGCTGCGAAAATAGCCCTGCTCACGCAAAGGTGTGCGGAATTGTCCGGACGCGCGAGGCTACTAAAGGGATGGATCGCCCCTCATATAACCCAAAGCCACATTATCTCACGGTGTCCTGTCATGCGTTCTGTTCAAGCCGCTCCCCTGCCCGATGGCGCTTTTCTTGAAAGGTATCAACAGATTGAAGCCGCCGCTTACGATTGCTTTCGGATAGACATCCCGATGCGCATGTCGCTTGCACAATATTTGGCGGGCTTTTTCGCTTCGCCTGCCTTTCGGCCCGAGGGTTTGCTTTTGCGCATGACCTATGGTTGCCGGATCGAAACCGGCGTGATTGACTCCTGTTTGGCGGGCACGCGCCCCGATATCCTAATCTGGGCCGCGGAAAGCCGCGCTGCCGATCAGATAATAATGCAACCCGGTAAATCGCCCATTCGAAGCTGGTGGATGGCGCGGCCCAATGATCATGGCGGCACCGCGCTTTATTTTGGTTCAGCGATCTTGCCGCAAACCGGGCGCAACGGCGCGCCGCGTGTCCATGGGGCCGAACGCCTCTTTGGGCCAGCCCATCGATTTTACGCACGGCTCTTACTCAAGAGCGCCGCTAAAAGGCTCGAAGCCGTGCATTGAGCCGTTCTGACCGAATGTTCCGCGTTGGATGTGAACAGTGCCAACCAGTGGTGATTGTCCGGATTGAGCGCAGTTTACTGAGTGCTGCACTATGAATGAAGGTCCGGATTTGTAGTTGGTTTGAACTTTACTCATGCTGCGTTACGAAAGCTTATTGGCTTTCTGGCTTCGCTCGTTGAAACATCCCGAACAGGTCGCGCGGGTCGTCAGGGTCGGCGATCATGTCGAGCTGTGTGAAGAACGGAGTGCCTTTGACCGCTTTCGCGATATAACGCAGGGCACTGAAATCTTCGATGGCAAAGCCCACACTGTCGAACAGGGTGATTTGCCTGTCATCCGTACGTCCGCTGGCTTGACCTTCGATGACCTGCCAAAGTTCGGTCACTTCATGATCGTGCTCCAACTGCTGGATTTCACCCTCTATTCGGGTCTGGGGCGGATACTCCACAAAAATTGACGAGCGCAGCAAAATATCTCGATGTAGTTCGGTCTTGCCGGGACAGTCGCCGCCGATCGCGTTGATATGCACGCCGCTGCCAACCATGTTGTCGGTGAGGATTGTTGCATATTGCTTGTCTGCCGTGCAGGTGGTGATGATCTGCGCGCCTTCTATCGCCTCCTGACCAGATCGGCATTCCAACACAGTCAGCCCATTGGCCGCAAGATTGCGTGCGCAGCGAGTCGTGGCGGAGGTGTCGATATCATAAAGCCGTATTGTGTCGATGCCGCAAACCGCTTTGAACGCGAGGCATTGAAATTCGGATTGCGCTCCATTGCCGATCATTGCCATGGTCCGTGCACCTTTGGGCGCCAAATGTTTGGCGGCCATGGCGCTGGTCGCCGCGGTGCGCAGAGCCGTCAGCAAGGTCATTTCGCTTAGCAAGGTGGGATAGCCGCTATCTACTTCGGCCAAAAGGCCAAAGGCGGTCACTGTCTGAAGACCTTCGGCAGTGTTCTTGGGGTGGCCGTTCACGTATTTGAACCCATAGGTTTCGCCATCCGAGGTCGGCATCAACTCGATCACCCCCACATCAGAATGCGACGCCACGCGGGGCGTTTTGTCAAACAGGGGCCAACGGAGGAAATCGGCTTCTATCTCGGTGGCCAGATCGGTCAGAAGTTGCTCGATACCTATATGATGCACGAGCCCCATCATATGTTCCACGGAGACAAAGGGCACATAGGCGCGTTTAGAAGGCATAGGAGACATGGGAACCTCGTCAGGCGTTTTTAGGGGAACGGGCGCTTAGATGTAGCCCGGCAATCATGCAGCGGACAGAGCCACCAGCGTGTTCGATGGTGGGAATGTCCAGCGGCAGCAGCGAGACATGGCGTTCTAGCGTTTTGATCTGCGCAGGCTCCAGCGACCGCAAAGCCCGAGACGACAAGGCCAAAGTCAACCCATTCCGTCCCTGCAATTCGATGGCATTGCCTGCGAAATTGGCGACTTGCTCGTGGGTCAGATCCACAATGTCCCGCTCACCCCGGCGTAACCGCTCGGCCACATCGCGGCGACGGGCGGCATCGGGAAGCGCGCACAGGCCGACCATTGCAAAATCGGTTCCAATGCACATCAAAACGTTGGTGTGATAAACCGACTGATTGTGGGTATCCACAGCGTCGAACACCACGGGTTCGTAGTTGAAATGGGTACAAAAGCGTTCAAGCAAAATCTCACTGGTGCGTTTAGAGCGTGCTGCGTAGGCGACCCGTTCCAAATGGTCGATCACCATGGCTCCGGTCCCTTCGAGGAACAGATCGTCCTGCTCCAGGCCGGAATAATCAATGATATCCTGGACACGGTAGGTGTGTTTCAACATTTCCAGCACATCCTGCCGCCGTTCAGCCCGGCGGTTTGGCGCATACATTGGATAAACGGCGACATGCCCGCCGGAATGGGTCGAAAACCAATTGTTCGGAAAAACAGAATCTGGTGTCGACGTGCCTTCGTCCTCGAACAGATGTACCCGCACACCCACATTCCTTAGTGACTCGGCGGCGCGGGTCACTTCGTCAAGCGCGGTTCTGGCGACAGTTGCAGCGTCTGCACCACCATCGGTTTGAAAGTGGTTGTCTCGCGCCGTCAACGTGTTGGGTGTGAAACGATGTGGGCGGATCATGACGACCGATGACGGTGCCTGAACGGAAGAACGGGACATGGAAACGGGCCTTTTGCTGCAGGGTCTCCGAGAGAATAGACTGCAGTGATGACAGTTTGCAGGCTCAGTGCACTAAATATTTACATGCATATTGCACATTTTGATAACTCCAATTATAAATATTGTTATGCACATGTACGATGCCCTCGACCGAAAACTGATCGCGATCCTCCGCGAAGATGGCCGGGCATCTATCTCGAAGCTCGCGACACTGCTGCAGGTGTCGCGTGCTACCGTGCAGACACGTTTGGACAGATTGTTGGACAGTGGCGCGGTGTTGGGATTTACCATTCGCGCGCGCGAAGACAGCGGGCCAAACGGGGTGCAGGCGATCATGATGATCGAGGTGTCAGGTCAATCCACAACCCAAGTCATCCGTAGTTTGCGCGGGATAGCAGCGCTTCATCAATTGCATTCAACCAATGGAAATTGGGATTTGGTTGCGCAGCTCAGCGCAGAAAGCCTTAGTGATTTCGATCGCGTGTTGCGCGAAGTGCGGGGCATTCCGGGGATCACAAACAGTGAGACTTCGATACTTCTTAGCTCGGTATGACAATCACTGAGCTCTAAACGTAATGCCTTACGCAGTTTTTTGACAGTTCGGAGCTGCAGCCATCATTCGTGCCGCGGTAGCGAATTCACCCTTCTTCCGCGTGTCTGTCGCTTGCCAAGGCCCTGCAAAATAGCTGGATCCAGTCCAAAGCAGACGATGATCTTGAGTGCGGTTCTTTTAGCCTTCGTACCCATCATATTTGTCATCTTCGCGTATGGTGAAGACAATCTCGTGCAGCGCCTTTGTTTTGAATTCCTGCGTTTCGCCAGCTTTGGTGATCCGAATGGTCTCGTTCCCAATGTAACGGTAAGCGGGTTCCCCGTTTGGGGCGCATTCTTTCAGGGGCCGCTCGACCATAACAAGATGGTCTTGGTCTATCTGGAACTCGATCTCGAAGTCACCTTGAGAGGCCTTCATTTTGAGGGTTTTTCCATAGGGCAGGCCCAGTTCACTCTCGCTCGCCGGGACCATAATTTCGACCGAGCCGGTCATCGTCAAACCCACGCGATTGAAGACAGGATCAATGACAGCTCCATCCTTCGAGAAGACGAGGCAACTAAACTGCGGCGGGCCTTCGCGCAGGATCATAACCGAGTAGTCCACTGAATATTCAGGTGTGTGCAGCTTGCCCCAATACCAATTGCGTTTCCCGGCTGACACAGGGATTTTGCCCCAGTTGTGATCGCGGTACCCGCTGCCTTTGACGGCAGTCTCGACCCCATCTTTGATAAGTGTCCCTTCAACGCGCCCTTGCGGCACTGCGATGGTCCAGCCCATGGCGGCCACCGCCATTTCTTCGGGCGTTCTGCCAACAACCCAAGATGGGAAATCTTTGTAGAGTTTCAGGTGAACCCCGTGACCATTGGACAGAGCTTTAAGCTCAAAATGGTCGCCCTGATCGACGCAAAAGTCTTCGCCAATATGGACGTCACATTTTTCGTAGGACAGGCTGACCTGATCGTCAGAATATCGGACCAATTCGCTTATTTCACGACCGTCGGGTGCGAAAATGTTCAGGCGGACAGTCGGCTGTCGCGGCGACACACGGGTATCATTGGTGGACCACATCACAACGACATGATCGCCAGTGTCCAGATCAGCGTCAAAATACCACCATTCGAAATCTGTCTCCCGGTCTGCCATCGGGAACGGCAAATGCATAGCGTCGTGTTTCAAAAACTCAGTCATCTATTTTTCCATAATATCTGCGCCATTCGCGTGGGCTTGATCAGCCCTTTCGACCCAAGAGTTTATTGTATTTCTTGAGGAACAGATCTTGGCCCTTCATCTTGCTGGTCAGGAAGTCTCCAGCGGTGAAGAAGCCGAGGAATGAATTCCCCTGCTTGGGACCAAGCGGCACAAGGATCGGCGCCTTGTTGCCCCATGGCTTGTACGGCTTTAACTCTTCTACGGTTTTGCCCTGAGCTAAACCCGATAACGCCGCCTTGAGCCAAGGCAGTTGGCGGCTTGTGGCAACGATCGTCATACCGTCGCCTGCATCCGCGACATCGCCCGCCGCAAAGACGTTCGGCAGCGAGGATGGGCGCATCCACGGATCGACTTTGATACGGTTCGCCGTTGATTTTTCGACACCTAACAGCGTTTCGAGCAACTCAGAATTTGCGCGCGATCCGATCACAGGGAAGATCAGGTCGAAATCGTGTTGTGTACCATCGGCAAGCACTAGACTGCCCGTGTATGGCTCGGTCATGCTTTTGAGGTCCTTAGCCCTCTGGCCGAGAATGAGCGTGACTCCAGCCTTACGTAATTTCACAGCAAGAGAGGTGCCCAGCTTTGATGGCATCGTCGGGAACAATGCGGTGTCGCTTGATATTAGCGTCACTTTCTTGTCCGGCATGGCAAAGGCGATTTCGCCCGCAAGCTCGGTGCCAACGGCGCCAGCCCCAACAATACCGATGCTCCGCGCCGCTTTGAGTTGCTGGTGAATACGCTGATTGTCCGCCCTGAGACCCGCGATGTCGGCGCCTTGAGGCTTGAAGGGCATGGCGTTACCAGAACCGGTAGCAACAACGATTTGATCCGCATCAATCTTTGCGCCGTCGTCCAATGTTACGCCCTTTGCGTCAATACCAGTCGCCTTTGATGCTAAAATCCGGCCGTTCTTGAGTAGTCCGTCATATGGAATTAGCGCGCGATCCAGCAACGAAGGATCAACAACCGCGCGGATCATAGCCGGTGCGTGAACGAAATGGCTGCGCGGCTCGATCAATGTGACTTGTGCGGTGTCGTCCAAGGCTTTCGCGAGTTCGGCCCCGACGTAGCCGCCGCCAATAATGACAATTTTCTGTGACATGAAGCTGTCCTGTCCGATCTCTGAGGTTGCAATTCGATTCGCAACACTACATGAGGGAACCTAAATTATAGAACAATAGACCATGGTCCATGGTTTGGAGGTGTCGATGAAAATAGGTGAACTTTCCGAAAGATCCGGCCTGAGCCGTGACACCATTCGGCTGTATGAAAAGAACGGTTTAATCTCGTCTTCAGCCAGCCAAAGCGAAACCAACAACTATCGTGACTACAGCGACGACGTCTTATTGCAATTGAGGTTCGTAAGCTCTGGCCGGGAGGCGGGCATATCAATTTCCGACCTGCGCGAGCTCATGAAGGCGTTCTTCGGCACATGTGATCCGTCTGAGGCGGAGAACGTCATTGTCGCAAAAATGGCCGAACTCAAAGAACGAATTTCGCAAATCGAGAATGTGATCGCGTTTCTTGCAGCAGCGCTAGAAAAGGTCCGTGACGGACTGCATGAAACCTGAAACGACAAAGGACTGTTTCTGGATTTCGTAGATTGTGGATAGCTGGTCAATAACACAAGTTCGCCAGGGAAATTTATGGTCAGCTTTGTCCGCGTAGCTGTCATTCACGCGAGTGGGCCGGAACTCATTGGATTGAAATTTTCGGCGTATCATAGAGGGAAGGTTTCTGGCTCATCTTCACCACTGAGGAGTGGATGAAGAGAAAGGCAAACAAGCGATCAACTGGACGCGTCCGTTCTGCATGGGCATGGCGCCGTATGCGGTCTGCCTTCAATTCCGTGCACTGGCCAAAAATCTCGGGGGCTTTCTGCAAAGCGCTGAAACGCCAGAAGAGATTGACGAAAGGGGCGTTTGCCGCGCTGATGCGATCACTTTCCTGCTTGCCGATGTGGCCGTCAGCGGCCCTCATTCAACTGCACCTTCTCAGGCATCCACCTGCTACGTTCACCACCGTTTTCTGTTTGAGGATGTCCGCAGAAAAAACCGTAACGAAAGCGGCTCAACCACCCCTTCCAAACGGATATTAATAAACACACAACCACATTTCTCACGCCGCTGAGACCGGAAATTTCGTTCAGGGCGTGCAATTCATAACGAAACAACCAGATTGCGGGCCAAAAAGGGTTGCTCGAGACGCTAGATAGCGGCAAAATTCACCAGAAGGCATTCTAATTGAGGAATGTCGGACAAGGAATCCTGTTATGCCCGATAGCCTCAACGGCGTAGTCATTAACGAATTCCATCAAAACCCAGCCGGCGCCGGGCAAGATTACAATGGCGATGGTGTAGCCGATGGAAATGATCTTTTCATCGAACTCCACAATACGACACTCTCGTCAGTAGACTTGAATGGGTGGCAGTTGCACGTCTATCCACCGGGGGCCTGGGCTCGTTAAAACATACGTTCGGTTCCGGCGATGTGATATCTGCCGGTGGCTATTTTACAATTGTCGATTCCAACGGCTCTGGCATATCGCTCACCGGCGTCGGTTCACCCGCAGTGTTCAGCGATTCACCAGGAATTGGAATTGGCACCGACAAATCGCTGATCCTCTATAATCCCGGAACGACGCAATTCATCATCCTAGCTGCGCCAGCCATCGGCAGTTTTTTGGCTTCTGATATTTCCGATTTTTCTTCTGATTTCGGCGCCATACATGTGGGCAGCGGCGAAATTGTTGTTGCGGGCACAGCAGGGCAATCCTGGCAACGCGACGCAGATGGTTCAGACACGTTTGTGGCGGGCGATCCGACGCCGGGCAGTGTAAACTGCTTTCTAGCCGGAACATCAATTACAACGCCCGATGACATGATCGCGGTTGAGGATTTGAAGGTTGGCGACCCTATTCTTACGGCAAATGGAAAGACGATCCCGGTGAAATGGGTTGGTCGTCAGGTCGTATCAACACGCTTCGGGCCCGCAGAACGTCTAATGCCGGTACGTGTGGCCGCGGGCGCCTTGGACGATGGTGTGCCACTGCGCGACCTTACCCTGACCGCCGACCACTCGCTTTTGATTGACTCGCTGTTGATCAACGCGGGAGCCTTGGTGAACGGCGGCAGTATCAATTGGGTGCCGCTGAGCGAACTAGGCGACAGCTACACCGTCTACCATATCGAGACAGAGGCGCATGACATCATCCTTGCGAACGGCGCTCAGGCAGAGACTTTCATCGACAACGTCTCCCGCCGGGTTTTCGACAATTTCGTAGAATTCGAAGCGCTCTATGGCGATGTGCCCGAAACGGAGGAACTGGACTACCCTCGTGCGATGAGTGCAAGACAGGTGCCACAGACAATAAAGCAGCGTCTTGCGATCAAGTCGCCTGACGACGCGATAAGCGCATAAAGTATCTGGGGTTACCTTTTGCTCTGATCCAGTGGCGAGTTTTTTTCGTTGATGAATGATCGCTGTGCTAAAATCGGATTAACTGAATTCCTAATTCTGCTAAGTGAATTCGGTCAATTCGAGTGTATTTGCGTATGCGCCGCCCCAAAGGCAGTCAATTCCATCCCGACTGTGCCCGCAAGTGACACGCGCGAGCCAATCGTCTGACCAAAAAGAAAAACCGCCCAGATCAAGTCAGGGCGGTTCGGTTCTTTTGGTTCGCCTGCAATTTTATTCGCCGACGCGGACCTCGTCCATCACGTCGGGCGCGCCGATGACCGCGCCGTTTCGCCCAAGACCAAGTTTGATGGCGTCAACGACATCCATGCCCTCGATGACCTGACCGACAATAGTGTAATCTCCGTCAAGCCGTGGCTCTGGCGCGAACATGATGAAGAACTGCGAATTTGCCGTATCTTCGCCGCGTCCCCGCGCCATGCCAACTATCCCACGTTCAAAGCTGAGCGTGTCGCTGAACTCGGCCTCCAGATCAGGATATTCCGAGCCGCCACGGCCCGCATAACGCATGTCCATTCCAAGACGGCCAAATTCGACATCGCCGGTCTGGGCCATAAAGCCATCGATCACGCGGTGAAAAACGACGCCATCATAGGCACCTTCTTCGGCCAGAGTTGTGATGCGTTCGACATGGCCAGGCGCGGTCTGTTCGAACAGATCGATGATGATCGTGCCCTCTGCCTCGCCCGTGACGTCAATCTCAAGCGTGGTGGCCGCGGCTGGCGCGGCCAGAAAGGCAAGCACACAGGCCAGCTTACGCATCAGCGGCAACCTTGACCGAGACCATTTTGTCGGGGTTCGCAGGTGGCTCGCCGCGTACGATGGCGTCAACGTGATCCATGCCTTCCACAACCCGGCCATAGACGGTGTATTGACCGTTGAGGAAGTGGTTGTCTTTGAAATTGATGAAGAACTGGCTGTTTGCCGAGTTCGGGTTTTGCGACCGCGCCGCGCCGATCGTGCCGCGATCATGAGGCAATTTCGAGAACTCAGCCGGAAGATCTGGTTTGTCCGATCCGCCTGTGCCCGCCATGCGCAGATTGAAGTCTTTATCGGCATTGCCGTGCGCGACGTCACCGGTTTGCGCCATGAAACCGTCGATGACACGGTGAAAGACCACACCATCATACGCGCCTTCGCGAACAAGCTCTTTCATCCGGGCGGCATGTGCGGGCGCAACATCGGCCAAAAGCTCGATGACAACTGTACCGTCTTTCAGCTCAACAAGGATAGTGTTTTCGGGGTCTTTATAGTCGGCCATCGGGCCCTCCTGACGTCTATGATTTGCGCAAACCTATGTGTCTTGCGGGCGAAGGAAAAGGGGCGATTGGCGCCAAATGCGCCTTTCTTAAGCAGGTTTTGGAAATGCGCGGAATGCCGCGCCCTGTTTCAGCTGGCGAGCTTTGCCAGCAAAGCGTCTTTTACAGCAGGCGGCACAAAATGAGAAATATCGCCGCCAAGGCGTGCAATCTCTTTGACCAGTTTTGATGCAATTGCCTGATGTTGGGCGTCCGCCATCAAAAACACCGTCTCAACTGAGGAATCCAAACGCCGGTTCATACCGACCATCTGAAATTCATATTCAAAATCAGCAACGGCCCGCAAACCACGCACAATCACCTGTGCCCCGACATCCCGTGCGCAATCAATCAAGAGGTTTTCAAAAGGATGCGCGACGATTTCAGTGCCCGTCAGTTCGGCCAGACCGGCGCATTCGGCCTCAACCATTGCAAGGCGCTCTTCCAGCGAGAACATCGGTCCCTTATCGCGATTGATCGCAACGCCGATGACAAGGCGGTCGACCAGCGTCGCTGCACGGTGGATAATATCCGTATGTCCAAGCGTAATGGGATCAAACGTGCCGGGATAAAGACCAATACGCATGTGACATTCCTTTGCCCATCTTCCTAATCCCCACGCAACATTATTGCGCGGGCGAATTCAAGCCCGTTTTTTGGGCCCTCATTTTTTCGGGAACGTCCTTAGAAGCCTTTGATCATGCCCTCAAGCGCTTCTTTTTCCATAGAAAGTTTGGAAAGTTGCGCTTTGACCACATCACCAATGGAAATCAGCCCAATCATGTCATCGCCATCCATCACTGGCATGTGACGAAAGCGGCCAGAGGTCATTTTTTCCAATACCGCGTCCGACGTGTCCGAGGCTGTGCAGCTGATGATCTTTGACGTCATGATGCTATCCACCAAATCGGACATGCAGTCTGATCCGCGCTCGCCCAATTCGCGCACGATATCGCGTTCCGAAAGAATGCCCGCGACTTTCTTGCCATCGGTTGAAACAATGATCGCCCCGATACGCTTGCTCGATAACACTCCGGCCGCATCCGCAAGCGACGATCCCGGCGCAATCGTGACGACATCAAAAGCGGGTTTGGAGGCGAGAATTTGTTGTACGAGCATTTTGCCCTCCCTGACATAACGTATCCGTGGTCTCAGGGTTTCCCCTTGCGGCCCAAGTGTCAAGCGTCAGGCGGCAAAAGCCTGTGATTCTAGACGAGAAATTTCAGAACGCATGCCAGAAATAAGCGCATCGGAAATTCGGCGGATACGGTTCGAATTGCGATCCGCGACATGTCGGACAAGGTAATAACTGCGGCTCAGGCGAATTTGGTCCTTTAAAACCAAACGCAACTCTGGCGCGAATGGAATGGCAAAATCATGTGCAATTCCGGCGCCACCGCCGGCGCGCATCAACATAAGCTGCACCGAAAATGAGTTCGAAGCGAGTTGAACATGCGGGACGCCAAGTTCCGACAAATAATCGAGCTCCTTGTCAAAAATCATATCAGGTATATAGCCAACCGTCTGCAATTGCCGCAGGTCCGCCACCGAGGTTATGTCGGCCGCAAGCTCTTTTGGAACTGCAAGCGATAGATGGTAATCGGCCATTTTCTGCACCGTCAGCCGCCCAGCATCCGGTGCACTTACCGTAATGGCCAAATCTGCCTCGCGTTTGGACAAGTTCACGACGCGCGGCAATGCAAGGATCTGAATCTCAAGCCCAGGATTGTCACGCTGAATCTTGGCGCAAACCTGAGGAAGCAGGAAATTTGCGCAGCCATCCGGCGCGCCGATACGGATCTGACCCGTCAGGCTATCGCCCTGCCCCGTCACGGCGCCAATTCCGGATGCAACCGCACTTTCGGCGGCTTCGGCTGGGGCCAACATACGCTCGCCCGCCTCAGTCAGCGCATAACCTTGCGGCGATTTCAGGAATAACATCGTTCCCAAACGTTCTTCCAACCGTGACACCCGCCGCCCGACAGTAGCAGGGTCCATTCTGAGATCACGAGCCGCGCGGCTGAGCCCCTCGCCGCGCGCGACGGCCAAAAACACCTTTAGATCATCCCAGTTCGCCACATTGCGTCCTTTGCGTTTTTGCAAAATGATTTTGAAAACATGGGCCTTCTTTCGGCATTATTGCAAGAGTAAACTCAGCCTAAGCCGTATATCGACATTAAAGGGATGAACGCCGATGGAAGAGATTGGTCACTATATTAACGGTCAGCGTGTTGCCGGAACCTCGGGCCGCACTGCCGACGTCTTTAACCCGGCAACGGGTGAAGTTCAGGCCAAAGTTGCGCTGGCGTCAAAAGACGAGATGGACGCAGCCGTTGCAGCCGCCGCCGAAGCGCAGCGGGCTTGGGGCGCAACCAACCCGCAAAAACGCGCACGGGTGATGATGAAGCTTGTCAGCCTTCTTAACCGCGACATGGATAAGCTGGCAGAGGCGCTTAGCCGTGAGCACGGTAAAACCATCCCTGATGCCAAAGGCGATGTGCAGCGCGGTCTTGAAGTGATCGAGTTCTGCACCGGCGCACCACATCTTCTGAAAGGTGAGTTTACCGACGGCGCGGGCCCCGGTATCGACATGTATTCGATGAAGCAGCCCTTGGGCGTTGTTGCAGGCATTACGCCGTTCAACTTTCCCGCCATGATCCCTCTGTGGAAAATGGGCCCGGCGCTGGCATGCGGCAATGCGATGATCCTGAAACCCTCGGAACGCGACCCGTCTGTGCCGTTGATGCTGGCCGAGCTGTGCACCGAAGCCGGTCTGCCTGATGGCGTCCTGCAAGTTGTTAACGGTGATAAAGACGCTGTTGATGCGATCCTTGATAACGAGACTGTTCAGGCCGTCGGCTTTGTCGGTTCGACCCCAATTGCGCAATATATTTACAGCCGCTCGACCGCCAATGGCAAACGCTGCCAGTGTTTTGGCGGCGCGAAAAACCACATGATCATCATGCCAGATGCAGACATGGATCAGGCCGCCGACGCATTGGTTGGCGCAGGTTATGGCGCGGCGGGTGAGCGGTGCATGGCAATTTCGGTTGCGGTTCCTGTTGGCGAAGAAACCGCCGACCGGCTGATCGAAAAGCTGGTTCCGCGCATCGAAAAACTGAAAGTTGGCCCCTATACGGCTGGCGATGACGTGGATTACGGCCCCGTTGTGACCGCAGCCGCCAAAGCAAACATCGAGCGGCTTGTACAATCTGGCGTTGATCAGGGTGCCGAGCTGGTGGTCGATGGGCGTGACTTCAACCTGCAAGGCTATGAGGATGGGTTCTTTGTCGGGCCACATCTTTTTGATCGCGTAACGCCAGACATGGACATCTACCGCCAAGAGATCTTTGGCCCGGTTTTGTCCACCGTTCGCGCCGGATCTTACGAAGAGGCTATCGGCCTTGCCATGGACCACGAATACGGCAATGGCACCGCAATCTTTACCCGTGACGGTGATGCAGCACGTGATTTTGCCTCGCGGATCAATATCGGGATGGTGGGGATCAACGTCCCAATCCCCGTGCCGCTGGCTTACCACACCTTTGGCGGTTGGAAGAAATCTGGCTTTGGGGATTTGAACCAGCACGGGCCTGACGCGTTCAAATTCTATACGCGCACAAAAACCGTAACATCGCGCTGGCCTTCGGGTATCAAAGAAGGCGGTGAATTCAACTTTAAGGCGATGGACTGACCCCTCTGCCAAACTATTGATCTTTTGGTCAAATCCTAGTAACAATTTTAGCCACGCCCGGGTCCGCTCGGGCGTGGCTTTTGTCATCAGAATTGGGATTCTATGTCGATTTACTTCCGGATTTTTCCCAATCACGGGCTAGTCTATGTGCGCTTTGAAGGCGTCACGCGCATGGATGATGGCATGGAGTCCTTCAAAAGCTACCGCGAGCACCCCGATTTTCGGCCCGGACAAAAGCAATTGCTGGATCTGTCTGCAATTACGGGCATGGATAAGGACTATGTCAAACTTTTTGCCCTGCAGGCCGAAATCGCAGAAGTAATGGTTACCGAGCCTGCGCAAACGCTGATCGTTTATTATGCGCCGACGCCCATTTCATATGACAATGCCAAGCTGATCAGCCGATCTTGGGATTCGGTATGTTCCGTCGTTACTTCGGTGCAACGCAGCGAGGCCGATTGTTTGAACATCCTTGGCCTAAGCGAACCCAACTTCGCCGCGCTTTTGCAAGCCGCCTGACCCAAGACTTTTCTCTGGTAACTTAGGCGCGTCGCGATAAGGTTCACGCACTTGTCTTTTTACGGGAGTTTTTCAATGCCAAATATTACACGCCGATCCATCCTTGGGATTTTCGCCGCTACGCCACTTGTTGCCCTCGCCAGCCGCGTTTCTGCAGCCGGTCATGCAGCACATACTGTGACCATCGAAGGCTTTGCCTTTTCGCCAGCAACTCTGGACGTTGCCGTGGGTGACACAATCAGCTTTACCAATGCCGATAGCGCCCCCCACACGGCCACCGCGCTGGATGGCAGCTTTGACACTGGCCGGCTGAACCGCAACGAAAGCGGCGAGATCACCGTCACCGCCGCCGGAAGCTTTGAATATAAGTGCAACTTCCACCCGGCCATGCGCGGAACAATCAACGTCACCTGATCGGCGCAACTTGACACAAATAAATTGGGGGCCGCATATTGCGACCCCCTTTTTCATTTCAAAAAACTTTGGTGCTAAAAAGGATAATTCCGGGCTTGATGTTTAACGGCGGGTCGAGCCAAGGCCACCTGCGCTTGCGAAGCCATCAATTTGCGCGGTCAGCGACTGCGGCTCGGCCCGCATTGGGCGCGATTGGTCATCTGCCGCGGCAAGCTGGGCGGTGGTTGCAAGGATCAAGGTGCTGAGAATGAGGCGTTTCATGGGTGTCTCTCTTCTTTATGGCCGAATTACCTATAGGTCGGCTCAGCAGCGCGATTAGTTCAAAATTTCTTTCACATAATTTTCGCTTGGCAATTGGGCCGGTTCGCCCCCACCATGACCTTGCGCGTTCTGTAAAACCGAAAGGGTAAGAAACATGGCCATCCAAGAGCCCCCGTTTTCGATTGGAATCGAAGAAGAATACCTACTGGTCGATAATGACACGCTGGATCTGGCCGTCGCGCCCGAAGCGTTGATGGAGGCCTGCCGCGCCGAGTTACAAGGCCAGGTCAGCCCCGAATTCCTGCAATGTCAGATCGAAATCGGCACCCAAGTTTGCGAAAACATCCATGAAGCGCGCGAGGATCTGAAGAGATTGCGGTCTTGTGTGGCGCGGGTTGCCGATGGTTTTGGGCTTAGTCCCATTGCCGTCTCTTGCCACCCATTTGCCGATTGGAAAGATCAGCATCACACCGATAAAGAGCGCTATAATGCACTGGCCAAAGATCTTGGCGGTGTTGTGCGCCGCATGCTGATCTGCGGGATGCATGTGCATGTGGGCCTTGGCGGCGATGATATGCGCACCGATATCATGAACCAGTTTTCCTACTTCTTGCCGCACCTTTTGGCCCTTTCGGCCTCGTCACCGTTTTGGCAAGGTCAGGATACCGGGTTGGCATCCTACCGGCTGACCATTTTTGACAATTTGCCCAGAACCGGCCTGCCGCCTACTTTTCCATCGTTTGCCGATTATGAGCGCACGGTTGACGTGCTCGTTGATCTCAATGTGATCGAGGACAGCTCAAAAATCTGGTGGGATCTGCGCCCCTCGGCCCATTACCCAACGCTGGAAACGCGGATCTGCGATGTAAACCCACGACTCGAAGACACGCTAACCATCGCCGCGCTTATTCAGACGCTCAGCCGAATGCTGTTTCGGTTGCGCGCCAAAAATCAGCGGTGGCGGCAATACGACAACTTTCTGATCGAAGAAAACCGCTGGCGCGCACAACGCTATGGCACCTCGGAAGGGTTGATTGATTTTGGTCTGCGCGAGATTGCGTCTTTTGAAACTCTGGTCGATGAATTCATTGAAATGACCCGAGAAGACGCCGAAAAACTTGGCTGTTTGAATGAGATTGCCCGCCTGCCAGAAATGCTGGCGCGGGGCACATCGGCAGATCGTCAACGCGCGGTTTTTCAGGGCAGCCAAGCGAACGGAAATACCAAACATGAGGCGATGCAAGACGTGGTGCGCCACTTGATCGAGGAATTTCATGCCGATTTGTGACGTCACGGCCCGGCTTGCTTAAGGCCTGCAGGCTCTGATAATTAAACAGGTGTTCAATTCTGCTATGTGACAGAAAAGGCCTGCCCTATGGATTTCGCCCTTACCGAAGAACAAGAGATGATTTTCTCAATGGCTCGCGATTTTGGAGCGGACCGAATTGCGCCGCATGCCGCGCAGTGGGAACAAGATGGAACGATCCCCAAAACGCTCTGGCCTGAGCTTGCCGATTTGGGATTTGGTGGCTTGTACGTTTCTGAGGAATTTGGCGGTGCCGCCCTGCCCCGACTTGACGCAACTTTGATTTTCGAAGCGCTGGCGATGGCCTGCCCGTCCGTTGCCTGCCTTTTGTCGATCCATAATATGTCGGCCGGGATGATCGACCGATTTGGCTCAATTGATGCACGCAAGAAATGGCTTCCACGGGCCGTTACGCTGGACACGTTCTTTTCCTATTGCCTGACAGAACCCGGATCAGGCTCGGATGCTGCCGCATTGAAAACTCGCGCGGATTGGGCCGATGGGTCCTACCGCCTGAATGGCACAAAGGCCTTCATCTCGGGAGGATCCTACGCAGATTGCTATCTGACCATGGTTCGCACCGGCGATGATGGGCCAAAAGGCATTTCGGCGCTGGTGATTGAAGATGGCACCCCCGGCCTGAGCTTTGGGGCGCTTGAAAAAAAGATGGGCTGGAAGGCGCAGCCCACCGCGCAGGTGCAATTCGATGATTGCCTTGTTCCGCAGGAAAACCTTGTTGGAGACGAGGGGCAAGGGTTTGTCTATGCGATGGCCGGCTTGGATGGCGGACGGCTGAACATTGCCGCAGCGGCCCTTGGCGGCGCGCAAGCCGCGCTTGATCAAACCTTGCGTTACATGGGCGAACGTAAAGCCTTTGGTCGCACGATCGACAGCTTTCAGGCCCTGCAATTTCGACTTGCCGATATGGAAGTGAAACTGCAATCGGCCCGGACCTTCCTGCGGCACGCTGCGTGGAAATATGATCAAGGCGCGCCCGATGCCACCAAGTTCTGCGCCATGGCCAAGCTCTATGTAACCGATGTCTGTTTCGAGGTCGCCAATGACTGCCTGCAACTTCATGGTGGATATGGCTATCTGGCTGATTACGGCATCGAGAAAATCGTGCGCGATCTGCGTGTGCACCAAATCCTTGAAGGAACAAATGAAATTATGCGGGTGATTATCAGCCGGGCGCTTTTGGCGGAAGTTGGATAAATGACGGATATTGAGTGCAGGATCGACGGTCAGGCCGGCCGCATCACCCTGAACCGCCCTCAGGCGCTGAATGCGCTGACATGGGACATGTGCCTTGAGATAGAAAAGGCGCTGGATGCTTGGGCAGTAGATCCTGCCGTCACGCTCCTCATTATCGACGGGCTGCCGTGTGAAAAGGCCTTTTGCGCGGGCGGCGATCTGGCCGAAATGCACCGCTCTGGTTCGGCTGGCGATTTCGACTACGGACGGCGGTTTTGGCGCGATGAATACCGGATGAATGCCAAGCTTTTTAACTTCCCCAAACCGGTTGTGACGTTCCTGCATGGGTTTGTTATGGGCGGCGGTGTTGGCGTTGGCTGCCATGGATCGCACCGGATTACATGCGACAGCACTCGGATTGCGATGCCGGAATGCAAGGTTGGGCTTGTTCCTGACATTGGCGGCTCACTCATTCTGGCCAGAGCGCCGGGGCGCATGGGCGAATATCTGGGCGTCACGGCCGCGCGTATGGGACCAGGCGATGCCATTTATGCGGGTTTTGCGGATTACTACATCCCATTTGATCAATGGGATGCGCTGATCAAAACCCTTTCAAAAACCGGAGATTGGGAAGCCATAGACCGCGCCGCTGCTCCGATCCCTAATGCGCCGCTGGCTGCGCGACAGACGGAAATCGACGCGGCATTTCGCGGTGAAACCCTGCGCGATGTTGCGAATGCACTTGTTATAGACGGATCAGAATTTTCTAAAAAAACGCTCGAATTGATGAGGAAAACCTCCCCAATTGCAATTGCTTGCACGATTGAGCTCATCCACCGTGTCAGATCACTGGACACGATTGAAGGCGCTTTGGGCATGGAATATCGTTTCACGCATCGCGCTATGGAGCATGGGGATTTCATCGAAGGCATCCGTGCCCTGATCATCGACAAAGACAACACACCAAATTGGCGCCATGCAGATATGACATCGGTGCCCGCCATGCATGTTTCTGCAATGCTTCTTCCACTTGGAGAAGCGGCCTTAGATTTGACCACGCCGGGAGAGCTTTCATGAAAATCGGATTTATTGGCCTTGGGAATATGGGCGCGCCAATGGCGGTAAACCTGTCCAAGGCAGGCCATCACGTAACTGGCTTCGATTTGGCCGCGCCCTGCCCATCTGGCGTAACATCAGCCGCAACGGCCACAGATGCCGCCTCGGGTCAGGATGTGGTCATCACCATGTTGCCAAATGGCGCAATTCTAAAGGCAGTTGCCTCTGAAATTTTGCCAGCCATGTCTAAAGGCGCGGTGTTTCTTGATTGCTCGACCGTTGAAGTCGACGCCGCGCGCGATGTCGCCGAAAAATGCGAGGACATTGGCGTAGGCTTTTTGGATGCGCCGGTGTCTGGCGGCGTTGGCGGCGCATCAGGTGGGACTTTGACCTTTATGGTTGGAGGATCAGATGCCAGCTATGACGCTGCTAAACCGCTTTTTGACATCATGGGCCAAAAATCCGTTCATTGCGGCCCGGCTGGCAATGGGCAAGCTGCGAAGATCTGCAACAATATGATCCTTGGGATCACCATGATCGGCACATGCGAAGCCTTTGCTTTGGCTGACAAGCTGGGCCTTGATCGACAAGCCATGTTCGACGTTGTCAGCACGTCGTCCGGGTATAGCTGGTCGATGAATGCCTATTGCCCCGCGCCCGGCATTGGCCCCCAAAGCCCGGCGGATAATGGCTACAAACCGGGGTTTGCATCCGAACTGATGCTGAAAGATCTGCGCCTCTCACAAGCCGCAGCCGAAACCGCAGATGCCGATACCCCGCTTGGGGCCACTGCGATGGGTCTTTATGAAACATTTGTCGAGCAAGAAGACGGAAAAGGCACGGATTTTTCAGCCATGCTGCCACGCTTTGAAAAACGCGGACGGCCATAAGAATTTCTGCGGCGTCGCATCAACCCAGATAACAAAAGTGAATTTTGAAAAGTGGCGCGGTTGACGGGGCTCGAACCCGCGACCTCCGGCGTGACAGGCCGGCACTCTAACCAGCTGAGCTACAACCGCGCTTTTGCCTTTCGGCGTTGTTCCGGACCTTATCCCGGCGACCCTGTCAATGGATCGGTTTGGCAGTGATGGCGCGGTTGACGGGGCTCGAACCCGCGACCTCCGGCGTGACAGGCCGGCACTCTAACCAACTGAGCTACAACCGCCCACTGCCCGCCCGTTGATCATTGACCTCCGTGGCGTGACGGCGGTTCTAGGCTGGTGCCGCCCCGCCGTCAAGCGGCGTTTTGCACGGTTTTGCGCCGCATTTCACATTTTTCAAACTCAAAGGATTCGGCGCTGCTTATTTGGGGGACAGAAGCGCCCTAAGCGACGGCAAATCATCCCATGTAACGCGCTGAGATTCTATGCCCACCCCCATGAGCGTTTCTGCAAAGGGTGTCGAAACTGTTCCGCCAAGGCGCTCATAGAATCGAAGAGCTGCCGTATTGCCGACAATGACCTTAAGCCAAAATTCAGAGGCGCGTTGGTCTATCGCGGCCTCAAGAACAGCAGCCATCAAAGAGCGCCCGACGCCCTGCCCTTGCAGCCCTTCGGCGACATGCAGATTATCAAGATAAGCAGCCGCATCATCAGTTTCGAGCGCCGCGAACCCAACCACGTCAGAGCCAAGCTGAGCGACGATGACAAGATCGTTCCTGATCCGGTCATCGTTCCATTTGCGCGCCATCTCGGGCTCAATATGAGAGTTGAGAAACGCCTCAGGAAGCACGCCCCGATAATGAGTGCGCCAATTGGCAATGTGTAGCGCGCGAATTGCTGGCAAATCGTTGTAGGTCGCGTGACGGATATTCATGCGCCTACCCTTTCGCAATAGTGCTGAATTGACAAGAAGCGTCGCGGCCAATCTCAGATCGGGCGTAGCCTGTCATGAACCATTTGTTCGCACTGGCCACAATGGGCCGCAGACCTGAGCCTTCGCATTCCATTTTCCGCACTTTGACTAATGCCTGCTATCTCTTTCTGACAAATCCTTGCCGAAATGCGCTTTCTTTTTTAAGCTCGGTTCAGACAGTCACGATCTACAACAGGAGGGCACAAGCTGAACATGCGTATCATCCGCCGACTTCAGCATGGTCCCCGTTTCGCCCTGTAAATTCGTTTGCAGGGCTGGCCTGAGGCGTAAAATCTCAATCAGTCAGCCTAAAGCCGCGCTGCGGCACTCTTTTCTATGAATCGAGAGTTCCATGACTGTTATGAATATCAACGCTTTGAGCGTGATCCTAGGCGATCCCCTATTTGAAGACCTGACCCTGACAATTTCAAAAGGCGACCGCATTGGTTTGGTCGCTGCAAATGGGCGTGGAAAAACCACCCTTCTGGAATGTTTGTCTGGCGTGTCCGAACCGACCAACGGCGACATTGCCCGCGCGCGCGGGCTGCGGGCCGGCTATGTTACGCAATACGTCCCGGATCACGCCTTTGCCCATTCTCTGTACGATTGGGTTTTGAATGCCCTGCCACGTGAACAGGCAGAGTATGAAAGCTGGCGCGTAGACGTTGTATTAGGAGATCTCAACGTACCATATGAGCTGCAACATCGCCCGTTAACCGAGTTAAGCGGAGGCTGGCAGCGCACCGCCCTTTTGGCTGCGGCATGGATTAGCGAACCAGATATTTTGTTACTGGATGAGCCGACCAACCATTTGGACCTGCGCCGTATTGGATTGTTGCAAGACTGGTTGTCGGATCTGCCGCGCGATGTGTCCGTTGTAATGACATCCCATGATCGCGCGTTTCTGGATGCGACAACCAACCGTACACTTTTCTTGCGCACCGAACGCTCGCGCGTCTTTGCGCTTCCCTTCACGGCGGCCCGCGCGGCGCTTGACGAAGCAGATGCGGCAGATCAACGACGTTTTGCGAATGATTTGAACAAAGCCCAACAACTGCGAAAACAAGCCGCGAAACTAAAGAATATCGGCATCAATTCCGGGTCTGACCTATTGGTGACCAAGACCAAACAACTGAATGATCGGGCCGCCCAAATTGAGGCCGCGGCCAAACCGGCCCATCAAGAAATGTCTGTGGGTGACATCAAACTGGCAAATAGCGGCACACATGCCAAAGCACTGGTGACATTGGATGATGTACGGGTTCAAACACCAGATGGGCGGTTGCTCTATCAGACTGGGAAAAAGTGGATCTTGCCCGGAGACCGCATTGTGCTTCTCGGTGCCAATGGCACGGGCAAAACCCAACTGGTCAAGATGGTCCAACGGGCGCTTGTTGGTGACAATGGTCCTGTTAAATGCGCCCCCTCAGTTGTGCCCGCCTATTCCGATCAACATTTGAGCCAGTTTTCGGACCGTGACACCCCAATGACGGCCGTAACAGGGCAATTTGACATTGGTGATCAACGCGCGCGCGCCGTGCTGGCGGGTGCGGGCGTGACGATTCAAATGCAAGAAACCAAAATCAGTGCCCTGTCTGGGGGTCAAAAGGCTCGGCTGGCGATGTTGATCTTGCGGCTGAAAAACCCGAATTTCTATCTGCTCGACGAACCAACCAACCATCTTGATATCGAAGGGCAAGAGGCGCTGGAGGCCGAGCTTATTGCTCATAACGTGTCGTGCCTTCTTGTAAGCCACGACCGCAGCTTTTTGCGTAATGTCGGCAATCGGTTCTGGTTGATTAACGGGAAAACGTTGGAAGACGTGGAAAGCCCCGAGCCGTTTCTTTTAGATGAAATGAATGCTCAATAGGCCCAAAAGCTGCATGGCTTACCGGGCTTTGCGCCTAAGCAGCACGTATCCGCGGCTGCGGCGAAAGCCCGGATATTTCCGCCCAAAAAACGTCAGGCCCGCACCATGCGTTTTTGAGTCTCACAGACGCGTGATTAACGAATGATTGCAGGTTTTCTTTGAATGCTGCAGGCTGATGCGGTCACAATTACCTAATTTTGGTTGCGTGCTACCTACCTGAAAGGGACTCAGATGAAACGCTTATTGACTGCAACTGCCTTGTCTACCTGCCTTGTTTCGCCCGCTTTTTCCGAAGAATTCACTTGGGCATCTACAACCGATCCGCAAACGATGGACCCTCATGCGGTGAGCTCTGCTCCGGTCTTGGGTTTTCTAAATAACGTCTATGAAGGTCTGGTCCGACGCGGTCGCGACATGAGTATCGAGCCTGCCCTTGCCGAAAGCTGGGAGCCGATTGGTGACGGCGAAGGCTGGCGGTTCCATCTGCGTGCGGGCGTCACATTCCATGATGGCAGCGCCTTTGATGCAGAGGATGTGTTGTTCTCGTATCAGCGCGCTTCATCTGACGAATCCGATGTGTCCAGCTGGTTCTCACCGGTTTCCGACGTCATCGTGGTTGATGCAATGACCGTCGATATCCTGACCACCGCACCACAGCCGATCTTTCCTGACAGCATTGCAAACTGGATGATGATGGACAGTGGATGGGCCGCAGCCAATGGCGCTGAATTGCCCGCGCGCGATGCTGAAAACCATGCCACGCTAAACGCCAACGGCACAGGCGCCTTTCATTTGGTTGATCGCCAACCCGGCCTATCCACGGTTCTTGAACCCTTTGACGGATGGTGGGGTGAGGTTGAGCACAACATCACCCGCGCTGAATTTACGCCCATTCAGAACCCAGCCACGGCAGTTGCCGCTTTGCTGACCGGAGAGATCGATCTGATCAACCCTGTTCCGATCCAAGACGCAGCGCGGCTAGAAGGCAATGACGACATCCAGGTTGTTCGAGGGATCGAAGCCCGGGTTATCATGCTTGGCTTTGCACATGACCACGAGGTTCTTTTTGCGGGTGCAGATGCCGGTGCCGACAATCCGTTTTCCGACGTACGCGTGCGTCAGGCTGTTGGGCATGCTGTAAACGTTCCGGCCATCTTGCAAACCATCATGCGCGGCAATGCGGAACCTGCCAGCCAATTGGTTAGCCCTGCCATGAGCGGGTATTCCGACGCGAATGCTGCGCGCCCTGAGCTTGATCTGGATGCGGCGCGGGCCTTGTTGGCGGATGCCGGGTATGCAGACGGGTTTTCGTTTGGTCTGTCCTGCCCCAATGACCGCTATCTGAATGACGAGGCCGTGTGTCAGGCCGTTGTCGGCATGTTGGCGCAGATCGGGCTTGAGGCGCAGCTGAACTCCATGCCGGTAAGCAATTACTGGCCAGAACTGCGCGCTAACAACTTTGACATGTACCTGCTTGGTTGGTCGCCCGGCACCCTTGATGCCGAGCACCCGCTCCGTTTCCTCGTTCACACAAATGGCGAGCGTCTTGGAACGTGGAACTTTGGTGGATACTCCAATCCGCGCATCGACGAGATGCTTCCGATGATCCAATCCGAAATTGATCCCGAAGCCCGCCAAGCAATGTTGGACGAAGCTGCCGCAACTATCCAAGACGACATGGTTTACGTGCCGCTCTATGTTCAGCCGCTACTTTGGGGCGCAGGGTCGAATATCGATCTGACACAACGCCCGGATAACTTCTTTATCCTGCGTTGGGTCACAGTGAACTAAGGCGCCGCCTAAATTTTGCGTCACGGGTCGATCGCTCAGCGGTCGACCCTTTTTTGGCACGAGACCTGCCTTCGGAATTATTCAATCAAAAATTAACATTGCGACTGGTTTCCACGCACGATCCGACTCACTTTTGGGGCCCAAAACCCGCTTGGCGGCTATTTCATCACGGTCAAAGACGTCGAGGCGTAAAATCATCCAAAAAAATAATCTTTAAAAACAACCTAATAGATATTTTTTTACTCTTTCAAAAATTTACCTTTCGATAAATTTTTCAACTTGGGCTTAGTCTACACTTATCGCTTTCGTCTTCGACTTCCGCGCGGTCAATCTAGCGGATCGAGGGCATAGCGCTAAGATCGATGAGCGGGGGGGATTTCGTTCAATTCCTTAGTGGCATTGAAGGTATCCTGCTTCGCCAAATTCTGAAGTCAGTCACCGATACAAAAAAACGGCTGATATAACAGGGAGTATTCCAACCATGCGAACCAACTTAATGGTTTCTGTGACCGTTGCCTTGCTGGCCTCAACCAGCTTTGCCGCGGCCAATACGCTGCATTGGGCGCGTGCGGGCGATAGCCTGACACTGGACCCACATGCACAAAACGAAGGACCGACCCACGCGTTGGCCCAACAAATTTATGAGCCGCTCGTCTTGCGGGATATGACAGGCGCCTATGAAGGTGCATTGGCCACCGATTGGGGCCCATCGCCGGATGATCCCAATGTATGGATTTTCAACCTGCGTGAAGGCGTAACCTTCCACGACGGCGCGGATTTCACATCCGAGGATGTGGTCTTTTCGATCACCCGCGCTCAATCCGAAGATTCGGATATGAAAGAGCTGTTGAATTCGATTGTCGAAGTTCGCGCAGATGGCGACTACACGGTTGAGTTTGTCACGGACGGCCCGAACCCAATCCTGCCAGCCAACCTCACGAACCTCTTCATGATGGACCGTGGTTGGGCCGAGGCCAATGACTCGGTTGATGTTCAGGATATCGAAGGTGGTGAGGTTACATTCGCCTCACTCAACACCAACGGCACTGGTCCCTACATTCTTGTCAGCCGCGAGCCTGATGTTCGCACGGTTCTGACACTGAACGAGGATTATTGGGGTATCGACATGTTCCCCCTTGATGTGACTGAAATCATCTACACCCCGATCCAGAATGCCGCGACCCGCGTGGCCGCGCTTTTGTCAGGCGAAGTTGACTTCATTCAGGACGTTCCGGTGCAAGACCTTGATCGTGTTGCAAGCACAGATGGTCTTGAGGTGATTACTGCACCGCAAAACCGGGTCATCTTCTTTGGGATGAACCAAGGGGCTGCTGATCTTGAAGCAGACGACGTTGACGGTGCAAACCCTCTGGCTGACTTGCGTGTGCGTCAGGCGATGAACCTTGCAATCAACCGTGATGCGATCCAGCAGATCGTGATGCGGGATCAGTCCGAGCCTGCTGGCATGATTGCCCCTCCATTCGTTAATGGTTGGACGGCAGAACTGGACGCAGCCGTGTCGACCGACATTGCAGCGGCCAATGCTCTGATGGAAGAGGCCGGATATGGCGATGGGTTCTCCATTCGTCTGGATTGCCCGAATGACCGCTACATCAATGATGAAGCGATCTGTCAGGCGGCTGTCGGCATGATGGCGCAGATTGGAATCGACGTGAACCTTGCGGCCCGTCCCAAGGCGCAGCACTTCCCGCTGATCACCAATGATGAAACCGACTTCTATATGCTGGGTTGGGGCGTTCCGACTTACGATTCGGAATATATCTTCAACTTCCTCGTCCACACCCGCACCGAAAACCGCGGTAGCTGGAACGGAACTGGCTATACCAACGAAGACATCGATGCGATGATCGTTAGCCTGTCATCCGAGACTGATCTGGATGTGCGCAATGCAACCATCGCTTCGATCTGGGAAGAGGTCCAAGCCGAGACGCTGTATCTGCCAGTGCATCATCAGGTTCTGAACTGGGGTATGGCCGATCACGTTGAAACGATCGTTGATCCAGAAGATCAGCCACGTTTCAAGTATTTCGTGTTGAACTAAAAACGTCGGCGCGGCCCGGTGCAACAGCATCCGGGCCGCGCTAATTTTGTGCCGGGGACTCCATGATATATTCAATACTGAAGCGCGCCGTGCAGTCGGTGTTCGTGCTGCTGCTTGTCGGACTGGTTGCCTTTTCCATGTTCAGGTTTGTAGGCGATCCAGTGGATAACCTGCTTGGCCAGGAACGCACCGAAGCCGATATCGAACGCGTGCGCCAAGAACTGGGCCTGAATGACCCGTTTGTGGTCCAATATTGGGACTTCCTGTCAAATGCGGCGCGCGGCGATATGGGCGTCAGCTTCCGGCAGGGACGCCCAGCCATGGAGGTTATCCTTGAGCGGGTTCCGGCTACGCTTGAACTGGCCCTTGTGTCGGCGACCTTTGCCATGACGCTTGGAATTTTACTGGGCATCTACACCGCCATTCACCGAAAAAGCTGGATCAGCAATGCGATCCTTGCGATCTCGTTGATAGGCGTGTCACTTCCGACATTCCTGATCGGGATTTTCCTGATCTATATTTTCGCGGTTGAGCTTGGGTGGCTGCCTAGTTTTGGACGCGGCGATGTGGTCGATTTTGGCTGGTGGTCAACGGGTCTGTTGACCTGGACTGGATTGAAATCCCTTATCTTACCTGCCTTCACGCTCGGGCTTTACCAATTGACGCTGATTATGCGGCTGGTCCGTTCGGAGATGTCAGAGGTTCTAAAACAGGATTATATCCGATTTGCGCGGGCGCGCGGCCTGTCTGAACGCGCCATCAATTTCCGCCATGCGGTCAAGAATACCTTGATCCCTGTTGTCACTGTGGCCGGCTTGCAAATTGGATCAATCATCGCCTTTGCGATCATCACCGAGACCGTTTTCCAGTGGCCCGGCATTGGCCTTTTGTTCATCAACTCAATCCAATTTGTGGATATCCCGATTATGGCCAGCTACCTGATGCTGATTTCAGTAATGTTCGTCGTGATCAATTTTGCGGTCGATTTGCTATACCTTGCAATTGATCCGCGTCTTCGCGATGGAAAAGGGGCGTGATCATGGACCGTATTAAACGTGCACTGGATAGCGACCTTTTCTATTCGTACAAAAGTTCACCACTGGCGCTTGTGTCGTCGATCGTCGCGGCAATCTTAATTTTCTCTGCTGTTTTTGCGCCGCTTGTTGCGCCGCATAACCCGTTTGATCCGGGCAGCCTAAACCTGATGAACGGGTTTTCCGAGCCGATGGTGCCAAACGCCTTCACCGGCGACACTTTCATGCTGGGCACCGATGATCAGGGCCGCGACGTGTTTTCAACCATTCTCTATGGCATGCGGATCTCGTTGTTCGTTGGCTTCGCTGCGGTGGTTTTTGCGATGACAATCGGCATCGTGTTGGGCCTGACAGCGGCTTATGCAGGGGGGCGCATCGATTCCTTCATCATGCGGATTGCAGATGTTCAACTGACCTTTCCATCCATTTTGGTGGCAATGCTGGTTTTTGGTATCGCCAAGGGGATCACCCCTGTTCATCTGCGTGATCAGGTTGCGATCTGGGTGCTGATCATCTCCATTGGTCTGTCTGATTGGGTGCAATTTGCGCGCGTTGTGCGCGGGGCCGCACTTGTTGAAAAAAGTAAGGAATATGTCGAGGCCGCGATCCTGATCGGGCGCGGCCCGGCTGGCATCGTTTTCCGGCATATTTTGCCCAATGTATTGTCGCCAGTTTTGGTGATCGCCACGATCTCGCTGGCGCTTGCCATCATCTCAGAGGCGACGCTTAGTTTCCTTGGGGTTGGGGCGCCGCCCACCTCGCCATCGCTTGGTACCTTGATCCGAGTTGGCCAGGGGTTCCTCTTTTCCGGCGAGTGGTGGATTTTATTCTTCCCCGCAATGACGCTTCTTTTGCTAGCGCTGTCGGTCAACTTGCTTGGCGACTGGCTGCGCGATGCGCTTAACCCGAAATTGGATGACTGATATGGCGCTGCTTGAGATTAAGAATATGCGGGTTGAATTCCCCGGGCGCCACGGAACGTTTACCGCTGTCGAAGATGTAAGCCTCGACGTGAATGAGGGCGAGATCGTCGGTCTTGTCGGGGAATCCGGCGCAGGCAAATCGACGATCGGCAATGCCATCCTAAAGCTGTTGCAGGCACCAGGGCGTTTGGCTGCCGGTGAAGTTTGGCTGAAAGGCGAGCGCATAGATCAACTGAGCGACCATGAAATGCTAAATGTCCGCGGCAAGCGCATTTCGATGATCTTCCAGGATCCGATGACCTCACTAAACCCGATTGAAACCATCGAATATCAATTGGTTGAAACGATCCTGACGCATCTGGATATCTCAGAGGCCGAAGCAACGCGGCGTGCAATTGATCTTTTGGATCAGGTGGGCATTCCGAACCCGGCCGAACGGATCAAGCAATATCCGCACCAGTTTTCGGGCGGTATGCGTCAAAGGGTTGTAATTGCCTTGGCTCTGTCGGTCGAACCTGAACTGATCATTGCGGATGAACCGACAACCGCGCTTGATGTGACAATTCAGGCTCAAATTCTTGACCTGATCAAAGAGCTTTGCCGCAGCCGCAACCTGGGCGTCATTCTCGTCACCCATGATATGGGCGTGATTGCCGAAACGGCAGACCGGGTCGCGGTGATGCTGCGCGGAAAGCTTATCGAGCTTGGCCCGACGCAGCAGGTCATCAACGCCCCGCAAGAGCTCTACACACAATCGCTGATTGCGGCGGTTCCACCGTCTAACAAGAAAATTGACCGCTTTCCCAAGGTTGCGACAGAAGACAGCGAAGGCAGCGCGCTGCAAAACTTCGATCTGAGCGGCCATTGGCTTGTCAGGGGCGATACCTATTCAACGGGTGGGAAAAGCCTGTTGGAGGTCAAGGGCTTGAAGAAACGCTTTCAGGTCACCAATGCGATTCTGGCACGAAATCGTACCTATATTGATGCGATCAACGACATCAGCTTTGACGTTCAAGCCGGCGAAACTTTTGGTCTGGTCGGTGAAAGCGGCTCTGGCAAATCCACTGTCGCCCGAGTGATCACCGGCATTTATCCGGCCACCGGTGGCACAATGCGGTTTGCCGAACATGACCTAACCTCCGCCGAAAGCCGCGCTGAAAAGCAAAAGGTGCGTCGCGACATCCAGATGATCTTCCAAGATCCCTACTCTTCTCTCAACGGGCGGATGAGGATTGGATCAATCGTGGCCGAGCCAATTGTGGTCAACAAGCTTGCCGGTTCAACAGAAGAGCGAAAGGAAGTTGTAGCAGATTTGTTGGAATTGGTGGGATTGGGCAAAGACGCGGCCAGAAAATACCCACATGAGTTTTCCGGCGGACAACGCCAACGCATCTCTATCGCCCGAGCCTTAGCAACGCGCCCGAGATTTCTGATTTGTGACGAGCCAACATCAGCTCTGGATGTTTCAATTCAAGCGCAAATACTGAACCTGCTCAAGGACTTGCAAGACCAACTGAAACTGACGCTGCTTTTCATCAGCCATGATTTGCCGGTCATACGCCAAATGTGCGACCGTGTCGGTGTTATGCGGCATGGCGATCTTGTCGAGGTAGCGGAAACCGAAATGCTCTTTGAGACTCCGCAACACAGCTACACCCAAGCGCTGATCGGCGAGATGCCAAAGTTTGCGAAATAGGACAGACGGGCAAGATAAGCGCGTCTTCTGAGGACAGCGTCAGCCGGGTCGGCCTACGGCCCGGCAACTGTCGTCAGCGACCAAAACAACCACCTCGTTTTGAGTGAGGTCCCCAATGCGCGCGGCATCCCATTCAACGCAGCTCCTGCGATGAAGGGCCTTTTCAGTCCACCGCAGATGCAAATGAATTTGCAAATTTGTTCAGGGGGAATGGTGGGTCGTGAGAGGCTCGAACTCCCGACATCTTCGGTGTAAACGAAGCGCTCTACCAACTGAGCTAACGACCCGAACGAGAGCGCTATAGCGCTGGTTCGAGGGGGGATGCAAGAGGGATTTGCTGGATTTTTCCAACTTTTCCAAAGGTCGCTCTACGCGGTCATTATATGTTGCTTGTTATCCTTAAGATGAAAGGCAACACCCTGCCCGCCCGGCATCTGGGATAACCCATCTGCCCCGAGCCCAAGCCATATCGCGCGCAGCATGCGGCTGGTGATACCGTGGGTCATCAGGATCGCGGGCCCCTCCAAGTCTTCCAAAAACGAGCGGCACCGTATTTCCAACTTGGCAAATCCCTCACCGCCAGGCGCGCGCTCGTAATGTTCTAAGCTGCCATCAGGCGTTTCAACAACGTCTTGGCCGATTGAAACTTCGGATCTCAGCAAGCCAGACCACCGGCCAACATCGATCTCGGCAAGCCGGGCATCGGTTTCAATGCGGTCGACCAAGGGGGCCAATGCAATGCCGGCAGTTTGAACCGCGCGCCCTTGCGGGCTGCAAAAGACCGAAAACCCGGTCAAATTCTGGCGGGCCATTATATCGTGCTGCGCTTGGGCATGGGACAGGCCCGTTGCGTCGAGGGGCGAGTTCAGCACCCCTTGAAAGCGCGCTTGGGCGTTCCAAACGGTTTGGCCATGCCGAAGAACGTAAATCTCAGGGAAAAGGGCCATGATGTGCCTGCCTGTTGGTCTCGTTAACAGGCTATGTGCGGTAGAAAATACGGTTTGAACAGGGACAATTTCTGAGCATGTCAAAATATTTGTCCAGCTTATCAATCAAAAAGGCCCGCTACATCTTTGCGCGGGCCCTTTCGTTTTATTGGTTTTGGTGATCAGGCGTCTTCTGTTTCAGCCGCCTCTTCTGCGGCTCCTTCAGAGGCTGCAGGCGCCAGCTTGATCCGAGCGATCAAGACGTCGCCGTTTTCTTTTTCTTCGCGGCGCTTTGGATGAATTTTTCCAAGCCCCGGCAGATTGATCGTATGGCCCGTATTAAGCGCATCTGAAATTGCCGAAAGAACCAACCCTGCCGCTTCGCGCAGTTCCGAGCGTTTCATCTCGCTTGTGCCATCAATTGCCGCCATTAGATCAGGCATTTTGAAGACGGGATTCTCTTCTTTCGTGTCTTCCGTTTCGGATGTGTCCGAAATCGGCTCATCTACTGCCGCGTTTTCTTCTTCGCTAGCTGTCTTCGTTGTTGCCTTTGCCATGTCCGCCTCGCTGCCACACCCTGATATAGGGGTAGCTTAGCGTAAAACCGCAAAATAGGCTATGGTTATTAGCTTCGATCTTGCCAAACCGGACGCGCGGCCACCTCTTGACGCGGTGGTTCTCCCCAATGCGGCCAGCCCATGATCTCAGACACGGTATTAAAGGCGTATCCGCGTGCAATCAGACCATCCAGCGCCGCTGGCATTGCACGCACGGTCGATCCGATAATGTCATGGGCCAAGATCACAGCCCCAGAATGCGCCCGTCCGACAATGCGGTTTGCAACGACCGAGCTGCCGGGACGGCGCCAGTCTTCCGGATCAACGGACCAGAGGATCGTAGGGTAGTTGCGCGTGGCATGGATGTGCATGCGTTGGTTGTGATGAAGTAACCCATAAGGCGGGCGCATCGTCACCGGGCGCCGGCCCACAGTCTCGTAAATAATGTCCGAGGTTCGGTCGAGTTCTCTTAGCAAGCTGGTCTGACCCAAGCTGGTCAATCGCGGATGGTTCCAAGTGTGGTTGCCAATCTCATGACCTTCCGCCGCAATCCGCGCCGTCAATTGAGGGTAAAGCTGAACCCGGCGGCCTATCAGGTAGAAGGTCGCCTTGATATTGCGGGCGGCCAACATATCCAGAAGCTGGGGCGTTAAGGAATGATGCGGCCCGTCGTCAAAGGTCATCGCCACGCGCGGCTGTTCCGTCGGAATGCGCGTGATGGTTGTTGGCCCGCCCTGGGTAACCCCGGCAGGAATTTGTAAGGCGGGCGTTTCAGTTGCCAGTGCAGCGTTTGACAAAAACGGTGTGCACAAAACAGCAGAAACCCCGCTCAAAAGATCGCGGCGTGACAGCATACTCAAAATTTCCCCAGCTACGTTTTTTCGCAGACAAGCTCCACCGAAGCCGGAAATGCTAAACGAATCAAGTTTTTGTACGAATTTGTGGAGGAAATGGGCCCAATTCGCTCATCTTCCCGAAAATTGTGGCAAATCCGCAAACATTACCTTGAATTTCCTGCGAATCACCCGGCCGTTTTGACCGATACTTGCCATCATCACCAATAAGTTGGATTAATCGGGTGCTATTATGATGAAACTTGAGGCTGCCTGGCCTCTTGGGGGAAAATAAAATGAAGCTAATTCGCGCGGCTCTTGCCGCGGTCTGTATGCTGTCTGCCACAGCAGTTTGGGCCGACCAATCCACGACCACATCGGTTGAAATCGTCACACGCGATGCCGTCAGCCAACCTGATAACGAACACACAATTGTGCCGTTCCTGTTTATGGTTTTCATGGCGCTGACCAGCAACTGACCTAAAAAAACACATCAGAATCTTCTACGCCAGTCGCCAATTCAGGCGGCTGGCTTTTACCTTTTACGCCCTGACCCATGAAACATGATCCCGGCCGCCAGCGTGGTCGACTGCCTTTGCAAAAACAAAACCATCGACAGGTTGCCGTTAATCTTTATGATTTTAAGTGGGATTGGGATTTTCAAACATTGGTGGTTCTGTCCCCAGGCAGAACAGGTGGGTCACTCTATCGGTTAACGATATGGAGGACCAAAAGATGAAAGCGACCCTAATTGCGGCTACCACTGCGTTGGTTGTCACCAGCAGCATGGCCATGGCCTGCGAAGATTGCGATGGCTTAGGCGCGGATGCCACAGCAATAACCCCACATACCCATGTTGCCCATGACACCACCAGCAGCACAGGCGGCGTTCTTATTCCAATTATTCTACTTGTGATTTTGGCGGCAGCCGCAGCTCAATAAGACCAAGCCCTGCTGGCAACCCGCAACTTTTTACATTGGAAAGCAAAAACCGGGGGCGATCGACTGCCCCCGGTTTTCACGATGTTTTGGCCTTTGACTAATGTGCGGTTGCGCCTGTCGCTGTTGCACTGGCTTGCGCCGCCGCAGCCGCCGCTTCTTCGGCTTCTTCATCCCAATCGATCGATTCAGGTTCTTGAATAAGGGCGACTTTCAGCACTTCACTGACATGAGAGACTGGAATGATTTCGAGCCCCTCTTTCACGTTGTCGGGAATCTCGGCCAGATCTTTTTCGTTTTCGGCCGGGATCAACACGGTTTTGATACCGCCACGCAAAGCGGCAAGCAGTTTTTCCTTCAAACCGCCGATAGGCATCGCGTTGCCGCGCAAGCTGACCTCGCCCGTCATTGCAATATCGCGTTTGACCGGAATACCCGTCAGAACCGAAACAATCGACGTGACCATCGCCAAACCGGCAGAAGGGCCATCCTTGGGCGTTGCGCCATCGGGCACGTGCACATGGATATCCATCTTGTCGAATTTGGTTGGCTTTACCCCAATCTCTGGCGCAATCGACCTAACATAGCTGGAGGCCGCATCGATGGATTCCTTCATCACATCGCCCAGCTTACCTGTGGTCTTCATGCGGCCCTTGCCGGGCAGCTTCAGCGCTTCGATATGCAACAGATCGCCGCCAACCGAGGTATAAGCCAGCCCCGTCACGACGCCCACTGCATCGGCATCTTCTGCCAATCCATAGCGGTACTTTTTCACGCCCAAGAAGTCGTCAAGGTTCTCGGTCGTAACAACAACCTTTTCTTCTTGTTTGCGCACGATCTTGGTCACGGCTTTGCGCGCCAGTTTCCCAATTTCACGCTCAAGGTTCCGCACGCCCGCTTCGCGGGTATAAACGCGGATCATCTCTTGCAGAGCTTCGGGCTCCAACGTGAATTCATTGGCTTTTAACCCGTGGTTCTTCACCTGTTTCGGGATGAGGTGACGATGCGCAATCTCGGCCTTTTCCTCTTCGGTGTAGCCCGCCAGCGGAATGATCTCCATCCGGTCCAAAAGTGGGCCTGGCATGTTGTACGAGTTCGCCGTGGTCAGGAACATCACGTTCGACAGGTCATATTCGACCTCAAGATAGTGATCGACAAAGGTGCCGTTCTGTTCAGGATCAAGAACCTCAAGCATAGCGCTGGCCGGATCGCCGCGGAAATCCTGCCCCATCTTGTCGATCTCATCCAAAAGGATCAGCGGATTGGTTGTCTTGGCCTTTTTCAGCGCCTGAATGATCTTGCCAGGCATCGAGCCAATATAAGTCCTACGGTGGCCCCGAATTTCAGACTCGTCGCGCACGCCGCCAAGCGAAATACGAATAAATTCACGCCCCGTCGCCTTTGCGACCGACTTCCCAAGGCTGGTTTTACCCACGCCCGGAGGGCCGACAAGGCACATGATCGGGCCTTTCAGCTTCTTTGATCGCTGCTGAACCGCCAGATATTCGACGATCCGTTCTTTTACTTTCGCCAGACCATAGTGATCGTCATCAAGAACCTTTTCGGCGCGGCCCAAATCCTTTTTCACACGTGATTTCGTGCCCCAAGGGATCGACAACATCCAATCAAGATAGTTGCGCACCACGGTGGCCTCGGCCGACATGGGCGACATGGATTTCAGCTTTTTAATCTCAGCGTCGGCTTTTTCTTTGGCCTCTTTGGACAGCTTGGTATTTGCGACCCGCTCTTCCAGCTCGGCCACCTCATTAGCGCCTTCTTCGCCATCGCCCAGCTCGCGCTGAATGGCCTTCATTTGCTCATTGAGGTAATATTCACGCTGCGTGCGTTCCATCTGAGACTTCACGCGCGTTTTGATCTTTTTCTCGACTTTCAGGACAGACATCTCGCCCTGCATCAGGCCATAGACCTTCTCCAACCGGTCAGAGGTGGCCAGCGTTTCCAAAAGCTCCTGTTTTTGATCGACCTCAATGCCCAAATGGCCAGAGACCAAATCAGCCAGTTTGGCCGGATCCGTAGCTTCGGCAACCGATGTCAGCGCCTCTTCGGGGACGTTCTTTTTGACTTTCGAATAGCGTTCAAACTCTTCAACAACCGAGCCGATGATGGCTTCGACAGCCTCAATATCGCCGTCGCTTTCTTCCAGCGCTTCAGCGGTTGCTTCAAAATACTCGGCATTATCAAGAAAGCCGGTGATGCGCACACGCGCCCGGCCTTCGACCAGCACTTTAACGGTGCCATCGGGCAGTTTCAAAAGCTGCAGCACATTGGCCAGCACGCCGACGGTGTAAATGCCCGAGGTATCGGGGTCGTCAATGGCGGGGTCAATCTGGCTGGACAGCAGAATTTGCCTGTCGTCCTGCATCACCTCTTCCAACGCGCGGACTGATTTTTCGCGGCCCACGAACAGCGGCACGATCATGTGTGGGAAAACCACGACATCGCGCAGCGGAAGAACAGGGTAAGTGACGTTTTGCTCTGGCATATTGCCTTCCTTATTATTGGCAAGGTGGCGCGGATCCCACTGATGGCGATCGCTTGGCCTCCTCCGGTTCAGGAAACTAGGAATTGGGGACGTTTGCCCCGGAATTCAACCTTTCCCAACCCGTTTTGACAGGTTGAAGGCACTCTGCCCCTCGCAATCGCGGAGGGCAAGGTGGGAAAAGCCGCATTGGCGCCGCTCAAAGAAACATATTGTGCTTATTTAGGCAAAATCGCCGATAATTCACAAAATGCAGCGTTTTATGGACGGAATTACTTGTTTTCCGGCACCCCAGACGGCGGTGGCACCTCCATTTGGTAGTCACCGGCGTCCATTGGCGGAAGAGGATGTTCGATAAACAGAATGTGACCGCAGTCATTGCGGCTTGTCTGATCCTGAGCGCAGGTGTTTCGAGCGTCCTGATCAGTATCTTCGGCAAATACTGCCCCACTCATTGCCGTAAGAACCAGCGCTGACGCGAAAGCTTTCATGAAGTATCCCTTCGAACATCAACGCGGTTTGGTCCAGTGTGCCAATCGCTCCGGCAAGGCTAGACCTACCGACCTGGCCGGTCAACGCATGCAGCAGGGCACCTAAGATGTTGTTCCGTTGCTTGAACGCAGACTGGTTTACCGGGTTTCGGAAAGAGATTGCCCAACCTCAAACAGGCCCGGTGCAATCTCGGTATCAAATTCCACCTCTTGCATCCAAATGGGGCGGTCGGTCTCGTTATATTCTGCCAGCGCCCGCGCTGTCACAATCAGCCGCCCCTCTTCGCCCGTGTCAGGCCGGGTATCCACCGCGTTATGGGCGTGAATTTCCGCCTCGGAAAACAACAACAAATATCCGGTGCAGATATAGCCGCAATAGTCGATGACCACATCTTGTGGTCCGGTTTGTTCGATCAGCCAAGCCTCAGACTGGCGCCAATAATCGCCGTCACTGTGGCGCAGCCCTGCAATCGCGCCAAGGCCATTTGCCAAAAACAGGACGGTGACAAAACCAACTGACAGGACCCGCGCGGCCCGTGTGCTCAGATCTGCATTCACCGCGACAAGCGCTAAAAACAGCGGCAAAACTACGATCCAAAACTCTTTATTTGCAGGCTCCCACAGGGTCGCACTAAGGGCATAGATCAAACAGACCAAACCAATTGCGCCGCTTAACCCAGAACGATCCGAGCGATAGATAACTGCGCGGATCAATAGGGATAGGGCTGCAAGTGCGGCCAAAGCCGTCAAAAAGGCTAGTGCAAGTGCGGGGGGTGCAATGGCCCGCATTGCGAAAAAACTCTCTTCTATAGTTTCCCGCCCCGGAAAGGCCGCTTGGACCACGCCAGACAGGGCCGGCTCGGCAAATAGAAAGAACGGGCTGAAAACGGCCGTCGCCAAACCGGCAATAGCCTTAACGGGGGTGCTTACGCCAAAAGCTGTCCAAAGCCCGTCCGAGGCAAAGCCACGCGACCATGCGAGTGTTTCAAAAGGCGTTTGATGCCCCAAAAGCAGAAAACCGACCCCAAAATACCCGATTGCAACCGGCAGGCCAAAACCAGCCGCGATAAGGGTCAATGCTTTGGCCAATCGCCCGCGCCGGGCCGGGATCGCCTTGGCAATAGTAACCGCGCCAAACAGCATAGCGGCAAGAAACAGCATGACATGCTGCTGATGGATCAGCGTTGCCACGCCAATCGCCAAACCAGTGGCCAGCGCGCCGCCCCACGGCAAGATGTCGGACCGTGAGCCCATCTTGGCAAACCGCATCAACCCAAATAGCGCCGCCATCATCAATGGAAGCGGCAGGATATAGGTGTCTGGCAGCCCGGAATAATGCCAAAAGGCAAAGCTGCCACCCGTCCCCAAAACGGCAAGACTAGCGGCGGCATCTTCGCCGGTGGCCTGACGGATCAGGCGATACAGCAAAGCCAGCGTGATAACACCAGCCACAAGGCTTTGGACCTGCATGACCTGCATCACAGTTGCGCCAATGCCCAGCCCAGTCACGATCCGATAAAGCAGATAGCTGAGCGGTTCAAAAATCAGATGGTTGGGATGCCAAATCGGCTCCCCCTCGTCCAAATGCCAGACGTAGTAGACGGCATCCTCGGCCTCGGTGAAATTTGCGGGAAGGCTCATTGCATAAAGCAAAGCCATCCCCCCCAAAAGAATGAAGGGCCAAAGTCGTGCGCCTGTTGGGGCGTCTTGCTTATGTGCCAAATCGCTCAAACCGAATTCCTTCGCGCGTTACGCCATGCCTCATGACCCCGCTTGATGCGGGTTTTGCCGGTTTGTGCCATGGAAATTTGGCGGGATTATGAAAGGTGACGCGCAAATGGGTTTTAAGAATGATCAACCTACCGGGCGTCCATACCTGCCCGATACGGCCAAAGGCCCGACGGCAAAAACTCTACGAGATCGTCCCCACGACCTTAATCTTTGAGCGGTCTACCTGCTCAACAGCGCCGCAGCTGTTACAAAAGCCAAACCCATCGTGCCAATGGTTTCAACTTCAACGATCAGCACAATTTGGTCCGTGAAATACGGGATAAGCGTCGCCTGCCCTGTTATTGCGTCACCGTCATCCAAAACACCGGTCATCTGCGGCAGCGCCTCTGGCCCGCATGGCGTCAGCGAGACTGCATCCGCAATCCATTCGGCCTCAACCGTTTCTAACATGTCATCAACAGCATCGACGTCATAGACTTGGCCCGGTTCCAAAGCTAAAGCCTCGCCCGTCCATCTATCGATAATGTCCGCAGCGAGTGTATTGTCGGCGATCGTTGCAGTATCTGTTTCCGGTACGACGATCGAAAGCGTTTCCGTCTCGACCGAAATTGCGCCCTCCAGCGTCCATTCTCCGGATAAAGATTGCATCAGCTCAGGGCCGGCTTCCACATTGCAGAGGGACTGGGCGTCAGCGCTTCCTGCAATCAATGCGGCAATAAATGCGAGGTATTTCATAACGGTTCAATATTCCCAACGGCACGCATAGCGTGGAAGCCTTCTTCCTATCTAGCGACGTTCCCGTCTTCAATTGCAATCAGAAGGGAGTTTTTGCGACACCTTTATCACCAAGCCGCTACAACAATCAGCGGTCTTGGCACTTTGCATCGGACAAATAGAGGCAAATTTCGTCAATCGAAATCCGGCACTTGTTCATTCCTGCACTGGGCATTGAACAGCTGGGAGACCGCCATTTTCACAAGTAGGTGCAGTGGCGGGAGGCTGATTAGGATCAGCAGTTGTAAAGTTCATAATGGTGTCGTGGCCGAAATCTTCGCTCTGAAAGACAGAGATTTCGTTTGATGCTCCATTACAAAGGGAATTTGGGTTTGAATCCTCCAAGCATTGCGCGGCTGCACTGTTTGCGAAGATCATGAAAGATATTAGAGGCACAACAACCAGAAAGCGTTTCATTACGGGCCCAATCAATTCGTGCGGCGAAATTGCCAGCGTTGTTTGTCATAACACGGATGCGAGGGCCGCGGCACGATTTTTCAAGGCGTCGAACGGCCTATAGCACTTCAATATCACCCTTGGCGCGTTCCGCGTGGAATGTTGCCTCGAAACCCGCGAAGTCATTCGCCGCTATCGCCGCCCGCATCTCTGCCATAAGGTCTTGATAGTAATGCAAATTGTGCCATGTCAGCAGCATGCCCGAGATCATTTCTTGGCTGCGGAACACATGGTGCAGATAGGCACGGGAATAGTTGGAACAGGCCGGACAGGTACAATTTTCATCCAAAGGACGCGGGTCATCGGCATGGCGCGCGTTCTTGATATTGAGCTGCCCGCGCCGGGTCCAGGCCTGCCCTGTTCGGCCCGAGCGGGACGGCAAAACACAATCCATCATATCGACGCCGCGCTTCACCGCGCCGACGATATCATCTGGTTTGCCGACCCCCATCAGATATCTCGGCTTATCCGTTGGCAGCATATCGGGCGCATAATCAAGGCAGCAAAACATCGCCTCTTGGCCCTCGCCCACAGCCAAACCGCCAATGGCGTAGCCGTCAAATTCGATTTCGCGCAGCGCTTTGGCGCTTTCTTCTCGGAAATCCTGTTCAAGCCCACCCTGCTGGATGCCAAAGAGCGCGTAGCCGGGGCGATCTCCGAATGCATCGCGAGAGCGCTGCGCCCACCGCATCGACAGGCGCATGCTTTCGGCAATCCGGTCGCGATCTGCTGGCAGCGCCGGGCATTCGTCGAAACACATCACAATGTCCGAGCCCAAAAGCCGCTGAATTTCCATCGAGCGTTCTGGCGTTAGCTCATGTTTTGACCCGTCGATATGGCTGCGGAATGTGACGCCTTTTTCGGTCAACTTTCGCAGGTCGGCCAAGCTCATAACCTGAAATCCGCCGCTATCGGTAAGAATTGGACCATCCCAATTCATGAATTTATGCAGCCCACCCAAACGGTTAATCCGTTCTGCCGTCGGTCTCAGCATCAGATGGTAGGTGTTGCCAAGCAAGATATCTGCCCCGGTCGCCTTGACGCTTTCCGGCATCATTGCCTTGACGGTTGCGGCCGTTCCCACTGGCATAAAGGCCGGCGTGCGAATATCGCCCTTCGGGGTTGAAATCACACCCGTGCGCGCCTTGCCATCTGTGGCATTCAGGGAAAACTGGAACCGTTCGGTCATCTGGGGCCTCAACCATCAATTTGCGCCCCTTTTCTTCGCTTTTTTCGCAATTGCCAAGCCCTGCGGCGCTTGCAGCTCTGGACGCCCCTCCGGCAAAACCTTATATCTTTGCTCAACTATAGCTTGGACAGCCGCACATGACCGAAATGCAAGAGCCACTTGAGGGCACGCCCCTTATCGAGCCATCCTCAACCGAACACCCGCTTTACGACCAGATCGTCGAAGCGTGCCGGTCGGTCTTTGACCCTGAAATCCCAGTGAATATTTACGATCTTGGGTTGGTCTATACGATCAAAGTCTCAGATGAAAACAAGGTCGATATCATCATGACCCTGACGGCCCCCGGCTGCCCGGTTGCGGGCGAAATGCCCGGCTGGCTGTATGATGCGGTGATGCCCGTTGATGGCGTTCAGGATGTGAATATCGAGATGACGTGGGATCCGCCCTGGGGCATGGAAATGATGTCTGACGAAGCGCGGCTTGAACTTGGGTTCATGTAGGTTAATGCAAGCCTTTTAATTTGCAAAACACCAAAGCAATCAAAAAAGCTTGCCTAAACGTATAGCAAGTGATAATCATTGCGTGTTCGCAGTGATTTGAGGCTTTGTTCTCGTTCCATGACCCAATTTTATGCAGTTTTAACCGGCGATCTTATTGCGTCGCGCAAGCACCCCGCCTCAGAAATTGACCGGGCCATGACGTGTTTGGCCGCGGCCTCCTCGTCCTTGCCACGCCCGGACAGCCCCAGATTTTCACATCGCTTCACGCGGCATCGCGGCGATGGCTGGCAGATGATCACCAAACATAACAGGGCCTTATCAGCAACATTGACGCTAAGCGCTGCCCTGCGCGCGGCCGATATTGGAATAGAGACACGCATTGCGGTCGGCATCGGCCCGATCACCCATCTCGGACAACAGGATCTTTCCGATGCGCATGGCCGCGCCTTTGAGACCTCAGGTGATTTGCTGGAAACCATGCCCAAGGGGCGCTCTGCCGACAGAATTCAAATTGCAGGGCCCGGCCCGCTCGGCTGGCAAAAGGCGGTGTTTTCCTTGGCCAATTGGATCATAAAAGGGTGGTCCGCCGCCCAAGCCGAGGCTGTTTTCATGACCCTCACCTCGGCTGAAACAACCGAAGATCATGCCGCGAAACTTGGCATTTCCAGACAAGCCTTTGAGGCAAGATTGAGGGGATCGGGCCTTGCCGCAATGGCCCCTGCCCGCGCCGCCTTTTTGGATTGGACGATCCATGAGGCCGCTCAATGACCCAAACGCTCATCGCCCTGCTCTTTGCCCACGCGGCTGCTGATTTTCTGTTTCAAACGAAATGGATGGTCGACAACAAACGCAAGCCGGGCCCGTTCTTGGCGCATATCGCGGTGGTGTTCTTCCTTAGTTTGCTTGTCCTTGGCGGCGCGATTTGGCCGGCGGCCATTGTGACATTGCTTCATCTGATCATCGATTTTGCAAAGGTTCGGATTGGCAAAGACGATCTGGGCGCATTTTTGATCGACCAGGCTTTGCATCTTGTTAGCCTTGTCATCGTCGCCTCGATTTATCCGCTTGCCTTCGAAACCAGCCCGCTTTTGCCACTTCTGCCCGTCGCTCCTGTTCTGCCTCAAGCGCTGACCATAGCAACGGGAGCGATCCTTGCGGTCCGAATGGGGCAGTTTCTGGTCGCAAAGCTTATGACGCCGCTGATCGACGGGCTGGACGACGCAGAAGGGCTTGAAAACGGCGGAGCGGTCATCGGGATACTCGAACGCGGCCTGACATTTATTTTGGTCCTTGCGGGCCAAGCCGCCGGCGTAGGGTTCCTAATCGCCGCGAAATCGTTCCTTAGGGTCGGCACCATCGAAAAGAACCGCAAAATGGCTGAATATGTTATCATTGGCACGCTCGCCTCGATCGGATGGGCGCTTTTATTGGCTTTTGCGACGAAAGGAGTGCTGACGCTCCTTGAGAATGGCGCCAACCTCAACTAAATCTGTCAGGTAAGCACCTTAATAGGATGAGCTCTCATGTTCGGCATTCCCGGCAAGCAAGCTGTAACCATCACTGACAAAGCCGCGGCCCAGATTTCCAAATTGATGGAAACGGGCGGCACCAAAGGCTTGCGTATTGGCGTCAAGAAGGGCGGCTGTGCGGGGATGGAATACACAATGGATTACGTCAATGAGATTGATCCCTTGGACGAGGTCGTCGAACAAGACGGCGCAAGGGTGATGATCGCGCCCATGGCGCAGATGTTCCTTTTTGGCACCGAGATCGATTATGAAGTGTCGCTGCTTGAAGCCTCGTTCAAATTCCGCAATCCCAATGTGGCAGATGCCTGCGGGTGCGGCGAGTCGATCAAATTCAAAGACATTGAAGAGCTTGCGGCCGAAACCGCCTCGAAATGAGCGTCTCTGACGCGGATATCGCGTTCGCGAAAGAGCTTTTTGCCGGGGTCGGTGCCTTAACGACCCGGAAGATGATGGGCGGGCTTTGCCTTTATCACGACGGGACGATCTTCGCTATTATACACAGCGACCTTGGCCTGATGCTCAAGGGCGCCGGGCCATTTCAAGACGTGCTTGAAGCCGAGGGATGCACCCGCTGGACCTATAGCCGCGATGGCGGCAAAGAAACATCAATGCCCTATTGGTCAATGCCAGATGGCGCGATGGACGATCCTGATCTTGCAGCCGATTGGGCACGCCGTGCCTTGATGCATCTGTGACAACTGAGGGGCTTTTGCCCGTCTTTTAATTCGTCTATCGATCCCGGTGGGAGACATTTGGGAATAAAAAGGGTCACAGAATGCCAAAGAAACTTGCCGCCGGAAATTGGAAGATGAATGGCCTTGCTGCGCAATTGGCCGAGTTGCCCGCATTAGTGGATGCAATCGCTGATACGTCCTGTGATGTTCTTCTTTGTCCGCCCGCAACGCTGATCGACCGGATGTCTTCGGCCCTTGCAGGCACTTCGATCGCAACAGGCGGCCAGGACTGCCACGCGGCAGCCAGCGGCGCCCATACTGGCGATACCTCTACTTCGATGCTGAAGGATGCCGGCGCAAGCTATGTGATCATCGGCCATTCCGAACGGCGCACAGATCATGGCGAAACCGATGCTGATATCGCAGCCAAGGCCGAGGCGGCTTGGGCAAATGGGTTGATCGCAGTTATTTGCGTCGGTGAAACCGAAGCTGAGCGGGATGCAGGCGATGCTATTTCTGTCGTATCCGGCCAGCTGGCGGCGTCCATCCCAGATGGGGCCACTGCGGCCAACTCCGTCATTGCCTATGAACCTGTTTGGGCCATTGGCACGGGCCGCGTTCCGACCACCGAGCAAATCATCGAGATCCATGATGATATGCGCGCCAAATTGGGTGCGCGTTTTGGTGATGAGGGCACAGAGATGTCGCTGCTCTATGGCGGATCGGTCAAAGCTGGCAATGCGGCTGAGATTTTCGGCGTGACCAATGTCAACGGCGCGCTTGTCGGCGGCGCGTCCCTCAAGGCCGCTGATTTCGCGCCAATTGTTTTGGCATTGGACGCAAGCTAAGCCCTTGGGGATCGGCTTGGCACGCCAAGCCGGCCCCTGCCCTAGCGCCGGGTGATTTTTAGGTGAATGCCGTCTTTGGCCCGCACGGTCAAATGCGCAACAGGAACCGGTTCTTTTCCCGTAATGGGTTCGAACTTAAACGCCCGCACCAACATCGACAGCAAAAGCGGCCCCTCAACCATCGCGAACCCCGCGCCGGTACACACGCGGGCGCCAGCCGAGAACGGCATATAGGCCTCACGCATACAGGTTTTTCCGTTTTCGGTGCCCCATCTGGCCGGATCAAACCCATCGGGATTGTCCCATAGCCGTTCATGACGGTGCAAATGCCAAGGCGACAACACAACTTGCGCGCCGGGCTTTACATCGCGTTTGCGGAACTCTTCCGGGCAGGTCGTTTCGCGCACCATCATCGGCACCGGCGGATAAAGCCTAAGCGCTTCGCGAAACACATCTCGGGATAGTTTCAGTTTGGACATGACCGAGAAGCTCTGATCCTCAAGGGCCGCCGCCTCTTCCGCCAGCTTTTCCTGCCATTCCGGAAAAATCGCCAATAGATACAGCGTCCAAGCCAGCGCCGATGCGCTGGTCTCATGGCCCGCCAAAAAGAATATCGCGACCTGATCGACCATTTCTTCGGTGCTAAAGGTCTCACCCGTCTCCGGGTCTTTTGTCGTCATAATCTTGGTGGCCAGATCATCGGGCGCGGTCCCGGCTTGAATCTCGGCCATCCGCTCGGTCGTTAGCCGGGTGATCAGCGCGCGGATTGATTTCGCTGTGTCGCGTGTCCGCTTGCGATGCCCGCGCGGCATGAACCGCGGCATGGGAAAAAACGCCGCCAGATTCAAGATCGGCTGCGTGCGCTGATAATCGCGAAATTGCGTAAAGACTTCCGAGGCGACCTCGTGCTCAATCGGGATCGAGAACAGCGTTCGAAAAATCACATCCGCCGCTGCGTGGCTCATCTCTTCTTCCACCTCGACGTCGCCGGTTCCCATTCGTGCAACCGAAGCAGCCCCTGCCGCCCACATCGCCGGAAACGTGTCGCGCAGACGTCCGCCCTCAAAGGCCGGATCAATAATGCGCCGCTGGCGTTTCCATGTTTCGCCATTGGTCAAAAAGACCGAATTTCCAAGAAGCGGCCTTAACCCCTCGCCGACCCGATCCGATTTTGGGAAATCATCAGGGCGGGTTTTCAGGACAAGGTCGATCAGCTTGGGTTCATTGACCATATAGCTGCGGAAAAACGGCGTCCGAAACTCAGCCATCCAAGCCCGATAAAGGCGCGCCGGTTGCGCCGACAGGATGTCCTGCCGGAATAGCCGCATATAGCGAAAAAGAGACACCCGGTCAGGCCGGGACGGCGGTTTTGGCGGGATCATTCTATGCTCGTATAGCGATTAACGGGCGCCGTGATACGGCTGGCCGAAGATTGCCGGTTTTCATAACGGCTCGCAAGGCTGATCGGGCCTGCGGTGATTTGAAAATAATCGTAATCTCCGGGCCTGTCAAAAGCGTTAAGATACTGAAAATGCAATTCAAAAAGCCGCCAGCGCATAGCCTTCCAACGCTCTGGGCTTAGGGTTTTTGAATAAGCCGCCGAAATAACCAGAGGCCATTTCTGATCCTCTGGCGCGACACCGGTCACGGCCACTGGATCGCAAAGCGCAAAGGCGCAGCCATCCCCCGGCGCCGTGACATCCACCCAAGTGAGTTCATCCCGGGTACTAAGATACCGCAAATCCCCGCGCAGCTTTTTTGCTTTTGGAAGGAACGATACCATCGGCACAACCTGCCCAAGCGACAAAAGCGCCAGTTTCGGGCCATCCGGGGCAACGCGCCCGTCGCGGATCATATCCGCCAGCAAGTTGACCGCCAGATAAGCGCCAGAGCTATGGCCAACGATCAATACCTCATCGGTGTCAGAGGTCAGCGCAGCTTCAACCCGATCTTTGAAATCTTCCAGCCGCGCATCCAGCTCAGGCGGGTTTGCCCCGCCAAACCGAGCGGAAAACGCGTAATCTTGCATAAGATAATAGGCGAGGATCTTACCGTCATATTTCTTGAAAAGATGCAGAACCAGCCAGATGGTCAATAGTCCGGGGATCAGTCCGAAGATCACAAGTGGAATGCCGATCAATATCGTGCCTGCCCAGGCGACGCCCGTTGCAACGCCCGCTCCTGCCGCCACAGCGATAAAAAGCTGGCCCAAAAGGAATACCACAGGATAAAGCGCGGCAATCACCGGCCCTTTGCGCAATCGCATCAGACGAAACAACGCGCCAGACCCGATATAGGCCCACGCCGTGCGGATCATTTGCCAATAGGTGGCAGCAATGCCGTGAGACATCGAGGTTTTGACAATATCGGACCAAACCAGAACCTCGATATCAGCCTCGGACTGGACGCCTTCAATCTCGGATTTTGCATGCCATCCGTAATAGCCTTTGGTGCGCTGCGCACCCATCTCAATGGAATAGCCGGAAATGCCCGCCTGCTCTTCGGCCCCGCGGCGATATCTTTCGCGATATTTGCGCGCCGGAACCGGGTCAAACCCGGGAATATAGAGCACCCTGCGGTGCTGCACGTCTTGTACCGTTTCGGTCATATAGTCACTGCTCTGCCCATCCATATCCGGCAGCATAGCGCTAAAATTTGACCAAGCTATGGCAGATCAGCCAAGCGCGCCCAAAGCGGGGAAGGTTTCAAGCAGCCAAAAGGCAAAAGCCGAGAATGCGCCGGTCACCAACATGATACCCACCGCGATCAACAGCGCGCCCATGATACGTTCGATCAGCTGCATATGCTTCTTCAACCGCGCCATGACGCCAACGGAACGCTCAATGAAAACCGCCGCCAGAATAAACGGGATGCCAAGACCTGCTGCATAGACCGCAAGCAAGGTTGTGCCACGGGCAACAGAGCTTTCGGTTGCAGCAATTCCCAAGATCGCCCCAAGCTGCGGGCCGATACAGGGCGTCCATCCAAAGGCGAAAGCCAGGCCCAAAACATACGCGCCGAACGCCGATCCGCCCTTATCACCGGCATCCAAGCGCGCCTCGCGGTCAAGGATCGGGATACGGTAGACCCCTAAAAAATGCAGACCAAAGATGATGATCACACCGCCTGCGATTTTTCCCAAAAGCTCTTGGTTTTGCAGAAAGAACTGACCAAAGATTGACGCGGTAAAGCCCAGAAAAATAAAGACGGTGGATAGGCCAAGCACAAAAAACAGCGCCGCGATAATCGCGCGTTTTCGTCCTGATCCATCTTCCATCTCATTCATCGAAATCCCGCCCATATAGGCCAGATAGGGCGGGACAATGGGCAAGACGCATGGGCTGAGAAAGCTTAAGATGCCTGCGGTCAGGGCCACAAACATTGCTGGCAAAAGTGAAGCGTCAAAAAGGTCGATTCCAAACATGCCCCTTCCTACCGCAATTGAGCCGCCGCGCCAGCCCACGCACTCTCACATTGTCGTGGACTTTTGAAACAAGAAACGCCAAGAGGCTGGTATGACCGCTGATCTAACCATCGACGCCCTTGGCCTTCTCTGCCCGCTGCCCGTCTTGCGCCTTGCAAAACGCATTCGCGATTTGGCGCCGGGTCAGGTGGCATGCCTCATTGCTGATGACCCTGCCGCCGCCATTGACGTGCCGCATTTCTGTACAGAACAAGGGCATCGATTCTTAGGCGATGAACCCGTGAATGGCGGAACGGCCTATTTCATCGAGCTAACCTAACCCGCGCCGCGCGCCCCTATCCAAGCTGGACAATAGGAGCGGCGCGGCAGCGCCTCCTTTTAATAACAGCTAGGCCGCGACCTTGTCAGCGGGATGTCCGCCCGCCGCAATCAAAGCCAAAATCTCTGTGCGGCGGCGACCAGCAATCTTCGCGTTTTCTTCTTTGACGGGTCCAAAGCCCCGGATCGAAAGAGGAAGTTCAGCCAGTTCAATGATCAGATCACGCGTCATCGGCGTCATCTCAACCAAGAGATCACGAACGTCGCGCTCATACTCAGTGATCAAGCCTCGTTCCATCCGCCGCTCAGACGTATAGCCAAAGGGGTCAAACGGTGTGCCTCGAAGGCCCTTGAGACGCGCCAAAATCTGAAACCCGCCGCGCATCCAAGACCCGAATGCGCGCTTCTTGGGGCGTCCCTCAGCGGTTCGCCCCGGCAACAAGGGCGGCGCAAGATGGTACTTAAGCCGCACATCACCCGAGAATTCGGCCCGCACCTTCGCCTCGGTCTCCAAATGCAGGCGCGCGACTTCATATTCGTCTTTGTAGGAAAGAAGCTTGTGATAGCCTTTCGCCACCGCAACGCGCAGCTCTGGATCTGAAATGTCATCGATTAAACGGCGATACTTCCGTGCCAACCGCTTACCCTGATAGGCAATAAGATGCTGTTCACGCGTGGCAATTGGGTCTTCAGCGCCGATTGGCTGGGTTTCCCCTGACACCAGTTTGGCCAAATCACCTGCGTTCAGCACCGCCCAACGCCCCAATTCAAACGCTTCTTTGTTTCGAGTTACAGCTGCCTTGTTCATCTCGATGGCGCGCGTGATGGCCGCAAAACTGATCGGCACCAATCCCCGCTGCCATGCGGCCCCCAAAATGATCATGTTTGAAAAAATTGAATCGCCCAACACCGCTTTTGCGAGCGCGCTGGCATCAAAAAGGGACAGGCCCGCGCCAAGGCGCGCTTCCAGAGCAATCTTCAAGTCGTCACCAGGGATGCGAAAATTCGCATCGCGGGTGAATTCGCCTGTAACGATCTCATGCGCGTTGACCACAGCGCCCGTACGCCCCGTTGTCATCATTCCAAGGGTTTTAGCCCCTGCCGTGACCACCAAATCGCCGCCAATCACTGTGTCCGCCTCGCCGGCGGCAACGCGAATGGCCGAGATGTCTTTGGGATCTTCTGCCAGCCGCAAGTGAATGCTGACCGCACCGCCTTTTTGGGCGAGACCGGCCATTTCAATCATGCCAGCACCCTTGCCCTCAAGCTGCGCCGCCTGTGCCAGAACGGCCCCGATCGTCACAACGCCAGTGCCACCAACACCGGTTATGACAATATTATGGGTTCCATTTATTTGCGGCAAAATGGGATCGGAAAGCTCGCCAATTTCGACGGCAGCCTTTGCATCTTTGCGGATTTCTGCCCCTTCGACGGTTACAAAGGACGGGCAAAAGCCGTTCACGCACGAAAAATCCTTGTTGCAACTGGACTGGTCGATACTGCGTTTGGTTCCAAATTCCGTATCAAGCGGCACGATAGAAACGCAGTTCGATTGCACCCCGCAATCGCCGCACCCCTCGCAAATATCAGAGTTGATATAGACGCGTTTTGCCGGGTCGGGAAAGCTGCCTTTCTTGCGGCGGCGGCGCTTTTCTGCGGCGCAAGTTTGCACGTAAATAATCGCTGACACGCCCTCGATCTTTTGAAAACGATCCTGCACCTCCATCAGCTTGTCCCGAGTTGCGCGTTCGCAAGCTTTTGGAAAGCCAGAAAAATCGATCTCTTCCTTGGGATCATAGATAAGCGCGATATGCTCGACGCCTGCGGCATGAATTTCCCGCGCAATCCGGTCAGGGCTAAGATCGCCTTCATTGGCCTGACCGCCAGTCATTGCCACCGCATCATTAAAGAGGATTTTGTAGGTTATATTGGTGCCACTGGCCAATGCCGCCCGGATGGCCAAAAGGCCCGAATGATTATAGGTGCCCTCGCCAAGGTTCTGGAACAGATGCGTGCGCGTTGAAAATGGAGCCTCGCCCATCCAGTTGGCCCCTTCCGCGCCCATATGAGTGAAGGTTTCCGTCTCGCGGTCCATCCATTTCACCATGAAATGACAACCGATTCCGGCCCCGCCGCGGGCGCCTTCGGGTAATTTCGTCGAGCTGTTATGCGGGCATCCGGAACAAAACCAAGGAAGGCGCGACACAAGATCAACGCCATTATCGACGCGCATAGCCTCTTTGATTTTTGTAAGGCCCGCTTTGATCCGGTCGGTTCCGCGACCTTCTTCGATTAAGATGTCGCCGATTTTTGTGGCAATATCATTTGGATCAAGCGCGAAATGGGTCTGAAACAACACCTCGCCGTTTTTCATATAGCCATAGACCCGCCGCCCACGCCGATTGTCAAAAATCGCTTCTTTGATCTGCACTTCGATCAGTTTGCGCTTTTCTTCTACAACAACGATGAGATCCAAACCTTCGGCCCATTCCTCAAGCGATTTCATATCGAGCGGCCAGGTCTGACCAACCTTATACGTGGTCACGCCAAGACGCGCGGCCTCATCCTCGCCAATTCCCAAAAGCTCCAGCGCGTGAACCAGATCGAGCCAGTTTTTTCCAGACGCGACCAAACCAATCTTGGCCCCCGGCCCGCCCAAAACACGTTTATCGATCTGGTTTTCGCGGGCAAACGCCTCGGCTGCAAAGCGTTTATACTTCAGCAAGCGCTCTTCTTGTGGAATCCAATGATCGCCTAACCGGATATTCAATCCACCTTGCGGCATCTCAAATTCGGGACGAGTGAACATCATCCGATCCGGGCGGCCATCCACAACAGATGTCGCCTCGGCCGTCTCTTTCAAAACTTTCAGCCCCGCCCAAACCCCTGCAAACCGGCTCAGCTCGAACCCGTAATGCCCGTAGTCCAAAATCTCTTGAGCACCGGCTGGCGCAAGAACAGGCATATGAACATCGACAAGCGCCCAGTCAGATTGATGACACACGGTCGAGCTTTCGCCAGTGTGATCATCACCAAGCGCCATCACCACCCCACCATTGCCAGATGTGCCTGCCATATTGGCATGGCGCATCACGTCTCCTGACCGATCCACCCCCGGACCTTTGCCATACCACAACCCAAAGACACCGTCGAAACGCCCCTCGCCCCGCAGCTCGGCCTGTTGGCTACCCCAAAGAGCGGTTGCGGCAAGGTCCTCGTTTAAACCTGCCTGAAATTGAATATCGGATTGTTTTAGAAGAGCGTTTGCACGCGCCATTTGTTGATCTACGCCGCCTAAAGGTGACCCCCGATAGCCGGTCACCAAGCCAGCCGTATTCAATCCGGCCTGCCTGTCGCGCCATTTTTGCGCCAACATCAAACGCACCAACGCTTGTGTGCCGTTCAAAAGAACCGATGTTTTGGTAAGATCAAAACGATCTTCCAGAGATACCTCCGCAAGTGCCATTACGGCCTCCTCCGACTTGCCAGTTTGCCTCATCCATATAGGTCAGCATTACTGCCATTTCAAGAGCGCATTGTCGCCTTCTGCCAGATCGGCGTTGAAATGACTCTGAAAATCACTAGGTTCCGCCCAGAAGCAATTTTCTGCAACAAATTGGATTTTTAGCGATGGATTGGGATAAACTGCGGATATTTCACGCGGTTGCGGATGCAGGTAGTTTGACCCATGCCGGGGACATTCTGCACCTGTCGCAATCTGCCGTCAGCCGACAAATCCGAGCACTTGAAGAAAGTCTAAATTGCACGCTGTTTCACCGTCACGCCCGCGGTCTTATCCTGACCGAACAAGGGGAATTGCTGTTTGATGCGACCAAATCCATCTCAAAACGCCTAGATGCGGCCTCAGCCAGAATTCGCGACAGTGAAGAGGAAGTGTTTGGCGAATTGCGTGTCACGACAACTTTCGGCTTTGGCACGCTTTGGCTGGCCCCACGCTTGCCGCAACTATATGAGAAATATCCCGACCTTAAGATTGACCTTATTCTTGAGGAACGTGTTCTGGATCTGCCTATGCGCCAGGCAGATGTTGCCATTCGCATGAAAGAGCCCAGCCAGGCCGATCTGATCCGCAAGCGGTTGATGAGCGTTCACATGCAATTCTATGCAACGCGTGATTATCTTGAAAAGAACGGAACACCAAGAAACCTATCCGATATCTCAAATCACCGTTTGATTTGCCAAAATTCTGAATCGTCTCAAGCAAGCGCAGGTGCACAGTTGGTGCGCGAAGTCATGTCCCATGACGTTGGCAGTTTCTTAACCGTGAATAACTATTTCGGCATTCTGCAGGGTGTTTTGCACAACCTTGGCATTGGAATTCTACCCGATTACGTGACCCACGACTTCCCACAACTGGTGCAAGTCTTCACTGATGTTGAAGCAAATGAAGTCCCAGTATTCTTGGCTTATCCAGAAGAATTGCGACATTCAAAACGCATTGCCGTTTTCCGAGATTTTGTGACAGAAGAGATTATCGCCCACCGTCGGCGCCTACGAGACGCACAGTCTCAATAATCAGACTATTGCATTTTTTACTGTGAGCTATGTGCAACGTGCATAGCGGCAATGCGTCACGAATCTGATATTTTTCTTGATCGAGTCAATGCTGCTGACTATTTCAACATTAGTGCCAAACATTGCTTTTTGTTTGGTCACTACCTCCCTGTTGGACTTCGGCCGAGACTTGTCTCGGCCTTTTTTTTAATCTTCCCCCATATGTCAACTTGGTTGACATGACGGCGTCGCGATTTTAGACCTTGACCAACCTTCGAAGGAATCTCTGTCATGGCCGAACCGCTTACCTTCACCTGCTCATGTGGCGCATCCCACTGGCACCTCGCCCCAAAAGCATTGTCGGATGGCACGCGTTTGAAATGCTATTGCAAAGATTGTCAGGCCTATTTGCACCATCTGGGCCATGCCGATGATCTGGATGATGCTGGTGGCTCCGAGATTTTTCAGACCCTTCCTCAATATCTCGATATTTCTGGCGTTGGCGAGAAGCTTGCGGCGCTGAAAATCAAAAAGGGCGGCGCAACCAGATGGTATACAGATTGTTGCAACACACCGATTTGCAACACAGCCAGCGGCCCGAAATTCGCATTTGTGGGGATGCTGACGGCACCGGCGGACACAGACGAGCATTTCGGTAAGTTGCGCGGGCAAGTGCAGGTGCCAAGTGGCAACCCCACCCGAGAGTTTGGGATGCCCTATATCGTCAGAAAGATTTTTTCGCGTCTCTTTAAGGCGCGCTTAACCGGCAGCTGGAAGCAAAACCCCCTCTTTGATACGGCGACGCTGCAGCCAAAGGTTGAACCGCACCGCCTGACCCAAGAAGAAATCGCCGCAGCTTACGCCAAATAAAGCCCTTTTCCTTGGCGGGCGCATTGCCTAGAACCCCTGCAAAGATTGACCTGCGCGCCAAGGGGGCCACACGACATGCAAGAACCGGCAATCACTGATGAGATCATCGCATCCCATGGGTTCACCAAAGACGAATATGCCGAAGTTCAGAATATCCTAGGCCGCGAGCCCAATTTCACCGAGATGGGTATCTTTTCGGCCATGTGGAACGAGCATTGCTCCTACAAAAGCTCGAAAAAATGGCTGCGTACTCTGCCCACCGAAGGCCCTCAGGTTATTTGCGGCCCCGGTGAAAACGCAGGCATCGTAGATATTGGCGACGGTCAGGCCGTGGTGTTCAAAATGGAAAGCCACAACCACCCTTCTTATATTGAGCCCTACCAAGGCGCGGCAACCGGCGTCGGCGGCATCTTGCGCGACGTCTTTACCATGGGTGCGCGCCCAGTGGCCGCCATGAACGCGCTTTCCTTTGGTGAGCCGGATCACCCCAAAACTCGCCAGCTGGTGCATGGTGTGGTTGAGGGTGTTGGCGGCTATGGCAACTGTTTTGGCGTGCCCACGGTGGGCGGCGAAGTGCGCTTCCATCCTGCCTATAACGGCAATTGCCTCGTGAATGCTTTTGCGGCTGGTTTGGCCGATGCAGACAAGATTTTCTACTCGGCCGCCTCTGGTGTTGGCATGCCTGTTGTTTACCTCGGCGCGAAAACCGGGCGTGACGGTGTTGGCGGGGCCACGATGGCCTCGGCTGAATTTGACGATACGATTGAGGAAAAGCGCCCCACGGTGCAGGTGGGTGATCCCTTCACTGAAAAACGCCTGATGGAGGCGACGCTAGAGTTGATGGAAACCGGCGCTGTCATTTCTATTCAGGATATGGGCGCGGCTGGCTTGACCTGTTCGGCGGTTGAGATGGGCGATAAGGGCGGATTGGGCGTTAAGTTGATCCTTGATGACGTGCCGCAGCGTGAAGAAGACATGACCGCCTATGAGATGATGCTCTCTGAATCTCAGGAACGCATGTTGATGGTCTTGAAGCCCGAGCTTGAGGCTGAAGCCCGCGCCGTCTTTGAAAAATGGGACCTCGACTTCGCGATTGTCGGCGAAACGATGGAGGAAGACCGCTTCCTCATCATGCATCAAGGCGAAGTGAAGGCCGATCTACCTCTCTCGAAACTCTCGTCAACTGCGCCAGAATATGATCGTCCATGGGTTCCGACCCCTGCGGCAGAAGAAATGGATGCAGTCCCCGGCATTGACCCAATTGATGGCCTCACCGCGCTGATCTCTTCGCCCAATTATGCGGGCAAGCAGTGGGTCTATGAGCAATATGACTCGATGGTCATGGCCGACACTGTCCGCAATCCCGGCGCAGGCGCGGGCGTGATCCGCGTGCATGGCACAGATAAACTGCTGGCCTTCACATCAGACGTGACGCCGCGCTATGTCAAAGCCAACCCGGTAGAGGGCGGCAAGCAGGCCGTTGCAGAAGCCTACAGAAATCTGTCAGCTTTGGGCGCCAAGCCATTGGCAACGACAGATAATATGAATTTCGGCAACCCTGAAAAACCTGAAATCATGGGTCAGTTCGTTGGCGCGATTCAAGGGATTGGCGAGGCCTGCCTTGCACTGGATACCCCAATCGTTTCGGGCAACGTCTCGCTCTATAATGAAACTGATGGCGTGGGAATCCTGCCAACCCCGACGATTGGCGCAGTTGGTCTTTTGACATCGTCTGAAGATCTGATCGACGGCGTAGCCACCGAAGGTCATGTTGCTTTGGTTCTGGGCGGCCCCGGCAGCCATCTGGGGCAATCGGCTCTGCTGGCCGAGGTTTACAACCGCGAAGACGGCGATGCGCCAAGCGTCGATCTGGCCTCTGAAAAAGCAAATGCCGACTTTATTCGCGATAATCGCAACTGGATCACCGCCTGTACGGATATTGCCGATGGCGGTCTTGCGATGGCTGCCTTTGAACTGGCCGAGGCCGCTGGCGTTGGTGTCACGCTTGATAGTGATGATACCCCGACCCTCTTTGGCGAAGATCAGGCGCGCTATGTGATTGCGTGCACTTATGATGAGGCCGAGGCGCTGATGATTGCGGCTGGGACCGCCGGCGTTGTTTTGGAAACCGTCGGTAAATTTGGCGGCGATCAGGTGAAATTCGGTGCAAGCCAAGCGCCTTTGGCTGATTTGACAGCCATCTATCGCGGCGCTTTTGCTGAGAAACTGGGCTAAACGGAAAAAGCACGCGCTTTGCCGCCGCCTCGGCCTTGCGACATCGCAGGGCCGGTTCTACATTTAAAGAAAGACCAGCAGGAGTTGCCCGATATGGCCGTCCAATCCCAAGATCTCGAAGCCCTTATCCGGGAAGCCTTTCCCGATGCAAAGATCACCGTTCAGGGCGATGACGGCGCGCATTTCGCGGCTGAGGTTATCGACGAGAGCTTTCGTGGCAAAAATCGCGTCCAACAGCAGCGGGCGGTCTATGCAGCTTTGAAAGGCAAAATGGATGGACCGCAAGGCGAAGTGCATGCCCTGGCACTGACCACCAAAGCGCCGGAGTGATCTTCACAAATCGACGAGGTGCAGTGGACAATCCACCTACCCTGCCCCAAATATAATTAGCCGAGCCGCACTTGGATGTGATCCATTCCGTCCGAGTTATTGTTTGCGATGGGCCGAGACTCGTGAAATATGGACCAAAGTTTTGGCGCGTTGAACGATAGTGGCGCCGCGAAACGTGAAAACGGAGATGGACATGAGTGCCGCAGATCAGATCAAAGAAACCGTAACGGCAAATAACGTGGTGCTGTTCATGAAAGGCACCAAGACGATGCCGCAATGCGGGTTTTCGCAGCGCGTCGCGGGTGTGTTGAACTTCATGGGCGTCGAATTTGCTGATGTGAATGTATTGGCAGATGACGATATTCGTCAGGGCATCAAGGATTATTCCGATTGGCCGACGATCCCGCAACTTTACGTTAATGGTGAATTTGTCGGTGGCTGCGATATCGTGACCGAGATGACCCTGTCAGGTGAGCTGGATCAGCTTTTTGACAGCAATGAAGTCACCTATAACAAAGAAGCAGCGGATAAGATCCGCGAAGCCAACGCTTGAGCTGATTTCGTATGGCCTTCGGCCATCCGACCCGCGGGGGGGCAAGCCCCCCGCACCCCCCAATTTTCAAAACATGAAAATTTTAGCGACCACCGGAGATGTCGATAAAGGTTCCGGTGGCATAGCTGGCTTTATCGCTCAGAAGCCATGTCACAGCCTCGGCCACTTCTTTCGCCGTTCCGGCCCTGCCAAGCGGCGTTGTTGCGCCCAGACGCTCTGCGCGGCCGGGCTGGCCGCCGCTGGCGTGAATTTCAGTCTGTATCAGCCCCGGGCGCACACCATTGACGCGAACACCGCGAGGGGCGAGCTCTTTTGCCAACCCAACAACCATCGTATCAAGCGCGCCTTTTGAGGCGGCGTAATCGACATATTCGTTGGCGCTACCCAAACGGGCCGCCATAGAAGACAGAACCACAATCGAACCGCCATCTTGCACACGCCGCGCGCCTTCGCGTGCTGTTAGCAAGCCGCCGATTGTATTCACGCGGAAAATCTCGGTGATGCGGGCGGCGCTCATCTCGGCCAAGGGCATCGAGGGCGCGACAATCCCGGCATTGATCACCAAAGCGTCCATTTTGCCAAATGCGGCCTCGGCCTGATCAAAGAGGTTCAGGATATCTGCCTCTTGGCTCATATCGCCTTGTACCAGAAGCGCTTTTCCGCCCGCCGCGGTGACATCCGCAGCGGTTTGTTCGGCAGCGCTTTGATTGCCTTTGAAATTCACGACAACCTGTTCGCCCTCAGCGCCCAATTGCAGGGCAACGGCGCGGCCAATGCCGCGCGATCCTCCGGTTATGATCGTTGTGCGCGGCATCTGGTTCTAGCTCTTTTTTGTGGCGCCCTTGCGGATATGTTTGTTCAACCGCGAGGGTGTGGATTTTTTGCGATCCTTATAGGGGTTCGCATCCGCCTGAGAGCGCATATGCAGGCGAATGGGCGTTCCAGGCATATCAAAGTCTTCGCGCAACCCATTGACAAGATAGCGAGAATAGCTTTCCGGTAATTTCTCAGGCAAGGAACACATGACCACAAAACCCGGAGGCCGCGTCTTGGCTTGGGTCATGTATCGCAACTTGATCCGGCGGCCTGATGGCGCGGGGGGCGGATGGGCCTCGACCATGTCAGCAAGCCAACGGTTGAGCAGCGAGGTCGAAACACGGCGGTTCCAAACTTCATTGGCACGAATGATAGCGGCTTGCAGACGATCCAGCCCGCGGCCAGTTTTAGCAGACACCGTGACCAGCGGCGCACCGCGAAGCTGAGGCAAAAGCCGCCCGAATGCTTCTTTCAGATCCCGCAGTTTTTCCTGCTTGTTGTCTTCAATATCCCACTTATTCACCGCAACCACGACGGCGCGACCTTCCCGCTCGGCCAGATCGGCAATGCGCAAATCCTGCTGCTCAAAAGGAATGGCCGCATCAAGCAACACGACAACCACTTCGGCGAATTTCACCGCGCGCAAACCATCCGAGACCGAGAGCTTTTCAAGCTTTTCTTGCACCCGCGCCTTTTTGCGCATGCCTGCGGTATCAAAGATCCGCATCGGCTGGCCGTCCCAATCAATCTGCACAGCAATCGAATCGCGCGTGATCCCGGCCTCGGGGCCGGTCAGCAGACGGTCTTCACCAAGGATCTTATTAATCAGCGTGGATTTGCCCGCGTTGGGGCGTCCCACGACGGCAATTTGAAGGGGTTTTGAGCGGTCAATCTCACCGTCTTCGCCCTCTTCCACATCAAGATCTGTCAACGCCTCTTCGGCTTTTGTGGCGGCGGCCTCGATATGAGGGGTCAGCAGAACCGCTAGTTCGGCCATGCCTTCGCCATGCTCGGCGGACAGGGCAATCGGATCGCCAAGGCCAAGGCTGTATGCCTCGAGCGCGCCAGCTTCACCGGCTTTGCCTTCGGCCTTGTTAGCACCAAGGAAAACAGGCGTGTCCGAGCGGCGCAGGATATCCGCAAAAACCTCATCCGTCGGGGTAATGCCGGTTCGCGCATCGACAAGAAACAGGCAGGCATCGGCCATTTCAACCGCGCGCTCTGTCAGGCGGCGCATGCGGCCCGGCAGGCTATCATCATTGGCGTCTTCCAAACCTGCCGTATCCATAACGGTAAAGCGCAGATCGCCAAGGCGCGCCGCACCTTCGCGCAAATCGCGCGTCACACCCGGTTGATCGTCAACAAGCGCCAGACGCTTGCCGACAAGGCGGTTAAACAAGGTGGATTTGCCCACATTTGGACGCCCCACAATGGCCAGAACGAAACTCATCTGCCGTCTACCTTAGATATAATGATCGCGCCCCTTACCGCGTTGCCGTGGCCAAGGAAAGGGGCAAATGGCTTAGCGATAGGCGTGAAGCCGTCCGTCGCCCGACACAATGTAAAGCGTGCCATCAACAACAATGGGATGCGACGCTGCACCACCGCGCATGGCGATCTGGTTAGTTTCAGTTCCCGTCTCAGGATCATAGAACCGGATCAGACCATCGCCTGACGCGACAACAAGTTGCCCGCCTGCCAGAATTGGTCCGAAATGCGTGAAAACAGCTTTGCGGCGGCGTTCGCGATCACGCACATAAAGCGGCAATTCGGTGCCCCAGATTTGCTCGCCGGTTTCCGCATCCAGACGGATCAACTCATTTCGGTCAGAAACGAAGAAGATCGAGCCGCCATGCGGAATAATGGGCGAATAGGCACCATCTTGCGCTGTCCATATCCGCTCACCCGACGCGGCGTTCATCGCGACGACACGGCCAGATTGATTGCCCGCATAGAGGGTGCCGCCGACAACAACCGGATCGCCGGTGATATCGTTCAGCGCGTTATAGGCCACACCGCGGCGCGTTCCCGCAACCGTTGTGCCCCAGACGCGAACCCCCGACAGGCGCAAGGTCGAAACCAGCTCACCCGAGCCGAAGGGGAAGATGACCGCCCGGTCCGTCAAGGCCGGAGCCGCGCCGCCAGACAAAACGATGTCTGCGGGTCCTGCTGGCAATTGCCAGCGAATGCGTCCATTCTCGGGGTTCAGCGACCAAGCTTGGCTGTCGCGGCTCACGATATAAATCGAATCGTCTGTAACAGTGGGCGCGGTGATTCCAGCGCTGAGGCGTTGACGCCAAAGCTCGGAACCATCTGCTGCGTTCAAAGCGATCAGCTCGCCATAGCCCGAGGTGGCATAAAGAACACCGTCATAAACGGCCAAACCGCCACCTGACACGCCACCACGCCGTTCAAACCCGGGAATAAGGCTGGCGGTCCACAGGACGGCCCCGTCGGTGCCAACAGCGGTGACACCTGCATCGGAATCCAAGGTAAATATCCGGCCATCGGCCGCAACAGGGTCGGCCGTGATACGGCTCCGGCGGCTATTGCCTTGGCCGATATTTGCGGCCCAAACCTCGGTTAGTTGCGCGGAAAGCGCCAAATGGGGAACTGCGTTTTGCGCGTTCAATGCGCGCATTGGCCATGCGCTAACATTTGTTGGGTCAGCTAACGCAAATGGGACAATTGCGGCTTCTTCCGCCTCAACCACTCCTTCTTCGCCTTCGACCGTACCAAAGGTTTCTTCCAACGGGGTGCGGGTCCCGAAACGTTCGCCCTCTAAGATCAGCTCACGCTGGCCACAGGCTGCCAAACCGGCCAATAGGCCCAATCCCAAAAGAGTAAGTCCGCTTTTGTTCATCTGCCTGCCGCCTCGCAATTGCCATTCCCACCCGCGGGCACGTGGCCCATTCGGGCTGTCGCCCCGTCTCACTCGCTGGTGCCGGTCTCTGTCTCAGTGAGGGTTTCCTCTGTCTCGGCGCCCTCCTCCGGCGCAGCGACAGTTTCTTCCTCCACGGTTTCGGGCGCTGGTTCTTCTATCTCAACCGGCGCATCTTGCAGGACCGACCCTGCCTCCAATGCCACAATCAACTGACTTGCGCGTTCTTGCAAGCCATCAGTGGCTTGGCTGTCCTGTTCGAGAATGCGCAAAATTGAAACGGCCGCTTCAACATCCCCAACGCGAGCCTGCAAAAGCGCCTGCTGTTCCATCGCCAAAGGACGGAAAGGACGTCCGGGTAAAGCCAAGGTATCCAGAACAGCCATATTTTCCAAACCCTCGCCCGGATCAAGCAATTGGGCACGTAACAAAAGCAAATCGCGATACAGCGGGTCAACATCGGCGCCATCGGCCAGAACACGCAGACCATCCGCCGCGCCATCCGCACCATCAGTGCCGGCTTGTAGAGAAGCGGCCATCAGCGCCAGCAAGATTTGAGCCGACGCGTCAGTGGCTTCAACTTCGCCAATCGCCGCGACCCGAGCTTCTGGATCTTCGACCTGAAGCGCCGCAATCAAAGCATCGCCAAAATTTTGCGCCGCGCTGCGTTGCTGGGCCACATAATATTCGCGGTATGCCGCGCCGCCGACCAAAAGGACAATCAACAGGATCGGAAGCCAGCCCCATTTGCGGAACATCGCATAAAGCTGATCGCGCCGCAGTTCTTCTGTGACCTCTTCGATAAACCCGTCGGTATTGGCCATACTATTTCGATCCTTCGTCGCCCGGAATCCCCGGGTTTATTAATCATTATGGCCTCTTATCTTGATACGCCGTCACTGCCAAGCCTTTGAGCCCGCAGCGGAGAAATTCGAGTGCAAAATCGCACAAAGCAGCCGCACAACTAAACAGTACAGTTCAGTCTTGCAGGATGGTTTGGGAAAAAGTAAACTAAACAGGACGGTTCAGCGTAAATTTATATGTAGCACCGGTTGAAAACCGGCTGAGGCAGTCAAATGTTAATATCAGCAACATTGCTCGGGACGTGAGGCTAGAATGCGTATTTTTTCAATTATTACCGCGATTGCTGTATGCGCGGTTCTTTATTTGGTGATTATGGAGCGTGACCTTTTGGTTTCTTTCGCTCAGCAATTCGAAAGAGAGACAGGCGAAGATGTGGCCGACGTCCCTGAAGTCATCGAAACACCGAGTTTTGAACTTGCCAGTGACGCCGAAGAAGATTCGGGCGTTTCCGTTGTTGTGCTGCGATCCCTTGCCGAAGAAGTGAATTCAGCCGTCGTTCTTCGCGGGCGTACAGAAGCTGTGCGCCAAGTAGATGTGAGGTCTGAAACCTCTGGTCTGATCACTTCAGAACCAATTCGTGCTGGTGCGTTTGTCGAAGCGGGCACACTTTTGTGCGAGATTGCCCCTGGCACCCGCGCCGCATCCCTTGCCGAAGCAGTTGCTGGACTTGCCGAAGCTCAAGCGCGGTTGCCCGAATCCGAAGCCCGCGTCGCCGAGGCGCAAGCGCGCTTGGCAGAGGCTGCAATTAACAACAACGCTGCAACCCGCTTGTCGGAAAGCGGCTTTGCATCTGAAACACGCGCCGTTTCGACGGCCGCGTCCGTTTCTGCGGCAGAAGCCTCGATCAGCGCAGCACAAGCCGGTGTTGAGGCCGCCATAAGCGGCATTCAGTCGGCCGAGGCCGCTGTTGACCGGGCCGAGCAAGAAATCGAGCGCCTTCGCATTCACGCCCCTTTTGCTGGGCATCTGGAAAGCGACACTGCTGAAATCGGATCGTTTATGCAAACTGGCGCCCTATGCGCCACCGTGATCGAGCTGGAAACAATCAAATTGGTCGGCTTTGTTCCCGAGGCCAATGTTGAACGCGTTCAGGTCGGCGCACCTGCAGGGGCCCGATTGGCCTCAGGCGCCGAAGTGCAGGGCGTTGTCAGTTTTGTCAGCCGCTCGGCCGACCCGCAAACCCGTACCTTCCGCGTCGAGATTACAGTCGAGAATCGCGATTACCAAATTCGTGACGGGCAAACCGCCGATATCCTGATTGGATCAGCCGGCCAGATGGCACATTTGTTGCCAAGCTCGGCCCTGACATTAAACGACGAAGGTATTCTAGGCCTGCGCCTTGTTGATGAAAATAACATCACACGCTTTGCCCCGGTTGAGTTCCTACGCGACACCGTCAATGGCGTCTTGCTTGGCGGATTGCCAGATCAGGCCGATGTGATCGTGGTCGGGCAGGAATTCGTAAATGAAGGCGTGGCTGTTGATCCACATTATCAGGAACTGACTCAATGACTGGTCTCGTCGATTGGGCCGCGTCCCGCGCGCGGATGGTCATCGCCTTTGTGATCTTGTCGATCACTGTAGGCGCTGCTGCTTATGTTGGTCTTCCCAAAGAGGGTGAACCGGATATTGATATTCCGGCGCTCTTTGTGTCGGTCCCCTTCCCCGGCATTTCCGCCGAGGACGGCGAGCGCCTGCTAATTCGGCCTATGGAAGCCGAGTTTCAGGATTTGGACGGGTTGGACAAGATCACCGCTGTCGCCTCGGAAGGCTATGCGCTTGTTATTCTTGAGTTTGAATTTGGCTGGGACAAAGACGCCACGATCGCCGAAGTGCGCGAGGCGATGGATACAGCCGCCAGCGAATTCCCAGAAGGCGCGGAAAACTACACGTTGGACGAGCTGAACTTCAGCGAATTCCCGATCATCACCGTCGCACTGTCCGGAGATGCGCCCGAGCGTACGCTTTTGAATCTGGCGCATGAGTTGCAAGACCGTCTAGAGGCCCTGCCCCCGATCCTTGAGGCCGGTCTGGCCGGTGGCCGTGATGAGATGGTTGAGGTCGTGATCGATCCTCTGGCGCTTGAGGCCTATGACGTCACCGCGCAAGAACTGATCAATGCAGTGGTTAACAATAACCAATTGATTGCAGCGGGCGAGATTACCACGGCTAGCGGCGCGATTGCAGTTTCGATTCCCTCCAGTTTCGAAAATACTGAGGACATCTACAACCTGCCGATCAAAGTGAATGGCGATAGCGTTGTAACCCTTGGCGACTTAGCCGAGATCCGTCTGACCTATGAAGACCGCGAAGGCACGGCCCGCTTTAACGGCGAGACAACGGTAGCGCTTCAGGTTGTCAAACGGCTGGGCTTTAACGTTATCGATACGGCTCAATTGGTGCGCAACGAGATCGAAGCCGCACAGGCCGATTGGCCCCCCGAACTACGCGACAGTGTTGAAGTCACGGCCACACTTGACCTCTCGGTCACAGTCGACTCGATGGTGCGCCAGCTGGAAGGCTCGGTTTTGACGGCGATTGCTCTGGTTATGATCGTGGTTTTGGCCGCGCTTGGCACCAGATCTGCATTGCTGGTAGGCTTTGCAATTCCGACCTCGTTCCTGCTGTGCTTTATCCTGTTAGGGATCATGGGCATCTCGATCTCGAATATCGTGATGTTCGGCCTGATTTTGGCGGTGGGGATGCTGGTCGATGGCGCGATTGTGGTCGTCGAATATGCCGATAAACGCTTGGCTGAGGGCGCACGCCCCATGCAGGCCTATACCGATGCGGCCAAACGTATGTTCTGGCCAATCGTCTCATCAACCGCCACAACGCTTTGCGCCTTTCTGCCTATGCTGTTCTGGCCCGGTGTACCGGGTGAGTTCATGGGTATGCTGCCGGTCACTTTGATCTTTGTTCTGACCGCCTCGCTTATTGTTGCGCTGATCTATCTGCCGGTTCTGGGCGGCGTCGCAGCCCGGTTCTCTCGGCTGATCGAAACTGTAACAGATGTGGTGAAACTGATCCTACCATGGTGGATTTTGCGTGCCGTCGTAACGGCTGGCGTGGGATATTTGATGTTCCTTGCTGCTATGCAGACCATCAATCCCGGCGTCTTGCTGCCAGAGCCTGACGCCGCAACATCCCCCTTCTTTGCGATGATCCCCGGCGGCATCATTTTCGTAATCTGTGCGGCGCTTTTGTCAGTCATGATGGGCTCGCTTGAGCTTCCGAAACGCGAAGGCAAAGTCAAAGCCGGCTATAAACGCAGCCCCTTTGGCTGGGTCGTCCACGCGATTGTCGGCAACCCGGTTATGCCCGTTGTCGCCATCGTTGGCGTCATCGCATTTGTGATGACCGTCTTTGCGTGGTTTGGCGAAAACAACAATGGCGTTGAGTTCTTTGTCGAAACCGAGCCCGAGCAAGCCACGGCTTATGTGCGCGCAAGGGGCAACCTCGCGCTTGAAGAAATGGACGCGCTTGTGGCCGAAGTTGAGGCCATCGTTCTGGCTGATCCCGGGGTTCGCGATGTCTTTGCCTTTGCTGGCCAAGGCGGGTTGAACAACGACACCAGCGGCGCAGGCGCGCCGCGGGATGCCGTGGGTCAGGTACAGTTTGACCTTGTGCCTTGGGATGATCGACCGACCATCGACGATCCGGTGTCACTATTTGGTGGCTTGATCGAGCTTCCCCGCGAAATCATTGACCCGGCCTTCGACGGCAATGCTGTTCTTGATCGTCTTCAGGCCGAAATGGATCTTTTGCCCGGCATCCAGGTCGAATTGCGCGAAGTGGCGCAAGGCCCGGCTTCGGGTAAGCCTGTGAACCTACGCCTGTCCGGCGACAACTGGGAAGAGCTGCAAGAAGCCACCCGGATCGCCGCCGCACAATTTGAAGAAACCGACAGGTTGATCCAGATTGGTGACACTCTTCCCCTGCCCGGCATCGAGTGGGAACTGGATGTCGACGTCGAGGCCGCTGGCCGTTACGGCGCCAATGTGGCCGCTGTTGGCGGCATGGTCCAATTGGTCACGCGTGGGATCTATCTGGACGCAATGCGGGTCCCAACATCGGACGAAGAGATTGATATCCGTGTCCGCTTCCCCGAAGAAGCACGGGTTCTATCCACTCTTGATACGTTGCGTGTGCGCACTGCTGATGGGCTGATACCGCTCTCCAATTTCGTGACCCGGACCCCAGTTCCGCAATTGTCGCAAATCGACCGCTATCAGCAGCATCGCTATTTCACCGTTGGTGCAGACGTCGCCCCCGGCGCGCCTATTATCCAATATACGCCCGAGGCAACGGAGGAAGAGCCCGAGCCGCAACCCGTTCAACTGGGTTTTGGCATGGTGCTTGATCAAGCCGCAGTCGATGCAGGCGCTGAATATGATCTGCGGGTTTTGTCGGCCGGAGGGTTCATGAGCCCGCCATCCGCGACCTATTATGCGTTTGAAGAGCTGTTCGGCGATCACACGATCCGAAGCATCCAAGCGCTGCTGGATGAGGACGTGGCGCTACAAACCGTTATCGTCAACGCCAACCAGCGCATTGCCGAATTGACCAATTGGATTGAAACCGAAGACCCTTTCCCAGAATCCGTCTCTTGGGAATGGGCAGGCGATCAGGCCGAAGAACAAGAATCGGCGGCCTTCCTGCAATCGGCTTTTGCTGGGGCTTTGGGGCTGATGTTCATCATCCTTCTGGCGCAGTTTAACTCGGTCTATAACTCTATCCTGGTTCTTCTTGCCGTAGTTCTATCCACCACCGGTGTTCTGATCGGGATGGTGGTGATGGATCAGACCTTCTCGATCATTATGACCGGGACAGGGATCGTGGCTTTGGCGGGGATTGTGGTGAACAACAACATTGTTCTTATCGATACCTATCAGGAATATTCGCGATATATGCCACGGATCGAAGCCATCACTCGCACTGCCGAAGCGCGTATTAGGCCGGTTCTGCTGACGACCATTACCACAATGGCCGGTCTGGCCCCGATGATGTACGGGATCAGCCTTGAGTTCGGTTCGGGCGGTTACACAGTCGATAGCCCAACCGCCCTTTGGTGGAAGCAGTTGGCGACGGCTGTGGTCTTTGGCCTTGGGATTGCAACGGTTTTGACACTGATCTTTACGCCATCCGTCTTGGCATTGCGTGTTTGGATCTACACCATCGCCAAGGGCATTCTGCGGGTGCTGGGGCGGATTATCTCGACCCGCACGGCCGAAGATTGGGTCACCGCCCGCGAAGCGCGCCGCGCCAAACATCCCGAGATTATCTGGGAAGAAGAGCCACAAGCGGCGGCAGATGACCTTGAAGAGGTCGACCAACCCACCGTGCAACCTGTGGATCAGCCTCCTGCAAACATTCCGTCTCAGCCAGAGATGCCAATTGATGCCACTTGGGAAGACGCCGATGAGGATCATCATGAAGATGACCCCAAAGACGGGCCAGTCCGCGCGGCAGAATAAGGCAAAAAACACAGGCAAGAATAAAGGGGCGGTCCAGTTGGGCCGCCTTTTTTAACTCTCAAATCGCATAGAGCTAGAATTATTGACGCGTCTACAATTCTTGGCGTTCAATACTTTGCATTACCCGATGCCATTTGAAAGCCTGACCATGCCAATTCCCAGCCCCGAGATCGAAGCCGAGGTCACCCGCCAACTGGGCCATTTACGCACCGAATTGACGGCAACATTCGAAGCCGAAACCGCCACGGCCAAACAGCAATACCAGCGCGATTTTGATGCCCTGAAAACCCGGTTTCAGTGGTGGAACGCGGCGGTCGGGGTTCTTTTGGTGGCGGTTGCCGTTTTTTGGGTCACGGACCGGATCCGGGTGATATCGGCGAGCCAGGCAGCACAACAAGCCGAGTTGATCACCCAAGGCAACAACCAATGGCGCGAACATTTCGCATTACTACAAGGCGTGGAAATACAGCAAATAACTGACGCTCTGGACAATAATTCTGCTGAGCGGCTCCGAAGGGTGGAGAGCCGGCTGGCCCACGAAATCGCCAATTCATATGGGTCGCTAGCTACGTTGCTTTTTGCCGTCAGCGAGGCTCAATATATGGAGGACGGGTCAAATTATATCGGCTCGGTCGCCTTGATCTTCGATGCTGCCCCGCAATTTCAGCAGGTGCTGTCGGAAGCGGATAGTGATCACTACAATCTGGCGGTGCGCAGCTATGAACGCCTAATCGACCAATTCTTCGACAGGAGCGATTACGATACGATGCACGCCCTCCTGGCGGATCTGGACCCAGATGTAAGGGCGCAAATCCTGGCACATGAGGACTCACATTTCGGCATAGCCTGGACCGTAGCCATTAGTCTTGTCCATGAGCTGATCCAAAACGGAGTAATACCCGCCGAACGCAGGCAAATATTGGAGGAGATTCTGGCCCTGCGCCTGCCCGATGCAACGCGCCCGGGGCAGGTACAAAACTTTCTGCGCGGTCTGGAAATTGCCTCGCGGCAGGGCTGGTCCGTGCAGGTCTTGCAGGACCAATTCGGCCAAGGCGGGCGCGCTGAAGAGTTTGCTATGCGCGCCGTGGATCAATTTTTCTGCAGTGCCGAGGCGCTGGATGCCGCGCCTGATCAGCTTGCCTCGGCGCCCGGCCGAATCCATGCCATCCGATTGGCCTTCGCGGCCTTGGGCGAACCCCGCGTTGGGCGAGACTGTTAACCCGAGAGCCGGTAGCACCCAAAGTCAGATCAATTGCTGGGCGACCAACGCCATTTGCCATCGGCGGGGCGGTTGCCGCTCTCGTCGCGACCACCATCGTCACCTACAGCGCGGAGGCGCGGCGCACCATCATCCTCGGCCAATTGCCGGTGCCACATCGACGCATAACGCCCTTCTGCGGCCAGCAGCTCATCATGGGTGCCGCGCTCAACGATGACGCCTTTTTCCAGCACGATAATCTGATCGCTATCGACGACAGTGGATAGCCGGTGCGCGATGGTGATCACCGAACGCCCCTGCCCCATCATCTTAAGCTCTTCCTGAATTTCGCGCTCAGTTTCGGTATCCAGCGCCGAGGTTGCCTCATCCAGCAACAGCAATGGAGGGTTCTTCAACAGCGTTCGCGCAATGCCAACACGCTGCTTTTCGCCGCCCGACAGCTTGAGCCCGCGCTCGCCCACCTGCGTTTCATAGCCTTCGGGAAGCGACTGGATGAACTCGTGGATTTTGGCAGCTTCCGCGGCGGCTGTCACCTCTTCGAAACTGGCCTCGGGCCGGCCATAGGCGATGTTGTAGCGGATCGTGTCGTTGAAAAGGACAGTGTCTTGCGGGACCACGCCGATTTGCGTGTGCAAGCTGTTTTGCGTCACGTCGCGCAAATCCTGCCCGTCGATCCGGATCGCGCCGGAGCCGACATCGTAAAACCGGAACAGCAGCCGGCCGATGGTGGATTTGCCGGACCCCGAGGGGCCAACCAGCGCAATTGTCTGCCCGGCGGGCACCGAAAAGCTGATGCCGCGCAAGATAGGCCGCGCCTCTTCATAGGCAAATTCGACATTCTCAAATTCAACCGCGCCGTGCGGGCACAACATTTCAGCCGCATCAGGGGCATCGACCACATCGGCGGGCTGCTCCAACAGATCAAACATCTCGCCCATATCAACCAATGCTTGCCGGATCTCGCGATAGACCGTGCCAAGGAAGTTCAGCGGCATCGTGATCTGGATCATATAGGCGTTGACCATGACGAATTCGCCGACTGTCAAATCGCCTCGTTCCACCCCGATCGCAGCCATGACCATGACAATCACAAGACCCGTGGTGATGATCACGGACTGCCCGATATTCAGAGCGCCAAGCGAATAGGCGGTCTTAAGCGCGGCCTTTTCATAGCCGGCCATAGCAACGTCATAACGTTCCGCCTCGCGCTTTTCTGCGCCGAAATATTTAACCGTTTCAAAGTTCAGCAGACTGTCGATCGCCTTTTGATTGGCGTCCGTGTCCTGGTCATTCATTTCCTTGCGGATTTTCACCCGCATTTCGGTGACGCGGAAGGTGAACCAGATATAAATCCAGAGGGTGCCGACAACGACAACCAGATACCAAATATCAAAAACAATTGCCAAAATGATGGCGATCAGGCCCAGTTCAAGGATGAGCGGACCAATGGAAAACAGCATAAAGCGCAACAAAAACTCGACGCCTTTGACCCCGCGTTCGATGATCCTGCTCAGGCCGCCGGTTTTGCGCGTGATGTGGTAGCGCAGGCTGAGGGCGTGTATATGCTCAAAGGTTTCAAGCGCCAATTGGCGTAAAGCGCGCTGACCGACCTTGGAGAAGATGATGTCGCGCAGCTGCTGAAACCCAACCGCCATCGCCCGCGTGACGCCGTAAGCGATGGTCAATCCCACCGCACCAAGCGCCAGCATCATCGTCGGCGTGCGTTCACCAGACAGCGTGTCGACGGCGTCCGCATACAAAAACGGCGTGTACACGGCCACGAGACGCGAGATGACGAGCATCCCAAGCGCAAGCAGAACGCGGCGTTTGACCCATGTTTGGCCTTCGGGCCAAAGATAGGGCGCAACCTTTTTTAGCGTTCGCAGGCCGCTTTTGCGGGCCTCTGCGCCCGAGGGTTGATCAGTGATCACAGTGCCGCCGCGCATAACTGGCTACCTTACTTTGAAAAGAGGGCTGGTTTTTCTGCAACTTAGAACCATCCACCCGGAATGGCCAGATCCAGACACCGCGCCGGATCTGTGCGAAAACGCACGTGAAGGAAATCATCAGCTCTATTCGGTGCGATCTGTTTCCGGGATAGCAAAAACTTGGCCGGGATAGATCAGGTCAGGATCGCGGATCAGGTCACGGTTTGCTTCATAGACCTGAACATAGGCGACGCCTTCGCCCAGATATTGCTGCGCAATCCCCCAAAGTGTGTTTCCCCACTGGACGGTCACAACTTCGCCGTCGCTATTTGCAGGCAGGCTGGCAATAATCTCGGGGTCCTCACGTTGGAACGGCCCCTCGATCCGACTTTGAACCTCGCCGCTTGCATCCACTTCGTCCAAACGTAAAACATAGGTACCGGGATCAACCAAAGGCAGATCGGCGCGCCATGCCCCGATTGCGTTGATGGCCGCCAATTGGATCGGCTGATTGTCGAGGTAGAACCGCACATCCGAGTCAGCCGGGCCGCGACCAGACAATATGACCTCACCCTCAGTATCATAGGAAATCGTATCCAGCACGATTTGCGATTGCACTGATGGCGCTTGGCCGGGGCCAGATTGAACCACACGCACGCCGTTTGAATCGGCGATCAAGACTGTCGGCGCTTGCGGCGCGGCAGGTGTTTCTTCCGGCTCTGCGCTTGCAGTTTCAACGGCGCCGCTGTCTTCCGCACTAGGGGCCTCAGGGACGATTACGGAATCTTGCGCCATATCCTCGCTTGGCGGGCTGGCAGGTTGGTCCGCACCCGGCGCGTCAGACGCGGGCGTTTCAAGCATCGCGATCTCAGTACTCTCGCCCAATTCAGCCTCTGCGGTCACTGGCGCAGTCTCTTGTGGGCCAACAAATTCGGGCGTTTCGGTTTCGGCAGCGCTCAACTCAACGATCGGCGCGGCTGAAAGCTCGGTGGTGTTTTCCAGAACTTCAACGGCCGCCGTTTCCACCACAGCTTCAGCACTAGGTGCCTCAATAGCCGGTGCTTCGTTTGGAAGCTCAGCCAACTCGGTCAAAACGTCCGCCACAACGGGATCCGGCTCTACGGTAGCTGGTTCCGCAATAACGATTTCCGGCGTTTCGACAGGGACCGTTGCTGGTGTTTCCGCGCTTGCGACCTCTTCAATTAATTCTACAACGGATTCTGGTGCCTCAGCGATCTCTAGAGCCGTCGCAGGCACATCAAGTGTGGCGGTTTCAACTGGCGTAACTTGCGCAGTTTCCGGGCGCGGCTCAGGCGTTACGCTGGCCAGATCCGTTACAGGAACAACCGGCGCCTCAGGCTCTTCTGATTCGGCGACACTTTCTGCAACCGCTTCACTTTCAGCCTCGGAAGGCACCGCAGCAATTGGGGCCGTCTCAGGCTCAGGCGCAGCTTCAACCGCAGGCGCACGCGCGATTTCCCCCAAAACGGGCGCTTCGGGCAGCTCGGGTGTTCCGGGGCTTACCGGTTGCGGCAGTTGAACCGGTGCGGTTTCGGCCAAAGCCAATTCAACCGGGTCTTCGTCCGGTGTTGCTTCTGCCAATAGCGTAGATGGTTCGCCCTCTGGCGCCGCCTCTTCAGCCATAATCGGCGAGATGATGACGCTTTGATCTGAGCGCATTGTGCCGCCATCGGCCAAGAGCATCTCAAGGCTCAGCACCTGAGGGTTGGTCGACGCTGGTAACGTGATCATGGATACGAACGAGCCCGCACCATCGGTCGACACAAGATCAAGCTCGCGCCCGTCCAAAACCAGACGCAAATCGGCATTCGGCTCTCCCTGCCCGGCAATCACCGCGCCACCGGCGGCATCAACGCGTACCAAATCAAAGCTAGGGGCCAGCATTTCGGGAATCTCTATCGGCTCTGGAGCGGTCTCAACCGCTGCCGATTCTTGCGCTTCAACCGTCGGCGCAGGTTCGGTTTCAGCAACCTCGACCGGCGGTTCCGGGTCTATGACCGTTTCAGCAATGGGCGAGATGTCTTCGGACACGACCGGCGCATCAGCATCAGGGGCAAAAACAACCTGATAGCCAACGATTCCAATAACAGCCGCCACCGCAGTGCCCGCCGCCAAAGTTCCAACACCCATGCCCAAAAAGGACGCGTTTGGCATATTTCTGCTCCCCCATCGCCGGACTTTACGTTCCCCAGAAGCCCGTGCAGTTGTGCGACAATAGCAAGAGGTCTATCACGGGTCAAAACGAGCTGTAAGTCAGGTCTTTTCACAATGTCTTATTCTGTCTGTGTATATTGCGGATCCCGCGCAGGGGAACGCCCCGAATATGCCGCTGAGGCCGAGGCGCTTGGCGGCGCGTTGGCCGAATCCGGGTTTCGTTTGGTCTATGGGGCTGGCGACGTTGGCCTGATGGGGATCGTCGCCCGCGCCGCGATGGAGCATGGCGGCGAGACCTTTGGCGTCATTCCAGAGCATCTGTTGAAACGCGAGGTCGGCAAAACCGATCTGGATCGCTTCATCGTGACTGAAACCATGCATGAGCGTAAAAAGGTCATGGTGATGAATGCCGATGCGATTGTGGTGATGCCGGGCGGCGCCGGATCGCTGGATGAGTTTTTTGAGGTGCTAACCTGGCGCCAGCTGGGCCTGCATGACAAACCGATCATCGTGATGAATGTTGCGGGATACTGGGACAAGTTACGCGATCTTGTCGAGCAGATCATCGATCAGGGGTTCGCCGATGGATCACTTGCCGATTTCATCACTTGGGCCGATAGCGCAGACGCCGTCATCCGCGCCCTGCCCCGCGGCTGAGCCAAGGCGCGGTTCGGGAGCAATTTGTTCTGCAGACAAAATTATGGAATCCAATCACCAGAATTCTTGCCGATCGCACGTGTGCGGGGAAATCGCCAATAATATTGCAACTATGGCAATGAGCCCTTTCTTGCCGTTTGGTTTTTCCGTCAATCGCACCCGTTCTCTGCAGAATTCTAACGAGTCCGGTTAGGCAGAGTTCAAGTTGCATGATGGCGCCCTCCACAACAGGGTTTCGCCATTAATTCTTGAGAAACAGTTTGGTAAATTCCATTGCCTAGCCCTACATTGATCGATCGACTGCTCGAGACAAGGTGGGCCGCAAACCCGGCAAGGATGTGCTATGGCAATTACGAGACGCGCTATTCTGTTAGGCGGCGGGGTTGCCGCAGGCGCTCTGGCGACCCGTCATGTAGGCACACAGCTTCCAATTCTTGACGGCGTCAGCGTGATCGCGCCGGAGGGTGGGACCGCCACACTGAATGATGCCTCCCGCCTGTCCGAGACTCCAATTCACCGGCATATCATTATGCGCGATGATCCAAGTGAAACCCTTCTTTCAGCCCTTCGCGCCGAACTGACAGAGGCTGCTGCCGAAGGTCGGCCAGTCAATCTTAGCGCAGCCCGGCATTCGATGGGCGGCCAGAGCATTCCACGCGACGGCCATGCGATCACCTTTGAATCGGCATGGGTCGAACCCGGTGATGGCATCTATCGAACCCATGCTGGCACAAGATGGCGCGATGTAATTGCGGCCCTCGATCCCGTGAATTTATCGCCGAAGGTCATGCAAACCAATAGTGACTTTGGCGTCGCGGCCACCTTCAGCGTCAATGCCCATGGTTGGGCCACGGCCTTTGGTCCGATGGGGTCAACCGTGCGCGAAATAAAAATTCTGCTTGCCGATGGAACCCACGTCACCGCCTCGCCCAATGAAAACGCTGATATCTTTTCTGCGGCGATGGGTGGTTATGGCCTGATTGGCTTAATCACCGAACTTGAGGTCGAAGCGGTGCCTGCTTCCCTGATTGAACCCAGCTTTGAAGAGATGCCCGCAGAAGATTTTTCATCGGTATTTCAGTCAACTGTTGGCGAAGTATCGATGGCCTATGGCAGACTGAACGTTGACCGTGCTGCGTTCTTTGAGGACGCGCTTTTGATCAGCTATCGCCCAGTGGAGGGCGAATTGCCGCCAGCCTCTGTGTCGGGTTTCCGTGCTGCTATAACCCGAAATATTTTTAGAGCACAGGTGGGCAATGAATGGGTCAAGCGGCGTCGATGGGGACTGGAAACTCAATTGGGGCGTCTCATTGCGGGCCCCGTGTCCCGATCTGGGATCATGAATGAATCCGTCTTGACCTTGCTGGGGCAAAGTGACCCGCATCGTACGGACATCCTGCATGAGTATTTCGTCGCGCCGGACAAGTTCAATGACTTCCTGATTGCGTGCCGCGAAATCATTCCCAACAGCTACCAAGAACTCCTGAATATTACGATGCGTTGGATCGAACAGGACTCGACCTCCATGCTATCATTTGCTCCGGATGGGCCGCGCATTGCCTCTGTTATGTCCTTTAGCCAAGAGATGACAGCCCGCGCCGAGGCAGATATGGCCTCAATGACCAGAAATCTCATCGACGCGGTTCATGATCTCGGAGGTAACTATTATTTACCTTACCGACCTCATGCTTCTGTCGCTCAGTTCTCAGAAGGATACGCGCGCGCCTCAGAATTTGCCGCCCTGAAAAGAGAGCTCGATCCCGGGTTAGTATTTCGAAACGCACTATGGGACCGGTATTTGGCGGAGTTATAATGTACGGGAACACTCTCGAGGGCTTAGACGTTTATGGTCAATGCACGGTCGTCGCCTCCCCGCCGGAGAGGTCTGTTTTGTTCCGCTAATCTGCCTTTTGCAGTGACGACACCTTGCAGAACTCTAAGGTCGTCTCCCATTGATCATCAGCTGCGCGGCGCAATAAGTTGGCACTTCGCCTATTCACAAAAAAAGGCCCCGCTTTTGCAGGGCCTTTTTTGATCTCTCTTGGTCTGGTGCGCTTGGCTTACATGCGGCCTGCGACGTTTTCCCAATTCACAAGGTTATCGAGGAAGTTGGTCAGGTATACCGGACGCTTGTTGCGGAAATCGATGTAGTAGGAATGCTCCCACACGTCGCAACCAAGCAAAGCGGTTTGACCAAAGCAAAGCGGGTTCACGCCGTTCTCGGTTTTGGTCACAGCCAGCGAGCCGTCTGCGTTTTTCACAAGCCATGCCCAGCCAGAGCCGAACTGACCGGCCCCTGCGGCGGAGAACTGCGATTTGAACTCATCAACCGACCCGAAGTTCTCGGTCAAAGCCGCTTCCAGCTCGGACGGCATCGCGTTTGCACCCGGGCCCATCATTTCCCAGAACTGGTTGTGGTTCCACAGCTGGCTGATGTTGTTGAAGATGCCGTTTTGCGCAACCGCATCGGCGTTATAGGTGCCGACGATGATCTCTTCGAGGGTCTTGCCCTCCCACTCGGTGCCCGCAATCGCAGCATTGCCGTTGGTGACATAGGCGTTGTGGTGCAGGTCGTGGTGGAATTCCAAGGTCTCGGCGGACATGCCCTTATCGGCAAGCGCGTCATGAGCATAGGGAAGATCAGGAAGTTCAAAAGCCATTGTCGGGCCCCTCTTGTTCGCGGGTGAAACTATATGCTCTTACCTGATATCAGGCAGAGCAATCGTCAACCACTTTACGCATCTTCCTGCACCGGCCCCTGCGGCAAAATTGGTTCAACCCGGTCCGGACGGCCGGAATCGATCCATTCAAGGCATTCAGATCCGATCATGGCATCGATGATTTGGCCGTCTTCTAACCGATACACCCAGTGAACTTCTGCCACCGGTCCACGAAAATAATCTTCGAAATCGGAGCAAAAAGCCGGACCGTCCAATTCTTCCATAATATTGCGCGGAACTAGGTAAAAGGCGCTGCCTTCCATCTCGTATTCATAAATGAATACTTGGTCTTCGAACCGGACATCGATCAAGTTGAGACCCTGCTCAACTTCGAAGGGCAATCCCCGGCGCACCGCCTCAACTTCGAGACGGACGTCGTTGGTCGAAACAGGGACACCGGGCAAAACGCCCAGAAATACAGCGAGGCCGGCGATCGTACCAACGACACCAAGATAGGCATGCACGCAGCCGAACCAGCTCCAAAAAGTTGGGCGTCTGTTACGATACATTGCCCGGTAGATCGCCCGGCCGATGAAAAAGTAATAAATCCCCACTGCAACGATCACGGCCGCAATGAATACGGTCCAGAAAACAGCGTCTGGACCAGCCATAGCGGTAAACATAGCACCTTCGGCTGCTTTCGAGATCCCTCGGATCACCGCGCTGACAATGAACACACCAATCCAGTAAATTTTTCCAACAGACCATGCTTCGCCTTGTTGGTTTTTTTTGATCTTTTCGTCTGCCATTTACGCTACTATTGCCTGGAAGGGCTCACCTCAAAAGAACGTTACAGAACCCCTTGTTTCGCTTGCCTTAAATAACTTGTTTCGCTTGCCTTAAATAAAATGTCAAAAACATATCGCGCGACCGACCGGAAACAAATCACGTTGAACGCGTCGTCGTCCTGCATCCAGAACGCTGCAGGAACCTGCGCCAGCCGCGTGCGCCGTATCTCTCCCGGGCCGAAACTGTCGGGGTGCAGATCGACGGGCGCAAGTTTGGCTAAGACCTCGCGCACGCCCTTGCCTTCGATCCGAAACATCGCGCGGGCATCCGAGATATTGACGATAAGGACATGCTGCCCCTGCAAGGCTGCATCCAGCTGAGCCTCCACATCGCCCGCCTTGTCATGATCACAAAGGAAAAGCAGTTCATCCGGCGCCATCCACGCAATCGCCCCGGTGTCCGTTTCAACAATCTGTCGCTGACCGGGAATGTTCAAGCCAATGCGTTTCAGACCATCTACAACGCTTTGCGCACTTAGGTCTGCTTTCAGCGTAACCATCCCCTGCAGGCCGGCCTCTTCGACCGTGACTGCGCCGTCAAATCGGGCGTCTTGCAATGCGCTGACACTAGACATTTTGTTTCTCCCCTTCGGGATCAAAGAACACCGGATTGACGATCTCGGCTTGGATTTCGGCGCCTGAGGTTGTGTTGAACCGCAGGACTTCTCCCATCCGGTTTGGCCCATGTTTCACCAGACCCATCGCAATGCCGCGGTTCAGCGTTGGCGAATGATAGGTCGAGGTGACGCGCCCCTCGGTCACGCGTTGGCCGTTTTCGTTTACGCCGTCGCCAATGGCATAGGATCCATCAGGCAAGACCGAGCCGTCGACCGTTTCGAGCCCCACCAGTTTCCACCGGTTCGGATCAACCATATGGCTTCGCGCCTGCGCGCGTTTGCCCAAGTAATCATCCTTCTTCTTGGAAATCGCCCAATCGAGGCCCAGATCCTGCGGAATGACCGTGCCGTCGGTTTCATCCCCGATCATGATAAAGCCCTTTTCGGCCCGCATGATATGAAGCGCCTCGGTGCCATAGGCGGTCGCGTTGAATTCGGCCCCCGCTTCATGCAGAGCATCCCAAAAGGCGCGGCCTTGGCTGGCCGGAACGGCGATTTCAAAGCTCAACTCACCCGAGAATGAGATCCGAAAGACCCGCGCATCAAAGCCGCCCAGTTTTCCAAACGCAAACCCCATGAACGGCAGCGCCTCGGCCGATAAATCAATTTCAGACCCAAGCTTTTCAAGCAGGTTGCGCGTATTCGGACCAACCACTGCAATCTGCGCCCAGGCTTCGGTCACGTTAAGCGTGTGAACCTTCCAATCCCACCATTCGCATTGCAGCCAATCTTCCATATGGCCATGCGTGTGCTCAGCCCCGCCCGAAGTGGTGTGAACAAGGAATGTCTCATCATCGAGCCGGGCTACGACGCCGTCATCCATGAGAAACCCGTTTTCATTGCACATCAGGCCATACCGACACCGTCCGGGTTTCAGACTGCTCATCATATTCGTGTAAAGCATATCCATGAAGCGCGGAGCGTCAGGGCCTTTGACGATGATTTTGCCGAGCGTTGACGCGTCTAGGAGGCCAAGGCTCTCCCGCGTTGCCAACACTTCGCGTTTCACTGCATCTGCATGGCTTTCGCCGTCCTTCGGATAGCAATAAGGCCGCCGCCAATGGCCGACAGGCTCCATATACGCCTCTTGGGATTCATGCCATTCATGAATGGGTGTGCGGCGAATGGGCTGGAACATATCACCGCGCGCCTCGCCCGCAATCGACCCCATCGATATAGGCGTATAAGGCGGACGGAATGTGGTGGTTCCAACGGCCGGAACCTCTTCATTCAATGCATTAGCTAGAGTCGCAAGGCCGTTGATATTACTCAGCTTACCTTGATCCGTTGCCATACCAAGCGTTGTATATCGCTTGGTATGCTCAACACTTTCATAGCCTTCCTGCGCGGCCAATTGCACATCGGAAACCTTCACGTCGTTCTGAAAATCCAGCCACATTTTCTGGCGCAGATCCTTGCCAGCGCCCTGCGGCATCATCCAAACAGGTTTGGGCATCCACTCGTTAAAGGGGCCGGCTTCAGCTGCGCCGCCAGCAACATCCATTCCAAGCGCCTCAAGCACGGTTTTCGCCGCGCTTTGCGCGTCTTTCATAACGGCGCGGATCAGCAATTTTCCGTTCGCACTGCCTGCCGTGGTCACGAAGCCCTTTCCGTCGTGACTGATTGGAGGGCGGGTTTCATCGGGGTAAAACATGGCCTCTTCTTCATCCCAAAGCAGCTTGCCACCGCAATGGGACCAAAGGTGCACAACAGGAGACCATCCACCCGACATAGCAACGGCGTCGCAGGCGATCTCTTCCAATACATGACCTTCCCCGGCCTGATCGCAGATCTCGATCCCAGTCACGTGCTTGCCGCCTTTGACGCGCGCGATGCCTTTGCCCATTTCAACGCGAATGCCCATGTGCCGCGCTTTGGTGACAAAACCGCCGACCTCGGGCGGGCGCTCCTGATCTGTCCGGGCATCAAGGATAACGGGAACCGCCAAACCGGCCTCGTGAATTGCAAATGCCGTCCTGTAAGCATCGTCATTTGTGGTCACGATCACCACACGGTCGCCAACGGACACACCATAATCAGCGATATAGTCGCGCACGGCCGAGGCAAGCATGACCCCCGGCACGTCATTGCCAGCAAAAGAAAGCGGGCGTTCGATTGCGCCCGTCGCAGTGATGATATGTTTGGCGCGCACCCGCCACAATTTGTGGCGAGATCCCGATTTATCGGCGCAGTGATCGGTCAAACGCTCATAGGCCAGCGCATAGCCATGATCGTAAATACCCGAGGCCATGCACCGCAGTCGTATCTCGACATTTGGCATGTTTTCAAGACGTTGCACGGCGTCTTTTACCCAATCTGCGGCTAACATTCCGTCAATCTCGCCACCATCAACGGGCGTTCTTCCGCCCCAATATGGCAATTGTTCGACCAGTAAAACCCGCGCGCCAGCTTCGCCTGCCATAAGCGCCGCTTGCAAACCGGCGATCCCGCCGCCCGCGATCAGGATGTCGACGAAGGCATAGAAATGCTCATATTGATCTGCATCCCGCGCTTTAGGCGCTTTGCCCAAACCAGCGGATCGCCGGATAATTGGTTCAAAGACATGTTTCCAAAACGGCCGCGGCGCCATGAAGGTTTTGTAGTAAAACCCCGCAGGCAAAAGCCGGGAAACCTTGGAGTTGATCGCGCCGACATCAAAATCAAGGCTGGGCCAGTGGTTTTGGCTTTCGGCTTGCATACCCTCGAAAATCTCTTGGGTTGTGGCGCGTTGATTGGGTTCAAAATGCCCCTCAGTTCCAATCCCAAACAGCGCGTTCGGTTCTTCTGCGCCGCTGGCCATCACACCGCGCGGACGATGATATTTGAAACTGCGCCCCATCAGCGTCTGGCCATTGGCCAGCAGAGCCGAGGCCAGCGTGTCGCCCGCAAAACCGGTCATCCGTTTGCCGTTAAAGGTAAACTCCCGCGGCTGGCGTCGATCGATCAAACGACCGCCATTTGTCAATCTGGTGCTCATCGACGGTTCCAATCCGGACGGCGCGCTTGAATGGCTTCAATCACCTCTGCGGGCGGCTCTGAAGTTTGCGCAGAATAGGTGGCAAAGACTTCCAAAGTGACGGTGCATCGCGCGGCCAAAAACCACTTGCCGCAGCCATTGGCATGGCGCCAGCGTTCAAAGCTGACACCTTTGGTGTTTTCGCGCGCGAAAAGGTAGCCCTCAAAGGCTTCATCACTCGAGCCCGGCCCAAATCGCTTCAAATGCGCCTCGCCACCGGGGGCAAGTTCAGTCTCATCTGCCATAAGCCCACAATTTGGGCATTTCAGGATCAACATTTCACAATCTTCCTCTTGATCCGTATCAGCGACAGGCCCACATTGAAGTGATGGGACCTTTCGCAATCATTCTGTTCATTCTTGCCCTCATCGCTATCGATGTCTGGGTCTTGCGACGCCTCTGGGACATCTGGGTCGTACGCCGAAGAAAGCGGGTAAAGGTCGAGGTTGAAACCGACGACCGCTCATGAGTGGCGGCGCGATTTTCACGCTTTTGGTCACGATAGGCGCGGTTGTTTTCTATGCTTGGATTGTTGTGAAGGCACGCAGGCAAGCAAAGGAAGCTGAGAAAGCGCAAACCTATAGCCCCGTCCGCAACACGCCGACGACGGATCGCGCCAAACACATCCAAAATGGTGGGTTGGGCGTTCCGGGGCTTGGGGAAGGCGGGAACTGAGCCAAACAGGTTTTGGTTCATCACGCTCATCAATGTGCCACCCCCGCCGCAACGCTTTCATCGATAAAGCGACCTTCGCGGAAACGGTCCAGCCCGAATTCTGCCGTGAGCGGCGAATAGCCCTTGGCCATCAGCTCGGCAAAACCCCAACCTGATCCCGGAATGGCCTTGAAGCCGCCGGTTCCCCAGCCGCAATTGACAAAGACGCCCTCGACCGGAGTTTTTGACAAGATGGGGGAGCGGTCGCCCGTCACATCCACGATCCCGCCCCATTGGCGCAGCATTTTCAGGCGGCTGATCATTGGGAAGGTTTCAACCAGTGCCCGCACGGTTTCCTCAATATGATGGAACGAGCCGCGCTGCGTGTAGTTGTTGAACCCATCCGTGCCGCCGCCGATGACCATTTCGCCCTTATCAGATTGGCTCATATAACCATGGACCGTATTGGCCATCACAACGACATCCATGCAGGGTTTAATCGGTTCTGACACCAAGGCCTGCAGCGCCACCGATTCCACCGGCAACCGAAAACCGGCCATATCCGCCAGATGGCTGCAATGCCCGGCTACAACCATTCCCAGCTTTTTGCACCCGATTTTGCCTTTTGTCGTCTCCACCCCGGTTACGGCGCCACCTTCCGTGACAACGCCCGTCACTTCGCATTTCTGCAGAATATCCATGCCCATATCCGAGCAGGCGCGGGCATACCCCCAAGCCACTGCATCATGGCGCGCTGTGCCGCCGCGTGCCTGCCAGAGGCCGCCTAAAACCGGGTAGCGCGGCCCGTCCAGATGGATAATCGGCACCAGTTCTTTTACACGTTCCGGCCCGATGAACTCGGTCATGACCCCTTGCAGCGCATTCGCATGGGCGGTGCGTTGATATCCGCGCACCTCGTGATGGGTCTGGGCCAGCATAATAACGCCGCGCGGGCTGAACATAACGTTATAGTTCAGGTCCTGACTCATCGTCTCATAAAGCGAGCGGGCTTTTTCGTAGATCGCGGCAGAAGGATCCTGCAGATAATTGGAGCGGATAATCGTCGTATTCCGCCCGGTATTGCCGCCACCCAGCCACCCTTTTTCGATGATTGCCACATTGGTAATGCCAAAGTTTTTGCCAAGGTAATAAGCCGTTGCCAGCCCATGCCCCCCTGCCCCCACGATAATGACATCATAGGATTTTTTCGGCTCTGGCGCGGCCCAGGCCCGGCCCCAGCCTTCATGATATCGAAACGCTTCTCGCGCGATGGCAAAGGCGGAATAACGGCGCATGATAATCCTCGATCAATCGTCTTCTTTGGTGATGCGGGAAGCGCGAAAAAAAATTTCGGCCCGGCGCGGCAGGTCTTGCCGATTTTGCGACACAATGCCGGATCAAATGTCGGTTTTCGACGGTGTGCAGGGCTTTAGATTGGGCGCGTTAAAGGTTAGATGAAAGAAGAGCCAAAAAACGAGAGAAAGACGGGCATATGGGCTTTTGGATCATTGTTATCCTCCTCAGCGTCATGATTGGCGCGTCGATTGCCGTTGTCTTGTGGCAACGCGGCCGGGAATTTGGCCCGGGTGCCGCGCATGACATGCAGATTTACCGCGATCAGCTGTCCGAGCTTGAGCGCGATGTCACACGCGGTGTGATTGGCAAAGATGAGGCCGAGCGGGCCCGCGCAGAAATCGGCCGCCGCGTTTTGGAGGCGGACCGCAATCTAACCGCTGGCGAGGCAACAAGCGGCACCGCGCCGCGCGCCGCCGGGATCGCGTTGCTGGTGCTAAGCCTTGTGGGCGCTGGCGCCCTTTACTTTGTTATCGGCGCACCGGGATATCCGGACCTGCCAATCGACACGCGTATCGCGCTGGTCGAAGAAAGCCGCGCCACGCGGCCCAGTCAGGCCGAGGCCGAGGCGCAACTTCCGGTTGAAATTCGCGAAGACCCTGACGCCGAACGCGCCGCGCTTGTTGCCCGCCTGCGGACCGAGATGGAGCGGCGCCCGGATCAAATCGAAGGGCTTGCGCTTTTGGCCAATGAAGAGGCGCGCCTTGGCAACTTCCGCGCCGCAAGGCTGGCCCAACAGCGCCTGATTGATGCGCTTGGGGCCGAGGCTGGCGCCCGCGAATATCTTGAACTTGCAGAGATGAGTTTCATGTCAGCGGGCGGCTATATCTCGCCCGAGACCGAGCGCGCCCTTGAAGAGGTGATCTTGCGAGATCCCGGAAATGGCGGAGCGCGCTACTATGCGGGCCTGATGTTTGCCAGCCAGGGCCGCCCCGACCGCGCCTATGAAATCTGGCGCGCCTTGTTGGCCGATAGCGGACCCGGCGACCCCTGGCTTGCGCCTATTCGGGCGCAGATCGAACAAGTGGCCTTTGATGCGGGCGATGTGATTTCAGTAGATGACTTGCCGCAGCCGCCCCCCGGCCCCAGCCCCGAAGAAATGGCCGCCGCTGATGCGATGTCTGAGGCCGACCGTATGGCGATGATCGAGGGGATGGTCTCAGGGCTTGCCGACAGGCTGGCCACTGACGGTGGCTCTGCCACCGAATGGGCCCGCCTCATTGGCTCGCTTATCGTGCTCGAACGCTATGATGAGGCCCGCAATATCTATGCTGAAGCGCAGCAGGTTTTCGCAGGTGATGACAGCGCGCTGGCCCTGATGGATCAGGCCGCAACTGGCTTGGAGGCCGCAGAATGATTTGCGACACAATCGAAGATTTCGCGGCCGCTTTGCCGTCAATGCGGGCGCTTGCCGGTCTGGATCTGGGCACCAAGACAATTGGTGTTGCGGTCTCGGACCCGTTTTTGAGCGTTTCAACGCCGCTGGAAACCATCAAGCGTAGCAAGTTCACAGCCGATGCCGCAGCGCTTCAGAAAATCCTGACCCACCGGACCATTGGGGGCATCGTTTTGGGCCTTCCAATGAACATGGATGGCACGGAAGGGCCGCGCGCCCAATCGACCCGCGCCTTTGCGCGCAATCTGGACCGGCTTGTTGATCTGCCCATTGCGTTTTGGGATGAACGTCTGTCCACAGTCGCCGCCGAGCGCGCGCTGTTAGAGGCGGATACATCTCGCAAGCGTCGTTCTGAGGTGATCGATCATGTTGCTGCCGGGTATATCCTGCAAGGAGTGCTCGACCGTTTGGGTCATTTGAAAGGCGCAACTGCATGAATGATCAGGTTTGGAGCCGCGACGAGGTCGAAAGCCCTTGTGTCAAAATATGCGTCATTCATCCTGATGCGCGTATTTGCACCGGATGTTTGCGCAGCATTGATGAGATCGCCGCATGGGGCCGCATGGCCCCAGAAGCCCGCAAAGAGGTGATGGATGATCTTCCCGCGCGCAAACCCCTGCTCAGGCAGCGCCGGGGCGGACGAGCCGCGCGTCTGAAACGCGGCGCCTAGCGCCCCTGAAACTTCGCGTCCCGTTTGGCCTGAAAGGCCAGCACGCCTTCTTTGAAATCCCGGCTGCTGCCGCATTCGCCCTGCACACGCGATTCAAGCATCATTTGCGCGTCTAAATCATTGTCAAAGCTTGCCCGAATGGCGCGCTTCATGCCGCTGAGGGCCATTGTCGGCCCTTCGGCAAGCTGCGCCGCGCGGGCGCGCCAATGGGCGTCAAAACTGTCATCCTCGATGGCGGCCCAAATCATCCCCATATCAGCGGCATCCTGAGCCGAGATCCGTTCCGCGAAAAAGGCCTGCCCCATCGCGCGCGCGAAGCCCACTTGGCGCGGCAAATGATAGGTGGCGCCCGCATCCGGGATCAGCCCGATCTTTGCGGCAGCTTGTGTAAAACTGGCACTTTTGGCAGCGATCACCAGATCGCAGGCCAGCGCAAGACTGGCCCCTGCACCAGAGGCCGCGCCATTCACCGCCGCGATAACCGGCATGGGCGCATCCGCAATCGCCCGCAGAATTGGCGCATATTCGTCGCGCAGAAGCCGTTCCATATTGAGGTTATTGAGGTTGCCGGTATCCCCCATATCCTGCCCGGCGCAAAAGGCATGCCCCTTGCCGGTCAGCACCAAAACTCGCGCCTCGGCTTGTGCGGCATTCAACACATGTACCAGCTCGGCGCGCATCCGCGCGTTCATCGCGTTCATGACATCCGGCCGTTCAAGGGTGATCTCGCCAATTCCAGAGGCCAGCCGATAGCTCAGCGTTTCATACTGCATTTGATGTCCTTTTAGCCATTGGCCCAAGATGGCCGGGCCTTGTTACTGGTTCATGACAGGGCAAGCAGCCCGACGCCACTAGTCTTTAAGGATTTCCTCAAGCCGCGCCTCTTCATCCGTCGATAGCCCTTGCTGACCTGCCTCACGTCGCGACTGACTGCGGATATAGACAAAGGCCAGAATAAGCCCCAAGAGGACCATGATCGGCCCGGCCGCCCAAAGCAGCATGTTTGCGCCCGATGCATTTGGGCGCAGCAACACAAACTCGCCGTAGCGCGCAACGATATACTCGACCACCTCAGCATCGCTGTCCCCTTCGACCAAACGCTCGCGCACCAACAGGCGCAAATCGCGGGCCAGCTCGGCATGGCTTTCGTCGATGCTTTCATTGCGGCACACAAGGCATCGCAGCCCCCCGGAAACATCGCGCGCCCGTTCTTCAAGCGCAGGATCATCCAGCATTTCGCCCGGCTCGACCGCCCAAAGCGGGCTCGCCAACAGCATCACAATCAGCAAAAGACGTTTCATTCGGCTGGCACCCCGCCTTGCACCGGGCGCGCCGCCCCTGCGGCAACACGGTAGCGCCGATCAGTCAGCGACAATGCCCCGCCAAGCGCCATGATAATCGAGCCGCCCCAGATCCAATTGGCAAAGGGTTTGATATAGACCCTCAGGACAAACCCGCCGGATTGCCCCTCGCCCAGAACCACATAGAGATCCCGGGTAAAGCCATTATCAATGGCCGCTTCCGTTGTGGGCATACCGGCCACAGGATAAAAGCGCCGCTCGGGGAACATCGTGGCGACGTCGCGCCCATTGCGTGTGACCGCAACCTCGCCCTGCAGTGCCACATAGTTCGGGCCCTGCAATTCGCGCGCTGTCTCGAGCATTACGGTATACGCACCAACCTCATAGGGTTCGCCCAAGGTCGCCACCCGGATGTCTTCGCTTTCATAGGTTGTCAGTGCGGCAATCCCAAATAGGGTAATCCCAAGCCCGCCATGGGCAACCGCTTTGCCCCAGTCAGCACGCGGCAACCGCCAAAGCCTGCCAAAGCGCTCTTGAATAGATTTACGCCCGGTGCGTGTCCAAAGATCCAGCACCGCACCGAAGACCAGCCAGACCGACAGGCCGATAAACATTGGCCCCATGGCGGATTGCCCGGTAAAGACGGAATAGGCCAAAAGCGCGCCTGCCGCGGCCAAAACGGCCACTGGCACAAGGCTTTTCGCCACACGGCCCAGCTTGGCCCGCTTCCACGGCACCATCGCACCAATTGGCAAAGCAACGGCCATCGCAATCACGAATGGCCCAAAGGCTGCATTAAAGAAGGGCGGGCCAACGGACAGCGTCCGGTCAAAAAAGATCTCGGACAAAAGCGGCCATATCGTGCCGACAAACACCACCAAAGCCGACACGGCCAGCAACAGGTTATTCAGCACCAAGGCACTTTCTCGGCTGACAAGACCAAAGACGCCCTTTGCCTCCATCGCGCCAGCGCGCAAGGCATATAGCAAGAAGGCACCGCCCATAAAGACCATCAGAATCAGCAGGATAAACACACCACGTTCCGGATCATTGGCAAACGCGTGGACCGAGGTCAAAACGCCCGAACGCACGATAAAGGCGCCGATCAGAGAGAACCCAAAAGCAAGGATCGCCAACAGGATGGTCCAAGCTTTTAGTGCCTCGCGTTTTTCAACAACGATTGCCGAATGCAGCAGCGCAACCGAGATGAGCCACGGCATGAAACTGGCATTTTCGACCGGATCCCAAAACCAGAACCCGCCCCAGCCCAGCTCGTAATAGGCCCACCACGAGCCAAGCCCGATGCCAATTGTCAAAAACAGCCATGCGGCCAAAGTCCACGGGCGCACCCACCGCCCCCATGCGGCATCGACACGCCCCTCGATCAAAGCCGCCACGGCAAATGAGAAGGACATCGAAAGGCCCACATAGCCGAGATACAGAAACGGCGGATGGAAGGCGAGGCCGGGATCTTGCAAGAGCGGGTTTAGATCGCCGCCATCAAAGGGTGGAAACTCAAGTCGTAGAAACGGGTTGGACGTGAAAAGGATGAAGGCAAAAAACGCGACCCCGATCGCGCTTTGAACGGCCAAGACCCGCGCTTTTAATCGCGGCGGCAGATTTCCCCCAAACCACGCAGCCATTGCGCCGAAGAGGGTCAGGATCAGAACCCAAAGCAAGAGCGAGCCTTCGTGATTCCCCCAAACGCCCGATATTTTGTAAAGCAGAGGCTTCGCCGTATGCGAATTGGCCGCCACCAGCGCGACCGAGAAATCCGAGGTCACAAAGGCCACCGTAAGCGCTACGAAACTTGCGGCAACCAGCAAAAATTGGGCTGTGGCCGCAGGCCCTGCCGCCGCCATCCAAGAGCCCCACCCGCGATGCGCGCCCACCATCGGAACGATCATCTGAAAGATCGACACGCCAAAGGCGAGGATCAGCGCAAAATGTCCAAGTTCTACTATCATGAGCCGGACCTTAGAGCATGGCCTCGGCCCTTCCAAGGCCAAGCGACACCGGGTCGCAATTCTGTGATGGCCCCGCTCACAACTGCGCCTGATACCCCAAGTTTGATGCTGCAATTTTCAAGACATTTGTAGACGCTAATTTAAATGCGTCATCCGTCGCCACCCTCCATGGCAATGCGGGCGGTGGAGGGCTGCAAAGCAGCCTGACATCGCCCGCCCGCCGGGTCGGCGCGGGCGAATGCCCGCGGCGAAACTGGCCTAACGCCCGCGAAACAGCCCACCAAGAACGCCGCGCACAACGGCGCGGCCCGATTGCGTACCAAGTTGACGGGCAAAGCTTTTCGCAAAGGCCGTACCGACACTATCGCTGCGCCGTGATGATGAGGATGATCGGCTGCGTGCGGGGGAACTTGTAACCGGCGCCGACCGGCTTACCCGGCTGCCGGAATAACGCCGGCCGGCCCTATATTCACGCACTGCGGGGCTTTCTTCCTCCTCCTCAGCCTCAACGGCTTTTTCAGCCTCTTGCGCGGCCTCTTCGGCGCGGCGCGTCAGAATTTCAAAGGCACTTTCGCGGTCAATCTCTGCCTCGTATTTTCCCGCGATTGGCGACGCCGCAATAACCTCGGCGCGCAGATTCTCTGAAATCGGCCCCAATTTCGATGACGGCGGACGGATCAACGTTCGCTCTGCAACACCGGGAATACCTTTGCGTTCCAAAAGCGAGGTGACAGCCTCCCCAACGCCAACTTCGCGAATGGCGTCTTCGGTGCTAAAGGCGGGGTTGTCGCGGTAATTCTCGGCGGCTTGCCGAAGCTCGCGCCTGTCTTTAGCAGTAAAGGCGCGCAACGCGTGCTGCACGCGGTTGCCGAGTTGGCCCAAGATATCTTCGGGAACATCTGCCGGGTTTTGCGTAATGAAATAGACCCCAACACCTTTCGACCGGATCAGGCGGGCCACTTGCTCGACCTTATCAACCAGAGCCTTTGGCGCGTCATCAAAAAGCAGATGCGCCTCGTCAAAAAAGAAGACCAATTTCGGCTTTTCCGGATCGCCAACCTCGGGCAAAGTTTCAAACAACTCAGACAAAAGCCAAAGAAGGAAGGTTGCATAAAGCCGGGGCGATCCCATCAGCTTATCCGCGGCCAAGATATTGATCCGGCCCCGCCCATCAGGATCTGTGTGCATGATATCGGTCAGTTCCAGCGCAGGCTCTCCGAAAAGGTTCTCGCCGCCCTGCCCTTCAAGCACCAAGAGCCGCCGCTGAATAGCGCCGATCGATGCGGTCGACACATTGCCATAGCGCAAGGACAGATCCTTGCGATGCTGACCAACCCACACCAAAAGCGATTGCAGATCTTTTAAATCAAGCAGCGCAAGACCTTGTTCATCGGCCACGCGAAACGCGATATTCAAGATACCTTCTTGCGCCTCGCTCAACTCAAGAAGCCGCGCGATCAACAGCGGTCCCATTTCCGAAATTGTCGTCCGCACGGGATGCCCGGCACCACCGTAAAGGTCCCAGAAAGTCACGGGAAAACTGGAATACGCATAATCCGCAAAGCCGATGGTCTGGGCCCGTTCCATAAATGCGTCATGCAGTTTGAAATCCGTGCGGCCAGCGGCGGCAAGCCCGCTAAGATCGCCCTTAACGTCGCTGAGGAAAACCGGGACGCCCTCGGCGGAGAAGCTTTCGGCCAGAATTTGCAACGTAACAGTTTTGCCCGTGCCGGTTGCACCAGCAATCAAGCCATGACGGTTTGCGTAGCCCATCAACAGGTTCTGGGCCTCTGCGTTGCCGTCTCCGCCGCCGCCAATAAATATCCGGTCGCCCATATTCCGCCCTCTCATCCGTTATGTTTGGCGCACACAATACAATGTTAACTGTGTTGTGCCAGTATGAACCCGTGCCGATGACCGAGGGTCAATGACCTTCGCGGCATGAACTTCCTCCCTGTCAACTGGCCGCGCCCTAGATCAAACCATCTAGGCGCGGTTCTTTTTTTGTTCGATCACTTTTTGCCTAATTCCTTAACCGGTCCGAATTTCTGGCCAAAATTGCCATTTACACTGTTGACGGGTGCAAATGCTTGGCCTAGCGTGCCTCCATAAGTCGGCCAGTCCGACAGGGAGAGAAAAAAAGACAATGAAATGGGCCCGTTCTGCGGGCCCTTTCGCTTTTTGGGGTTAGTCGAAAAATTAGCCGAAATCGGCAAGGTTTGGCGCGGGACACATCCGCAGGGTTAATTTTCACCTGACAGCGCTGGCGCGTCATGCTAGCCACAGCTCCGAGACGGATTTTCGCATCACAATCGAGGCGCATTGATGAAAACCAAATTTCTGTTTGCAGCGGCATTGGCTGCTCTGATCGCAACACCAGCCGTGTCCCAGACATCGGATACTGAGGCCGCAGCTGATACATTGGGCCTGTCCCTGGGCTCCGAAGAGGTTGGCTCGTCCTATGAATTAGAGAGACATGGCGATTGGGAAATGCGCTGCCTTGTGGCGCCTGAAGGTCAAATTGATCCTTGCCAGCTGTATCAGCTTCTGCTTGATCCGGCCGGCAACCCCGTTGCCGAATTTAACCTGTTTGACGTTCAGGACGAGGGCGAACTGATCGCCGGAGCAACAATCATCACGCCGTTGGATACACTTCTGACCGCTCAGTTGCGGATGGCAGTCGATAGCAGCCAGCCCCGCGTGTACCCCTTTAGCTTCTGCCAAACCTTGGGTTGCTATGTGCGCCTTGGTCTTACAGCCGCAGAAATTCAGGCCTTTGAGCGCGGCAACGAAGTCACCATTGCGATTGCGCCACTTCAGGTTCCCGATCAGCTGATCCCGCTGACCCTGTCGCTGTCTGGGTTCACCGCAGGCTTCGCCGCATTGGAAGAGTATAACGAAGCGGCGATCGCGCAAATCCAAGCCGAAGCAGAAGCGGCTGAATAAAGTCGGTCATCGCATGTAAAAGACAAAAAAGCGCGCTGTCGGTCAGCGCGCTTTTTCTATGGGGCTTTTTGCAAGGCGATCACGGCATTCAACCCGCCAAAGGCAAAGGCGTTTGAAAGAACCGCATCTACATTGGCTTCGCGCGCCTCATTAGGGACCACGTCCAACGCGCATTCCGGGTCGGGCTCTTCATAGCCGATCGTGGGCGCAATGACTCCATCGGTCAGGGCCATGACACATGCCAAAAGCTCGACCGCACCGGTCCCGCCAATCAAATGCCCGTGCATGGATTTCGTGGATGAGATCATAAGATCATCCGCGTGATGACCAAAAACATCCGCGACAGCCGCGCATTCAACTTTATCATTGGCGGCCGTACCGGTGCCATGCGCGTTGATATACCCAATTTTTTCGGGGGCAATCTTTGCGTCCTGCAGCGCCCCTGCTATCGCGCGTGCCGCGCCTTGCTTGGAGGGCATGACGATATCGGCGGCGTCCGAGGTCATGGCAAACCCAATCACTTCCGCCAAAATCTCGGCGCCACGTGCGCGGGCGTGATCGTAATCCTCAAAAACAAAAACGGCGGCGCCCTCGCCCTGCACCATACCGTCGCGCGTGGCGCTGAAAGGCCGGCACGCTTGTTTGGACATGACCCGCAGACCTTCCCATGCCTTCACCCCCCCAAAGCAAAGCATCGATTCCGATCCGCCCGTGACCATGACCTGCGCCATTCCGGACCGGATCATTGAAAACGCCTGCCCCATAGCGTGGTTGGATGAGGCGCAGGCGGTTGCGACAGTGAAACTTGGGCCCTTGAGGTTAAACTCCATGCTGACATGACTTGCCGCAGCATTGTTCATCAGCTTCGGCACCACAAAGGGATGCACGCGGTTTTTGCCGTCTTCATAGACCGAGCGATAATTCTCATCCAGCGTTTGCATCCCCCCACCAGAGGTGCCCAAAACCACACCGGATTGCACGGCCAAATCCCCGTGAAACTCAAGCCCCGATTGCCCAATCGCTTCACGCGCGGCAATCAAGGTGAATTGGGTAAACCGGTCATAAAGTGAGATTTGCTGGCGATTAAACAGCGCTTCAGGCTCATAGCCTTTGATTTGCCCGCCGATCTGCACGGCAAGACGTTCAACATCGCGAATTTCAAGCGAGGAAATCCCGCAGCGCCCCTCGCGCATGGCCTCTTTCGTGGCGGCAACATCGGGCCCAAGCGCGTTGATCGTGCCCTGACCGGTGATAACAACCCGTTTCATACTCTTGTCGCCACCAATCCTTGCACGGCGGCGATGATCGCTGAAACGCTTGAAATGTCGAAGGTGCTGTCAGTGGGGTTATTGGCATTAAACGGCACTTGAATATCAAATGCTTCTTCAATGGCGAATATACTTTCTACAAGGCCCATGCTGTCTATGCCCAGATCTTCTAGGCTGGCCTCAAGCGTGACATCTTCCACTTCAAGAACAGCTTGTTCAGCTATGATTTCTATTACTTTTTCTTGGACGTTATCGGTCATGGTTTTGGCTTTCGACCTTCATCTTTGCTTAGATTTAGTCTTTCTCACCGATTTTTGAAACGGTTTCTTGAAGGGCCGCCACGGTTTTGAAAAGCCGCGGCAAGCGGCGCTGCGCTTTATACGTCTCAACATGGGTTTCCAGTTTGACCGCCGGATAGCCCATCATCGCGCGCCCGTCGGGCACATTCGACAGGATCTTGGTGCCGCCAGTGGCAACAACATCGCTGCCAACGCGAACGTTATCGACAACGCCCACCTGTCCGCCAAAGACGACCCGGTCGCCAATTGTCGTGGACCCTGCAACACCCACCAAAGCCGCAAACAAGCAATCCTCGCCAGTCACGACATTATGGGCGAGATGTACAAGGTTATCGATCTTGGTGCCGTTGCCGATTTGTGTGTCGCGGATCGTGCCCTTGTCGATGCATGCGTTGCAGCCAATTTCAACGTCATTGCCAACCTGAACCGAGCCAAGCGAATGGATACGGGTCCAGCTCTGTTTAGCCGCCTCAACCTGCCCCATCGTTTCGCGCACTTGTTCAACGGTGGATTTATCGGGCGTCACGAAGGAAAAGCCATCGCCGCCCACCGAAGCGCCGGAATGGATGGTCACCCGGTCGCCCATCGTCACACGGCTACCGATACGCGCGCCTTGCAGGATCAGGGCGTCATCACCAATAGTTGCCTCTTCTGCGATGGATACATGGCTGGCGATCCGTGCATTTGACCCAATTTTTACGCCGCGTCCGATGACCACAAACGGAGCAATGGCAGCTCCGTCGCCGATCTGAGCGCTTGGGTCAATGACGGCCGAGGCATGAATTCCCGCTGCAATATCCGGGCCGGGATCAAGGACATGGGTCAGCCCTGCCATGGCAAACCGAGGGCGCGGCGCAATGACTGCTGCCTCTAGATCATAGTCTTTCCAGTCCATTCCAGGGCCCAGCAACGCCGCGCGCGCAGCCCCTTTGGACAGCGCATCGGCATATTTGGGGGACATGGCCATTGCCAAATCCTCGGGCCCAGCTGTGCCGGGTTCAGCAATTGCAGAAATTTCAAAATCGAGATTGCCGAATGCCTCTGCATCCAGAGCTTCGGCAATCGCCTTGATCGAATGTCCCATTGCCAGATTCTCCTGCTGCTATCTGCAGCGGAGATTTAACTACTCGGGAGACGAAGTTCCACCCCAGCCGCTTCCATTGCGTTCCAAAGCCGCGCATCGCGGTTATAGATGTCGCGGCGGAAATTCAGATCGCCCTCGGGCGTCACGAATGCCGTCCAATAAACGATGTGAACCGGAACCTCAGAGACCAAATCAACATGGGTTTCCTGACGCGAGCCAAGAATGCGGTCGAAATAATTTTGCGGTTGCGCCTCTTGGGGCGCCAGCAGGTGATAGGCCAGTTCCAATGGGCGGTGCACACGGACACAGCCATGGCTGAAGGCCCGGGTTTCCCGCGCAAAGAGGCTGCGTGAGGGTGTGTCATGCAGATAAATATTGTGCCGGTTCGGGAACATGAATTTCACCCTGCCAAGCGCGTTTCCAGTACCCGGAGGCTGGCGAAGGTCAAACGGGAAATTCGCGCGTGTATATTGAGTAAAATCAATATTTGCACGGCTCACGGCGCGCCCACCTTGCAGCAGCTCCAGATGTCCAGCGGCACCGGGATTGGCCTGCATCTGCGGCAAGTATTCCCCAACGGTGATTGAGCGTGGAACATACCAAGATGGGTTGATGACCATATGCTCCATCCGGTCGGAAAATTCCGGAGTGGCTCGGTCTGATGGCGTTGCGCCAACCACAACCCGAGTAGTGAAACTGACTTCTTCGTTGTCGATGACGTAAGCATGGTAGTCAGGGATATTCACCAAAACATGGCGGCTGCCACGGTTGGGATCTTCCCAATTCAACCAGCGCTGGCGCTCCATTCCCAGAACAACCTGACGCAAACGTTGCTGCGCCGAGACATTGATCTCTTCCAGGGTGCCTGGACCAGCGACGCCATCCGCCTCAAGCCCATGAGATAGTTGGAATGCCTGAACGGCAGCTTGCATAGCCTCGTCATATTCGGCAGTCACGGACCGGTTCATATGACCCATACGGATCAGGCGATCACGCAAGGCCACAACTTGCCGGCCACGATCCCCCAACTCCAAGCGGCCACCTGAAACGGTGCCACCCCATCCGCCATCTGCAATAACGGTTTCCAAGCGCATCATTTCGCGTTGAAGCTGCAAATATTCTGGGTGAGCTGGCGGCAAAGAGCGCATGAAGTCATGCGCATCGTTTTCCACAAGGCCATTCAACAAATCGGTTGGGTTGCGACGCGGCAACTCGCGGTAGATCTCGGTGACAATCTCGCCCGGATCCAGAATGCCGGATTGTACATCACGCGCATATTGCAGGAACATCTGCGACGCGAGAATCTCGGCGCGGCCACGATCATAGGGGTTGCTGGCATCCATAAAGGCGGCGCGCAGCGCATCGGGATCATACCGATTTGTCGGCAAACCATGATTAGACGCACGCTCAAGCGCCATGATCAATGCATTGCGGCGATCAGCATCTTCAGACCGTGTCCAGATCGGCTCGAACGCGCGGGCGCGATAGAAATCAGACATCTCGTCATGTTCAGCGACGCCTTCAGCAATGGCCTGCCGGAAGGCGGTTACCAATGCATCCGCAGAGGTCGCAGCAAAGCCGCTTAATATTATGATCACGAAAAAAATCGGCAAAAAAGGCCGTATCAAAAGAGCTTTCATTCAAATCATCCCTGTCAGCGCGCGGAAATATAACGAAAATGTGTCGGTGCAAGGATGCCTAGTCTTCACCCAAGAGTCTATTCACAATATCGAAAGAATGCCCTGTTATTGTTACCTCAAATTGCTGAGCAGACCACCTGCTGAGCCTGCTGAAGAATCGGCCAAATACCCTGAAATCCTCACGTTTTTGGCGGATTTCTGCCGACAGGCTCTTGTAATCACGGGAGGGTCCCCATTGAGACTTTCAACAAAGTTTCAATTGTGTCATAAAACGCACACCTGGGGATGGACATAACACGTGCTGGTTAAACCGGCGCGCTATTGACGGAACAGGCAGAAGGACGGGGCAAATTCCAATGACCAAACCGACCATGACTCGGCGGGCACTTCTTGGTGCGTTTGCGGCGACGACAGTTACGGCCGCGCCATACGCGGCCAACGCATTCGGCATCATGCGGGGCGCAGGCGATATTCGCCGCATTCACATGCACTCTGCCCGGACGGGCGAAACCATAGATATGATTTACTGGATCGACGGCGATTATATCCGCCCCGCTCTGGAAGAAGTGAACTACTTCATGCGTGATTGGCGCATTGATGCGGCCCATGACATGGATACCCGCACACTGGATATTATGGCCGCTTCACATAACCTTCTTGATACATCGCAGCCCTATCTATTGCTCTCTGGCTATCGTTCGCCGCAGACTAATGCGATGCTGCGGGCCCGGTCATCGGGTGTTGCCCGTAATTCGCTGCATATGCAGGGACAAGCGGCAGATCTGCGCATTGACGGCCGCTCTGTTGGTCAGGTGTCGCGTGCTGCACTTAGTTGCAACGCAGGCGGTGTGGGTCGCTATTCTGGCTCGAACTTTACGCATATGGATTGTGGTCCGGTCCGAAGCTGGGGCCGGTAAGACCCCGAACTGCTTTTTCCCGTTCTGCCCCCGTTTTGAATGAACCGGCCAAATTCAGGGCCGGTTTTTTCGTTTGCGCCCCCCCGATTTTCATCACGGCCGGTATTTCAGCGACACCCCATCCCGGAAGATATGGACCTTTTCAGCAGGCGCCGTCAGGCGCAAACTTTGTCCGCGAAGCCCGGAATGCGTTCCGGGAAGCTTGCCAATCACCGGATCGGCGCCGCCTGATTGCTGAAAATACAGCAACGTCACTTCACCAAGTGCTTCGGTGATATCGACCCGCCCTTCAAATGCGTAATCCTCGGCCTCAGTCTGAATCATATCTTCGGGTCGGATACCCACATTGACCTTGGCGCCCATATCGCTTGGCTCGGACGCATAATCCGACCGAATTAACCCGCCGCCTTTGGCAAGTTTAAGAACGGTTTCAGGGCCGGTTTGAACGATTTCACCGGGCATAATGTTCATTTGCGGTGATCCAATGAACTGAGCCACAAATTCGGAATTCGGGCGCTCATATAACTCAAGCGGCGTGCCGACCTGTGCTATGCCTTTATTGGCCAAGACGACAATCCGGGATGCCAGAGTCATCGCTTCCACTTGATCATGCGTCACATAGATCATGGTAGATTCTGGCATCTGCTCTTTCAGCTGCGCAATCTCAATACGCGTTGCAACCCGGAGCGCCGCATCGAGGTTAGAGAGCGGCTCATCAAAAAGGTAGACCTTCGGATCGCGGACAATCGCCCGCCCAATAGCAACGCGCTGACGCTGACCACCGGACAGCGCCTTCGGCAAACGGTCAAGAAACTCAGTCAGTTGCAATTTTTCGGCGGCAGCTTCGACCAATTCTTTGATCTCGGCCTTGGCTTTTCCCGCGATAGAAAGGGCAAAACCCATATTTTCGCGCACTGTCATATGTGGATAAAGCGCGTAGGATTGGAACACCATCGCAATGCCACGCTGCGCGGGGGGAACGTCATTCATCTGAACGCCGTCAATAGAAAGCGTTCCGCCTGTGATTTTCTCCAACCCGGCGATCATACGAAGCAAAGTGGATTTTCCGCAGCCAGAAGGTCCAACAAAAACAATTAGTTCTCCGGCTTGGATGTCCAAATCGATATTATGCAAAACATTCACTTCACCATAGGATTTGGCGACATCTTTCAGCAGTAGTTCAGCCATGGTTCAGATCTCCTCGATCGCGAAACAGGCCTGCCAGGGCCCGAGGTCTTGCGACATGCCCGCAAAGGGCGCGTCCTTACAGAATGTCCATGTGCCCGGAGGCAATTCAGCTTTTGACGGGGTGCCAGACAGGTTGAACGCACAGAACATCCGCGTTCCGCCCTCTTGGCGGATAAACCGCAACTGATCATCGGGGGCTTGCAGCAAGGTGAATGCACCCTGTCCCAAAACGGGGTGAGATTTTCGAAATGCAATCATCTGGCGATAAAAACTGAGCATACTCTCGGGCTTGTTCGCCTGCGCATCAACCGAAAGGCCCAAATGATCGGAGGCCATCGGCAGCCACGGTCTACCCGCCGAGAATCCCCCATTTTGATTGTCCGAAACCCATGGTATCGGCGTCCGGCACCCGTCGCGCCCCTTAAACTCGGGCCAGAATTGTATCCCATAGGGATCCTGCAAATCTTCAAAGGCAACATCGGCCTCAGGCAGGCCCAGCTCTTCGCCCTGATACAGGCAAATCGAGCCGCGCAAACTGAGCAACAACGCTGCATAGCATCGCGTCGCCGCATCCGATAAAGACCAGCGGCTCGCATAGCGTTCGACATCATGGTTCGAAAATGCCCAGCACGCCCAGCCATCTCCGATACCGTCTTCGAATCTGGTCAGAACCTCTTCGAAATATGCAGCGCTTGGCGTTGCCCCTGACAAAAACTCAAAAGAGTAGCACATCTGCACCTTGTCGCCGCCCGTACTGTATTGGGCCTGAATCTCCATTCCGCGCTGCGCATCTCCAACCTCACCTACAGCCATCGCGCCCGGAAACTCGTCCAGAACGGCGCGGAATCGGCGCAGGAATTCCAAATTCTCGGGGCGGTTTTTGTCATAGAGATGTTCTTGCCAGTTATAGGGGTTCACGGCAGGTGCAATCGTGGCGTTCCGGGCATCTGCAGGTAGTGCCGGATTGTCCCTAAGCTTTTGATCATGAAAATAGAAATTGATCGTATCCAAGCGGAATCCATCGACGCCCCGCTTTAACCAAAACCGCACCACGTCCAAAAGGGCATCCTGAACATCGGGGTTGTGCAAGTTTAGGTCGGGCTGCTCTTTCAGAAAATTATGCAGGTAGTACTGCATCCGTTTTCCATCCCACTCCCAAGCAGGGCCGCCAAAGATCGAAAGCCAATTATTAGGGGGAGAGCCGTCGGATTTCGCATCTGCCCACACATACCAATCGGCTTTGGCATTGCTACGCGAAGCGCGGCTTTCAACGAACCAGTCATGCTGGTCAGAGCTATGGCTGATCACAAGGTCGATCAAAACCTTGATGCCAAGCTCATGTGCGCGTGCAATCAGCGTGTCAAAATCGGCAAGCGTACCGAACATCGGGTCGACATCCCGATAATCCGAAACGTCATAGCCAAAATCCAGCATAGGCGACGTAAAGAACGGTGATATCCAGATCGCCTCCGCGCCAAGCCCAGCAATATGGTCAAGCCGGCGGATGATGCCGGGCAAATCACCGACGCCATCCCCATTGCTGTCTTGGAAGCTGCGCGGATAGATCTGATAGATCACCGCCCCGCGCCACCATGTGGGGTTTGCCGCCTTATCCACTTTAAGGGGCTCGATTTCTTGTATCACGTTCATATCCCCACCCTATTTGACCGAGCCAGCCAACAGACCGCGCACGAGGTAGCGTTGCATTGTAAAAAAGACGAAGAGAGGCACAGCGATCGACACAAAAGCCGCCCCCGCCAAAAGGCCCCAATCCCCGCCATAGCTGCCCAATAGATCATCGGCGATCTTGACCGTCATGACATTGGTTTCATCAGACGAGGGCAAAAAGACCTTTGCGACCAAAAGGTCATTCCATGTCCAGAGAAACTGAAAAATAGCAAAGCTTGCGAGGGCCGGAAAGCTGAGAGGAAGGATGATCTTAGTAAAGATCTGGAAATCGGTCGCGCCGTCCACCTTGGCACTTTCAATAATGTCGCGCGGCAAGCCTACCATGTAATTTCGCAGCAGATAGATGGCCAGCGGCAGACCAAAGCCGGTATGGGCCAGCCAAACCCCCACAAAACTCTGCCCTATTCCGATTGTGTTATGCAGGTTCAACAAAGGCACCAGCGCCAATTGCAAGGGAACAACCAACAGACCCACAACCCCGGCAATCAGCAAGCCGCGCCCCGGAAACTCCATCCAGGCCAGCGCATAGGCTGCAAAGGCCGCAATAAGGATGGGGATGATCGTTGACGGGATCGTAACGGTTAGCGTGTTGAAAAAAGCGCGATCCATGCCGTCGGCGGTCAGGATCGTCCGGTAATTGTCCAAGGTAAATTCTGGCGGCGTCGTCGCCGCAAAATAGACCCTCGGCCCGCGCGTATCTGGTTCTTCTGAACTGGTATAGCGATAGGTTCCATCAGTATTTACGCGCAGCATCCCACCGTCGCGGGTTTCTATCTCATCTCCGGGCATTGTGCCGTCTGGTGTACGCGCCGCGACGCCAAATCCGGTAATTTCCGCCCCGCCATTTGCAAAAGCCTCGGCGACCTCGGCGCTTTCAAAAAGATTGCCCTCAATCACCCAAAGATCGCCATCTTGGCGCGGAGTGCCATCGCCGCGGGTTCGGTAGGTCAACTCGACTGACAACGGCGCAATCCACCAGCCCGTGGCCGATATTTGATCGCGATCCCGAAAGGAGCTTACAAACAACCCGACGGTGGGAACCAGCCAGGAAATGACGATGATCAACACCGACAAATTCACAGCCCATTTCAAACGGTTAGAACTTCCTGCTATATTATCCATCAGCGCATCTCCGAACGGGCTTGGCGAATGTTCCAGATCATCACTGGCAGAACCACAATCATAATCACAACGGCCACGGCAGTGGCGCGTCCATCATCGCGGAACATAAAGGCCATCATGTATGACGGCAGGATCTGCGTGCCCAGATTGCCGCCAGTCATCGTGTAGACAATGTCAAAAACCTTGAGGACAAGGATGGTGATTGTGGTCCAGACCACCACAATCGTGCCCATAATCTGCGGAACTTTGATGCGGAAAAACAGTTGCAGCGGGCCGGTTCCATCGATGATCGCAGCCTCAACTGTTTCTTCAGGAATGCCTCTTAAGGCCGCCGACAAGATCACCATCGCAAAGCCGGTTTGAATCCAAATCAGGATCACCATCAAAAACAGGTTGTTCCAAAAGGGAACCTGCAGCGGGTCCAGCACGTCGAGCCCAAAGAAATCGCGGATGGCATTGATCAAGCCGATGTCGGCATCAACTGCATAGACGAACCGCCAAATCAACGAAGCGCCCACAAACGAGATCGCCATCGGCATAAAAATAATTGATTTGGCGATGTTTCCCCAAGATAGCCGGTCCGTCAGCTGGGCAATAACAAGGCCAAGGAACGTCGCCGAAGCGGGGACAATTAGCGCCCAAAGCGCGTTATTTATAACGGCCTCGCGGAAGGTTTCATCGCTAAAAAGCGCCACGTAATTTCCAAGGCCGATAAACTCATCTCCGGCGCGGTTGTGCAGTGACCGCAAGATCGAGCCAATCACCGGATAGACCAGGTACAACGACAAAGCCGTCACAGCAGGAAAGAGAAAAATCCAAGGTCGGACCAGATTGGCGCGGTTGATATTGCGCCCGGCCTGTTCGCCTTTGGCTGGAAAAATCACCTTATCAAGGACCACATTCGCGGCGTAGAAATAGCCGACACATCCAAAAACACCTACGAAAATAGTCAGCGCAGCTTGCAAAAGCGGTGACATCGCGGCCCCTCCCTAAGGTTCGATTTCAAGATTGATCGATCGGCCAGCCCACAAAGCAGATCGCGGACTGGCCTTTGGCAAACACCCGTGAGTGAGTTATTGCATTGCGTCCCAACGCTCTTGCACGTTCTCAGCAACATCCGCCGCATCCGCGCCAGATGCATAGTCAACCATCGCCGTCCAGAACGCACCGGCACCGATTTCGGATGGCATCAGGTCCGAGCCATCAAACCGGAAGGTCGTTGCATCCAACAAAATCTGGTTCATCGCGCGCTGACCATCGGTCGCGAAGACATCTAGATTGGCCGCTCCAAATGGAGTGAGGAACCCTGACTGGGCCATCCAAACTTCATGCGCGATGGGCGTTTGAAGGAATTCCATCCAGACATTGGCCGCATCAGAGGGATCTGTGATAGCCCATAGCGTCCCTGCCCCTAGCACTGGGTTTCCAAGATCTGCTTCGTCATAAGAAGGGAAGTAGAAGAAATCGGATTCTGCGTCTTCTGGGAAGAAGGTTGGAATAAAGCTGGCTTGGCGATGCATGTAGCATTCCGGTGGGAAGCTAAACAGACCATTGGGGCTATCGCGGAAATCCGTTGTGGCAACTGCGCTGGCCCCACCGCTGACATATGCGTCATTGCGGGCGAAATAGCCGAAAGCTTCGATCGCACCGACAATCCGCTCGTCATTGAACGGAATCTCATTGGCAACCCATGCGTCGTAGACATCCGGTGTCTGCGTGCGCAAAAGCATATCTTCGACCCAGTCCGTCGCCGGCCAGCCGGTCGCTGCGCCCGATCCCAGACCAATGCACCAAGGTGTTTCACCGTCGGCCACGATCTGATCTGTCAGGGCCATCAGCTCTTCCATGCTGGTGGGCACGTCATAGCCTGCCTCATCAAAGGCTTCAGGGCTGTACCAAACCAAGGATTTCAGGTCGACCTTATAGAAAAAGCCAAACAGCTGATCTTCGCCATCCGCGTTGGCGTAGGTGCCAAGATCGACCCAAGATTGACCGGCAGCGTAGTTTTCGACGATCCAATCGCCGGTGCCGTCTGCTAGCGGCGTCAATGCACCGCGCGCCGCCATATCAGAAGCCAATCCGGGCTGCGGGAAGACCGCGACATTGGGCGCTGAGTTGGCTTGAATAGCAATCACGATGTCCTGCTCAAAGCTATCTGAACCTGAATAGTTCACAGTCGCGCCAGTTGCCGCTTCGAAATAGGCCACGACATTTTCCATAAGGACCGCATCAGGGCCGATCCACGGACCCGCGATAGACAGCTCTTGCCCGGACAGGTCATGGTCTGCTGCGAAGGCTTCAAAGCTGTCCCAGTTAAATGCCCCCTCGCCCGGCGCAAACATCAAATGCCCATCGGCATGTGCCAATCCAGCGGTCAAAGCCAGCGCGGCGACGCTGGCGGTTAAAGAATTCTTCATGACTTCCTCCCAGGTTGGCCTTTGGCCGTTTTCTTTCAGCGCCCCGCCACATTCGCGGTCCTTCCAAAGCGCTTTGGTGATTTCAAAATTTCGCAATTCTAAGATTCTGTCAATGGGTTAAATTTTGGAATCGAAAAAAATCTCATTTCTTATGTTTTTATAGGCCATTTTTGGATTAGCGTTTTGACAAGCCCCTCTGATCCGGTCTAGCTTGCGTTCACTAAAGCGCTTTGGAGGTGGGGTTTTGGCAAAGAATTTAAAAGAGCTATCGCAACTTTTGGGGCTATCCCAAACCACCGTATCTCGGGCTCTAAACGGCTATCCTGAAGTCAGCGAGGCCACCCGCCTTCGCGTGAAGGCCGCCGCCGAACAGCACAATTACCGCCCGTCCACACGGGCCCGCAGCCTGGCAACGGGACGGTCGATGACAATGGGTCATGTCATACCGATCTCGACCAAACATGAGATGATGAATCCGATCTTTTCGGATTTCATCGCAGGAGCTGGAGAAGCCTATTCGAAGGCGGGCTATGACATGATGCTTTCCGTCGTGCCCGATGATCAGGAAGACAGCGCCTATCGCGCCATGGCCCGACGTCAAAGCGTAGACGGAATTGTTGTGCATGGACCGCGCGAAAACGACAGCCGGATCGCCCTATTGCAGGAAATTGGCCTGCCCTTTGTTGTTCATGGCCGCGCGCCAGTTGATGTGAATGACTATTCTTGGGTGGATGTGAACAATCGCCGCGCCTTTGCGCGAGCTACGAAACTACTCTGCGATTTAGGTCATAAACGCATTGCGATGATTAATGGTCTTGAGGACATGGATTTTGCAATGCGCCGCCGGCAGGGATTTGAAACCGCGCTGGCCCAGCATGGGCTAACCCATGATCCCGAGCTGATGAGCAGCGATGAAATGACCGAACATTATGGCTATGAAGCCGCACATAAAATGCTGGCTCATAAGAACCCTCCTACGGCCTTTTTGGTCTCGTCGTTGATCCCCGCGCTTGGGGTGCGCCGCGCGGTTGAGGATCGCGGCCAACGCCTTGGACGCGAGATCAGCCTAATCACCCATGATGATGCGCTCAGCTATCTTGGAAACGGCGGCGATGTTCCGATGTTTACAGCAACGCGGTCCTCGGTTCGCCAAGCCGGCCGCCTTGCTGGCGAGATGTTGGTCGAGATGATTGAAACCCCCGGTATCGGCCCAAAACAAACATTGCTGGAAGCGCAATTGGTTCTTGGAAGCTCGACCGGCCCAGCCCAGATTTAGAGGCCTTAGCATGTCTTGGACACGATCAGATTTTCCCCATGGCTTTCAATTCGGGGCTGCCACCTCTGCCTATCAAATCGAAGGCCACGGATTGGGCGGTGCTGGGCTGACACATTGGGACAGCTTCGCCGCTACGCCCGGAAATGTTGTGCGCGCCGAGGATGGCAGGCGCGCTTGCGAGCATTATTTGCGGCTTGACGAAGATCTGGATCTTATCAAAGGCCTTGGCGTGGATGCCTATCGTTTCTCGACTTCTTGGGCGCGCGTCATGCCCGAGGGGCGTGGCGCACTAAACCAGCAAGGGCTTGATTTTTATGATAGACTTGTCGACGGCTTACTGGAACGCGATCTAAAGCCGGCTGCAACGCTATATCACTGGGAAATGCCGCAGCCCCTTGCTGATCTGGGTGGGTGGCGGAACCCGGATATCACACATTGGTTCGCCGATTTTGCTCAGGTGATTGCAGACAGGTTGGGCGACCGATTGTGGTCCGTTGCCCCCATAAACGAGCCGTGGTGCGTAACATGGCTGTCGCATTTCGAGGGCCACCATGCGCCGGGTTTGCGCGATATTCGGGCCACCGCCCGCGCCATGCATCATGTCCTTGTTGCCCATGGCCGCGCTATTTCTGTGATGCGGGCCGCCGGTCTGAAAAACCTAGGAGGCGTCTTTAATCTCGAATGGGCTGATCCGGCACAAGACACTGCCGAGGCGCGCGCAGCGGCCGCCCGGTATGACGCAATCTATAACCGGTTCTTTTTGGGCGGCGTGTTCAAAGGCGCTTATCCAAGCGAGGTACTTGAAGGGCTTGAGCCACATTTGCCAAAAGGCTGGGACGGGGATTTCGAAACGATCTCGACCCCTCTGGATTGGGTTGGCCTGAACTTTTATACAAGGAAACTGCTGGAGCACAGCGACGGCCCATGGCCGCATTACCGTGAAGTAGAGGGCCCGCTGCCCAAAACTCAAATGGGATGGGAAATATGCCCGGACGCCCTGTATCAATTCATCAAGCGCACAGCGCTCGAATACGCCCCGGATCTTCCGATCTACATCACAGAAAACGGCATGGCCAACGCCGATGAAATTCATGCGGGCCACGTCGATGATGCCCCGCGTCTTGCCTATTTGGATGCCCATCTGGACGCATGCCGGAAGGCAATTTCCGAGGGCGTCGACCTGCGCGGGTATTTTATTTGGTCCCTTATGGACAATTACGAGTGGTCTTTTGGGTACGAAAAACGCTTTGGGTTGGTGCATGTGGACTTCGAAACCTTGCAGCGCACCCCAAAAGCGTCTTATCACGCGCTCGTTGACCGTCTCGCCCATAGTGGATGAACATTAAAATGAAGACCCCCCTTTCTGGCTTATCTCTGGTTGCAGATGTTGGCGGCACGAATACGCGCCTGGCCCTTGCCGAGGGCGTCACGCTGCGCGCCAACACCATTCGGCGTTATGCCAATGCAAGCTATGATGACCTCGCCACGATTTTGCGCGATTACCTAGCGCAAGAAACCCCCGGCGCCTTGTCAGGTGCATGCGTTGCCATGGCTGGGCCGGTTCATGATGGCAAAGGGATGATGACCAACCTGAAATGGCAATTCGACACAAGCGAATTGGCCGAGGTGACGGGCGCGCCAAATTTGGCAGTGATCAATGACCTTCAGGCGCAAGGCTTTGCATTGCCACATCTTGGCCCAGAGTTTTTGGGCACGGTTTTGGCCGGCCCAGCCCCCGCGACAAAGGCCACAAAGCTGGTCGTAGGTCTAGGCACGGGCATGAATATCGCACCGGTCTTTTACGATGACGCCAGCCAAATCGTTCCGCCGGCAGAATGCGGCCATATCTCATTGCCGCAGCATTCTTCTTCGCTGAGGGCGCTGGCCGAAAGCCTGGTGGAAACCCATGGGTTCGCCTCGGTAGAAGAGGCGCTTTCGGGTCGCGGGTTGGAAAATATCGACCGCCATCTGCACAATCAAAACCGTACGGGCCGCGAAGTGATTTCGAAGGCAGAAGACGGCGATGCGGGCGCAATTGAAACTTTGAGACTTTATTCCGAGATCCTTGGCACCGTCATGGGGGATCTCGCGCTTATCCACCTGCCCTTTGGCGGATTATATCTGGTCGGCGGCATGGCGCGCGCAACGGCGCCTTGGCTGGGCAAGCTAGGCTTTGCATCCGCGTTTCGCGCAAAAGGCAGGTTTGGCCCGTTTATGGACAAGTTTGCCGTCTCTCTTGTGACAGATGACTATGCTGCATTGATCGGCTGCGCCGCCAATCTCACAAAGATGCAAAACCTATCGGTGCGTTAAGCCAAAAAACGTCAAAATTACCGCTTGCCCCCCTTGCGTCCAGTCGTGAGCTTGGGCTATTGCCCCTCCTCACGGAGAGGTGGCCGAGTGGTCGAAGGCGCACGCCTGGAAAGTGTGTAGGCGGGAGACCGTCTCCAGGGTTCGAATCCCTGTCTCTCCGCCATAATCCCTTGGATCAGGTCAGAATTGCGATGCGGTCCATATGGACCTTCTACCGTTCGCATAGGGCCCGATCCCTGCGCCCTGAACGCAAAATACCAGTATTTGCCAAAGACCATCCATCCCAGCCTATACAAATAGGCCACCAGCAGATACTGGGCTGTCTTTAACCTTGGAAGATGCGCGGCAATCCTGCCTGACATCACCTGCCGATACAAAAGAACCTCGCCCGTGAAAAAAACTATCGCTGATGCGCTCGCCCGCAAAGGGTATGACGCCCTTACCCCCGTTCAAGAAGCCGTCTCTGCGCCAGAATACGAAGGACGCGATCTTCTGGTTTCCGCACAAACCGGGTCCGGCAAGACCATCGGCTTCGGCCTTGCCATTGCGCCGACAATCCTTGGCGATGGCGATAATTTTACGGGCCGCGGCGCGCCGCTTGCTTTGGTTATCGCCCCAACGCGTGAATTGGCGATGCAAGTCAAGCGCGAGCTGGCGTGGCTTTATGCAGATGCTGGGGCTGTTATGGCGTCCTGTGTGGGCGGAATGGACATGCGCGACGAACGGCGGGCACTTGCCCGTGGCGCGCATATCGTTGTTGCAACGCCCGGGCGTCTTCGCGATCACATCATGCGTGGTTCGATTGATCTGTCTTCCGTCGGCGCCGTCGTTCTGGATGAGGCCGACGAAATGCTAGATCTGGGCTTTCGCGAAGACCTTGAGTTCATTCTTGGCGAAACGCCCGATGAGCGCCAGACGCTGCTGTTTTCTGCGACAGTCCCGCGCGCCATTGCCAGCCTTGCCACCAGTTATCAGCGCAACGCCGAACGCATCTCGACGGTCAGCGAACAAAAGCAACATGCCGATATCGAATATCGCGCCATGTCTGTTGCTCCGCGCGATGGTGAAAACGCCGTTATCAACGTATTGCGCTACTATGAGGCACCAAATGCCATCGTGTTTTGCAACACGCGCGCAATGGTTGGCCGCCTTACAACACGGCTGTCAAATCGCGGTTTTTCGGTAGTGGCGCTGTCTGGCGAATTGACGCAAAGCGAACGCTCGAATGCGCTGCAAGCCATGCGCGATGGGCGCGCACGGGTCTGCGTCGCAACGGATGTTGCTGCCCGTGGCATTGATCTGCCCAATCTTGATCTTGTGGTTCATGCCGAATTGCCCGGCAGCCATGAAACCTTGCTGCACCGCTCTGGCAGGACCGGGCGCGCAGGACGCAAAGGCGTAAGCGCTTTGGTCGTTCCGCCTTCTGCCCGCAAAAAGGCCGAGCGGATTTTGAAATTCGCTAAGTTAAGCGCCAGCTGGGGCGCAGCTCCCTCTGCCGAGGAAGTGCATGAGCGCGATCAAGCGCGGCTTCTGTCTTCGGACGAGTGGCAGGCAGAGATCGGTGAAAATGAGCGCGCCGCGGTTGATACTTTGCTGAGCGCATTCACACCCGAGCAAATTGCAGCGGCCTATCTTCGCCAGCACAAGAAAAGCCACACCGCCCCGGAAGAGCTTAGCGCCCCCCAAAGCGCCAAGCCCAAGGCCCCGCGCGAAGAGTTTGGCCCAAGTGTCTGGTTCTCCCTTTCTGAGGGGCGCAACCAAAACGCCTCGCCGCGTCATTTGTTGCCTATGGTCTGCAAAGCAGGCGGCCTGACCAAAGACGATATCGGCGCAATCCGAATTGCGGATGATCTGTCATATGTTGAGATCCGCAAAGGCAGTGTGGATGGGTTTCTGAAAACTGTTGGTCCGGCGATGAAAATTGAAGGATCGAAAGATCTGGTGCGTTTGGACAAAGCCCCTGACCTTCCTGCCTTCAGCAGGCCAAAGTTCCAGCGCGACGGTAAAGGCAAGCCGCGCCCTGACGATCGCAAACCGCGCAAACCTCGCTCAGACGGCCCGGCGCCCGGCCCTAAAACTGCGGACACGGACCGCCCAAAGGGCGGCAAGCCAAAGGATGATTTCAGAACCGGCGACGGCGCTAAGCCCGGCAAGCCTAAAGGTAAGGACAAACCCCGCAAGCCGCGCGCCGAAGGCTCAAAGCCGCCTGCGCCCTCCAAGGGCAAGCCAAGCAGCAAAAAGAACCGCGCCCGCACCGCCGCAGCGAAGGCCGCAAAGGGCGGGAAAGCCCCACCTAAGCGCCGGTAAAGGCCGGACCGGAATTCGGCCATAATCCAAACTTGGTCAAATGCGCAAAATGGCAAGTGGCGTGGTCGGATCGACAAAATTCGAACGCGTCATTCTCCGGGCGCTGCTGCGAAACACCTGTCGTCTAATTCTGTTCTTCGAAGTTCGGCCTCTCTTATATCGAAGAGAGTTTGGCGCACCTGAGAGGATTCGAACCTCTGGCCTCTGCCTTCGGAGGGCAGCGCTCTATCCAGCTGAGCTACAGGTGCGTGCCAGAGCGGTATAGCGCCGCGCCCGACCCCCCGCAATGCAAAAAGCCCACCTATATCTTTAGAATTCCGTCCCCTCAAAAGGCGCGCGGATGCCGCGCCGCAAGGAGGGCCCCGTTAGGGGCTTGACGCGCGGCGCTCCCCCTTGACGGTCAGGCGAAAAGCTCGTGACACAGCTCCAATGCGTCCACCAGCGTGTCCACCTCAGCTTGTGTATTGTAAAGTCCGAAACTTGCGCGGCAGGTCGCCGAAACACCCAGAACATCCATCAATGGCTGGGCACAGTGATGCCCAGCCCGCACGGCGACGCCGCGTTTATCCAGCACGGTTGAAATATCATGCGGATGCGCTGCGCCTTCCAACGTGAAGGAGAATATAGCCCCTTTGGTGGCGGAGTTTCCCTGAATATTCAGCCAGTTCAGCCCATCCAACTTCGTACGCGCGTAATCGCGCAGGCGGCGTTCATGGGCCGCGACATTTTCCATGCCCAGCTCCATCAGATACTCCAGCGCAACGCCGAGCCCAATTTGCTGCACGATGCCGGGCGTGCCCGCTTCGAACTTCATCGGCGCATCAGCGTAGGTCACCTCTTCGCGCCCTACATCGCGGATCATATCGCCGCCGCCCAAAAAGGGCTGCATCTCGGCTAAACGGTCTTTTCGAATATGGATCGCACCGGATCCTGACGGCCCATACAGCTTGTGCCCGGTGATTGCATAAAAATCCGCGCCAAGTTCGTCGAGATTGACGGGCATATGCACCGTTGCCTGACTGCCATCGACCAAAACCGGCACGCCTTGTTCATGCGCCCCTGCTACGATGGTTTTCACATCCACCACAGTGCCGAGGACGTTGGACATATGGGTCACGGCAATCAGTTTCGTTTTTGGCGTGATGGCCGACAATACCGCCTCGGGGTCGATCTCATCATTGGCGTCCAAATCGACCCAGACCAGTTTCACCCCTAGGCGCTCGCGCAGGAAATGCCACGGAATGATATTGGCGTGATGCTCTGCCGCGCTCAGGATAATCTCATCGCCCGGCCCCATTCGCGGCGCGGCCCATGCGTAGCTGACAAGGTTTATGGCCTCGGTTGTGCCGCTGGTAAAAACGATCTCATTTTCGTCTTTCACCCCCAAGAACCGCGCAATCGTGCCGCGCACGCCTTCGTATTTCTCGGTCGCGAGGTTCGACAGATAATGTAGGCCGCGATGCACATTTGCATATTCTTCGGCATAGCCGCGCGTCACGGCATCGATCACCACCTGAGGTTTTTGGGCCGATGCGCCGTTATCGAGATAGACAAGCGGTTTGCCATTCACCTCTCGCGACAGGATAGGGAAATCGGCCCGGATTTTTTCGATATCATACATGGGATGCGAGGTTCCATCGTCAAAGAGGCTTTACGCCGAAGGTTGTGAGGAGGATGCCAAAAAGAAAAAACGCGGCAAGTAAGGAGAAAATGACGCCCAAAAATACCAATGACAATTGGGTAAACCCATGGACTTCCGAAATGAGCTGCACCATCAGCCAGAGCATATAGACCAGACCGACAAAGCCCAAAAGCGACGCCAAAAGCGGCATCATGAAGATGGCGACAATTTGCAAAATCGAGATTGAAACGCTCATCATTTTTATCAGGCAAACAGCGGCCAAAACCTGATCGAACCGACCGGTTCCCCGGCACTTGCGCCCAATCACATAAGCCCCAAACAGCACCGTCATTGAAAAGAAAAGCTCGGCCATAGACGCGACCATGCTTGTCATTGGCGGCAGCCCGGCGCGGAAAATCTCGGGCGTTAAATCGAGGGTCACGATGTTTATGATCGCGCCCGCAGCAGACAGGATCAGAAAAATCAGCCACAGAGCATTGACCGGAAGACCCGCCGCATCAACACGCCGAAAAGCGGCGCGCGGATCCGTGACCATCATACGGATCAATTCCATAATTCCCGAGGCGTTTAAAAACTCAGGCATTTGCACGTTCCGCTTCATAAAGGCCCATCAGCCAGATCCAGAAAAATGCCAAGACAATGGCCCAGTTACAGGTCTGAACAAGCGCCGGCACTTGGCTGACACTGCCAATTCCACGGAGCAAAAACAGCGGAGACACCGCCAGAACCGCCCAAAAGAGCGCCAGGCGTGCATGGGCCGCTTCGCCCTGCCCTCCGACAAGTTTAGCAATCACATGTGACAGACCGCCGATCAGATAAAACACGATGGGCCACACCGTCAGTGTAAAAAACAGCGTGATCATCAGGCTTTGCTGCACCGATGGCCGCCCATCCTCGCCAAACGCTTCGTCCGAAACCTCAAACCCATTGATCCCGATGCCCATTAGGTCAGGGATTTGCCCAACAAACAGCAAAAAGAACCCAACCAGCAGATAAATGAACCCCCGCGCCTCGGGGCGATCATCAACAGAGGTTGAGGCAATGAGGCGCCGCAACACCAGTCGCGGCGCCACATAAGAACGCAAGATATTGGTGGTGACAGCCAAGTGTCAGCTCCCGTGTCTTTCAAGCCAGCCTTCGAGCCGCGCCAGAATGTCTTCGCGCAGGGATTCGTCTTCAATCTCGTCGATTGCTTCCGCCAAAAAGGCCAAGACCAACAGATCCGTTGCCGGGCCTTCCGGAACACCGCGAGAGCGCAGGTAAAACAGCGCCTCTTCATCGATCGCGCCCGTGGTCGAGCCGTGGCTGCACACAACGTCATCGGCGTAGATTTCCAGCTCTGGCTTGGCCTGGAAGATGGAATCGTCATCCAAAAGCAGCGATTGGCTTAGCTGATAGCCATCGGTTTTCTGCGCGTCTGGCTTAACAAGGATTTTGCCTTGAAAGACACCCGTCGCTCCATTGCGGAGCACCTTTTTAAAGACCTGACGGCTTTCGCAATGTTGCGCGTCATGGGTAATGAAAACGGTGTCGTCATGGTGAAAATCACCTGTCGCCCCGTCGCCAAGCGCAGCGCCTGCAATATGAGCCACCGCATTGTCACCGCGAATATCAATCACAGCTTCATTGCGGGTCAGCACGCCGTTCACGGTCAGGGTAAAGGATTTGAACACAGAGCGCTCGCCCAAACGCGTGAAAATATGGGTCGAGGCCCGGCGCTCATGATCACGGCCCTGGGCGCGCACATGATGGAACTCTGCCCCATCTGCGATATCAACTTCCATCGACTTCGAAAAACGCGCTGCCGCCGGACCATTTTCCAATAGCGTCAGCTTAGCGTCTTTTTCGACACGGATCACATGATGCAACATCGCGTCCGAGGTTTCATTGCGGTGCAGGTAGACGAAGTTAATCGGCTTGGACACGTCGCCGGTCACACGGATCGCAACACCTTCTGCCGCGAAGGCGGTGTTCAGCGCCGCCAATGGGCGCTCAACCGGGTTTTGGCCATCCGCTTCAAGCACACCGTAGACGTCCTTCGCCCAATGAATGTCATGCGACATGGCGTCGGAAATTTGTTCTATTTCAACACCTTCTAAGTCGAAACTATCGCTCAACGCCGCATCAAAAACGCCGTCAACGAAGACCAGCTTCAACCGGTCCACGGCATCAAACAGCGGCGCCTCGCCGGTGTCGAACAGCGTCGCTTTTGGCGCGCCCGCTTGCGTCAGGCTGCTTGGATCGGTGTATTTCCAATACTCATCGCGCTTGGTCGGCAAGCCCATTGCAGTCAAACGGCCAAGGGCGGCTTCCCGTGCATCGGTTGCCCAAGCTGCGCCCTTTGGCAAGCTTAGCCCTTCCAGCCGAGCGGCCAGCGGGTCCAATTTAGGTTGAGGGGCAGCCATTATGCCACCTCCGCCAGAATGTCAGCATAGCCATTCTGTTCAACTTCAAGCGCCAGCTCGGGCCCGCCGGTTTTCACGATCCGGCCATTTGCCATGATGTGCACCACGTCGGGTTTGATATGGTCCAGCAGGCGCTGGTAATGGGTGATAACAAGGAAACCCCGGCCTTCATCACGCAGCGCGTTCACGCCTTCTGCGACCAGTTTCATCGCATCAACGTCCAGGCCCGAATCCGTCTCATCCAAGATGCACATGGTGGGTTCCAGCATCGCCATTTGCAGGATCTCATTGCGCTTTTTCTCGCCGCCGGAAAAGCCGACATTGACGGGGCGTTTCAGCATATCCGCGTCGATTTTCAGCGTTTTGGCTTTGGCACGGATCACTTTAAGGAACTCGGCCGCGCTCATCTCTTCTTCGCCGCGCGCTTTGCGCTGTGAATTCACCGCCGTCCGCAGGAAGGTCATGTTGCCAACGCCCGGGATTTCCACAGGGTATTGGAAGGCAAGGAAAAGGCCCGCCGCTGCGCGCTCTTCTGCTTCCATGTCCAGCAGGTCTTCGCCACCCATCATGGCTTCGCCAGCAGTGACTTCATAGCCATCTTTGCCGGACAACACATAAGACAATGTGGATTTACCCGAACCGTTTGGCCCCATGATCGCATGGACTTTCCCAGCTTCAACCGTCAGGTCAACGCCCTTCAAGATCTCTTTGTCTTCTTCTTCCAAAGAGACGTGCAAGTTTTTGATTTCCAACATGTCTTTTCCTTTCAAGCTGCCGCGTTTCAAGCAGCGCATTCATTTGTTTCACGGGCGCCGACGGGGAATTCCGTCATGGCGCATCTCCGGGTTTCGGGTACTCCTCGGCCCGCTCTGCGGGCACAAGCAGTAGGTTTTGGTTATTTCGAGCGGGTGGAAAACTCTGGCTCAGCTGGTATTTCCATTCCATCATCAGCCGATCAAACGCGTCGCGGTTTTCGTGGTCAACTTCGATGAAAATCGGCGGACGGCAGCGCGCAACGGTGGCTTCAAGCCCCGCTAGAGCACCCATTTCCATGCCCTCAACGTCGATCTTGATCAGATCCACATTTGTATCGCCAATTAGCGTATCGCCCTTGCGCACCGGAACAGAGCCGCCGCTTTTCTTAAGCTTTGCCTGACCAAGGTTTTTCGAGACCATGTTGATGGCCCACCCCTCGTCATCCTCTTCCGACAGCCCATACCCAAGAAGGTCGAGGGCCACACGGTCCACAACACCATTCAGGATCATATTCGACATGAACAGCCGCAGCGTTTTGGGGTTCGGTTCAAAGGCCAACGCCCGCGCCGCGCCGCCAAACAGCAGCATATAGAGGCTATGATTGCCAATATTGGCCCCGATGTCGCAAAAGGTGCCGCCTTCGGGCATGAACTTCGCCAAAAACTCTAGCTGATCATCCTCGAAGAAATGTCCCCGCCCCTGACGTTTATGAATGCGGTCGCCTTCGTTGTTGATCGTGAAGAACACAGGTTTTTCATAGCGGTGCGAAACGATGACCTGCGCGCCATCGGGCGCCCAAAACCGGTTTTTATTGCCCAGTGCGCGGCGCACTTCGGCGTGCAGGTTTTCAACCTCATATGGGTCAAAATACGTATGGGTCATTTGTCGCGTCCAAGCCCAAGAACAATCCGCGAAAAGATCGAGCCGAGAAAGCCAGATACAGCCGCAAGACCCGCAACTTGCCATTGGTTGACCATGGACAGCACCAGATCAACCGTCAGCGCAAAGCACGCGCAAAACGCGCCTGTCAAAGCTGCTGGGATCAAAAAAGTGCGAATTGTCGTCATGGTTTCAGAGACCTTAGTGAGCGGTCCAGAGAAATTTCATTTTGAAATTTCTCTGGCGCAAAACAATGTGGATAGAAATAGCGTCTATCCAACCGACCCTTCGAGAGAGATGGCCACCAATTGCTGGGCTTCCATGGCAAATTCCATCGGCAGCGCTTGCAGAACTTCCTTGCAGAACCCGTTCACAACCAAGGCGACGGCCTCTTCCTCATCCATGCCGCGCTGACGGCAATAGAACAGCTGGTCGTCATCCACTTTCGATGTCGTCGCCTCATGCTCAACCCGCGCCGAGTTATTCTTGACCTCGATATAGGGCACCGTATGCGCGCCGCATTCGCTACCGATCAGAAGCGAGTCACATTGCGTATAGTTCCGGGCATCCTTGGCTTTTTGATGCATCGTCACGAGCCCGCGATAGGTATTCTGCGCCTTGCCGGCCGAGATGCCCTTAGAAACGATCCGCGACTTGGTGTTCTTGCCCAAATGGATCATCTTGGTGCCGGTATCGGCCTGCTGGTAGTTGTTGGCGATGGCGATCGAGTAGAACTCGCCCTGGCTGTCGTCGCCGCGCAAAATGCAGGACGGGTATTTCCAGGTAATTGCTGATCCGGTCTCAACTTGCGTCCACATCACTTTCGACCGCGCACCCCGGCAATCGGCGCGTTTGGTCACGAAGTTATAGATGCCACCAACGCCGTTTTCATCCCCGGGGAACCAGTTTTGAACGGTCGAATATTTGATCTCGGCATCATCCAAAAGCACAAGTTCAACAACCGCCGCATGAAGCTGAGTGGTATCACGCTGCGGGGCAGTGCAGCCTTCGAGATAGCTGACATAGGCCTCTTTATCGGCGATGATCAGCGTCCGCTCAAACTGCCCGGTATTTTCGGCATTGATCCGGAAATAGGTGCTCAGCTCCATCGGGCAACGCACGCCCGGCGGCACATAGACAAACGAGCCATCCGAGAAGACAGCAGAGTTCAGCGTCGCATAGAAATTATCGGTGATCGGCACAACCGAGCCCAGATATTTCTTCACCAGCTCTGGATGGTTCTGAATGGCCTCAGAGATCGAGCAGAAAATTACACCTGCTTCGGCCAGTTCCTTTTGGAAGGTCGTGCCAACAGAAACCGAGTCAAACACAGCATCCACGGCCACTTTTCGGCCCTCAGCAGGCGCATCCTCGGCGCCTTCGACGCCTGCCAAAATCATCTGCTCTTTCAGAGGGATGCCCAATTTTTCATAGGTCGCCAGCAGCTTTGGATCGACGTCATCCAAGCTCTTTGGCTTTTCTTCCATAGATTTGGGTTTGGCATAGTAATACTGATCCTGAAAATCGATCTCAGGATAGTTGAGCAACGCCCAATCCGGCTCGGTCATCAGTTTCCAGCGTTTGAACGCTTGCAGACGCCAATCCAGCATCCACTCTGGTTCGTTATTCTTCTCCGAAATCAGGCGAACGATGTTCTCGTTCAAACCCTTCGGCGCGTATTCCATCTCGATCTCGGTTTCCCAACCGTATTTATACTTACCGCCCATGGCCTGAACGGTCTCAACGGTTTCGCGATCGACGCCTTCGCGCACTTCGGTCTCAAGAACTGCCATATCCACTCCATCTGCCCGCCGTGGCGGTATTACTTTTGGCGGCCAAAAAGCGCCGCCTTTCTATTCCTTACGCCGAGCGCGCCAAAAACCGGCCCCGCGCAGCAAGCCAAGCCTCAGCAAATGCCATGACTTGATCTTTCGTTGTTGTCGGGCCAATCGAAATGCGGATTGCACATCCTGCATCCGCCTCGCTAAAGCCCATAGCGCGCAAAACCGAGCTGGATTTAACCTTACCGCTTGAGCAGGCCGAGCCTGCCGAAATGGCAAATCCAGAAAGGTCCATTTGCATCACCTGCGTCTCGCCTTTCCAGCCCGGTGTAACCAGACAGGTGGTGTTCGGCAGGCGCGTTACGCCTTTCCCGACCAAAATAGTTGTATTTCCGTCCGGGTCCAGAGCCTTTTCTAGAATATTTCTAAATTGGGCAACCTCTTCCCACCGTCCACTATCAAAATCTTGTGTGACAGCAGCCGCCGCACCACCAAATCCAGCAATGCCAATTATGTTCTCTGTCCCCGAGCGTCGCCCCATCTCTTGCCCGCCACCCCGAATCTGAGCCTCCACGTCCAGACCGCGCCGCAAAACCAGCGCTCCGATTCCCTTCGGGCCCCCGATTTTATGGGCCGAGATCAGCCCCATATCGATCCCCGACCAATCAAAGGCGAACGGCATCTTGCCAAACCCTTGTGTCAGATCTGAAACGGCCAGACCTTTGGGCAAAGCCTGCACAATGCCGGTTTCTGAATTTGCCAATTGCAGCGTTGCGCGATCTGGCTCTGGCACATTCACTTGCCCATCGGGCGAAACCGCCAAATCCTCCTTGATCCACGCGCGCACCGCATCATGCTCAATCGCCGATCCGACAATCCCGCGCCCGTTCAACGCCAAGGCCGCCGCTTCGGTTGCGCCCGAGACAAAAACGATATCCGCGCCCTGCGCCCCAATCGCTTCGGCCACTTGCGCGCGGGCTTTCTCGACCAGCGACACGGCCGCGCGCCCTTCAGAATGAACCGAAGACGGGTTTCCGACGAGATCCATCGCCGCGATCATGGCCGTTCGCGCTTCATCGCGCAGCGGCGCTGTCGCATTCCAATCCAGATAAGTGCGTTCCCGCATGTCGCGTATTTCCTTGCCTCACATCCAAATCATGGCGTTTTTCGGCTCACCTCTCGGCAAGCCCCAGAAACGTCTTGCCGCTTTAGCGGCGCAATTTAGGAACAGTTATTCCTCGTCCACGACTTGCAAAAGCGACGGCACAGCCGGACAGGGCATCAAGTCATTCTTGATGACATCCGACAAACGGGCCTGATGCAAAAACACATAGACATGGGCCGACAGCCCCTCCCAAAGCCGGTTGGTCAGCGATTGGGCCCGGCTGCCCGACGCGCCGCCAGACGCGCCAGCGCCGGTATGCAGCGCGCTGACCGTTTCATCCACGGCGCTCAACACATCAACAACACGAATATCCGATGTTGCCCGCGCCAGACGATACCCGCCCCCCGGACCGCGGACCGAGTCCACCAATCCCGCGCGGCGCAGCTTCACAAAAAGCTGCTCCAGATACGGCAACGAGATATCCTGCCGGGCGGAAATTTCCGACAGCGACGACAATTCCCCCTCCTTCTGGAGGGCCAAATCCGCCAATGCCACCATCGCGTAACGCCCTTTGGTACTCAGTTTCATTCAAAACTCCGCATTTTTCATGCTCCGTGCGGGCCAAGCTCGTTCAAAAGATTGACCTTTCCGCCAAGGAGGCTTAACTGCGATCCACCCGCCTTTGCAACTTTGCTTAGGCCCCTGATTAGAACCATTCTAGGTTGCTTACAAAGCCTTCGTCAACAAATGCACGATGGCACCGCGCAACCCGTACAAAAACGCAAGGAACCGCGATGCCCGAGGTGATATTTCCCGGACCAGAAGGCCGGCTTGAAGGCCGCTACCATCCGCAGAAATCCAAAGACGCCCCCATCGCAATCATCCTGCATCCGCATCCGCAATTTGGCGGAACGATGAACAATCGCGTGGTCTACAACCTGCATTACGCGTTCCATAACATGGGATTCACAGTGTTACGGTTTAACTTCCGCGGCGTCGGGCGCAGCCAGGGCGAATATGACCAGGGCATTGGCGAGCTGTCTGATGCAGCATCGGCGCTGGATTACCTGCAATCGATGAACCAAAACTCCAAACATTGCTGGGTTGCTGGCTTTAGTTTTGGCGCTTGGATTGGCATGCAGCTGCTGATGCGCCGGCCCGAGATCACTGGGTTCATCTCGGTCAGCCCGCCTGCAAATATGTATGATTTCTCGTTCCTCGCGCCCTGCCCGTCTTCTGGTCTTGTCATCAATGGCTCGGCCGACCGTGTGGCCAAACCGCAAGATACGCGTATCCTTGTTGACAAGCTGCACGAGCAAAAAGGCATAACCGTTACCCATCAGGAAATGGATGGCGCCGGGCATTTCTTTGAAGATCCTCACATGGATCCAATGATCGACAGCGTGCAAACCTATGTTCGGCGTCGCCTGACCGAGACGACCCGCTAATGTCAGGCGGCGGCGATTTCATTACGGAATTGGCCGATAAGCTGGCAATGGATGCGCTTGAGGCCGAAGCAGAGCTGCAAGATGAACGTTTGATCGAGCAGCTCTCGACCACATTGAATTCCGCTTCGCAAACCCTGCAAGAGGCATTCATGACCTCGGTCCGTATTCGCCGCGCCGAGCAGGTTGGCCGCAAATGGCTGGCCGCTCGGATTGAAAAAGCCAAGGGCCAGGACGCTTAAATCATCCTCTCTCGAAATCACTGCGATCTGGACAAATCCCGGATCGCACGGCACCCATGGACTATGTTCTGGCGTGCCTTCCTTCTTCTGCTTGTTGTTGCTTCGGCCTCTGTCGCGCTGACGATGGTCTTTGGCGCAAAGGTTTTGCTCGCCCTCGGGCTGATCTTGACGCAATTAAAGGTAATTGCCCAAAAAGTCCTGTCGATTGAGCTGCCATCGGTTTTGCTGTGGTTCAAATCCCAAGCCGCCCTCTTTTTTCGCTTTGAGCTTATCAAGAAATACATTCTTGGCACGCTCACGCCGATGCTTATTGGCTCGGCCTTAAAGAACCGGCTTGTGGCCGTTCTTTCGCGCTACAAACTGGCGCTAAAGTCTCGATATATGCGAATGATGCTCTGGTATGGGGGGCTTGAATGGTATGAACAGGTCATTGCCGCCCTAATCGTTATCTTCGCGACATTGGCGCTGTCGGTCAGTTCCATTGGGCTGTGGGTCGTCCTGTTTTCGGTGAAATTGCCCTTCATGATTGCCGCCGGAGTTGGTGCCTTTTGGCGCATCCTTTGGACGACCATTGCGAAAATGGCCTTTAAAACCGCAGCTTTCTTTCAACTTGGCTGGCTTTGGAAACGGATCAGCCGGGTGCTGCCGGAAAGTTATCTTGACCGAAAACGCCGGTGGGATTTCCGCGTTGCGCGCGCGGTTGTGCGCAGCCGCCGCCTGACCGTGCGCCAGTTACATGCGCAAAAAGACAGCCTGTCGATGCGCCTTGCGCTTATGGCAGCGTATTTCCGTCAGCCTCGCCCGGAATTTCCTGAAATTGGCGAAGAGGAAATTAGCCCGCCGCCATCGGAAACAGATCAACACCCGACCGCGTAAACCGGGCCAGATGGGATGGGGGCAATTCGTGCCAGCCTGTTTCGTCCATTTCCAGCGGCTCTGACACAACCGCCCACCCACGGCGCGAGTCGGACCATTTATAATAAACGGTCGGCGCAATGTGATCGCTTGAGGCCCGCATGACATAAAGCGCTTCGCCGTCTGATAAAGCCGCCGAGATCCGCATATGCGGCGCGCAACCATGCGCCTCGGAAAGCGCGCGCAGCTGACCTGCCGCCTCGGACAGCGCGGCAATTGGATCCTCTTCCAACCCATAGGCATGGGCCAGCAAGAACATCACTTCGCTATCCGTCGTCCCGCGACGATTTGTATAGATCTCGTCCGGGATCATCATGTCCGCTTGTTTGCGAAACCCATCGAACCCGCCAATCTGACCGTTATGCATAAAGCTCCAACGGTCGACGACGAAAGGGTGGCAATTATCGCGGGCCACAGCCGAGCCCGTTGAAGCACGCACGTGTCCCAAAAAGAGATGCGAGCGGACCTGCTCGCACAAGGCACGCAAATTTGGGTCAGACCACGCTGGATACATGTCGCGATAGAGGCCCGGCGCGGTCCGGTGATCATACCACGCCAGCCCAAAGCCATCACCATTGGTGACGGTCTTACATTCGGCGGCTTGTTGGCTCTGCGCGATCAACGAATGGCGCGGACGTGTCATAACGTCTTCGAGGAAAATCGGTTCTCCGCAATAAGCGGCCCATCGGCACATGTCAGAGATCCTTTATGATCAGGGCGTCAGCTTGCCGCCTCGCCCCGATTATGTGTGCGTTCGTAAAGCCGCGCAATGATCCGGCTTGCCGTCTTTTCAAAAAGACAGGGAATAATTGCATGAATGGCCGCTGCCAGCGCTGCGGCGGCCAGCCAGAAGGAGAAACCGGCCGCAAATCGGGCATGTTCCAAATAGGTTTCATCCACCGAGCTGGGGTGATCTACAAAAATTCGGGTGATCATCGGCTTTCCTTCTGGCTAATCCGTGAGCGATGATCACAACCTGCCCGACATCGCCTGCAACGGCGTCCCAATATTTTAAATTATTTGGGTATTCATGGGACAATGTCTCGAATAATGTGAGAAAATGGAAACATTAGACACATTTGACGCAAAAATCCTAAACGCACTCCAAGAGGATGCGACGCTGTCGCTTGATGTGCTGGCCGAAATCGCCACCCTCTCGCGCAATGCCGTTTGGCGGCGGATCAAGGCGATGGAGGAACGGGGGATAATCAAGGGGCGGGTTTTGGTCATCGATCCCACGACGCTTGGTTTAAACTTGTCGGTTTTTATGCTGATCCGGGCCGGGGCCCATGCGCCCAATTGGCATGAGAGGTTCTCACGCGCGACACGGGTGATCCCAGAGATTCTGTCCGCATATCGGATGACGGGGGATCTTGATTACATGATCCACGCGAAGGTCCGCGATATGGCCGATTATGACCGGCTCTATCAGCGCCTCATCAAAGAGGTTGAAATCGCCGATATCTCGGCAAGCTTTGTGATGGAAGAGATTAAATCCGGCACTGCCATCACAGTGTGACAGCGCCGGAAATTCTGTCAGTCAAGCGTTTCGATCAAAACCAGATCCCGCTCGGACGCGCCTTCTGCATGGGACAGAGCCGCTTGATAAGCCTCTGATTCATAACACGCATTTGCCGCTTCAAGCGACGGGAACCGCGCCACAACATTCCGGGGATGCGCGCGGCCTTCCTTTTGGATCGCCGTACCGCCTCGCGCCAAAAACTCGCCGCCAAAGGCCGCAAGGGCCGGTCCGGCCAGCGCTGCATAACGCCCATAGGCCTCGTCATCTGTAACGGTCACATGTGCGACCCAAAGTGCTCCTGGCATTAATTCCCCTCCAAAATTGCTTCTACTGCCGCGATTGCGGCATCTGCGCCGCCAATATCTTTGCCGCCGCCTTGCGCCATGTCAGGCCGGCCACCGCCGCCCTTACCGCCCAATTCAACAACGGCTGCCTTCAAAAGGTCAACGGCCGAGAGCGTGCCCTTAAGGTCATCACTGACCCCTGCGGCCACAGCCACTTTGCCGCCCGTATCCGCCATCAACAAGATTGCAGAATTGTCGCCAAGGCGGGATTTGTGTTCATCAATCAAGGCAGGCAGGTCTTTGCCCGTGACGCCTTCCAGAACCTGACCCAAGAATTTGACGCCGCCAATCTCTTTTTCGGCCGGGGCAGCCGCGCCGCCGCCGCCCGCCATCGCAAGCTGTTTGCGCAAGCTGGCAACTTCATTTTCCAGCGCCCGGCGCTCGGACATGAGCGCTTGAACACGCTCTGCCACATCGCCCGGCTGGGCCTTGAGAGCCAAGGCAACTTCGCCAAGCCGGTGATCTTGAGCCGACAGGTATTCAAAGGCCGCCGCCCCGGTCAGCGCCTCGATCCGGCGCACACCGGCAGAGGACGCACTGTCGCCAAGCGTAACAAACAGGCCAATATCACCGGTCTGGCGCACATGAGTGCCGCCGCAAAGCTCAAGCGAATAGGTATCGCCATCCGTGCCCTTGCCCGAGCCATCCAGCTTGCCCATCGACACCACGCGAACCTCATCGCCGTATTTCTCACCGAAAAGCGCCTGCGCGCCCAAGGCCCGTGCGTCATCGGGCGTCATGATCCGCGTTTCAACGGAGGTGTTTTGGCGGATGAAATCATTCACCTCACGCTCGACCCCTGCCAATTCTTCAAGGGTCAGCGCCTTGGAGTGGCTGAAATCAAAGCGCAGCCGGTCCGGTGCATTCAGCGAGCCGCGCTGTGCTACATGATCGCCAAGCGCACGGCGCAGAGCCTCATGCAACAAATGTGTTGCCGAATGGTTGCCGCGAATTGTGCTGCGGCGGGTGTGATCAACCACAAGTTCAACCGCGTCGCCCACCGCAACCGTCCCGGCCTGAACCGCCACTTTATGAGCGATCACCTTGCCATCGGCAAATTTACGGGTGTCGGTCACGTCAGACACATCCGCGCGGTTTTCCAGACGCCGGATAACGCCCATATCACCGACCTGCCCCCCGGATTCCGCGTAGAACGGTGTTTGGTTCACGACAATCCAGCCATCCGATCCAGCAGCCAGCGCGTCAACAGATGCACCCTCTTGGATCAATGCCACGATCTGGCCCTCGGCTTTTTCGGTGTCATAGCCAAGGAACTCGCTGGCACCCTGCCCCTCCATGACGTCAAACCAAACTGCGTTATCGGCAGCTTCGCCCGAACCTGACCATGCCGCGCGGGCCTTGGCCTTTTGCTCTTCCATGGCCGTATTGAACCCGTCTGTATCAACGCTGCGCCCTTGCTCGCGCAGCGCATCTTGGGTCAAATCAAGTGGGAAACCAAAGGTATCATAAAGCTTAAAGGCAGCCTCGCCCGGAAGCTCGGCATCTGCGGGCAATTTTTCCAGCTCGTCATCCAGCAGTTTCAAACCACGATCCAAGGTTTGGCGGAACCGGGTTTCTTCCAGCTGCAATGTCTCTTCGATCAATGCCTGCGCTTGGCTGAGTTCAGGATAAGCCTGGCCCATCTGGGCAACAAGCGAGGGCACCAGACGGTGCATCAGCGGATCGGCCGCACCCAAAAGATGCGCATGACGCATGGCGCGGCGCATGATCCGGCGCAGCACATAGCCGCGACCTTCGTTAGATGGCATCACACCATCGGCAATCAGGAACGAAGTCGACCGCAAATGATCCGCGATCACCCGGTGATGCACATTCTTGTCGCCATAGGGATCAACACTTGTCGCATGGGCCGAAGCCTCGATCAGCGCCTTAAAAAGATCCGTGTCGTAATTGTCGTGGCTGCCTTGCAGCAATGCTCCGATCCGTTCCAGCCCCATGCCGGTATCGATCGACTGCATATCCAGCGGCACCATCGAGCCATCGGCAAATTGCTCATTTTGCATGAAAACAACGTTCCAGATCTCGATGAACCGGTCGCCATCCTCTTCCGGGCTACCCGGAGGGCCACCCCAGATGTGATCGCCGTGATCATAGAAAATCTCGGTACATGGCCCGCAAGGGCCCGTGGGGCCCATTTGCCAGAAATTGTCAGAGGACGCGATGCGGATAATCCGCTCTTCAGGCACCCCAAGCTTTTTCCAGATCTCGAAAGCTTCGTCATCGGTGTGATAAACGGTTGTCGACAAACGGTTTTTGTCGATGCCAAATTCCTTGGTGATCAGCTCCCAAGCAAAAGGGATCGCCTCATCTTTGAAGTAATCGCCAAAGCTGAAATTGCCGAGCATTTCAAAAAACGTGTGATGGCGCGCGGTATAGCCGACATTATCAAGGTCATTATGTTTGCCGCCAGCGCGCACGCATTTCTGCGATGTCGTCGCCCGCACATAGTCGCGCTTTTCAACGCCGGTGAAGCAGTTCTTGAACTGCACCATACCAGAATTGGTGAACATCAGCGTCGGATCATTACGCGGCACCAAGGGCGAGCTCGCAACAACTTCGTGGCCTTGCCGGGCAAAGTAATCAAGGAAGGTCGAGCGGATATCATTTAGGCTGGCCATGGCGGCAAGGGCCCCTTTTCTACTGGCAATTTCGCAAGTCTTTAGGGGTGTAAACCTGCGGCTCGCGCCTGTCCACAGGGCAATTGACCAAGAAAAAGGGGCGGGCCAAATTGGCGCCGCCCCCGAGGCTGCAAAAGCAGCTGCAAACTTAGTCTTCGATCATATCAGGATCGCCGCGATCACCGTCGAAATCCAACCCATGCGCCGCGCGGATTTTATCCTCAATCTCATTCGCGGTGGACGTGTTTTCCTTCAGATACGTCTTGGCATTTTCACGGCCCTGCCCGATCCGCTCATCCCCATATGAGAACCAACTGCCGGACTTCTCGACCACACCCGCCTTGACGCCAAGGTCCAAAAGCTCGCCGGTTTTGGAAATGCCTTCGCCATACATGATGTCGAATTCAACTTGCTTGAAGGGCGGCGCCACTTTGTTTTTCACAACCTTCACACGGGTCGCATTCCCAACGATTTCATCGCGGTCCTTCACAGCGCCAATCCGGCGAATATCAAGGCGCACTGAGCTGTAGAATTTCAGAGCATTACCGCCCGTCGTTGTTTCAGGGCTTCCAAACATGACGCCAATTTTCATACGGATCTGGTTAATAAAGATCACCGTACACCCTGACCGATTGATCGATCCGGTCAGTTTACGCATGGCCTGAGACATTAGACGTGCGTGTACCCCGACGGAGCTGTCGCCCATATCACCCTCAAGTTCGGACTTGGGTGTGAGAGCAGCGACAGAGTCGACCACAACCATCGACACCGCGCCAGAGCGCACCAGAGTATCGACAATCTCAAGGCCCTGTTCGCCTGTGTCGGGCTGTGAAATCAATAGCTCGTCAAGATCAACGCCAAGCTTTTTCGCGTATTGCGGATCAAGCGCGTGCTCGGCATCAACAAAGGCACATACACCGCCTTTTTTCTGTTCTTCCGCAACACAATGCAGCGTCAGCGTGGTTTTACCCGAACTTTCGGGGCCGTAAATTTCGACGATCCGCCCTTTGGGCACCCCGCCAATACCAAGTGCGATGTCCAAGCCAAGTGACCCGGTTGAGGTCGACTCGATCTCGGTCACCGGGCTGTCGGCACCCAGTTTCATGATCGAGCCTTTGCCAAACTGGCGTTCGATCTGCGACAACGCGCTATCCAGCGCTTTTTGTTTCTCTGCTGTTTTGCGGTCGGTCATATCCAGAAGGTTCGCCATTGCCATTTCATTTGGCTCCTTATTTCACACCGCGCGTGTCGCGGCAACGTTGCTCATGTTCGCCTCTTGTTCTCATTCGTTAATGAGACCAAAATGAGAACATTTCAAGTAAAAACTTGTGAAGATGAGTATTTTGCGGGAAGGGTTAAAAAAGCGTTGAATATGCGGATATGAGTTGAGGAGATCTGGCGCGTGTTGGTATTTCACAAGCAGAAAATCGTGCTGTTGGCCTTGCCAAAGACGGGAACAACGGCTTTGGAAACGGCGCTTTTGCCCCATGCCAGCGCTGCGATTCTTGATCCACCGGGGCAAAAACACGTGTCCGCCCGGCAATATAAGAATCGGCTCTCGAAATTTTTTGAGCAACGCGGATCGCATCCGATGCAGATGGCCGCGGTGATGCGGGAGCCAATTGACTGGCTGGGAAGTTGGTTTCGATACAGATCCCGAGAGAACCTGCGAGGCCGTGCAAATTCGACCTATGGAATGAGCTTTGATGCCTTTGTCACGGCTTGGCTTGAACCCAAACGCCCCGCATTTGCAGAAGTCGGCAGCCAGGCAAAATTCCTATGTGATGAAAACGGAAAGGTTATGGTCGAGCACCTATATCGCTACGATCAGATGCCTGATTTCATTGAATTTTTTGAACAGCGTTTGGGCGAGCCGCTTAATCTCGAACAACGGAACGTATCGCCCAAATTCGACATCTCTTTGTCACCGGATATCGAGTCGCGCCTGCGCGAGACCGCGGCAGAAGAGTTTGTTCTTTGGGATGGCCTGACAGGCCGCTAATGCAATTGCCTTTGTACGGTAGACGTCAAATCCGACAGCGAAAATGGTTTGGCCAAAAAGACCGAATTCGGGACGCCGTCCGAGGTCTTTTCAAAGGCGTCCTCAGCGTAACCCGAGACGAACACAACCTTCACATCCGGCCGGTCTTTCAACGCTTCTCGTACCCATGTCGGCCCATCCATGCCCGGCATAATGACATCCGTCACAAAAACATCGACCGAGAGCGTGCTATCTTCCAATTTATCAAGCGCCTCTTCCGCGCTTTCTGCCTCTAACACGGTAAACCCACGCATCCTGAGCGCCCGCGACGCGAAGGCCCGGACAGATGCTTCGTCTTCGACAAGTAAGATCACACCATCACCCGGCAAATGCGCCAGCCGTTCCGGGACAATTTCAGGTTTTGGCAAAATATCTTCGGCTGGCATGTCATGAACTGGGAAATAGAGCGTGAATTCCGTGCCCTCGCCGGGCGTACTCTCAGCAAAAACGAAACCGCCGGATTGCTTGACGATACCGTAGACCATCGAAAGGCCTAAGCCGGTGCCCTCTCCGGTTCGTTTGGTCGTAAAAAAGGGCTCGAATATGCGAGAGATTTGTTCGGGCGAAATGCCCGTCCCCTCATCCGTGACGCGGATGGTCACATATTGGCCCGGCGCAACCTCTGCCTGATCGCGCAAAAGCGGCTCGGTCAGGTTTTCAACGCGTGTCGAGATTTCGATCTCGCCACCATCAGGCATCGCGTCGCGCGCATTTACCACGAGGTTCATAATCACTTGATCAAGCTGGCGCCGATCCGCGCGTATCGGCAATAGACCTGGGTCGTGATGCTGTTTCAGCTGAACGCGCTCACCCACCAAGCGGTTCAAAAGATGGGTCAATTCAGGCATTGTATCGCGCAGGTCCAAGACTTCGGGCTGCATCGTTTGTTTGCGAGAAAAGGCCAAAAGTTGCCCAACCAAACTGGCCGCACGGTTGGCATTTTGGTTAATCTGAACCAGATCGGCATAGTCTGGTTCGCCTTCGTCATGGCGTAGCAACAAGAGGTCGCAATGCCCGGTAATTGCAGTCAGAAGATTGTTGAAATCATGGGCAACCCCACCAGCCAGCTCGCCAATTGCCTGCATTTTTTGGCTTTGGACAAACTGCTGCTCCATGGTTTTTAGCTCGGTTGAATCATGCAAGACACCAAGTAAGGACGCGCCAGATTTTCCTTGAATTCGACCGAGAGTGATCTGAACAAAGCAGTCTTCCTCACGCAACGCAGCCCGCACAACTTCAGGGCGTGGCGGAATACGTCCTTCCAGAGTATCCGTCAGCCAATCGATAATAGGACGGCCCAGACCCTCTACAATTTCGCCCAGTCCTAAGTGCAAGCCTTTGAAATTCAAAAGGTTCTGAGCCTGCGGATTGGCTGCAAGTATTTTGCCATCAGGACCGATATGAATAAGGGCTACAGGCAAAGCCTCGAATGCACGCGCTGCGACACTGTCTTCGGTTGGCAAAAGCTCCATCGGGAGAGCGTAAATTTCACGTCGCCCATCGCCTGCTTGCAATTCAACGGCAACCACATCGACCGGCCCATCAGCGCCATTGATCATTGTGCGCTCACCAGTTTTGATCGGGAGAGTTTCAAAGACGTCGGAAAGCGCCCGCATTCGGCGCCCGAGCATAAGGCGCAATGCCTCATTCATTGACAGGATCGTGTCTTTCTGGCTGACAACCATCATCGGAAGGCCAATCCAGCCCGTTCCGCGCGGCTGTTGGGCATCAAAGGTTTCTTCAACACGCCACACCCTTCCACTACCGACAGGAAATGCTGTTAATTTGATTGCGCCCTTCCGCGTTACAATTGTCTCGCGGGCATTTTTGCTCTGGGCCAAGGCGGCCTCATGACGAAACACAACTGCGGACGCATTCGGGATAAGCCCGGACAGCGCCTTGGACATTGGTAATTCTCTTTGAGGGCCAAATCGCTCAAGCGCTGCGGCATTTTGAAAGATAATTCCCCCGCGCACATCCGTACAAAAAACAGCCGAAGGATCATCCTGTGCCAACTGCCCGGCTTTAACCAGATCTGCCTGATCTTTGCGCCGTTCGCGTCGCGAGTGGAGCGACAGAAAAACTGCCGTTAGAAACACTGTCAGCGCCGCCAACAAAGCCGCCAATTGAGATAAGTCATTTGGCGCAAAATAAGAGCTGCCTGCCAAGAGAGCCGCCAGTCCAATCAATAAATAATTGGGGCTTAGTCTGCCAATAAATGACGCCTTATGGATGAACTCGGCTTGATGCGCCACGCTCAACCTCCACTTCGATTCGGTCGCAACAATTTCGCAGGTATTTTCTTAATCGGTGATTAAGCCTGACTCATGAAACAGCAACCATCTGAAAGTATTATATAATCTTAGACGCCTCGACGCAGTTCTGCCAAGAAAAATCCGTCAGACCCATGATCTATGCCGAAAACCACCTGCTGATGCAGCGTCCAACCCGAATGCGTGCTCAAAAATTGATCGATCTGATCGACGTTTTCTTCGCAAAAATATGAACAGGTCATATAGACGAGCTGACCGCCGGGGCGGACAAGCTTGGCGGCGGATTTCAGAATATCGCTTTGAGAAATAAGAATTTTCTCTAAGCTATCTGGAGTCAGGCGCCATTTTGCCTCGGGATCTCGGCGCCAGGTTCCCGAACCGGAACACGGCACATCACAAAGCACAGCATCATAGGTCATGCCCCCGTTCGGATCGACAACCAGCGTGGTTTTCGCGCCAGCGCGTTTCGCGCGCACGGGCAGATCCTTCATCCGGGCCGGATTCGCATCATGAGCAAAAAGCTCGGCGGAGGTCATCGCGGCAATCCCAAGGGTCTTTCCGCCCCCGCCCGCACAGTAATCCAAGATCCGCCCGGTCTGCGGCCATGCCACAGCGCTGGTGGCAAGCTGCGCGGAAAGATCCTGTATCTCGGCATGCCCATCCTGATACGCCCGAGACAGTCGGAACTTACGTGGGTTTTCAATGACCTCTAACGCGCCGGTGTCGCGAATTTGGGTCGTTTCAATCGCCTCACTTAGCAAAGAGGTTTGCACATCATCGGGATTGGATCTGAGGGTATTGACCCGCAAATAAAGCGGCGCGCGCGCGGACATGCCCATCAATGCCAGCTCGGCCGTTTCGCCCAAAGCGCGTGAGAAATAAGAATGCAACCAGATTGGAACATCACGCCAAATGTCCTTATCCACCGACGGCACAAACCGTTCCTGATCACTCAATGGCGCTGGCGCGTGCCCTTCTCCAGAGAAAATACTATCCAGATCAAACCCTTGCAGCCTGATATGGCCAATGGCCAATGCCCGACCGTCAGACCCGCCGCCGACAGCGGCACAACTGTTTTTTCTCCGCAAGATATCAAAGACATGATCCCGCACAGCCGCCCGGTCCTTTGAACCTGCATAGCGTGCGCCGCGGGCCCAATTGGTTAAGGCGCGCTCAATCGGCGCGCCTCCAAGCCAATGATCCAAAACTTCGATCGCGGCAGATATTCGGGCAGCAGGTGTCATTCTTGAACTTTAGCTTCTATCCGCAAGTCACTCATCCAATACGATAATTTGGACTTTCGCGTGTGATCTGAACGTCATGCACGTGGCTTTCTTTCAAACCAGACCCAGTGATGCGAACAAAGCTACATTTGGTCCGCATTTCATCCACAGTGGCCGAGCCAGTATAGCCCATCGCTGCGCGCAAACCGCCGACAAGTTGGTGAACAACTGCACCTGCCGAGCCTTTATACGCCACCTGCCCTTCGATCCCTTCGGGAACCAGCTTGTCGCTGGCCGCATCCTTTTGGAAATACCGGTCGGCCGAGCCGCGCGCCATGGCGCCAAGGCTTCCCATGCCACGATAGCTTTTGAAGCTACGGCCTTGGTAGAGGATGACCTCGCCGGGGCTTTCATCCGTCCCCGCAATCATCGAGCCGACCATCGCACAAGACGCGCCTGCCGCGATGGCTTTGGCGAAGTCGCCAGAGAATTTGATCCCGCCATCTGCAATCACTGGCGTGCCAGAGGCAGCAGCAGCCGCAGCGCAGTCCGAAATTGCGGTCAGCTGTGGAACACCAACACCGGCAACGATCCGCGTCGTACAAATCGACCCGGGGCCAATGCCGACCTTAATCGCATCTGCGCCCGCATCGATAAGCGCTTTTGTGGCTTCGCCGGTGGCGACATTACCTGCCACAACCTGCACCGAATTCGACAAGCCTTTGACACGCTCAACCGCGCGGGCCACGCCTTCGGAATGCCCATGGGCCGTATCAATCACGATAAGATCGCACCCGGAATCAACCAAAGCTTCGCTGCGTTCAAATCCTGCATCGCCAACCGTCGTGGCCGCAGCAACGCGCAAGCGCCCCAGTTCATCTTTGCATGCCGTTGGGTTCAGCACGGCTTGTTCGGTGTCTTTCAGGGTCAAAAGCCCGGTCAGCTTGCCGTCCCCATCCGTCACCAGCAGTTTTTCGATCCGCCGCGCCCGCATCAGGCTTTTGGCTTCATCGCGGTCCGCAGGTTCCGTCAGAATCGCCAGATTTTCCGAGCTCATCATGACATGAACCGGCGTATCATCCGACGTTGCAAACCGCATATCGCGGTTGGTCACGATGCCAACAACGCGGCCATCTGCGTCAACAACAGGAAAGCCGGTAAAATTGTACCGCTCGATAAGGGCTTTGGCATCCGCCAAGGTCTGATCGGCGCGCAATGTCACCGGATTATAGACGATCCCTGATTCGAAGCGTTTGACCCGCCGAACTTCGCGGGCCTGTTCATCCACCGAAAGGTTCCGGTGGATCACACCCATGCCGCCAGCCTGAGCCATCGCAATCGCCATACGCGATTCAGTGACCGTATCCATGGCTGAGCTAAGCAGTGGAATATTAAGCGAAATGGACTTGGTGACCCGCGTGCGCGTATCCGCATCGCTCGGCAAAACCGAAGAGGCGCCGGGCACAAGCAACACATCATCAAAGGTCAGAGCCTCACGAATCTCCATAGGGGCCTCCTTGCGGCAGGGAGTTTCAGTTGGCACCGCCATATCTCATGTGTTGGGCCTAAGGGAAAGCCCTATATGATGGGGTTAGCCCCGAAATCCGGTCGCAACGACAAATTTTTCCGAACTATCGGCGCGCGAGGCGCCCGGTTTGACATTTGCGACCTTGTTGAACTTCTTTTTCAGCAATTGCTGCAGCTCGGCTTCTGCGCCGCCTGCCAGAACTTTGGCCACAAAAGTACCGCCCTCATCCAGCACATCAAAGGCAAAATAGGCCGCAGCTTCGCACAGGGCCATGATGCGTAAGTGATCGGTCTGTTTATGACCCGAGGCTGAGGCCGCCATATCGCTCATCACGACATCCGCCTGCCCACCGAGCCAGTTTTTCACCTTAACGTCGGCATCATCTTCCATGAAATCCAGAACATGCGCTTCGGATCCGGCCACCGGTTCAACCTCTTGCAAATCGACACCCAAGACGGTGCCAACGCGCTTGCCTTGCTTTTCGCCAAGCGCATTGACGCGTTTGACCGCCACTTGCAGCCATCCTCCCGGCGCACAGCCAAGATCGACAACGCGAGCGCCCGGCACCAAAAAGCGGTACTTGTCATCCAGTTCAAGGATCTTAAAGGCGGCCCGACCGCGATATCCTTCGCGTTTGGCGCGCTGAACATAAGGGTCGTTTAGCTGGCGCTCGAGCCAAAGCGTCGAGCTGAGCTTACGCCCGCGCGCCGTTTTGACCTTCACACGCAAATCACGTTGCCCGCGCCCACTGATTTTCTTCGCCATCTCGATGCCTATCCTATTTGACGCCTGCATATCGCAGTGTGCGGCCAGCGGAAAGGCCACTCAAACAAACGTTGTTTTGGCGAGACCGGCCTGGGGCCGGGCCGCAGCATTTGGCAGGTTGGGGGTTTGGGGGCCCGCCCCCGAAAGAAACGGGGGGTGCGGGGGGCTGGCCCCCCGCTCGGTCGGCGGGCCGCAGGCCCGGCGAAACCAGTTTAAAACGGGCCATCTTCCAGAACGCCGTCCGAAGACATCTGCGCATAGAGCATCCCCTCACGCAGCCCTCGATCGGCCACCGATAACCGATCCGTCGGCCATGCGCGCAAGAGCGCCTGCAAAATTGCAGCGCCCGACATGATCAGTGAATGGCGATCACGGCCGATCCGCGGGTCATTGCGCCGCCCCGAAGGGCCAAGCGAGAGATAATCTTGAATAACAAAATCAATCTGGTCCGAGGTCATCCGCAGGCCATCAACCTTATTGCGATCATAGCGCTTCAACCCAAGATGCGACGCGGCGACCGTTGTTACGGTTCCACTGGTCCCAATGATCTGAAACCCTTCTCGGGCCTGATCTGCTGCATCATCATAGGGCGAGAATTTGGCCAGTTGTTCTTCAAAAAACCAGCTCATCAACGCAAACCGCGCGCCATCATCGGTCACATCGCGATATTGATCTTTCAGCGTTGCAACCCCAAGCGGGATCGAGATCCAATCAACCACTTTGGCCTTTGGAAACACCGTATCGGTGTGATCAAACCCCAGATGAAGGCGCATGATTGCCCGTGGGCGCTCCACCCGCGGCACACGAGACAGGTCAATCCAGACCAGTTCAGTCGAGCCGCCGCCGATATCAACCACCAAAAGCTGCTCAGTCTTCATCGACACAAGCGGCGCGCAGGCAACAACCGCCAGTCGGGCTTCTTCTTCTGGCTCGATAATATCCAAAATCAAACCAGTATCGCGGCGCACAACATCAATAAACTCGGCGGCATTTGTGGCGCGACGGCAGGCTTCGGTGGCAACAAGGCGCGCGCGTTTTACATTGTGCCGCGTCAGTTTCTTCTGGCAGATCTTCAGCGCTGAAACTGTGCGCGCCATGGATTGGCGCGACAAGCGGCCCGAGGCTTCAAGCCCATGCCCAAGTTGGACAGATTTCGAAAAGCTATCCACCACGTGTAGTTGATTGCCCTTAGGCTGCGCGATCAGCATCCGGCAGGAATTCGTTCCCAGATCAAGCGCCCCATAAAGATCCGCCGGATCGGGCTGCGCTTCCACGCGTTTTGGCCGCGCCGGGCTGACCGGTGCGATCCGCGGCACCGCGACACCTTGCTCGTCTTTTTTGGCTTTTCCTCGTCTGGGGCGGCGGCGGGCCATGAGACGCGTCCTTTGTTAGCTATCCTTTCAGCCTAACGAGACATTTCCCCGCCGACAATGGGGTTGGAGTTTTCCTTTACGAGACGCGGGCTGCATCTTCCTCGTCTCGTTCATGATGATCATGAAGAATTTGGCGATCCGGCCCACTGGCCCTTCAACTTGTGGACGCTTATGTCTGAACAGAGAAACGCAATTGGTCGCCCAAGCTTTTCAAATTGTCGAAATTTCGACAAGGCAGATGCCCTGACGTCGATAGGCTGGATGAAACACGCGACGCGACCACAAAAGGATCAAAGCACATGCCCGCAGTGACCATCGTTTATTGGCGCGATATGCCCGCGCAAGTCATTGTCGGCAAGGGCCGGCGCGGGGCAAAAGCGCCCCTGCCAGAACGATTCGAACAGGCTATCGATCGGGCTGCGATGAAGGTTGGCGCCAAAGATGATGACGCCTACCTGTCTGGATTTCACAAAGTGACGGGGCATGAGGTCGATGGCGACCCTCAAGACGTCGCAAATTCAGAGGCAGCGCGCATTGACGCCGAATACGGTCAGGACAGGCTGAAGGCCCTCATCGAGAACGAGGGACATGACCCAAGCCTTACCTAAATGACCCGGATCACGCCTCCGCCCAGTTTAAGGAAACGACTGATGGCCCTTTTGAATTTCCGTGCCAAAACCGGCACCAATACGGCCCCGCGCTATACGTCGCCCCAGATGGAGGCGTTGCTGAAGGGCTATTCGATTGAGGTCATGCCGCGCACGGCAGCGAAGGTAGAAGATTTCCGCGCTCTTTTGCCTTTAGGCACCCGCGTCTATATCGCCCATATCGATGGCACCCCCATTGAAGAGATGGTGACAACGGCCAAACGTTTGTCCGAGGACGGCTTTAACGTCATGCCGCATTTTCCGGCCCGCATCATCAAGGATAAGGCGACGCTGGAAAACTGGATCGCCATGTATCAGGGCGAGGCTGGCGTGTCGCAAGCGCTGTTGCTTGCTGGTGGGCTTTCGGCTGCGCAGGGCGATTTCGAAAGCTCGATGCAGCTGATGGAAACCGGGCTTTTTGATAAGGCGGGTTTTACCCGCCTTCATGTGGCCGGTCACCCAGAAGGCAATCGCGACATTGACCCCAAGGGCGGTGATGATGTCGTAATGGAGGCGCTGCGCTGGAAACAGGATTTCTCAAACCGCACCGATGCCGAGATGGCGATGGCGACGCAGTTCTGTTTCGACGCCAAGCCAGTTATCGCATGGGCCGAACGTCTGGCTGCCGAAGGCATCACCATGCCGATCCATTTGGGCGTGGCAGGCCCTGCCAAGCTGCAAACCTTGATTAAATTCGCCATTGCCTGCGGCGTTGGCCCCTCGTTGAAGGTCCTGCAAAAGCGGGCTATGGATGTCACGAAATTGCTCTTGCCGTTTGAGCCTAAAGACATTCTGACCGATCTGGCCGCTCATAAGGCGACAACACCGGACAGCAATATCCAATCGATCCACTTCTTCCCGCTTGGTGGGATCAAGACCAATGCAAATTGGGCCATTGACCATGGCGGCGCTTCTGCCGCTCCTGCCAATCAAACTTAAAGAAAGACCGCTATGACCCGCACCGTTCTCGAATCCAAAACCAAAACCGTGACAATTGGGTTCGACGAACCCTTTTGCGTCATTGGTGAGCGGATCAACCCAACGGGCCGCAAAAAGCTGGCGGCTGAACTTGAAGCAGGCGATTTTTCGACTGTCGAAAAAGATGCGCTGGAACAAGTGGCCTGCGGGGCCATGGTGCTCGATGTGAATGCGGGCGTCGTTTACAATTCCAACCCCAACCCGAATGAGACCGAGCCGCCATTGATGCGCAAGGTCATCGAGGTCGTTCAAGGGCTGGTCGATGTGCCGCTGTGCATCGACAGCTCGGTGCCCGGCGCCTTGGAAGCTGGTTTGGAAATGGCTGAAGGCCGTCCGCTTCTGAACTCGGTAACGGGCGAAGAGGACCGGCTGGAACTGGTTCTGCCCTTGGTGAAAAAGTACAATGTACCGGTTGTCGCAATCTCGAATGATGACACCGGGATCTCGGAAGACCCCGACGTGCGCTTTGCAGTGGCAAAAAAAATCGTAGAGCGCGCCGCCGATTTCGGCATTCCCGCGCATGACATCGTTGTCGACCCACTGGTGATGCCCGTGGGCGCCATGGCCACGGCCGGTCAGCAGGTTTTTGCGCTGGTGCGCAGATTGCGCGACGAGCTTGGCGTGAACACGACTTGCGGCGCGTCAAACATCTCATTTGGCTTGCCCAACCGCCACGGCATCAACGCCGCGTTTTTGCCGATGGCAATTGGCGCGGGCATGACCTCGGCCATTATGAACCCGATCCGCCCCGTTGAGATGGAGGCGGTGAATGCCGCAAACTTCTTGATGAACCACGACCCAAATGGTGGCAAATGGATCAACTTTGCCCGCGTTCTTGAAGCGACGAAAGCTGGCACCCCATTTGCAGAAGCCGCAAAAGCCGGCGCTGCTGCAGGTGGCGGACGTGGCGGGCGGCGCGGCGGGCGCCGTCGCAGCGCATAAGCTCGCTCGACCAAGTAGACCGCAAGGGACAGGCATGCCCTGCCCCTTGCGACGTCAGCGATATCCCGGTGATGTGTCAGATCACCAAGGGTTTTCAGAAAATCCTTCACTGATGGCCAAATTACCGTCACCGTAAGCCTTATCCTGTGATACGTGAGTGACATGGTGGACCCAATCGAGGACCTAAACCGCCCACCGGGCTGGGCCAATGCTCTGCCCCGGCTTTGCGTGAAGCTGGCGGCGTTCCTTGCTCTTTTGGCGCTGGCGTATTGGGTCATGGGCCTTTTGGAAACTCAAGCCGCGGCGCTGCAAGAAGCCGGGCAAGGCAATCGGCTTTTCTTTGGTCTTATCGTCGTCTTTGTATTTTATGCGATTTTGATCGCCATTCCCTTTGTGCCCGGCGTCGAAATTGCCCTCGCCCTATTGATGATCCAAGGCCATAGCCTTGCGCTGCCGATCTATCTTGCCACCCTGATGGGCTTGTTTCTCGCCTTTATGGTTGGGCGGCTTATTCCGATCCGAAGCCTGAAATCTCTGTTCCTTGATCTTCACCTGACTCGCGCGGCGCGGCTTATGGACGAAATGGAGAAAGAAGCGCCGCAAGATCGTTCAGAATTTCTGGTCAAAAACCTGCCGCCAAAATTCTCTCGCTTTGCGCTTCGTTTCAAATATGTCGCCTTGGCGCTGCTGATAAATTTGCCGGGCTCCAGCCTTATTGGCGGCGGTGGCGGCATCTGTATGGCTGCTGGAATATCCGGGCTTTTCACGCCGCGCGGTGCGCTGATCACTATGGCCATTGCAATCGCTCCGTTCCCTCTCTTCTTTTGGCTGGCGGGAACCTATGGCTGGGCCCCTGCCCTTGGCGGCTGGCCCTTCGGAAATTCGCATAACTAAGCTCCATTTTTTGCCAAATGGCGTATCTCACGAAGAAATTGCCGTTTCGCTTCTTTTCCTTCCCGCCAAAGCGGTTAGAACAACAGGACAAAGGAAAGGCGTCCCTATGTCTCAAGATCCCCTCGTCATTTTTACACCGTCCGGTAAACGCGGACGCTTTGCGCTCGGAACGCCTGTTTTAACGGCTGCGCGCCAGTTGGGCGTTGATCTTGATTCCGTGTGCGGCGGGCGGGGCATTTGTTCGAAATGTCAGGTCGCGCCATCCTTTGGGGACTTTCCCAAACATGGGGTGACGGTCGCCAAAGAGGCTCTGTCCGACTGGAATGCCGTGGAAGAGCGCTATGACCGTGTACGCGGCTTGAAAGAGGGCCGCCGCCTTGGCTGTCAGGCCACAGTGCAAGGCGATATCGTCATCGATGTGCCACCTGAAAGCCAAGTGCACCGGCAAGTGGTGCGCAAAGCCGCATCCGACCGGCCCATCGTTATGGACCCGGCCACACGCCTTTTCTTTATTGAGGTGCAAGAGCCTGACATGCATGAGCCGTCAGGCGATCTTGAGCGTGTCGCGGCAGCCTTGAAGGACCAGTGGGACGTCCTCGGCGCAACCGCCGGTCTGCCCGTCATGGCCAAGCTGCAACCGGCGCTGCGCAAAGGCAAATGGCAGGTCACCGTGGCGCTTCATCAACCAAAAGAGGGCGCCGCGCCGCAGATCCTTGATGTATGGCCCGGCCTGCATGAAGGCGGCATTTACGGGCTGGCGATTGACCTAGGCTCGACCACGATTGCCGCGCATCTTTGCGATCTGAGCGACGGTCATGTGTTGGCGTCATCTGGGCTGATGAACCCGCAAATCCGTTTCGGCGAAGACCTGATGAGCCGCGTTTCCTATGCGATGATGAACCCCGGCGGGGATCAGGAAATGACAGCCGCCGTGCGCGCCGCGCTTGACGATCTTGTCAAAGAAATCTCTACCGAGGCCGAAATTGAGCCCCGGTTGATCCTTGAGCTGGTCTTTGTCTGCAATCCGGTCATGCACCATCTTTTGCTGGGCATCGACCCGGTTGAACTGGGACAAGCCCCCTTTGCGCTGGCAAGCTCGGATGCAATCACATTGCCCGCCCGCGATTTGGATCTGACCCACCCCAATGCCGAGGCGCAGACCTATATCCTGCCATGTATTGCGGGCCATGTCGGCGCGGATGCGGCTGCTGTCGCCCTATCCGAAGAGCCTGATAAATCAGAAGAATTGATGCTTGTCGTCGATGTTGGCACCAATGCCGAGATCCTTTTGGGAAATACCACACGCGTTCTAGCATGTTCGTCGCCCACTGGCCCCGCTTTTGAAGGCGCGCAGATCAGTTCGGGCCAGCGCGCCGCGCCCGGCGCCATTGAACGCATCGAGATTGATCCCGCCACCAAAGAGCCTCGCTTTCGTATCATCGGCAGCGATCTATGGTCAGACGACCCCGAATTTGCCAATGCCGCAGCGGCGACGGGAATTTCCGGCATTTGCGGATCGGGAATTATCGAAGCCGTCGCAGAAATGCGCATGGCCGGAATTTTGGACCCATCCGGCCTCATTGGTTCGGCCGCGCAAACCGGGACGATGCGCTGCGAGGAAGATGGCCGCGTCAACGCCTACCTGATCTATGATGGCAGCGCTGATGGCGGGCCGCGCATTACCGTGACCCAAGGCGATATCCGCGCCATCCAATTGGCGAAGTCTGCGCTTTATGCCGGGGCGAAATTGCTGATGGACCAGATGGAGGTCGAGAGCGTCGACAAGGTCGTTCTGGCCGGGGCGTTTGGGGCCCATATCAGCCCCAAACACGCCATGGTCTTGGGAATGATCCCCGACGCGCCGTTGGATAAAGTCACTTCGGCAGGCAATGCCGCAGGGCACGGCGCTCGCATTGCGCTTTGCAGCCGCGCGGCGCGGGCCCGGATTGAAACGCTGGTGCGGGAAATCCACAAAGTCGAAACCGCGATCGAGCCGAAGTTTCAAGAACATTTCGTCAATGCCTCGGCCATTCCAAACGCTGTTGATCCGTTTCCGATCTTGTCCAGCATCGTCCCTCTGCCTGCAGTTTCGTTTAATACCGGCGGCGGCGATGGCGGCGGGCGGCGCAGACGGCGGCGCGGCTAAGGGCTCCAGAGAACCTTACTTGCCAGACGCTTAAATCCGGTCATGCTGAACGGACCTGTTGAAAGGTCCGGGGACATGAAAGCGCGCAAGATTATCATTTGCTTCGACGGCACCGGAAACGAGGTCGGCGATAATGAATCCAATATCCTGAAGCTTTATAAGAGTCTGAAGGATAACGATGATCAGATCACACATTACGTGCCGGGCGTTGGCACGATGGATGAACCGCATCTGTTTAATTGGCCCCTCCGCCAAAAAGCGCGCGCTATTGCGGGTCTGGCCTTTGGTCTGGGGCTGGAAGATGACGTGCTGGATGCCTATCGGTTTCTCTGCCGCCACTACAAAAGCAAGACCGAAAAGAACAAGGATTGGAGCTTTGAGCAGCGCCTAAAACGCAAATTCAGCGGCGAAAAACAAACTGCGACCCGGCCCAAACCACAGCATGACCAAATCTATATTTTTGGGTTTTCTCGCGGCGCTTATGCGGGGCGGGTTCTGGCGGGGTTTATCCATAATTTCGGGCTGGTTTCTCCGGAAAAACTGCACATGATTCCCGGGGCATTTCGGGCGTATCGGGCCGTAACCGAACACGAAAAGGAAACCGATCCTTCCATCGTTTTCAAAGCGTTACGGCGCTATAGTGATGTATTAAACCCAGATACGCGCGTGCCAATTCGCGCGCTATGTTTGTTTGATACCGTCAGCTCGATGGTTAGTTTTGAAAACCCGATTGGCCGGTTTATCAGCGATTACAGCCCCATGACCCTGCGCCGGCATGCCAACGTCTTGTCCAACCCGTCGGTTCGTATCGTGCTTCATGCGCTGGCCACAGATGAGCGCCGGTCGATGTTTCGTCCGCTATTCTGGCAAGCAGGCGGGCGCTATTTCGGCAATCGATGGGGAAATGAAAGCGCCGAGCGGCAACAATACGTCCGGCAACGCTGGTTCCCCGGTTATCACTCAGACATTGGCGGCAGCCCCCGCGAACGAGAATCCGGCATCGGAAAGCTCACCCTTCTTTGGATGCTGGACGCCCTTGAGGCTGCCGAGCATCAGGCCAACCGCGAGGACCGGGCAAAGCGCCGTCCCAGCACCAAGCCCGAACTGCGAGACCCGCCTGTCGGCATCGCCCTAAACGCCCATCGCCGCCGCATTCGGTTTGAAGCGACCGATCGCGATGAGAAAAGCCTCGACGGGCTGCCCTATGCCCGCCCCGATGCAATGGCAGAGATTCATATCTCGATGAAACCCGGATGGGTCCCGCTTGAGATCCTGCCCAAATCCATCAAACGCCGGGAATGGCCAAAACGTGTGCCGATTTTTTGGAAATGGTACCTGCCGCTTGAAGAGCCACGCTACATTCCCGATGAGCACGAATTGGATGAGAGCCTGATCGACCGCATGCGCGATTGGCCGTTCTACCGACCGCAGAACCTCCGCGATCCGCGTCGTTAGCTCTGACACAAAGGCTTGACCCGTGCAGGAACCCACCGCCAAGCTTGAGCAATTGGATTGGCATGCGAAGGGATGCGCGATGAATATTTGTAGTTGGCTGAGTTTTTTTGCCTGTTTTCCAGGGCTCGCAGCAGCCCAATGCGCAATGCCCAATTTCGATTTTACCGATTGCGATGACAACGGTTATTGGTTGGCGGCCGACATTCCAAATGACGACGCCACTTTGGACATCAACGGCCTCGCATTTGGAAATGACGGGCAGATCATCCTGTCTGGAACCTCGACAACGCCAGAACGGATGTCCGGGTTTACCAATATTCTGTCCGCTCAGGGCCGCGTCCTCCTCCAAGATAATTATAGCCTGAATGATGGCTTATCCTTTCAGCATTTAGTCGTTCGCGATGACATGCTGTTTCAATTTGGACGCATGATGACCGGCGATCAGGATCGCGTCTTGTTTCTGGCGCGCCAGTTGGCCACCGAAGACCTGGGCGGCGGAAGATCCGCGAACACACTGATCCCGCTTGCGGATTTCATTTATGAACCGGCTTTGGCGGCGATCATCAATGCCGAGCAAGGCCCAAGCGGTTTTGACGTTATGGCCGTTCCTCAAACAGGCGGCATCCATTTCGGGCAGGTCGATGAAACTGGTGAGTTCCCAAGCACAATACAAATTAGCCCCGAAACCACCGATCTTGCGCTGTCGGACCGGGTGGGCGACCGGTTGCTTGTTGCCACCGACGATGCGGGTGGCGCTTGGTTTGAGATGACCAGCATGCCGTCATCCGGTCTGGCGGCGACCAGCGGCGAAATCAACGCGCCCGCTCCTGATCAGCAAATGGTGTCTGCTCTGCTTGGCTGCGAAGGTGAAGCGTATTTTCTGTTTTCAGATCAACACGCCTATGATCCAGACCCGAATGGCACCAAAGAAGAGCAGATCACCACTGCGTTGCACCGGGTTACTCCAACCGGTGAAGTGGAGTTGCGCGCGGGGATTCCGCAATTGCGCCAACGTGAACTCAGCATGCCGTTTGCACCAAATGGGTTGGAGATTATGGGGTGCGGCGCCGTTTTCTCATGGGGCGCTGTCTATGATGAGGATGGAACCCGCTGGCCCGCCGCAGCAGTATTGAACACAGAAGGAAACGTGGTCATCCCAATGATCTGGTATATCGAAGCGCTGCGAGGTGGCGCTTTGACCCGAGGTCGTTATGATTTTGAAACCGACACAATGGTTTTGGCCGGCACCTTTTCCGATCGCGGCTATATTGTCGTCAATTTGCCGTTTTAGACATTCAAATTGCTGGCCAAAAACCTCTGCCCTCAATGGGCCTTGACCGCCATGGAAGTGACGCGTATTTCAAGCCCTCCAAGATAGCGGGTATGGTGAAAAGGTATCACGCGAGCTTCCCAAGCTTAAGTTACGGGTTCAATTCCCGTTACCCGCTCCAATATCCAGCCGCTGGCATTGGAGATATGAAATGACCGGTTTTATCTCCAAATATCTTGTCCCTTTCCTTGGCGCGACTGCCGTGTTTTGCGCATTGATGATTGTTGGATTTGGGTGGGAAGCCATTCGCAATCTTGGCATCGTCACATGGGTGTTGAACGGTATGGGCGGCGCAGCCGTTGCCGGCATCTTTGCGCTGGTTCTGGCAGGGGTACTCAAGCTGGCATCCTCGCGGTCGAATTTCGCGAAAGCCTGGCTGATCTTTTTCGCAATCATGGTTTTTGTGCTGGGCCTGACCTACGTCGTTACCGTTGCTCCCCAGATGGGCTGACGCCGCAAGGCTCCCAAAACGACAAAAGCCGCAGCAGTCCGCCGCGGCTTTTTGATTTTTTGTCAGGCGCTTAGCCCTGATTGGATCGAATGAAAGTCACCAGACCAAGGGTCGATCCATCCTTGCCCGCCCCATCCGACGCGCCGGTCAGAACCGGATCAAGCGCCTTGGCCAGTTCCTTGCCCAGCTCAACGCCCCATTGGTCAAAGCTGTTGATGCCCAGAATGACGCCTTCAACAAACACGCGGTGCTCATAAAGCGCGATGATCTGGCCCAAAACGAAGGGAGTCAGTTTTGGATAGGCCAACATGGTCGAGGGGCGGTTGCCCTTAAAGACGCGGTGGCGCGCTTGGCGATCAAGCTCGGCGCCCTCCAACCCTTTGGCCGCCATGATCGCCGTGGCTTCCTCTAACGAGCGTCCCATCATGAGAGCTTCGGCCTGAGCCAAGCAATTGGCCACCAGCAGGCGGTGGTGATGGGCCAGGTCAGGCTCGTGACCTTCGGCAGCAACGATAAATTCGCACGGCACAACGCGGGTGCCTTGGTGGATCAGCTGGTAAAAGGCGTGCTGACCATTGGTGCCCGGCTCGCCCCAAACGATGGGGCCAGAATGGGTTTCCAGATCGCTGCCATCCATGGCCACGCTTTTGCCATTAGATTCCATTTCAAGCTGCTGCAAATAGGCCGGAAGACGCAAAAGGCGCTGATCATACGGCAGAACCGCACGGGTCGCGTGGCCACACACCTGATTGTGCCAAACGCCAACAAGCGCCAAGAGAACTGGCAGGTTATCTGCCAAATCGGCCTCTTTGAAATGCGTATCCATCGCGCAGCCACCGGCGAGGAACTCTTCAAAGTTTTCCGGGCCAACCGCCAACATGACCCCAAGACCAATTGGACCCCAGAGCGAATAGCGCCCGCCAACCCAATCTTCAAACCCAAAGACGTGCTGCGAGGGGATACCAAAGGCCTCCGTCAGTTCTGCCGCCGTCGACAGAGCGGCAAATTGCTTGGCAGGGTCCGCCACGGCTTTCGCCATCCACATTTTTGCGGTTTCGGCGTTGGTCATAGTTTCGATCGTCGTGAAGGTCTTTGACGCCACCACAACCAAAGTGCGCGTCGGGTCAAGCCCGGCCAGCGTGTCATTGATATGTGCGCCGTCGACATTCGAGACATAGTGAACGCGCGGACCGTCATGAAACGGCGCAAGCGCCAGCGTGGCCATAACCGGGCCCAGATCAGACCCGCCAATGCCGATATTCACGACATCGGTGTAGCTGCCCCCCTGCCCTGCAATCTGGCCGCTGCGAATGGCGTTTGCAAATTTGGCCATCCGGGCACGGGTTTCAAGCACACCCGCCAAGACGTCTTCGCCATCCACAAGAATTGGGCCTTCGGCGGCACGCAATGCGGTGTGCAGGACGGCGCGCCCTTCGGTTTCGTTGATCTTTTCGCCGCCAAACATGGCGTCCCGCTTGGCTTCGACGCCGGTCCGGCGCGCCAATTCGATAAGCAAAGACAAAGCACCGGAGTCAATCGTGGTTTTCGAGAAATCAAAAAGCAGATCGCCGGTATTGCGGCTGAAAGTCTGAAAACGGTTGGGGTCGCCAAACAGATCGGCAATAGTACGACCGGATTTTGCGGCGTGGTGGTCTTTCAGATCATCCATAATCGACATGGAAATTTTCCTTATTCCGTCGGTAATTAGGGCGCCCAGTGCACCGTTGCACCTGGCAAGACAGCCCGAATAGGCGCGTCGATAGGTGCCAAATGTTGCGCTTTTTCCAGCGCGGCGCGTTTTTCAGCGCCCGTAATCAAAATATGGGTCGAAAGGGCTGCTTTCAGGACAGGCGCTGATAGCGTCACCCGAGGTTCAGGCGCGCCCGGCGCCCGCATTGGCACCAGCATTGGGGCATCATCGGCCAAGGCTTCGGCCAATTTATCAGCTCCGGGAAAGATCGAGGCTGTGTGCATATCTGCGCCCATGCCCAAAACCAAAACCGTGATCGGCGTCGCGGCGGCCAAGGCAGGCTCAAGACTGGGAATGCCAGCTTCGGGCGTTTCGGCATCCGCATAAAGCGGAACCAATTGCGCCGCTGCCGCTTTGCCGGTCAGCAGACGTTCTTTGATCAGCTTGGTATTCGAGCGGGGGTTATCTTCAGGCAGCCAACGCTCGTCCGACAAAAATACATCGACGCGGCCCCAATCCAGAGGTTGGGCAGAAAGCGCATCAAAAATCGGCCCCGGCGTCGTCCCGCCCGGCACGCAAAAGCTGGCCCGATCTTCCAATGTCAGGTGCTGTGCAATTTCGGATGCCAGCCTATCGGCCAAATCCAACATCATCGCGTCGCGATCCGGGTATTCGATGAATTCCATCATGAGAGGATCTCGCTCCAACGGCGGCCATCGCGGTGCATCAGCATCAGCGCATCATCTGGCCCAGAGGAACCAGCATCATACCCCGCCGGCACATCGCCGCGGTCTTTCCAGCCATTGATCAGCGGATCTGTCCAGCGCCACGCGGCCTCAACCTCATCGCCGCGCATGAAGAGCGTTTGGTTGCCACGAATAACATCCATAATCAGCCGCTCATAGGCATCAGCATTTTCGCCAGCATCGCCAAGCGCCTCGGCAAAGGTCATATCCATAGGCACTTCAACCAGACGCATACCTCCCGGCCCCGGTTCCTTGATGGTCATGCGCAGATCGATGCCTTCATCAGGTTGCAAGCGAATGGTCAGCACGTTGCAGCGCGGCGCATCCGCTTCGGTAAAGATGTTATGTGGCGGCTCTTTGAAATTCACCACAATCTCGGACATACGCGCCTTCATGCGTTTGCCCGTGCGCAAATAGAACGGCGTGCCATTCCATCGCCAGTTCGAAATTTGAACCTTCATCGCGATATAGCTTTCAGTCTTACTTGCCGGATCTTCGGCATCGTCCCGATAGGCCAATCCACCATCAGCCGAGGCGCGATACTGCCCGCGCACGATATCGTCAGGCGCAACAGGATCAAGCGCGCGAATAACCTTCACCTTCTCATCGCGAACCGCATCAGGATCGAAATGCGAGGGAGGCTCCATCGCGGTCAGGCACAAAAGCTGCATCAGGTGATTTTGCACCATGTCGCGCATCGCGCCGGATTTATCATAATAAGCGCCGCGCCCGCCAACACCTACGGTTTCGGCTACCGTAATTTGAACGTGGTCGACATATTGTGCGTTCCAAAGCGGCTCGAACAGAATGTTCGCAAAGCGAACAGCCATCAGGTTTTGAACGGTTTCTTTACCAAGATAATGGTCGATCCGATAAATCTGGTGCTCGTCGAAATGTTCGGCCAGCGTTGCATTCAGCGCCCGAGCGCTTGCCAAGTCGCGCCCAAAGGGTTTCTCAACGACTATACGGGCATCCTCATTGGCAATACCAAAGTGTTTCAGCCGTTCAGCCAAGGCCCCAAATAGGCTTGGCGCGACAGAGAAGTAAAAGGCCTGGACCGCGTCCTGACGCATCAACGCGCCAAGTTCTTTCCAGCCCCCCTCGCCCATTGCATCAATGGCGATATATTCCATTTGCAGCAAAAACGCTTCGATACGTTCGCCGTCTTGCTCTTCTTTTGGAAGGAACTCTTCCAATGCGTCCCGCACCCGGCCGCGCCATTCAGCGACATCCATTTCACTGCGTGCGGCGCCAATAATACGGGATGTTTCGGGCATCTGGCCCGAGCTGAAGCGGCGAAATAGCCCCGGCAGGATTTTGCGGCGCGACAAATCGCCAGTCGCCCCAATGATGACCAGATCGAAATCTTCAACCGGAATGACTCGCGAAACCATGATCGCTTCCTTTTCTTGCGGTTGGGTGGCGTTACGCGCCACTCATGTTAGCGCTACCAGATGTGCATAATAGGCGAATATACCCAAATCCTCTTTGCGTCCAGTCTGGTTTCAAAGCAAAGGCCGGAAAATACATCGGCGGCCTTTGCCATCGTAATGAAACCATCCGACATTTTGGAGGGTGTTACCTGATACAGGTGATTTTTATCAATGAGTTATCTCAATTTTAGACCATGGTACACAAAAGCTCGAACATGATTGACGCCCCCAGATAGGCTGTTCCGCCGGAGGTATCAAAAGGTGGAGACACCTCAACAAGATCAGCGCCCACGATATTCAGCCCCTGCATCGCACGCACCACTTCAAGCGCTTCAAAGCTGTTTGGGCCACCAACCTCTGGCGTGCCCGTGCCGGGCGCAAAGGCGGGGTCAACGAAATCGATGTCATAGCTAACATAGGTCGGACTCGGACCCACAACTTCGCGCGCTTCGGCCATAACATCGGCAAAGCCGCGCGCAAAATATTCACGGATTGGGATAACACGAATACCAACAGCATCGGCAAAATCGCGGTCTTCATTGTCATAGGCCGTACCGCGAATACCAATTTGAATAACGCGGGTTGGGTCCAAAAGCCCCTCTTCCACTGCCCGGCGAAACGGTGTGCCATGCGTGTAAAGTCGCCCGCCAAAATAAGAATGAAACAGATCGGTGTGGCTATCAAAATGGATCATGCCAAGCGGGCCGAATTTCGCCAATCCCCGCAGGATCGGCAGCGAGCATAGATGATCTCCCCCGGCCGTCAGCGGTTTGATCTCATGACTGCGGATCTTTTCGTAAAACGCGGTGATCCGCTCCAGGCTATCTTCAAGATCGGCAGGATTTGGCCCAACATCTCCCAAGTCGGCGCAATTGGCCGTCTCAAAGGGCCGCACACCCGTTGCGTCGTTTTGCGCACGGATCATCGTGGACATGTCGCGAATCTGGCGCGGGCCGTGGCGGGGGCCGGGACGGTTGGTCGTTCCTGCATCCCAAGGCACGCCGATCAATCCAATCTCGACCTCACCAAGGCGCGGGTGATCCATATTTAACTGAGGCAATCGCATAAAACTGGGGACGCCTGCAAAACGAGGCAGGTCAAAACCCGAGACGGGGGTAAAGAAATCATCGGCCATCAAGGGACTCCGGCAAAGAGGGGGTTGAGCCAAGCCTAGCGGCTTGTCCAAGGCCGGTCACGCCCGGATTTAAAGCAAATTGTTTATGCTTCCAATTCGGCATCCCAATAGAGAAAATCCATCCAGCTTTCATGCAGGTGATTGGGCGGGAATTTGCGGCCCATATTGCGTAATTCCGACGCTCCGGGCTGCCGGGGCGGTTTTCGCAGCGACATCCCGCAATCACGCAGGTGTTTGGAGCCTTTGCGCAAATTGCATTTCGAACAGGCCGCCACAACATTTTCCCAAGATGTAATCCCACCCGAGGCGCGCGGCACGACATGATCAAAGGTCAAATCACCCCTCTGGCCGCAATATTGGCAAGAAAACTCGTCCCGCAGAAATAAGTTGAAGCGCGTAAAGGCCACGCGTTTTTGCGGTTTGACAAAATCCTTCAGCACCACAACAGACGGGATGCGAATGCGGGTCGACGGTGAATGTACATAGTCATCATATTCCGCTACGATCTGCACACGATCGAGCCACGCAGCCTTAACCGCATCCTGCCAAGACCAAAGTGACAGCGGATAATAAGATAAGGGGCGGTAATCTGCGTTTAAAACAAGGGCAGGATGCTGTTTGAGCGCCCCGGGTTCGTGAACAAAATTGGTCCTGAAATTTTCTGCGCTTGCCGGACTACTGCCGTCCATTAGTGACTCCTACTCCGCCCTGTCTGCCTTAGGTTTTGGCACCAGAGCGGGAGCACCCGCCCCAGCTATGACTTTACTATATATGGCAATTGCGATCTGGCAAGCACCACATTTAGCGATATTCAAGAGAAGTGTTACGCGGGCTCTGTAACCCTGACATGACAGAGCAACATCGGAGGCAAAAGAAGGGCCAAGGCGCCATTAAACGCCTGTCTTTGGCTTTGGGCGCGGCCATTTGCCCGCCCAAAGGTGCATTTACTCAAAAATTAGCAAACCCACGTTAATGAGACGCGTCGAGACCCAACATTTGACGCGTAAAGGCCAGTGCAACAGACAGCCCATCCGGCGCGATGCCATGGGCGGTGCCTTTCATGATATGGGCAAACACCTCGACACCGGCACCTTGCAAAGCTTCAGCAGCGTCAGGCAGGCTTTGCGGCGGCACAACATCATCCTGATCGCCATGGATCAAAAGAATGGGCGGGCGCGAGACGATTTCATCGGCCAGCAGTTCAGGCTCCATCAAACGGCCCGAAAACCCAACGATTCCGGCAAATTCCTGCTCGCGGCGCGGAGCCACATGCAAACTGATCATCGTGCCTTGCGAAAAGCCGATCAGAACAGTTTCTTCTGCGCTAACGCCCTCTTCTTCCATGATTTTATCTAGAAACGCGTTCAGGTCACCCGCCGCGCGGTGCAGACCTTCTGCGGCGGCCTCTTCGGCGCTGCCATCAATCCACGGGATCGGGAACCATTGATATCCCATTGGGTTCATCACCGATTGCTCGGGCGCATCGGGGGCCACAAAAACGGTATCCGGCAGGTGATCGGCCAAAGGATCAGCCAAACCCAAAAGGTCTTTTCCATCAGCTCCATAGCCATGCAAAAATACCACAAGGCTTTTGGTCTTGCCCGACTTTGGCGCGCGGCGCCCATAGTCCAAAATACGAGTCATCTGATCCCTTCCCGTTCCTTAGCCACGCGGTAGTAGGCCCAAAGCGCCCGCGCAGCAACCGCGCGCCATGGCGACCAATGCTCAGACATGGACCGAAGCTCTTTTTCATTTGGACGCTCGGCCAGATCAAAAAGCAATTTTGCGGCTTCTTGCAAGGCCAGATCGCCCGGCGCAAAGACATCGGCGCGCCCAAGCGAGAACATTGCATAGATCTCGGCCGTCCAACGCCCAATCCCTGACACCTGCGTCAGGGCCGAGATAACAGCAGCGTCGGAAAGCCCGCGCAAAGCGTCATAATCCAGCTCAGCCTCAGCCAAAGCCCGCGCGTAGCGGATTTTTTGCCGGCTTAGGCCAAGGGCGCGCAGGGCCTCGTCACTTGACGCTAGGATCGCCGCGCCGTTGGTCAGATGCGCGTCGCAAAGCCGGCCCCAGATCGCGGCAGCAGAAGCGACCGAAACCTGTTGGCTCACAATCGCCGAAAGCAGCTCAGCAAAACCATCAGGCTTGCGCCGAAGTGGCCAAGGGCCGGTTTCATCCAAGACGCGCGCGAACCGAGGCTCGACCGCGCAAAGCCATTCGGCCCCTTCAGCAATGCAATCGCTGGTTCTTATTATCCGCCCAACCATAAATTCCCTTATATGTCCGACGTTCTTCAGCACGGCACAATTGCCGCTAAAAACGGTACAATTTCACAATTCTGCAACATGCGACTGTGCGCCGCCACACGCAATTCTGACTTTCCAATAAAGGGTTTCCCAGATAGCCCTTTGGCATGAGCAGTCCCCAGACCCTTCCCGCAGATGACTCCATCGCCCGGCGCAATGTGCTGGTCCTTGTTGCAGCCCAGGCCATTTTGGGCGCCCAAATGCCGATGATGTTTGTTGTGGGCGGGTTGGCCGGACAAATGTTGGCACCACATCCGTGCCTTGCGACATTGCCCATCTCGTTGATCGTCTTTGGGTCCATGACCACTGCATCCTGGTTATCACCGTTGATGCAGCGCTACGGGCGCAAAACCGGATTTGCCATTGGCGCAATGGGCGGCGGGTTTGGCGCGCTTGTGTCTGCCTATGGTTTGTTCATCGATAGTTTCCTGATCTTCTTATTGGGGTCCTATCTGACGGGCGTCTACATGTCCGCGCATGGGTTTTACCGGTTTGCAGCAGGCGACGCTGCCTCGACCGCCTTTCGCCCCAAGGCGATTTCTTATGTCATGGCCGGCGGATTGTTTGCGGCGCTTTTGGGTCCGCAACTCGTAAACCTGACATCCGATCTGACGGCCATTCCGTTTCTAGGGGTCTATGGTGCGGTCGTGGTGTTGAATATTTGCGGCATTTTCATCTTCCCGTTTCTGAAGCTCAAACCAAAGCCAATTGAGGTCGAAACCACTGTGCCGGGCCGCAGCAGGATGGAGCTTTTGCGCGACCCTGCGATCCTTGTCTCCATCGTTTGCGCCATGGTCGCCTATGCGTTGATGAACCTTGTAATGACGTCGACACCGCTTGCGATGGTCGGTTGCGGGTTTGAGCAAAGCACTGCTTCAAACGTGGTCATGGCCCATGTCTTTGCCATGTATATCCCTTCGTTCTTCACCGGCCATCTGATTGCGCGCTTCGGCGCGCCGCGCATCATTGCTCTGGGGCTGGCCATCTTGTTCTGCGCCGGGATCGTTGCATTGACGGGTGTGACCCTGACCAATTTCCTTGGTGCATTGATCCTTTTGGGGCTGGGTTGGAATTTCGGCTTTATCGGCGCGACGGCGATGCTGCAATCCAGCCATGCTGAGAACGAGCGCGGCATCGCACAGGGCCTAAACGACACGATTGTTTTCGGTTGCGTTGTGATGGCGTCTCTTGCCTCTGGCGGGCTGCTGAACTGCTCGGGCAGCGATGTTGTAGATGGCTGGAACGCAGTCAATCTTGCGATGGCGCCGTTTCTTGCGCTTGCGGGCGGCGCGCTGATCTGGCTGGCCCTTCGTCCAAAGACGCTGAACACTTAAACACCGCCCGCCCGTGCAATACGGGCGAACGGTGCAGTCCCACAAGACAGCCCACGAGGGAGAGAGCATGAGGGCCCTGTGAGGATTCTATTGTTTCCAGCTTAGCATCAATCGAGCGAAGCGGGAACGAAGCCTAATTTGTCCTCGTAATGTTTCAAAAGCCGCTGAAGCCCGATTTTCAGGACGATTTTTCCCGACCGTGCGGACCAACCGAGGCGTTTTTCGGCCGATTCCAACCCTTCGAGGAAGCAACAGACCCGCATCACGACATCGGCAAGCCCTGGCCCCAATTCGTCCAACGCGTCACTGACGCGGTCCCGCGCGGCGCGCGGGCCTTCGGCAATACCGCCATCGGCAAAACCTGAACCACGATCACTGCCGGTTAGAAACTTCTCCCAGTTTTGAGCAACTCGCGGGCCCATTTGGGCGCGCTCGAAATCCTCGCGTAGCTTTTCACCTGCTTGCACCAAATCCATCGACAAAAAGGGTTTTCCGTCCTGCCCTTTGCGCCGTGCAAGCATGGCCAGCGGAGATTCCGCTAAATTAACACGAATTTTACGGATAGACCCATCGTCTTCTTTTACAGGCTTTTCACCCCAAAGTTGGTGTTGCGCCAGAAACGGCGTCGCGGCTTCGGCCATCTCCATCGGGGCGCGGCGGCGTTTGCGATCTTCTTCTATAAGGCGCTTGAGGGCCGAGCGGCCTGCTTCGGTAATTGTATAGATTGAGATCCGTCCACTTTTTGCTGTTGCGATCCAATCTTTCAACGCAAAGGCATGGGCAACCTTGCGGTCCAGAACTGCCGTGCGCGTTTGGCTGCCATCTGGACCAGCCCGCAAAACAACGGCCTTATCCATATCCTTCGCTAGCACCAAAGTCGCTTCTTTTTCGCATAGCCGTCGCAAAATGCGCCGGGCTTCGCGATTTATAGTGGAATCGTCTGACACCAAGGGCGGCCTTAGGGGTGCTGTCATATCATTTTGCTCCTTAGATGAGACTTTTGTTTCCAACTTGGAAACGAAGTTTAGATGCAGCGCCGTCAGCGCCTCATCAATCAGTGGGTCTTCGCGCTTAGCCTCAACAGCGCGGATTCGGCGGGAAATCGTCGATGGGTGCAGATCGCTGGCCTTGGCAATTTGGCGCAAACTGGTCCCTGCCCCGGTATGCTCGAGATAATTCCGAGTTTGTTCAGGCAACCAATTCGGAAAGTTGCGAACAGCCCTAATATTTACATCACGATTCATGGCCAGCCTCCAATCCGGCGCTGTGGATAAGCATCGCAAGCCTTTGGGAAGATTGATTACTTTTTGGTTAAAATCGCCTCAAAACCGGTAAATTGTTTCGATTTCGTAAACAAAACTCACACAGCGTTCGCAGGAAAAAAGAATCCGCAACACCCCCGTCAGCCGGGTCAGCATGACGGGACAACAAAGACCACCCAAGAGGGACAAAATGAAAAATAACCTGCGCTCAGAACTCAACGACCTTCGTCGCCCTGCCCTTCTTCTTAAGGCCGCGCGCTTTGGCGCTGCCGCCTTGATGCGAGCGGGGCGGGCACGCCCGGCAGGCGTCCAAGGCAGCCTTTCGCGGCTTTTGTCCGAAGAAGCCGAGCTTGATGAAAAACGACGTGACGGCGAGGCGGGGTATTCGCCGCGCCGTCATATCGAATTGTTGATGACCCTTCTCGTCGAGGCGCAAGAACGCCAAGCTGTCTGAGCAAAGATTGAGGCAGGCCCCGGACGCGTATCTTATATAAACGCGTCCGGCATGCCTTCCTTGCGTTTGGCAACATAGGCGCGCAGCGCTTCGTCAATTGCGGGATCAAGCGGGGGCTGCTGATACCCATCCAACAATTTCTGAACTCGTTCAGACGCCAAGGCTTGCGTATCGCGCGCGCCCTCTTCTGCCCAAGTTTCATAGGGTTTGTAATCCAACACATCGCTGCGCCAAAAGGCCGTTTGATAATTGGCTTGCGTATGGGCGCAGCCCAAGAAATGCCCCCCCGGCCCAACTTCACGTAGCGCATCCATCGCTTGCGCGTTTTCATCATGCGACACGCCTGCCGCCATCCGGTGCAATATCCCAAGTTGATCTGCATCCATCACGAATTTCTCAAAACTGGCCACCAAGCCGCCTTCCAGCCAGCCGCAGGCATGCAACATAAAGTTGACGCCAGACAGCAAACCGGAATTCAGCGAATTTGCGGTTTCATACGCAGCTTGCGCATCGGGCAGTTTCGATCCGTTGAACGACCCGGCTGAGCGGTAGGGCAATCCAAGACGCCGCGCCAATTGCCCTGCGCCGCTGGTGATTTGTGCCGCTTCTGGCGTGCCAAATGTGGGCGCGCCGGAATTCATATCAATCGACGTGACAAACGCCCCGAAAATCACCGGAGCGCCAGGACGGACCAATTGGCTATAAGCCACGCCTGCCAATACTTCGGCCAAAACTTGCGTCAACGTTCCAAGAACCGAAGCAGGCGCCATAGCGCCCCCGACAATAAAGGGCGAAATGATCGAAGCTTGCCCGGCCCGCGCATAATGTTCCAGCGCGCCGACCATGATCGGGTCAAATGTCAGGGGCGAGTTGATATTGATGAGCGACGTCATCACCGTGTTCTGATCGACGAAATCCGCCCCAAACAGGATCTTCGACATTTCGATACTATCAAGCGCGCGATCAGGTTCCGTCACCGAGCCCATATAGGGCTTATCTGACAGGGTCATATGCGCATAAAGCATGTCGAAATGGCGTTTATTCACAGGCACATCCGTTGGCTCGCAGACCGTTCCGCCAGAATGGTGCAAATATTTCGACATCTGCCCGAGTTTCACGAATTTTCGGAAATCTTCCATCGTGGCATAGCGCCGTCCGCCCGTGCGATCATGGACAAATGGCGGCCCGTAAACCGGCGCGAAGACCAGATTGCGGCCGCCAATGACGACGTTTTTCTCTGGGTTGCGCGCGGCTTGGGTAAATTGGGACGGCGCTGTCGCGCATAGCTGGCGCGCAAGCCCTTTGGGGATGCGCACGCGTTCGCCGTCAATATCGGCCCCGGCCTCGCGCCAAAGCGCCAGCGCACCGGGATTATCGACAAAGTTTACGCCAATTTCTTCCAGAACGGTTTCGGCATTGGCTTCAATAATCTCAAGCGCTTCTTCCGTAATCATCTCAAGATCGGGGATCTTGCGCTCAATATATTTTGCGGTTTCCACCTCGATGGCGGTGCGGGCGGCCCGCCTTGCGGCCCCGCCGCCTCCTCTGCCTTTGCGGCGCGCAATTTCTGCCATGCTCTTCTCTCCGGAAATTTGGGCGACTCGGTGGTCTTTTGACCCCTTTCCCCACTTCATCGAAACTGCAACTAAAAGACGTGCAAAAACCGCCACGGCACTTCCGAAACCGACGTAGCTGCGCGGCGGGCTTGCCCAGGCACAAATCTCAAGGTAGCCAATTTCTTGGATATCCTATGAAAGCTGGCCTTATGCCCCATGATCACAGCTGTAATGATCCCTTATGCGGATGCGGAACGGGATGCGGGCATGATCACGGCCCACGCCCCCCGGTTGCGCAACCCGTCCGTCCGTGGCGACCACGCGATCACATCCGTGCCATTGCCATCGCGATATTTGAACGCGAGGGGCAAATCCTTGCCGGGCCGGTCTATGATGACAAAGGCCAGATCAAAGGGTGGCGCCCTTTGGGGGGCGGCATCGAGTTTGGCGAACGGGCGGAGGACACGCTAAGCCGGGAATTGAGGGAAGAAACCGGCCAAGGCATCACCAATTTGACCCAAATCGGTGTTCTTCAAAACCTATTTGACCATGAAGGCAGCCAAGGGCACGAGGTGGTGTTCGTCTTTACCGCGCGATTTGAAAACGAGACGCTTTATGAGGCTGACCAACTTGCATTCGTCGAAGGGGACAGCGCCGAAACCGCCAAGTGGATTTCGCTCGAAAAAGCCCGCGCCGGACGGCTGAACCTCTTTCCAGACGGGCTGATTGACCTTCTTTAAGGCAAAGGGCCAATTTTCACGTCCAAATCACCGCTCCCCTCTTGCCAGCGACGCGCTGCGCTCCTATTCCCCGGCCATGACCAGCACCTCACATGACCGCCTCCTCATCATCGACTTTGGCAGCCAGGTAACGCAGCTGATTGCGCGCCGCCTGCGCGAGCTTTCAGTCTATTGCGAAATCCACCCCTATCAGCTTGTCACCGATGACTTCGTTCGGGACTTTGCGCCGAAAGCCATCATCTTTTCCGGTGGCCCTGACAGCGTGATGCGCGAGGGCAGCCCGCGCCCGCCAAAAGCCGCTTATGAGGCTGGCGTGCCGATCCTTGGCATTTGTTACGGCCAGCAGGTGATGATGCATGATCTGGGCGGCCGCGTTGAGGCTGGCGAAAATGCAACCGCAGAATTTGGCCGGGCCTATGTGACACCAGAAGAGGCCAAGCTGCCGCTTCTTGAGGGATGGTTCGGCGAAGGCCGTGAGCAGGTCTGGATGAGCCATGGCGACCACGTTGCCGAGATTGCCCCCGGGTTTGAGGTCTTTGGCACCTCGCCCGGTGCGCCTTTTGCGATTACGGCAGATGCCGCACGCAATTTCTATGCCGTGCAGTTCCATCCCGAAGTGCACCACACCCCCAATGGCGCCAAGCTTTATGAAAACTTTGTCCGCGCGGCGGGGTTCAAAGGCGATTGGACCATGGGCGCTTACCGCGAAGAGGCCGTGGCGCGCATTCGCGAGCAGGTTGGCGACAAACAGGTTATCTGCGCGCTATCTGGCGGCGTTGATAGCTCGGTCGCAGCGGCGCTCTTGCATGAAGCGATTGGCGATCAGCTGACATGTGTTTTTGTGGATCACGGGCTTCTCAGGCTTGATGAGGCCAAAGAGGTCGTGGGCATGTTCCGCGATCACATGAACCTCTCGGTCATTCATGCCGAAGAACAAGAGCTGTTTTTGGGCGAGCTTGAAGGCCAGTCGGACCCGGAAACCAAGCGTAAAATCATCGGCAAGCTGTTCATCGATGTTTTCCAGAAATACGCAAACGAGATTGAGGGTGCTGAGTTTCTTGCCCAAGGCACGCTCTACCCCGATGTCATTGAATCGGTCAGCTTTTCCGGCGGCCCGTCGGTAACGATCAAGAGCCACCACAATGTAGGTGGCCTGCCCGAAAAGATGGGCCTAAAACTGGTCGAGCCGCTCCGCGAGCTGTTCAAAGACGAGGTGCGCGCGCTTGGTCATGAGCTTGGCCTGCCCGCCCATTTCATTGGCCGCCACCCTTTCCCTGGACCCGGCCTTGCGATCCGCTGCCCTGGTGAGATCACCCGCGAGAAACTTGAGATCCTCCGCAAAGCCGATGCGGTCTATATCGATCAAATCCGCAAGCACGGGCTTTATGATGATATCTGGCAAGCATTCGTGGCCATCCTGCCGGTGCGCACCGTTGGCGTCATGGGGGATGGACGGACTTATGACTATGCCTGCGCGCTGCGCGCCGTGACCTCGGTCGATGGGATGACCGCCGATTACTACCCGTTTAGCCATGATTTCTTAGGCGAAACCGCGACGCGGATCATCAATGAGGTGAAGGGCATCAATCGCGTGACCTATGACATCACCTCAAAACCGCCGGGCACGATTGAGTGGGAATGAGCCATGGGTGAGGTCACGCTTACTGGCCATATTGATGTGCCACGAAACCGCTTGGACGACATCCGAGCAGCGTTGCAAGACCATATCCGTCTGACACGCGCGGAGCCGGGATGTTTGATGTTCAATGTGGATGAAGATCCCGACATTCCGGGCCGGTTTAATGTGTCCGAGCGTTTCACGGATTCAGACGCGTTTCGGGCGCATCAGGCCCGTGTGAAGTCCTCGGATTGGGGCAAGATCAGCGCCGGCATTCCGCGAGAGTATGAGATCCTAGGTCTGGAAGACTGAAGGGGGCGGCGGACCGCGTCAGGCTGCTATGCAGCCCTCCTTGATCCGCATTTCCATGGATCAGGCGATGGGGCAGTTGCTTCCGCATTTTAGGTTCTTTGGACCAACCAGTTGATACGCCGGGAAAAACCTGTCAGCACTTCGCACATCGTTGTCGGAGACATGACCTTGACCGCCGAACCTTCCAAAAAACTCGCACCAACCACGCAAGGCGCGCTCTGGATGCTCGGCGCCGTCTGTTCGTTTTCAGCGATGGCTGTTGCGGGGCGCGAGTTATCGTCGGAACTTGATACGTTTGAGATGATGACGTTTCGATCGGCCATTGGCCTTTTGATCGTGTTAAGCGTTGCGGGCGCAACGGGTCATTGGCGCGACATCTCCAACCGCCATTTGGGGCGGCATCTAATCCGCAATATCGCGCATTTTTCGGGGCAGAACCTGTGGTTCTTCGCACTGGCGTCTCTGCCACTTGCGCAGGTCTTTGCCTTAGAATTCACAACGCCGCTTTGGGTGATCTTGATGGCCCCCCTATTTTTGGGAGAGGGTTTGACGCGGATAAAAATATTGTCCGTTTGTCTGGGATTTGTCGGAATTCTTTTGGTGGCCCAGCCGGGATCAACACCGATTTCCGTAGGCACAATCGCCGCGGCCGCATCGGCGATAGGGTTCGCCCTGACAACGCTTTTGACCAAACGTCTGACGCAAAGCGAAACGGTGACATGTATTTTGTTCTACCTGACAGCCATGCAACTGGTCATGGGCGCTATTTGCGCCGGGTCTGATGGCGACATCACATGGCCCACGAGAGAAACTTTTCCACTTTTGATGGTGATTGCGATAGGCGGGCTTTGCGCGCATTTTTGTATTACGACGGCACTCTCTCTTGCGCCCGCATCTGTTGTCTCGCCGGTCGATTTCATTCGCCTTCCCGTTATCGCTGTGATTGGCGCAATCTTCTATAACGAGCCGATCAACGCCCTTGTAATTGTAGGCGCGCTTCTGATTTTCAGTGGCAATTACCTCAATATCCTTGCGCAATCGCGGGGCGCTGCGCACCGGTAATCTGTAACAAAACCGTCACAACCGGGCGCTGAATGCCTAAAAGTTAAGGGTTCGTTAAACCTTGACGCGCGGGAATGTTTGACCTGCCAAAACCCGTTGGGCGTGATAGGATCCCAGAGGAGGGCCGCCTGCATCGCGGGTGGTAAAAAAGGGATAGAACGAATGAAAAAGTCATTTCTGGCGACAGGAATGCTGCTGGCATCGACATCCATCGCAGCAGCTGGCGGAGTTGAACGCAGCAATCAAAGTGTCGCAATTTTATTTGAAGAAGGCACCTATGCCGAACTGGGATTCACTTTTGGTGATCCAAGCGTCAGCGGCATCAGCAACCCCGGTGCCAATGCCAGTGGCGACATGTCTCCGGCCTTTTCCAGCCTGTCACTCAGCTACAGGCAGGATCTGACTGACCAACTGTCTTTTGCGATCATCTTGGATGAACATATCGGCGCAGCAGCAGATTACCCAATGATGGCAGGCTACCCCTTTGCCGGATCAACGGCAGAGTTGGATGGACAAGCATTGACCGCGCTTATTCGGTATGAATTTCCATCAATGGTCTCGGTTTATGGTGGCGTGCGGGTCAGCCAGTTCACCGGAGACGTCTCACTGCCCAATTTGGGGCCTGTTGGCTATACTGTGAACGGTGATGGTGGGACCGAACTGGGCTATGTGCTTGGTGTCGCCTATGAGCGGCCCGACATCGCATTACGGGTTTCTTTGACCTATAACTCGGCCATTGATCACACGTGGAATGCGACCGAGTCCTTTGGCCTTCCGACGGCCGTTCAGTTTGACTCAACCATTCCTGAAAGCTGGCACTTCGAGGCGCAGACCGGCATTGCCCCAGATACGCTGCTATTTGGGTCAGTCCGGTGGGTGGATTGGACAGAATTTGATATCGCCCCGCCCGCCTATGTCGGGGTTGTGGGCGAACCTTTAGTCACATTCCGCGGTGACAGAACCACTTACACGCTTGGGGTCGGACGCCGGTTTAACGAAAATTGGTCCGGGGCGATTTCGTTCCTGCATGAGCCTGAGATTAATCGGCGTACGGGCAACCTTGCCCCTGTCGATGGACGCAACGCAGTTGGCCTTGGGGTGACGTGGGAGAACGACACATTCGAAGTTTCGGGCGGCGTCCAATATAGTTGGCTCGGCAACGCCTTTACGGCGACGGGACGGGCCAGTGCTGGCTTATTTGAAGATAACACAGCAATCGGAGCAGGCCTTCGCTTCGGCTATCGATTCTAGACATCGCCAAAATATGATTGTGAAAGCCCCGCCACAGAAGCGGGGCTTTTTCTTGGGCATCGGATTTGGCAATAGACCTATGCTTGCCTGCGCGCTATCTCATGGCGAACACTCGACCTTTTTGCCTGACGGACACTGACGCGATGCCCCTGCTCTACGATTCAGCTCAAGCTTGGCTTGGTGCCCGCGACAAACGGGTGCTGTTTTTTGGTATGTCGGGTCTGGGTAAAACCCATATGGCCAACCTTTTGCGCGGCTCAGGCGACTGGTTCCACTATTCCATCGATTACCGGATCGGCACCGCCTATATGGGCGAACACATCGCCGATAACCTGAAGCGCCAAGCGATGACCGTGCCTTTTCTGGCTGAACTTTTGCGGACGGATTCGATTTTTATCGGCTCGAACATCACCTTTGATAACCTTGCCCCATTGGCCAGTTACCTCGGCAAACCCGGCAACCCTGAGGCGGGCGGCCTGCCCTTTGCGGAATATATGCGCCGGCAGGATCTGCATCGCCGCGCTGAGATCAACGCGCTGCTGGACACGCCGCATTTTATCAACCGTGCCCGCGACCTTTATGGGTATGAGAATTTCATCTGCGACACGGGTGGCTCGATCTGCGAAGTGGTCAATCCCGCCAATCCGGGTGACGAGGTTTTGCGCACGCTCAGCACTAATACTTTAATGGTTTGGATCGAAGGCAGCGAGGATCACACAGAAGAGCTGATCCGCCGCTTCGTCAAAGCCCCCAAGCCGATGTATTACGCGCCAGACCGTATGCGAAAGCTGTGGGATGATTTCAAACGCGAAACCGGCGTGGACGCCGCCGATATCGTCCCCGATGAATTCATGCGCTTTGCCTATCGCCGCGCCATCCATGACCGCGCGCCGCTTTATTCGGAAATGGCCCGCAATTGGGGCGTGCGCGTCTCGGCCAGCGATGTGCAAACGGTGCGCGACGCAAGCGACGTGACACAAATGATCGCCGAGGCCCTTGAGAGACAGGGCCAGACCGCCTAACTCTTGCCCTCCTGACCTTTCAACCGGACCCGTTTCGATATGCCGATTAAACTGCCCGCCTCTTTGCCTGCCTTTGATGTCCTCTCGTCCGAGGGTGTTATGGTCATGGCCGAGGACGCAGCCGCGCGTCAGGACATTCGCCCGCTGAAAATCGGCCTCGTCAATTTGATGCCGAAAAAGATCCAGACGGAAAACCAGTTTGCCCGGTTGATCGGCGCAACGCCCTTGCAGATTGAGTTGAACCTCATCCGCATGAGCGAGCATCGCACCAAAAACACCGCCGCCGAGCATATGGCCGAATTTTATCGCCCCTTTGATGAGGTTCTCGCGTCCGGCGAGAAATTTGACGGGCTAATCATTACCGGCGCGCCCATTGAACATCTGCCCTTTGCCGATGTGACCTACTGGCAAGAATTGAGCCGCTTGTTTGAGTGGACACAGACCCATGTGCATTCGACCTTTGGCGTGTGCTGGGGAGCGATGGCGATGATCAATCATTTCCACGGCGTGCAAAAACACCTGCTTGATGCCAAGGCGTTTGGGTGCTTCCGTCACATGAACTTCGCCTCGGAAAGCTCTTATCTTAGAGGGTTTTCTGACGAGTGCGTTATTCCGGTTAGCCGCTGGACCGAGATGAAAAAAGACGAGATTGAAACCGCAGACGGCCTCAACATCCTTTTGCATTCTGACGAGGTTGGCCCGGCATTGGTGGAAGATCCCGCGCATCGCGCGCTCTATATCTTCAACCATTTTGAATATGACAGTGGCACGCTAAAGCAGGAATATGACCGCGATGTTGATGCGGGCACACCCATAAATGTGCCCTGCAATTACTACCCCAATGATGATCCGTCAAAGCCGCCGCTGAACCGCTGGCGCAGCCACGCGCATCTGCTCTATGGCAACTGGGTTTCTGAGATCTACGAAACCACCCCCTATGATCCCTCCAAGATCGGGCAAGAGGTTACCGACCACAGGACATAAGCGCTATCTTGCCCTTTTCATTGCGCATCTGGCCCGGCATGCCCATATTCATAGGGAGAGCAGAAACATAAGAGGCCCCCATATGACAGACCTGCCTTTTGACGGCGCCATTAGTCGCTTTTTCAAAGAGGAAGCGCCAAAAGAGGTTCGCGATGCGATCCGTGACGCCAAGAAAGACAGCGTTCTTGACCCCAGCTATCCCTATGACGCGCGCATGGATAAAAAGGACTACGAGGATGACCTTGAGGCCTTGCAGATCGAATTGGTGAAATGTCTGGCTTGGATCAAAGAGAGCGGCGAACGTCTGGCCGTGGTCTTTGAAGGGCGCGACGCGGCGGGCAAAGGTGGGTCAATCAAACGGGTCCGCGAGAATCTGAACCCTCGGGCCGCATCTGTTGTGGCGTTGTCCAAACCGACAGAGCGCGAAGCCGCGCAATGGTATTTCCAGCGCTATATCCAGCATCTGCCCGCAGGCGGCGAGATTAAGCTGTTTGACCGCAGCTGGTATAATCGCGGCGTCGTGGAACATGTGTTTGGTTTTTGCACGCCTGAGCAACGCGAGGCGTTTTTCGCTCAATTACCCAGCTTTGAGGACACTCTTGTCGCCGATGGCATTCACCTTGTGAAGATCTGGCTGAATGTTGGCCGGGCCGAACAGCTGCGCCGCTTTCTGGACCGCGAGGGCGACCCGCTCAAACAATGGAAGCTCAGCTGGATCGATGTTGAGGGGCTGAAACGGTGGGATGCTTATTCGGACGCGATTGGCGAGACTCTTGCGCGCAGCCATAGCGACGCCGCCCCGTGGACGGTGATCCGCTCCGATGACAAGCGTCGTGCCCGTCTGGCTGTGATCAGATGTATTCTGTCACAGCTCGACTACACCGGAAAAGACAAGGCTGTGGCGGGCAAACCCGATGCTGCCATCTGCGGCGGCCCACAGATGTGGACGGGCAATGCCTAAACGCGGCTACCATCACGGCAATCTGCGCCAGGCTTTGATCGATGCGGCTTTGAAGCTGATCGATGAGAAGGGCCCGACCGGCTTTACACTGTCTGAGGCGGCCAAAACCGCTGGCGTCACGCCGGCTGCTGTCTACCGGCATTTTGAAGGTCGCGAAGATCTGATCGCCGAATGTGCCCGGCAAGGTCATGAGATTTTCGCTGATGTAATTGAACATGCATTTTCCAGCGGCGGCGGGTCAGATCTGGCCGCCTTTGAGGCGACGGGCCGCGCCTATCTTGCCTTTGCCCGCAAATTTCCGGGCCATTACCAAGCCATGTTCGAAAGCGGGATCTCTCCTAACAGAACACCGGAACTTGCCGCGGCCTCGGCCCGGTCCCGTCAAATCCTCGAACAGGCTGCCGAAGCCCTGTCCGAACATATTCCGCCCGAAAAGCGCCCGCCTGCAACAATGTTTTCAGCCCATATCTGGGCGATGAGCCACGGCGTGGTCGAACTTTTCGCGCGCGGCAAACCGGGGGGCAACGCGCCTTTTCCGCCCGAAGAATTGCTTGAGGCTGGTATCGGCATCTACTTGCGCGGGCTTGGCCTGATTGAGCAAGACAAGTAGCGCTATCCTTTAGAAGGGAATGCGGAGTTTCTAACGATCGGGAGGCCAGTTAGATAAACTTTTACAATGACCACCACCACGCATTCATCAAATGATCAATCTACCAATTGCGATAGAGCCAGCATCCATAAACAATATAGGCAAACAGATGCTGGGATTTTCAGGTGATCAGTCTGGCGACATGTTACTCTGGATATTCTTTTGAAAGTGCATTTTCGAAGAAATCAAATTCAGCCGGAATAAGATCCATAAGTTCTTTCCGAATGTCATCGTCATTCATGTCGAATTCAATATCTTTCTTCGAAGATACGTTCCTGCGACCATAATCAACAACAAATTCAGTATTCAACTTTTCTTCAACAATTCCTTTAATCCGACTTGCGTTTTTTACATCCAAAATTATAACGCCGTCGCGCGAAAATACCGACTCTGGCAGGAACCAATATTGCGGCTTAAAGTGATTAAGAACCGCATCCGTGCTAGGAGAGTTGAGGTAATCAACAAAGTAATTTTCAAGAAACCCCTTAAAAGTAGCGGTTTCTTTCATACGGCCCTTAAAAATATTGCCGTAGCTCGATTTTATTCTCATCACTGGATCGCGAACCAGAACAAGAGACATCGCACGCTGAGGAATTGGGTCATCTTTGCCGACCCGGCACTCTGGAAATAGATTGAACCAAGACACGTGCCCAAGCCCAAAACTCACGCCATTTGGAAAACCTCGGTTGGCGGAAAACAGGTAATGTTTAGTCGAGGAAGACGCATTTTTGGGAATTTCGAAATAAGTTAAGTCCAAGTTTGGAAAATCAATTAGATAACGCACATTCAAATTGTCGTCACAAATTCTTTTTTGGGGTTCAACAACACGCATTGTGTTCTCCGTAGGTAAGTAAATTTTCTTCCATATCTATATCGTTCCTGTGTCAAAGAAAACATGAAACGAGACGCAGGAACAAGTTCAGTTCTCTAACCTTCCCTTGTGAGAGTTTTAAAAAAGATTCTGCGTTCTTCCTGACTTGAGGTGACGTCACTGTCATCAAACACCCAATATTGTTGCATTTTTTTTACGCAGTACTGAATCCGGCAGTGGTGCCGTCCGCGGGCAAGCACTGAGCCTGAGAGGCCAACAAGGCACATCATCGCTCGATTCGGGGTCAGCGGACGACAATACGAACCGCCTCACAGCACCTCATGACGTGCTGCCCTGTTTCTGGGACGATGTTGGGTGGCCGCAAGATATTCCTGAGGTTTCGCTTTTCCCATATTTTGATCCGATGCACTAAAACCACCAACTTGGTGATTGTACGGGCTCTGCAAACAACAACCGGAAAGTGAATTCAGCCGATTGGACCCTCCTCTAAAATGTAATTTCGAGTGAGCCCAATTTTCGATTTGGAAAATCAAAGGATTCTTCATCTGGTTTCTAAAGCAATTAGAAAACGTGGTGGTAAAATCCAGACCGACCAAAAACACGCGATGCTTGCGGATGCTGACCATGTTGAGCCGCAAAATCATCCCCGTGATATTATTCGAGAGAGTAGATTCGTGCTTGCGTCGGCGCGAAATTTGCAAATTGGAGGCGAGCGTGCGCGCCCACCTTTATGGAAGGCAATGAACCACCAGCATTGCGGACTTTATGACAATCCGTTTAGCATAGCGGTACGATCCAATTCTGCCACGACGCACGATACCCGTTTCCGGAGGCCGCCGATGCCAACTGCTTTGCCAATGCGCCTTGGGGCAACCCTTCTTTTTGGGATCGTCGCCGTAATTTTGATGGCCCTCAGGATCTGGGCATCTGCCGATGGCTTTGTGACACCCGACAGCACTCAATATTTGGCCGTCGCAGAAAGCTTGCTTGCAGATCAAGGGTTTAGCACCATGAATGATGGCCGCGGCCGGCTCGATCGTGCGGCTTTCGCAATCTGGCCTGCGGGGTATCCAACTGCAATTTCGGCGGTCGCCGCCCTTTCGGGTGCGTCTGTCTTTACGGCTTCAAAAATTCTCAATTTTAGCCTGTTCATCGCGACGCTGGTTTTGATCTCGGCCAGCTTCGGGCGAAACGGGTTCGCCCTTTCCGTGATCCTGTGTTTCGGCGCTTTTCTGGACATATTTTCATACACCTGGAGCGAGGGGGCCTTCCTGTTCTTCTCGGTATTGGCCTGCATCTTGGCGGCGCGTGCGCTAAGCACACCGCAAAACGGTTTTGACGTCCGAATTGTCGGCATCGGACTTGCCGTTTTGGGCTTGTTCCTGTGCCGTTATATTGGCGCTTATGCCATTGCCCTGCCGGTTCTGCTCTGCCTTCTTGATCTAAGGGCAAGGAGGTATAGGCGGAGCGCGTTGGGCGTCGTCATTATCATTGCCGTCATTGGGACGATCATCGCCTATCTTCTGAACAACCAAGCCTTGACCGGACATCTAACCGGGATCGACCGGGTCCCGGCACCAGAAACCAATATGGAGCTTTTCAGACAACTGGCATTGGCCGTCATCCGCAAAGCAATTTTGCCGCTTCCCAACTGGGACCCCGGAAACACCCTAGATCTCGCGGTCTTTGGCATCATGGTCTTGGCTATTGCCCTTTGCATTGGGGTCGCCCTCAAAAACCCTGCAGACCGAACGCCAGCGCGGCCTATCGATCCACTGGCTTGGGTTTTCTTGTTCATGGGGTTCTTATATCTTGCCGCCATTATATTTTTGCGTTGGCGCGCTGCATTTGACGGGTTCGGGTTTCGTCTTCTCGCACCGGGCAGCTTGTTGGTTTTCCTCGGGGCCTTTCACATAGTGTTCCTGCGCTGGCCCAATGCCGCCCCTGCCACAGCCGCGTTTTTGGCCAGTATGGCGGCGCTCTCTCTGGCGGTTTTGGCGCTTCAGGCCGTGGGACAGCCAAGCCGTTACAATGACGCAGTGCAAGACCGCCTTGCGCGATATGACTCCGTCCCCGAAGGGGCAATTCTGGTCTTTGCCGATCTGCATACCCGCTACTTACGCCCTGACCTGCATCTTGCCGACCCGATCCACTATAGCGCCAGCGGCCAGCGTGAGGATTTTGAACCTTGGCAGGCATTTTTGGATGACTTGGCGCCGGATGCGATGGTCTTTGTCGAAATCGGACAAAGCAGCGACTGGGCAGAACCCTACCACCCCTCGGTCAGTGCTGCGCTCAGCGGATTTTCAGCCGGCGATGTGATCGCATTACAATAATTTTCACGGCAACCGGACAAATGGCCATGAAAAAAGGGCCGCCCAATTGCAGGCGGCCCTTTCTTGAAAGTCGTATATGACGCGAATTAACGCTTGGAGAACTGGAACGAACGACGCGCTTTGCGGCGACCGAATTTTTTCCGTTCAACAACACGGCTGTCGCGGGTCAGGAAGCCAGCGGCTTTCAATGCGCCGCGAAGGCTGGGCTCGTAACGCTGCAGAGCAACCGAAATGCCGTGCTTAACCGCACCGGCCTGACCAGACAGGCCGCCGCCTTTAACGGTCGCGGTCACGTCAAACTGATCTTCGCGGTCCGCAACGGTGAACGGCTGACGCAGGATCATTTGCAGAACCGGACGGGCAAAATAGACGTTCATCTCTTTGCCGTTTACGGTGACTTTGCCCGAACCGGGCTTAATCCAAACGCGGGCAACCGCGTCTTTCCGTTTGCCAGTCGCATAGGAGCGACCAAGCGCATCGCGCACCGGCTCACGGGGGGCTTCCAGTTCAATCGCTTCAGCAGTGGCATCGCCACCTGCAGCAACGGCTTGCAGCTCTTCGAGCGAGGTAAGGGTCTCGGCCATATCACTCAGCTCCGTGTATTCTTGGGGTTCATGGATTTAACATCCAGCACTTTGGGATCTTGTGCTTCATGGGGATGTTCGCCACCTGCATAGACACGCAGGTTGGTCATTTGCTGACGGCTCAAAGGGCCACCGGGCAGCATGCGCTTAACCGCTTGGGTCAGCACGCGCTCTGGGTATTTGCCTTCAAGGATCTGGCCAGTCGTGCGGGATTTGATCCCACCTGGATAGCCAGTGTGCCAGTAGTTTGGCTTGTTGCGCTTGTTGCCGGTCACCTGCACTTTGTCGGCATTGATGACAATAACATTGTCGCCCATGTCCATGTGTGGGGTGAAGGTCGGCTTGTGTTTACCGCGCAGGTGCATGGCGATGATCGAAGCAAGACGGCCCAGAACCACGCCTTCGGCGTCGATCAGGATCCAGCTTTTTTCGATATCCGCCGGAGTGGCAGAAAAGGTCTTCATTGTCGGTTTTCCTTGCGGGGGCATCGGGCTTTTGCAGCCGTTTGCATCAGAAAAAACAAATCGAGGGCAAGCCCCCGACTGGATGCGCTGTTTTTACCCGGTCCTATCGCAAATTCAAGGCCAATAATCCATGAAATATCGTTCAAAAACAGAGTGTTAAAAATAAGGTATTATTTTACCCCACCATTTAGACGCTAATTTGCTCAGGCGGGTTGTCCAAAAGGCGCCGCAGGTTCTGCATCGCTTGCTCAAACTGGTCCAAAGGCACATGCGTATTGATGGCAATCCGCACCGCTTGCGGGGCACGGCCATCGCGGAGACAGAACTCATCGGCGGATCTAATTTGTACGCCGGTCTGCTCTGCTGCCCGGCAATAGGCAGCGGCGCGCCAACCTGATGGCAGGTGCAGCCACAAGAATGGCACCGAGGCATCCCAATCCAAATCATGCCCGCCCAACACATTAACCGCGACGCGGACAAATTCGCCAATCCTGCCGCGCACTTTCGCGGCAATGTCGAAAATCTCGGGGTGAGACAGCAAACGGCGCGTTAGCTCAGCAATGGGTTGAGACACACCAAAATACCCGTATTCCGCTGCGCGTCTGAGGTCCGCCGAGCGCCCGATCGGCGCCAGCGCAAAGCCCACCCGCAATGATGGTGTCAAACTTTTCGAAACCGATGACACATGCCATCCACGTTCTGGCGCAAGGGCGCGAAAGGACGGCGCGCGGGCCGTGTCGATGCGATAGCAATCATCCTCGATGATCTGAAGGTCATGTCGTTCTGCAACCTCGATTATGGCGCGGCGGCGTTCCAGCGGCATGAAACCACCCGTTGGGTTTTGAACTTCTGGTGTCACACAAATCGCTTGGCCTTGATGCGTGCGGGCCAGGCGCTCCAAAGCGTCGGCACTCATCCCCTGCCCGTCCATCGGCACCGCCACAACATCGGCGCGCATCAACTCTGCCGCACGGCGAAAGCCAGCATAGGACAACTCTTCGACAAAGACGACGGGTCGCGGGCCGTGAAAGATGGATTGCATCGTGGCGCAAATGGCGTTTTGGCCGCCATGAGTCAGTACAACATCTGCCTCGGTGAAAGCGCCGAGGTGTAAAGACGACAACCACCGCTGGACCGCTTCGCGCACAGGGCGATAGGCATCTCGTGTCGGGTAATTGAGAAAGTACCAAGGGTCATCTTTTGCCATGGCCTGCATGGCTTGTCGGATCACGTCGACTTGCCCCATATCCGGAATGCGCGGACTAAAGAGGCTAACCATCCCGGTCGGCTCATCGCCGCGCACCGGCTCATCGCGCGACCAGACATCGTCTAAAACGGCGGCTTTGGGCGGCGCGACAAAGGTCCCGCGCCCTACTGCTGCTTCAAGCACACCCTCTTCCGTCAGAATCGAATAGGCTCGCGCGACGGTTCCCGGCGTGATGGATAACTGCCAGGCAAGCTCCCGCACTGGCGGCAATTTGGTGCCAACCGTCAAAAGATTGCCGTCAATTGCCGAACGGATCATTGCAACGACCGCTTGGTATTTCGGGCCGGGAATCCCATCGAGGCTCGGCTGCCAAATTGTATTCATTACAATGTTTCCCTCGACCATTCCTTTTTTGCTTTGTATCAAGTTTATACACCGAGTCAATCAACATTGTGTCGATACAATAGAAAAGGAACATGCCATGACACAGACATATGCAGAAACCGCTTTAGCCCCCCTTGCCGGACGCAAGGTGACACCGCTTTCGGCTACATTGCTTCGTCTGGCCGTTGTGTGCATCCGATGGATTGAGTGGAATCATAGCCGTAAAGCCCTGAGAAATATGAGCGATCATATTCTTGAGGATATTGGCGTGACGCGGCACGAAGCTGAGCGCGAAGCAACACGCGCCTACAATATTCGCTGATCGTATCCGGCATTAAGGGCCGCTTACCTCTTCCTGGTCCTTGATACCCTTCAGGGGCGGCGCTCCCCGGCCTCGCCCCTGAAAAATGATACAATTGGCACATTGTATCACGACAAATCAATTGCAGAGACGCGTTCAAGCCCTCCGCAAAATGCACCCCTTAAAATTTAATTATTTGGTTACTGACGCAGCAAGGCGCTTGTCACCTCATCCTCGGCCAACCACAAAAGCAGCGCGTCACGAATACCGGCCTGCACTTCGGCGCGCCATTCTGGATTGCGCAGGTTTTGAAGATCACTTTCATCGGACATAAAGCCCAACTCAACCAAGGCAGATGGGATATCCGCCGCCTTGAGAACTGAAAACCCCGCCTGTAATCGCGGATGCCGGTGCAATCCAGCCCCGGCCCCGGCAAGCCCATCCACCAAATGATCAGCCAAAGCCTCGGACCTGGGCGAGGTTTCGAGGCGGGCCAAATCAATCAAAACCCCCGCAACTTCATCATCGGCGCCGGAAAGATCAACGCCGGCCAAGAGATCCGCCCGGTCGTGCAATTCAGCCAATGCCTCGGACGCTTCATCGCTAGCGGAATCCGATAATGTATACACCGTCGCCCCATGCGCCCGCCCTTCGGCTAACGCATCCGCATGCAACGATAAAAACGCGGCAGCGCCAACGCTGCGGGCAATGGTGACACGCTCGGGAAGCGATACAAACCAATCGCCCTCACGGGTTAAAACCGCATCAAACTGGCCAGATCGCAAAAGCACCTCGCGCAGTTCGATGGCAAAGACCAACATCAAATCCGCCTCATCAACCCCCGCGCGCTGCGCGCCCGGATCGATACCGCCATGGCCGGGATCAAGAACAATCATCGGCAAACCATTTTCGCGTAGCGCGGGTGCGGATTGAATTGGAACAGGCGGCAAGCTTACACCAAGCGGCAAGCGCGCATTTTCAGCGAAGGTACTGGCAGAAACAGGCGATAAACGCAGAGTAATCTCGGCCGTCCCCGAATTGGGATCGGTCGTCATCCCCGCCTCTTCCACACCCATGGCGCGATCCAAATGCAGCACAATGCGGGACCAGCCCTGATCCGCCCGCCCCGTCACAAACCGCGTCACGCGGTCAGAGGCATCGAAGCTTTCCGTAATCTCGTCCCAGTTCACTGTCCGAAAATCGACGATTAGCCGGCGGGGGTCATCTTGGGTAAAGACGCGGTAGGGCACGCCTTGGGTCAAGGCCAAGCGCATCACCACGTCGCGGCCATCATCTTGAAGCGAACTGCCCTCGGCCAACACCCGCGCCAATGCCCTGAATTCCTGCGCCTGCGCAGATATTCCACATAAAATCAGTGATATAGAAAGCAGCGTCGCACGTAACATCAAGGCAAAAGCTCTTATTAAAACAATAGAGAAAAGCCTAGCAAATACACGGGCATTGCCCAAGCCTTAAACACCGGCGCGGGCGCTCATAAACTTAGCAAGCCTTGCAAGCCCTTCAGTAATATCCGCTGTCGATTGCGCATAGGAAAAACGCAATGTCTGCGCGCCGCGAATGGGGTCGAAATCCAGACCGGGTGTCACAGCAACATCCGCTTTTTCCAATATCTCTGCTGCAAAAGCCCGCGAGTCTGTGCTGAACGCCGAGATATCTGCATAGATATAAAATGCACCATCTGCTGGGGCAATCTTGTCAAACCCGGCCTTTGCCAGCCCATCCAGCATCCGCCGGCGGTTTTCGGTATAGACATCGCGATGGGCGTCCAGCTCGGCCCGGCCTTCGGGCGACAGAGCGCCAAGCGCCGCTACCTGCGCGGCATGGGGCGGACAGATAAACATGTTTTGCGCCAAACGTTCGACGGGGCGCACGTGATCTGGAGGCACCACCAGCCAGCCAAGTCGCCAGCCTGTCATAGAAAAATACTTCGAGAAGGAGTTCACGACATAAACTTCATCGGTCACATCAAGCGCCGTGACCGCAGGGCCATCATATTGAAGCCCATGATAAATTTCGTCCGAGATCAAAGCCATATCCCGCGCCTTTGTGGCATCGGCAAGCTCAATCAGCGCTGCGCGGTCCAGCATCGTTCCGGTTGGATTGGCGGGCGAGGCAACAATTAGGCCCGCCATATCATCGGTCAGATGATCAGGGGTTGGCTGAAACCGGGTTGCTTCGGTGGTTTGCACGCCAATTGGCTCAAGGCTCATGGCTTTGAGGATCTGCCGGTACGAAGGATAACATGGTTCGCCCAGACAAACCTTGTCGCCCGCATCAAAAAGCGCCGAAAACGCCAAGATGAAGGCCCCCGACGCGCCAGAGGTTACGACAACGCGGGCCGGATCAAGATCAATTCCGTACCATTCATCATAAAGCGCGGCGATTCCCTTGCGCAAATCCGGACGGCCAAGCGCCACGGTGTACCCAAGTGGAGCGGATTTCATCTCTGCGATCAGGCGGTCTTGCGCAGCCAGCGGCGCGCCGGTGCCGGGCTGGCCCACTTCCATATGAATTATATGGCGCCCCTCAGCCTCTGCGGCGCGGGCGGCTTCCATTACATCCATCACGATAAAGGCATCAACGTTTGAACGGCTTGAAACTCGCATCGTCCTCTCCTTAAGCTGTGTTTGGTTGAACCAGCCAGAACGAGGAAGGTCAATGTCTCTGATCGCACGATGTGTGGCGCTGTTTTTTGTCGTGTCGGCCAGCATGGCCGGGGCGCAAACAATTATTCGCGACGCCGAGATCGAGCGCGGATTGCAAAACCTTGCCGCGCCAATTTTGCGCGCCGCCGGTTTGCCGACATCGATCCAGATAATTATTGTAGAAGATGGATCACTGAACGCTTTCGTCGTTGATGCGCGGCACATCTTTATCCATTCAGGGCTGTTGATGCAGTTGGAAAGCCCGGCAGAGTTTCAGGCCATCATTGCCCATGAGGCGGCCCATATTGCCAACGGGCATTTCACCCGGCGCGCGGGCAATATCGGGGCGGCCAATACGGCGGCTCGGATCGGGCTGCTTTTGGGCATTGCCGCAGGCATTGCATCGGATGAAGCTGGCGCAGGGATCGGGCTGGCCGCAGGGATTGCCAGCTCCGCGCAACGCGCGCTGTTCGCCCATACTCGCGCGGAAGAGGCCAGCGCCGATGCATCCGCCATCCGATATTTGATTTCCGCAGGCGTGGACCCAGCCGCAATGGAGGCCGTCCTAAATATCTTTCGCGGGCAAGAGGCACTGTCTGTTGGGCGCCAAGACCCCTATTTACGCACTCATCCACTGACACGCGACCGGCTGCGTTCAGTCAGGGCAATGGCGGCGGGGCAAGACGCGCCAGAGCCAGACAACACAACGCTTTATTGGTGGGCGCGCAGTCAGGGCAAGCTTACGGCGTTTTTGCGCGCGCCGTCTTGGACGTTGCGCCGGGTCGGTCGAAACAGTTCGGATGAAATCTCACGCCTGCGCCGGTCTGTCGCCTATATGCGTCAGCCAGATTATGATCGTGCGCTGGCCGAGGTCACTGCGTTAATTTCAATGCGGCCAAGTGATCCCTATTATCATGAGCTGCGCGGCCAGATCCTATATGAAGCGGGCCGCTTTCAAAATGCCATTTCCGCCTATGGGCGTGCCGTTGAACTGGCCCCCCGTGACGGGCTTATCCTTGCCAGCTATGGGCGCGCCCTTCTGGCGACCGACAATACCCCCGACACCCGCCGCGCCTTAGAGGCTTTGCAACGTGCCCGCGCCCGGGATCCATTTAACCCACGCCTTATGCGCGATCTTGGGCTGGCACATGCCCGCCTTGGCGAAATCGGGTTGGCGTCAGTCGCCACCGCGGAACGCTATGCTTTGCTGGGCCGGTTCGAAGATGCGCAACTTCACGCAAATCGCGCGTCGGGGTTGTTACCACATGGCTCATCTGGATGGCTGCGCGCCCAAGATGTGCTAAATACTGCTCAAATCGCTTTATCCCGGAGATAGATATGAAGCCCTTTATTCTTGCCCCTCTTGTTCTTGCAACGGGGCTGGCCACCGCGCCCGCTATAGCGGACGGCATCGGCGACATGTCCGACGCCGAACGCGCCACTTTTCGCCAAGAGATTCGCGATTACCTTTTGGAGAACCCCGAGGTCCTGATCGAAGCCATCAACGTGCTTGAAGCGCGGCAGGCCGAGGCAGCAGGCCAGCAAGATCAGCAACTTGTTCTGTCCAACGCCGATGCGCTTTTTAACAGTGAGTTGGATTGGGAAGGCGGCAACCCAGATGGCGACATCGTGTTGGTCGAATTTATGGATTACCGCTGCGGCTATTGCCGGCGCGCCTATCCCGATGTGACCGAACTGATCGAAACAGATGGCAACATACGTATTATCATTAAAGAGTTACCAATTCTTGGTGAGCAATCCGTTCTAGCATCGCGCTTTGCGATTTCAACTCAGCAAGTTGCTGGCGATGATGCCTATTACGATGTGCATGACGCGTTGATGAATTTCCGGGGCGACTATACCGAAGACAGTCTTCGCCGTCTGGCCGAGGGGCTTGAGCTGGATGCCGATGCCATCATGGGCGCGATGGAGTCACCTGAGGTGACAGCCGTAATTGCTGCAAATCATGAATTGGCCGAACGGATGCAAATCTCAGGCACGCCGTCCTTCGTGATGGGCGATCAATTGATCCGCGGATATCTGCCCTATGAGCAAATGGCAGATCTGGCCGAAGAGCTGCGGGCCGCAATGAACTAAGGCTGCTTTGCATCAGAATGAAAAAGGGCGCCACGAATGGATCGCGGCGCCCTTTTACTTTGGGGGGTGTACTTTACCCGAGGTTCCACCAACCGCTGCGCTTTGGCTTTGGCGGCGCGGCAGGCTCTTCGGCAACAACCGGCACGGGCTCTGGTTCTGGCGCAGCTTCGGCCATCACAGGTTCAGGCGCGGGTTCGTCCTGCTCGGAGGCAACGTCAGGCTCGGCACCCTCTGGCTCTGCAGCAGCAACCTCTGGTTCCGGCACTGGCTCGGCACTGGCCTCCTCAACGGCGGCCTCAACGGCGGCCTCTTCGACGGGTGTGTCTTCTGCTGCAACCTCAACAGGCGTGGCTTCCGTTGGCGCGGCTTCAGGGATTTCTTCTGTTACAGATTCGTCCGCTACAGGCACTTCCGCTTCGGCGACAGGTGCTTTCTTTCGGCTGCGCTTGCGCTTCGGTTTTTCGGCTGGCTTTTCTTCGGCCTCTTCCGTCACAACACCCTCGGCGCCCTCAACGGGAGCTGCTTCGGCTGGCGTTTCGTCTGTTGCCGTATCGGTGTCAGCGGATGCTTCCGATGGCGTCTCGGCGTCAGTCTCACCATTTGCGACATCCGAGTTTTTACGGCGCCCGCGTCCGCCCCGGCGACGACGACGGCGTTTCTTTGGCGCACCTTCTTCCGGTGTTTCGGCTTCTGGTGCGGTTACTTCGGCCTGCGTTTCTTCGATTTCAGCGTCTGCTTCCGCCTCAATCTCGTCCATCAAGGCGCTGTCCATCGATATAACGGGGGCAGCGGCAACAACCTTACGTGTGGCTGTTTTGAACTTTTCAATCTTGAAGTCGGGCGACACCAACATCGGATCGGCTTCGATGCGAACGGCCATTCCGTAGCGGCCTTCGATGGCTGCTAAATATTCGCGCTTTGAATTCATAATGAAGTTCACGATGCCAACCGGAGCCGTCACCAAAACCTCACGCGAGCGACCGCGCGTGCCTTCTTCTTCCAACTGACGCAAGATCGACAGGGCAAGACTGTCATCCGAACGCACCAGACCGGTGCCGTGGCAGGCATGACACGGCTGAGTGGTCGCTTCAAGCATACCAGGGCGCAGGCGCTGGCGGCTCATTTCCAAAAGACCAAAGCCCGAAATGCGGCCTACTTGAATGCGCGCGCGATCGGTTTTCAGCTTATCTTTGATACGCTTTTCGACGGCAGCATTGTTCTTACGCTCATCCATATCGATGAAGTCGATAACAATAAGACCAGCCAAATCCCGCAGGCGCAATTGGCGCGCCACTTCTTCGGCGGCTTCCAAATTGGTTTTGGTTGCCGTTTCCTCAAGCGAGCCTTCCTTGGTCGCCCGACCCGAGTTCACGTCAATCGCAACAAGCGCTTCGGTGATCCCGATCACGATATATCCACCTGACCGCAACTGTACGACCGGGTTGAACATATCGGCCAGATAGCCTTCGACTTGGAAACGCGCATAGAGCGGCATCGGCTCGTTATAGTGTTTCACCTTCTTTGCATGAGAAGGCATGATCATTTTCATGAAGTTCTTGGCGTGGCGATACCCGGCTTCGCCTTCGACCAGTACTTCGTCGATATCACGATTATAAAGGTCGCGGATCGTCCGGTGGATCAGATCGCCTTCCTCATAAATCGGTGCGGGCGCAACGGATTTCAGAGTCAAATCGCGGACCTGCTCCCATTGCCGTTGCAGATATTCATAGTCGCGTTTGATCTCGGACTTGGTGCGATTAGCTCCAGCCGTACGCACAATTAGGCCAGCGCCTTGCGGCACGTCCAGCGACGTGGCGATTTCTTTTAACTTCTTACGGTCCGCGGCATTGGTAATTTTCCGGCTGATGCCACCGCCACGTGCTGTGTTAGGCATCAAAACGCAATAGCGGCCAGCCAGCGACAGATAGGTGGTCAGGGCCGCGCCTTTGTTCCCGCGCTCTTCCTTAACAACCTGAACCAGCATGATCTGGCGTACTTTGATGACTTCCTGGATCTTATAGCGGCGCGGGCGCGGTTTGCGCACGGGCCGGATATCTTCCTGATCGTCATCATCTGCGACGGTCGAAATATCCGGATCGGCTGATTCACCATCCTCTGGCGCTGTTTCTGCGTCTTCTGCAGGTGCACCCTCTTCTGGTGCGGCTTTCGCCTTTTTGCGAGACGCCCGACGGCGTTTGGGCGCAGGCTTTGCGTCTTCAACCGGAGCAGCCGCTTCTGCGGCCGTTTCATCAGTTTCTGCACCTTCAGCGGTTTCAACGGCGGGCGCCGCCTCTTCGGGGGCAGTATCTGTCGACGCAACATCCGCGTCTGGCGCATCGCTTACCTCAGGCGCAGCCTCACTCGCGGTAGCTGCCGCGGTTTCAGCGGCTTCGGGTGCATCGACCTCGGCTTGCGGCGCATCTTCGCTTGGCGCTTCTTCGGAAAGAACAGGTGTGTCTGAAACCGTTTCGGGCGCGGCACCATCCACGATCAGAGTTGAATCTGCGGCATCTGTCTCCAGATCCACAACATCCATACCAGATGGCGAGGTTGTATCTTCGCCAACTTCACCGGTGGTGACGGCATCCGTTTCGGTTTTTGCCGCAACTGTTGTGTCCGATCCAGACGGCTTGCGCCGACGACGGCGCCGTTTTGGCTTGGTTTCAGGCGGGCCTTCTTCGACTTCATCTTGCGACCGTGCATATTCCTGTTCCTCCGCGATCAGCGCTTCGCGATCAGCGGTGGGGATCTGGTAATAATCGGGGTGGATCTCGGAAAAGGCCAAAAACCCATGGCGATTTCCGCCATAGTCGACAAATGCGGCCTGCAACGAGGGTTCAACCCGCGTGACCTTTGCCAAATAAATATTTCCTGCCAGTTGCCGCTTGTTCAGCGACTCAAAGTCGAACTCCTCAACCTTGTTTCCGTCTGCCACAACGACGCGGGTCTCTTCCGCGTGTGTGGCATCGATAAGCATCTTCTTTGCCATTTTATCCTTGCAATCGACCGCCGGTCAGAGGCCCCTGGCGGGGCTCCGGATAAACGTTCGACATGTCCTGAAATGGCGATGGGCGCGCGGCAATCGGCGGCACTGGGCGGTTTGGCCCCTGCTCTCCGGTTCGTCATTGCCTGTACGCGTTGCATCGCGGTTTATCTCCGATGACGCACGTTGCGGCGCCATCCGTTCGTAGGCCCGAACCGAAAAAATACGGACGGGCAATTCAAATATGGGGGCGGTCCGTGGTTTTCTGCGTACCGATCCCCGGGTGACCTTCCCGAAATCGGCGCCGCTAAATCCCGCGCGCCGTAAGTCGGTCAGAGAAACTGGTTTGAGGCAAATCGATATCGTGCCTCTACCTGTGACATTAAGGGCACTTTGCAAACGATTACAATGGCTATTCGTCGCCTCGGCCTTGCCAGAGGAGGAATTTGCCCAAATAGCGCGCTGATTTTTTACGATTGGCGTGGCGCACCCAAGCGCGCCACGCCCAATTCTGTGCGGATCGCCGTAAAACCGATCCGTCGATATTCGGTTACAGATAATCCGACCGGCTCAGACCGTACTTCGCCATCTTCTCATTCAGCGTCCGGCGCGGCAGACAAAGTTCTTCCATAACAGATGCGATCGAGCCGCGGTGACGGCGCATGGTGTTGTCGATCAACATGCGTTCAAAGGCTTCGACATATTCCTTCAAAGGCTTGCCTTCGCCATCCACCTGCGGAGTGTTCTCTTCGCCTTCCGCCATCAAAAGCGAGGCAATGGAGCCTGACCCCCGGCGCTGCTGCAAAATCGCGCGTTCTGCGATGTTGATCAGTTGGCGCACGTTACCCGGCCATGGCGCTTGCAAAAGCTGTGCGGCCTCTTGCGCCGTCACTTGCGGCGCGTCGGTGCCATATTCTTCCGCAAATTGTTCACCAAACCGATTGAAAAGCGTCAGGATATCTTCGCCGCGCACGCGTAGCGCTGGCAAATCGATCCGCATTGCAGCAAGGCGGTAAAACAGATCTGGCCTCAACGCCTTTTCGCAACCCGTATCAGGGTCAGACGCGTTACAAATCGCGACGATCCGGGTTTCAGCCGGGTTGCCCATATCATTGATCGTGGTCAACAGCCGGGCTTGCAGAGCCTGCGGCAGTGCTTCGATATCTTCCAGCAATAGCGAGCCGCCGCGCGCTTGTTCGATCAAGGGCAGGTTTTGCCCCTCGCCCACAGGCCCAAACAGCATTGCGCCAAGCGAGGCTTCGTCATGCGCGGCGCAGGAAACAGGCACCAAGGGCTTGCCTGCGCGCGGTCCAACCGCATGCAGCGCATGGGCCACTAGCGTTTTGCCAGTTCCGGTTTCGCCCGTGATCAGAACATGGCCATCGGCCTGTCCCAGATCCAGAATGTCCTCACGCAGTCGTTCCATCACGGGTGATGAGCCAATCAGCTTGCGCATCAGAACGGTTCCGTCCGACAATTCGCGCCGAAGCGCCCGGTTGTCCAAGGTCAGGCGTCGTGCCTGACCTGCCCGTTTGGCCAGTTCGGTCATCCGGTCAGGGTTAAACGGCTTTTCCAAGAAATCATAAGCGCCAAGCCGCATCGCCTCGACTGCCATAGGAACGTCGCCGTGACCTGTGATCATAATCACCGGCAATGCGCTATCCATGCCCATCAGGCGTTTTAGAAAGGCCATGCCGTCCATTCCGGGCATTTTGATATCCGTCACCACCACACCGGAAAAATCTGGCCCGATATGTTTCAGCGCCTCTTCCGCGCCGGAATAAGTTTCGGTTTCGAACCCCGACAGCGCCAGCCATTGGCTGATCGATTGGCGCATATCCTGTTCATCGTCGACGATTGCTATTCGCATCGCACTTCCTTTTCTGCCTCGTTACTCGGCGGCTTCATGCGCTTGGGCGGCACGCGGCAGACGAACCTCGAAGACAGCTCCGCCATTTTCCGCATTGCGCGCCGTAAGCCGCCCGCCAAGGTCTTTCACGATCCCAGATGAGATCGCCAAACCAAGGCCGACACCATCGCCGGGCTTTTTCGTTGTGTAGAAGGGCTCGAACAAAGCGTCGAGATCGTCAATCCCCCCACCATTGTCGCGAACGGTCAGAATAACGTCATCACCCTCGGCAATAATCAGGTCAAGCTCGCGGGTATCAATGCCCTTCATCGCATCCAGCGCATTGCGCAATAGGTTAATGATAACCTGCTCAAGACGAAGCCGGTCCGCATGGACCATGACAGGCTCACGCGGCATGGTTTGAGTGATCTCAACCACCATCTGTCGAAGCTGTGGTTCCATCATCGTCAAAGCCGAGCTGAGCGCCGCCCTTATATCAACGTCCTGAAACGCGTCTCCGCCCTTTCTGGCATAGGATTTTAGCTGCCGGGTAATGGCGCCCATTCGGTCCAAAAGATCGTCGATCCTTTGGAACGAAGACAGCGCCTCATCGGGCCGCCTGCGTTGCAACAACAGCTTGGCCCCGGCCAGATAAGTTTTCATCGCCGCAAGCGGTTGATTTAGCTCGTGACTGACGGCCGCAGACATCTCGCCCAATGCCGCTAGTTTCGAGCTTTGCTGAAGGCTCGCTTCGGCCTCTTCGAGGTTGCGTTCGACCTTTTGGCGTTCGGCAATTTCCCGCTGCAGGCGAATGTTCAACCGGCGAAGCTCTGCCGATTCCCGTTGGAAGAAGACCGATTGAGATCGCGCCCGGCGGCTCAAAACATAAAAGCCCCCCGCTAAAAGCAATGCGAATCCCATGATTTCGAGCGCCAGAACCGAGTTTACGCGTTCGCGAACCGAGGCATAGGCGGTAAAGCTTACAAGCCGCCATCCCCGAAACGGGATGCGGCTTTCAAGGCGCAGAGTCGTCGATCCCGAGAAATATGGACCCGCAGCAGAGAAGGCCCAGTCGCCAGCCGTTTCAATCGCACGTTGAATGGCCGAGTTCGGCGAGCGTAATTCGACGGCCTCAAGCTCTTCATGTCCGCGCCAGCGCGGCTCGGTGGAAAGGATGATATGGCCTTCAGAATTGGCCACGAATACCGCCTCTGATGTGCCACGCCAGCGGTCTTCCAGACGTCCCAGATCGACCTTGACCAAGATCACACCGAAAAGTTGTCCGTCAATATCGACCTGTCTGGCAAAGGTGAAATCAAAGGCACCAGTGTCCAGCTCTGACGTGGTAAAGACGGTGTCCTCACTGCGTAAAGCCTGAACAAAATAAGGCTCGGTGCTACGATTTTCGCCGATTTGATTTCGGTCGGTTGCAGCAACCACCCTGCCCTCGCGGTCCAAAAGAACCAACGATTCTGCGCCAATTTCTTCGCGATAGGAAATCAGGCGCTGCGACGTGGTCGAATAGTCTGACGCAACCAGTGAACGGGTCAGCGTGGGATCACGGCTAAGCAAAAGCGGAACGACAGAATTTCGCTGCAGCTCGGAAATGATCGAGCCGGAATAAAGCGCAAGGCGCAGTTCGGCCCGGCTGCGCGTGGTTTCGGTAAAGCGCTGCGTCAGCCAGAAATTCGAAACCCAGACGACGCCAACCGCGATCGCCAGAAACAGCACCATCAGACCGCGCAGGAACCAAGCGCGCCGAAGATTGGGCGCGCGTGGTTTTGATGAATTGCCAGTCGATTGGGTCATAGGGCGAATCTAGGCCCGATGGGCGGCATGCTCAAGCCCAAGTCAGGCGCTGACCAATGCCCCGGCCAATCCAGAAAAAAGCGCCGCGCCATCGGTGCCGCCATGAGCCGCTTCCGACATCCGTTCAGGATGAGGCATCATGCCCAGCACCCGGCGATTTTCGCTGAGAATTCCCGCGATATTATCATCCGACCCATTGGGGTTATCTGTATAGCGGAACGCGACTCGATCTTCGCCCTTCAGCGCGGCCAAAGTCTCTGGGTCCGCTGTGTAATTGCCCTCGTGATGGGCAACGGGCACGGTCACGACCTGCCCCTTGGAATAGTCCGAGGTAAAGGCGCTGTCGGTGGTTTCGACACTCAAGCCAACCGACTTACAGATATATTTGATCCCGGCATTTTGTAGCAACGCGCCCGGCAAAAGCTGCATCTCGGTCAGGATCTGGAACCCATTGCAAACACCGAAAATATACCCGCCCCGGTTGGCATGCGCCACAACGGCCTTGCCGATGGGCGATTGTGCAGCAATGGCCCCGCAACGCAGATAATCGCCGTAAGAGAAACCGCCCGGCACGCCAATCAGGTCGATGCCTTCTGGCAAGGCGCTGTCTTTGTGCCACACCATCTGGGTCTCGAACCCGGCCCGCTCAAACGCAACTTTCAGATCTCGGTCGCAATTGGACCCCGGGAAGACAATGACCGCCGCTTTCATCAGCCCAGCTCCACGCTGTAGCTTTCGATCACGGTATTGGCGAGCAGCTTTTCGCACATATCGGTCACTTGCGCTTCGGTGGTGCCATCGGCCAGATCCAGCTCAATCACTTTGCCTTTGCGGACGCCTTCAACGCCCTCAAAGCCAAGCGCCCCAAGCGCATGGCGGATCGCCTCGCCCTGAGGATCCAGAACGCCGTTTTTCAACATCACGGTTACGGTGGCTTTCACGTTAGTCTTCCTTTGTTGTCACAACAGCACATCCCCAGCCATCATATTGCCAGCCATGCTCATAGAGGAAATCGTTGAGTTCCATTGTTTTTTTGTCGAATACCATCGAAGAAATGGTCGTGGCTTTTGAAAACTGAATGTAGTCAGGTCTATCGGTGCCTTGATTACCAACAGTGAAGCCTGCCGTCTGTAATATTTCAGAAAGCTTCGAATAGGAAGCCGCATCCTGCTCTTGCACTACAGCCGCGAAATGATCGACTATTCTCTCTGATGACAGGTCATCGCCTTGTTCTCTTAGTCGAAGGCGAACTGCATCATTTGCCTCTTTTGAGCCAAAAAATCGGTTCTGGCCATCATACAGTTTTTGAAAATTGTCCGATTGCAAATCTGCCGCCGTCTTAGGAAAGCGAGGACGGCGTTGCCAAATGACAATCGGACCCAAAAGCACGGCTCCGATGATAGCGTAAAGGACAATATCCATCAGTTTATCAGTGTTGGTTTTGCCCCGGTCGCACTGGTTTTGGGCAGAACACCCAAGCGGCGGGCCACTTCAGTGTAAGCGTCGGTCAGGCTGCCCAGATCACGGCGGAAGACGTCTTTGTCCAGCTTCTGGCCGGTTTCGATATCCCACAAGCGGCAGCTATCGGGGCTGATCTCATCGGCAATGATAAGGCGCATGAAGTCGCCATCATAGACACGGCCAATCTCGATCTTGAAATCGATCAATTTGATGCCGACGCCCATCATGACGCCCGACATGAAGTCATTCACACGCAGTGCAAGCGCGATGATGTCATCCAGATCCTGCTGATTGGCCCAGCCAAAGGCGATGATATATTCTTCGGGTACCAGCGGATCGCCAAGGTCGTCGTTTTTGTAGGAAAACTCAACAACCGGGCGCGGCAGCTGTGTGCCCTCTTCCATCCCAAGGCGCTTTGCCATGGTGCCTGCGGCGTAATTTCGCACAATAACTTCGAGCGGAACAATCTCAACGGCGCGGATCAGTTGCTCGCGCATGTTCAGGCGGCGAATGAAATGCGTTGGAATGCCGATATTGGCCAGACCGGTCATGAAAAACTCGGACAGGCGGTTATTCAGCACGCCTTTGCCTTCGATCACATCCCGCTTTTCAGCGTTAAATGCGGTCGCATCATCCTTAAAATACTGGACAAGTGTGCCAGGCTCGGGACCTTCATAGAGGATCTTGGCTTTGCCTTCATAGATCATCTTACGCCGTGCCATGGTGTCTCCAGGAAAATTCGGGCCAGCCCTGACGATGTGCAAGGATGGCATGTGAGGTTGCGCGGGCTATAAGATAAACTTGGGCGCGTCGCAAGATGGCGCGCGGGTTTGACTTGTATCAAGGCCAAAAGGCACGATATCTGGAAGGGAAACCATATGATGGCCCCCAAAGGGAGAGAATACCAATGTCCAGTTTTGATGATCGCGAAAGCGCCTTTGAAAACAAATTTGCCCATGATGAAGAGATGCAGTTCAAGGCCGAAGCGCGCCGGAACAAACTGCTGGGTCTTTGGGCGGCCGAACTTTTAGGGAAAACCGGCGCAGATGCCGACGCCTATGCGGTCGAAGTCATCAAGTCCGATTTCGAAGAAGCCGGCGATGAGGACGTCCTGCGCAAAGTATCGGGCGATCTGGATGGCAAAGTGTCTGACGCAGATATCCGCACCAAGATGAACGCCCTTTTGGTGACGGCAAAAGCGCAGTTGATGGACGAAGTCTAAACCGCTTTTTGCGAATGCATCGAATTTAGCCGCCCGGACTTTTCGGGCGGTTTTCTTTTTGGCAGCGCCGTTTGATCAATTTGGCTCATGAAGATTATGCGCAGAATGCGCTTGCCTCTTTGGGGTCATGGGTTTCTTAAGGGCGCACAGAATTCTGAAAGACATATGACATGACCAACCTGCTTTCCCGGCTCCTGACCGAGCGTGACTGGCTGATGACCGATGGGGCCACTGGCACGACCCTGTTTAATATGGGGCTGCAATCGGGCGACTCGCCTGAATTGTGGAATGCCGATCATCCAGACCGGATCGCGACGCTTTATAAAGGTGCGGTTGATGCAGGGTCCGATATCTTTCTGACCAACAGCTTTGGCGGCAGCGCTGCGCGTTTGAAGCTGCATGATTCCCAATCGCGTGTGCGTGAGCTAAACCGCTTGGCCGCTGAAATTGGCCGCGAGGTTGCGGATGCCTCGGGCCGCGATGTGGTTGTTGCGGGTTCTATCGGTCCAACTGGCGAGATCATGGAGCCTATGGGCGCCCTCACCCATGCGTCGGCGGTTGAGATGTTCCACGAGCAGGCCGAGGGTCTGAAAGAAGGCGGCGCTGATGTGCTGTGGGTCGAGACAATCTCGGCGCCTGAAGAATACAAAGCCGCAGCCGAGGCCGCGACCCTTGCGGGCATGCCTTGGTGTGGCACGATGAGTTTTGACACAGCGGGCCGGACCATGATGGGCTTTACCTCTGCCGACCTGTCCCGCCTTGCAGACCGGCTTGACCCCGCGCCTGTTGCTTTCGGCGCAAATTGTGGTGTCGGCGCCTCTGACTTGCTGCGCACCGTTTTGGGTTTCCGCGCCGCAGGCAGCGAGATCCCCTTTATTGCCAAGGGCAATGCTGGCATCCCGAAATATGTCGATGGCCACATCCATTACGACGGCACACCAGAATTGATGGCGCGTTATGCCGTGATGGCACGCGATAGTGGTGCAAAAATTATCGGCGGGTGCTGTGGCACGCAGCCTGATCATTTGCGTGCAATGCGCAAGGCGCTGGAAGAAACGCCAAAGGGCCCTGCCCCCAGCCTTGAAGAGATTGCAGCCGAAATTGGCGGCTTTTCCTCTGACAGCGATGGCACGGATGGCAACGCTGTTGCTCCACGTCAAAACCGGCGCCGCGGGCGCAAATAACGTAAGGGGCTAGGCCGTCGGGCATGTTTAATTCAGCGGAAATCAAATCTGATGCCCTGCGCATTGGCGCGATCAGATCCGCTGACGCTCGAACGCGTCCCTATTTGGCGGGCGCGGCGGATAATCCGTCGACGGATTATGCATATCTCGGTACCGAGATATCGCTCTGCGCATCAAAGCAACGTCATCTGATCGCCGACACGCGGGGGCAGGCGAAATGCGTCGGTGTTGAGTTTGGCCAAATCTTTGGTCAGCCCCGCCGCGCGGCGCGCCCTTCGGAAGCGTTGTTTCAAAAGGTCGGCGTAAATGCCGGTGCCGCTCATCCGCGTTCCGAAATCGGATTGGTATTCTTTGCCGCCATGCATCTCGGTCACACGCGCCATAACCCGCGCGGCGCGGTCCGGGCAGTGTTCGGCCAACCAGTCGCGGAACAGGCCTGCGACCTCAATGGGCAGGCGCAGTGTGATCATGCTCGCCGCGATAGCCCCAGCATCAGCGCCTGCTTGGACGATCTTCTCAATCTCATGATCTGTCAGCCCCGGAATAATCGGAGAGGCCATCAAGCGCACCGGAATGCCCGCGCGCGCCAACCGTTCGATCACTGCCAGACGGCGGGCGGGCGACGGGACACGCGGCTCCAGTCGGCGCGCCAGATCAGGATCGAGCGTTGTGACAGAGATGCCGACCGCCGCAAGGCCCTGCCCTGCCATTTCGGACAAGATATCAATGTCACGTTCGATAAGGGTGCCTTTGGTGATAATGCCCACCGGATGGCGAAATGCCTGCAAAACCTCGAGAATGCCGCGCATGATGCGGTGGTCTTTTTCGATCGGTTGATAGGGATCGGTATTGGTCCCTATTGCGATCGGCGCACAGCGATAGCGCGGCTTTCGCAGCTCAGCCTCAAGCACTTTGGGCGCGTCCGGGCGCGCGATCAGTTTGGTTTCAAAATCAAGGCCCGGCGACAGGCCCAAATAGGCGTGGCTGGGCCGCGCGTAGCAATAGATGCACCCATGTTCGCAGCCGCGATAGGGGTTGATCGACCGGTCGAAAGACAAATCCGGCGACGCGTTTCGCGTGATCACCGTGCGCGGCGTCTCGATAGTTACTTCGGTGCGCACAGGGGTCATTTCTTCGGCCATGTTCCACCCGTCATCCACCGCATGACGCGCCAAGCGATCAAATCGGTTATCGGGATTGCTGGCCGCACCACGCCCTTTTCGCAATTCAGCTGCAATTCTGGGATCTCGTTCCATAGCCAAACGAATAGAACGAAATGAGAACATTCTCAACCCTAGGTCGGTCGCGACCCTCTCAAAGTCGCAATTCAGCGCGTCCTCGCCTGTGCTTCAACGCAAAAGGAAGCATAATCAATACAACCCCTTTCATATTGGGAGCCCTCGCCAATGTCTGACGAAGAAGACGACATCATCCTCTCTGAGCTCAATGACGAAGAGCTCGTCCAGCAAATGTTTGACGACCTCTATGATGGGCTAAAGGAAGAGATTGAGGAATCCGTCAATATTTTGCTTGAACGCAAATGGGAACCCTACCGCATTCTAACCGAAGCGCTTGTGGGCGGGATGACCATTGTTGGGCAGGATTTCCGCGACGGTATTCTATTCGTTCCCGAGGTGCTGCTGGCGGCCAACGCAATGAAAGGCGGTATGGCGATCCTCAAGCCATTGCTGATCGAAACCGGCGCGCCGCGCGTTGGCAAAATGGTCATGGGCACTGTCAAAGGCGACATTCACGACATCGGCAAGAACCTTGTTGGTATGATGATGGAAGGCGCAGGCTTTGAAATCGTTGATCTGGGCATCAATACCGATGTCGATGGCTATCTGAACGCGATCAAAGAAGAAGGCGCCGATATTCTTGGAATGTCTGCTCTTTTGACCACCACGATGCCCTATATGAAGGTCGTGATTGATACGATGGTCGAGTTGGGCATTCGTGACGATTATATCGTGCTAGTGGGCGGCGCGCCGCTGAATGATGAGTTTGGCCGGGCAATCGGCGCGGACGCCTATTGCCGTGACGCGGCTGTCGCGGTGGAAACCGCAAAAGAGCTTATCGCCCGCAAACACAATCAGATGAGCGCCTAACCGAAGCCCGGCATTTTTTATCTGCCTGTTTCGACGGCGTTGGCGATGGCCCGCGCGCTATTCTTATAGATTAGCGCGCGGATGGGCCGCCAAACTGCGGCAAAACCCCTTGCAATTTCCGCGCGTCCGGGGTCCTTTGCGCCCATGTCTATATATGCAATTGGTGATATCCACGGCCATCTTGATTTGGCCCATGCCGCCCTCGACCTTATTGAAACTGACCGCGCCAAATATGGCCTTTCGGACGCACCATTGGTGCAGATCGGCGATCTTGTTGATCGCGGTCCAGACAGCGCCAGCGTCGTTGATCTGTTTGCCAAGCTTACGGTAAATGACCCGCGCGTGACCTGCCTGATCGGCAATCACGACGTCTATCTGCGGAACTTTATCCTGCACGGGCAATTGCGCGATGGGCGCCTGCGTCCGGGGATTGATTGGCTGTACCACCGCATGGGTGGTCGCGATACGCTGCGCTCATATGATGTGAATGTGGAAGCAAATCCCGAAGATATTCTACCAGAAGCGCAAATGCGCGTTCCGGCAACCCATGTCGAATTTCTGAAAAACATGCCAACCCATATCCAGTTTGGCGATCTATTCTGTACCCATGCAGGCATCCGGCCCGGTATTCCCCTGAACAATCAAGACCCTGAGGATCTGTATTGGATTCGCGAAGGCTTCTTGGATAGCGACGCAGATCATGGCCCCCTTATTATCCACGGCCACACGCCCGTCGATCAGGTCGAGCATCACGGCAACAGGTTGGCGATTGATACAGGGGCTGCCTATGGCGGGCCGCTTTCGGCTGTTGTCATTGACCCAGATGGCAGCGCGGCTTTGCTGACGCCTTCGGGCAGGCAAGCCGTTTCTCGTCATGCCGCTGCGTGATATTGGTCTAATCCTTATTGTCGTTCTGGCATGGGGCACCAATTTCTCGGCCATGAAAATCGCATTGGAAGAGCTTCCTCCCTTCCTGTTCGTTTCGCTCCGTTTTGCTATCCTGCTGCCGCTTTTGGTGATCTTGCCGAGGCCGCAAATCGGTTGGCGCAAGATCCTTTGTGTCGGGCTTTTCATTAATATGGGGCAGTTTGGTTTTCTGTTTGCAGCTATGCGGGCCGATGCCTCAGCCGGGCTGTCTTCGCTGCTTATCCAGACCCAAGCGCCGCTAACTATACTATTCTCGGCCCTTTTTCTGGGCGAGCGTGTATTAACCGGCCAGATCATTGGCATGTGTATCGCCGTTGCGGGTATCTTGCTGATCGCCAGCAGCACTGGGGGCAGTGTCACGGCGCTTGGCGTCGGTTTGATCCTTTGTGCAGCGCTCTCATGGGCCATTGGCAACATGATCCTAAAGGGGCTGGGCGGGCAGCCTATGCTACCGATTTTCATCTGGGCCAGCCTAATCCCGCCCCTGCCAATGCTGGCGCTGTCATTGGGCGTTGAAAGTGGCGACGCCTGGCAAACCATCGCGGCGCTTAGCGCACAAGGATGGGCCGCTGTCACCTTTGTGGCCTATGTCTCGACCGCGATTGGATATTCGCTTTGGGGCACGCTGATGTCGCGCCATGCGGCAGCGACGGTGACGCCCTATGCGCTGCTGATTCCGGTGTGCGGGATCACAGCCGCGGCGCTTATTTTGGGCGAATGGCCGGGCCAGGCGGAATGGATTGGCGTCGCCATCATCTTATCTGGCCTTGCGATGACACAAATCACGCCGCTGCTTGATCGGCGCAAAGGTCGATAAAGCCGACTGGTATGGCGCTTTCCCTCTAGGCAAGGCGCAAGCAGCGCTTATATTTCAGGCATGGGTAACGCGCGCTTCATATCTCTTCTTGCTGTGGTCATTACAGCGGCTGCCATCACAGTTTGGCTGGGCTATCTGGTTGCGCCATTCCTACCGGCATTGCATCTGACGCTTCTGCCATTGCTGTTGGCGGCCTTACTGGTTGCGCGTCATGTTCTGACCCGGCGGGGGCGTTAAGCCATGCAGCGCCGCCGTACCCGCCCTGAACGTCGCCGCACCACCCTGCCCCAACACGGACAGATCGACGATGCGGCTTTGGTGACATCCGAGGTCACACCTGCGGGCGACGGAAAAATCTTGCTTCTGGCTTGCGGTGCCCTTGCGCGCGAGATTTTGGCTGTGACGAAGGGCAATGGCTGGGACCATCTCGACCTGCATTGTCTTCCTGCAATCCTTCATAACGCCCCTGACCGCATCCCAGATGCTGTTGAGCATGCCGTCAAGAAATACCAGCAAGCCTATCAACAAATCTTTGTGGTTTATGCCGATTGCGGCACAGGCGGCGTGCTGAAACAGCGTTGCGCGGAGCTGGGCGTTGAGATGATGGCCGGGCCGCATTGTTATTCCTTCTATGAAGGCAATGACGCGTTTGCGGACCATAGCGATGAGATCACCGCTTTTTATCTGACGGATTTTTTGGTTCGGCAGTTTGATGCGTTTATCACCCAGCCCTTGTCACTGGATCGCAACCCCGAGCTGCGCGAAATGTATTTCGGCAACTACACGAAACTGGTCTATCAATCTCAAATCGAAGACCCGCTTTTGCTAGAAAAAGCAAAGTATTACGCCGAGTTCCTACAGTTGGAATTTGAACATAGGCCAACCGGGTATGGCGACTTGCAAACGGAATTGGCGGCGCTGAAAAGCGCGCCTTAAACCAATTCTTTTGCCGCGACCGAGCGGATGCGCTCGACCATTGCGCGCAAGCCGTTAGACCGCTGCGCCGAGAGGTGATCGTTTAACCCGAGCCGCGTCAACTCGGCCGTTGCATCGACATCCAACACCTCTTTCAGCGTCAAACCATCGTAAAGCCCGTGCAGCACAGCGATCAAACCGCGGACGATCATGGCGTCGCTTTCGCCCTGAAAATGGAACTTCGCCTCGGCGCCCATGCCCTTGATTTCAGGCAAAATCCAAACCTGACTGGCGCAGCCATCAACCTTGGTCGCTGGCACTTGAAATGCCGGGTCCAGGGGCGGCATCGCCTTGCCCATATCGATCACATGGCGATAGCGATCCTCCCAATCCTCAAGGAATTCGAACGTCTCGGCGATCTCTTCAAATGCGGCGCTGGCCATTGGGAACTCCATCTTGATCTCACCCAAGAGCTATGCGCGCGGGGCCGAAAGGTCCAGAGGCGCTTTTCATCGCACCCTCAATGCGCTAGGCACGTATCATAAGTTGAGGCGGAGATCCGATATGACCACACGCGTGCTAACTGCGTTCCTGATGGTATTGACCCTAGCGAGCTGCGGCACGCGGCTGAACCCAATGAATTGGTTTGGCAATGATCGCGAGCAGCGGATCGAGGTTGTGGAAACAACCGAGGACGAAGATCGTCGTCAATTGGTGGCCGAAGTGATCAGTCTTGACGTTGACCCCTATCCCGGCGGCGCAATTATCCGCGCGGTTGGCCTGCCCCCCCGCCAGGGGTTCTGGGAAGCAGATCTGGTCGAAGTCTCTCGGCTGGATGGCGAGCTGGTTCTTGAATTCCGTGTTTACCCACCCGTCGAGCAAACGACGCGCGTATCCACTCAGCAATCGCGAGAGATCCTTGCAGGTACATCGCTGAACACGTTTGAACTCGACGGCATTCGGTCGATCACAATCATCGCCCAGCAAAACCGCCGTTCGGTCCGCCGCCGGTAAAGCCACGCCTTTTCAGGCGACCGAAATCACTTTAACGCTTTGCCCTTTAGCAGACAGGGCGATCTCGCCATTGCAAAGGCGCAGTGCGTCCTGACCAAAGGCCTCAAGCCGCCAACCATGCGCCCAAAGACCATCCCGCGCACCAGATGCGATATCGTCAAGATCAGAGGTTGAGGCAATCAGCTTGGGCGCCACGCCTGCATCTTCTGCTTTGGCTTTCAAAAGAACCCGCAAAAGATCTGCCAGCGCCGGATTTAGCTTGCTGCGATCACGCGCCTTAGGCAAAGCGGGATAATCCGCCGGGTCCATCGCCATGCCGCGCGCGACAGCGGCCAAAATACCATCTGCAATCTCGCCCTTGCGCGCTTCGCGCAGCAAAAGGCGGGATTTGCTTAAATCGGAATGGCTTTTGGGTTTGGTTGAGGCCAATTCCATCAAAGCATCATCTTTGACGACACGGTTGCGTGGAATGTTGCGGCTTTGGGCCAGTTCTTCCCGAAATTTCGCCAATTCCTTCAGGCACGCCATAAATTTCCCGGAATTTGTGCGGGCTTTCAGACGGCGCCACGCATTTTCGGGATCAACAATATAGGCATCGCGATTGGTCAGCGTTTGCATCTCTTCGTCGACCCAAGCGTTGCGACCGGATTTCTTTAGCTCAGCGGACAAAAACTCATAGATCTGCCGCAAAAAAGTAACGTCACCAATGGCATAGTTTTGCTGGGCATCACTAAGAGGCCGGCGCGACCAGTCGGTAAAGCGCGAGCTTTTATCAAGGCTGGATTTGGCAATTTTGCGCACCAGCGTTTCGTAGCCCACCTGTTCGCCAAAGCCGCACACCATTGCTGCGATTTGCGTGTCGAATAGCGGTGTGGGAAGAACGTCGCCCTCAATGTGAAAAATCTCTAGATCCTGACGCGCGGCGTGGAAGACTTTGACGACATTCTCATTACGGAAAAGGTCATAAAGCGGTTCCAGCGACATGCCGTCTGCCAAAGGATCGACCAAAACCGCGTCTTTTTCATCTGTACCGGGCAGCGCCAACTGAACAAGGCACAGCTGAGCAAAGTAAGTGCGTTCACGCAAAAATTCCGTATCGACCGTGACATAGTCAACCTCGCTCGCTCGGTTACAAAATTCAGCAAGGGCGGCGGTTGTGGTCAGGGTCTGGGGCAATTGGCGCTCGTCTCTTTGGTCATTTTTGGCAAGCCACACAGCACCAAAAAGCGCCTTCGGCATGCATATGCATTCGATTGTGATAGGACAGAGAGACCGGAAAGAAAAGAGCGGGCAGAAAAGCGCCCCGATTTAAGGGTAGAAAACCGGGCTACGGTCGCCTGTTGCAAAGCGTTTGAGCACAGCAGGATAGAGCTTGTGCTCTTGCACCAAAACCCGCTCAGCCAATTTGTTCGGCGTATCCCCATCAAGGATCGGCACACGCGCCTGCCCCAACAAGGGGCCGTCATCCAGCTTGAGCGTGACTTCGTGCACCGAGCAGCCATGTTCGGCATCCCCAGCCTCTAACGCGCGGGCATGGGTGTTCAGGCCCTTATATTTGGGCAAAAGCGACGGGTGGATATTCAGCATCCGACCTTCATAGTGACCGATAAACCGTTCCGTCAGCACCCGCATGAACCCGGCAAGGCAAATGATATCCGGATTGGCGGCATCAAGGGCTTTGATCAGCTCTTCTTCAAAAGCAGGTCGGTTGCCCTTGAATGGGCGGTGATCCACCGCCGCGGTTGCGATGCCGCGCGCAGCGGCTTTGTCCAAGCCGCCAGCGCCGGGATTATTGGACAGCACCAAACACGGGCGTCCTGGATGATCGCCGGTCATGCTGTCCACAAGCGAGACCATATTGGACCCGCCCCCAGACAAAAGAATGGCAACCCGTTTTGTCACGCAAGCGCACCTTTATAGGTGACGCCCGCGCCTTCGTTAACATGGCCAAGCGTATAGACAGTCTCGCCCGCCTCGGTCAGCAGCGATTTAAGCGCTTCGGCTTCCTCTGCTGCGACGACCAGTGTCATGCCGATCCCTGCATTGAACGTTTTCAGCATCTCAGCCTCGTCCAGCCCAGCAACATCGCGCATCCAAGCGAAAACCGGAGGCAAAGTCCACGAGGTCAAATCAATTTCGGCGCCCAGATCATCCGGCAAAACGCGCGGCAGGTTTTCCGTCAGGCCGCCGCCGGTGATATGTGCAAGCCCATGTACGCCCCCTGCCCGGATCGCTGCCAGAGCCTGACGCACATAAAGCCGCGTCGGTGCCAAAAGAGCCGCGCCAAGGGTTCCGTCTGAGAACGGCGAATCCGCGTCCCACGCCAGTCCTGACACCTCAACAATCTTGCGAACCAGCGAATATCCGTTGGAATGGACACCATCCGACGCAAGACCAAGGATCACATCACCGGCCACAACGCCGGCTGGCAGGTCCGTGCCACGCTCCATCGCGCCGACGGAAAATCCTGCAAGGTCGAAATCGCCTGCATCATACATACCCGGCATTTCCGCCGTTTCGCCGCCGATCAAAGCCGTTCCGGCCAGCGCGCATCCCTCAGCTATACCTTCGATAATGGTGGCCGCTGCATCAAGCTCAAGCTTTCCGGTCGCAAAATAGTCAAGGAAAAACAGAGGTTCAGCGCCCTGGCAGACCAGGTCATTGACGCACATTGCCACCAGATCGATACCAATCGTGTCATAAATCCCGGTATCAATTGCGATGCGCAACTTGGTGCCAACACCATCTGTCGCCGCCACAAGAATCGGGTCTTCATATCCAGCTGCTTTAAGATCAAAAAGGGCGCCAAACCCGCCCAAACCAGCCATCACACCGGGGCGTGATGTGGCCTTGGCTGCTGGCTTGATCCGATCCACCAGCGCGTTGCCCGCATCAATATCTACGCCCGCTTCGGCATAAGTCAGCCCGTTATGTCCTGTGGTCATCACCCGATCCCCTTGCAATTCGCCGTCCTGCTAGCAGTGTCTGAGCGGCCTGTCCATAAGTAGCCGTCCACCCATGCGATTGGCAACTTGACGCGAAGGTCCAAACTGGTATTTCTGCGCATCAGGCGGGCCTGTAGCTCAATTGGTTAGAGCAGAGCGCTCATAACGCTTTGGTTGCGGGTTCAAGTCCTGCCGGGCCTACCATTTTCCAATTTTTCCGCTTTATTTACAACAACCTAGCAGATCTGGGGTTCTTAGCCGCGCCATATAACCAACAATCAAAATATGCGTTTGTTTAGAACGGCGCGTTGCTTCTGGATTCTACTGTCGCGTTCTGCACCGGTGAGCATTGCTGAAGAGACGGCGATGTTTTCTCGGAATTGAATCATGCTTTCCCTTTCGCTGTTTCAAACGAGGCAATCTGCATTAGAGACTGAAGGGGCAGAAAGCGAACAAAGGTTCTATCTCTGGCGTAAGCAACAGACGCTTACGCTTAATGAGACATCGCGTTAAAATATATCTCTATGACATCGGTGTTAGGTAAGCACGTGGTTGATGCAAAATCGGAGGGACGACGTAAAAGCGGAAAGCTTACAGCTCCGTATCGCCGCTCCGAACGCATGTGCCTTGATCAAGGCTATTGAGTTGGCGGTTGAAAAGTAAATAGTTCATCTGGATTAAAATTACACGTCCTGAGGGCACAAAGCTCAATCTGGAGCATACACGTCTGGAGTAAACTCGTGTCTGTGGGTATTCGCCCATTACTACTCTGTTCATGTGCTCGGTCCCGCATTCGTCGCAGGCATACCTCAGGTTGCTCACATTGAGTATTAATACATTGTCTTTGAGCGGTCGTCTGAGCTCGGTATATCCTAAAGGTGTCCGTTTGCGCTGAGTTCGCCCCGAATGGTACACTCATGGCAACCGCATGTAGTCGATCAATCGATGCGTTTTGCGCGGCGACTGGTCCCACCGAGAAGGCAAATGCCAGCGCAACAAAGAGGATGCTTAATCGTTTCATAGGCTAGTCTCCTGAAGGTTTTCCGATATCCCTCCTTAGAGACAGTTCCATCAGTAGCACATGTCCCTCAGTTTGTTAGATAAATCTGAAGCTTGTCCAAATCCGGGACCAGCCAAACGCGCAATCTCAAGCATGTAAATAACTTTCCCCCCAGCCGCCGATGCCTTCGGTTTTCGTGACTGTGTCCCGGTTTTTCATAGTCTTAGGGCATCGCTGGAGGTTTGAATGATTACAGCAGCAGTGGTTGCTTTGCTGGTCAGCCCATCTCTAGCAAGTGCGGAACTGTTTACCAAACTTCCGCCCTCTGGCCGGAATTTAGAGCCCGTTTTAGAGCCCGTTAAGGGTAGTATGTGACCGTTTGAGGCGAGCAGGAGCAAAGCCGACGACAACTCAACGTTAATGAATTGGAACACTTTCCACACGAAAGTTGATCTTGCACGAACGCGTAAGTGGCGATGACCATAGCGGCTTGCTGCAAAACGAAGGTCCACTCGCCGCGCTTTCGGCTAAAGCGCTCCATGGCAATCAACACTAAAGTCACAATAGGTGTAAAATAGCCCTCGGCACAAACTAAGAAGCTTTCTTACTTTCAGGTCGGTGGAAAAGCGGTAAGTTCAAAGCATTAAAAAACAACCGATTTTTGTACCTTTAGTCCCACCGGGACTACCATTTCCCCGTTTTATTTCGTCGACATGCGACTATTGTGCCTGACCGTTGCCGCGCATCCGGGCGACCACCAGATCGGCGCGCAAGCCTCCAAAATCCTCGCTTTGCGACAGGCGCAGACTGCCACCGTGGCTGCGGGCGATATCATTTACAATCGCAAGGCCAAGGCCGACACAGCCACCTTCATTTGGATTGCGCGACTTATCCAGCCTTTCAAAGGGGCGCAGCGCGGCCTCTCGATCTTTTTCCGGAATGCCTGGGCCATCATCCTCAACCGAAAACCGCGTTGCACGGTCGGTCACTTGGACAGATAACCGAACGCGGCTGCCATAGCGTTGCGCATTGCTGACCAAATTCCCAAGTGCGCGCGCCAAGGCATCGGGACGAAGGGTCACCAAGGGCGCATCCTCAGGCAAGACAAGCTCGACTGCGCCCCCTGCCCGTCCGACTTTCGCCGCCACATCGCGGGCCACCTGACACGGATCAACATCCTCGGTCTCGTCTTGCGCATCCGACCTTGTGAAATCGAGAAAGATATTCAGCAGCGCTTCCATCTCTTGCACGTCTTGCAAAAGCTCGTCCTTGCCTTCTTCCGCCTCCATGAGGCTCAATCCAAGCTTAAGACGTGTAAGGGGTGTCCGCAGGTCATGGCTGACACCTGACAACATCAAGGTGCGTTGTTCAATCTGTCGCTCAATCCGGGCGCGCATATCCAGAAATGCGTTTCCAGCGGCCCTAACCTCCAAAGCGCCCGAGGGTTTATAGGCAATGTGATTGCCCTTGCCGAACGCATCTGCAGCGCGCGCCAATCGTCGGATTGGGCGCAATTGATTGCGGAGAAATAGGAAAGCAACCGCCGTCATCACACCCCCCGTCAGGATCATGATGACAAAAAGCTGGTGGGGGTTGCTGGCCGAAATTCTGTCACGCCGAAAGGAAAAAACGCCAATTCGGTCTTCCTCTAATGGAACAGCCATTTCCACCCATCGCGGACGGCTGGACAGATCAATCCACAAAGTCGACGGCAAACGCCCACGAAGCGTATAGACAACATGGCCGCCTGTCAGATCATGCCATAGCCAGTGATCTTCGCGCCCCGCATCCAGCGGCTCAAGGCCCCTGACCTGTAAATCTATCGCAAGGGCGCGTGCCAGATCTGTAGCGGCCTCGGGCCCTGTATCGGCCAAAACATTTGCGATCTCTTCAATTTCCAGCCCCAGCCCAACGGATAATTGTTGCGTCACATCCTCGAAATAGCGTTGAAGATAGGCGATCGAAACGACAAGCTGTACTGTAACAATCGGTACGATCAGGATCAGGGCGGCCCGACCATAAAGCCCCCGCGGCATCCATTTTTTTATCCAGGTCCAACGCATGGCCCTATCTAACCTGCCTGCGGGGCATGAGGAAAGAGCAAGGACGCATGGCTATTGTCGAGCTAGAACCAGGGCTACGCCAAATCACCGCCCCGAACCCATCGCCCATGACGGCCGAGGGCACAAATACCTACCTGATCGGCACGCGCGAAATCGCTGTGATCGACCCTGGCCCGGCAATCTCGGCGCATTTGGATGCCATCCTTGGCGCGCTGACACCTGTCCAACAGATTACCCATATTTTGGTGACCCATTCGCATCTGGATCATTCCCCTTTGGCGACCGAGCTGTCGCGCCGCACGGGTGCGCCGATTTTTGGAGCGGGGCCAAGCGATTGGGGGCGATCAGATACGATGCAACGCTTGGCAGAAGAAGGCGAAATTGGCGGCGGCGAAGGCGTCGACATCGACTTCATGCCGCATCATCTGGTTAAAAACGGCGACATACAATATGGCGACAATTGGCAAATCGAGGCCGTTCATAGCCCCGGCCACATGGCCAACCATGTTAGCTTTGTCTGGAACGGAGCGCTGTTTTCGGGGGATGTGGTCATGGGCTGGTCTACATCGCTGATCTCGCCGCCCGATGGCGATCTGACGCAATTTAGAAACACGCTCTCGCAATTTCTGGATCGCACGGATCGCGTGTTTTATCCGGGCCATGGCGCGCCGATCTTGCAGCCCAGAACGCGCTGCGAGGACCTTTTACAACACCGCGCGATGCGCGAAGAACAGATTCTTAAAGCCTTACCCGGCGAAGGCGCGACAGCCGCAGAATTAACCGCCCAGATCTATTCTGACATCCCTAGCACGCTCCACCGCGTTGCATCTCGGAATGTTCTTGCGCATCTCATTGATCTTTATGAAAGAAATGAAGTTCGCCCGATTGGAACGCTGTCGGCGTCCGGGTGTTTTCAACGCATTTAAGGAATTTGCATTTTTTGTATCAAAACCACTGGACGCCGAAAAACAGCCTTGCTATAGCAGCGCCAGTTCCGGCGTAGCTCAGCGGTAGAGCAGTTGACTGTTAATCAATTTGTCGTAGGTTCGATCCCTACCGCCGGAGCCAAGATAAACCCTTAACCTGAATAGGTTGAGGGTTTTTTTGTGCCTAAATTCGAACCTGCCAACTGGATTTGCAAACGCGATGTAAGCAAAACGGGGCATGCAGCTTCAAGGCACGAGTCTGTCTCCAAGTATAACTGAACGAAGGATATATTCATTTTGCGATCGGCCAAATTTCCTGTCTTGCCGAGAAAGAGAATGATGAAGGCAAAACCTTGCGAAATGTGTTTGAGACGTCAGATGCGGCTGAACTTTGCATGGGGATCGGCTGCGCGGCTTATTGAGATGGCATGGGGTCGTTTGCCTGCCTTCGCAGGGTTTATGCACACCAGATCGTCAGATTTGACGTGGACCAAGGCAAAATGCGCTGGCTGAGTTCCGTCAAAAAGCTCAAGGTTTAGGGCCCATTTGTTCGAGAAAGTCAGGAGGCGTATCGTTGATCTGGTCACGGATTTTTGCGATCCTTTCAACGGCGCGATTGCTTGAGTTGATCAGGTGATCGCGCAACCCCGTACAAGCCTCGGAGACTGCCCCCTTCTGAAGCGTTTCAAGCACATCGATATGCTCGGCAAGGAAGGGTTCAACTGGGTAAATATCTGCGGTGTGTTGGTAGAAAAATTTATGTGCCAGCAAAAGTGACTGGGCTTCGATCATGGCTTTGCGCAGCGCTGTATTTCGGCATCGGCGAAGAACATCAAAATGAAGATCCGCCTCAAGTTTATTCAGGGTCGGACCGTCTGCCTTTCCATGCACCGCGTCGCGAAGATCATTTAGCATATTGTCGAGATCGCTCGCTGGAAAATCGCTGGCGATATCGGAGAGGGCCGCAGGCTCTATCAAGGCACGCAATTCATAAAGGTCGCGCACGCGTTTTTGGCTGAGTTCTGGCGCGATCCATCCCTTGCCCTCGTTGACCACCAAGCCGCTGGATTGCAGCCGCGCAAGCACATCGCGTGCAACCGTGCGACTTACGCCGTAATGCTTGGCAAGGGTCGTTTCGATCAACCGCCAGCTTCCAAAGGCCAGCCGCCGCGTTACAGCATCCTCAACCTCCCCGTAGATAAATTGCCATGTCGGTGTGGTCTTTGACCGAAACGGTTGAACAGGTGTCCCGTCATAGCGCGCCGCCCGCTTGGCGGCATCAATCGCCACGGCGTATCCTCGCGCCGGCGCTTCGGCATGAATGATGAACCCCAAGGCTTCTAATTCGGCCAAGGCTTGGCGCGACGGGGCGCGCGAAACACCGAACTTGGCAGCGATCCGACTTTCCATCAACCGGTCGCCCGGTCTAAGCGCGCCGTCGGCAATCTCGGCGATAAGGGCGCGCATGATGCGCATATATAGCGGCTCTTCCAAATTGAGCTTTCCAACAAAACTATGGGTTTAGCTGATATTTGCTTCGGCCCCCTCGTTACCACAATGCGGGCACAAAAGAATAGAAGGCTTGATTGTATCACAGATTAATGTCTTACGTATACATAGGCCATAAATGAGGGAAATCGAAATGACTGATCAAGATAGCAGAGGCTTCACGCGCCTTTCTTGTTCAATGGGCGCAATGCATTCCGCCAAAGGGTTAGGCGGCAAGCGATGACAGAGCGCCGCGCCGATCTGGCAAACCTGCGTCAGTTTTGCGAGGCCGTTCTGCGGGCTGCAGGCGCGGATGTGCAAAGCGCTGCGGCAGCTACGCGCGCGATGCTCCATGCCAGTGAATTGGGAGTGGATAGCCACGGTGTTCGCCTTTTACCGCACTACGATATCGTCTTTCGTGGCGGGCGCGTGACCGGTGCTCCTAACATGAAATTCGAGCGTATCCGAGCCGGATCGGGCCTTCTTGATGCGGATAATGGGCATGGTGCGCTGGCAGCTTATGTTGCCGCTGATCACGCCTGTTCGTTGGCCCGAGAGGCGGGCATCGGCGCGGTCGGCATTCAGCGGACATCACATTTTGGACCGGCAGGTGCATATGCGCTTGCGATGGCCGAGGCTGGCATGATTGGCATCGTCATGTGCCATTCTGACAGTTTTGTCCGGCTTCATAATGGCGCCGAACGGTTCCACGGGACCAACCCCCTCGCTGCCGCTGTGCCAACAGGGACAGGCAACCCGTGGCTGCTGGACATGGCGACAAGCGCGGTGCCGTATAACCGGGTGAAGCTTTATCAATCGCTTGACATCGCCTTGCCTGAAAACACCGCCTCGGACCAATTTGGCATCGACACGCGAGACGCGAATAACGTTGATATGCTGGCCCCGCTTGGCGGCGAATTTGGCTTCAAGGGGGCTGGATTGGCCGGGTTAATCGAGATTTTCTCGGGCGTCGTGACAGGGATGAAGATCGGACCGGAAATATTGCCAATGGGCGGACCCGACACCTCGACGCCGCGCGACATGGGGGCGTTCGTAATTTGTGTTGATCCTGACGGGTTTGTTGGGCGCAGTTTGCTGCTTGCAGGCATGGATCGGTATCTGTCGGCTTTGCGAGAAAGCACCGCGCGAAGCGGAACAAAGGTGATGGCACCGGGCGACAGAGAATGGGCAGAAGCCGCGCGGAGGCGCCAAGAAGGTGTGCCAATCGATCCTGACAGCGCAACTGAATTTGAGCGACTGGCCGATAAGGCAGGAATTCCAACACCATGGTAGGCAGGAAGACACAGGAGAATTGCAATTTGACAAAATCAATAGACCAAAAACCCGTCGGCGTGGCTCTTATTGGAGCAGGCATGATTGCGAGAACCCATGTCGCTGCTCTGTCTGAAGCGCGCGCGGATATCGCGCTCAAGACCATCGTTTCGCGGCATCCCGAAAAGGCCCTCTACCTTAAGGAGTTTTACGAAGGCCCTGCCCCGGAATTCTCGTCTGATCTGACCGCCGTTGCAAACGACCCAGATATCCCAGTGGCTATTGTCGCCACGCCGCCCAGCGTTCGAAAAGAGATCATAGAAGAGCTGGCACGCGCCGGAACGCATATTCTTCTGGAAAAACCGCTTGGTCGAACCCCCGAAGAAGCCCTTGAAGTCGTCGAAATTTGTGAACGCGAGCAAGTTTGCCTAGGCGTTTTATTTCAACATCGGATGCGCGCGCCATCTATGGCGGCAGCCCGGCATGTGGCAAGCGGCGCGCTCGGAAAACTAGGTCTCGTTGAAATCGCCGTGCCGCTTTGGCGCGATCAATCCTATTATGATGAGCTTGGCCGAGGCACCTATGCCCGCGATGGCGGCGGCGTCATGATCACCAATGCCATCCACTCGATCGACCTCGCACTTAGCTTAACCGGCCCTGTCGAAAGTGTTCAGGCCATGACCGCGACCACGGCGCTGCACAATATGGAAGCCGAGGATTTCGCAGTCGCCGGTTTGCGCTTCGCGTGTGGCGCGGTCGGGTCTTTCATCGCGAGTACAGCAATGTATCCCCACCGAACCGAGATCATCCGGCTTCATTTCGAGAATGGTAGTCTGAAAATGGACAAAGATGCTCTTGAAGTCAGCTGGCGAGATGGACGAACAATTATCGAGGCAAAAGACCACGACCCACGGACTGTGCGCCCTGTGCTGGGAGGAAAACACGAATGGCATCAAGCCGTCATTGAGGATTTTGTCGAGGCCGTCCATCATGGAAGAAAACCCATGGTCACAGGGCGCGAGGCGTTGGTGTCACATCAGCTGATCGCGGCAATTGAGGCCTCATCAAAGATTGGCAATCCAGTAACCCTGCCTCCTTGTTAGGCGCTAATCGCATTACGCGACGCCGCGATTTTCCGGAAATAGCATCTTGGGCGGTGTCCCTATGCAGAATGCTGGCTTGCCGTCTTCGGGTCGCAGACGCAGATCTCCCCTATCAATTCCAAATGGGAATTGATCGGCCCCCTATTGTGTCTGGTATGGACAGTAGTCTGTATTAGAGTTTTCCCAAGGATCAGTGATGTGGGCCAACACCCATATCAAAATACGGTCACTTGGGAGGAAATCATGACTAGAATGCTCAAGACTGTGACGCTTGGCATCGCAGCGTCGATGGCAGTGCTTTTTGCGGCTCCTGCGTTTGCCGATTGGCCCGACCGGCCGATTACCATCATTTATCCATGGCCCGCCGCAGACCCAACCTCGGTTGCCATGCGCACCATTGGGGAATTGGTCTCGGATGAACTGGGCCAGCCTGTTGTAATCAATAATGTAACGGGCGCTGGTGGAACCGTCGCGCTTGCAACGGCCATTTCAGCCGAGGCAGACGGCTATACACTGGTCAGCAACTGGGTAGCGGCGCAAGTCAGCGCACGGCTCTTTAATCCTGATCTGCCATATTCCAACGATGACTTCGTGGCTGTCGCGGGTGTCTTTGCCATTCCCTTTACATTGACAGTAGCCGCTAATCACCCCGCCAATGACATCGCGGAATTTATTGAATGGGCGGAGGCCCAGGGCCGCACACTGAATTTTGGTGTATGCGCCCCCCAATCCGTGCCGCGCCTGATTGGCGAGCAATTCATGACCGTCGCAGATATTCCCTATAACCCAATCCCATTCTCGGGTGGCTGTGGCGGCGACAATGTCACGGGGCTCTTGAACGGAACACTTGATGCATCTGTGGCTGTTGTTCCGCTAATCAACGCCTTTGGGGGCCAAATCAAACATCTTGGCCTTCTGACGGATGAGCGTCACCCGATTGATCCCGATCTGCCGTCTGCTGCAGAGATGGGATATCCGGTTGGCTGGGGTGGCAACGCTTTTGGCTGGGGCGGTCTGGCTGCATTGTCGGGCACCCCGGACGATGTGGTAATGCGCCTGCAAGACGCTTTTGGCGCGGTGCTGACAGGTGACGCACTTGCATCTGAGCTTGAAGGAAATGTGGGGGCGATGATCTCTTACATTCCGCCGGGCGATTTTCAGGAGATGTGGGCGGAATCCGAAATCCTTTTGGCCCCACATGTCCAGAGCATTCTGGGGTCCGGCAATTAATTTGAGACTAACGTAAACAGGCGAAGAAAATCCAGCGTCGCGCTGACGCTGGATTTTTTTATCAGTGAGTGCGAGCCTTACACAGGACTGACGCGGGAGGCAGGCAGAATGACAACCCAACGAAGCGAATTTGCCATCACTCTTGGTCTTATCTTGTTGGGCCTGTTGGGCCTCTATTTCACGAGTTTGATTGATTTGGCATTCAGTTCAGATCTTGAGACGTTCTCGGGGCCGCGCGCTTATCCGCGTATTATCCTTGTGGTCTTTCTCGCCTTTATCTCGATTGTTGGCATCAACCAGCTACGGGTTATCTTTCAGGATAAACGCTCCCGGCCTGACGCCCCCCCGGTGCTCGACAAAGCTACGGCCCGCCCTGCCCTGTTATTTGCGGCGCTGGTTGTCTTTGCTATCGCGTTTGAATGCGTTGGCTACATCCTTACCATGATACCGCTATTGACCGGTGTTGCCGTCTTATGCGGCGCCAAAAAGATATTTCGTGCGCTGATTGTATCGCTCATCCTGACGGCGGTTTGTCTGGTGATCTTTCGCTACGGGTTATCGACCGTTCTGCCCGAAGGCATTTTAGGCATAGATGCGGTGCTTTGATCGTGATTGAACTGTTTCAAATCGCAACAGATCTCATTGGAGTTCACGAGCTTGCATTTCTGACCCTTGGTTTGGCGATTGGTATCATTGTCGGCGCCCTTCCCGGTGTGGGCCCGCTTATCGGCGTCATCATGGCGATCCCTTTCACCTATTACGCAGAACCCGTCGCCGCGATGGCGTTGCTGATCGGGATCTACCAAGGTGGATCCTATGGCGGTGCTGTGGCCGCCACGATGATCGGCATCCCCGGCACGCCAATGGCGGCGGCGACCATGTTGGATGCTCGGCCTATGGCGTTGGCAGGTCGCGCATCCGAGGCGGTGACACTTTCAACCATCGGCTCAACCTTTGGTGGGGTGGTCAGCGCGCTTGTTCTGATTGCGGTTGCCCCACAACTGGCCGCGATTGCACTGAGGTTTGGACCGGCAGAAACTGCGGCTTTTGCCCTACTTGGCCTTACGGCCCTCGGAGCCCTGTCGGGCAGTTCGCCGATGAAGGGTTGGGCTATGGGGTTTTTGGGGCTTTTTGTCGCTACGATCGGCCTTGATCCGGTGACAGGGGTTCAGCGGTTTTCCTTCGGCTCCACCTATTTGGATGCAGGCATTGCATTGGTGCCGCTTTTGGTTGGGCTCTTTGGCATTTCCGAAGTGTTGATGCAGGTCGAAAAGCCATTACGCGCCTCTGACGAAGATACCGGCGCTTCGGCCTCAGCAAGGGCGTTTTCCAGCCTCGTCTCGCGCCCAATCAACTATGTCCGCTCAGCGCTCACTGGGGTGTTCGTCGGGATTATCCCGGGGATAGGAGGCGTCACCGCGTCCTTCCTCAGCTACCGTATGGCCATGTCTTTTCGCAAAACACAGGACCCCGAATTTGGCGAAGGCAACCCGGACGGCGTCATCGCATCTGAGACGGCAAACTCTGCCGTGACCGGCGGCGCCCTGATCCCGATGATGTCGCTCAGCATCCCCGGCGATCCAATTGTTGCCGTCCTGATGGGCGGTTTAATGATCCAAGGCGTTCAGCCCGGCCCGCAATTATTCCTGCAAAACGCAGACGTCGCCCAAGGCATTTTTCTAATCTTCCTGATCGGCGCGATCTTGTTACTACCACTGGGCCTTTTGTTCATCAAAGGCGTTGTCCGCGTTCTTAAGCTGCCGCAATGGAGCATAATGGCAGGCGTTCTGATGATCAGCCTCGTGGGCACCTATTCGGTTGCCCGCCAAATCAGCGACCTATGGCTTCTTATCGTGTTTGGCTTGCTTGGCTATGGCTTGCGGAAAGCAAACTTTCCCTTAGCCCCGCTGGTCATTGGCTTCGTATTAGGCCCGATTTTCGAGTCCAATTTCCGGCGGACCATCCTAATCTCGCAAGGTGATCTGTTCAGCTATGTCCAGACACGGCCTATTACGGTTTCGGTTCTATGTTTGATTGCGCTTTTTGTGGTTTTGCCGCTCTTAACGCGCATTCTGCGCCGGTCTAAACCGTTAGCCTAAACCCAGCTCACCCGGACCCGGGCTGTAATCGGCAGCCGCAAGGCGAAACTGCTCTTTTACCTCTTCAAACACCAAACGGCCGGCCGCCGTTACGGGACGGTTCCTACGAAAAGACATGCCAGCGGGAATACGCCATTGCAGGTCTGTGCATGTCAGCTTTGCAACGGGCGGCGCGAATTCCGGGTCATTGAGCAACGGCAAATACGCAATCAAATCTGTCTTCGAGACAATTTCAAGCAACGCCTGCCTTGGCAGAATTTCAATGTCGGGACTACGCCAAGGTAGACCGTGATGGGCGAATTGCCGTTCCAGGAACCGCCTGGTTCGGTGATCCCCATCTGCCATGATCCACCGGTAATCCGCGATATCCTTAATGCGGATTTCAGACAGCTTGGTCAGGGGATGATCGACGGCTGTCACCAAGCCAAACACTACCTCGCCCATGCTTTCTACAATAATATTGTCATCAATCGGTTGCGACATCGCCGAGATCGACAGGTCAATCCGCCCTTCAAGCAGCAGTTTCTCCAGATGGCCGGCATTGCTTTCGACAATCCGGAATTTCAAATGGGGTCGCTCTTCAACAAGTTTCGCCAGAATACCCGGCAGTATTTGCGTCGACCAAGCAGCTGTGCCCAAGATGACCCGCCCGGTTTCGCCCGATTTCAACGCGGCGATTTTAGCCTTTGCATCCCGAATTTCTTTGTCGATCGCAAGCGAGTGCTTCAAAAACGTCTCGCCAAATTCATTGAGCCGCATCCCACGCGGATGGCGTTCAAAAAGACGCTCTCCGAACTCCTCTTCAATCCTGTGCAGGATCTTGGTGATGGCCGATTGTGTGTAACCAATGGTCTCGGATGCCGCGCGAATACTGCCCAGCTTTGCAACTTCTTCGACGACACGGGCATAGCGTGTTTCCATTCTGGTATTCCTAACCTTCATCGGTGAGGGCTAAATGCGCGTTAGTCAGTAATACCTGTGATCGCCTACAATTTCCAGAATATTGCTGGGAAAGGGACCGCAGTGAAGATCGACGCGCATGTGCATTTTTGGGAACTTGGCGACACCCACAACATCTGGAGCGCCAAGAAAATCGGCGGGCTTCAGCATGATTTTACGCCCGAAATGCTGGAACCACTTTGCGTGGCAACGGGTATTGATGGGGTTGTCATTGTGCAGGCCGCTTCAGACACAAAAGAGACGGAATATATGGTCCGCCTCGCCCGCGAGAGCGAGTTTATCATGGGTGTTATTGGCTGGCTTAATCTGGAAAGTGACCGAGACACGTTACGCGCCGCGATCGAACGGCAACGCGGCATTCCCAAGCTTTGCGGTATTCGCGCCCATCCCCCTAAAGAGTTTGACCCAAGCTGGTTTACTGATCCCGCAATGTTGGAAAGCTACAGGGTGATTGCATCTGAAAATGTTCCCGTAGATTTTCTGGCAAATTGCACGCAGCTAAAAACAATTGGCGACTTGTTTGTCGCCGTGCCCGAGATGACAGCGATCCTAAACCATGGCGGGCGGCCCTTTGTAATGACGGGGGATCTGACCCAGTGGCGCGCTGACATGAAACGGATCGCACAGGACACAAATGCCTATGTGAAGGTCTCGGGCCTTGTGGAACGGGCTGGCGTCGAATGGCAAACTGATACGCTTCGCCCATGGGTCGAAGCAATGATCGAAGATTTTGGCTGCGAGCGGCTAATCTTTTCAAGCAATTGGCCGGTAATGACTTTGATGAGCACCTATGACCTGTGGGTAACCGCGCTAACGGAAATTGTTGAGGATGCCGGGGTCAGCGCCGCCGAAAAAGACATGCTTTTTGGGGGCACTGCCGCCAAAGTTTATGGGCTTGGGTAACGATATGGCCAGCAACGTTCTATTCATCTTATCAGACGAACATAACCGCGATATGTCTGGCTGCTATGGCAATCAGATCGTCCAGACGCCCAACATAGATGCGCTTGCCGCGCGCGGCGTGACCTTCGATAGCGCGTATTGCAACTCGCCCATTTGCGTGCCCTCACGCGCCAGTTTGGCGACGGGTGATTACCCGCACCGTACCCGGTTTTGGGACAACGCCCACCCTTATGACGGCAGCATTCGAACATGGCATCACGCCCTGCGCGGCGCGGGCCACGAGGTGACCTCGATTGGCAAACTGCATTATCGCAGTTCGGACGATGACAGCGGATTCACCGACAACATCCACCCGATCTATGTTCCCGACGGACAGGGGGACATTATCGGGTTGTTGCGCAAAGACGGAACGCCCCGCAAGGCCGCAAGTGCCATGGCCGATAAGGCAGGCAGCGGCACATCGGGCTATATTGATTTCGACAAACGCGTCGCCGACGCGGCGGTGGCATGGTTGAGAGATGCGCCGCAAAGCCCTGAAAAGCCTTGGGTTCTTTATGTTTCTTTTGTCATTCCGCATTTCCCGCTCATCGCGCCAAAAGCATTTTTTGATATGTATCAGAACGCGCCGATCCCTATGCCCGATCAATATGACCCGGCCGACCGCCCAAGCCATCCCGGCATCGATGCCTACCGGACCTGCTTCAACTACGATGATTACTTCGACGCAAACTCGCTGCGCTCCGCGCTTCAGGCCTATTACGGAATGTGTTCCTATCTTGATCACAATGTCGGCCGGGTGCTGGATGCGCTTTCTGCCTCTGGTGTGCAGGACGATACTCTGGTGATCTACACCTCGGATCACGGCGAAAACATGGGCAATCGCGGGCTTTGGGGGAAATCGGTATTTTATGAGGATTCCGCCGCGATCCCAATGATCATGGCCGGCCCGGGTATGGACAAAGGCACACGGTGCGCAGCGCCGGTGTCACTGGTTGATATCTATCCCACAATTGTCAGTAGTGCAGGCGCTGAAATGGATGCGCGCGAAAATGACCTACCGGGGACAGATCTGCGCAGCATGGCGCAAAGCCCCCCCAAGGATCGCGCCGTATTCAGCGAATATCATGCAGCCGGGTCAAATACGGGCGGCTTCATGCTGCGCTTGGGCGACTGGAAGCTGGTTTATTATGCTGGCCATCCACCTCAAATCTTCAACCTGACCGAAGACCCGCGTGAGACCACCGATCTTTCGGGTCGGACCGAAACGGCCAACATTCAGGCCAAGCTAGAGGCCGAGCTACGGTTGATCTGCGACCCCGATGAAATCAACTTGCTTGCGTTTGCCGATCAACGGCGCCGCATAGAAGAGCTGGGCGGCGAGGATGTTATTCGCGCAAAGGCCGAAATCGGGTTTACCCCCGCACCATAGCAATAGGGCGAAAACCCGGAACGGGGCAGTATGACAGGCCGACCCAATTTTTTATTCATCTCAGCAGACCAGCATCGCGGCGATTGTTTTGGGTTTGAAGGGCGCAATGTCTCGACCCCACATCTTGATGAAATGGCACGAGCTGGCACGGTCTTTTCTGCCTGCACAACCGTCAACCCAATTTGCCAGCCCGCGCGGGCCTCGATGCTGACGGGGATGTTGCCGCGCACGCATGGTGTTTCAGACAATGGGATAGACCTTGATCCGGCCTTAGGTGAAGTCGGGTTCGCCGGGTTGCTTTCAAAATCTGGCTATCAAACCGCCCTGATCGGCAAAGCGCATTTCTCTACCTCTCATAATTTCAAGGCAAGTGGCACACCGGAATGCCGGGACAGCATGCACTTATATGATAAGGATTGGCACGGGCCATATATGGGGTTCGACTATCTTGAGATGGTGGTCGAAGGCCACAACGCCCATCTTCCTTTGGCGCCGCCAAATGGCCAGCATTATGAGCATTGGTATGATGCAAAAGGCCAAAATGCGGTGCGCAATGCGCAGTACCTTGATACCAGTGGGCGCGACACCAAGGATGCACCGCAAACTTGGCATTCGGGCCTGCCGCCCGCCTACCATAACTCCACTTGGGTCGGGGATCGGACGGTTGCGCGCCTTAATTCTGTTGCCGAGGATGATGTGCCATTTTGCATATGGGCCTCGTTTCCCGACCCCCATCACCCCTTTGATTGTCCCCTACCCTGGAGCCTTCTGCACCACCCCAAAGATGTCGACCTGCCCGACCACCGCAGGTTGGATTTAGATCGCCGCCCATGGTGGCACCGAGCCGTGCTTGAAGGAAAACCGGACATTCGGGACGATATGGCCGAGTTTCGCACCAAATTCTCACGGGTGCCGGAATTGAGCGACGAACAGCTGCGTGAAGTGATCGCAAACTATTATGGTATGATCTCACTAATTGATCACAATGTCGGACGCATATTGGCCGAGATTGACCGACTCGGCCTCGCCGAAAACACCATTGTTATCTACACCTCAGATCACGGAGAATGGCTGGGCGATCACGGGTTATTGCTAAAGGGCCCGATGATGTATGAGGGGCTGCTTCGGGTCGGATGTCTGATCAAAGGCCCCGGCATACCGGCAGGAAAACGCGTTGAAGATCCGGTCTCGAACCTCGATTTTGCGGCGACGTTTCTTGACTATGCTGGCGTGCCCCAGCCAAGTGCGATGCATAGCCAAAGCCTGCGCCCGTTAATCGAAACGACCACGGCCAGCCGGGATTACGCCTTCTCTGAGTGGGAGCTTCGCCCCTCACGCGCAGGCGTCGCGCTGCAACTTCAGACAGTTCGAACAAGAACGCATAAATTGACTGTGGATTTGATTTCAAACGAGGGTGAGCTTTATGATCTCATCACTGACCCGTTTGAGATGAATAATCGGTTTCATGACCCCGCCTATGACGCGCCCCGTGCGAAGCTAGAGGCAATGTTGGCCCAAAGGCCAAACGACGCCCTACCAAAGCCTTTAAAGCAGACTGGAATGGCCTGAAGTCATCTTTTGCCAGCTGCGCGTTGGATATCAACCTTTTGGGCTGGCTTAAATCCTGTCCGACGTGCCGCGTATTTTGGGGCGCTCAATTTATAGAGCCTTGCGGAACGGCCAGAATAATCTTGAGCGGAAACCGCTCAAGATTCACATCGCAACGTTTGACCCCCTCAGATCAGCGACTTAGGCTAAACGAGGTTTTGGGAGGGACAAGATGTGGCTGCGATTGCCTCAGCTTAATTTGGCGCGCCGCTATCTTTGGGGGGCATTAGTGGCAGCGCTGATTCCACTGGTGCTGATCTCTGTCGCCTATGACCGCTATAGCGTGAACTTGCTGCAAACGCTTGTGACCAACCGCCTGTCAAGCAATGTCGAGGCCGTGGCCGCCCGAATGAGCAGCTATATCTCGGCCCATGACACCCGGCTGGAAAATATCGCGGATTTGCGTGACACCACGTTGTTTTTTGAAAGCCAAGATCCGCGTATCGCCGATCAACTTTATGACCTTTTGCTTTTGGAGGTGGAAAGCCCGGATATCTATGCCATTGAATTGCAAGGGCTAGATGGCACCGCGCTTGCAACCGTTCCGACGTCTCGGGCGCTGACGCGCAGCGCCGAATTTTCGACGCTTCCATTTGTCGAGGTTGATGGCACGGATATTATCGGCCCTGCCCTGCCATCAAATGGCCGTCCGGGGTGGATCTTGATCCGCCGGCCGGTATCGCGCCAGCAAGAGGTGATTGGTTATGTTGCCATTCGGTCCCGGCTTGCGTCGATCACCGAACTGGCGGGCGGGCTTGAAGAACCTGGCGTCTTACTGCCGCAACTTACCGTTTTTGATCGCATTAGGGTTACGCCCGTTGGCACGGAAGCGTCCGAAGGCGTGGTTTTGGCGCAATCCACACAATTCATTCCGGGCTGGCGCCTAAACCTAGTCGAAGGCGGCAGTGATTTGGACGAGCCGCGGCGGCGTATCCGCTACTTGATCTTACTGCTTGCCATTGTGTCTGCAGTGGGTCTGTTCTTTCTGTTCTTCAAGATGTCTCAGCGCCTGTCCGGCTACCTGACCCCGCTGAACACCGGCGCACAAGCAATCGCAAGCGGTGATTTTTCGGTGACTGTGAATGAAGATGGGCCGGGCGAACTCGGCGCCTTGGCCCGGTCATATAACCGGATGCGCGAGCATCTTGAGAAATTGATTGCCTCACGCGTGGACAGCGAACGCCGCGCAACGCTTGGCGACATGGCGGCCGGCATTGCCCATGAAATCCGCAATCCGCTGACAACAGTCGCAGCGACACTGCATGGCTTAAGCCGCGGCGAAAAAGACGCCGAAAGACAGGACATGTATCAAATTGTCGGATCGGAACTGGACCGTGTCGAAGAAACCATCACCGAATTTGTGAATTTCGCAAAACCGCGCGCCCCGGAAATTGAAGAGGTTCTGGTGCGCGATGTATTGAAAAGCGTTAAAACACTCATAAGCGCCAGTGCCCATGAACATGCGATTACAATCAGTGTATCGGGGGATTCAACGCTGCGTATCAACGTCGATGCGGCACAACTTCGGCAAATCATCCTGAACCTGTCACTGAACGCCATCCAAGCAATGACTGATGGCGGCCAGTTGCGATTTCGATGCTATCAGGATGAGGGGCAAGCCAAACTTGTTGTGGCAGATAACGGCCATGGGATGGATGCCTCTGTTCTGGGCAAATTGTTCCGGCCATTTTTTACAACACGCTCTGGTGGCACCGGCCTTGGCCTTCCCATCACCAATCAGCTTGTCGAGGCAAATGGCGGGAAATTACACGTCGCCAGCGTTCCGGGCGAAGGCACAACCGTCAGCATTCACTTCCCTCTAGCTGCCGGGATGAGAGAGACATGAAGACAGTCAGCATTCTAATTGTCGATGACGAGATTAATCTAACGCGTTCGTTGGCCTTTGCCCTGCGCCAAGCGGGCATGGATTGCCTTGAAACCCATAGCGGTCAAACGGGATGCGCTCTGGCTGTGGAAAAGCGCCCGGATATCATCTTGTTGGATATTCGGATGCCGGGCATGACGGGGCTAGAGGTCTTGCAATGGCTGCGCCAAGAGGTTCCGGACATTCCCGTCGTCATGATGTCCGCCCATGACGATACCCAAGACGCCGTTACGGCAATGAAAACCGGGGCCGAAGATTACATCGCGAAACCCTTTGACGTCGATGAGTTGATCCTCTTGATCCGCGAGATCGACGCCAAAAGGCGGGTGCAATCCGAGGTGCGCTATTTGCGGGATCGTCAGATTGCAAATGATGATTTCATTGGCAACAGCGCGGCGATCCGCCTGCTCAAATCAGAACTGGCCGCAATTGCCGAAAGCAAAGCCAAAACAATGCTGCTGCTTGGGGAAACCGGCGTTGGTAAAGGGGTTGTTGCCCGCAACATACATGTCAAATCATTGGGGGCAGATCGACCTTTTGTTGAAGTAAACTGTGCGACATTGTCCGAAAATCAAATTGAAGCGGAGCTGTTCGGTGCCGAAAAAGGCGCGCTGCCGGGCTTGGTCGCGACGCGAAAGGGCCTGATCGAAATTGCAGATGGGGGCACATTATTTTTGGATGAAGTGGCCGAACTTCCGCTGAATGTCCAAGCCAGCCTGCTCAATTTTCTGGAAACACGCAGCTTTCGGAGATTAGGAATGCCGCGCGATTTGTTTTCGGATGCTTGTGTTATCGCAACCACCAATCGCGACTTGAACAAAGAGGTTGAAGCAGGACATTTCCGCCACGATTTGTTCTTTCGCCTCAATGTCGTTCCAGTGCGTTTGCCCGCTCTGAAAGACCGCGAAGGTGACGTGGGTCTCCTCCTCCAACATTTTGCCATGAGATTTGCTGAGCAAGCCGGCGTAAAACCGATTTCAATCTCAAAACCAGTTTCCAGTTACCTGCGGTCCTACCCTTGGCCCGGAAATGTGCGTGAACTGAAAAACCTGATTGAGCGGCTGACAATCCTGCATGCCGGGCAAACGATAACGATTGAACAACTTCCGCCAGAGATCAGAGATGCAGAACTGAATGAGCCCTTGAGTATCGAGGATTCCATGCAGGCGGTGGAACGCCAACTTGTCCTTGACGCACTTCACAAAAGTGGTGGCAAAAAGGGTCGAACAGCCGATCAACTGGGGATTTCACGGCATGCGTTGAAACGCAAAATGCAACGGCTGGGAATAGCGTGATGAGGGCCATGCAAACGATCGTTGGCCTTGTCGCGGCGCTGCAGGTCGGCGCGGCCTTGGCTGATCCTGTGCGGGTCGGATGCCTATACCCTTTGACGGGCCCCGGCGGGCTTTATGGGCGCGATAGTGCCATTGCGATTGACATGGCGCTGGAGGATTTGGCCGCTCGGCCCGATCAGGGATATCCTGATCTGGACATTGTTATAGAAGATACCCGGTCCCGCACATTGCGATCTTTGCAGATGAGTCGGCAATTCATCGAAGATGACGGCATGGATTTTCTTTGCGGGGTGGTAAGCTCGAATATTGCGTTGGCTGTCTCGGAATTTGTGGAAGACACAAATGTCATTTTTATCGGAACGGACCATGCCTCGCCTCGTCTGACATCGACGGCACTGCATGAAAACTATTTCCGTGTCAGCAATGGAAGCCGCCAATCGATGCTGGCCGGTGCCCAATATATTCAGCGGCATTTCCAATCCGATGGCGAGCCTTTGAACATTGCGTTTATTGGCCCTGACTATGATTATGGCTATCAAAGCTGGGACGATCTGACCGCGTTTCTTGAACGCCACGATGTGGATTTCAATATTGTCGGCACCTATTGGCCGCGGCTTTTCGAGACAGATTACTCCAACTACATCAACGCCATACTTGCTCAGCAGCCCGATATTGTCGTCAACGGGCATTGGGGGCTGGATCTGGTCACGTTTATCCGGCAGGCCAATCAAACCGATCTCTTTGATCAGGTCGCCTTTATGAATTTCGATTCCGGGGGAAATTTTGAGGTTCTGGCACAGCTTGGCGATGACATGCCACTTGGGATCGTCTTATCCGCAAGACATCATGTCTCATGGCCGCCGACCGCCGCCAATTCTCAATTCGTTGAGCGGTTTTTTGAGCGGGCAAACCGATATCCCAGCTATGCAGCCGAGGGCGCTTATACCGGCATCATGGTCATTGCCGAGGCTGTCCGGCAAGCAGGCGGAACGGATGATATAGACGCTTTGCGCGCGGCCTTGAGAACCCTCGAGATCAGCCTGCCGGAAGACCCCGAGGGATTTAGGTCCCGGATGGACCCAGACCATCACCAGATGTTGCAAGTGCAGGCAATTGGGCGAACTGTGCCAGATGCGCGGTTTGCGCCAGCTACAATTCAGCTTGGCGAATGGGAGGTATTTCCACCGCCAGAGCATTGGCCAGAACTGCCTCCGCGAAACGAATAGCGGGGCTGAGCGCCTAGCGCTCATGATTTCCCGGCAATTGAGCGCAATCCGCTCAGCCATCAATTTTCGTCTAATTGAAGCAAGCACCGCGGGTCTCGTAGCGTACTCAAGACGCCAGAACCGGTGTCAGGGGGACCCAGCATAATGGGAAAATTCGCTGGACCATGCGTTTCGCATGGCTGGTTCCTCTTTTGTCAAAATTGGGAGGATTCTATGAAAAACCGGACGTTATCGCGCCTCGGCACTGTCTTTAAATCCAAAACGGCGATGGCTCTTGCCGTGTCCGTTTTGTGTCTGCCGGCAGCCGTATTGCCTGTCAGCGCACAAGAGGATGAAACCGTAACGGTTGGATTTGTCACCTTTCTTTCCGGGGGGGCCGCTGGCCCATTTGGCATCCCGGCGCGCAATGCTGCCGAGCTGATGATTGGTGCAATCAATGCGGGCGACGTGCCCGGCCAATACAACACACCCGGATTTGCGGGTGCCATGATCGATCCGATTTTTGTCGACGAAGCTTCCGATCAGCGCAACGCGGATTTCCAGCGCCTCGTTCAGCGCGACGAAGTTGACATGGTGGTTGGCTACATCTCATCGGGCAGCTGCCTGTCCATCGCACCAGAAGCCGAACGTCTGGAAGTGCTGACCGTTCTTTTCGATTGCGGAACTCCGCAAGTCTTTGAAGAGGTTGTCACCGACCCGCAATACACATTCCGGACCGGCGGCCACGCCACGATGGATAGCGTCGCGGCCGCACGATATTTGCAAGAAACGGGCGTCGATATCAGCTCGATCGCAGGGATCAACCAGAACTACGCTTGGGGCCACGACTCGTGGAGGGATTTTGCCGCCTCCATCATGCAGCTTGACCCGGGCTCCGAGGTCGCGACAGAACAATTCCCCCGCATTTACGCTGGCCAATATGGCTCGGAAGTCTCTGCGCTGCTGACCAACCGACCCAATGTTGTGCATTCCAGTTTCTGGGGCGGCGATATGGAAGCGTTCATCATTCAAGGTCAGGGACGTGGCCTGTTTGACCGGGCGTCTGTTGTCCTGACAACGGGTGAGACCGCAATGCATCGTTTGGGCGCACAGATGCCTGAAGGGACAATCATTGGCGCCCGCGGCCCTCATGGGGATCTTGCCCCTGAATCCGAGCTAAACACCTGGTTCCGTGATGCGTATTTCGAGCGGTTCGGCACATTGCCAACTTACCCGGCCTATAAAATGGCGCAGGCCCTTCTTGGCCTGAAATCTGCAGCAGACCTTGCCGGAACCATAGAGCGTGACGCCGTCATTGACGCTTTGCGCGGGTTGGAATGGGAAGGCCCAAGCGGCACTGTGACGATGGCTTTGGCCGGTGGTCACCAAGCGATCCAAGATACGGCCTATGGCACTTATCATTTCGACCCCGAGACCGGAACATCGTCGCTTCTTAATATCATTCGGTATGACGCCGAATGCGTGAACCCTCCAGCCGGTGTTCCTTCGCTTGAGTGGATCGAAAGCGGCTTTGAAGGCGCGTCCTGCGAGTAAGCCTCTCACACCCGCAGCCCCTCCCCCTCTGAACTCTGCCTCAGAGGGGGAGACTTACAAATAGCAAAGATTAACGCTGGAGCATTCTATGCTGACCACTGTCGCTATAACCGTCGACGGGCTGGGCTTTGCCGCCTGGTTATTTCTTTCATCGGTGGGCCTTACCCTGATCTATGGGGTTATGCGCATCCTGAACATCGCACATGGCGGGTTCTATGCCGTCGGCGCTTATGCGTCGGCTTGGGCGATCGGCCTATACACTCAGACCGGCAATACCATTGCCCTGACCTATCTTATCATTCCCGCGGCGGCATTGATCGCCGGTGTCATATCAGGATTGTTAATCGAACGCGGCGTCCTCAGATTCATGTATGGCCGCGACGAAGTTCTGATGGTCCTCGTGACCTACGCGATCTTCCTTATCCTCGAGGATGTCACCAAACTGATCTGGGGAACTGAATCCTACATCTCGTATCAGCCCGCCTATTTTCTGGGAACGATCGATGTGTTCGGCATTCCCTACACCGTTTACAAATTCATGATCGTAGCCGTCGCTCTAGTGGTTGGGCTTACGCTTTTCCTTGTTCTGAACAAGACCCGGACTGGCAAACTGCTTTTGGTGGTGATTGAAGATCGCGAGATCAGCACGGCTTTGGGCATCAATGTCACCCTGTTCTTCACCGTAACATTCGTCGTTGGCGCAACCCTTGGGGCTTTGGGCGGGGCGATAACGGCACCTGAAATATCAGTCCAACCCGGCATCAGCGCCGAGATCATCGTTATGGCCTTTGCCGTCATCGTCATCGGCGGAATGGGCAGTATCGGCGGTGCCATGATCGGGGCGTTGATCGTAGGTCTGGCCCGCGCTGCATCCGTTCACATCTACCCGCCAGCCGAGCTGTTTTCGATCTATCTGGTGATGGCCGCCATCCTTGCGGTCAAACCTTACGGCCTCTTTGCTCTGTCTCAAGGAAGAAAAATATGACCCGCTTCTTCGACAAAACCGAGCTGGCATTGCTTGCTGGAATGCCGCTTTTGATTGCTATGCTCTTCGTCTTGCCACAATGGGTGCTGAATTATGTTCAGGTTTCGCTTGGCACCGGGCTTGTCGCGCTTGGCGTGATGATCCAAATGCGGGCGGGATTGGTGTCTTTCGGTCAAGGCCTTTATTTCTGCGTTGGCGGATATTCGGCAGGCCTTGCTGGCAGAATGTTCAACATCTCGGATATTTTCCTGCTGGTTTTGATTGGCGTCCTTGTCAGCCTAGTGATCTCATTCACGCTTGGGTTTCTGCTACGCCGGTATCGCGACATCTTTTTTGCGATGTTGACCCTTGCCGTCTCGATGATCCTTTTTGGCATTCTGACCAGTACAGAAGAACTGGGCAGCACCGATGGATTTAACTTGCCCGCGCCGACCTACCTTGGCTGGCTGCCTGAAGGCGAGATGGCCCGCAACGCGCTCTATATTGCGACTGTCATCCCGGTGCTTACAATTGCGATGTTGCTAAACCGCTATTTGCGCAGCCCCGTTGGGTTCGTAAACGAAGCGATCCGCGAAAACGAATTGCGAGTAGAATATCTTGGCAGTTCCGCGCATCAGTCCATTCATATCACTTATATGATGGCGGCGGCCGTATCATCGATCGGGGGCGTTCTTTGGGCCTTGTCCATCGGGCATGTCGATCCTGAAATGACCAACTGGACCACGTCTGGGCACTTCGTTTTTATCTCGATCCTGTCGGGAACTGGAAATGTCATTGCCCCGCTTCTGGGCACGTTCTTCCTTGAAATTCTGCGTGTCTTTGCCGTCGATTTATCGCCAAACACCTGGCAGGCCATCCTTGGCACCGTGATGTTGTTGACCATCGTTTTCCTGCCAAAAGGCATGTGGTCACTGTTCGCCCGCAAGAAACGGCAAACCCGCGATGGCGATGATCTTCCACAAAATATTGCAGGGGAATGAGGCAATGACGACAGTTCTTGAAACCAAAAACCTTGAAAAAACCTTTGGCGCGGTTGTGGCCGCATCTGACATCAACATCACGATCAACGAAGGCGAAGTTCTGGGTGTCATCGGCTCCAACGGGGCCGGGAAAACCACTTTCGTGAACATGGTCACGGGCCACCTTACGCCCACGGCAGGGCAGATCCTCTATCGGGGGCGCGACATCACTGGCAAGGCGACGCGCGACATCACCCGAATGGGAATCTGCCGCTCGTTTCAGATCCCCCAGCTTTTTCCCGAGCTTCCGGTTATTGATAACATCCTGATCGCGCTGACCATTGCCAAACACGACAAACCCGTGATTTTCAGGCCTGCAATTGATCGATCTTTGGCAACCGAAGCCCATGCCCTGCTGAGCCGTTTCGCGATTGATCAATATGCCGATCAGGAAATCCAAACATTGCCGCAAGGCGTGCGCAAGCTGGTCGATATTGCAATGGCGACCGTGGCCGAGCCAGATTTGCTTTTCCTGGACGAGCCCACAAGTGGGGTCAGTGCTGATGAAAAGATGGATTTTATGCGCAACCTTCTCGCGGCGCTGAAATCAACAAAAACGGCGGTCCTGTTTATCGAGCATGACATGGAGATTGTCGAAGCGTTTTCGCCGCGCTGCGTCGCTTTTTACGAGGGCACAATCCTTGCAGATGGCCCTACCCGAAACGTCTTGCAGAATGACAAAGTACGCGAGTTTGTCATTGGCAGCGAGCTGCATCGCGGTTCGGCCAATGATTCCGCGCTGGAAGGAGTGAACTGATGCTGGTGTTAGAAAATGTGAGTTTGTCCATTCAACGCGTCCCTATTTTACGCGATGTCAGCCTTGAAATTCCGACAGGTACAAGTTGCGGACTTATCGGACGCAATGGGGCAGGAAAAACATCATTAATGCGCTCTATCATGGGGGTTTTACCGGCAGAAAAGGGTTCAATCCGCTTTAACAGTACCGACCTTCTGGCCGCCAAAGGCCACGAGCGGGCCGCGCTTGGCATTGGCTATCTGCCAGAGGACCGGCGGCTGGTTCCCAATTTCACAGTTGAAGAGAATATTCTGGTGCCACTTTGGGCAACCAACAACGCTGATCGGCAGCGCCTGAAATGGGTCTACGACCTAATGCCCGAAATCGGCCGCTTCGCTGAACGCAAGGCCCTGACCCTCAGCGGGGGCCAGCAAAAACTGGTTGCCTTGGCGCGCGCACTTGTGGCCGGGAAGAACTTGCTTTTGCTGGATGAACCGTTCGAAGGCGTGGCCCCCGCGCTTGCCGCCCGACTGATGGAAGTGATCGGAGATCTTCGGTCTGAGAAGTTGACGGTTTTGGTCTCGGAATCTGACTATTCGCATTCCGAAAAAGTTGTGGATCGCGTCTACACCATTGAACGCGGCCAGATCAGCCTGATGACAAATCAAAAGGTTGCGTGACATGGAAGACTTTGTATTCAACACCACCCCATCCATTCGGCAAGGATGGGGTTTGGCCAGCAAACTAGCAGAGGTAGCCCGCGACCTGCCTTTGGGACCGGACCGCGCAGAGGTGTTTTTTGTCACTGATCCGGGCATCATGTCGCTTGGCCTGGCGGACGAGGCAATTTCCAGCCTTCGCAGCAGCGGATATCAGGTAACCCTTTTTGAGGGCGTCGAGGCGGACCCTAAGGCCACCACCGTTCTGGAGGCAGTTTCGATCGCAAAGCGTACCAACGCCGCCTGCGTCATCGGCTTTGGCGGCGGCAGTTCGATGGATGTCGCCAAAATGATCGCTCTGCTTGCCTGTAGCGATCAACCGCTGGATGAGATGTATGGCGTCAATCAGGCGACTGGCAAAAGGCTGCCACTAATTTTGGTTCCGACAACTGCAGGCACCGGCTCTGAAGTGACCGCTGTGTCGATCCTGACCACCGGCACGGAAGAGAAAAAAGGCGTCGTGTCGCCAATCATTTTGCCCGATATCGCGCTTTTGGACGGCCGTCTGACCCTTGGCTTACCGGCACATATTACGGCTGCAACGGGCGTCGATGCGATGGTTCACGCAATCGAGGCATTCACCTCGCGCAGTGCCAATAACAACCCGCTGTCAAAAATGCTCGCCGAGAAAGCCTTGATCTTGTTGGGCGCAAATATTCGGTCGGTGGTTGAGGACGGAACAAACCAAAGCGCGCGTGAAGCGATGCTTTTGGGTTCCACATTGGCCGGGCAGGCTTTTGCCAATTCTCCGGTCGCGGCCGTGCACGCTTTGGCCTACCCGGTTGGCAGCCTTTTCCATGTTCCCCATGGCCTGTCCAACGCCCTTGTCTTGAAAGGGGTAATGACTTTCAACATGGCCAAATGCGCGGAAGAATACGCCCATCTTGCACCGCTGGTATTTCCTGACATCGACACCACTCAAGGTAGCCAGGGCGTTGCCGCAGCGTTCATTGACCGGCTCAGCGCATTGAATGTCGATCTGGGCCTTGAGGCTGGCCTAAGACAGGTTGGCATAGAGAAATCCCATATTCCAAAACTGGCCCAGCACGCGATGAAACAAACCCGGTTGCTGGTCAACAACCCTCGCGACGTGACCCAAGCAGACGCGACACGAATCTACGAGATGTCTCTTTGAGACATTTATCGGCCGACAACGGCTTTGAAAGTGAGAAAAACCTATGAAAAAAGACACGATAAACCTCGCAGAACGCCTTACGCGGAAAGATCTTCTGATCAATGCAGGTTTTATTGGCGGGCAATGGGTGACAGCTGACGCCGCCCAGGCAAATGGTCTTGATCTCTTTGAAGTGATTGATCCGGCAACCGAAGAAAAGCTGGCACATTTGCCTAATATGGGGCAGCGGGACACCGCCGCAGCCATCGATGCAGCCTATCGGTCTCAAAAGGCATGGGCGGCAAAAACCGGTAAAGATCGCAGCGCAGTGCTGCGCCGTTGGTTTGACCTTATGGTTACCCATATCGACGACCTTGGCGCAATCCTCTGCGCCGAGATGGGCAAACCCCTTGAGGAAGCCAAAGGCGAAATCCTCTATGGCGCCAGCTATATCGAATGGTTCGCAGAAGAGGCAAAACGCGCCTACGGGGATGTGATCCCCGGTCATCAAACCGACAAACGCATTATGGTTTGGAAACAGCCCGTTGGCGTCGTGGCCTCAATCACGCCGTGGAACTTTCCAAACGCGATGATCGCACGCAAGGTCGCCCCTGCCTTGGCAGCGGGCTGCGCTGTCATCGCAAAACCTGCAGCAGAAACACCGCTGTCAGCACTGGCAATGGCGAAGCTTGCCGACGAGGCTGGATTGCCTGCGGGGCTGTTTTCTATCGTTACATCAACCAATAGCGCCGTGGTGGGGCAAGAATTCTGCCAAAATGAAAAGGTTCGCAAGCTGACCTTTACCGGGTCAACTGCGGTTGGGCGTATCTTGATGAAGCAATCCGCAGATCAGGTCATGAAGACATCGATGGAGCTTGGTGGAAACGCGCCCTTTATTGTGTTCGATGACGCAGATTTGGATGCAGCGGTTGAGGGGGCGATGATCTCGAAATACCGCAATAACGGACAGACCTGCGTATGCGCAAATCGCATTTACGTGCAGTCCAGCGTCTATGAGGCTTTCGCTGAAAAACTGGTGAGAGCGGTCCAAAAAATGCATGTCGGCAATGGTTTCGAATCCGGCGTAACAACCGGCCCCTTAATCAGCGAGGCCGCGGTTTCCAAAGTCGAGGATCATATCCAAGATGCCGTTGCAAAAGGTGCCAAGGTTACTCTCGGAGGACAACGCCATGGCCTTGGCGGAACATTCTTTGAGCCGACAGTGCTAACTGGCGTCACGAAAGACATGAAAATTGCAGGCGACGAAACCTTTGGCCCGGTTGCCCCGCTTTTCAGGTTTGAAACCGAAGAAGATGTGATCAAGCTTGCCAATGATACTGTCTTTGGCCTCGCATCGTATTTCTACGCCAAAGACCTGTCCAAGGTCTGGCGTGTGGCTGAAGCGTTGGAGTTTGGAATGGTAGGTGTGAACACCGGCCTTATCTCGACAGAACTTGCCCCTTTTGGCGGCATCAAGCAGTCGGGAAATGGACGCGAGGGTTCTAAATACGGCTTAGAGGATTACATGGAAATGAAATATGTCTGCATGATGATCGAACCGTAGGGCGCTTTTGCAATTTTTTGCTATTCGCCAAAGTGCATGGGCAATAATCACTTTTAAGGTCAAGATGTTACTACGCGGCATTGCATAGTTCTTGTGTAAGAACGGTGCCAATCATCGCAAAGAAAAACAGCGCAAGCCGTGCGGCATGAACCGGACGCGCTTGCGCTTAGGACCGCGCTTTGAGCGCAATCCTTCAATGTCAAAACGAGGTTTAGGACGCCTCGCCATACGGATCGGACAGCGCTGGCAACACCGTTCCCACGCAATCGCCAAACCCGATTTGGTAGCCATCGCCCTTGGCAGCCCCCGTCAAAGTAAGCGTATCACCATCTTCGATGAAATGCCGTGCGCCGCCATTTTCCAGCAAGATCTCTTCTTTCCCGCCCCAGCTCATCTCAAGCAGCGATCCGCGGTTGCTCTTTTCCGGTCCCGAGATCGTGCCAGACCCCAACAAATCACCGACCCTCATCGCACAGCCCGAGGAGGTGTGGTGGGCCAGTTGCTGGGCTGCTGAGTAATACATCTCATTGTAATTGGTCCGCGCGATGGTGCTGGCCGCCTCGCCCTTTGGGGCAAGGGTAACCGCCAGTTCAATGTCAAAGAGCATTGGGCCCGTATCCTTGAGGTGGTCAAGCAACTCAACCTCCCGTGCCGGGGTCATGCACCGGAACGGGTCAAGCGCCGCGGCGGTGACAATCCACGGGCTGATGCTAGTGGCGGTCGCTTTGGCCTGAAACGGGCCAAGCGGTTGGTATTCCCATGCTTGGATATCACGCGCAGACCAATCGTTCAGCAGGACATACCCAAAGATATTTGCATCCGCCTGATCGACGCTGATCGGCCCTTGAGTTGGCGTGCCGACGATTGCGCCCATCTCAAGCTCAATGTCAAACCGCGCCGAGGGGGCAAACCGTGGCACGTCGTCATTGGGGCCTTTTAGCTGGCCCCAGGGCCGGCGCACATCTGTGCCCGATAAGACCACCGAAGACGCCCGTCCGTTATAGCCAATCGGAATATGCAACCAGTTAGGCGGCAACGCATTTTCTGCCCCACGGAACATCGTACCGACATTTTCAGCGTGATGGCGCCCAGCATAAAAATCCGTGTATTCCGAAACTGCAAACGGCATATGCATCTGGGCATCCGATTGCGGGATCAAAAAAGGCGCCGCAGCGGCCTGATCGGAACTGCCAGCGGCCAATATCTCGATCAAACGCGCGCGCAAATCTGCCCACGCAGCCTGCCCTGCCCCCATGACAGCATTCCAACTGGCGGTAGAAAGCGCACCGTTCATCGAGATGAGGCCGGCTTGCTCACATGCCTCGACATCCAAAATTTGATCCCCAATGGCAACGCCGCAGCGCGCAGGCGCAGCCGCGGTTGAAAAGACTCCATAGGGCAAGTTGTTCAGAGGGAACGGCGTTTCGGACGAATTTGCGCTGTCGACCCAGCTTTTCATCAATGTCATCAGTGAACTTTCGCATCTGGTTGTTGGTCAGGATGCGCGTCGGCGATGGCCGGGACAGCCAAACAGGCCATCTCTATCCGCGCAATTTTGGGAAATTGGGTTAGGTCCACGCCCCACCGGCGGGCGTTATAGACCTGAGACGTAATACAAAGATCGGCCAGACCAGGTGTGTCATCAAAGGCAAATCCATCCCGGTTTGGCAAAAGCGCTTCTAGCGCAGTAAAGCCTTCGTTCATCCAATACTGCATCCAGTCCTGGACTTGATCTGTATCAGCTTCAAATCGTGATTTAAGTTGCCCGATGACCCTCAGGTTATTTACCGGGTGAATATCCAAAGCAACGACATGGGCCGCCGCCTGCACCTTGGCGCGCATCAACGGATCTTGTGGCAAGAGCGCGGGTTCAGGATAGCGGACTTCTAGATAATCAAGGATCGCCATGGATTGCGTCAGGATAACGCCGTCGCCCAAATCTAATGCAGGCACGCCCTGTGCTGGATTTACCGCCCGGTAGTCGCCGGAACGCTGTACACCTGCAGTCAAATCCACAGGCTCCATGTCATAGGCGACGCCTTTCAGATTTAGCGCCGCCCTGACGCGATATGTGGTGGTTGATCGCCAATAAGAATACAGCTTCATTTCTTACCCGGCGTGCCGTCGAATTTCTTTTCCATATCAGCCCAGCAATCAATGTAATCGTCTTGCAAGGGGGCTTCTTGGCCCGCAAACTTGGTCAGATGTTGCGGAAAGCGTGTTTCGAACATGAATGACATCGTGTTCTCCAGCTTATCCGGACCTAGGTTGGAATTTGACGCTTTTTCAAAGGCCTCACGATCGGGGCCGTGGGGCAGCATCATGTTATGCAGGCTGATCCCGCCGGGGACAAATCCCTGAGGTTTGGCGTCATACTGACCGTAAATGTTGCCCATCATCTCAGACATGATGTTCTTGTGATACCACGGCGGACGGAAGGTATCCTCCATCACAAGCCAGCGCTCGCGGAAGAGGACGAAATCGATATTTGCCGTACCGGGTTGCCCGGAAGGTGCGGTCAAAACGGTGAAGATCGACGGATCCGGATGGTCAAACAGGATCGAGCCAACAGGGCAATAGGTGCGCAGATCATATTTATACGGCGCGTAATTGCCATGCCATGCCACCACATCGAGCGGCGATTGGTCGATCTTGGTTTCATGGAATTGCCCACACCATTTGATCGTGACCGTCGACGGCACTTCACGATCTTCATAAGCCGCAACTGGCACTTTGAAGTCACGCGGGTTCGCCATGCAATTTGCACCGATCGGACCACGATCCGGCAAGTCAAATTTCTGGCCATAGTTTTCGCAAACAAAGCCACGGCACGGACCTTCGAGCACTTCAACCCGATAGACCAGACCACGCGGGATGATAGCGATTTCTTTTGGCTCAATATCAATAATGCCAAGCTCGGTGCAAAAGCGCAGACGGCCTTCCTGCGGGACAACCAGCAATTCACTATCAGCAGAAAAGAAATACGAATCCACCATCGAATCTGTCACCAGATATACATGGCTGGCCATGCCGACTTGGGTGTTTACATCCCCTGCCGTTGTCATCGTGCGCATCCCCGTGATCCAGGTCAGACCTTCGGAAATGGGAACCGGATTCCAGCGATATTGACCAAGCGAAAGAACATCCGGGTCTACATTTGGCGCGGATTTCCAATACGGCACATCGATTTTGCTGTAGCGGTGCGAGTGTTTTACCGAAGGCCGGATACGATAACACCACGTGCGTTCCGGTCCCGGCTGCGTAAAGGCAGTTCCCGACAATTGCTCGCCATAGAGCCCATAGTTACATTTCTGTGGGCTGTTCATGCCTTGTGGTAACGCGCCCGGCAACGCCTCTGTCTCAAAGTCGTTGGCCCATCCCGGCATATAGCCTTCGTTCGGGCCGGGAAGAGACGGCGCTTGGGTCAATGAAGAAATAGACGTTTGGACGTTCATTTGCGTTTCCTTCTTTATGGAGTCTGCCGGTCCTGTCGGGCCCTGTGCGCATTGAGACGCGCCAGCGGGCAGCATCTGCGCAGATGCTAAGTTTTGAGCATTGGTCGTGCTGGCATAGCCCATTAATTTCATTACTAGTAATCAGAATTTCTACATGTTACATAAATTTCTGGTATGAAACTTGATCCTAGGCATTTGGTCCAGCTTTCCGTCGTTGTAGAAACCGGGTCGTTTCAGGCGGCAGCGGATCAGCTTGGGATCACGCAACCTGCCCTAAGCCGAAACCTGAAATTGCTCGAAAACCGTTTGAATGCAGCGGTGTTTCGCCGTGAAGGGCGGCGGTCTGTTCCGACGGTTCTTGGTCTCCGCTTGGCCAATAATGGCCTTGCCATCAGGCTTGCAGAAGAACATGCCAGCGCCCTTGCTTCGCAGGCTTCTGCCGGGATGGCTGGCGAATTGCGAATTGGGGCAACGCCGATCATTTCAGGGCGGTTCCTGACTGACGCAATTGCAGAATTCGTCCAGAAAAACCCCGATTGCCGGGTAGAGATGCGGACAGGGTCAGGCCACGAACTGCATGGACTTTTTGATCGCGGCCAGATCGATTTGATCTTTGGCCCGCAAAGCTTGGACGAAACGGCAGACTCGCTCGATTTTCAGCTTTTGACCGATGACCGGGTTGGTGTCATGTGCCGCGCTGACCACGACTTGGTGGGTAAAGAGAATGTGACACCAAAAGATTTAGAAAGTCAGGCTTGGCTAGCGCATTTTCGACATAGCCTGATGCATCAACAGACCGAAATGTCTTTGGTCGCAGCGGGGTTGAAGCGGCTAAAATTCGCCTTTGAAACGGAATCAATCCGGTCGGTGTTTGAAATTGTCGCCAAGACCGACCTTGTGACCGCCATGCCTCGGATCACCTCGGCGCCCTATCTTGATGATAAGCTGGTTTTCCTTCCCTTTGACCGCCCGCAATTTCACCGCCCCATCGGATATGTGCAACGCGAAGAACGTATTGAAAATACAATCACAAAACGCTTTGTAGACCTTTTGAAAACCACAATTCCCCGGCCCCCTGAAACGGCACAAAGCCCCCGCTAATCGCATTGCGGAGGCTTTGGTTTTCGCTACAATCAGGTGCGTCAGAGCAAGCGCTCTTTTACCTTTTCTTCGAAATTGGCACGCGCGGCACGGACTTTTTCGCGCTCGCTGACTTCTGGGATGCCAACTTCCCACCAGACATTCCCATTTGGGGACGTGGGGTACGGGTCCGTGTCAATCACAACGACCGAAACTTTGTTCGATCCCTGCGCAGCCCGCACCGCGGCCTCAAGCTCCTCAATCGAGCTGACATGCGTGGCCTCAGCCCCCATCGACGCCGCATGTGCGGCAAAATCGATGGCCGAAGGCACTTCGTGATGAGACTTGTCGAGAAGGTTGTTAAACTCTTCGCCGCCTGTGCCCATTTGCAATCGGTTGATGCAACCAAAACCACGGTTATCCGTGATCACGACGGTAATATTCTGCCCCATCATGACGGCTGTCGCCAATTCCGAATTGGCCATCATGTAGCTGCCATCGCCCAGCATTACGACGATGTCGCGATCAGGTTCAGCCATCTTTGCGCCCAGACCGCCAGCAATCTCGTACCCCATGCAGGAAAACCCGTATTCCATGTGATAATCGCCGGTATTTTTGGCTTTCCAGAGCTTATGAAGGTCTGACGGCATTGTTCCTGCCGCGCCAAGAACTGTAGATTTGTCGCTTACTGCCCGCTGCACAGCGCCGACAACTTGCATGTCTGTTGGCAGTGCATTGCCATCTTCTGGCGCATCAGTAAGGGGATCAACCTGAGCGAACCAATCGGCTTTCGACCCTTCAATGGGGCCAGCGCCTTTATAATCGCCAAGGGCTGCGGACAGCTCCTCCAACCCGACTTTTGCGTCGGCCTGCACCACCATGGCACCCTTTTTGCCTGCGTCATAGGCGGCGGCATTGATGCCAACCATCTTCACGTCAGGGTTTGAAAAGACCGACCATGACCCGGTCGTGAAATCCTGCAACCGGCTGCCGACACTCAAGACGACATCCGCCAGATGGCAGGCATCATTGGCCGAGCGCGAGCCAGTGACGCCGACAGGGCCAAGATTGAGAGGGTGATCCCATGCCATTGCGCCCTTGCCCGCTTGGGTTTCGGTCATCGGAATATTATGCGTTTCGGCGAATGCTTGCAGGGCCTCGGTTGCGCCAGAATACAGCACACCGCCGCCCGCTACGATGACAGGGTTCTTTGCTTTGGAGAGCACGGCTGCCGCCTCGGCCAAATCCTGAGCGTCAGGGCGATTTCGGCGGATACGCCAAACCTTCGGCTCAAAGAATTCTACAGGGTAATCATAGGCATGCGCCTGAATATCCTGACACATGGCAATTGTGGCCGGGCCACATTCTGCCGGATCGGTCATCACGGCGAATGCACGCGGCAAGGCGGTCATCAGCTGTTCAGGCCGGGTGATCCGGTCGAAATAGCGGCTGACGGGGCGGAAGCAATCATTTGCACTGACCGTGCCGTCCTGAAAATCTTCGATCTGCTGCAATACCGGATCCGGCGCGCGGGTTCCGAACACATCGCCAGGGATAAAAAGACACGGGATGCGGTTGGCATGGGCCAAAGCCGCCGCCGTCACCATATTGGTTGCGCCCGGCCCGATTGAGCTGGTCACAGCCATCGCGCGGCGGCGTTTCAACTGTTTTGCATAAGCAATGGCCGTGTGGGCCATAGTCTGTTCGTTATGACCGCGATAGGTCGGCAGCTTGTCTCTTTGGGAATAGAGCGCTTCGCCCAACCCCGCGACATTGCCATGGCCGAAAATGGCCCAAACACCGGCGATAAAGGGGTCCCCCTCTTCGGTCATCTGGACGGTAAGATAACGTGCGAGCGCTTGAGCAGCGGTTAGTCGAATAGTCTTGCTCATGCCGCAATCCTTTCTAGGACAGAGGCCCCCTTGCACCATGCATTGCGGGGGCGTGGTTAGGAATTTGGTCGCGTCCGAAAACGCTTAGGTGAGGATCTCAGAAACGCGCACAACCCGCGCCTCATCAATGGATTTCAGGGCCGCTTCGGCCAAGACCAGTGCCATCATGCCGTCATGGCCAGTGGCGGGCATCGGATCATTATTTTGTAGGGCGCTGATGAATTCGGCGATCTCATTTGCATAGGCGGCCGTGTAGCGCGTCATAAAGAAATCTTGCAGCGGGGGCTGAGTATACCCGCCCTTCCCTGCCACTGTGATTTTGGCTTCATGCAGGTTATCGGCCTGCACCATTCCGTCCGAGCCAAAGACTTCGATCCGCTGATCATATCCATAGGCCGCGCGGCGCGAATTCTGGATCGTACATTGTGCGCCGCTGGCTGTGGTCATCAGCACGGTGGCCGTATCGACATCGCCCAGCTCGCCCACCTCGGGATCAACCTGAACTGATGCGGCGGCTTGCACGGTTTCAATCTCTTCGTCCAGCAACCAGCGCGCGATATCGAAATCATGCACTGTCATATCACGGAACATGCCGCCCGAGCGTTTGATATATTCAGCAGGCGGCAGACCGGGATCGCGTGACGTAATCGTCACCTGCTCAACCTTGCCAACACGCCCGTCCGAAACAGCCGTTTTTAGCGCACGGAAATCGGGATCAAAGCGGCGGTTAAAGCCCAGCATCAAAGTGCCTTCCGTCTCTTCAACCACTTTCAGGCAGGCCTGAACGCGAGGAAGTGACAAATCGATGGGCTTTTCGCAAAAGACGGCTTTGCCGACACGGCAGAAATCTTCGATAAGATCTGCATGCGTATCGGTTGGCGTACAGATAATGACTGCGTCAATATCATCCGCCTTCAATATCTCTTCGATGGTACGAATCTCACAGCCATAAGCATCACGCAAGGATTGCGCGGCCGCCGCTACGGGATCAGCCACCGCCTGAAGCCGGGCACCCGGAACAGAAGCGATGGCCTTTGCATGGACCTGGCCAATACGACCCGCGCCCAGAACGCCGAATTTTACAGTCATTTTTGTAAACCTTAACAGTAAGTTGTGCGGACCAAGGCCATAGCCCCGGACCGCACGAGGAGGATAGGTTAGACGGTTCCGCCTAGCGAGCCTTCGAGGCTGGCAAGTTCCTGACCACCGGCCATAAGATCCTGCAGCTCTTCTGGGGTGATGCCACCACGTTCCGCCGTTCCCAAGGTTTTACCCCGGTTCAGAACGGTATAGCGGTCACCAACGGCCATAGCGTGACGCACGTTGTGGGTAATGAAGACCACCCCAACGCCCTGCTTGCGCACCTTGTCGATCGTGGCCAGCACGTTCGAGGTTTGGCGCACACCAAGGGCCGATGTGGGTTCGTCCAAGATCAGAACTTTCGCCCCGAAATGAACGGCCCGGCTGATCGCCACTGTCTGACGTTCACCGCCCGACAGCGTCCCAACAGCTTGATCCGGCCCCCGCAGGTTGATGCCCATCTTTTTCATTTCTTCCATGGTGACGCGGTTGGCGTATTCATGGTCGAACATATTGATGGGGCCAAATTTCTTGATGGGTTCATTGCCCATAAAGAAGTTCCGGCTTACCGACATCAGCGGGATCATGGCCAAATGCTGGTGCACCGTCGCAATCCCGGCCGTCATCGCATCCCTGGGGTCAGCGAAATTCATCGGAGTGCCCTCGAACATGATCTCACCCGAGGTGGGTTTGTGCACACCCGACATGGTCTTAATGAAGGTCGATTTCCCGGCCCCGTTATCGCCAAGCAGGCAGTGACATTCACCGGGGAAGATATCAACCGAGACACCTGCCAGCGCAATGACTGAGCCAAAGTGCTTTTGGATGTTCTTCATCTGAATGATGGGAGTTTTATCAGCCATCTTATCTCTCCCCTGTGATCATGCGGCGAATATAGGTGTTCAGGATCACCGCCAGCAGCAAGATCACACCCAGGAAGACCCGGAAGAGCGAACTTTCGACGCCAGCAAAGAACAGGCCTTGTTGAACCACACCGAAGATAAGTGCGCCCAGAGCCGCCCCAAGAACCGAGCCATAGCCGCCCGTCAGAAGTGCGCCGCCGATAACCACGGCGATAATTGCTTCAAATTCCTTGAGCAAACCCCGGTCAGCCGCGGCAGACCCAAACTCGAACACCTGACACATCGCAAATATCGTGGCACAAAACGCGGTTGCGACAAACATCAGGATCTTGACCCGGTTGACCGGAACACCAGAGTTCCGTGCCGCTTCAGCGTCGCCGCCTGATGCAAAGATCCAGTTGCCGAATTGGGTTTTGGTCAAAAGGAAGTGACCTGCGATGATCAGGATGATTGCCCATACGATCAGCATCGGCAGACCATCTACGACCGGTTGCCCCTCACGGGTGCCGCGGGTGAACGTATCGATCCAACCCCAGTTTGCCAGCATCTCAAAGAACCAGCCCATGATCTTGCCGCCAAATACCGGTGCAAGCCAATCGCCTTCTGCTGCCTCGGAAATACCGCCAATGATAGTCCGGTTCTGAAGCTGCTGCGGGATAAAGATTGTGAAACCGCGCAAAATGAAGAGGAAGGCCAGTGTCACAATAAAGCTTGGCAATCCAGTTCGGATTACAATCACGCCATTGATGGCACCAATGGCCATACAGATAACAAAAGTTATCAGGATTGCGATCCACATCGGCCACCCTAAGGTCACGCCGAAAATCGCGGTCATCATGCCGGCGAAACCGATCATAGACCCGACCGAAAGATCGAATTCGCCGGCAATCATCAAAAGACAAGCACCGACTGCAATGATCATGAATTGGGCCGATACGGTCCCCCAGTTCATAATGCCTTGCGCATTGAACATACCGCTGTTTCCAGCGAAAATCGCGAATAAGACGAAGACAATGATTGTCCCGCAGATACCGCCAAGTTCAGGGCGGATCAACGCCTGCCGGAACCCAGAGATCTCTTTGACGCGTTCGTCTTTTTCGGTGGATTGTGCTGTTTCAGTCATTGAAAACACCCCACGCTAAAGTTGTTTGGAAGAGAGAGAGAAAGTGGTTTTTGAACGCCGAGGAGGCGAGCCCCCTCGGCGCATAGTCGTTAGGTATTACCGGTATTCGCCAGCAAACATCTCAACCATTTCAAGGGCATCGGCAGTGATAAAGCCGGGGCCAGAGTTGATGTTGTTGCCTGGCAGAACGCCATAACGGTGGTAGTTGGTCAGAACAACAACTGGCAGGTAGGCCTGCAGGAATGGCTGCTGGTCGATACCCCATTCGATGATGCCGTCACGAATGCCCTGAACGATGTTTTCGCCCAAATCAAACGTGCCGAAATAGATGTCACCGGCCAAACCGTTTTGCTGAAGCGCAAGAATGGTTGGGTCAGCCGAGGTTGGGCCGAGGGTAAGAACAGCGTCGGTATCTGGATTCGCATTCAGATAAGCCAGAACCCGGTTTTGGATCTCTGCAGGGTCTTGGCCCGCGTCGATCATGCTATTGCCAAGCTCTACGCCCAGACCGTCAGCGAAACCGGCGCAGCGCTCGGCCACAATCGGGTTCGAGATAACGTGGTTCACGCAAAGGAACGAGGTCACACCATCGCCTGCAGCGCGCAGACCAGCAGCATAACCAGCGTCATATTCAGGCTGACCAACATACATCAATGCGCCCAGTTCACGCGCCTGATCTGGCGTGCCCGAGTTCATGATGATGACGTCGATGCCGGCGTCAACAGCGGCGCTGATTGGGCCGCCGAGAACGTCAAAGTCAGCAATCGTGGTAATGATGCCGTCTGGGCCGGATGCGGCCGCCTGCTCGATGATACGCGCCATGTCAGCGATGTCACCGGTTGGTGGGTTACGGTATTCAACCTCTACACCCATTTGATCACCCGCAAGGGTCAGCGCGTTGCGGATGGTGTTCCACCAGCTGTCACTGTCGGGTGCGTGGCTGACAAGAACATAGCGCTCGCCGTCTGCATAAGCCGGTGCGCCAAAGCTCACTGCGGCTACTGCTGCTGCCAGCACGGTTCCAAGTACAGATTTCTTCATTGGTATCCTCCCAAGGAATGGTGTCCGGCTCACCGTTTCTTATACCGGAAGCCAAGGTTTACGCCTTAGCCGATGAATTCCCCCTGTCAGGCCGCGTCGGCCGTCGAAGAAGAAAAAATGAAATCAAACGAGCGTTTGATATCGCTCGCCAAATCGTCGCTGTCCTGGGCGACGGGCGAAAAAACTTCAAAGGACACAGGGCCGTCAAACCCTGCCTCAATCAACTCGGCCACTTGTGCCGCGGTTCCCAAACGGTCATTGGCATCCACAAGACCGCGATGCTTATCGCCCATATCCAGAATGCCGATATTCGGGTCAGAAATGCCGGACACGTGCACCATTGCCGTGTGGTCGGGGAAAATCGGCCCCCCACCCGCAAGATAGTGGTGAAACGTGTCATGCTCGATTTTGATACGGTCACCCGCGCCAAGCGCTTCGATCACATCAACAGCCTCGGCTTTGCTTTGAAGCGAGCTGGATGAGAAACCAAGCGGCTCAAGATGACCGATGATACCGAAATCGTTCAGCACATCATTTAATTCACGCAATGCCACCCGCAAATTTGCTTGGCGTTCGCCATTTCCCAATCCAAACCCGTCATTTCGGGGGATCAGACTGATGGCAGCCGCGCCGCACCCTTGGGCAATCTTGCAAATACCCAGAACTTCGCGCGCTTTGGCATCGCTCCAGATATTGAAATCTTTAACCTCGGCCATCGCTAAGACACGCAGGCCCATGTCCTTGGCCGCCTGTGCGACAGTTTCGGGCGCATCACCGTTAAAGATCGGACCAGGCAAATCTGTACGCAGCTCAATTCCGTCACATCCAGCCGCTTTGGCCAGATCGAAAAACGCCCCATAGCTTAGGCGTGGCGCCGTAATGTGATTGAGTGCCCTGATTGGCATATATCCCTCCCGAATGTGCTGGATACGATCCATGGCACATGCGGAATGCTTCTGCTCGAAGACCGCGCAGGTCAATCCGCGCGCCTCATTTCACATCAAGTTTGATAGTTTTCTATCCGAAGATGATGGTTTTCTATCATTTCTGCAGCTGCATTCACATCGATTCAGGCAAGTAGAGAACCGGGTCTAAAAAGAGCTGTCCTGGCACAGAGCGTTGCTCATCCAGAACGTAGTCCGCCATCGCGCCAACAAGATTGTGGCAGAGCTCTTTCAAAGGGGTGGCGATCACCATCGTCAGGTAACGATCAGAAAGCGCGGCGCGGCTTTCAGGGGTAATCTCATTTACGACGAGCGCCACCTGCCCAGGCTCACGAATTTCGCGCAAAGCTTCAATGGCGCCTTCCATGCCACCGCCCGCGAGGTAGATGCCAGCAACATCGGGATGCCGATGCAAAAGATCCAGCGTCGCCTCGTAGGTAAGACGGCGGGTTTCGAGATTGACCAGCGTGTCCAGCATTTGGAACTGCGGTTCGTATTCACGGAAGTAACTGCGAAAGCCCGTTTCTCTTAACTCGTGACCGTGCCACCGGTAACCACCTACAAATAAAGCAATTTTACCCGGCCTTTTTGACGCGGTCGCCAACATCCATGCTGCCAAACGCCCCACTCTAAGGTTATTTGTCCCAACATAATGCTGCCGCGCCCCTTGCGCGAAATCCGATTGCAGCGCAAAGGTTGGGATACCTGCGCCTTTCAGCTCGGTGATTGCCTGGGTGACAGTGGTGTGGTTGACCGACAGCCCTGCCACGGCATCAACACGACCCTTCATCGACAAAAAAAGCTCGGCCAATTCATCAGGAGATTGGCTGGTAGCAAATTCAATCTCGGCATGGCCGCGAAAGTGGTTGGCCGAAGATGTCTCGCGCTCAAGATGTGTCAGGAATTCTTGATAAAAATGCTGGTTTTCTTTCTGCAAAACAAAACCCAGACGCAGCTCTGGCAGATCAGCCCTCAAACGATGATCGATCAGCGCGCGGCCGTGATAGCCCACTTTATGAGCAGCTTCCGACACCCTGCGCGCAGTTTCTGGGCGAACCTTGGTCCGTCCGTTTAAAACACGATCAACAGTGGCCACGCTGACGCCCGCCTCAGCGGCAACATCTTGAATGGTAGGACGATTGGACATGCAAGCCTCCTGATAGATTTACATCATTTTGAACATCACAAATGACATAAAAATGCATCAAGATCAAACAGTGTCATCACGACACAACAATACCGAGGCAACAGGTAATGCGAAATAAAAGAACCGGCAGGAATCACCTACCGGTCCATGGTCGCGACAGAAAGACGTACCCTTCCTTGCGACAGCTTCTGCTCGTTTAGCCAATTAATAAATGTAGCGGATCTGATCAGCCCAGTAGCGCTCTACCCGCTTGAGCGAATGGTTGATTTGGTCGATACCATCAGGGCCAAGAACGCCGCGATCCTGTAGGCCTTCCGCATGACGTCCAAAAAGTTCGGTCACGACATCACGCACATCCCGGCCCTTCGGTGTTAGCCGCACGCGAACTGACCGTCGGTCAATTTCGCAGCGCTGATGATGCATGTATTCCATCTCAACCAGTTTCTTGAGGTTATAGGACACGTTCGATCCCTGATAATAACCGCGTGACTTCAGTTCACCTGCCGTCACCTCGTTATCGCCGACATTAAACAACAAGAGGGCCTGCACAGCGTTGATGTCGAGTACACCTAATCGTTCAAACTCATCCTTGATGACGTCAAGCAATAGGCGATGCAGCCGTTCAACCAGCGATAGAGATTCCAGGTAACCTGACATAAAGCCAAGCCGATTGGTTTCCGCGAGGGGGCTGTGCAAACTCATTTGTATCTCCGCATATCTGCTTGCTAGGAGATTTGCCTAAATTCCCTTAGAATGAGTTAAACGCCATGAAATTTGTTACGTCTTTGGCGTGCCCGCAACGATTTGGGCTAATTCTTTGGAAAATTCCTGAAAATATTCAGGCGCTTGGCGCTGACCAGAGACCCATTGATAAAGATCGTGGTCATCCTCTTCTAACACGCGTTCAAAAAGATTGAGGGCAGAATCATCTGCAGAAGACAGCTCTTTGTCCGCCCAACCGCCCAAAATCAGGTCCATTTCCTTGATTCCCCGGTGCCAGGCTCGCATGCGCAACCGTTTGATCCGAATCTCGCGGGTTTCTTCGCCCATTTGCGCCCTCATTCCTTGCGACGTTAGGGCCACTGACCCCACTCAGCGGGGTCCGGGCCCAAATTGCCTTCATTTAATGGCCTAACACAGCTTGAAAGCTGCCGGTCGCAAGCCTAATCATGGCCCCGCAATAATGTAAACCGGGCCGCAAACCTGGCCCAGACATTCCGGAGATACCGATGAGCTTCCTGTCCAAAACGCTGGCCCGCGTGAAACCTTCGCCCACGATCGCGGTTTCGACCCTAGCTGCCGAGCTGAAGGCCGCGGGCAAGGACGTTATCGGACTTGGCGCGGGCGAGCCTGACTTCAACACGCCAGAAAACATCCGCGAGGCGGGCAAAGCCGCAATTGATGCGGGCAAAACCAAATATACGGCGCCAGACGGTATTCCTGAGCTGAAGCAGGCGATTTGCGACAAGCTGCTGCGCGACAACGATCTGACCTATGAACCCAAGCAAGTGTCCATCGGCACCGGCGGCAAGCAGATCCTCTATAATGCCTTGATGGCAACGTTGAACCCCGGCGATGAAGTCGTGATCCCAGCCCCCTATTGGGTGTCTTACCCTGACATGGTGCTGCTGGCGGGCGGTGAGCCTGTTGTTGCGCCTGCCTCGGTGGAAAATGATTACAAACTGACGGCAGAAGAACTTGAGGCCGCGATCACTCCGAAAACCAAGTGGTTTATCTTCAACTCACCCTCGAACCCAACGGGTGCGGGTTATACCCATGATGAGCTGAAGGCGCTGACCGATGTGTTGCTGCGCCATCCGCATGTCTGGATCATGACCGATGATATGTATGAGCATCTGGTTTATGACGGGTTTGAATTTGCCACGCCCGCGCAAGTGGAACCGGCGCTCTATGATCGCACGCTGACCTGCAATGGCGTTTCCAAGGCCTATGCGATGACCGGCTGGCGGATTGGTTATGCGGCAGGCCCGGTGGAGCTGATCGCCGCGATGCGCAAGATCCAGTCGCAATCAACCTCGAACCCCTGTTCGATCAGCCAATGGGCCTCGGTCGAAGCGCTGAACGGCCCGCAGGATTATCTGGCAGGCAATAACGAGATCTTCGTGCGCCGCCGTAATTTGGTAGTCGAGATGCTGAACAAGGCCGAGGGCATTTCTTGCCCCACACCGGAAGGGGCGTTCTACGTCTATCCCTCGATTGCAGATTGCATTGGCAAAACCACGCCAAACGGCAAGACGATCGAGAATGACGAAGAATTTGCCAAGGCACTGCTGGAAGATAAAGGCGTTGCCGTTGTCTTTGGCGGCGCTTTCGGCCTCAGCCCAAATTTCCGCGTGTCTTATGCAACCTCGGATGAGAACCTTGTAAAGGCCTGCACACGAATTCAAGAGTTCTGCGCGTCGCTGAAATAAGCCCAAACGCAACGACAAATTTGAATGGCCCTGCTCTGCTGAGCGGGGCCATTTTCGTTTTAGGCACTTGATTTTACTAAAAAAAATGACCTGAACGCCGCCTTGCTGACGTTAACTATGTATTAACTCTCCAGCTTTCGCGAAGTTTGAGATGCATTTATATTGCATTTTAGACCTAGTTGATCTGCCTCAGCGGGGGCTACGCGCAGATCACGTTTTTGGACTGGAGAAAAACGTGACAGCCTATAGCCCCGATATTGCCCGCGCCTTTCGCTGCCTTGGTGTGACGCCTCTTGCCAATAAGGCCGCGATCCGCAACGCGTGGAAAGCTATGGTTCGCACCTATCACCCCGATCAGTTCGTGAACAATAAAGAGGCGGCCAATCGTCGTCTGGCCGAGATAAACGCGGCCTTTGATTTGCTGTCCGACTGGACGGCTGAGGATGCAGCGGCCTGTGCGGCCAACCAAAATGCGCGCCAGGGCGAGGATGACGCCAAAACCCGCGCAGCGCACAAAGCTGCGCAAGCCAGAAAGGCCCAAGAGGCCGAGGCGGCAGCATCGCAAAAACGCGCTGCCGAAGCCCGCGCCACGGCGGAAGCCGAGGCACGTCAGCGTGCGGCAGCGATTGAACGCGCCGAAGAGCTTGCCAAAGCCGCAAAGGCGGAAAGCGAAATGCGCAAAGCGGCAAAGGCAAGCCATGACTGCAATTCAGACACGGCCCGCACGAAGTTTCTGGCGGGTCTGTTTGCGCTGGCTCCCAAAGCCCAAGAGCGTGAGCGGGGCTATGTCTAAAACCCTAATTTCCCGATAATGCTAAGGAACTAGCGGGTCAGAACCGCAGAAAGCGGCGCAATCGCCACGCCTTCCGAGCGCGATCCAAGCGCCCAAGAAAACAGTGCCGTTACCGTATCAGAATAGGTATGCCCGATGATAATCACCGTATCTTCCTGGCCCGCCGCAAAAGCCGCCCGATCCAAATAGCGTGTAATAACCGTCGCGCGTTCCTGCTCTTCATCGATTTGGCGGTAGATCAACCCACCGGGCACTTGAGCCCGCGTTGCGGCTTGTTGCGCAACATTTAGACCGCGCGGATAGGTGACCAGACCATGGCCGCTATCGCTGAGATATTCCACAACCCCTTGAAGCGCATCCCGATTGCCTTGGATGACCCCGCTAACGGAATCCAACACGGCAACGGCTTCGGGCAATGTCTCAAACCCGCCATCCAAGATCCCAGCCACGTCTGCTTCGGCTATTTCTTCCGAGAAGAGATCAGCCAGTAAGACAACTTCAAATCCGGCAGCCCTAAATTCAGCGGCAGCCTCGGCAGCATCTTCACGCTCCGGGTCAATTGCAAAAGCCACGGGGAACTCAAATCGCGTCAGGGTCGAGCGGCCAAGCGGGAAGTTCCCGTCATCGATCAGGATCACAGCCATCAAGGGCCGGGTCTCGCTTTCGTCAAACGGGGCTGCAAAAGCCTCAATGGCCGGCAAATCTTCAAGCGTTGCAACTGGCGCGGCCGCGCCCTCTTCTGTTTCGGCGCCCACGACCGGCGCCTCGGTCAAACGCTGCAAGGGTTGACCGGCAGGTGGTGTTTCGGTTTCAGCAACAGGGCCGGTTTCGATCTGCGGCAATCCCAAACGCTCGGGCGCGGCCTCGGGCGCAGGTGCGCTGGCTGTTTCGGTGGGTGTTGCGGGGCTTTCGGCCTCGGGCGTGGCCGACGTGACCGGCGCCTGTAGGTTCGATGTGGCCACCGGCAAGGGCGCCGATTGGGTATCGGGCAAGGGTGGCGCGGAAATACTAGGAAGGCTGCTGGCCGCTTGCGGCGGAGCAGATGGCGCGGCGTCTGTGCCCGGCAAAGCGGCATCTTCTTCAGCGGGCGCACGGTTGAACTCGGACCCGGCTGGCAATGGAATGCTTGAAATCGGCCCTGAACTTGCCGGCGTGGATTGCGGAGAGGCCGGAGCGGCTGGCTCAGGCGTTTCAACCGGAGCAGCGACATCCATCGGTGTTTCCGCCTCGGATTGCGGCGCTGCTGACTCGGATTGCTGAGGCGCTTCGTTTGCGGCCATGTCCGGCATATCCGCCATCACTGACGTTTCATCCATACCCGCATCCGCTGGCATCATCCGATCAGGGAGTGGCGCGCCAAGCGACAAAACAGTCACGCCAACGATCGCGAAAAACGCGCCCCAAATCAAACCGGAAATCAGACCTCTGCCCATGATCCAAACCCTCTTTTTCGCCTCGCCCATTCATAGGCCAAGGCCACATCAGCCTCATGATCTTTCGCCATTCTTCCCGAGGCTCTCTTGACCCTCCGGCGTGGCTTGGACCATGTATAGCGCGGGGGACGCCCAAGACGCACCCCTTTTTCGCCCAAAGGACCCCACCCATGCTGCTCTTGATCGATAATTACGACAGTTTCACCTATAACCTTGTCCATTATTTGGGCGAACTTGGTGCTGTTCCTAAAGTTGTGCGCAATGATGCGCTGAATGTGCAAGAGGCGATGGCGCTGAATCCGGCGGGAATCGTCCTATCGCCCGGTCCGTGTGACCCCGCACAGGCAGGGATTTGCCTAAGCCTGACCGCAGCAGCGGCGGAAACTCGCACACCGCTTTTGGGTGTCTGTCTTGGCCATCAAACAATTGGTGAAGCTTTTGGCGGCAAGGTTGTCCGCTGTCACGAGATTGTGCATGGCAAGATGGGCACGATTCACCATGAAGGCAAAGGTGTCTTCGAAGGCTTGCCAAACCCCCTGCAAGGCACACGCTACCACTCGTTGGTTGTTGAACGCGAAAGCCTGCCGGATTGCCTTGAGATCACCGCAGAACTGGAAGATGGCACCATCATGGGCCTGCGCCACCGCGAATTGCCGATCGAAGGCGTCCAGTTTCACCCTGAAAGCATCCGGTCCGAACATGGGCATGCGATGCTGAATAACTTCCTGAAAATGGTCCCCGGCGCATTGGAAGGAGAGCCCGCATGAGCGACGCGATGAAGCCCCTGATTGGCGCTGTAGCTGAGCGGAGCTTGACCGCAGCCGAGGCTGAAGAGGCGTTTGAACTGCTGTTTGCAGGCGAGGCCACTGATGCCCAAATCGGCGCCATGCTGATGGCGATGCGCGTGCGCGGCGAAACGGTCGAAGAAATCGCGGCCGCCGCTAAGGTCATGCGCGCCAAATGTGTTCCCGTAAAAGCCCCTGACGGCGCGATGGATATCGTAGGAACGGGCGGCGACGGCAAAGGGACGCTGAATATCTCAACCGCAACGGCATTTGTTGTGGCTGGCGCAGGCGTTCCCGTCGCCAAACACGGCAACCGAAACCTCTCGTCTAAATCCGGCGCGTCTGACGCGCTTGGCCAAATGGGAATCGACGTGATGGTTGGCGCTGAGGTCGTCGAGCGCGGATTGGCTAAGGCCAATATCGGCTTCATGATGGCCCCAATGCATCACCCCGCGATCAAACATGTCATGCCAACGCGGATGCAATTGGCCACGCGCACTTTGTTCAACGTGCTCGGCCCCCTGACCAATCCCGCCGGCGTCAAACGTCAATTGACCGGGGCTTTTGCACCTTGGCTGATCCGCCCCATGGCCCAAGTGCTTGACACGCTTGGGTCAGATGCGGCGTGGCTGGTTCATGGTTCGGACGGCACAGATGAGCTGTCGATTGCCGGGTATTCTGCGGTTGCTGCATTGAAAAACGGCACGATTGAAGAATTCGAGGTCACCCCCTCCGACGCGGGCCTTCCAGAACATCCGTTTGAGGCAATTATTGGCGGCAGCCCGGAAGAAAACGGTCTCGCCTTCCGCGCATTGCTTGAAGGAGAAGGCGGAGCATATCGCGATGCGGTTTTGCTGAACGCCGCTGCAGCTCTTTTGGTTGCCGACGCTGTTCAATCCCTGCCTGAGGGTGTCGAAAAAGCGGCAACTTCCATTGATAGCGGCGCGGCTTTGAAAGCGGTCAACACCCTCGCTGCGGTGACAACCGCCTAGATATCTTTCGCCATCAGAGCTTGGAAGATATTGTTCTAGCGTGTTGTTTTATCAAAATTTGTCGCGCCGGTGTGCAAGCCTCCGCCGCGACATGTTTCTTAACGTAATGACTTAGGTTAGCGCTTCGGCTTCATTAGCCGCCCCTTCCAGCCCACCAAGGCGCTGCATCACAAAAGCAATGATAGTTGTCATCCCGACATGAGCGACGAAGGAGGATTGCGTGTAGGCGCCAAACTCCATCATGAACGGACGGCCCACCGCCGGAGCAAGCATGCCTTGGGCGACAAACCACAAGATGAGCCCTGACATAACTCCGGACAGGATCAGGCGGGTTTTTGTAATTTTATGGACCAGAGCCACAAAGACCGAAAATCCGATAACGCCGATTGCGGCATGAACGATAAAGCCCGTCATGTAGTTTAGCGTGAGGCCAAGATAGATATTCGAAAGCGCCATAACCAGATTTGCTGGTTGCAGGCTTGGTCCGAAAAGAAGTGGCGAGATTAACCAAGCGTAAGCTTCGAAAGCGAGTTGGCCAATCACTCCGGCGACGAGGAGTGTACGGATATTGTTGGAAGTAAGCATAAGAATTTCAGCCTTTGTTGTGCCGTTGAGTCGTCGCTGCGAAGCTCAAACTATAGGCAGTTGAAAGACCAAATGATCGACCAGATCACGGGCTCGTGAACAAAATTGATCAATCGATAAATAAAGGCTAGAGCGACAATATGCGGGCGCCCGCAGGGGTTTTCCTTTTCTCTCATGCCGCCTAAGCAAAGACATGCGTTTTGATCTTTCTAAATTGGGTAGCTGGGCCAACCTGCCATTTTTTGCAGAAACTCTGCCTGCAATCGAAGCCGCTCTTGCGGTCGAGACCCGGCAATGGCTGCCCGCCCCCCATCAGGTTTTTGCCGCGCTAGAGGCCTGCCAGCCCCAAGATGTGCGCGTGGTAATTTTGGGACAAGACCCCTACCCCACACCCGGCCATGCGCATGGGTTGGCCTTTTCGGCCGAGCCTGAGACGCGGCCACTGCCCAAATCGCTCGCCAATATTTACAAAGAAATGCAAGAGGATCTGGGCGCCGCACCAGAAAATGCTGATCTACGCTTTTGGGCCGCGCAAGGCGTTTTGCTCCTAAATCCTATCTTGACCGTGCCCGCCGGCGCGGCGAAGGGTCATGAAAAATTGGGCTGGCAAGGCCTGACACAGCAAATTCTGACCGTGCTGGCCAAGGATAAAACCCCGCGCGTTTATCTCCTCTGGGGCAAGCTTGCTCAAACCATGGGCGCCGAGATCCCTGCGGGTAGAAATCTCAAAATCGAAACCCCGCATCCATCGCCTCTTTCCGCCTATCGCGGTTTTTTCGGCTCTCGCCCCTTCTCTGCCGCGAATAACTGGTTACAAGACCAAGGACGCCCTCCGATCAACTGGACAGACCCGGACCTACGATGACCGCAAGCATTCTTGAAAAGATCAAAGCCTATAAGCTTGAAGACCTGGCCGCTCGCCAAGCGGCCAAACCATTGGCCGAAATAGAGGCCGAGGCGCGTGCCGCCTCGCCCATCCGTCCCTTTGCTGCCGCGCTGTTTGATGCATCGCGGGAGGGATATGGCCTCATCGCTGAGGTCAAGAAGGCCAGCCCATCCAAGGGTCTGATCCGCGAAGATTTCAATCCGCCCGAACTGGCCAAAGCCTACGAAGACGGCGGGGCGACGTGCCTGTCCGTTCTGACCGACACCCCCTCCTTCCAAGGCGCAGATGAGTTTCTTGTGGCAGCCCGCGCCGCAACCAGCCTGCCCGCGCTGCGCAAGGATTTCCTTTATGAGCCCTATCAGGTTGCCGAGGCCCGCGCGCTTGGTGCGGATTGCATCCTGATCATCATGGCAAGTGTGTCGGATGCCCAAGCAAACGAGCTTGAGGCGGCAGCAACCAGCTGGGGCATGGATGCGCTGATTGAAGTGCATAACGAAGAAGAGCTTGACCGCGCATTGCATCTGAAATCCAAGATGATCGGCATTAATAACCGTGATCTCAATAGCTTCGCGACCTCTCTTGATGTAACCAAGTCTCTCATCCGCCGCATTCCTGGCGATAAGCTTGTCGTGTCAGAAAGCGGGCTGAACACGCCCGAAGACCTCGCAGATATCGCCCGCTACGGCGCGCGCACTTTCCTGATCGGTGAAAGCCTGATGCGGCAAGAGGATGTGACAGCGGCAACCAAACGCCTTTTGAAAAACCCTCTTCAGGCGACACTCTGATGGCTGGGCTCACACATTTTGACGGCAAGGGTCAGGCCCATATGGTGGATGTCTCGGATAAACCCGTGACAGACCGCGTGGCCGTCGCCGAAGGCTTCGTCAAGATGACCGCCGATACCCTGACTGCCATTACCGAGGGATCGGCGAAGAAAGGCGACGTCATGGGCGTGGCGCGTCTGGCGGGGATTATGGGCGCGAAAAAGACCTCGGACCTGATCCCGCTCTGCCATCCGCTTCCTATTACGAAAGTCGCGATTGAGTTAGAGCCAGTGCCGGAACTTCCCGGCCTGCGTATCGTAGCAACGGTAAAAACCGGCGGGCAAACCGGCGTTGAGATGGAGGCACTGACCGCCGTTTCCACGACCGCTTTGACGGTTTACGATATGGTCAAAGCAGTCGATAAATCCATGGAATTGAATGGCATACGCCTGCTTCTTAAAGAAGGTGGGAAGTCAGGGCGGTTTGAGGCGGAAGGATGATCTCTGTCGAAAAGGCGCTTTCGGAATGTCTTGCGCTAACCCGTCCCCTTGAGATCGACTATGTGCCGCTTTCCCAAGCCGGCGGGCGGGTTCTGGCGCAGCCACTGCGCGCAACCCGAGATCAACCGCCCTTTGCTTCATCGGCCATGGATGGCTACGCGATGCGCGCTGAGGACGTTTCGCCGGGCGTCATAGCGACAGTGATTGGCGAGGCCGCGGCAGGGCATGAATGGATTGGCGAAATTGGTCCCGGCAAAGCAGTGCGCATTTTTACAGGTGCCCCAGTTCCCAAAAGCGCCGGGCGCGTTGTCATTCAGGAAGACGTGACGCGCATTGCAGATCAAATCACCCTTGGCGACAATCTTGATGCGGGAACGCATATCCGCCCAGCTGGCGGGGATTTCATCAACGGTCATACTCTGGACGCGCCTCGCCGCCTGAGACCCGCAGATATCGCGCTTATTGCGGCAATGAATATCCCGAAGGTGCCTGTTACGCGCCGCCCTATTGTGGCGATCATTCCTACCGGAGATGAGCTGGTCCAACCCGGATCAGCTCCGCGCAATGACCAAATCATCGCATCAAACAGCTACGGTCTAAAGGTGATGTTCGACGAGGTAGGCGCCGATGCCCGCCTTTTGCCGATCGCCTCTGACACCGTTGAAAGCCTGTCGCAAATGCTGGCTTTGGCCAAAGGGGCCGATCTGATTGTGACCATCGGGGGCGCCTCGGTTGGCGATCATGATCTGGTCGCCCGCGTTGCAGATGCCGAAGGGCTAAGCAGTAGTTTCTACAAGGTCGCCATGCGCCCCGGCAAGCCTCTTATGGCTGGAAAAATTGGATCATCGGCACTGATAGGCCTTCCCGGAAACCCTGTATCCTCAATGATTTGCGGAATGATCTTCATTTTGCCGATGCTCAAAGGATTTCTTGGACTACCGACCGGCCCGATGCCACGCCAAACTGCACGTCTGGCGGTTGACCTTCCCGCTAATGGACCGCGCGAGCATTACATGCGCGCCTGCGTGGTTGAAGGCGCCGAGCACCCGCTGGTCACACCAGCCGGGCGTCAGGATAGCTCGCTCCTGACCGTGCTGGCCGGCGCAAGCGCCTTAATGGTGCGTCCCGCTCATCAAGGCCCGCTAAGTGCCGGAAGTTTAGTGGATATCCTCAAACTCTGATATGTCGGCCCAGTTGACACGAAGCAAGAACGCAGCTAGAACATAAGCCGAACACACACGGGGTTTCCTAGAAGCGGAGAGCGTTATGCTGACCAAGAAGCAGCTGGATCTTTTGGAACTTATCCACAGGCGCGTGCAGCGGGATGGTGTGCCGCCTTCGTTTGATGAAATGAAGGAAGCGCTGGATTTGCGATCAAAATCCGGCATTCATCGGCTGATCACGGCGCTGGAAGAACGTGGATTTATCCGCCGTCTCGCACATCGCGCTCGTGCAATTGAGATTGTGAAATTACCCGAAAGCCTAGAAGCGAAGATGAGCGGGTTTTCCCCGCGCGTGATCGAAGGCGATCGCACAGACCCACCACGCGATGCGCAACCGATTGTGACCAGCGGTGCGACTGAACTGCCGGTTATGGGCCGGATTGCTGCCGGGACACCGATTGAGGCGATCAGCGAAGTGGCCAGCCACGTCGCAGTGCCGCAACAAATGCTGGGCACAGGCAAATCTCATTACGCGCTTGAAGTTAAGGGCGATTCGATGATCGAGGCCGGGATTAACGAAGGCGACATCGTGGTGATCGAGGAAGGCTCGACCGCTGATAACGGTGATATCGTTGTGGCCTTGGTCGAGGGAAATGAGGCAACTCTGAAGCGCTTTCGCAAAAAAGGCGGTATGATTGCGCTTGAAGCCGCAAACCCTGCCTATCAGACCCGAATGCTGCGCGACGACCAAGTGACCGTGCAAGGCAAACTGGTCGGGCTGATCCGCAGCTATTAACGGTTTGGCACCCATGGGCGCGCGCCTTGAAGGGCGCGGGCACTGACCATGCGCAGGCCGCCCTCTTCAAAATAGATCGCAACCGATCCCGTTTGGCGAAGCACTTCTGGTGATAGGATTTGGCATGTTGCGGGCGTTGCACCCTCTGCAAAGGCCATCAACGAGTTGCGAGCGGGGCTGGGAATGAGCAGAGGGTCTGCAAGCAGCGCCTCTGGAGGCGTCTCAGATGTAATGACAATAAGATGCTCCGCGCATGCCCGCGCGATATCTTCCTCAGCGCGGCGCCCGACACCGTGCCAAAGCGCGCCAGATGGCAGCGTCAGAATGCGCCCGGCCCCATCATCTTGCCATGCTGCTCGCTCGGAGGCGCTCTGCTGACTGATCAGATCGCCATCATTTTCCAACCAAAGGCGCGCAACGAATCCATCGCCCCGTGGCCGTGAAAACGCCCGGCCTTCATCGGTCATGACGCCCGCAAGCCGCCCAGAGGCGGATACCAATAAATCGGCCCGCTCTGCTCCTGTCCAAAACAGCAGCGCCGCAGCAACCGGCAGCGCGCCAAGCCACCGCCCGCGCCCTTGCCAGATGATCAGCAGCAAGGCCCCAACCGATATCATCCCCAGAATATATCCCGGCGGCATCACGATAGGGCGCACGGCGCCGGGCAGGTTTGAAACAAACTCTGCCACGGAAATGATCCAAAGCAGACCCTGCTCCATCGCCCAAAATCCGATGCGCTCGAGCCCAAAAGGCGCAAGTAATGCTGCCAAAACCGCAGCGGGCACCACGATGCTGCCCATGACCGGCACGGTTAGGAGATTGGCCAATAACCCATAGGCCGCCAGCATATTGAAATGAGCGGCAGCAAATGGCGCGGTGGCCAATCCTGCAACAATCGAAGAGACGACAAGGCCAAAGAACCCGCGCAAAAAGGTCGGCATGCCGCGCAAAGCTTCGATGGTTTTTAGGCCGTTAAACACGGCAACAAGCGCGGCCGTTGCGGCAAAGCTCATCTGAAAGCCCGGACCCATCAAAGTTTCAGGCCGATGCACCAAGACGATCAGTGCGGCAATGGCGACAGAACGCAGCGTTATCGCGCGCCGATCTATCAGTATTGCAGTGAACATCACGGCTACTTGGATAAAGGCGCGCTCGGTCGCGACATTGCCCCCGGAAATCGCCAAATAGCCCGCCCCAGCCAGAAGCGCGCCGACCGCCGCGATCTTTTTGGTTGGAACATACAACGCAATACGAGGCACCAGCGCCAGCCCGCCCCGCAAGCACAGAAACACAAAACCGGTCAAAAGCCCCATATGCAGCCCGGAAATCGCCAAGAGATGCGCGATATTTGACTGTCGAAGCGCGGTCAGCACCTCTTGCGGGATGCCGGATCTGTCGCCGGTGACAACCGCCGTTGCAAACGCGCCTGCCGTGCCTCCTACGCCGTCAGAGACGAAATTCGACAAGCGCGCCCGAAGATCGGCAAGCCACATCTCGCCCTCTCTGCGCGGTGCAAGAGCCAGTGCAGGTACCCGCGAATACCCAACGCCGCCGAGGCTGAGAAACCATGCATGGCGCTGGAAATCGAACCCGCCGGGCTCGCCCGGGCCCTCAGGCGGTGACAAATGACCCGTTAGCATCACACGCACGCCCGGACTTGGATCAAAGTAATCTTCGTTTCCAAAGAGAGACACCCGGACTCGGCGCGGGGTCCGTTCAGGATCAACTCGATCGAGGCGTACCTCATCTAAGGTAAGACGAACCCGGTCAGAGGCTGAGCGGTCAATGGCGACGATCCGACCTTCAATCGGGCCGTAATAGCGAAAGTCCAAGACGGGGCCAGCAACCTCATGGGTCCTGAAACCAGAAATCATGAGGCCAAGTAATATCATGATCAAGCCAGTTACAGGGGGACCCAACCTCTCGCGATCGAGCCGGCTGAGAAAGCCGACAGCAATGGTGGTGGCCAGAAGGGCAATGTACAACGCCCGCCCCGGTTCCGTCGGTAGGGAAAAATAAAGGGCGGTGCCCAAACCGAGAAACACCGGTGTCCAAGGCATAAGCGCCCCGCGCTGGCTTTGCAGCCCTCGATCAATGTATTGGCTGAGCCGCACGACTTGCCACCCTTTCCGGCCTTGCCTAAACACAAGCCAAATCACCATGCCCAACCATGGTTTCCGAAATGTTAATATTGCGCAGCCGCCCGGCGCGCCAAAAGGACCGCCGCCATGAGCCAGCCCGTTGTTACCCGATTTGCCCCGTCCCCGACCGGCTACCTCCATATCGGCGGCGCCCGCACTGCGTTGTTTAATTGGCTATACGCACGCGGACGGGGCGGAAAATTCCTGCTTCGGATCGAAGACACGGATCGCGAGAGGTCCACACCGGAAGCCACTGAGGCTTTGCTGAAGGGACTAACGTGGCTTGGGCTGGACTGGGACGGCGAACCGATCAGCCAGTTTGCGGGCCGGGACCGTCATGCAGAAGTGGCCCATGAAATGCTTGCCGGGGGCACCGCGTATAAATGCTTTGCCAGCCAAGAAGAGATTGCCGCCTATCGCGAGGCCGCGAAGGCCGAAGGACGCTCGACCCTGTTTCTCAGTCCGTGGCGCGATGTGCCTGAAGCGGATCACCCCGACGCGCCTTATGTCATCCGCTTAAAAGCCCCACGTGACGGAAAGACGCTGATCAAGGACGCTGTTCAGGGCGACGTGACATTCCGCAATGATCAACTGGATGACATGATCCTGTTACGCTCGGATGGAACACCAACCTATATGCTGGCTGTTGTTGTTGATGATCACGATATGGGCGTCACCCATGCAATTCGCGGGGATGACCACCTAAACAATGCCGCGCGCCAGGCGCAGATCTATCACGCCATGGGCTGGGACGAGCCGGTATGGGCGCATATTCCGCTGATTCATGGTCCTGACGGCAAAAAGCTCAGCAAACGGCATGGGGCAACGGGGGTCGAGGAATATGCAGCACTTGGGTACCCACCCGCCGCGATGCGAAACTATTTGACCCGTCTAGGTTGGAGCCACGGCGATGATGAACTGTTTGATGACGCACAGGCGCTCGAATGGTTCGATCTGGGCGGAATTGGCAAATCGCCCGCCCGTTTGGACTTCAAAAAACTAGAAAGCGTCGCCAGCTACCACATTGAGCGGATGGATGACGCAGATTTGATGGCCGAGATTGATGTGTTTTTGGCGGCATCGCAGCAATTTTCTCTTTCGCAATTGCAGAAAGATGGACTTAGCAAAGCTCTTTACACCGTGAAAGAGCGCGCAAAATCTATTCCTCAACTCCTTGATAAAGCTCACTTTATCCTTACGGAACGACCAATTACCCCCGATGAAAAGTCCCTAAAGGGCCTCACTCCGGTATCCATTGGTATACTAAGCGAATTGACGCCGCAGTTGCAAAATGCTAGCTGGTCACGCGACACGCTTGAGGCTGTGATCGGCGCGGCAGCCGAGGCACATGGCCTGAAACTGGGCAAGCTGGCCCCGGCGCTTCGCGCCGCGCTAGCCGGACGGGCTGTAAGCCCGAGCGTCTTTGACATGATGCTCGTTCTTGGCCGGGAGGAGACGCTGAAGCGTCTAGAGGATGTAACTGCTGCGGCCTAACGTTTGGCGGCAGCAAACTGGGAATGGCAGGGCGGCCAAAACGCCCCGCTTTAACAGAAATAACTGCCCCTTGGCGCTTCGCGTCTTTGGGATTTGTGAAAGAGGGACCCATATGACCGAAAGCAAAACTGCAACGCTGAGCCTGGATGGCAAGACCTATGACCTGCCCGTGCATTCACCAACGGTTGGCCCAGATGTCTTGGACATCACCAAGCTTTATGGTCAAGCGGGCGTCTTCACCCATGACCCCGGCTTCACGTCGACCTCAGCTTGCGAATCTACGATCACCTATATCGATGGCGGTAAGGGTGAGCTGCTTCACCGCGGGTACCCAATCGACCAACTGGCCGAAAAATCTCATTATCTCGAAGTTTGCTACCTGCTGCTTTACGGTGAACTGCCAAGTGCCACCCAGCTTGAAGATTTCGAAAACCGTGTGACCAATCACACGATGATCCACGAGCAGATGGTAAACTTCTTCCGTGGGTTCCGCCGCGATGCGCACCCGATGGCAGTTATGACCGGTGTTGTTGGCGCGATGTCTGCGTTCTACCACGATTCGACCGATATTTCGGATCCATGGCAGCGCGAAGTTGCCTCGATCCGTCTGATCGCGAAGATGCCAACCATTGCAGCGATGGCCTATAAATATACGATTGGTCAGCCCTTCGTGTATCCCCGCAACGATTGCGATTACGCCACCAACTTCCTGCGTATGTGTTTTGCGGTTCCGGCAGAAGAATATGTGCCGAACCCAATCCTGAGCCGCGCGATGGACCGCATCTTTACGCTGCATGCCGATCACGAGCAAAACGCGTCGACCTCGACTGTTCGTTTGGCTGGGTCTTCGGGCGCAAACCCGTTTGCGTGTATTGCGGCTGGTATCGCCTGCCTTTGGGGCCCGGCGCATGGTGGTGCAAACCAAGCCTGCCTTGAGATGCTCAAGGAAATCGGTTCGGTTGACCGCATTCCTGAATTTATCGCACGGGCAAAAGACAAGAACGATCCGTTCCGCCTGATGGGCTTTGGTCACCGCGTTTATAAAAACTTTGATCCCCGCGCGACGGTGATGAAGAAATCGGCAGACGAAGTGCTTGATCTGCTCGGCGTTGAAAACAATCCGCTTCTGCAGGTTGCCAAAGAGCTTGAGCGCGTCGCTCTGGAAGATCCGTATTTCGCTGAAAAGAAACTGTTCCCGAATGTGGATTTCTATTCCGGCATCATTTTGGAAGCGATGGGTTTCCCAACCTCGATGTTCACTCCAATCTTTGCGCTGAGCCGCACAGTTGGCTGGATTTCGCAGTGGAAAGAAATGATCGCAGATCCAACCGGCAAAATCGGTCGCCCTCGTCAGCTCTATACAGGGTCTGGCGCGCGCGATTACGTAGATATCGAAAGCCGCTGATCCAGCTTCAAATCAAAAGAAAGGCCGCTCATCTGAGCGGCCTTTTTTCATGTCATGTGACGGAAACCGTTCATATAGGCTTCCCCTTGGTGCCAAGCATCCCTAGCGTTTGGAAAAGATCACATCACGGCGAAGCCCTTCCATGACCCGCAAAATAATCATCGACACAGACCCCGGACAAGACGATGCCATCGCCATTTTACTGGCCCTTGGCAGCCCGGAAGAGGTCGACCTTTTGGGCATCACTTGTGTGGCTGGAAATGTGCCTTTGGACCTGACCACCCGAAACGCCCGCGTGACATGCGAACTTGCGAACCGCCCAGATATCAAAGTTTTCGCCGGATGCGACCGCCCAATGGGGCGAGACCTTGTGACCGCAGAACATGTCCACGGGCGCACGGGGTTGGATGGCTATGATCTGCCCGAACCAAAAATGCCCCTACAAGAGCAACATGGCGTTGATTTTATTATTGAAACCTTGCAACGCGAACCGTCTGGAACGGTCACATTATGTACGCTAGGACCGCTTACGAATATCGCTACCGCACTGCAAAAAGCGCCTGACATCGCTGGCCGCATTCAGGAAGTGATCCTGATGGGAGGCGCCTATTTTGAAGTGGGCAATATCACGCCAGCCGCTGAGTTTAACATTTTCGTCGATCCCGAGGCTGCCGCCACGCTTTTTACCTCAGGCATTCCGCTGACGGTTCTACCGCTGGACACAACCCATAAGGCGCTTGCCACCCCACCGCGCGTGGCCGCGTTTCAGCAATTGGGAACGCATGTGGGCGCTGTCGTGGCCGGCTGGCTCGGGTTTTTCGAGCGCTTCGACATGGAAAAATACGGCTCGGACGGGGCGCCGCTGCATGATCCGACGGTCCTTGCGTATCTTTTGCGCCCTGATCTATTTACAGGCCGTCATGTCAATGTCGAGATCGAGACGACCTCGCCCCTCACCCGCGGCATGACCGTGGCCGATTGGTGGGGCGTCACAGACCGAGACCGCAACGCAATGTTCATTGGGGATATCGATGCTGATGGGTTTTATGCTCTGCAGACTGAACGTATTGCCCGTCTTTGATCATGCCCCACTGGTAACAGCGCCAAAGAGCCTTAGGTGAAGTCTTGAAAGGACTGCCCCATGCAAATTGCCTTCGACAATTCCTATGCCGCCCTGCCCGACCGCTTTTTCGCGCCTCTATTGCCGACGCCGGTCAAAGACCCCGGACTGATCGCTATAAACCGCGATTTGGCCGCGCTGCTGGGGATCGACGCTGATGCGCTGTCAACGCCAGAGGGCATCAAGATGCTGGCAGGCAATGCGCCCCCTGAAGGCGCAGCACCCATGGCGCAGGCCTATGCCGGACATCAGTTTGGAAACTGGGTTCCGCAACTGGGCGACGGGCGCGCGATTTTGCTGGGCGAAGTGATCGACACAAACGGGCAGCGGCGCGATATCCAGCTGAAAGGCGCAGGGCCGACGCCGTTTTCGCGTCGTGGGGATGGGCGCAACTGGATAGGTCCGGTGATGCGCGAATATCTGGTTTCTGAGGCGATGCACGCAATGGGTGTGCCCACGACGCGGGCATTAGCGGCTGTAACCACCGGTGAACGTGTCCAGAGAGAGCGCGCCTATCCCGGCGCAATCCTGACCCGTGTGGCCAGCTCTCATATTCGCACCGGGACATTCCAGTATTTCGCCGCGCGCGACGACAAGGAGGCGTTGACCCTGCTGACGCAGCACGTCATCGACCGACATTATCCAAGCGCAACAGGCCCGCTTGATTTGATCCGGCATGTCACCGCCGCCCAAGCGCGGCTCATTGCCAAATGGATGGGGCTGGGTTTCATCCACGGCGTCATGAATACCGACAATATGTCGATAGCGGGTGAGACCATCGATTACGGCCCTTGCGCATTTATGGATGTCTATCACCCCGATCAGGTGTTTTCCTCGATTGACCGGCATGGCCGCTATGCCTATCGCCGCCAACCCGAGATTACCGTTTGGAACCTTGCTCAATTTGCAACCTCTTTACTGCCAATTATGGGTGACAACCGCGACAAGGCCATTGCTGATGCGACAGAAGCCATTCATGAATTTGCAGATATCTATGCAGATGCATGGGAGGCTGAATTTGCTGCCAAACTTGGCCTGACCGCCCCAACTGAAGGCGATGCTGCCCTAGCCTATGACCTGTTGAAAACCATGGCAGAGGGACGCGCCGATTTTACCCGCACCTTCCGCGCGCTTTCAGGGCCAAGCCCGGCAGATGCCGCGCAGGAATTTGCAGATGCAGAAGGGTTTGCGCTTTGGCTGCCAGCATGGATGAACCGAGTGGCCAAGGAAGGGTCTGAAAACGATCGGATGGAGCGAATGTTCGCAAAGAACCCTGCCCTTATTCCACGCAATCACCGCGTGGAAGAGGCAATCTCGGCCGGTTTAAACGGTGATTTCGCGCCATTTCATCGCCTGAACAAAGCACTGGCGACGCCCTATGATCTGGCACTTGAAAATGCCGACCTCTCTTTGCCACCATCGCCCGAAGAACGCGTGACACAAACGTTTTGCGGAACCTGATCTCGGCTGGATGCTGTTACGCTGCTCCATCCTACCCCAATCTACGTAGGGTGACGGGCAGCCGTTTCCGGGTATAAACCGCAAACACGCTGTCCATCCGCCGGAGCTTTCGCGCTTATGAGCCTTTTGCAAATCACGTCCCTTTTGATTGTCCTCGCGGGTCTTTTTGGCGCGGTGAATTACCTTTTCCTAAAACTTCCTTCAGCAATTGGCATTCTTGTCGTCGCCTTGGCGGCATCGCTCGCAATTATGGGGCTAGATGTTATCCTGCCCAGCTTTGGCATTGACGATGAGCTGCGGCTGCTGGTTTCCGAGATTGATTTTTCTGAAGCCCTGCTTGACGGCATGCTTGGCCTTTTGCTGTTCGCAGGGGCCCTCCATGTGAAAATTGAGGATCTTAAGGCCGAGTGGCGGGTCGTGGCTCTGATGGCCTCTATCGGGGTTGGTCTGTCGACGCTCATCATCGGGTTTGGCTTTTCATGGCTGACCGGGATGCCGATCCTGATTGCGCTGGTCTTCGGCGTCATTGTGACCCCAACAGATCCTGTTGCCGTGCTTGGCGTTCTTCGCGCCGCCGATCTTCCGAAATCTCTGGAAACCAAGATCGCGGGCGAAAGCTTGTTCAACGATGGGGTGGCCTATGTGGTGTTTCTTGTCCTTGTGGGCATTGCATTTGCCCATAGCGGCGATGACCACGGCAGTGGTTTTGCTGATGCGCTGCTCTTATTCGTTCAAGAGGCCTTTGGCGGCGCCCTGCTCGGAGCTGTCTTGGGTTTTCTGACCTTCCGCATGATGCGCCGGATTGATGATCCCTCGCTTGAGGTGCTCTTGACCCTTGGCCTTGCCTTTGGTGGCTATGAGCTAGCCATTGCGCTGCATGTCTCGGCCCCAATCATGGCTGTGGTGGCCGGACTACTGATCGGACATACCGGCCCCAAGGGCGGGATGAGCCCCAATACCCGGGCCCATGTCGATAGTTTCTGGACCCTTATTGATGAGATCCTGAATGCAATCCTGTTCTTGCTTATCGGGTTTGAAGTCTTTGCCGTCACATTCACGGAAAACATCCTACTGACCGGCGCTGCCGCAATTGCCTTGGCGCTTGTAGCGCGTCTGGCGGCTGTGGCTGTCCCTATCTTTCTTTTGCGCCCCTTTCGCAGTTTTTCAGCGGGGGTTATCCCGATCATGACATGGGGCGGGCTGAAGGGCGGGATATCAGTCGCGCTGGCTCTGTCCTTACCAGACAGCGAATGGAAACCCCTTATTCTTGGGGCAACATATATCATCGTGATCTTCTCAATCATCGTGCAGGGCTTAACCGTCGCACGGCTTGCCGCGCGCGTGGGACAAGAGCCTGAGCTGGATATGTAATACCGGCCCCAACGGCTTTGGTTTCGTGACCACTACGCCGTCATTCAGAGATGCGCCGGATCATGGGCAATTGGTCGCGCAGCTTTCGATCGATGCCAAAAGGCTCAGCTGCCCCCTTTTCAGGGCGCACTCCTTTGGTATATCCCCGGGGCCAATCACGACCTGGGGGGAGAGGCCTAGATGCCCGATACCATCATTTCACGCTGCGAGGCCAAGGGCCTTAGAATGACCGAGCAGCGCCGGGTCATTGCACATGTCTTGGAAGAATCGTCAGACCACCCCGATGTCGAAGAGCTTTATGCCCGTGCCAGCGGCGTTGATCCAAACATCTCAATCGCCACGGTTTACCGGACGGTTAAACTGTTCGAAGAGGCCGGGATCCTCGAAAAGCTGGAATTTGGCGATGGGCGCGCACGCTATGAGGATGCAGAACGCGAGCATCATGACCACCTGATCGATATGCAAACCGGCGAAGTGATTGAGTTTGTCGATCCCGAGATTGAGGCCTTGCAGGAAAAGATTGCTCAACGGCTTGGCTATACGCTGAAAGGCCATAAGCTAGAGCTTTATGGCACCCGCAAACGCGACTAGCGGTCTAGGCCCGCGCTGCGGCTTTTGACAATGCCCGTTCGCGAAAGAACGTATAAAGCCCAGACGCGATGATCAAAGCTGATCCGACATAGGTCATTGCATCCGGGCGCTCGGCAAAGACGATCATTCCCACCACCATTGAGAAAATCAAGCGCGCGTAGCGAAAGGGTTGTACGGCCGAAGCTTCAGCCACCCGCATCGCGTGGATGATCCCATAGACCCCGGCGGTTCCAAAAATTGCAGCACCGATGATGAACCCGGCCTCTCGGGTATCAGGCGTCACTGGCGTTTCGCCCATGACCAACATCAGGATCGTTCCCGTGATGATGGTTGAGCCAAAAGCCTGGAGTGAAATGGTCATTGTTCCAGTGACCTTGGGAACAAATCGCGTGATCAGGTCGCGAATGGCGACAAAGAAAACCGCGATCAAGACAAGGATTGTGTTGGGGTCAAAGGCCGACGTGCCGGGTCGAATGATCAAAATCACGCCCAGAAAACCAACGCTGATCGCGGTCCAGCGCCGCCACCCAACAGATTCACCCAAAAAGAGCGCCGCGCCAAGCGTCACCGCCAAGGGCACCGCCTGAAAAACCGCGGCAACAACGGACAAATCCACAAGCGACAGGGACGAAACAAAGGCCATCGCCGCCAAACCCTCGCAAACCGCCCGCCATAGCGGAACCCGGCTCCACGCTTCGGGGCGCAAAAACCGCTCACGCGTGATTGCAAGACCGATCAAAAAAACCAAGCTGCCAGCAAGACCAAGGATCAAGATAACCTGCCCGGTTGGCATCCGCTCGGCCATCAACTTGATGAACATATCCTCAACAGCAAAAGCCGCCATAGCAGCAAGGATCAGGGCAATGCCGAAAAGGTTATTCATGGCACGCGGCGCCTTTGACGTTTGGGAAAAAAAATCCGGTTGAAACACTGCAGAGGAATAGCTCAGACCAATGGCCATTTCGTCCATCCGCCCACAGTCTTTCATAGATTTTTTACCGAAAGGTCAAGCGCTCGCGATCTCGCCGCCATCTGGCACAGGCTTCATTCAGAGTCGAACCTCGCCGTGCCCTGCCCCAGCAATGGCCCCGCCCGATCCAATACCAACGGGCTGCGCGAGAAGTTGATGGGGCTTCGCAGCCCCTCGATCCCCTCTGGCGCAATGCGCAGGCCGCGCTCGGTAATCTGCTCTTCGGTCAATGCCTCGGAAACAGAATTGATCGGCCCGACCGGTACGCCAACGCGGGTCATTTCCTCGATCAGAGTGGATTTCGTGACTTTAGCGGTTTCTTCTGCAATCAGCGGGCAGAGCACATCGCGGTTGCGCACCCGCGCCGGATTGGTCGCGTATTCTGCGCTTTCTGCCAATTCCGGCATATCAAGCCTGCCGCACAGCGCCTTGAACTGCCGGTCATTGCCGCAAGCGATAATGACATGGCCGTCCGAAGTCGGGAACACCTGATAGGGAACGATATTGGGATGCGCATTACCAAGCCGGGTGGGCGCGGTGCCACCGAGCAGGAAATTGCTGGCCTGATTTGCGAGAACCCCGACCCCGCAATCCAAAAGCGACAGGTCAATATGCTCACCTAGGCCCGACCGAGCCCTTTCGGCCAAGGCCGCCTGAATGCCAATCACCCCGTAAAGCCCCGTGAAAATATCCACCCACGCAACACCAACCTTTTGCGGCTCGCCCTCTGGCTCGCCCGTCAGGTCCATGATTCCGCACATCCCTTGGATCAGGAAATCATACCCAGGTTGCGAGGCCCTTGGGCCGGTCTGACCAAAGCCACTGACAGACGCATAGACCAGCCCCGGATTGGCCTTAGACAGGCTGTCGTAATCCAACCCGAATTTCGAAAGCCCCCCGACCTTGAAATTCTCGATCAGAACATCGGCCTCGGCGATCAGCTCTTTTAGTTCTGCCAGATCGGATGGGTCTTTGAAATCAACCGTGATCGAGCTTTTGCCGCGATTGGCGGAATGGAAATAAGCCGACACGGTTTCGACACCGCCATCCGGCAAGTCCCGCTCGATAAAGGGCGGGCCCCACCGGCGGGTGTCGTCACCCTCGGGGGCTTCGACTTTGATCACCTCGGCGCCAAGATCCGCCAATGTTTGGCCAATCCAAGGCCCCGCCAAAATCCGCGCCAGTTCGACCACTTTCAACCCTGCAAGGGGCGCACTCGCAGCCATCAGGCGAAGGCCGCGATATCAGTTATGGCCCGACCAAGGATAAGCGCATGAACGTCATGCGTGCCCTCATAGGTGTTTACCGTCTCAAGGTTCGCCGCGTGGCGCATCACGTGATATTCGATCTGGATACCATTGCCGCCATGCATATCGCGGGCGTGGCGGGCAATCTCGAGCGCCTTACCACAATTGTTACGCTTGATCATCGAGATCATTTCCGGCGCGAACCGGTCCTCATCAAAAAGCCGGCCAACCCGCAATGCGGCCTGCAATCCCAATGTGATCTCGGTCTGCATATCGGCCAGTTTCTTTTGGTAAAGCTGCGTTGCTGCAAGTGGCCGATTGAACTGCTTGCGGTCCAGACCATATTGACGTGCCCGGTGAAAACAATCCTCGGCCGCGCCCATCACACCCCATGCAATTCCATATCGCGCCCGGTTCAAACAGCCAAACGGGCCGCCCATCCCTTGCGTGTTGGGCAAAAGCGCGTCTTCGCCAACTTCCACATCATCCAAGACAATTTCGCCAGTGATCGACGCCCGCAACGACAACTTGCCGCCAATTTTGGGCGCTGAAAGCCCCTTCATTCCTTTTTCAAGAACAAAGCCCCGCACCTTGCCCTCATGGGCCTCGGATTTGGCCCAAACCACAAACACGTCTGCAATCGGGCTATTCGAGATCCACATTTTGGATCCTCTCAGCACATAGCCGCCCTCGGTCTTGATCGCGCGGGTCTTCATGCCGCCGGGGTCCGAGCCTGCATCAGGTTCGGTCAGCCCAAAACAGCCAATCCACTCGCCGCTGGCCAGTTTAGGCAGGTATTTCTTTTTCTGCTCTTCCGAGCCGTAGGCGTAAATTGGGAACATCACGAGGCTGGACTGCACCGACATCATCGACCGGTAGCCGCTATCGACCCGCTCAACCGCCCGCGCCACAAGGCCGTAGGACACATAAGAGGCCCCGACCCCGCCATATTCTTCGGGAACCGTCACGCCCAACAAACCCTGCGCGCCCATTTCGGCGAAAATCTCAGGGTCGGTTTTTTCGTCGAGATACGCCTCTTCAACGCGCGGAAGGAGGCGGTCCTGCGCAAAGGTTTCGGCGGCCTCGCGGATCATCCGCTCTTCTTCGGTAAGCTGGTCATCCATCAAAAACGGATCGGACCACTGAAACGGGATACCTTTGGAAGATTTAACAGACATGGGGCGCGGCTCTTTCTTGAAAACGTGTCAATTCATTCGGTTTTCGTTCTTATATACCTTGGAAACGCCGCAAAATACCGGTATTTTCTCATAACTTCATGCGCCAGAGGAATGTTTATGCGACCGCGACGATTTCTGCCCTCGCTGAGGCTGCTACTGGCGCTTGATGCGGTGGTGCGCCACCGATCTGTCACAGCAGCCGCAAAAGAGCTGGACCTGACGCAAAGCACGGTCAGCCGTCTTATCCAATCACTAGAGGAGCAACTCGGCACCAAACTTTTTACCCGGCAACGCAAGCGCCTTGTGCCCAATGCCGCCGCCTTGGCCTATCAACGCGAGGTCGGCGCGGCCTTGGATTTGATCCAAAGCGCCAGCACCCGCGTTGTGGCAAACCCCGATGGCGGGACATTGTCGCTGGCGGTTTTGCCCACTTTCGCGACCCGTTGGCTGGGGCCAAGACTGGGCCAGTTTTTGCAAAGCCATCCGGGCGTTTCTGTTAATTTGGCGACGCGTATCAAGCGCTTTGACTTCTCTGGCGAAGTCTTTGATGCAGCCATATATTATGGCCCTGCCGATTGGCCGAACGTGGCCCATCTGAAATTGTTCGAAGAACGCGCCACCGCCTGCGCCGCCCCCGATTTCATTGCGCGCAGCGGATTGGATGCCCCTGCCGATCTGGCAAACTATCCGCTGCTCTATCTGGAGTCGCGCCCCGGTGCTTGGGGCGATTGGTTTCAGGCCCATAACGTGGATCTTCACGTGGGCGGCGGCATGATGGTTGATCAGTTTTCGATGATGATCCAAGCCGCAATTTCCGGCATCGGCATCGCGCTTTTGCCCGATTACATCGCCCAGGCCGAAATCGCCGAGGGCCGATTGCAGGCGTTACACACCCAAGCTGTGCCAATGCGCGGGGCGTATTGGATGGTGTGGCCAGAGGAAAAATCAGACGTGCCGCCCCTCATTGCCCTGCGCAACTGGCTGGAAACGCAGGTCAATCAGGATCATGTCTAGGCGCGCGGCAAAAGCCTAGAGGTTTTCTGTCACGACATTCCATGCCGTCTCGGCCCGCAGACGCGCCAAATGGCCAAGCTTCAATGCCTTTTCCGAGGCCGCATTGCCGTCAAGCCCGCGCTTATAGACGCCTTGAATAATCGCGGCGCTTCGAAAGAGGGAAAACGCCACAAAGAACAGGTGATCCTCTATCCGCTCCCGACCCGCATATTTGCAGTAAAGGTCCAGAAATTCCTGCTCGGTTGGAATGCCAAGCGCTGTGTGATCAAGGCCCTTTAACCGCCCGGTCGGCAAAACATCGGCATGAAAGAGCGCACAGACATAGCCGATATCGGCCAGCGGGTGGCCAAGCGTACAAAGCTCCCAATCCAACAGGGCTTTGATCTCTTGGGTTTTGCTGTCGGCAATGACATTGCCCGGACGAAAATCGCCATGCACAATCGCCGTTTCATTCTCATCAGGCAGGTTTTCAGGCAACCATTTGATCAGCTGCTCCATCGCATCAATATGTTCGGTTTCGGTGGCTTTATACTGCTTGCTCCACCGCGAAACCTGCCGCGAGATAAACCCGGCGGCGCGTCCAAAACTGCCCAGACCGACATCTTCAGGAACCACCGAATGCAACGCCGCAAGCGCCCGGATAAAGCTGTCGTAAAAGGCGCGTCGTTCGGGAACGGTCAAGCTTGGAAGGCTTGGGTCTTGGAACACATCGCCCTCGACCATTTCCATGACGTAAAAATCTGTGCCTATAATGCTAGGGTCATCGCAAAGATGCAGCATTTTCGGAACCGGAACATTCGTGTCCTGCAACGCCGCCATGACGCGGTATTCGCGGTCAACGGCATGGGCGGAAGGCAGCAAATCACCGGACGGCTTTTTGCGCAAAACGAACGAGGTGTCGCCAGAGGTGATTTTAAAGGTCGGGTTGCTTTGACCGGCCGTAAATTGCGTCAGATCAAGCGGCGCAGTGATCCCGTCGATTTTCTCAGACAGATAGCTGTGCAGGGCCTTTACATCAAAGGGTTGGGCCTGCGTGGTCTCTGCCAAGTCTGGTTGGCTACTCATGTAGAAATACCTTTGTCGTTAAGTGCCGCAAAGCTCTGCCCCGCCGATTGCATCTGTCTAAGAAGCGGCGGCACGCTCCAGAAATAGGCGTCTTCGGCGGCATAGGTTTCGATGCGCGCGATCACCTCGGAAAGGCCAATCTGATCTGCCATATGCATCGGGCCGCCGCGATGGCGTGGAAAGCCATAGCCAAAAAGCTGCACCGCATCGATATCAACGGGCCGAAGTGCGATGCCTTCCTCTAAGATCATGGCAGCCTCTTGGATCATCGCGGTCAGAACCCGCGCGACAACGTCCTCATCAGTGAAATCTTTAGGAGTGATCCCAAGCGCTTTGCGTTCGGCGGCAACAATGTCTTCGGCGCCCGGATTTGGACCAGTTTTTTTGCCGCCCTCGTATAAGTAATAGCCGATATTGGTTTTGCGCCCGTGCCAGCCTTGATCGCAGATAAGATCGGCAACCCGCGAATACCGCTCTTCTGGTGGGCGGGTCGCGGCTTTACGGTCGCGTGTGGCCTTAGCAATATCCAGCCCGGCCAAGTCACCCACCGCAAACGGCCCCATCGCGAAGCCAAAGGTTTCAAGCGCCCGATCCACCTGATCAAAGCCAGCGCCATCCAGCACAAGATACTCACATTGCTTGCGATAGCGCGTCAGGATGCGGTTGCCGATAAACCCGTCGCAAACACCTGCGCGCACTGGAATTTTCCGCAGTTTGCGGGCGAAATCAAAGGCCGTCGCTGTGACCTCGGGCGCGGTTTTGCTGGCGACAACCACTTCCAAAAGGCGCATAATGTGAGCGGGCGAAAAGAAATGCATCCCGATCACATCCGCAGGGCGCGCCGTGGTTGCGGCAATGGCATCCACGTCGAGATACGAGGTATTGGTCGCCAAAATAGCGCCGGGTCTACAGATCCGGTCAAGATCACTGAAGAGGCCAGCTTTGGCCTCCATATCTTCAAAGATCGCCTCGATCACCAAATCGGCTTTGGCCAATGCACCGATATCGGCACTGGCGGTCAGATTTGCCACTGCTACGCTATGGGTGGCTTTGGTCAGCTTACCCCGCTTTACTGCTCCGGCCAGATTTTTTTCAACATTGGCGCGAGCTGCGTCAATGCGCATCTCGGCGGTTTCGATCAAGGTAACGGGAAGACCGGCCAGCAAAGCCGCCGTTGCGATGCCGACGCCCATCGTGCCGCCGCCAACAACTCCAATGCGTTCAATTGCGCGTTTTTCTGCCTTGGCTTCTGGAATTTTCGCCGTGGCGCGTTCGGCGAAAAAGGAATGAACCAATCCGGCCCGTTCGTCACTTTCCATCAGCTCCATAAACAGGGCCCGCTCTATCGGCAGACCTTCGTCAATTGGCAGCGCAGCAGCTTCGATCGCGTCAATTGCCTTCAAAGGCGCGTTTAGTTTGCCTGAGTATTTTTGACGCGCTGCGGCAAGCGCCTGTTCGTCATGCGCAACGTTCAATCCATCTGTCGGCGTTGCTGAAAGCGCCCCCGCTGCGATATCACGCGCGGCGCTTATTCCGGCCTCACGTGCAGGGCCGTCGGCAAGACGCGCGATAATGCCAAGCCGCAATGCCTCGTCATCTGCAATGTTGCGGCCTGAGCAAATCACCTCAATCGCGGAGGCCATGCCCGTCAAACGCGGCAAGCGTTGCGATCCACCTGCGCCCGGCAAAAGGCCAAGCTTCACTTCGGGCAAGCCGACCTGCAACCCGTGGATGCCCACGCGCAAATGACACGACAGCGCCAGTTCCAGCGCACCGCCAAAGGCCACGCCATGCATGGCGGCCACAGTTGGTTTGGGGCTGTCATTCAAAGCCTTTAGCAGGTCCGGCAATGTAGGTGTTTCCGACGCGCGCCCGAAATCCTTGATATCCGCCCCTGCGGAAAAAAAACGCCCCTCGCCATAAAGCACAATGGCGGTAACGCTATCGTCGGCCAGCAATGTTTGCACAGCGTCATAGGTCGCGCTTCGCAAGGCCACGCCAAGGGCATTTACTGGCGGTTTGGTCAGGCAAATAAGGCCAATATCGCCGTCTCGTTCGATCCGTACAAAATCGCTCATCATTTACCCTCGTCCAACCGTTCAATAATCATCGCGATGCCCTGCCCAAAGCCGATGCACATGGACAGACAGGCATAACGCCCGCCGGTCCGTTCAAGCTGCCGCAGCCCGGTCAGGATGATCCGCGCGCCCGATGCGCCCAGAGGATGCCCAACGGCAATCGCGCCGCCGTTTGGGTTTACCCGCGCATCATTCGGAACAAGATCCAGAGCCTTACAGCAAGCCAAAACCTGCGAAGCAAAGGCCTCGTTGATTTCAATTACGTCCATGTCAGCAAGAGTTAACCCGGCCCGCTCAAGCGCTTTGGGAATGGCATAGGCAGGCCCGATCCCCATAACGCGGGGCGCAACGCCTGAAACCGCGCCGGACAAAATTTGCGCCCGCGCCTGGCCCAGCCCGGCCCGTCCAATTGCAAGGGCAGCCGCCCCATCATTGATGCCCGAGGCATTGGCCGCCGTCACCACGCCGCCGTCAAAAAGCGTGCGCAGGCTGGCCAGTTTTTCAAGCGGCGTGCCGGGGCGCGGATGTTCATCGGCGTCAACCAGCGAAACCGCTTTTCGGGTTTTGATCTCAATGGGCGTGATCTCACCCTTAAAAAAGCCATCCGCCCGCGCGGCCTCAAACTTTTGCTGACTGCCAAAGGCAAATTCATCGCACGCTTCGCGGGAAATCTGAAACTCTTCCGCCAGGTTTTCGGCTGTCTGCGGCATGTTATCTGTGCCAAATGCAGCACCGAACGCTTTGTTTGGAAAAGGTTTTCCTGCTGTCGCGTCGTGGATTTCGGATTGCCGCGAGAACGCGGATTGCGATTTGGCCAGCACAAAGGGGGCGCGCGTCATACTTTCAACGCCGCCCGCAACAAACAAATCGCCGCCCCCTGAATGCACAGCGCGGGCCACGTCCAAAGCCGCAGACATGGACGATCCACACAGCCGGTTTACCGTTTGCGCGCCTGCGCTTTCGGGCAAACCCGCCATCAAGGCCGAAAACCGTGCCATATTGCGGCTGTCTTCGCCCGATTGGCAGACATTTCCCAAAACCACGTCTTCCACCAAATCCCAAGGCAGGTCGCTGCGCGCCATCAACGCGCGGATCACATCCGCCATCAGATCATCAGGCCGCCGCGCAGATAGGGCGCCGCCATGGCGGCCGAACGGGCTACGGATCCCGTCATAGATATAGGCATCGAGCATGGGTTTGGTCCTTTAGGGCTGTGTGAACTTGCCCGCCGCCTCCATCGCATCAAGCGACGGAGAGGTTTTGATTTCGAGATATTCCTCAAGGCCAATCGGTCCGCCTTCGCGCCCATTCCCAGACAACTTATAGCCCCCAAATGGTGCGCCATAGGCGGTGCCTTGGCCGTTAACAGCAACGTTGCCCGCGCGCAGCCCCGCAACAACCCGGCGCGCCCGCGCGGCACTGCCGGTCTGAACGTACGCTGCCAACCCAAATTCGGTGTCATTAGCAATGCGCAGCGCGTCGTCTTCATCCTCAAAAGGAATGATGCAAAGGACGGGACCAAAGATCTCTTCCTGTGCGATGCGCATGTCGTTTGACACATCTGCAAAAACCGTTGGCTTCACATACCATCCTTTGTCAAAGCCATCTGGCCGGCCAAGACCGCCCGCAATCAGGCGTGCGCCCTCATCAAGGCCAAGCTGGATCATGGATTGAACGCGGTCGAACTGCATCCGGTCAAAAAGCGGCCCGATATGGGGGCCTTCTTTGGCTGGGTCTCCGACCTCTTTAGCAGCGGCCGTTTCGGCGGCCATTTTTACGACCTGATCATAAATGCTGCGCTCAACCAACATCCGGGTTGGAGCGTTACAACCCTGCCCTGTGTTGAGGAAACAGCGATTGACCGATGCCGGGACGACAGCCTCAAGATCTGCATCTGCAAAGATCAGGTTCGGGGATTTTCCGCCAAGCTCAAGCGTGACGCGTTTGACTGTGTCGGCGCTGTCTTTTGAGACGAACGCGCCCGCGCGGGTTGAGCCGGTGAACGACATCATCGCCACATCAGGATGCCGTGACAAGGCACTGCCGACCGTTGGACCATCCCCAAAGACAAGGTTGAACACGCCAGCGGGATAGCCCGCCTCATGCACAAACTCGGCAAACAAAGCTGCAGAAAGGGGCGTATGTTCTGATGGCTTCAACACACATGTTGCACCAACTGCCAATGCGGGCAAAACCTTTTGCGCAATCTGGTTGATGGGCCAGTTCCAAGGCGTGATCAGACCGCAGACCCCAATGGGTTCGCGATAGATGATATCGCCATTTGGCAGGGTCTCTTGCTCCTGCAGTTCTTCAAGCGCGGCAATAAAAGCACCGGCGTGGCGATGACCGCATCCTGCTTGGGCGCTGCGGGCCAGCGTAATGGGCGCGCCCATTTCAGCGCTGATCGCATCACCCAGCTCATCCTGTCGGGCCTCAATGATCCCTTGCAGCTTGCGCAAAAGGGCCATCCGTTCCGATTTTGGCGTTTTCGAGAACCCCTCAAACGCCTCTGTCGCGGCGGCCACGGCCCTATCAACATCCGCGCTTGTCCCCAAAACGACCCAGCCAATCTGGTCTTCTGTGGCAGGGTTCAGAATCGGAAACGGCGTGCCGCCATCCGAGGCCAGCCAAGCCCCGCCGATATAATATTTGTCCAGCGTCGTCATTGTGAATCCTTCACAGCATGCCCTGCTCTTCAAGGACTTTTCGGGCGTGGCGGAAGCATTCAAGCCCCTGCGGGACGCCGCAATAAATGGCGATGATATGCACGGCGGCCCGGATCTCATCGACGGTCGCGCCGTTTTTGATTGCGCCGCGGCAGTGGATTTCCCACTCGTTCATTTTGCCAAGCGCACCGATCATCGCGAGGTTCATCAGCGAGCGTGTCTTATGATCAATGGCGTCATCGCCCCAACCAAAGCCCCAGCACCACGCTGTCATCGCCTCTTGGAAAGGCCGCGAGAAATCATCCGCCGCTGCAAGGTTCTTTTCGACATACTCAGCGCCGACAACTTTTTTGCGGTTTTCGAGGCCGGTTTTGAAGTAGTTTTCATCCATGGGGTTTCTCCTTTAGGCCACGATATTTTCGGCGTAGAGCCGGTCTATTTCAGGGGTGTCAAAGCCCAGATCCTGCAGCACGCTACGCGTGTGCTGCCCAACCGTGGGCGATTGCGCGAGCACTTCACCAACGGTGAAATCCGGAAGGCCCGGGATATTGGGAACAGGCCATGGATCGTCACTGCCCGCTTGTTCCAGCCATGCAAATACGCCGATTTCTTTGGCTTGCGGATGGGCGACAAACTCGCGGTAGGATTGGACAACCTCGTTTTGCAGGTCTTCACTGCTCAGCAGGTCTGACAGCTCCTGCGACTTCCAATTAATGGTTATTCCGCGCACGTAATTGTTGAGGTAATCGATCTGTTGCAGACGGCCGGCAATCGTGTGGAGCTGCGTCTGCTCCCACAGATCATCCAACTTCAAGAGCTTGCAAAACTTGGCAAATTCCCGGTCGCGCACGATGTTGATCTGAATATAACCATCTTTGGTTTGGAACGTGCCACCCGGCGCGGTTGAGGCTTTGCGCGGCCCCGTGCGGTAGCCCGATAAAAGCCGAACGGCCTGAATGGCAGCGGCGCCTTCCATCAATGTGAAATCCATCTTGCGACCCTTGGCGTGATCGCGGCGCGCATAAAGCGCCCCGGCCAGCGCGTAAGAGGCGTAAAGCCCCGTCGCCATGTCAAAATAGCTGACCGGCGTGTGATGCGAGATGCCGTCAAGGCCGGTATTTTCCGACACGAAGCCGCTAAAGGCCTGCAACATCGGGTCCATCGCCGGGCGGTCACGCATTGGGCCGCTTTGACCATAGCCCGAGATCGAGATGTAGATCAGCGAGGGGTTCATTTCGGACAGCTTGTCATAGCCAAAACCAAGCCGCGCGGCGACACCCGGACGGTAGCCTTCAATGAACACGTCTGCATCAGCGATCATCTTATACGTGATCTCTTGCGCCTCGGGGGATTTGAGGTTCAGACTGACCGCGCGTTTGCCCATATTGGCAACGATGGAATAGGCCGAATGCTGGCCCACAACTTCACCGATATTGCGTGCCCAATCCCCAAAGGCAGGCTCAACCTTGATGACGTCAGCGCCCTGTTGGGCCATCATCATCCCACAATAAGGACCGGCCAACCCCTGGCTTAAATCGACAACTTTCAGGCCCTCATAAGGGCGTTCAAAGCTCACGTTGTCTTCCTTTGTTCAAGAACTTCGAAGACGCGAGTGAAATCCGATTGCGGGGGCAACGTGTCCTCGACAAGGTTCCAGATCTCGGCCACACGCTCGCCCATTAGGTTCGACGTGCCAGCCTCACGGACGAACTCGTTATAAAGCCGCACATCTTTATTCAGCAGCTCAGCAAAGAAGCCCGCATCATAGGTGCCCGGAAGGATGCGGTTGGGGAATTTGTCCTCAATCGCGGTGTTATTGCCGGTGGAAACCTTCACAACATCGATGATGGTTTTCATCTCGACCCCGTGGGAGAGGCCAAACAAAACTGCTTCGGAACTTGCTGCCATGGCTGTGGCGGACAGGAAGTTATTCAGCAGCTTAACCGCTTGGCCCTGCCCCGGCTCGTCCCCAACATGGAACGTGTTTTTGCTAAAGAGGTCGAGGATCAGCTGATGGCGCGCCATTTCCGCCTTTGACCCCGACCAAATAATGGTGATCGACGCCTTCAGCGCGCCCTGACGCCCGCCACTGACGGGGGCATCAATATAGGTCATGCCAGCGCCGGTGATCGCGGCCGCTGCTTCTTTTGCGGCGGCCGGGCCGATGGTCGACATATCAATGATCACTTTGCCCGCGACATCGGGCAGAGCTGCAATCTCGGAGGCGACTGCATTCACAATCTTACCGTCTGGGAGAGAGAGAAAGACGGTATCTGCCTCCGAGATCACATCGCTCAGCGAGGCTGCTTCTGTGGCGCCTGCCGGGGCAAGGCCCGGCACACGGTCGTAGCAGATCACTGGCGTGGTGCCTTTGGCAATAAAGGCACACATCGGTTCGCCCATCTGGCCGAGTCCAATGAAACCGATTTTGGAAGGTGTTGGCATCTTTTGGTTATCCTATCGGTTGATGTATTTTTTGAGTTCAAGACGCGCGATTTGGTTCGCGTGAACCTCATCGGGGCCGTCGGCCAGCCGGATGGCGCGCGCACGGGCATAGGCGTAGGACAGGCCGAAATCGCTTGAGACCCCTGCTGCGCCATGGGCTTGAATGGCCCAATCGATCACCTGGGCCGCCATATTGGGGGCGACCACTTTGATCATGCCAATCTCTTTGCGGGCTTCTTTATTGCCAACTTTATCCATCCGGTCAGCAGCATTGAGCGTCAAAAGACGCGCCTGATCGATCAGCATACGGGACTGAGCAATCCATCCCCGTACAACGCCTTGATCCGACAAAGGTTTGCCGAACGGGTGACGGTCCACAACGCGTCGGCACATCTTTTCCAATGCCACTTCGGCCTGACCGATCATGCGCATGCAGTGATGGATGCGGCCAGGGCCAAGCCGTCCTTGCGCGATTTCAAATCCGCGGCCTTCGCCCAGCAGGATATTGCTGATCGGCACGCGGACATTGTCGTATAAGATTTCCCCGTGCCCATGCGGGGCATCGGAAAAGCCAAAAACCGGTGTCATCCGTTTGATGGTCAGGCCCGGCGTATCGCGAGGCACAAGGATCATGCTTTGCTGACGATAGGGATCTTCCCCATCAGGGTCAGTTTTCCCCATAACAATGAACAGCTTACAGCGCGAGTCGCCCGATCCGGACGTCCACCATTTACGCCCGTTGATCACATATTCATCGCCCTCACGCGTGATGGTCAGACTGATATTGCGCGCGTCCGATGAGGCGACATCAGGCTCAGTCATGGAAAAACACGACCGAATTTCACCGCGAAGAAGCGGATCCATCCATTCGCGTTTCTGTTCTTCTGTGCCGAAGCGTTCCAGCGTTTCCATATTGCCGGTATCGGGCGCCGAGCAGTTAAAGATTTCAGCCGACCACGGCGCGCGGCCCATGATCTCGCAAAGCGGCGAATATTCCAGATTGGTCAGCCCCGGACCCCGGCGGCTTTCGGGCAGAAAGAGGTTCCAAAGCCCCTCAGCCTGCGCTTTTGGCTTCAACTCTTCGATAAGCGGAACGCCGCCCCAGTTTTCCCATTGCTCGACCCCGTAACCCATGTCTTTCAGTTGTTGCTGATAGACAGGTTCATTTGGATAGACGTGCTTGTCCATGAACGCCTCTAGCCGGTCGCAATAATCGCGCGCCTTAGGGCTCATTTCAAAATCCATGGTTCGTCTCCTGTTTCGTATTCTTTTGGATAAGCATTTGGTGTCTCACGGCCCCACGATGGTTGTGCCGCCATCAGCGACGATCACTTCGCCGGTGATGAAGCGTGACCACGGCCCGGCCAGAAATGCGGCGATGCCGCCGATATCGTCAGGTTCACCCAAACGGCGCACAGGGGTGCGGTTGATCCGGTCTTGGGACAGTTTGGGATTTTCCCACAGCGCGCGAGCAAAGTCGGTTTTGACCAGCCCCGGCATGATGCAATTCACAGTGATGTTCTTTGGGCCCCATTCCACGGCCAGTGATCGGACAACGCCCAAATCCGCAGTTTTGGAAATCCCGTAAGCGCCAAGCGTCGGCGATCCGCGCAAGCCGCCAATTGATGAGACCACGATGAAGCTGCCGCCGCCCTGCTCAGCCATGAGTGGCATCGCCGCTTTGGCAAACCAAAGCAGGCTATGCACATTGGATGTCATGACCTTTTCAAAGGCGGAATCTTCTAGTTCGGCCAAGGGGCCGTAAACCGGGTTCACAGCGGCATTTGCGACAAAGATGTCGACCCGGCCCCATTTTTCCTTGGCCGCCTCGACCAGCGCAAAACACTCTTCTTTGCGCGAAATATTGCAGGCCACGGCCATCGCCGCTCCGCCTTTTTCTTCCACTTCTTTAACAACGGCATCGCACGCCTCGATCTTGCGTGAGGCGATGACAACCTTGGCGCCCAGCCCGGCCAAATGGTGCACGATCGACTGGCCAATACCCTTCGATCCGCCTGTGACGATCGCTACTTTACCTTCGAGGTTATACATCATGTCCGGCTTTCCTTTCGGATCTCGGCGGGCTCGTCGCCCATTCGCAGCTGCAAACGTTCGCCGGTATAGGGGTTGGCCTCGGCCACTTCTTCATTCAGCTCCACGCCGATACCCGGCGCAGTGGGCACGACAACATGGCCGTCTTCCCAGTTGATTGGTGTGTTCAGGATCTCGGCGTGGAAGCCGCCCCATTGCTCGATCCCTTCCATGATCAGGAAATTGGGCGAGCAAGCCGACACCTGCACATTCGCCGCGCCCACAATCGGGCCGCAAAACAGATGCGGCGCGATCTGCGCGTGGAAGGCTTCGGCCATAGAGGCGATTTTCTTGGCTTCCAGAATACCGCCGACTCGGCCAAGGTTTGGCTGCAAAATCGCAGCAGCGTCCTGGCGCAGAAGGTCGGCAAACTCGTATTTTGTGGTCAGCCGCTCACCTGTTGAAACTGGGATCGAGGTATTGGCCGCCACCCGCGCGGTGCCCGCGATATTGTCGGGCGGCGTTGGTTCTTCCAGCCAAAGCGGATCGGATTTTTCCAGCCGTTTGGCCAGACGGATCGCGCCCGCTGGTGTCATCTCGCCATGGGTGCCAATCAAGATATCACACCGGTCGCCAACTGCCTCGCGGATGCGGGCCGTATAGGTTTCCGCGAAATTCAGCGTCTCCATCGACAATTGGCGCGGATCAAAGGCCGTATAGGGCCGCGCCGGATCGAATTTCAGCGCCGTAAAGCCTTGCTCAACATATTCCAGCGCGCGTTCGGCGGCCTTGTCAGCATCGTCATAGACAGGCTGGTTCGACGGCGCATCAATCGGTGCATTCAGGTATGTATAGCTGCGCAAACGGTCCGTGACCGCGCCGCCCAAAAGCTCATAAACCGGCTTATCCAGCGCCTTGCCGATAATATCCCACAGCGCAATTTCGATGCCGCTGAAAATGCCCATGACAGTCGGATCAGGCCGTTGTGAGAACCCGGCGGAATAGACATGGCGGAAATGCCGTTCGATCTTGAACGGGTCCGCGCCGACAAAATGCCGTTCAAACAAATCATCGATCATCGGCACCAGGGCTTTGGGATGAAACGCGACGCCGTAGATCTCGCCGTAGCCCTTGATCCCCGTATCAGTGGTGACGCGGACGAACACCCAGTAAGGACCGCCGCGATGGATCGATTTATTGCCGACAACAAATGTTTTGATGTCTTGAATCTTCATGCACTCAAATCCTCTAAAATCAAGTCCGAGGCTTTTTCACCAATCATGATGCAGCCTGCATTTGTGTTGGCCGACACCAGTGTCGGCATGATCGAGGCATCTGCGATCCGCAGCCCCTCGATTCCTCGCACGCGAAGGCGCGCATCCGTGACCGAGCCGGGATCAGCGCCCATCCGGCAGGTCGAGCTTGGATGGAAAATCGACGAGCCATTGGCGCGGAGATAGCTCAGAAAATCGCCATCTTCGGTCACATCTTTTCCGGGGACGATTTCTTCGGCGATGTAGTCGTTCATGGCGGGTTGCTGGGCAACTTTACGTACCAGACGCATCCCCGCGACCATCACCTCTTGGTCTTTTGCCGCCGACAGGTAATTGGGTTTGATCGCTGGTTTGTCTTTGTAATTGGCCGAGGTAATGCGCACATGGCCCCGGCTTTCCGGTCGCAATTGGCACATGGTGACGGTAAAGCCCGAAAACCGGTCCAGCTTGCGCCCCCGCGTTTGGGCCGAATAGCGCAGGAAGTGAAACTGCACATCAGGCGTCGCCGCATCTGGCATGGCCTTGGCAAAAACACCCACCTGCCCGGCCGACAGCGTCAAAGGCCCGTCGCGATCTTTGAGCCATTGAAAGGCCGAACGCGCCTGGCCGACCAAACTGCCAGCTTCATCATTGACGGTCACTGGCTGCGCGCAGAGGTATTTGCTTGAGCAAGTATAGTGATCTTGCAGGTTTTCGCCGACCTCGGGCACATTCAGGACAGGTTCTATCCCCAAGTCCATCAAGCGTCCCGCGTCGCCAATGCCTGATAGTTCTAAGATCTGAGGAGAGCCAATCGCGCCAGCCGATAGAACAACCTGACGCCGCGCGCGAATGCGGGTCCGGTGACCGCGAATGTCCACTTCCAGTCCGGTGACCCGGCGCTGATCAATGATCAGGCGGCAAACTTGCGCCTCGGTCTGTATGGTAAGGTTCGGGCGTTGTTTTACCGGTCTCAGATATGCCGTCGCAGAACTGCTACGCCACCCATCGCGCGTGGTGACGTGGAAATAGCCTGCGCCTTCCTGAACGCGGCCATTATAGTCAGGATTGGCCGGAATGCCCGCCTGCGAGGCTGCCTTGATATAAGCATCGCAAAGGGGGTGAGACGGCGCCCGGCTGACGCCAAGCGGACCATCGGTGCCGTGGAATTCCTCATCCAGACTATCCATCGTCGCGCCCTCGGCGCGTTTGAAATAGGGCAAGACATCATCATAGCCCCAGCCGGTGCAACCAAGCTGACGCCAATGATCGAAATCCTCGGCCTGGCCCCGGGCATAGACAAGGCCGTTGATCGAGCTTGAGCCGCCCAAAACCTTGCCACGCGGCCAACTGAACTGACGACCATCAACATCAGCCTCGGTCGTGTAATCCCAATTGATCCGCTGATCCTCAATCGTGCGGTAATACCCCACCGGAATATGAATCCATGGGCTGCGATCTTTTGGGCCCGCTTCCAGCAAAAGCACTCGTAAATCTTCACGTGCAGACAGGCGATTGGCTAAAACACACCCAGCAGACCCTGCCCCTACGACAACTATGTCGTATTCATCGTCAAATTTCGGCAAGGATCTCACCTTCCTCAAATACAGGAATATTCCAATCCTGTCCGGGTTGCGCCGCCAAAAGGGCTTTGGTGTAGTCGCTACTGGGGGCATCAAAGATCTTTGCGACATCACCCCGTTCGACGATTTCGCCCTTTTGCATCACGACAACCTCGTCGCAAATCTGGGCGGCAACCCGCAGATCATGGGTAATGAAAACCACTGTCAGCCCGAGCCGGTCGCGAATATCGTTGATCAACTTCAACACTTCGCGCTGGATCGACACATCAAGCGCCGAAACGGCCTCGTCCGCGATCAGCACTTTGGGCTGCACAACAAGAGCGCGGGCAATACAGAGCCGCTGACGCTGGCCGCCCGAGAATTGATCGGGGAACCGGTGCACGGACTGGCGTGGCATCCGGACGATATCAAGCAGCTCATAGACACGTTCCCATGCCTCATCACGCGGCACGCCGAAATTCACAGCGCCTTGAATCAGCTGGCTGCCAATTGTCCGGCGCGGGTTGAGGGAGCCGTAAGGGTCCTGAAATACGATCTGAATATCTTTGCGATGTTCACGCAGTTTCAGGCGCGGCGGCGCTGCAAAATCAACACCCGAGATATTAATCGCGCCCGAATCTGGATCAATCAATCGCATCAGGCAGCGCACCAGCGTCGTCTTACCAGAACCACTTTCCCCAACAATGCCAAGAGTTTGACCCCGGCGCACTTGGAAGGACACATCCTTGACTGCATCGACTTTACGCGCTGGTTTGAACATGCCGCCTTTTGACGTAAAGGATTTGTTGAGACCCTTCACTTCAATGACCACAGGCTCGTGTTCACGAGAATCCTTACCTTCGGTCGTCGCACGCGGCACGGCGTCGATCAGGGCTTTGGTATAGGGATGCTGCGGGTTGTTGAGCACATCATCTGCGGTGCCTTGTTCGACAATCTGGCCATGTCGCATGACCACAACGCGATCCGCAATTTCCGCAACCACGCCAAAGTCATGAGTGATGAACATCACGCCAGCATCATGTTTGGAATTCAGCTGTTTCAAGAGATGCAGGATCTGCGCCTGCGTTGTCACATCCAGCGCAGTTGTCGGCTCATCCGCAATCAGTAGTTTGGGATCACGCGCCAATGCCATTGCGATCATAATCCGCTGACGTTGTCCACCAGAGAGCTGATGGGGATAGGAATCATAGAGCCGCTCGGGATCTGGCAAACGAACTTCTTCTAGAAGGTTCAGCGTTGCTTTGCGCCGGTCTGCAGCATTGTCATCGCCGTGGATGCGAAAGACCTCTTCGATTTGATTGCCGACCGTATAGGCCGGGTTCAGCGCAGTCATCGGCTCTTGGAAAATCATCGCCATTTGATCACCCCGCAATTTATTGCGGTCATTTTGGCTCATCTTCAAAAGGTCTTTTCCGTCAAACAGCAACTCGCCAGAGGTCACTTCAAGGCTTGACGATAGCAGCCCCATCGTTGCCAGCGACGTAATCGATTTGCCTGATCCGCTTTCGCCAACCACGCAGACAATTTCCCGCGGGTGAACTTCGAAAGACAGATGTTCAACCGCATTTGGGCGCATGATGTTAACAGGAAGGGCGACAGTCAGGTCTCGGATTGAGAGAATTGGGTCAGCCATGGGTTCAAGCCTTATTTTCAGGCGCAGTGACATCACGGATGCCATCGCCGAGCAGGTTGATTGCGAGGATCAAGAAGAACAGCGCCGTGCCGGGAATGGCGATCAGCCAGCCGTCAAAGAACATCAGCCCCTTTGCCTCTGAGATCATCAGACCCCAGCTTGGATCGGGTGGTTGAACGCCAAGCCCAAGGAACGAAAGCGCAGCTTCCAGAATGATCGCATGTGCCATTTCCAGCGTCGCAACTACGATGATGTGGTTTGCGATGTTGGGCAGGATCTCAAAGATCAGAATACGCGGAGTGGTGCTGCCTAGTGCCTCGGCTGAGGCGATGAAATCTCGCCCGCGGACCTGCTGTGTCGCGGATCGCACTACAACGGCAAACCGGTCCCAAATCAGCAGGCCAAGCACCCAGATCACCACCGTCAGTGACGAGCCAACAAGGCTGACCACAGCTAGGGCAACTAGGACAACCGGCATCGAAAGACGCGTGGTGATAAAGAAGCTGATCACCATGTCAACGCGGCCACCAAAGTAACCGGCAATCACACCAAGAGTGGTGCCAATAATCCCGGAAATTACCATGGCAGAGAAGCCAATCATCAACGAAATTCGAGCGCCATAGATGAGGCGGGATAAGTAGTCGCGCCCAAGGTGGTCTGTGCCCAGAATATGCTCCCATGTCACATCAGTATGATCTGACCAGATCGGCGGAATTAGACTGCGGCTCAGGACCTGTTCATAGGGATCATGCGGCGCAAGAAGTGGGGCAAAAATTGCCACAAAGACAACAGAGGCAACTATGAAAAAGCCAAGCAGCAATCCGCGGTGTGTCAGTGCTTGACGAAACATCAAGCGGCCAGGCGAGTAAGCATTTGGATCAAGGTTTGTATCGGTCATGTCATCATCCAATCCGGATCCGGGGGTCAAGCCAGGCATTCAGGACATCCGAGATGAACGTCAGCAAAATGTAGAACAGGCTAAGAACCAAAACGATCGCTTGCATCATGGGCAAATCGGCGCGCTGGATAGATTCCCATGCCAAAAATCCGAGGCCGTTAATGGCGAAGATTGTTTCGATGACGATCGAGCCACCGAGCATAAAGCCGAACTGCACTGCGGCCAGTGAAACAACGGGAACAATGGCGTTGCGCAATGCATGTTTGAAGAGAACCGAAAACTTGCTGGCGCCCTTGGCGCGGGCCGTTCGGATATAATCAGATTGCAGCACTTCCAGCATGCCCGCGCGGGTCAGACGCATAACGCCCGGTGTAATGTAATACCCAAGAGCAACGGCAGGCATTATGAAATGCTTCCACGTCGCGGTGCCAGATACCGGTAGGATGCCCCAGTTGATCGCGAACCATAACATCATAGTCAGGGCGAACCAAAAACTCGGCATAGCCTGACCGATCACGGCAATTCCCAGCGCAATACGGTCCACGATGGAATTGGGCCGGATCGCGGCCACCACTCCCAAAGGCACAGCAAGCAACAGCGCAAAGGTCAACGCGCATAAGCCAAGTGTCATTGTTGTGGGAAGGCGGTCAAAAATCTCATGCGCAACAGGTTGGTTCAGGTAATGTGAATGTCCGAAATCGCCCTGCACCGCATTGATTAGCCAATTGAGGTATTGGACAGGAATGGGTTTGTCATAGCCATAAAACTCGCGAATGGCCTGCAGATCGTCTGGGGTTGCATTTTCCCCTGCCAAAGCAATGGCGGGATCGCCGGACAGGAATGTCATCGAAAAGGTGATCGAGGACACTGTGATCGCGACCAATATAGCCGAAATCAATCGTTTCAGTAGGAATCCTAGCACGATAAAGCTCGCTTCATTGAAGGGAATTCATGGGCTTTGTGTGTGCCCACCGGCCCGCCAGACGGGCCGGTGAAGCGGTGCCACTTTCTATCGCCAGGAGGCTTCGTAGAAACGTGGAAGCTCATCCGATGTCGGAGTGAAATCCAGATCGTTCGAGAAGGCATAGTACTTGGCATAGGTGAACATAGGCAGCCAGTAGAGCTCGCCAGAAATGATACCCAATGCTTCGGCATAGGCTTCTTCACGTACAGCCGGATCAACCGAGGTATCGCCCCGTGCCAAAGCTGCTGCCGTGCGTGGATCACCTGCAGGATCATCAGGGCCACCGCTGAAGAAGTGGCTGGTAATGGCCGCAACGTCAGGGATCGAGCCAGAGCCCCACGTCATGTGGTTGATCGGTGTGTTACCTTCCTGAACTTCTGACAAAAGTGCGCGATACTGCATCCAGCGCAGGTTGGCCTGAATGCCAACAGCCGCAAGATCACCAATCACAGCTTCCGAGAATTCACGTTGGCGATAGCCATAGAAGTCAAACTCGAACCCATCAGGATACCCTGCTTCGACAAGCAAAGCGCGGGCACGATCCGGGTCGTACTCATATTGCGTTACGTCCTGCGTACAGCCGAATTGATCGGGGTGGCATGCAGAATGTGTGACAACCGAGGCCGGACCGACAAGCTCGGTCGCGATGGCTTCGCGGTTGATAGCATGGGCAACAGCCTGACGTACAAGCGGGTTGGTAAAGACGTCCGTGCCGGAATCGCCGTCAACATCGAATGCCATATACGAGATCCGCAACGTCCGCTCGTTCACAACAGTCACACGGCCCGTTGCATCAAGGCGCGTCGCTTGTTCCTGTGGAACATCCCAGATCCAATCGATGCCACCGGTCATAAGCTCGGCCAATTGGGTGTTGGATTCAGTAATGGTTCTGAACCGGATATTCCCAATTTGCGGCGTCCCCTTAGGGCCCTCTTCAAAGTAATCCGCATTGGCCTGCCAAAGGATATATTCGCCGGGCACAGACTCAACGACCTGATAGGGACCAGTGCCGTTTGGCTCAACCGTGGTGTAGTCGCGCGCGCCATCCGCGCCGGTCGGCGCATCATCATAATGGCCTTCAGGCATGATCATGATTTCATTTGAAAGGTAGTGAAACGCAGTGGGTGTTGGTGCGTTCAGATCAATCCGAACCGTAAATTCATCAACCAATGTGGCCGATTCCATCCAGTTATAGATAGACGCTGCGGGCACGCCGTTTTCTTCGTCCACAAGGAAGTTGATCGTGTAAACCACGTCATTGGCGTCGAAGGTCGATCCGTCATGGAAGACAACATCTTCGCGCAGGTTGAAGGTAACAGACGTGTTTCCGTCCCATTCCCAGCTTGTCGCCAAAAGCGGGTCAAAATCCTGAGTCTCTTGGTTGTACAGGACCAGCCCGTCCCAACCCATTTGGCCCATGATGACCAGCTCACGCGTGACGCTGAAATACGGATCTACAACCGCGATTTCGCGGTCCGTTGCCCAAGTAAGGGTGTCGTCATCCCGGCCAGCAAAAGCGGGCAGAGCTGTCGACGCGACTAGGGCTGCCGCAAGGGCAGTTTGCATTAGTTTCAAAGTGGTTCCTCCCAATTCGTTTTTGCAATTCTTCGCCGCTCTGAAGACGTTTAGCAACGTGCAGAAAACGCGTTGTTTGGGTCATTTCGATACTAAGTGGCGGATACATCGCAAAAGCTAGTGAGGAAACTTTCACACTTGAAACCCCATAAAGCAAATGAGATGTTTTTATTAGATCATACGGTTTTGTTATGGGGAATCTCACACGATGTATCTCAACCTTAGGCAGATTGAAGCGTTTCGCGCCGTCATGGAAACCGGCAGCATGACCGAGGCAGGTCAAGTGCTTGGCGTCAGTCAGCCGGCGGTCAGCCGCCTTATCAGAGACTTCGAAGATCAGTCTGGAATCAACCTCTTTATGCGCCACGCCGGACGCATCGAACCCACCAAAGATGCCGTAGCTTTGCACCGCGAAGTAGCGCGCTGTATGGGCGAGCTTGAGCAAATGGCCAAATTTGCCAGCGATCTGGGCGAGTTCCGCCGCCACCGCCTGCGTGTCGCCGCAACGGTCGGTCATTCCTATTTCATGTTGCCAAAGGTCATTGCCGAATTTCACAAGCAATTTCCCGAAGTGACAATCTCGCTGCGCAGTGGTTTATCCGCCGAAGTTGTTGATCTGATTGATCGCGGCCAAAGCGATATTGGCTTTGCGCTATTGTCTCTCGACGTTCAGGGCGTCCGTATTGAGCAATTGCCGGAAACAGAGCTTGTCTGCGTTCTGCCGCGACAGCATCCGCTGGTCGAAAAAGACCGGATCGACGTGCAGGATCTTGCCGCCGAGCCATTGCTTTTGATTTCTGAAAACAGCTTGATGCGAAAGCGTCTGCTACAGGCGTTTGAGAGCGCCAATATCACCCCAAACGTGATTGTAGATTCGACTTATACCGGGCCAATTTGCAGCCTTGTCGCAGGAGGAATGGGCATCTCAATTCTCGATAAGCTCACGGCCCAAGCCTATGCGAATCATAATATCGCCATCCGCCCCTTTGCTCCATCGGTACCTTGCGAATTGAAATTGGTTCTTCCGGCAAGGCAGGCGCTCTCTAAACCGGCACAAGCCTTTGTCGATATTTCAAAATCCGTGATGCAGCATCAACCAGATTTTGACCCAAGCGGCCAAACGTCAAGTGAGGTGTCCGAGGTCCTTTAACAAAGAGCGTCGGGCCCAACGGCAGCGGTCCGGCCCCACAACAAGCGCCAATTTCTCAAGAGCAGGTTCTTCCAAATAAGCCGTGGCAAAGAGCGAAAGAAATCCGCCGCAGCCCCTTTACCCGCCGCGTGCAGTGTTTTGAGTGCCACGACAGGCGTGGCCGGTTTGAAAAGCCCCTCCCCTCCGGCGGGTCGTCCGGCCATCAGCCGGGTTAACGCCCGGTGTGTCGCGGCCGGGTTGTTCCAAGCAGATCGGTAGAGCACGCAGCCATTTTGGTTGATGATGAAAACCGCGTTGGGATAGCTGCCAAAACCGGCATGAAACACGCCGTCGAGATCATCCACCAAAACCTCACGACCTTCGCCATCTTGTGCCAGCTCCTCGCCGCGCGATTGTTTTTCGCTCAAATCGCAATGTGCACCAATGACCGCGCCCGGATGGGCCTCGCGCACATATAGAACCTTATGAGAGAGGCTCGGAAACTCTTCGGCCAAACGGGCCATTCCGGGGCGGCGAGACTGAAACAGAGGGCATGTTATCGAGCCCAATTCCAGCACCAGGAAAGCCCCATCAAAATCCAACAATCGCCGCGCTTCGCCGGTTGGCGTTGTCACATGGCCATCCGGTGCCTTTTGGCCAAGACGCGGACCATCAAACTGGTCCAAATCATAGTGCTTTGCATCAAACCCGTCGTAATTATAGCCATTGGTCATTCTCATTCTCCCGGTTTATCCGCAGCTTCCTGTAGGTTTTGGGTCATCTGTTTCAGCACACGCAGGGCCACCTCCATGTCGCTGGCCGAAATTCCAGTCAAAGAAATTCCGATCACCGGCATGGCGAGGGCGATCAATTCGGGCTGCAGCGCCCGCCCCATTTCCGTGAGCCAAATCTCGGATCGACGTCGGTCCTTTTTGCTTTCCCGCCGTGTCACCACCCCCTTGCGCACCATTCCGTCAACAAGACGTGTGACAGTTGTGGCATCGCGCATCGATTGAGCCGAGATTTCACCGGGGCCTTGCCCATCTGATTTCCAGAGCATCAAAAGCACCGCCCATTCCTCGGCGCTGATCTTGTGACCGGCTTGATGAAACACATCCATCAAGGCGCGGCGAGACAAAAACGACAGGCGGTTAACCCAATGCAGGGCGATATCGGCAGGATCAAACATATCTGCAATATACATTATTTGCATAATACAAGTAAATGCCTCTTATTTCTCCCCTACCCGCTCGGCTCAATCCGTGACACAACACATATCTTGCGCCCTTTTTGAAATTGGCCACGCCTATGCCCCTCATGACAGAAACCCAACGCAGCATCCTGTGGATGACCTTTGCCATGGCGGTCTTTGCCCTTGGCGATGCTGGGATCAAAGCACTGGCGGGGCGCATTCCGCCCGGTCAAATCATGGGCACGATGGGCCTTGTGGGGACCGCGGTGTTTGTCACCATCGCCAAAGTGAAAGGCCAGCGGCTCTTCACGGTTGCACTTTTGCACCCTGCCGTCATTCTCAGATTCTTTGCCGAGATGCTGGCGGGCACATCGATGGTCATGGCCCTCACCCTAGCGCCCCTCACCTTGGTCACAGCAATTCTTCAGGCCGTGCCACTGGTTGTGACGATGGGGGCTGCCCTTCTGTTTAAAGAGCCCGTTGGCCTAAAGCGATGGAGCGCGATTGCAATCGGCCTTGTGGGCGTTTTCATCATCCTGCGCCCCGGCAGCGCTGAATTCGATGTGACGGCCATTTGGGCCATTCTAGCAATGCTGGGCCTTGCGACGCGTGATTTGGCAACGCGTGCCTCTCCAAAATCGGTTGGCACCTTACAGCTCGGGGCGATTGGCATCGCAGGGCTGATCCCCGCCGGTTTGTTGTTGTTCACCTTTACCTCTGCTCCGGTTCTGCCGGACCCCGTTGCAGCACTGCTTTTGCTTTTTGTTATTTCTGTCACACTTCTGGGATATGTCGCGATTATCAACGCCATGCGGATGGGCGCGGTCGCTGCGGTGTCACCCTTTCGCTATACGCGGCTGGTCTTTGGGTTGCTTCTGGGCATCCTGCTTTTTGCCGAGCGACCAGATGCCATGACCTATCTTGGGGCCGCCCTGATCGTCGCGACCGGCCTTTATGCCCTCTACCGCGAAACCCGGGTCTCGCGCTGACGGGCGCGTCATCCTCCAATCGCAAATCCGCCCTTCTGTTCAAGTTCTGACCAAAATTCGGGCGCGTTAGCGCTATCACAGATGGTTTACATTCCGGCCAGCGCTGCTATGACTAGCGCCGTAATTTCCGCCCGTTTTATTCGAACCAAGGACTCCTCCCACATGAGCACGATCATCGATATTCACGCCCGCGAAATATTGGACAGCCGCGGCAATCCAACCGTTGAGGTCGATGTTATCCTCGAAGACGGTACCATGGGCCGCGCTGCGGTCCCGTCGGGGGCATCAACCGGTGTCCATGAGGCCGTAGAAAAGCGTGACGGTGATAAAGGCCGTTATATGGGCAAAGGCGTTTTGGAAGCCGTTGCCGCCGTGAATGGCGAACTGGCCGAAGCCCTTGTTGGCTTTGACGCAACCGAGCAAGCCGCAATCGACGCCACCATGATCGAAATTGATGGCACTGAAAACAAAGGCCGTCTTGGCGCAAACGCGATCCTTGGTGTGTCGCTTGCTGTTGCCAAAGCCGCCGCTGATTTCACATCGCAGCCGCTTTTCCGCTATGTTGGCGGCACGCAGGCGCATGTTTTGCCCGTACCAATGATGAACATCATCAATGGCGGCGAACATGCAGATAACCCTATCGACATCCAAGAATTTATGATCATGCCTGTATCTGCCGCGAATATTCGCGAAGCTGTGCGCATGGGCTCTGAAGTGTTCCACACTCTGAAGAAAGAGCTGTCTGCGGCGGGCCTTTCGACCGGTATCGGCGATGAGGGTGGCTTTGCTCCCAATATCTCCAGCACCCGCGACGCGCTTGATTTTATTCTGAAATCCATCGAAAAAGCAGGCTACACACCGGGCGAAGACATCTATCTTGCGATGGATTGCGCGGCCACAGAATATTACAAAGACGGCAAGTATGAGATGAAGGGCGAAAACGCCTCGCTTACCTCTGCTGAGAATGTCGATTACCTTGCAGCGCTGTGCGACGATTACCCGATCATCTCGATCGAAGATGGCATGTCCGAGGATGACTGGGACGGCTGGAAAATGCTGACCGATCGCCTTGGCGACAAAATCCAGCTGGTTGGCGACGATCTTTTCGTGACCAACCCAAAACGCCTTGCGATGGGTATCGAGCAAGGCTCGGCCAACTCGATGCTGGTGAAAGTGAACCAAATCGGCACGCTGACCGAAACCCTTGCCGCCGTTGAACTGGCCCACCGCAACCGCATGACCAACGTTATGTCGCACCGCTCTGGCGAGACCGAGGATAGCACCATTGCTGATCTCGCCGTTGCCACCAATTGCGGCCAGATCAAAACCGGCTCGTTGGCACGCTCCGACAGGCTCGCCAAGTACAACCAGCTGATCCGCATCGAAGAAATGCTGGCCGAAACGGCCGTTTATGCCGGAAAATCGATCTTGCGCTAAGCCGCGTATTTTTGACATTCAAAGGGCGGCCATAGCGGCCGCCCTTTTTTCATTGGACCAATAGAATGACCCAATTCGCTCCAAATGTTGAAAACGAGTTTTGGGCGGATCACGTCGCGCTCTTGGTGGAAAGCTTCATGCGCACCACTGGCAGGCCCCTCATCTCAGGCGATGCAAAGGCACTTTATGAGGCTGATTTCGTTGTTCTTTCTCACAACACCGCCGCCGATCCTATTCTCACCTATGCCAATCTTCGCGCGCAGGGACTGTGGGAACGCAACTGGGATGAGATGACCCAAATGCCCTCCCGGCTGACGGCAGAGCCGGATGAACGCGCGGCCCGCGCCACCCTTTTTGAAGCGCTAAAAGGTCAGGGATATCTGGACAATTACGAAGGTATCCGGGTCTCGGCCACAGGGCGGCGTTTTGCCATTCGAAACGCGATAATCTGGACGCTGACCGATCAGAACGGCCAGCATCAGGGCGAGGCCGCGACTTTCAAAGAGGTAGAGTTCATATGACGGCAGATGAGATCATCGAAAAACTGGCGCTTCTGCCGCATCCCGAGGGCGGCTATTACCGCCAAACTTGGGTCGCGGATGCGCCAAAAGGCACGCGTCCGGTGGGAACGGCGATCTATTTTCTTCTAAAGGCAGGTCAGAACAGCCATTGGCACAAGGTCGATGCCGCCGAGATTTGGTTTTACCATTCAGGGGCGCCGCTGATTTTATCGCTGTCCGAAACGGAAACCGGCCCGGCAAAAGACCACCTTCTGACCCCTGATCTTACTGAAGGCGCGCCGCAGATTATTGTTCCGGAAAACCACTGGCAAGCTGCGCGCAGCACCGGAGACTGGACGCTGGTGTCTTGCACCGTGTCGCCTGGGTTTCAATTCGAAGGCTTCACCCTCGCCGCGCCTGATTTTGACATTCCGCGCTGACCGTCACGCCCTGCCCGTTACCCCAAGCCGACCGGTTTACTCACCCGTCCGCCCCCGACCAGTGCAGCCACGCCCGTTGTAGATGGCCCCGAGGTCGCCATACCCCGCAGCGCCCGCACCGCGAGAAAGGCAAATGCCTGCGCTTCCAGCATGTCGCCATCCAGCCCGACCTTCTCGACGGGGATCACATCGGCCTTGATCCGCGCGCTTAGGGCCGCCATCAAAGCCGCGTTATGACGTCCGCCACCGGTCACCAAAATACGCTCAGGCGCAGCCGGGCAAAAATCCATTGACCGGGCCACAGCCTCGGCCGCGATGGCCGTCAAGGTTGCCATTGCATCGGCATCAGGCTGGTCCACGACCAGATCAACAATATCCAGAAAATCATTTCTATCGAGTGATTTAGGAGGCATTCTTAACATAAAATTTCTGTTAAGGGCTGCATCCACAATGCGTTCATCAGCGGTTCCACTGGCCGCCAATTGGCCGCCTTCATCGCGGGGTAGCCCCAAGCGTTCGCGTATCAGATCATCCATGGGCGCATTCGCGGGCCCGGTGTCAAACGCAAGCAATGCGCCGTCATCTTCCGGGGCGTTCTGACTAGGATCGACCCAGGTTAAATTCCCAACGCCGCCCAAGTTCAGGAACGCAACTGGCGCCATTGCGCCGATCCATTTGGCGCAGGCAAAGTGAAAAAACGGGGCCAGCGGCGCGCCCTCGCCGCCTAGCTTTACGTCATTTGTGCGAAAGTCCCAGATCACCGGCACGCCCAACACTTCGGCCAATATCTGCCCGTCCCCGGCCTGATGCGTGCCCAATCCCTTAGGGTCATGCGCCAAGGTTTGCCCGTGGAACCCAACCAGAGCCGCGTCCTGAAATCGCGACAAGCAGACCGCATGGGCCGTCTCAATCACCTCAGACGCGGCCTCAACCCCTTCGTCGCCCGGCCAACGTCCCAACGCCGCGCGGATCACGTCTCGCTCAGCCTCGCTATAGGCGCGATACCCGGTTTCGCCAAATTCAAAGATCTTGCGCCCGTCGGTTTTCAACATCGCTGCATCAACCCCATCCAAAGATGTGCCCGACATCGCCCCCAAAGCCCAGATCGGCTCTTCCATCGTTCGTCCCTTCCCGGTATTCACGCAGCCACACAGATAGAATGAACGGTGTTGATATGACCTACCACCCCAAATCCGACTTCATGCGCGTGATGATCGAGCGCGGCTTTCTTGCCGATTGCACCGATTATCAAGGCTTTGACGAAGCTCTGGTCGCGGGCGTCGTGCCGGGCTATATCGGCTTTGATGCAACGGCGAAGTCCTTGCATGTTGGCAGCCTGATCCAAATCATGATGCTGCGCTGGCTTCAAAAAACCGGCCACAAGCCCATCACCCTAATGGGTGGCGGCACCACGAAAGTCGGCGATCCCAGCTTTCGTGCGGATGAACGCCCCTTGCTGACTGAAGATCAGATCGACGACAATATTTCAGGCATCAAGCAGGTCTTTGCCAAATACCTGTCTTATGATGACAGCGACACGGGCGCGCTGATGATCAACAATGCCGAATGGTTGGATGGTCTGAACTACCTCGAATTTTTGCGCGATATTGGTCGGCATTTTTCGGTCAATCGGATGCTGTCATTCGAAAGTGTCAAATCGCGGCTGGATCGCGAACAATCGCTCAGTTTTCTTGAGTTCAACTACATGATCCTGCAAGCCTATGATTTCCTTGAACTTAACCGACGCTATGGCTGTCTGGTTCAGTTTGGCGGATCTGATCAATGGGGCAATATCGTCAACGGGATCGACCTGACCCGCCGAGTGCTGGATCACGAGATTTACGGCCTGACCTCGCCGCTTCTGACCACGTCGGATGGCAAGAAAATGGGCAAAAGCCAAGACGGCGCCGTGTGGCTGAATGCCGAGATGCGCTCGCCTTACGAGTTCTGGCAGTTTTGGCGCAATACGACCGATGCGGATGTGGGCCGGTTCCTGAAACTTTATACCGAACTGCCCTTGGATGAATGCAACCGTCTGGGCGCGCTGGAGGGCTCTGAGATCAACGAGGCCAAGATTGTGCTGGCCAATGAGGTCACAGGGCTTCTGCATGGCGCTGAGGCCGCTGCGGCGGCAGAGGCGACCTCTCGTGAGGTGTTTGAGAAGGGCGGCGTCGGCGATGAACTGCCCACCTTGACACTGAGCGCCGAGGAATTGGGTGAGGGCATTTCAGTTGTGCAGCTTATCACCCGCTCTGGTCTTGCGAAATCCGGCAAGGACGCCAAGCGCCTGATCGCAGAAAACGGCGCCAAGATGAATGACGAACCGCTGAACAATGCAGGGCTTTTTCTAAAACCCGAAGATCTGCAAGAGCCGATCAAGCTCAGCGCCGGTAAGAAACGTCATGCTTTGGTGGTTTTGGGTTAAATTAAACGGGCGCGCGCCAGTTTGGGGCGCGCCTTTTTGTCAGGATGGGTGCAATTTCGGCCTGCCTGAGGCACGCAACACCCGCGCCCTTCCCGCTGGCACTCGGCCGATCTCTAACCCGGTAAACACGTGCAGCGTGCCCATATCCTCGTCAACGACGGCATGGTCTGACACCCACCCCCCCATCATCAAATAGGATTTCAGCAAAGGCGGCATGGCAAGCCGGGCTTTCTTGATATCCACCTTCCGCCGAAGCCGTGCCACGAAGGGAAAAACCTTTGGCGCTTTGACGCGCGGCAACCAGCGTTTTGGCGCGATATGGCGGTCTTTGAGCAGGGCAAAGGCATCAAGATAGGCCCCGGCATCCGTGCCTTGAAAAGACGAGCAGCCAAAGAGTAAATCTACGCCTTCGTAATCCACAAAATCCGTCATAGCGCCCCAGGCTACACGTAAGATATCGGGGTCACTTAACCCCGGACGAATGCAAAACCGCCCCATCTCGACCATCGACCCGGCATAACCGGCAAGCTGACTTAGATCATAAAACTGCGCCGCATAGCTTTGCCCGATTTCTCGCCCGTCTTGGAGGCGCAACAGGCGAAAGCAGCAGACCAGTGTTCCGGACTTGGCTTCTTCGATCAGGATATGGGTGCAGACAGAATCAAACATATCCGCATCGCTGTCCCCGCTTTTTCCGCGAAAAACCTGCGATCGAAGCTGCAAAGCCGCCGCAATATCAGATAGGCCGCCGGCCTGTCTGACCTGATACCGATTTTCGCTTGGGCTTTGCATCAGCGCTATCCCGATAAAGTGACCACGGCTTAGGGCCGGTGACATCCGCCAAACCTAGACCCCTCCCGCTTCCTTCCTATATTGAAGGGGTGACAGGCACACGACAAGAGGGCTTTGTAGATGGATAAAATTCAAAAAACTGACGCCGAATGGCAGCAACAGCTAAGTCCAATGGCTTATAAAGTGACTCGCAAACACGGCACCGAACGCGCCCATACCAACGATAATTTCCCAAAAACACCGGGCCGGTTTGACTGCATTTGCTGCGGTGCACCGCTTTTTGAGCAGGAAACCAAGTTTGAAAGCGGAACGGGTTGGCCCAGTTTCTACGCCCCGATGGAAGGCGCGCCGGTCGCCGAAAAAGACGATCGCAGCTTTTTTATGCGCAGAACCGAAGTCCATTGCGACCGCTGTGACGCGCATTTAGGCCACGTCTTTCCTGACGGACCGGCCCCAACCGGACTTCGCTATTGCATCAATGGTGTTGCGCTTGAGTTCAAACCCGACGGTGCGGATTAAGACAGTGCGGATTAATTCGAGCCTAGAGCCTCGCCAATATTGATCCGCCCAAAATTGCCCAGAAGCTGACGCATGAAGGTAACTTCCTGCACGTTTGATTCCGTCACCCGGCGGGACAAACGCACAACTTGGCCGTCTTCTAGGTCCAGCTCACGAATATTCTCGACCGTGCCGCGATCATCAAAGGTGATGGCAACGATCTGCCGCTCAACCACTTCAGGGGCGTTATAGGTGTAATGACGCTGGCGGCTGGCAACATAAAACCAAGTGGATCCCGATATCACACCCGAGGCAGATGGTCGTCCTATGCCCTCTTCAACGCTGGCTTGAGTATCGATTCCCGGGATGATTCCTGCCAATTCTTCTTCTGGCGGGATATATCCGTGATTGGTGAAAGTCGCCGCGCATGCGGCCAATCCAAAGACCAAACCAATCGCCAGAACGCGTTTGCCGCCTTTCAATAGATTGATCATTGACCTGACCCTTCCTCTGCCACCCAATCGATGCGGGCTCTTGCAAGGCCCGGCAAAGCTTTCTATCGGCTTAACCGACCCTTGCCAACAGAGCAAGTATCGCATCTTTAGCCAGATGCAAGAAAGGAGCCGATCACATGTCCGAGTCTGCTTGGCCGCGCCTTAGCTACAAGGTGGCCGAATTACCTAAATCGCGCGATGTCAGCTTTTCGCTGATCCCCGACGCCAGCGCGCGGGCCGCAATCGCCGCCGATCTTGATCTGCTTGGCCTGCGCAAATTGCGTTTCGAGGGCACATTGGGGGATGATGGCAAGCGCAATTGGGTCCTGTCTGGCAAGCTGGGCGCCACCGTCATTCAGGCCTGCGTTGTGTCTCTTGCGCCTGTGACCACGCGGATCGACGTTGATGTCACACGCCGTTTTCTAGCCGAAATGCCTGAAATTGATCCCGAAGAATCCGAAATTGAGATGGACGAGGATGATTCCATCGATCCGCTAGGTTCGGAAATTGACGTCAGCGCAGTGATGGTGGAAGCGCTGGCTTTACATTTGCCGCTATACCCCCGTGCCAGCGACGCAAGCCTTGGTGAGGCCGTTTTTGCTGAGCCAGGCACCGCCCCGATGCGCGATGAAGACGCCCGCCCCTTTGCCGGTTTGGCGGCTTTGCGAGACCAGCTTGACACCGATGCAGAGGACGCAAAAACCGTCGAGGATAATCAAAGCCCTAAGGATGGTAAGGAATCTTCCGAGTAAGCTTGCTTTAGGGCTTGCATGATTGGGGAATCTAAGTATGTTCCCGGCCTCATTCGCATCCTTCGTGAGACGTGTGGCCGGTGGCCCTACGCCGGGGCAAAGAGCCCTGCTTTTTAAGGCACAAAGACCTGCGAAACGAGATATAGAATTTGATGTAAGCATTCGGGGGCTGGCTGCCACAGTCCGACCGCCCGACATAACCCGAGGTTGAGACATGGCTGTCCCCAAGAGTAAAATCACGCGATCCCGCCGTGGCCAACGCCGTTCGCATGACGCGCTGGTAGCTGGAAATCCTAACGAATGCCCAAGCTGTGGTGAGCTGAAGCGTCCGCATCACGTTTGCCCATCTTGCGGCACCTATGCAGATCGCGAAGTGATCGCACAGGCAGACGAGATTGATCTGGACGAAGACGCCGCATAACCTTGGCAATTCCACCCAAGGATGACACGGCATGATTGACTCAGCACAAGACCATGAGGACACCACGTCCCGCATTGTGCTTTCAATCGATGCTATGGGTGGAGATCTGGGTCCTTCAGCCGTTGTAAACGGAATGGCCAGCTCGGCAGCTAAATCTGCCGGGCTGCATTTTATTGTGCATGGCGATGAGACCGAATTGGAAAAGTTGATTGCGGCCAAGCCCGAATTGCGGGGCCGCTGTCAAATCCGCCATGCCTCGGATGTTGTCACAATGGACGACAAGCCCAGCCAGATCATGCGTTCGGGCAAGGAGACCTCGATGTGGTCGGCCATCGAAGCTGTCCGCAACAACGAGGCTTCGGCAGCGATCTCATGCGGCAATACCGGCGCGCTTATGGCGGTGTCGATGATCCGTCTGCGCAAGATGGACGGCGTCAACCGCCCTGCCATTGCCTGCCTTTGGCCTTCGCGCAACGAGCATGGCTTTAACGTCATGCTGGACGTCGGCGCCGATATCCGCGCCGACGAAAACGATCTTCTACAATATGCCCTTATGGGGGCCAGTTATGCCCGTAACGGGCTAGACCTGCGCCGCCCCCGTGTTGGCTTGCTCAATGTCGGCACAGAAGAGTTTAAAGGCCGGGCCGAGCTAAAGCTGGCCAGCCAGGCCATTGAGGATGCCGCCGAAGAGGCTCGTTTCGATTATGTCGGTTTTGTCGAAGGCGGAGATATCCCATCCGAACGAGTCGATGTTATTGTGACCGATGGGTTTACCGGAAATATCGCTTTGAAAACGGGCGAAGGCACGGCCGGGCTAATCCGCGATTTGCTGGGGCAGGCCTTTCGCTATTCCTTCTTATCCAAGATTGCGGCGCTTTTGGCGTATACCTCGCTTAAGCGCCTTTCCAAGCGGATCGATCCGCGCCGCGTGAATGGTGGCGTATTTCTGGGGTTGAACGGTACCGTGGTAAAATCGCATGGTGCTTCGGATGGAACGGGGTTTGCGGCCGCGATCAGTTTGGCCGCGCGGCTCTCTGCCTCTGGCTTTAATGATCGATTGGCCACACGCATTGCCGCGACAGAAGGCGCCTTTGCACGGGCGAATGAAGGACGAAAATAATGAAGAATGCGGGACAGAGCAGTATCCGCCGGGCCGTACCGGTAGGGATTGGTCACTATCTACCCAGTCGGGTTGTTCCAAATTCAGAATTTGAAGCGAAGGTTGATACCACTGATGAGTGGATCAAGTCCCGCTCAGGTATTGAGCGCCGCCATTTTGCAGCCGATGACGAAGCTACCTCCGATCTTGGCATCAATGCAGCAAAGGCCGCACTCAAAGATGCTGGTTTAACTCCAGATGATATCGACGCAGTGATCGTTGCGACCTCGACGCCCGACCTGACTTTTCCATCCGTTGCCACGATGATTCAGTCAGGCCTTGGAATGACGCGCGGCTTTGCCTTTGACGTGCAGGCCGTCTGCGCTGGCTTTATCTACGCTCTTTCGACGGCCAATGCCTATATCGTGTCGGGGCAAGCTTCGCGTGTTCTGGTCATTGGCGCCGAGACCTTCTCGCGCATCATGGATTGGGATGATCGTACAACAAGCGTACTTTTTGGCGACGGCGCTGGCGCATTGATCCTTGAGGCACAAGACGCTGAAGGCACTTCAGAGGATCGTGGCGTTTTAGCTGTGGATCTGCATTCTGACGGCCAATACCGCGATTTGCTTTATGTCGATGGCGGCGTTTCGCGCACTCAATCGACGGGTGTTCTTAAGATGGAAGGCCGTGAAGTCTTTCGGCATGCTGTTGAAAAACTTGCACAAACCGCCCATACCGCTCTTGCACGGGCAAATTTGAGCGCCGATGACGTCACATGGGTAGTTCCCCATCAGGCCAACTTACGCATCATCACACGCACAGCCCAGAAAATGGGTGTCGAGATGGATCGCGTCATCGTCACTGTGCAAGATCACGGCAATACCTCTGCGGCATCGATCCCGCTCGCCCTGTCTACGGGCGTGGCCGAGGGTAAGATTAAAAAAGGCGATCTGTTGGTCGCCGAAGCGATTGGCGGCGGCCTTGCTTGGGGCTCTGCTGTTCTGCGCTGGTAAACCGTGTTTTTGTAAAATCGCCGAAACTCCGCAGGCCAAGCCCTTGATATTGACTTGGGAAAGCCCCGCGCGCAGGATAGGCTCAATTGGCATGGGCGACTCTATCGGCGCCCAGTTTTTTCGGGGGATAGAGGGACAATGGCAGGAAAAACACTGACGCGCATGGATCTGAGCGAAGCCGTGTTTCGTGAAGTTGGTCTGTCGCGCAATGAAAGCGCGCAATTGGTTGAGCGTGTGATCGAGCTTATGTCCGATGAGCTGGTCTCAGGTGAACAGGTCAAAATCTCATCTTTCGGCACCTTTTCGGTTCGGTCCAAAACAGCTCGTGTTGGCCGCAACCCTAAAACCGGTGAAGAGGCGCCAATCCCGCCCCGCCGCGTTTTGACCTTCCGCCCCTCGCATCTGATGAAAGACCGCGTCGCCTCAGGCAACAAGAGTTAAGCGAGTAAGGATTTTTTAAGAATGGCATCGAAGTCGCCCCAGGCCTTCCGCACCATCCGCGAGGTGGCAGACTGGCTTGGCGTTGAGGCCCATGTTCTGCGATTTTGGGAAAGCAAATTCTCTCAGGTCAAACCCGTCAAACGCGCGGGTGGACGTCGCTACTATCGCCCTGCTGACATGCAATTGGTGGGCGGAATCAAAGTGCTTTTGCATGATCAAGGCCTGACCATTCGTGGCGTTCAAAAGATGATCCGCGAAGACGGCGTTTCAAGCGTCACTGTATTATCGCCCGATCTCGACGAAAAGGTTGCCGATCAGCAAAGAGAGCTTCCGAAAGGTAAGGGACCCGCCCTGTCTATGCTGGCTGCAAAATCGGGAAGGCCCTCTTTGGAAAACGGAGCTGCTCTACCTGATACGTCGACCAAAGATGCAATCGAAGATGCCGAAATCGTTGAGACCGCAACCGGCGAAGCGGAGGAGACCGTGCAAGAGGCCGCGGCACAAGACGCCACCCCACAAACCGCAGCAGATGATATCGTAGCGGATGCGGCAGCAAGCCCCGACACTCAGACCCAACAGGAAGGCGCGCCGCGCCTCGAGGATGCAACTCCGGTGTCAGAAGATCTGGCAGAGCCAGCAGAAGAGCGCGAAGATGATCGTATTTCTGCCGCTGAATCTGTTGAAACCACACAAGAAACCGACGAAGAACAGGAGACTGCCCTGCCCGCTCCGCTCTCTGCTTTTGGTGAGTTTCAGAAACTTGTGGCGGAGAAAAAATCGTTTACCGATGAAGAACGGAACGCGCTATTGCCGCTTGTGAAACGGCTGGACGCTTTGGCGACGCGCCTTGCCTCTGGCAGCGCCCGCCCCGGCCGCTGAACTTTTCTTACCATGCTCAAATTAGTGCCCCATTCGCGCTTGCACATGGACGGAATTTCTTTAAAAGAACCCGAAGTCGGGCTATGGCGCAGCCTGGTAGCGCGTCCGTCTGGGGGACGGAAGGTCGCAGGTTCGAGTCCTGCTAGCCCGACCAAAAGCAAACCGCTCTTGCCTGATCAGGTGGGGCGGTTTTGCGTATGTGGATGGGGAATGACAGAATGAAAATTGAACAGACCGGCATTATTTCGGACCGGATGATCACGTCCCTCACCGAGGCTGGCCACATTCGTCCAGATCACCCCTATGCTGATACGCAGGTGCAACCAGCCAGTCTGGATCTTCGCCTTGGGACAACGGCCTATCGTGTGCGCGCATCGTTTTTGGCAGGCGCGGGTAATCGGGTCGCCGACCGGCTGGGCGAATTCACCATGCATCAAGTGGATCTGACCCCCGGCGCAGTATTGGAAAAAGGCTGTGTCTACGTTGTGCCGCTCATGGAGCATCTGGCCCTGCCGGACGGGATCAGTGCAGTTGCAAATGCCAAAAGCTCAACTGGCCGGCTTGATTTACTGACACGAACAATCACGGATGAAGGTGTCGAATTTGACCGAATCCCTGCAGGCTATACCGGCCCCCTTTATGCCGAAATTTGTCCGCGTAGTTTTTCGGTTCTGGTGCGACCAGGCATGCGCCTTAATCAAATTCGCTTTCGCGAAGGGCAGTCGGTCCTAACAGATGACGAATTGCGGGCACGCCATGCGGACAGCCCGCTGGTTTCAGGCAAAGCAGTGATCAGCGAGGGCCTTGGCTTTTCTGTCGATCTTCGCCCAGAAACTGGCACTCTTGTCGGCTATCGTGCCAAGCCCCATACCGGCGTTATTGATCTGGACAATATCGCGGGTTACGCCCCTGCCGATTTTTGGGAACCGATTGAAACAGATCAGGGCCGCATAATCCTTGATCCCGGTGCTTTTTATATTCTGGTCAGCCAAGAGGCCGTAACGATCCCGCCGGATTGCGCTGCCGAAATGGCGCCGTATCTTGCTATGGTTGGCGAGTTCCGCGTGCATTACGCAGGCTTTTTCGATCCCGGCTTTGGCTACGCCCCCGCAGGCGGCGCAGGCGCACGCGGGGTTTTGGAAGTGCGCTGCCATGAAGCGCCATTCGTCTTGGAACACGGGCAAGTTGTGGGCCGCTTGGTCTATGAACGAATGGCTGAGCTGCCTGCGCAGCTCTATGGCGCAGATTTGGCGTCGAATTACCAAGGCCAAGGACTAAAACTTTCCAAACATTTTAAGATGTAGGCACCAGTAGTCATTGGCGCCGACGCAATTTTCGTCAACGAAAATTCTCCGATTTCTTAATAAATCGGAACACCGCACGCTGCAGCCGAACCGCTAACGCAATAGCGATGAGTAAAACATCAACCCGTAATGGCACAGATCTTGGGATAACCCGTTCCAAAGCGCGGAAAACCCAATCGGGTCCATCCGGGCCGCGCTAGCAATTTCAGCCAAGGTTGCCTTCCCATTGACATAACGCAACATGCCCGCTGCAGTTGCCGAGACCGGCAGTTCAATCCGTTCGCCATTCTGCGTTATCGGCAAAACCCCCTTTTTCAGGATCGCTTGCATCATTTTGGGACCTGAAATGCCTTTCAGATGTGGCACCAGCGCCGGGTTTGCCATTGCCATGCGCCCGTCGGCCTTTCCCTTCGGGACAGCATAGGCCACATGGGTCCTGATTGTTCCTCGCAGTTTCTCGGCCATCTCCATCCGGGCCAATGGCGCGTGCCCGACCAAGAGGCCGGGATCCGGCAACAAAGGCTTGGGATCATAAAGCGCGGCTTGCGGCAGGCCTGTGACAGTCAACCCAGCCGCATCAATCGCGTCAAACAGCGCCCGGATCGAGAATGCCTGATCCTGACTATGCAGCAACAGATCATAAAACCCGGCATCGCTGGCCTCATGATCCACCAGATTTGGATTACATTTGAAGGGATGCCCCTTCGGAAGCGCCGCAAAAATCGTTTTGGCGGCTTTCAAACGCTCTTCGGGTGGCCCCTGAAGCAGATCACCAAATGCCTCTTGCAACGGGTAGACGCCCGAGCGCCCATAAGGCGCGTAGACCATTAATCCAATGCCGCCGTCAGGGCTCAAAGCCGCAGCCAGCGCATTAAATCCAAGTTGCGGGTCCGGCAGATGGTGCAACACTCCGCAACAATCGATGTAGTCAAACGACCCGTAGTCAGCCGCATCCAACAGCGATCCTGTCACAAAGCGAATCCCCGTCAGCCCGCGCGCCTCGGCCCGGGCTTCGGCGATCGCGCGCGCCGAATGTGACAGATCGACATATGTGATCTCATAGGGGCGCCCGGCGCTGGTCAGCACCTGCGCCATCTGAATCAGGGCATCGCCGGTCCCACCGCCAGCAACAAGCGCGCGAAAGGGCTGGCGCCAATCCCGGCGTCCGGCAAAAAGAAAATGATCAATCTCAAGCGGATGCGAGGGCGATCCGGTTATCAGCCGGGTCTTTTCATCGCGTGGATCCCGCTCTGGATAGGGATAGGCGTCATATTGGTCTTCAATCTTACTCATTCCTCTGGCCTGCGGTCCGCGCCCCGATTTGTCAAGCTTTTGGAGGGCGGATTTACACATCCTCACACGCCTTCGTGAGGGGCCTTGCGGCCCCCGCTCGCGACCCTCATTCTAGGACAGCAGCCACCGCAAAGCCCCTTCGGAGCCGAATTTATGCCCACTACCCGTTTCACCTTCGCCGGTCACGCCGGCACCGACCTTGCGGCCCGGCTGGACATGCCAGAGGGCCCGCATCTGGCGACGGCATTGTTCGCGCATTGCTTTACCTGCGGCAAAGACATCGCCGCCGCGCGCCGCATTGCAGGGCGCCTGTCTGAAATGGGCATCGCAGTTTTGCGGTTTGACTTCACAGGCCTTGGTCACAGCGCGGGCGAGTTTGAAAACACGTCTTTTTCGACCAATGTCGCCGACCTGCAAGCCGCCGCCGAAGCGCTCGAGGCCAAGGGCATGGCCCCTACCCTTTTGATTGGGCATTCTCTTGGAGGGGCAGCCGTTTTGAAAGCGGCACCAACAATTGCGTCGGCCCGCGCCGTCGTCACCATCGGTGCGCCCTTTGATCCCGGTCATGTCACCCATAATTTTGGCGCCGCTTTGAGCGAGATCGCTGAAAAAGGCGCGGCAGATGTCAATCTTGGCGGTCGCCCGATCCGTATTGGGCAAGGGTTTATCGACGACGTAAAGGCCGAAAATCTTGGCCCGGCTATTGCCAATATGCACAAAGCGTTATTGGTTCTGCATGCGCCGCGCGATGAGGTTGTTGGTCTGGAAAACGCGACCGAGATCTTTTTGGCGGCCAAACATCCCAAAAGCTTTGTCACACTGGATGATGCTGACCATCTGGTCAGCCGCAGCGATGACGCCGAATATGCCGCCAGCGTTATTGCCGCATGGGCGGGCAAATACCTTGACCTTGCGCCGCCTGCCCCGCCCATTGGCGCACCCGAAGGCGTCACCCGTGTGTCCGAGGCCGATCCGGATGGCTTTTTGCAGGATGTTCAGGCTGGTCCATTTCATCACGCCATTGCAGATGAGCCTTTGGCCTATGGTGGCACCAATAAAGGCCTAACGCCGTACCAGTTTATTGCCGCAGGGCTTGGGGCTTGCACCTCGATGACCATTCGCATGTATGCGCGCCGCAAAGGCTGGCCACTGTCCCATGTTGCTGTGGATGTGCTTCATAACAAAGTCCATGCGCAGGATGCGGGCGGTCAGGCCGAAAAGATCGACCGCTTCATTCGCCGCATCACGCTTGCAGGTCCACTGGATGCGGATCAAACCGCGCGCCTGCTGGAAATTGCCAATAAATGCCCGGTTCATCGCACTTTGGAATCCGGCGCTGAGGTGGTTACCGAACTGGCCTAAACCGCTTGACCTGCGCCCTTAGAGGGGCAGCATCGTCGTAGATTTCAACTCTTCCATGCTCAAAAGCGCGGTGACGTTGTGAATCTTCACTTCTGAGATCAGGGCCTGATAAAAAACGTCATAGGCCCGCGCATTGGCAACCCGCACTTTCAAGATGTAATCGATATCCCCGGCCAGCCGGTGCGCCTCCATCACCTCTGGGCGCGCACGCAGCGTATCAAGGAACGCTTTCTGCCATGCTGCCTCATGCTCGGACGTCCGAATTAGCACGAAAAAACAAGCCTCAAGCCCAAGCGCTTCTGCATCAAGCAGGACAGTTTGCTGGCCAATAACTCCTGCCTCGCGCAGCTTCTTGATCCGGGTCCAGACCGGCGTCTTGGACGAGCCCACAACTTTGGCGATTTCATCCAAGGACTGGCCTGCATCCTCTTGCAACGTCGCAAGGATCTTCCGGTCTAACGCATCAATTTGGACAGGCATCTTTGAATCCTTTCGCAATTGGAAGAATATTCCCACTCGACCCAAAGAATAAAACAAATGTCCTTATCCGCAAGCCCATATAGCCAAAAACCGGGAAAATATCCTATATTACCCCTAAGAAACAGCCGCAGCGTCCCGATGGGCCTGCCCCACGCCAGACCGGAGCCACACGATGCCACGGAAATTTACGCCCAAAGTGGTCACTGCCAATCACCTTCTGGAAGGTGACGTTATCTATCTGACCGCCAAAGGCACCTGGTCGCGCCGTCTGGAAGATGCAGCGCTTTACACGGAAGAAGCTGAGGCCAATGAGCGCCTGAACTTCGCCGCAACCCAGGCCGATATCCTTGTTGGCGCTTACCTTGCCGACGCTCAGGCTGGCCCTGATGGCCCCGAGCCAACCCATTTTCGCGAAACCTTCCGCACCCGCGGGCCGTCCAATTACGCCCACGGCAAACAAGTGGAGCTTTGAGCCATGTATACTTACTCTGAGTTTGACAAAGACTTCCTTGCTGAACGCAACGCCCAGTTCCGCGATCAGGTCGAGCGCCGCATCGATGGCAGCCTGACCGAAGAAGAATTTCGCCCGCTGCGCCTGATGAACGGCCTCTATCTGCAACTGCATGCCTATATGCTGCGTGTTGCTATTCCATATGGCACGCTGAACAGCGCCCAAATGGAACAGCTCGCGCTGCTTGCTGACAAGTGGGACAAGGGCTATGGCCATTTCACCACGCGCCAGAACATCCAGTATAACTGGCCAAAGCTGCGCGACGTGCCGGATATGCTGGACGCGCTTGGCGAAGTTGGCATGCATGCCATCCAGACCTCGGGCAACACGATCCGCAACGTAACCGCAGACCATTTTGCTGGCGCAGCCGCAGATGAGATTGCCGATCCTCGCCCCGTGGCCGAGCTTTTGCGCCAGTGGTCCACCGACCACCCAGAATTTCAGTTCATGCCGCGCAAGTTTAAGATTGCCATTACCGGCAGCCCCAATGACCGCGCTGTGACCGCAGCCCATGATATCGGCCTGCGCATCGTCGAAAAAGACGGCCAGATCGGCTATCAGGTGCTGGTTGGCGGCGGCCTTGGCCGGACCCCGATGATCGGCAAAGTGCTGAATGAGTTTGTGACCATCGACGATCTGCTTCCCTATCTGGAAGCCACTGTCGCGGTTTGGAACGTCATTGGCCGTCGCGACAATAAATACAAAGCGCGGATCAAGATCCTTGTGCACGAGTTTGGCCTTGAGAACCTGCAAGACGAGGTCGCCAAGGAATTCGAACTGCGCAAACCGCTATATGATACAGATGCTGTTCTTGGCCAACTGGCCGCTATCGCGCCCGATTTCGCGTCACCCGCATTCCAGACCGCATCAACCGCGATCTACCAGACCGCCTATGACACTGATCCGATCTTCCGCGCCTGGGCAGATACCAATCTGGCCGAGCACCGGGCAGACGGCTATGCCATCGTGACAATCTCGCTCAAGAAACATGGCGAGACCCCCGGCGATGCCTCTGCGGACCAAATGCGCCTGATGGCACAACTGGCCCGTGAGTTTGGCCATGACGAACTGCGCATCAGCCATGAGCAGAACGTCATCCTGCCCCATGTGCATAAATCGCACCTCAAAGAGATCCATGAACGTCTGCGCGGCGCGGGTCTGGCCACGGCCAATGTTGGGCTCTTGTCAGATATCATCGCCTGCCCCGGCATGGATTACTGCGCGCTGGCCACGGCCCGGTCGATCCCTGTTGCACAAGAGATTGCGACGCGGTTTGACGAGCTGAAGCTTGAGCATGAAGTGGGCGAGCTTAAGATCAAGATCTCGGGCTGCATCAATGCCTGCGGGCACCACCATGTCGGCCATATCGGCATTCTGGGTCTCGACCGTGCGGGCGTGGAAAACTACCAGATCACGCTTGGCGGCGACGGCACGGAAGATGCAGTTATCGGCACGCGCACTGGCCCCGGTTTTTCCTATGACCAGATCGTCCCGGCCATTGAAACGCTGATCCGCACCTATCTGGATCTGCGCGAAGGCGCCGAAGAAACTTTCCTTGCGGCCTATAAACGTGTCGGCGTCGACCCGTTCAAAGCCGCCCTTTACCCTGAGGCGAAATCCCGTGCCGCTTGATGAAAATCTCGGCCCCCTCTCAGAGTGGGTCGAGGCGCTAAACCAGCGCTACAAACATCATTCCGCCACCGCTGTGATGGAGCGGGCGCTGTCCGACCCAGATCTGGGTCGGATATCACTGGTCAGCTCCTTCGGGGCGGAATCGGTTGTGCTCTTGCATATGGTTTCGGTCATAGCGCCGAAAACGCCAGTTCTGTTCATCGACACGCAAATGCTCTTTCCTGAAACGCTTGAGTACCAAACCCGCGTCGCCGAACAACTGCGCCTTGAAGATGTGCGGACCATTCACGCATCTAAAATTGCGCTTATTGGCGGTGATCCGCAAAATGATCTTCATAAGCGCGACACGGATGCGTGCTGCGACTTGCGCAAAGTGCAACCGATGGAACACGCACTCGCGCCCTTCGACAGTTGGATCACCGGGCGCAAACGCTTTCAGGCTGGCACGCGTGCCGCTTTAGAGTTCTTTGAAACCGAGGGTGATATTCGCATTAAGATCAATCCCTTGGCTCATTGGGCACCTGAAGATTTGCAAGAGTATATGATTAACAACAAACTGCCGCGCCACCCGCTTGTGGCCAAAGGCTACCCTTCTATCGGCTGCGCCCCGTGCACCAGCCCCGTAAAACCGGGTGAAGACCCGCGTGCGGGCCGCTGGCGTGACGCAGATAAAGAAGAATGCGGCATTCACTTCATAGACGGGCGAATGGTACGCGGCCCGGTAAACAAAGCTTCGTAAGGATCGATTCCATGACTGATTTTCCCCTGACTGGCGCCGACACCGTAATCGTTGCCGATACCGGCTTCCAAGCGGATGACACCGCGCCAAAAACCGCAACTCACAATCTGGGCGCTGATGCAGATCTGGCCGCTGAAGCGCTGCCGTTGACGGATCTGTCGCTCATCCGGATTGCTTTTCCCGCCTTTTCAGATGGGCGCGGCTTTACACTGGCCCGCCGGTTGCGCGAATTAGGCTTTACCGGGCATCTGCGCGCCGTTGGTCATGTTCTTGCCGACCAATACGCCATGGCCCGCCGTTCAGGTTTCGACGACGTGGAAATCAGTACAGATCTGGCCGATCGGCAGCCCGAAGGCCAATGGCTGGCCCGCGCCAATTGGCAGGCTCATGACTATCGCACAGCCCTTCGCGCCTGAGATAAAACGCCCCTTTCCCTGACTTAGATCAATGCCTATGAGGAGGGCAGGCCCGAAAAGCCTGCCTAAATGACCCCAGATATGACCGAGCAAACTCCCGTGACTGACGCCCCCGCCGTAAAAGTACTTACCCTGCCTGACGCGCAGACCGTGACCGAGGTGAAGCACTATACTGACCGCCTCTTTTCATTCCGCGTGACACGGCCCGCCTCGATGCGCTTTCGCTCCGGCGAGTTCGTGATGATTGGCCTGATGGGCGACGTGAACCCCAAGACGGGCAAACAAAAACCACTTCTGCGGGCCTATTCCATCGCGTCCCCTTCTTGGGATGAAGAGCTGGAGTTTTATTCGATCAAGGTGCCCGATGGGCCACTGACTTCGCGCCTCCAACATATCAAACCCGGCGACGAGATCATCCTGCGCCCCAAACCCGTTGGCACTTTGGTCCATGATGCGCTTATTCCCGGCAAACGCATCTGGTTCTTTGCAACAGGCACCGGTTTTGCGCCCTTCGCGTCGCTTCTGCGCGAGCCGCAGACATATGAAGATTATGATGAGATCATCATTACCCACACCTGCCGCGAAGTGGGCGAATTAACCTATGGCCGCGATCTGATCGAAGGGCTCAAGGAAGATGAGCTGCTAAACGAGGTCATTGGCGATGGCTTCTGGAAGAAGATCAAATACTATCCAACCACGACCCGCGAAGAGAGCCCCAAGATGGGCCGCATCACTGATCTGATGAAATCGGGCGAGGCCTTTGCGGATCTGGGTGTTGAACCTTTGAACCCAGAATCCGATCGCGCGATGATTTGCGGGAATCTGGCCTTTAACCTTGAGCTCAAAGAGATGTTCGAAGGCTATGGGCTGGAGGAAGGCGCAAATTCGAAGCCGGCGCATTACGTGGTCGAGAAGGCCTTCCTCGACTGATTTTCTCTAACGAGCCGTTTAAGTTAGGGAACTGTTAAGATTGGTGCTAGGCTCTTCCTTCACAAGCAAGGGAGAGCTTTTTCTATGTCAGCAACACTTCAAGTCATCTATCCAGCCTCAGACGGTACCACTTTCGACTACGACTATTACGCAACCAGCCATATGAAAATTGTCGGAGACGCGATTGGTCAATTCATCCAGTCCGTCGTTGTAACCAAAGGTCTGGCGGGCGGGCCTGATACCCCTCCGGGATATCACGCAGTGGCGACAATCGTCTTTGAGGATGACGAAGCGCTTGGCGGGGCCTTAGCGGCCATCGGTCCAGCAGTTGAGGACATTCCCAATTTCACCAATGTGAAACCTGATCTGCTGATCGGCGAATCCATCGGGTGATATCTGGCAGGGACGAAATTCCATCAATGGAATTTTTGATAATCTGTCGACAGATTATCTTCCCCGCCCGAAAACACGTATGTCTATTGGTCCGCTAGCGGTCTCTTTGGACAAAGTGCCATAAATAGAAAAAAGGCGCGTCGGATTGCTCCGCGCGCCTTTCTCAATCTCAGCTCAGGCTGTTTATTTCTGCGGCCCTATCATCATGACCATCTGGCGGCCTTCCATCTTGGGCATATTCTCGACCTTGCCGATCTCTTCGACATCAGACGCCACGCGCTCGAGCAACTCACGGCCCAAATTCTGGTGCGCCATTTCACGGCCCCGGAAACGCAGGGTAATCTTTACCTTGTCGCCACCTTCCAAGAATTTGAAAACGTTGCGCATTTTGACTTCGTAGTCATGCGTATCAGTGTTGGGTCTAAACTTGACCTCTTTCACCTCAATGGTTTTCTGCTTTTTCCGCGCTTCGGATTCGCGTTTTTGCTGTTCGTATTTATACTTACCGAAATCCATGATTTTGCACACGGGCGGCGTTGCATTGGGCGAGATTTCAACCAGGTCAAGCCCAACTTCGGCAGCCATATCCATGGCGCGCGCCGGGGTCACAACCCCAACATTTTCGCCTTCTGCACCAATCAAACGGATTTCCGGCGACCGAATGCGATCATTCACGCGGGGGCCAGTGTCGCGCTGCGGAGGCGCGTTATGAGGTCTACGGGCTATCGGTATTATCCTTCTGTTGCCACGAGTAATTTGAACGGAACACTACCCCTTGCGCCGGGGGCATTCAAGCTCAATCCCGGCCATATTCAGCTGTTTTAAAGCGGCTTGTGCTCTTCGATTGCACTTGGGTTTGCACCCGGATAAGGAAGGCGGGACTATTTAGCCAAGAGGGTTTTAAACCATGTCGCGCTCAATTTATATCATCATCGCTTTGGCCGCATTTGGGGGCCTTGGATACTATCTGCTGCAACAGCAATCCGCTGACGTCATGCAGGAGTCCGAAGCTGGCATCGAAGAAACGATGGAAGAAATGACCGAAGAGGTCACAGACGCCGTTGATGAAAACACCGAAGAAGCCGAAGAAATGGCCGAAGAGGCCGCTGAAACCATGGAAGAGATGGCGGAAGAAGTGACTGAGACTGTTGAAGGTATGGCGGAAGAAGCCACCGATATGGTCGATGAGGTTGTCGAGGACGCCACCGAAGCCGTTGAAGAGGTTGTGGAAGAGGTCGTCGAGGAAGCTGCAGAAGCAGTTGAGGCGGTTGTTGAAGAAACAGAATCCGTTGTTGAAAGCATCACGGAATCGCTGATGCCCGAGACACCCGAAGCCACCGAGACAGTGACCGAAGCTGTTGAGGCAATCACACCAGAAGTTGCGGTAGAAGAGCCTGCGGCCGTTGAAGCCGTTGTCGAAGAAACCGTTGCTGAAACAGTGGCAGAAGCAATCAACGTCGACCAAGTTCTCAGCGTTGAGGGCTTTAACGCCGATCAAGCGCTTAGCCTTCTTCAAGCCGCAGATCTGTCTGACGTGACCCGTGCCGCAATGACCGGTGCGATCGAACAAGCGCGCAACAACCCCGCTATGGTGGGCGAAGTTGTGACCCGCCTGCGCAGCGTTCTGGGTCTCTGATCCATCCACGCAAGCGACGAATTTTAGCGCCCGGAGCTTCACGCTCTGGGCGCTTTCTTTTTGCACGGAAAGGTCGGTTGATTTCCGAAAGGCGTCGCCGCGCCGCCTGCGGGGGCGGCCAATCCCCTTTATTCATTGTGCAACGCCACCTTGCCTCTTGCCCGTGCCCATCGCCATAGCGCAGCTTAGGCACAGATGTTCAAGACATGAGTCAGACCCATGCCAACCCTTGCCGACAGCTTCATGACCGCCCTTGGGCTCATCTCCTCGGCCGATCCCGATTTGCTTGAGATCGTCGGGCTATCCTTGCGTGTGTCGCTTACCGCGGTCCTTATTGCGACGCTGGTCGGCCTGCCGCTTGGCGCGGGCCTTGCCGTCTTCCGCTTTCGCGGGCGCGGCGCGCTGGTGGTTTTGGTAAATGCGTTAATGGGCCTGCCGCCTGTCGTCGTTGGCCTGATGGTATATCTGGTCTTCTCTGCTTCGGGCCCACTTGGCGTTTTTGGCCTTCTTTACACGCCAACCGCGATGATCATCGCCCAATCCATTTTGGTCGCGCCCATTATCACAGCCCTGACACGCAGCACAATTTCCGATCTTTTGGGCGAATATGACGACACGCTTCGCGTGCTGGGCGCAAACCGGTGGGATGTGGTTGGCACGCTGCTTTGGGACGCACGTTTTTCGCTGGCGACGGCGTTATTGGCAGGGCTCGGCCGCGCATTGGCCGAGGTTGGCGCGGTGATGTTGGTCGGCGGCAATATCGATCACGTCACCCGAGTTATGACAACGGCCATTGCGCTGGAAACCTCTCGTGGGGCGCTGCCGATGGCCCTTGGGCTCGGGATGATATTGCTGGCGCTTACCCTAATTCTCAATGCGGTTGTCATTGCGCTCCGCTCCCGGCTCGAGGCCTATGCACATGGCTGATCCGCGTCAGGTTATTCCGTTCTCACCGCGCGCAAGCGGGGCCAAACCAGCCGAGATTACACTGGACAAACTTTCGCTCAAACGGCGAGGCCTTGGGCTGCTCAATGGGCTGAGCCTGTCACTACCAGCCGAAGGGGTCACCGCGATTGTTGGCCCCAATGGCGCCGGTAAGTCATTGGCGCTGCGGGTTATTGCGGGGCTGACGGATGCTGATTCTGGCCGTATCGCCCTGCCCCATGCAATGCGCGGACGGATCGGTCTGGTCTTTCAACGTCCGATATTGTTGCGCCGTTCAGCCCGCGCAAATCTGATCCATGCCCTAAAACTGGCACGCATTCCGCGCTCTGAACGCGTAGCGCGCACGATTGAACTTTTGGCGTTATGCGGCCTGACCGAAAAATCCGACCGACCCGCACGGCACCTTTCTGGCGGCGAACAACAGCGGCTTGCAATTGTCCGCGCCTTAGCGGCCAATCCGCTTCTATTGATGCTTGATGAGCCAACAGCGCATCTTGACCCGCAATCGACCCATGCGATTGAAACTCTTATTCTGCGCATCGCAGCCCAAGGCGCGAAGGTGATCCTTGTGACCCATGATATTGGTCAGGTGGACCGGCTTGCCGATGATGTCGCGTTTCTGCACCAAGGAAAGGCGCATGAATTGACTGCTAAATCTCAATTTCTATCGCGTCCCAACAGCCCGGCGGCGCGAGCCTATCTCGATGGAAAACTTCTGCTGTGATCAAATACATTTTCTTTGCCACGGCGCTTTGCATAGTCTCGCCCGCTTTGGCCGATCGTCCGATTTTGTTGGTCCAATCCACCACGTCAACGCAAAACTCTGGGCTATATGATTACCTTTTGCCCATCGCCTCTGTCGCGCTGGATCTGGACATCCGCGTGGTTGCCGTTGGCACTGGACAGGCGCTTTCCAATGCCGAGCGCTGTGATGGCGATCTTTTGATCACCCACGCCCGCGCCCGCGAAGAGGCGTTTGTTGAGGCCGGGTTTGGCGCCGCGCGATATGATCTGATGTATAATGATTTTGTCCTTATTGGCCCCGCTTCAGATCCTGCGGGAGCAAAAACTGCCACATCCATCGCCGAAGCTTTGGCCCGCATCGCCGTCACGAACGCGATTTTTGTCAGCCGGGGCGATGATAGCGGCACCCATGTCAAAGAGCTGAGCTTATGGGATGGGATCGCGGATGTCGCAGCGGCCTCGGGCCATTGGTATCGCGAAACCGGATCTGGCATGGGGGCGACGTTAAACATCGCGATTGGTATGGGGGGCTACACTTTGACTGATCGGGCCACGTGGCTGGCTTTTGAAAATACCGGCACCCATGAGATCCTGCACGAAGGCGATCCGGCGCTTTTCAATCAATATGGGATCATTCCGGTAAGCGCGGCGCATTGCCCGACAGTTAATAGCGAGGCTGCCGAGGCACTGACCGCATGGCTGCTTTCAAGCGGCCAAGCGCATATTGCAGCCTATCAGCTTGGTGGCGCGCAGCTGTTCTTTCCGAACACAGAATAGACGGGCCGCTGTGACCAGCGACCCAATCGACCTTATTTACCGCCGGGCGCAGGGGCCGGGGTAGGCGCAGGAACGGGCGCTGGCGTCGGGGCCGGTGCAGGCGCCGGAGCGCCGCCAACCGGCTGGCCTTCCATATAATCCAGGAACATATTGATCGTGTCCAATCGCGTACCGTCTTCTGGCAAGCTGTATCCCGTGATCGTCGCAGTCACACGGCCCTGGTCCTCTGAACAAATCACGGCGACCTGCGTCTGGCCCGGTGGCACTTCAAATCCAAAGATCGAGAAACTGGCTTCGCCAGTGTCGGGCTCAAGCCCGTAATAGCGGAAATGCTGCTCCATCGAGGAACGCGCAAGGTTCATACATTCGGTCGACGACCCAAAGCCAGTCACATATCCCGAGGAAAAACCTTCAGCCGCGCCCATCACGGGAATCGCAGCAAGCGCAGTTGCGGCAATCGCGACGCGCGCTGTAGAAATTTTAAAAAATGACATGTAATCCTCCAGTTTTATCAATTACTTACGGACCTCCAACGCTTAAAAAAAGCAATCCCGTAAAAAGGCAGGCCACCCGAGCTTTGGGAAAATTACGGCCACCACGCGGATATCCAAACATGGATCGGCCCGGAAACAAACGGTTTTCTGGCCCAAAATTCGCATCTTGGCTTCGGTGAAATCCGCGCAGGCCGCTTGACGGAGCCTGCCAATTGCGGCATCGGCATTGGGGTATTTCAAGAAGGGCATTTAGATGCTTCGCAGATTTTACGACTGGACGCTTGGCCTGGCCGAGCATCGCTACGCGCTGGCCGCGCTTGCTGTAATTGCCTTTCTGGAAAGCTCGGTCTTTCCCATTCCGCCCGACCTTTTGATGATCCCGATGATCCTTGCCGCGCCCCATCGCGCGTTTCTGATTGCGGGCGTTTGCCTGATCTCCTCGGTTTTGGGCGGCATGGCAGGCTACGCTATCGGGGCCTTCGCGTATGATAGCATTGGCCAGCCCATTCTTGCGGCCTTAGGCAAGGCGCATGCGATGGAAGAGTTTAACCAGAGATTCAACGAATTTGGGTTCTGGCCAGTCCTTATCGCTGGCATTACGCCCTTTCCTTATAAGGTCATCACCATCATGTCAGGTTGGACCGGCCTGCCCTTCATGACCTTTGTTGTGACGTCAATCATCGCGCGCGGATTGCGCTTTTTCATCGTCGCGGGGCTTTTGTGGAAATTCGGCGCGCCGATCAAAGACTTCATCGAACGCCGCCTTGGCCTGATGTTCACTTTGTTTGTCATCCTTTTGGCAGGCGGCTTTTACGTGGTGAAATTCCTATGAGCATTTTGACAAATTTGACCCGCAGACAGCTGATTTTGCTGGCCGCCTTTGGTTCGGCCGCCTTGTTCTTCGGAGCGCTGGCCTTTCAATTTATCGGCGGGGTTGAGCCCTGCGCGATGTGTTTCTGGCAACGCTGGCCGCACCGGATTGCCATCGGGCTTGGCATTCTTGGCGTGATCTTGCCCTTTGCGCTTGTAGCCGCGGCGGGCGCGCTCACCATGTTGGTATCAGTCGGTCTGGCCGCCTTCCATTCCGGGGTTGAGCGCGATTGGTGGGATGGCCCGGCAAGTTGCACGTCGCGTGGCGTCGACCTTTTGAACAGCGAATGCGGCCCTTTGGATTTTGAATGCGGGTCAGCGATTGTGCTGTGCGACGAGATCTCGTGGCAGTTGTTTGGCCTTTCCATGGCCAATTACAACGTCTTCATCTCAGCCGCATTGCTGGTCCTTTGGATCGTTGCCGCCCGCCGCGCCTAAGGCCGGTCTAATGCAGCGGAAATTCACCCACGACATTGCGCCACTCACCCGGGGCAATCATCTTGCGATGGGAAAAGCGCACCGAATGAAGTGCGCCTTCGATCTCTTTTTGCCAAAATGATATGAAATTCAGTAGCTTGTTGTGATCCGGCGCAAGATCGTAATCTTGCCAGATAAACGTGTTCAGCACATGCGGGTAGTCAGGCATGTGATAGAACATCTCGGCCGTCGTCAGGCCATAACCTTTAAGCATCAATTCGGTTTCAGATACTGCCATGTGGCACCTCTTATTTGGGGCCTCCCTGCCCCTATGATGCCAAAGAAGATTTAAAAATCAAATAAAACAATCTGTTACCGGTCGTGAGGGGTGAGTGACAGCACAAATCATGCATTTCCAAGGCTGCTCGCCCAAATTGCACATATCTTTTCAACACGCCTTTGTGACCGCTGCCAAGAACATTGCGGATTTGCGTTCCATCTGCCAGTTTGCGCAAAGCAACGAGCGTAGAAAAAAGTAAGAAACGATGGCATGTCCGATGCAATTCTCCAAACAATCACACCCTATTTTACGGTTAAGCACGCTGATCTTCTGATAGATTTTCTTGGTGCGGCATTCGACGCCAAAATCGTCAAGGAAAACAGGTACGATGACGGCAGCGTTCAACATGTGCGCCTCCGGATCGGAAATTCTTTGATTATGTTGAACGAGAGTTCCAAAGACTACGCGGCCAACGTTTCTCAAATGCATCTCTACGTCGAAAATGCCGACAAGGCTTACGAAACCGCGATGGGGCTTGGCGCGACATCGTTGATGAAACCCAACGATCGCCCACATGGAGATCGGATGGCTGGAATAAAAGATCCGTGCGGCAACATTTGGTGGATAGCCTCCTGAACGCCGGACGAAAAGCGCGTCGTTCTTCAATCAAAATGCCTCGGCACAAACCAATCTTTTGCCCCAGAACTCCATGCGGATATTCACTTAAAAGGTTCGAATTTTTCGCGCGTGGATCGTTCAACTGAACCACCCCATTGCACCCTATATCCCGTCCCTCTATACTGCCCGACAACAAGATGTAGATACACGATAAAGGGCGAGCAGAACCCGTGACCGATACCCCACAGCCCCCTGAAAACATGGATGAAAACGGACCCGAGGCGCCTTCCTACGACGGCCCGAAGATCTCGATCGTCGATGAGATGAAGACCAGCTTTCTTGATTACGCGATGAGCGTGATCATTAGCCGGGCGATTCCTGATCTGCGTGATGGGTTAAAACCGGTCCACAGACGCATTCTTTATGCGATGCATGAAACCGGAAATAGCCACGATAAATCTTATCGCAAATCGGCCCGTCCGGTTGGCGATGTGATGGGGAAATACCACCCGCATGGCGATGGCGCGATCTATGATGCGCTTGTGCGGATGGCGCAGGATTTCTCGATGTCGCTGCCTTTGCTGGACGGCCAAGGCAACTTTGGCTCGATGGATGGCGATAACCCTGCGGCGATGCGCTATACCGAAGTGCGGATGGATAAACCCGCCGCCAGCCTGCTTGCCGATATCGACAAAGATACGGTCGATTTTCAGGACAACTATGATGGCAAAGACCGCGAGCCTTCGGTTCTTCCGGCGCGCTTTCCCAATATGCTGGTTAATGGCGCCGGCGGTATTGCGGTTGGCATGGCCACCAATATCCCGCCCCATAACCTTGGCGAAGTGATCGATGCCTGTCAGGCACTGATTGAAGATGCGGATCTGACCTCTGAACAGTTGATGGAATATGTCCCGGCCCCGGATTTCCCAACGGGCGGCCTTATTCTGGGACGGACCGGCGCGCGCAAAGCCTATCTGGAAGGGCGCGGCAGTGTTGTTATCCGGGCCAAAACCCGGGTCGAAGAAATCCGCAAAGACCGTTTCGCAATCATTCTGGATGAGATCCCCTATCAGGTGAACAAAGCCACGCTGATTGAGCGCATCGCCGAAGGTGTACGCGACAAAAAACTGGAAGGCATTTCCGGCGTTGCGGATGAATCTGACCGCATCGGCGTGCGCGTTGTGGTTGAGCTTAAGCGCGACGCCACTGCTGAGGTCGTGCTGAACCAGCTTTTCCGCTTCACGCAGATGCAGACCTCGTTTGGCTGTAACATGCTGGCGCTGAATGGTGGCCGTCCTGAACAGCTGACATTGCGCGGCTTCCTGACTGCCTTCCTTGATTTCCGGGAAGAGGTTGTCGCCCGCCGCACCGCGTTTGAATTGCGCAAGGCGCGCGAACGCAGTCATATCCTTTGTGGTTTGGCCGTCGCTGTGTCGAATGTTGACGAAGTGGTCGCCACGATCCGCCAATCTGCCGATGCTGCCGAAGCCCGCCTGAAGCTCATGACGCGCCGCTGGCCCGCTGGCGAAATCGCGCCCTATATTCAGCTGATTGACGATCCAACCCATACGATGAACGAGGATGGGACTTATAACCTGTCCGAAACCCAAGCCCGCGCGATCCTTGAGTTGCGTCTGCAACGCCTGACCCAAATTGGTGTCAAAGAAGTCACGGATGAGCTGGCGGAACTCGCCGGTAAAATCAAAGACTACCTGGCGATTTTGGGCAGCCGTGATCGAATTCTCGAAATTATCTCGGCCGAGCTGGCCGAGGTTAAAGACCAATTTGCCGTCCCTCGCCGCACCCAGATTGTCGAATGGTCTGGCGATATGGATGATGAGGATCTGATCGAGCGCGAAGAGATGGTCGTGACCATCACGTCGGGCGGCTATATCAAACGGACCCCGCTGGCCGATTTCCGCGCGCAAAAACGCGGCGGCAAGGGCCTGTCTGGTGGCAGCCTAAAAGAAGATGACGTCGTGACCACGCTTTTCGTGGCCAACACGCATACGCCGCTTTTGTTCTTCACGACCGAAGGCATGGTCTACAAGCTGAAGACCTGGCGTTTGCCGCAAGGCAGCCGGACCTCAAAGGGTAAGGCGATTGTAAATATCCTGCCCATTCCAACAGGTGTGTCCATCGCAGCAACCCTGCCCGTGGACCGCGATGAGGATCATTGGGACGAGTTGCAGATTGCCTTTGCCACCACGGCAGGCGATGTGCGCCGCAATGCTCTGTCTGATTTCACCAATGTGAAATCCAACGGTAAAATCGCTATGAAACTGCCGGAAGGCGTTGAACTGGTGAATGCGCGCATCTGCACGGAAGATGACGATGTGATGCTGACCACCAATTCGGGCCGCTCTATTCGGTTCCGAACCACTGATGTTCGCGTCTTCAAGGGCCGCGATTCTACCGGTGTACGCGGCATACGTCTGGCAGATGGGGCCAAGGTTGTCTCAATGTCGGTTATTCGCAATTTCGACGCCACAGCCGAAGAACGCGCGGCGTATCTGAAGATGCGCCGCGCTGCGGCCGGAGTGACCGAAGAGGATGCCGATAGCGACGAAGATAACGTCGCCGATATGGCGCTTTCGCCCGAACGCTACGCTGAAATGTCCGCGGCCGAGGATCTGATCCTGACGATCTCGTCCAAAGGATCAGGCAAGCTGAGCTCGTCTCATGACTACCCTGTGCGCGGACGCGGCGGCCAAGGTGTTGCAGCCATGGACAAAGCCATGCGCGGCGGCGATCTTGTAGCCTCGTTCCCTGTTGAAATGGGCGACCAGATCATGCTGGCGACCTCGACGGGCCAATCCATCCGCTGCCCCATCGATGGCATCTCCTTCCGCTCCCGCTCTGCCGGCGGCGTGAAGGTCTTTGATACCGCCAAGGGCGAAGAGGTCGTCTCAGTCGCGTGGATCGCTGAGCAAGACGAAGAAGAGGACGTCGCAGCCGATGAGTAATTGGCTGCCTCTCACCTCTGTGTCATGTGATCCGGTGGAGTAATCATGAGGTTGGGCCTTACGGCGTTTCTGGCCCGAGACTATGACGAGGCCATAAATTGGTTTCGCGTTGCGCTTGGCTGGGTGCTGCTCGAAGATACCGATCAAGGCGGCGGCAAACGGTGGGTGCGTATGGCGCCCCATGAAGCTGCTGAAACCCAGTTTCTGATCGCCCGCGCCGTTGGCGATCAGATCCTCTTTATCGGCAAACATGCCGGGGGCCGGGTCGGCTATTTCCTCTATTGTGAAAAATTTGAGGCCAAGCGCGCCGCGATGGAAGCCGCAGGCATCACCTTCGAAGAGAGCACGCGCCATGAACCCTATGGCAAAGTCGCGGTGTTTCAGGATCTCTATGGAAACCGGTGGGATCTGATCGAACCGGCAGGCTAACATGGCGGAAAAAGGGCAGCCTGCCTTGGTTCAGCCCCAAAACTGCGCCGCGAATACCTCAATATTTCGTAAAATGCGCCGCAATTGTTCTCTTAACTCACAGGGCTGGTAGGCGTTTGGTCGGGGGGCTGGATATAGGGGCATTTGCCCCGTCCGAGGAACAAAGGCTGCCACCCATGACCTCTCCTGCTGAACGCGTCACCCTTAACATGACGGCCCAGAATCTGCTGCGCATATTGATTGCCTCGTATTTTCTTGCCGTTGGGTTGAACCTTATTCCGGGAACGGATCTTAGCCTTTTGACCAAGCAGCTTTTGCCAGAACATGTCGCTGTGCCTTTGGCCGCGATGCTGGTTTTTGCGCTCGCCTTCATGGTTATGATCGGCATGTTCATGCGCCCCGCCGCTTTGGTTCTTGGCCTGCTGACCTTCTTCGCCAGCTATCTTCGGATGATCGAGCTTGGCGTCGAAGATGAGCTTGGCACGTTTTGGCGCGATCTGGTTTTGGTCGCGGCCCTTATGCTGACCTATGCCGAGAACGCGCCGCGCGACTATCAAATGCGCCGCGCCATTCGCCGCACAATCACACCGCGCCGTATTCGCCCTGCCCCGCAGAGCGAACCAAGGCTCCGTATCAAACAACCCGGCAGCGTCGCGTTGACAAATGCACAACCGGTCACTTCAAAACCCAAAGCGCCCTCGTTCGAGGTGGAGCCTGAATTTACAAATATCTTTGCCGATCCAACCGCGGCCGCCTAAGCACGGCGCGGACCCATCTGCCGGGCATTTGGTCCGGCAGAGACCCATTCACTGTTCTGTCTTTGGAAACGAATTGAGACGGAATGTGGCGGCCCATCTTGCCACCGTTTCCGATCCAGAGACAAAGCCAGCCAGAAACGCTCATTCAAGCCAAAATTAGGGTAAAAAATCCGTGAAGCTACCTTAGTGGCGGCACGCTCCCGCCCTAATTGACCGCGACACTTACCCTATCGAGCAAAAAAACATTGGGGCAAACACAATGAATAATCTCACTGAATGGCTGCGACTGAACTTTAGGGTCTGTCTGTCAGCGACATTGATGATCGAAGCAGCGATTGGGCTGCTCCCGCAGTTGGAAAACTGCACCCTTCCCTCGGTGGTCGGGGGAATGGAAGGGCTGGAGTATCACTCGGCCGCCCTATCCGCCTTGTATTTCGTATTGAGTTTCTGGCTGATCCTCGGCATCCGCACATCTATGGTCTCGGCCTTGGCAGCGGCGCTTTTGGTCCTTCCTGCCATTATGACCACACCCGAAGGCGACCCGGAATTGGCCGTCAAAATCGTTCTTGTCACCGTCTTCTCAGTACCGCTTATTTTGTATGGTGGCGGGCGGTATACGCTTTATGAAATCCGCGAGGCGCTAAACCTTGCTGATGCAGACGCGAACCGCCAAGAAGAAGCTTCTGTAACCAGTTAATTCGGCACCTTATTTCGCCGAACAGGGGCCGAGGCTTTTCATTTGCCTCGGCCCTCTCTATATGCCGCTTTCATGACCCAGAGCATTCAAATCATTGGGGGCGGCCTGGCCGGTTCCGAAGCCGCATGGCAGGCCGCAGAGGCCGGCATTCCCGTCACATTGCATGAGATGCGGCCCAAAACCGCGACCTTTGCCCACCAATCGGGCGATCTGGCCGAGATGGTCTGCTCAAACTCCTTCCGATCTGACGATAATGAACAAAACGCCGTTGGCCTTTTGCATTGGGAAATGCGCGCGGCGGGCAGCTTGATCATGGAAATGGCCGACACGCATCGCATTCCTGCAGGCGGCGCGTTGGCTGTGGACCGTGAAGCCTTTGCCGCCGGCGTCACCGAACGTCTGCACGCACATCCTCTGGTGACAATTGTCGAGGATGAGGTGAATGCCCTGCCCGATACTGGCCCCGCGATCATCGCAACCGGGCCGCTGACTTCCGAGGGCCTTGCCGCCGCGATTGCGACCGAAGCCGGGCAAGAAAGCCTCGCCTTTTTCGACGCCATCGCGCCCATCGTTCATGCCGACACAATCGACATGTCCAAAGCGTGGATGCAGTCGCGATATGACAAGGGCGAGACCGAGGAAGAGCGCACCGCCTATCTCAATTGTCCGATGACCAAAGACCAATATGAAGGTTTCATCGACGCGCTGCTGGCTGCGGATAAAACCGAGTTTCGTGAGGGCGAAACCGCCGGGTATTTCGACGGGTGTCTTCCGATTGAGGTCATGGCCGAACGCGGCCGCGAGACGTTGCGCTTTGGCCCGATGAAACCCGTTGGCCTGACCAACCCGCATCAGCCGGACGTGAAAGCCTATGCCGTGGTGCAACTGCGCCGGGACAATAAGCTTGGCACCTTGTTCAACATTGTCGGCTTCCAGACAAAGATGAAGTACGGCGCGCAAACTGCTGTTTTTAAATCCATTCCGGGTTTGGAATATGCCAGTTTCGCACGATTAGGCGGCATTCACCGCAACACATTCATTAACTCGCCAACGTTGCTGGATCACGAAATGCGCCTGCGCTCAAAGCCGCATCTGCGGTTCGCAGGGCAAATAACCGGGGTCGAAGGATACGTAGAATCCGCCTCAATGGGCCTTTTGGCAGGGCGTTTGGCCACGGCGGAAATTAAGGGCGAGACCTTGCCGCCTGTTCCCGAAACCACGGCGATTGGCGCGCTGATTACGCATATCACCGGCGGCGCCGAGGCCAAAACCTTCCAACCGATGAATGTCAATTTCGGGCTTTTCCCGCCGATCGATCTTAAGGGCGGACGCCGCAATCGCAAGGAACGCTACAAAGGCTATACAGACCGCGCCAAGGTAGATTGGCGGGCTTGGCTGGACGCCTAAGGCCCACTGGCCTAGCCTCGCGCCCATGATCACGCGCTTTGCCCCGTCTCCTACTGGTCCGTTGCATTTGGGCCATGCCTATTCAGCGATCTTAGCGCATGACATGGCCAAGGCGGCAGGCGGGCAATTCCTGCTGAGAATAGAAGATATAGATCAAACCCGTGCCCGCCCGGAGTGGGAGGATTTGATCTATGAGGATCTGACATGGCTTGGCGTTAACTGGGATGGCGCTGTGATGCGCCAGTCTGACCGGCTCGCCGATTATACAGACGTGCTGGACCAGCTTTGGCAACGCGATCTGCTTTATTTGTGTCATTGCAACCGCCGCGACATCCAAGCGGCGCTGAGTGCCCCTCAAGAAGGGGTCGCATTGCACGGCCCTGACGGGCCAATCTATCCCGGCACTTGCCGAAATTTGCGAGAAGTCGGCCCCACTGATCCGCGGCCGGGCGGCGCGCTTCGCCTTCGCAGTGACGCAGCGCAGTCTTTGCTCGCGGCCCAAATGCCAATAGAATTCGTCGAAACCGGCACGAGGAAAAGCCGCGTCGAAATTACCGATTTTCCGAATGAGTTTGGCGATATCGTCCTCTCACGACGCGATTTCTTAGGCTCGTATCACCTGTCGGTCGTATTGGACGACTCAGCGCAAAATGTGACCCATGTTGTGCGTGGAGAAGACCTTTTTGACGCCACCAAGATCCATGTGGTTTTGCAAAAGCTCTTGGGGCTTCCCACCCCCATTTACCACCACCACCGCCTGATCCGGGACGAGGCCGGCAAACGTCTGGCGAAACGCGACGATGCCCGCGCCATTCGCCAATACCGGCAAGATGGCTACACCCCGGCAGATATTCGCGAAATGGTCGGGCTTATAGGCTAGCTCATCGGCTTCATCAGCTCAACTTCTTCACCATCGGTCACGCTCGTGTAAAAACAGGTGCGCCGATTCGTGTGACAGGCCGCGCCTTCCTGATTGACCAGCGCAAGCAGGCAGTCACGGTCACAATCGATCCGAAAATCCACAAGGTCCTGTGTATGGCCTGATGTTTCCCCCTTGATCCAAAATGCCTGCCGCGAGCGCGACCAATAGGTCACGCGGCGGGTTTCCAGTGTTTTGGCGACGGCCTCGGCATTCATCCAAGCCATCATAAGCACTTCACCGCTGGTCGCATCCTGCGCGATGCAGGGCAACAGGCCGTCTGCGTTGTAACGCAATGTCGCGGGATCAAAACTCATCTCGTGCGCCTCTTTGCAATCGGGGTTCGGATCGCTACCTATAAGGTCCGGTGGCAAGGGAAAAGGCCCATGAGTAACGAAACTGATCTCATCAAACTCTATTCGCAGCGTATTCTTGCGCTTGCGGCAGACATCCCCTTTGCCGAAAGGCTGGACGCCCCCATGGCATCCGTCAAAAAGCGCGCGCCGCTTTGTGGATCAACCGTAACCGTTGATCTGGATGTCGCCGATGGCGTCATCACGCGGTTTGGGCAGGATGTGAAGGCCTGCGCGCTTGGGCAGGCCTCTGCCTCGATCATGGCGGCCAATATTATCGGACGCAGTGTGGCCGAAGTCGAAAATGGACGAAACCAGTTGCGCAACATGCTGAAAGAGGGCGGCCCAAAGCCCGAGGCACCTTTCGAAGGCTATGAGGTCTTGGTACCGGCCCGCGAATATGGCAATCGCCATGCCTCGATCATGCTGGCCTTTGAAGCGACGCTTGAAGCAATGGGTCAGGCCAACGCCGCCGCCTGCGCCTAAATTCTCTGCCAGCAGATCAAAAAAAACCGCCGCACCCGGGGCAACGGGGCGGCGGCAAGGATGCGAGTCATAAATTCAGGCGCTTCGGTCCTTTGGGCAGGCAAACCCTTGGACCTCAGGCAGAGGCTCACCGATAACCAGGGACGTTTGGGGACAGACCTGGTTGGGGTGAAAAGCGCCCGGGCGGTGACAGTCGCAGGCAGTAAACTTCGGTTAGATAAGGCCCGGCAGGTGCAGAATACCCACCGTCATAAAGCCAAGGGCAACGACGCCAGCGAAATCATAAAGCAGTGCCTCGCGAGAGGTTTTAACTATGCGGCGGATCTGACCCATCATGGTTTATGTTCCCTTAACTGTGTGCTTCGGTGTTAGCTCTTTGTTCTCATTTTCGAAACGAGAAATCAAGAACTTTTTGAGAACATTTGAGAACAAACCCAGTCTAAAGGTTAACAAAAGGTTAATTCGAGCAATGCGCGCCGCTAGCCAACCGACATCAAACGGATGGCTTTTTCCTGCTCCATCAACCACAAAAGCACACGTGCAGATTGCCCCCGTGGGCCCATAAGATCGGGCTCTCGCTCCAACAAAGCGCGCGCATCACGCTGCGCAAGTTGCATCAACGCTGTCTGCCCCTCGAGATCTGCAATTCGGAACCGCGGCAGGCCCGATTGCGCCGTTCCGATCAAATCGCCCGCGCCCCTGATGGCCAAATCCTCTTCGGCAATACGAAACCCATCCTCGGTCTCGCGCAGAATTTGCAAGCGCCGCTTTGCGGTTTCGCCTAAGGGCCCATGATAGAGCAACAAACAGGTTGAGGCCGCATCGCCGCGCCCCACTCGTCCTCTGAGCTGATGCAACTGCGCCAATCCAAAATTTTCGGCCTGCTCGATGACCATAATCGTGGCGTTGGGCACATTCACGCCCACCTCGATCACTGTTGTAGCAACCAAAACCCGAGTGCGCCCTGCTGCAAAATCCGCCATAGCGGCGTCTTTTTCGGCCGGCGGCAATTGTCCATGAACCAGTCCCACTTGCCCCTCGCCAAAAGCGGCGCGCAAAACCTTAAATCTTTCTTCCGCGGCTACCATTTCAACCGCTTCACTTTCGCCCACCAAAGGGCACACCCAATACGCCTGTTTGCCCTCAGCGATCGCTTTGCGCATATGATCGACAACTTCATCCAGCCGGTTTGCTCCAACCAACGCTGTTGAAATCGGTTTGCGCCCCGGCGGTTTTTCATCCAGCACCGAGATATCCATGTCACCGTAAGTGGCAAGGCTGAGGGTCCGGGGAATGGGCGTTGCCGTCATAACCAAAACATCTGCCGCCGCGCCTTTTTGGCCCAATGCCACACGCTGACGCACGCCAAACCGGTGCTGTTCGTCGACAATGGCAAGCCTAAGATCGGCAAAACTGACATCCTCCTGAAACACAGCATGGGTGCCAACAAGGATCTGGATTGCGCCGTCTTTGAGCGCTTTTAGCTTGGCGCGCCGTTCAGCCCCTTTATCCCGGCCCGTCAAAATCTCGATCACCACTCCGGCGCTTTCGGCCAAGGGCTGCAAGCTTTCCAGATGCTGCGCGGCCAAGATGGATGTGGGCGCCATTAAGACCCCCTGCCCGCCTGCTTCAACCGCAACCAATAGCGCCATCAACGCCACCAGCGTTTTGCCCGCGCCGACATCGCCCTGCAAAAGCCGGTTCATCCGGATCGGCTGCCCCATATCTTCGGCAATCTCGTTGATTGCCCGCTCCTGCGCGCCTGTTGGCTGGTAAGGCAGAGCCGAAAGCACTTTGCGCCGCAAACGCCCATCCCCAATAGTGGCCACACCTCGTGATTTTCTGACCGAGGCACGGGCCAGACCAAGCGTCAATTGATGGGCCAAAAGTTCATCATAGGCGAGCCGTTCGCGCGCTAAATGACTTGGCGCTAAGGTGCTGGCATCCTTTGGATGATGCACCTCATGCAGCGCATCGGGCCAAGCAGGCCACTTCTTAGACTTAAGCAACTCCAAATCAATCCATTCGCCCAAATAAGGCGCCCGCGGCAGCGCCGACGCGACGGCCTTTTGGATGCCTTTCTGGGTGACACCTGCCGTCAAAGGATAGATCGGTTCATAGTCCGGAATGCTCTTGGCCTCATCCGGCGTCACGATATGATCGGGATGCACCATCTGGGCGGTGCCATCGAATAGCTCAATCTTGCCCGATACGATGCGCGTCGATCCCGTCGGTAAAATCCGCTCGATATAATCGCCGCGCGCGTGGAAAAATACGAGGTCAAAACTGGTCTCGGCATCCGTGACCTGAACGCGGTACGGCCGGCTGCGCGAGGCAGGTTTGCGATGCGGGCCAATCACCACTTCGACGGTGACGGTGCCCGGCAGCTCTGCCTCACGGATTGAGTTTTTTTTGACGCGATCGATGCCTCCAATAGGCAAAGTCAGCAGCAGATCCTTGGGAGTTTCAACATGTAAGCCGCTGTAATTTTTTGCCGTTTTAGGGCCAATTCCGTCCAAAACCTCAAGTCCCGCAAAAAGCGGGAACAATATCTCAGGGCGGCCCGAGGGTGGTTTGGGGCGATCCTCAGCCATCACCGATCAGGGCCAACCAGCCATCCTCGTCAATGGTTTCAATCCCCAAATCGGCAGCCTTTTTTGCCTTAGATCCAGCACCCGGTCCTGCCACCAAGAGGTCGGTCTTGGCGGAAACCGAGCCCGACACTTTCGCCCCGAGCCCTTCAGCGCGGGCCTTGGCTTCGGCCCTTGTCATTTTTTCAAGGCTGCCGGTGAAAACCACGGTTTTGCCTGCAACGGGGCTGTTTGAGGTGTCGGTTTTTGCGGGGGCTTCAATCTGAAGATGCGCCACAAGGCGGTCAATCGAGGCGCGTTCGCGCGGCTGATGAAAGACGTTAACAACAGATGCCGCCATCACCGCGCCGACGCCATCAATGCCCAACAGGTCGTCCCATTCAGCACTGTCTCCGATGACAGCGGCTGTTAATGCAGTCTCCATCTCGGCCCAGCCGCCATAATGCTGCGCCAACAACTTCGCCCCGGCCTCGCCAACATGACGAATGCCAAGCGCGAATATGACGCGGGCCATGCTGATCTGGCGTTTTTCGTTGATCGCGGCAAAGAGGTTATTGGCAGATTTCTGTCCCCACCCTTCACGATTTTTAAGCTGTTGCAGGCCGCGACCGTACCGCTCTTCCAGCTCAAAAATGTCTGCAGGTTCGGCAATCCATCCGTCGCTGTGAAATTGTTCAACCTGCTTTGCGCCCAACCCCTCGATATCAAATGCGCCGCGAGAGACGAAATGCTTTAGCTTTTCAATGGCTTGTGCCGGGCAAATCAGACCACCTGTGCAGCGCCGCACAGCATCACCTGGCTCGCGAACTGCGTCCGATCCGCATTCAGGACAAGTTGTTGGAAACGCGTATTTTTCCGCATCTTTTGGCCGCTTCGCCAAATCTATATCGGCGATTTTGGGTATGACATCACCCGCACGATAAACTTGCACCCAGTCACCAATGCGAATGTCTTTTCCGCCGCGAATCTCTTCGCCTTTTGAATCGCGTCCGATGATGTAATCTTCATTATGCAGCGTCGCATTGGACACAACAACGCCGCCAACGGTGACAGGTTTCAGCCGCGCGACAGGGCTAAGCGCGCCAGTCCGGCCGACTTGAATATCGATCGCTTCAAGCCATGTCCAAGCCAATTCAGCCGGGAATTTATGGGCAATCGCCCATCGCGGCGTGGTCGAGCGCATGCCAAGGCGTGCTTGCAGGGCAAGATCGTTTAGTTTGTACACCACGCCATCGATGTCATAGCCCAGATCCGCACGATCCTGCTCAATCGACGCGTAATGAGTAAGCAACTCGGCCTCGTTCTGGCAGAGTTTTGTGCGGTCATTTGTTTGAAATTTCAGGGATTTCAGCCGTCCAATCGCCCCCATCTGAGTATCGGCCAAGGGCTCGGATAGATCCCCCCAAGCATACGCGAAGAACTTCAAAGGGCGTGATTTGGTGATTTCGGAATCCAACTGGCGCAAAGACCCCGCGGCAGCATTGCGCGGATTGGCAAAGGATTTGCCGCCGATTTGATTTTGCCGTGCATTGAGAGCCTGAAAATCCTCGGCGCTCATATAAACCTCGCCGCGCACCTCCAAGATATCGGGCGCGCCGATTAAAGATTGTGGGATATCGGCAATCATCCGGGCATTGGCAGTAACGTTTTCGCCGGTTTCGCCATCGCCGCGTGTCGCGGCCTGAACCAGCTCTCCGTTTTCATATCTGAGTGATAAGGAAAGTCCGTCGATCTTGGGCTCGGCTGTGAAGGCGAGCGGAGCATCGGCATCCAGACCAAGAAAATTGCGGATGAATTTCACAAAATCGGCGACATCTTCCGCGTCAAACGCGTTGCCGAGCGACAACATTCGCTTGGCATGCGTGACTTTAGAGAAGGTTTCACTTGGCGCGGCGCCGACCTGATCAGTTGGGCTATCGGTGCGTTTGAGATCTGGAAAGGCATCTTCAAGAGCTGCGTTTTCACGTTTAAGCGCATCGTAAAATGCATCAGAGATTTGCGGGGTGTCTTCGCGATGATAGGCAATATTCGCCTCGGCCAACAGCTTGGCCAGTTCTGCCAGTCTTTTTTCTGCCGCCCTCCGATCAACGCTCACCCTGTCTTTCTCCATCTTTTCCGTTCTGCCTTCTCAAAAAAAATCGGCCCCCTAACTTGATAGGAGGCCGTTTGATCAAGGTCCAGAGTGCTTGCGCGTCAGGCGTTGGCGACAAGCCCGGCAGGTTCTTCGGCTTGCGGGACAGGATCGCGCAAAACATAACCGCGCCCCCAAATCGTTTCGATATGGTTTTCACCACCCGTCGCTTCGGACAGCTTCTTGCGCAGTTTGCAGATGAATACGTCGATGATTTTCAGCTCAGGCTCGTCCATGCCGCCATAGAGGTGGTTAAGGAACATTTCTTTGGTTAGCGTCGTGCCCTTGCGCAAACTGAGAAGCTCGAGCATCTGATACTCTTTGCCCGTCAGATGTACGGACCGTCCGCCAACATCGACCGTTTTTGCATCCAAGTTAACGTTAATAGTGCCGGTCTTGATTACAGATTGCGAATGGCCTTTTGAGCGCCGAATAATCGCATGAATCCGAGCAATAAGCTCGTCCCGGTGGAATGGTTTGGTTAAATAGTCATCTGCCCCAAAGCCAAATCCCTTAATCTTATTTTCAGTGTCATCCGCACCGGAAAGAATCAAAATGGGTGTTTCGATGCGCGCCATTCTTAGCTGGCGCAATACCTCATGCCCGTTCATGTCGGGCAGGTTAAGATCCAAGAGAATAAGGTCGTAATCATAGAGCTTTGCCAGATCGATACCTTCTTCGCCCAAATCCGTGGAATAGACATTCAGGTTTGCGTGGCTAAGCATCATCTCAATGCTTTTGGACGTCGTAGGATCGTCTTCAACGAGCAAAACGCGCATGTGATTCTCTCCGAATTTACCAATCTGCCACCCAAACTGACGGGAGTTAGTTAATTTCAAGTTATCTTTTTAATCAGTCTGACCGATAATTTTCATCATTCAACTTAAAAAATTCCGCTTAGCTGCGAAACTTTTGCACGGCAGTGGCTTTTAGGGCAGCGACCCCGTGTTCGCGAACGGCTTTTGTCCAAGCCTCTAATTCTTCATCGGAAAGGCCGTAGGTCTCGCATGCTTCGTTTCGGTCCATTAACCCATGGGTCACGGCCCGGACAACGGCCGCTTTGCGGCTGGCGACCCATCTACGGGTTGTCGGGCTGGGCAAGTCAGAACGACAAAGCTCGCTCCCATCGGGAAGCGTCACAGAATACGGCCCTTTTATGCGTCGAATATACATGTGGTCCTCAAAGCTCGATTATTTGCTAGGACGTTGCGCCAAACTGTTTAACGAGGTGTAACTACGCATCTTGTGATTAGGTTGCATTTTCCTATATTCCTCCACGATCCCTTCTCCTCCGGAGCGCTTCTGATGCCCCTCGACCCACATCCCGTGAATTCCCTTGGCTTTGCCAAATCACCCGCTGATACGCGGGTTGTTGTGGCGATGTCTGGCGGCGTCGACAGCTCGGTTGTGGCCGCCGTCTTGGCCGAAGAGGGCTATGACGTGGTTGGCGTTACGTTGCAGCTTTATGATCATGGCGCGGCGCTTGCCAAAAAAGGCGCATGTTGCGCCGGGCGCGATATACACGATGCGCGCCGCGTGGCTGAAGAAATGGGCTTTCCCCACTATGTTCTGGATTACGAGAACATTTTTAAAGACGCTGTCATCGATGAATTCGCCGATAGCTACCTTGCGGGCGCGACCCCGGTTCCGTGCATTCGCTGCAATGAGCGTGTGAAGTTCAAGGATCTGCTGGGGACCGCCAAAGATCTTGAAGCCGATTGCATGGCAACGGGGCACTACATCCAACGGATGATGGGGGCAGAGAAGTCTGAGCTGCATCAGGCGGCGGATGCGACGCGTGATCAAAGCTATTTTCTCTTTTCAACCACGCAAGAGCAGCTGGATTTCCTGCGTTTTCCACTTGGGCATCTGCATTCAAAGGACGAAACCCGGAAGCTTGCGCAGAAATACGGTCTGCCGGTGGCGGATAAACCCGACAGTCAGGATATCTGCTTTGTTCCCGATGGCAACTATGCCTCGGTGATCGAAAAGCTGCGTCCCGGTGCGGCAGATCCCGGCGATATTGTCGATATAGAGGGCAACGTGCTGGGCGCCCATCGCGGTGTAATTCACTACACAATCGGCCAGCGCCGCGGTCTTGGGATCGGTGGTTTGACCGATCCGCTATATGTCGTGCGCCTTGATCCGGATCAGCGACAAGTGGTTGTCGGTCCGAAAGAAGCGCTGTCAAAGCGGATCGTTCCGGTGCGCGAAATCAATTGGCTGGGTGATGAGCCGTTCATGTCCCGCGATGAATGGATTCTGTCGGTAAAAATCCGCTCCACCCGCCCGCCACGCGATGCGGTTGTCCGACCAATTTCGGAAACAGAGGCTGAGGTGGAGCTGATTGTGGCCGAAGAAGGCGTCAGCCCGGGGCAAGCATGCGTCTTTTATGACCCCGATGGATCACGCATCTTTGGAGGCGGTTGGATTTGGCGCGGGTAATCGTCGTACAAAGTGGTCTGAGGCCGTTCCTCACCTATTGAACGGCCTTTGATCTGAAATTCTTTGCGAAGTTTTTTATCCCACTGACAATGCTACATTTGCTCGGCGGGGATCTGAAGTACCAACCCCTCCAAGGCATCCGTCACCTTAATCTGGCACGTCAAACGGGATTTTTTCGGGTCGGCATCTAAAGCAAATTCAAGCATGTCGCGCTCCATGCCCTCAATTGCGGGCAACCTTTCGATCCAATCTATGTGGACATACACATGACAGGTGGAACAGGCACAAGCGCCACCGCAATCGGCAACAATTCCGTCGATATCGTTGTTTCGTGCTCCCTCCATTAGCGTTAAGCCGTTGGCCACGTCGACGACGTTTATCGTGCCGTCATGTTTGATATATGTGATCGTTGCCATTTACCTAATTGTCCTGTTTCAAAAGAGATTTCAGATCGGTTTCAATATCAGCCACGCGGTCCGGATCTACCATTTTTCCATGTTCGATCAGCCGTTTAGCGACCATATAGGCCCGCGGATCGTTGATGGCATCCACCGCAATAAGCCGCGTCTCGGCGAAGTACCAAAACGAGACCGGGGCCGAAGGGCCGCCGCGCGTCACAACACGGTCATAGCCTGTTGAAAGGCCGATGATTTGAAGTTTCACGTCATATTGGTCTGACCAGAACCATGGCTTTGCGCGATAAGGCCGCATTGTTCCGGCAAAGACAGAAGCCGCCGCTTGGGCCTGGTCGATAGCATTGCCAACACTTTCCATCCGAATCCGTGCCTTGCCCATTGGAAAAGAGGCGCAGTCACCAAGAGCATAGATATCGGGGTCTGACGTTCGACAAAACGCATCGACTTTGATGCCGTTTTCGATCTCAAGCCCTGCAGCATCGGCCAAGTCCTGATTAGGAGTCACCCCAATACCCACAACCGCAACGTCAATATCAATTTGGCGACCGTCCGACAGTTCTGCACCGGTCAAATTGCCGTTTTCACCGATCAGTTTGGTCAGTTGCACGCCCTCAAAGATTTTGACGCCACGATTTACATGTAGCTCGCGGAAAAAGTCTGAGGTTTCTGTCGCGGCGACACGCCCAAGAATACGTGGCCCTGCTTCGACCAATGTCACGTTCATTCCAAGATCTAAAGCAACGGCCGCAGCTTCAAGGCCGATATAGCCGCCACCGACGATAAAGACGTGTTTTCCAGCCTGAAAATCCATCACCATTGCATCCGCATCCGCAAGGGTCCGGACATAGTGAACCTGTTTCAATGCGCCGCCCATCTTATCAGGCAATTGAACTGGGCGCGCGCCGGTCGCAAACACAAGCCGATCATAGGGCAAAACCGTGCCGTCACTGATTGTGACGGTCTTGCTCGCTCGGTCAATTTCCCGACACCTTGTCCCGAGCTTAAGGGTAATCCCTTGTTCCTCGAAAAAACTACGCGGTCGCAGGAACAGGCGCTCAAGCTGCATCTTTCCAAGCAAATAGGCCTTGGACAAGGGCGGGCGTTGATAAGGTGGATGATCTTCCTCGCCAATAAGGGTGATCGGACCATGGTCCCCTAAAGCACGCAACTTTGCGCAAAATTCAAAGCCCGCCTGCCCCGCTCCGATCACCACCGTGCGTTGCGATTTTTCAGAGGTTGGCATCGTCATGCGCCCTGCACATCATCCAGCGCCGCGCGCAAAACGTCTTCGTCCATCGAGACGCAATTTGCAGGCATTGGAAAAGCGCCAGATTGCACATCGACAATAAATTCGTGATACGCCGCCACCCGTTCAGCCTGCAGCCGGTCGCGTTCTGCCGCAAAGTTGCGATAGGCTTTGGCATGGCGCGGAAAGTGGCCTCGGTTCTCGCCCAAGAGGTCGGCAGAAAACAGATATTGGACATCACACTCCTTACCTGCCCCAAGCGAGATCGTCAGCATTGAAGTCCGTTTGGTTATTGCGGCAGCCAGCGCGGCGGGCACCACTTCCAACTCGACCGCATAAGCCCCCGCATTTTCAAAATCTCGGACATCTTGCAGCAGCTTGCGGGCCTGCTCACGCGTTTTGCCGACGGCCTTGAAGCCGCCCGTCCACGTCGCTTTCGGGGGCACCAATCCGGCGTGGCAAATCACAGGGATACCTTCGCGGGCCAAGACTTCGATGATATGCGGGCTCAACCCGCAATAGATCGATTGCGCCCCCGCTTGCATCGCGGCCATCGCATCGCGCAAAGCCTCGGTCGCGCTGGCATGTTTGCCCCAAGGTAGCCCGTATTGGAAATGAGTGGCCGGTACCTCTTTAGCAAAATCTGCGCGTTCTGGAATGAACGCCGTACCGATCATATCCATTCCCGCCTGCGAGGCAGCGATTGCTTCATCCTTGCGGGCAACTTGAACAAAGGCGACCTGACGCACGCCTTTCAGCGCTTGTAGATCTTTGACAGTCAAAGCCTTTTTCATTTGTTCATTATCCTTTTGCGGCGTTCTTGCATTTTTACATTGGCTTTGGGGGTGCCGTCGTGAAACGAGCCGAACCATTTGTCCCAAGGAATCTCGAGGCTGCCGTAATTACATTCGAAATACCGGTGGTGCATCTGGTGATGAAACGTGCCAAGCGCCAGACGGTTTTTGTCATTCACCAGCAAGCCCTGAAAACCTGTATGCGTAGTAATTGCGGTTAGGAAATAGTATTGCAGGTGGAAAATGATATGCAGCGGATGCGCGCCAATAAGGATGTGCACAAAGACCGATCCCAGAAAGACCATCTGCTCAATCGGATGCTGTGACATGCCCGACCAAGGACCAACATTGATATTGCGGTGATGCAAGTAATGCACGTGTTTGTAGAGGAACGGCACGTGGATCAGCCGGTGAATGACGTAAAAATAAAAGCTTTCCCAAACCGGAATCAAAACGAAGATCGCGACAAACCAGACCGGACTCGTATCCCATGTGATCATCGAGATATGCCCGTTTGCCAAAGCCCAAAGCAGGATCACCTCATAGGCCGTCCAGATCAACACACCGGTTCCAAGCGTCCAGAACATATTGTCCCGGATCTGCCCGCCCAAAGTGAACTGCCTGCCATTTACCATAAGCGGACGCGGGTCATATTTCAGCTTATTGCCCTGCGCTGAGAAGGTATAAAACCAAAGGTGCAGCCCCCCTGCGATCAAGAGAGTTAACACCAGATTGCGCAGATAAACTTGGGAGACCCACCCAAATTGGAACGACGCGCTGGCCTCAAGCGGCGGCTGGACCCAATAAAAACACGCAAAGGCAATGCCGAGAATGATGAGCCTTTCGGTGATCAGAAACCATGAGTTCCAAACCCATTTCGCCAATTCAACCGGATTGATCGGCCAGACAAATAATGGCGAAACCTTAAGCGGAATGTCGGGCAAATGGTTCCACCCTTTGAGCTGTTCTTCAGACATGTGCGACTCCTTTGACTAACGCCGACAGGTTTGACATGCCGCCATTCATGCGACAAACAGAATGAACTGATGAATTACATCTGAAAATCAGAGGTAAGATGCCTGTTTCACTTAGAACCATGCGATATTTCAATGCCGTCCTGACCCATGGCAGCATTTCAAAAGCTGCCGATGAGCTGAATATTGCGGCCTCTGCCGTATCTGCGGCCATCGATCAGATCGAAACCGAATTTCAACTAAAGCTCGTCAACCGCTTCCGATCTCGCGGAATTACCGCAACGGTCAGCGGAAAGGTCATGGAACGAAAATTTGCGCGCTTGCTGGAAGACTATGACGCCCTGCTCTCAGATGGCTCTGACCTGAAACATGCCCTGCGGGGCGACCTTCGGATCGGGTATTACGCGCCCGTGGCGCCGGCCTTCTTGCCCGAAATCCTGAATTATTTCTCAAGCGCGGATCAGCAAACGACACTCCATTTAGAGGAATGCGACAATAACCGTGCCCAACAAGGCTTTCTGGCGGGGGATTTCGACGCTATTTTATTTGTGTCCGACCACGCGCTGCCGCAAATTGAATTTGATGTGCTGTTGCAAGCGCCCGCTTACTGTCTGATGCCTGAAGGCCACCCGCTTTCGCGCCACGCTTCAATCGATCTTAAAGACCTCTTTCATGAGAAATTGGTTATCCTGAACCGCGCCGTTGCGGTGGAGTATTACCGCCGCCTTTTTGACGAAACCAATCAGACGCCCGAAACCGTAGCCTATGCAAACTCAACGGAAATGGTCCGTAGCTTGGTTGGCGCAGGCCACGGCATCGCCGTTCTGAACATGCTGCCCGCCACCGATATCAGCTATGCAGGCGACCGGCTTATCGCGCGGCCAATCTCGAATCCTCTGCCGCCACTCACCCTTTCTCTGGGTTACGAAAAGTCCAATCCGCGCCGAAACGTCGTTCAATTGGCCAAACTTTGCCAAGATCATTTCGGCGCCCAAGGCACGTTCAAACACATTGTGTCTTCTTAAACGGGGGCAGCACTGGGCTAAGCTGAAACCAGCACACGCACGCCCAACATCTTGGCGACAAAACTAAAAATCCTTGAAGTAATGTGGCGTACATGACGGCTACTATTAGATTCTGGCCTGAGGCTCGGCCGGCCGCTGAAACGCGATGTAAATCTTTTTTACATTTTTTCGCGCTCCCCACTTGTTAATCCCATTAACATGCCCCATCTGTGTTCATGTGAAGACGATTTACATTACATCCTGAGACGGAGGACAAAATGACTGCAACCGCAACAAATACCGACGCCATATCCAGCGCCAAAGGCTGGTTCGCTCGTGCCGAGGCATGGCTCGATGAAAAGGGCAAAGGCGCCTGGATCGCCGCCATGGTGCTGGGCTTTATCTTTTTCTGGCCCGTCGGCCTCGCCCTGCTGTTTTACATGATCTGGAGCAAAAACATGTTCAAATCCCGCTGCAAAACCCGCATCGGCCACTCGATGAAAACCACTGGCAACAGCGCCTTTGACGCCTATAAGGCCGACACATTGCGCCGGTTGCAGGACGAACAGGACAGCTTCGAAGGCTTCCTGAACCGCCTGCGCGAAGCCAAAGACAAGGCAGAGTTCGACCAGTTTATGGATGACCGCGCCCGCAAAGCCCGCGAGACGGCAGAAGACGCCGAAACCATCGACGGCTAACGCCCCTCTATCCTCCCTGTCCCCCGGACCGGCGCGCCAGCGCGGCGCTCCGGGGGTCGATTTTTATTGCCCTTTTAAATGATCCGCGCCATGACCCCCTATATGAGCTCTGCCCTCCCCGACCCCCATAGCCAGTCCGTTTTTTATGATGGCATCCCGGCCAAACGTTTTTTTGCATGGATCGTCGATGTCATTTTGATCCTGATCGCGATGATAATTCTGGGCACCGTGACCCTCAGCATCGCCTTTTTCCTCTGGCCGATCTTTTGGTTCGCGACGAGTTTTCTTTATCGAAGCCTGACAATTTCAGCCGGTTCTGCCACATTTGGTATGCGGCTAATGAACATTCAGCTTCGCGGCCCGACCGGCCTGCGCCTGACCTCTCAAGAGGCAATGATCCATTCCGGTATCTATGTATTTGGCTTTGTCCTGCCGTTTGTTCAAATATTTTCAATCGGATCAATATTGCTTTCCGAGCGCCATCAAAGCCTTGCCGACCATTTCCTTGGGACCGCTGCGATCAACCGCCCGCGTTAACCCAACAGTAAGGATTGGTGTCACATCAGGGCAAAAACTATTGCCCTTGGCAACAACCTGAGGCAGGCTTGGGCCGGATCGGTTAAAATTATCAAGGTTCCATGCGCCATAGCTTGCCTCTTGCGCCGCAATTTTATGTGACGGCCCCGCAAAACTGCCCTTACCTTGAGGAGCGGCGAGAGAGAAAGCTATTCACAGCCCTCCAAGGCGAGCATGCGCAGACGCTAAACGACGCCCTCTCGAAACAAGGCTTCAGGCGCTCGCAAAACGTGCTTTACCGACCCTCTTGCTCTGACTGCTCAGCCTGCCTGTCTGCCCGGATCCGCGTCGCGGATTTCGCGCCCTCAAAAAGCCAACGCCGCATCATCAAACGCAATGCCAATCTGACCCGCGAAGCCCGGTCGCCTTGGGCCACCGAAGAACAATATGGCCTGTTTCGCGACTATCTCGACAGCCGCCATGCCGATGGCGGTATGGCTGATATGGATGTGTTCGAATTTGCAGCCATGATCGAAGAAACCCCGGTGCGCAGCCGCGTGCTGGAATATCGCGACCAAGAAGATGAAGGTGGTCTTGCGGCCGTGTGTCTGACCGATGTGCTCGATGACGGGCTTTCGATGGTCTATTCCTTCTTTCGCCCTGACCTCACGCGTCAATCGCTTGGCAGCTATGTGATCCTCGACCATATCGAGGTCGCGCGCGAAACCGGCCTTCCTTATGTTTATTTGGGCTATTGGGTGCCAGGCAGTGCCAAGATGGGCTACAAAGCCAACTACGCGGCGCTCGAGGTGTTCTCAGGCGGACGCTGGCAAAATCTCAATGATCCCGAAGACTTCGCAGATGAAGCGCATCCGCTGTCTATCGATCCAATCGCCGAACAAGTCGCGCGACTGTCCTTGCCTGACACCCGCGCCACCGACGGCTAATCCTGATACTCTCGAACTTGTCCCCCGGGGCCAAAGCCCGGAAGGACCCGATGCCAATCGGGGCCTGATTCAAAACAGCGTGGGCCCCCAATTTGGGGGCCCACTCAATTTAACAACAGCTCAACCCGTCAGTTATTGGGCAAGAGATCTGGCAAGATCGTCACGATGACCGGGAACAGGGCCAACAGCGTCAAGCCGACAATTTGGATCACAACAAACGGAGCGACCCCGCGATAGATATGCCCTGTTGTGACACTCGCAGGTGCGACCCCTCGCAGATAGAACAGCGCGAACCCAAAGGGCGGTGTCAGGAACGAGGTCTGCAAGTTGATTGCAATCATGATCGTGACCCATTTTGGATCAAACTCGCCGCCATAAATCACCGGGCCGACAATCGGGATCACGATGTAGATGATCTCCAGGAAATCCAAAACGAAGCCCAGGATAAAGAGGATGATCATCACCAGAAGGAAGACCTTCCGCTCATCATCAAAGCTGCGCAGGAAGTCCTGAATGTAATGTTCCCCGCCAAAGGAAATCACCACAAGGTTCAATAGTTGCGAGCCAATGAGGATCGTAAAGACCATTGACGTCACCTTCGCGGTCTCCCGCACCACCGGCGTCAGGACCCCGCCCTTCAGCAACACCCAGCACCCGTAGAGCAGGCCAAAGAAGGCCATATGATAAGCGGCCAGCGCGACCCCATAGGCCACCCAATCGGCAAATGAAATTTCGCTACGCGTAATGCGCAGATCGAAATTCATGCCCAAAAGGATCATGACCACAATCGATAGGCTGGACAGCAGGATTATGTGGCCAGACCGGCCGTCATCTCCAAGCTTGCGATAGGCGGCCAACATGATTGCCCCGCCCGCCCCAAGAGCCGCAGCCGGCGTTGGGTTGGTAATCCCGCCAAGGATCGACCCCAAAACCGCGACGATCAGAACCAGCGGTGGGAAGACCACGCGCAGTAGCTCATTCGTGGCCAAACGTTTAACACCGGCCACAACTCCAAACATCGTCAACAAGAACGGGATCGCCAGAATGATAAAGGTCATTCCCGAAGAGGTTTGCGGCCGGATCACTGCGAAATCCAAGGCAAAGGCCAAGAGCACGCCAACCCCACCAATAAGCAAGGGCCGTGGATCTGCGGTTGGCATCACGCCGCGCGCCGTCACCAAAACCAGAGCCAGCGCTGTGAAGAAGACGGCAACGCCTGTGCCGATCGGCGCAATGGCCTCAAGAGCGGCTGCGCGAGACACTGCCAGTTCTTCTTCGTTCAGCTCATGTACCTCTTCAGTGCCGCCTGCTGCATCGATATCGGCCTGTTGGGCTAGCGCAGAATCCCATGCTTCTTGACCATGCAGTTCGATCATCGACGCTTGGCATTCTGCCGATACATTGGTGCGCAATGACGCTGTTTCACCAGCCTCGGAATAGCCCGAGACTGTGTAGTCCTGATTGCCGACCAAACCGACCTGCCCCGCAACAACAATGCTCAGGATCAAGGCAACCGGCACGGCCAAATACCATGTCAGTGCTTCCGACCGCGTGACAACTTCACCCCCCGTAGAGGCCTCGATTTGCACCGCTGGCGCCTTTGTTGGGTTTAAGAGCGCAAAGCCAAAGGCATAGGCGCCATAAAGAAAGGCAAGGAAGATCCCCGGCAGAAGCGCTGCCTGGAACAATGTCCCGACCGACAGAACAGCCGGGCTACCAAGGAACGTCAGCGCATCACCGCACCCGGCAAGCTGCGCGCGCACTTCTTGACCGGCAGCGAACATATCGCCGGCCAGCGTGCCCAAAAGCACGATCACGATCGAGGGCGGAATGATCTGCCCCAATGTCCCAGAAGCCGCGATAACGCCGGTTGCCAGCTCAGGCGAGTAATTGTTTCTCAGCATCGTCGGCAGCGCCAACAAGCCCATCGTCACAACGGTTGCGCCAACGATCCCGGTCGACGCCGCTAGGAAGGCCCCCACAATCACGATTGACACTGCAAGGCCACCGGGCAGCGGGCCAAAAAGCCGTGCCATTGTGGTCAACAAGTCATTTGCAATGCGCGAGCGTTCCAGCGTGATACCCATCAGAACGAACATCAGAACCGCCAACAGCGTCTCGATCGACTGGCCTGCAATCACACGCTCGTCCATGCGGTTTACGATGAAGGAAAGGTTGGTGTTCAGCGCCTGCTCCCAGCCTCTTGGGAAAAGCTGCGTCTCATATCGCGGCAATTCAGGGTATCGGAAGACCGAGATCGCCTCTCGGCTAATCCCCTCGGCCAGCAATGCCCCATATTCGGCAGATCGGTCATCAATCGCGAAATGCGTCAACATTCCCGCGCTGTCCATTGCGGCGATGATCCCAAAGGAAATCGCCCCGGCTCCGGCAATGGCAAAGGCCACTGGGAAGCCCGTCATAATTGCCCCAAATAGGCAAAGGAATACGATCAAAAGCGCAATCGCGACGCCATCAAGTCCAAAAATCATGCGTCTTACTCCGCGATCGCTGCTGGTGTGTCGGCGTCATGCGACTCCAGCACGTCAATATCATCGTATTTCCCGGCCGCATCTGGCCCCTCGCGGAATTCCAACCATGACCGGTAGAAGAACCCAATCGCCTGCAAAATCATCAGGGCAGCAAAGCCAACAAGCATGATTTTGTAGAGGAAATATCCGTTAAAGCCCGAGGGGCTGGCAGCAAAGGTTTGAACATCCCACCGGAACGCCACGGCGCGGCGCAACATCGCCTCAAGCTCGGTGGTTGAGTTCACAGGGGGGTTGATCATATGGCGCCACATATAGAACCAGCCATAAAACCAAATCAAAATCAAAGCAGGCAGCATGAACAGCACTGTGCCGATCATGTCCATTATGCGTTTCGCGCTATGGCCCCAGCCCGCATAAAAGAGGTCAACACGTACATGACCACGCTGCACGAACGTGTAGCCGCAGCACAGGCACACAACCATGGCGTTGTAGAATTTCAGCCCATCGCCATACCAGCCGAGCGGCAAATCCACGCCGACCCCGAAAGGCGAAATGCCGATATCCGCTACGCGAAAGATGGATTGCAAAAATACGATGGCAATCTGTTGCAACACCATGATCAGGCCCGCCCAAGCGGCGAAACGCCCGACCCCGTTCGAGATGCCTTCGATCCCGCGCACAACGCCCCAAAGGAAGCCCGGCCGAAAGATCCCGATGACAAAGACCAGCACCGCCACAAACATCACGAAAGCAAAAAACTCGGACGATCCGCCATAGTATATGAAGCGGAACACATTCTCTGCTTCCGACCAGTTGAACACCTGCAATAGATGCGTGATTGTCCAGAAAAACCCCGATATCCCGCCCCAAAGAGCGCCGAATATCGTTCCAAAAATCTCTGTCATTGATAAATCGTCCCCAGCCCTCTGCAAGGTCATCCCTTGCAAGGACACCGCGCCGCCGTAGCGGCGCGGAGCCATTTTCAGTAAATGTTAGAAGGGCTTACATGCCCAGAACGCGGTTCCGCTGTGCGGTGTAGGCTGCATCCGAACGCTGCATCCAGCCAGAGGCCGCCAGCATCGAATCCATCGCGTTATCGTGGATATCGGCAAACAGCGCGTCATCCATAAAGCCGCCCAGAACTTCTTGGCTCGAAGCACCAAAGGCATCCCAGACATCATCCGAGAAGCTACGCGCCTGCGCACCACCAGCCAGAAGACGCTGCAACGCCGGGCCGTTATTGGCGATGAAGAGCGAGTAGTTGTGCTGATGCGCTTCTGCCGCAGACACTTCAATTGCGCGCTGATGCGCAGCCGAAAGGCCATTGAAGCGGTCAAGATTGACCGAAACGGACAGGGCCGCACCGGGCTCGTGGAAGCCAGCTGGGTAGTAGTAGTCACAAACTTCCTGCAGACCAAGGCGTTCATCGGACCAAGGACCGATCCACTCGGTACCGTCAAGCGCACCAGAGGCAAGCGCCTGATAGATCTCGCCACCGGCAAGAACCTGAACGGACGCGCCAAGGTTCGCCAATGCCTGACCACCAAGGCCGGGCATACGGAACCGAAGGCCTTGCAGATCTTCTGCGCTTTCAATTGGCTCACGGAACCAACCGCCACCTTGCGCCGCGGTTTGACCAGCAACGAAGGATTTTACGCCAAAGATCTCACCCAGTTCGTGGTGCTTGGCCATGCCGTCGCCGCCATAGTACCAAGTCATGAACTCAGGCGCTGTCATGCCGAAGGGCACCGCAGTGAAAAAGGCAAATGCAGGGTGCTGACCGACAAAATAGTAGTCGGCCGCGTGGTACATATCAGCCTGGCCGGAAACCACAGGGTCAAAGACCTGCGTGCCAAGACCGGTCTGGCCGGAATCGCGGGTATCGATGGTCAGCGTGCCGTCGGTGATGTCAGCGACATTGTTTGCAAAGCGCTCAACCGAGTCCCAAACGCCAGCCAAGCCACGAGGCCAGGTGGTGAACATGGTCAGTTGTTCGCGGCCCTGCGAAAGAGCCGGGGTTGCCAGCGTGGTCGCAGCAGCGGCACCGCCGCCAAGAGCAGACGTTCTCAGAAAAGAACGACGATCCATATGGTATCCTCCCAATTGGAATGCGAGGCCTTTTATGGCCCCGTCATGTGTTGATTTCGTGCCAGTACGTTACCGAAGCAATGCAGCGCAACAAACCCCTTTTTATGCTCAAAGGGCAAAATATTGTAACTTTTTCTTACCAATTTTGGACATTTTACGGATTGGTTGTTCGTAAATGAACAAAAATACCCGATATGCGTGGCTTCTTGTGCGATTTATCACAAAACCTAAGGTTTTCGTCCACAAGCCTGCGAATCCATGAATCCCTGACTCGCCTTTAGAGTCACAATATCACGATTCCATTGGCAAAAAACGTCTATTTCGTAAGATTTGCGAATTGCTGGGTGAATTATTGACGGAAAATTACAAAAAAGTGGCCTCTGGCGATATTTTATTCAGAATTTCCATTAGAAAGGCACATTTCGCGCTTGACGCCCCCGATTCACCTTCATAGTGTCGCCGCACTCGCAAAAAGGAGCCGGACGAATGCGTTGCATTCTCGTACTAGTCAGAAAACAGCGCATGGGTCGGTAACGACAACCATAATCGGTAACCATGCGCCCCCGCCCAAACGGTCCGGGGGCTTTTTTATGTGATAATGAATTGAGACCACGGCCATGAAACGGCCAACTTGGTAAGGAGCAAGATCGATGACTGAGATGACCGGCGCCAAAATGGTAGTCGAAGCCCTGAAGGAACAGGGTGTCGACACTGTATTCGGCTATCCCGGCGGCGCTGTGCTACCGATCTATGACGAGATCTTTCAACAAAATGAGATCCGCCATATCCTCGTGCGTCACGAACAAGGCGCGGTACATGCAGCCGAGGGCTATGCCCGTTCCACCGGTAAACCCGGTGTGGTTCTGGTTACTTCGGGGCCCGGCGCGACAAATGCCGTGACCGGCATCACCGATGCGCTGATGGATTCGATCCCTCTTGTTGTTCTAACTGGTCAGGTTCCGACCTTTGTTATTGGCTCGGATGCGTTCCAAGAGGCCGACACAGTTGGCATCACCCGCCCCTGCACCAAGATGAATTGGCTTGTGAAGGACACCGACAATCTGGCGTCCACCATTCACGAAGGGTTTTATATCGCCACAACTGGCCGCCCTGGCCCAGTCGTGATCGATATCCCCAAGGACGTTCAGTTCGCGACCGGCACCTATAAGAAAAAGCCAAAGGAAAGCCCCTCGCATTATCGCCCGCAAGTAAAGGGCGATATTGAGATGATCACGGCTTTGGTTGAAGCGTTGGAAACTGCAGAGCGGCCGATTTTCTATACCGGCGGCGGCGTCATCAATTCGGGCCCCGGCGCCAATCAATTGCTGCGCGAATTGGTGGATGCCACCAATGTTCCGATCACATCGACCCTGATGGGGCTTGGCTCTTACCCGGCATCGGGAAAGAACTGGCTGGGTATGCTCGGCATGCATGGGCTTTATGAAGCGAACATGGCCATGCATGGCTGTGACCTGATGATCTGTGTTGGCGCTCGGTTTGACGACCGGATCACCGGACGGATTGCTGATTTCAGCCCGGGCAGCCGCAAGGCGCATATCGATATCGACCCAAGCTCGATCAATAAGGTAATCCATGCCGATTTCCCGATCATTGGCGATGTTGGCCATGTGCTTGAGGATCTGCTGAAGGTCTGGAAATCGCGCGGACGCAAAACCAATGCGGAAGGCATTGCCAAATGGCAGGCGCAAATCTCGGAATGGCGCGAAGTGCGTTGCCTGACCTACAAAGCGTCAGACACGATCATCAAGCCGCAATATGCGCTTGAGCGTCTTGAGGCCCTGACCAAGGATCGCGACCGTTATATCACCACCGAGGTTGGCCAACACCAGATGTGGGCGGCGCAGTTCTTGGGCTTTGAAGATCCGAACCGTTGGATGACGTCCGGTGGCTTGGGCACGATGGGCTATGGTGTTCCGGCCTCGGTCGGCGTGCAGGTTGCACATCCTAACTCGCTGGTCGTGAATGTTGCCGGCGAAGCCTCGTGGTTGATGAACATGCAAGAGATGGGCACAGCGACGCAATATCGCCTGCCGGTCAAACAGTTCATCCTGAACAACGAGCGTCTGGGAATGGTCCGTCAGTGGCAGGAACTTCTGCACGGCGAACGTTATTCGCATAGCTGGTCCGAAGCCCTGCCCGATTTCGTAAAATTGGCCGAGGCATTTGGGGCCAAAGGCATTCGTTGCAGCGATCCCAAAGATCTGGATGATGCGATCATGGAAATGCTGGACTATGACGGTCCGGTGATTTTTGATTGTCTTGTAGAGAAGCACGAAAACTGCTTCCCGATGATCCCCTCGGGCAAGGCGCATAATGATATGCTGCTAGGCGAGGCCGATACCCAAGGCGCAATCGACGCTAAGGACTCGGTTCTGGTCTAAAGGACAAGAGCGATGCCAAAAGCACCCGTCACAGCACCCGGATCGGTTGCCGTGCTTAATCATGCGACTGCATTGATTGGGCAAGGGCAACCGGCTCAGGCGGCGGCCTTGCTGCGCAAGCACCTGTATAGGAATGCGCGCGACGGCAAGGCCCGGCGGCTTTTGGCCAGCTTAGGACCCGTGGCGAAATCTGAACCACCGTTGTCGCCGGATCAAACGGCGCGTCGACGGCGGGTTCAGCGCCAGTTTCAAGCACAAGATTGGGCCGGGATATTGAAAAGCGCAGAGCCCCTTCTCAAAACTCAGCCCGTGTTGGGCGACGTTGCCAATGCGCTTGGCAATGCGCTTGAAGCCTCTGGGCGCAGCAACGAAGCAATGCGCGTCTTTGATCATGCGCTCAGGGCCGACCCAATGCGCCCCGATGCCTATATCAGCATGTCATCGCTGCTGCGTATCAAAGGTCAGGCCACCGAAGCGCGCGCCGCCGCGCGGGCGGCTTTGGATGTCGCGCCGCAAAACGCGGCTGTGCATGTCGCCATTGGTTTGGCCGAAATGGATTTGGACAATCTGGAGGCCGCGGAAACCCATCTGCGCAAAGCCGCCGCTATAAACCCAAATGAGCCAGCAACCTGGGACGCCTTGTGCAAAATGCTGGAACGGCTCAACCGGCTGGATGATCTGGACGCTGCCCTGACCGAGGCAGAAGGCCATTTAAGCGGTGAGCCAAGCCTCGCGCTCAATCGTTTGGTATGGCTAAGCCGTCTGGGAAAATCTCAAGACGTCATCACGGCTGCAAATCTTTTGCCGATCGCTAAGATGTCTGCGCGCAGCCAAGCAACCGCTCATGTTCATCATGCCCGCGCATTGCACGAAGTCGGCGATTACGGTGCAGCCTTCGACGCTTATAGCGCAATGAATGCAGCAGCTGCGCGTTTTGAGGGGCGCGGGGATATATCCGCGTCGCGCTACCTCGACCGGGTCGAGGCAAAACTAGCCGCAGCCACTGCCCTAACCCAGCAAAGCTGGACCGCAGCGAAAGACGGGCAGCAACCGGTTTTTATGGTAGGCTTCCCTCGTTCGGGCACGACGTTGCTGGAAACGATCCTAATGGCGCATCCCAAAACGCTTTTGGCAGAAGAAGTGCCGATGGTGCATGGGTTGGCGAATGGTATCAGACCAACGCATGAGGCCGACGACCTTGCCGCGCTTAGCGCTGACGAGGCAAGCAAGCGAACGAAAGCCTATTGGGCGGACTTCAAAACTGCGACCGGGGCATCGCTTGATGGTCGCATTGCTTTTGACAAATTGCCCCTTAACCTTGTTGAGGCCGCTTCCATTCACAGGATGTTCCCTCATTCGAAATTCATCATGTCCCTGCGCCATCCCTGCGACGTTGTGCTGAGCTGTTTCATGCAGAATTTTGCGCTGAACGATGCAATGGATACCTTCCGCGACCTAGAGGCAACTGCCCGGCTCTATGATAAAACCATGTGTTTGTGGCAAACCTACCGGGATAAATTGGATCTGAATGTTATCGAGATCAGATATGAAGATCTTGTACATGATCTTAAAGGCACCGTGACGCCGGTTTTGGAGTTTTGCGAGCTAAGCTGGCTTGACCAAATGGACCGTTTCCACGAAAGCGCGCGCGTTGTTCGCACGGCCAGTTATCGCCAGGTATCGCAAAAGCTCTATCGTTCCGCCGCAGGGCGTTGGCGCAATTACGAACGCCAGATGGCATCTGTCATGGACCCGCTAGAGCGCTGGATTGATCAATATGGATATGCCGCAGAACCACGCGATGCAGGTCAGGTGAGCCAATGACGACGGATAAATATGATCACCACGCGGCTCTTGCTCAGGCCGAAGACGCTGCCGCTCTTGCTCCTTACAAGGGTCAAAACACTTTTCGCATCGGCGTGATTGGCGCAGGTATCGTCATCGCGATTTTGGCGTTCTGGTGCTATTTGATGATGCGCCATGTCGAGAATGCCGGCGACGTTACATTTGGGATCGATTTCATCGTCTTCTGGTCTGCTGCGCAGCTTGCGCTTGAGGGCAATGCAGTGGCTGCTTTTGATCTCGATGCGCTGTTTGCCATTCATCAGGTAGAAGAGGCCGAATGGCTGCCATGGGTCTATCCTGCAGGGTATTTAATACTGCTTATGCCCTTAGGAACGCTGCCCTTTTTCACGGCATGGGCCCTTTACAATACCGTTTCAGCCATAGCGCTTTTGGCGGCATTACGGATGTTCACCCGCGGCGCGCCGGGGCTTTGGCTGGCCCTCGCTTTTGCGCCAACAACCATTGCGGCTTATATGCTTGGCCAAACACCTATCCTTTGGACGGCAGGGTTGATTGCCGGGCTCGGCTTTCTGCGCGATGGCCGCTATGTTGCGGCAGGGGTCATGATCGGGCTGCTGACCATGAAACCGCAGCTTGGCCTTTTAATCCCTGTAGCGTTGCTCGCTGGCGGCTATTGGCGCGTGATCTTTTCGGCTGCGGGCACCGCAATTTTGATTGTCTTGGCCGGAACACTCGCCTTTGGCATGGAGTACTGGACAGCATTCTTCGAGATGGGCGAGCAGCATTTCAATCAAATGCGCAGCAATATCGGCGAAGATGACCAGATGATCAGCGCGTTTTCGATCCTGACCATGCTGGGCGTCAATGAAACGATTGCATTTGCCACGCAGTTTTCCTTGGCCATTACAGCGGCCATCGCGATCTTTCTGATCTGGCGACGCCGCGATATCGGTATGGACCTTAAATTCGCAATGTTGATCGCCGGTCTTTTGGTGACCAGCCCCTATATGTGGCATTACGAGGCGACGCTGCTTGTCCCGCTTTTGCTATTCCTGTTGCGCTCTGGCGCATTGCAACCGAATTTGCCCGGCCTGTGCATCTCGACCCTTTTGTGGCTGGGCGTCGGTCCGGTCATGGTTGCCCGTGTCATTTTCGGGAACGAGTTTGCCCCGATCCGCCCCTTTTCATCCCCCATTCTTGTCCTTGCTTTTGTTGTGACCCTCATTGCCGTGGTCACCGCATTGCGCGCCAAGCCCCCTTCATCACAAGGAACCTGACATGTCCCCTCTCAATATCGAAAAAGGCTCGACCAGCCATTCTGCCTATGATTTGCGCAGTCACCTGTCTGATGTGATCGAATCCCACACGCTGGCCATTCTCGTCGATAACGAAGCGGGCGTTCTGGCCCGTGTCATCGGCCTCTTTTCCGGGCGGGGGTATAACATCGACAGCCTTACCGTGGCCGAAGTCGATCACGAAGGTCACCTGTCGCGCATCAATATCGTGACCTCAGGTACGCCTCAGATCATCCATCAGATCAAGATGCAGCTAGAACGTATGGTCCCCGTCCATGAAGTTTATGACCTGACCGTTGCTGGCCCGCATGTCAGCCGCGAATTGGCCCTGATCAAGTTCAAAGGCAAAGGCGACCACCGTGTCGAGGCGCTGCGTATTGCCGAGATCTTCCGAGCAAATGTCGTCGATTCAACGCTGGAAAGTTTCATTTTCGAAATGACAGGCACCCCAGAAAAGATCGATGCATTCAGTGATCTGATGCGCCCGCTTGGATCTGTCCGCGTCTCCCGCACCGGCGTTGCAGCCATGTTGCGCGGCGCGTAAACGCTTTTTGCGGTGAAAGCTCCTTAATCTTGCGCTTGGGCCCTTGTCGGCCCGGCGCCGGCGGCAACGGTCAAAATACTTGCAACCAAGAGGTGGGTCACTTCTGTAAGCCTGTCAAAGTCGATCTGACCGATCGTATCTTGAGTCGAGTGATATTCGGCAGTATCAGCGCCGCCATCATAGAAGCCGATACATGGATATCCCTCGGCTTCAAAGGGCATGTAGTCGCTTCCCCAGATATCAGTATGCGTTGTCTCCAGCGCCGTCAGTTCGCTTGCAAGCCCAGCTGCCATCACCCCAAAGTCACGCGCTGCGGCATTGTTGGCATGAACCGCATTGCCTTGATCATACTCAACAAAAAGCGGCGTTGAGGGGATGGGAACCCGGCGCCCTAACATGTCGAGGTTGATCATAAGATCAACGCTCCATCCCTCTGCGCGCGCGGCAGCTGCCGCGGCGGTTGATCCCCAAAACCCCTGCTCCTCCCCCGAAAATGCAATAAAAACCACTTGGCTTTGTAAGGTCAGACCACCAAGACGGCGCGCGGCTTCTAACATGGCGGCAACACCGCTGGCATTATCATTGGCCCCCGGTGCAAGGCGCGCGGGCTGTTCGGATGTACTGTCAAAATGCGCACCGACCAAGATTATCGGGCGGGACAGATCGGGTTGATGCGACAAGATGTTATGCCGGGTCTGGCCAGACGGGGTTAGGTAGGGTTGGAGTACCGCTTGGCCCTGTGCCGTTGCCGCGCCCATGGCGCTGGCCATCCAATCCTCGACCGCGCGAAAATCCGGGCTTTGCGTCCATCTGGTCGGAAAGCCACTGAGCGCAGCAATATCGTGGCGCAGGTTTTCGGTGGAAATGCCTGCCAAAACATCTCCCATACGTGGATCGATATCGAATCCAACAGAAGCAAGAGGAACCTTATCAAGACCCGCACCCGGCGCTGCCAGCGCGCCGGTCGCGCCCAAAGACGCCAAGCCGAGAGCGAGGAATCTACGCCGGTTCAGTTTATGGGGTATCAGGCGGCTTTCCATTTAATTGAGCATCCCATGGACGGGATCTGGTCGCGCGGCCCCTGCCCGGTTGCGGAAATCAGTTTCATAGCTTCAAAAAGATCGCGGTCCACGTCTGCAGGATCGGCCTCGGATCGCGACGCGTCCAGACGGCCCCTATATTGCAGCTTTCCTTCGGCATTAAACCCAAAGAAATCCGGCGTACAAATCGCGTCATATTCCCGCGCAACACTTTGATCGGCGTCATGCAAATAGGGAAAGGAAAATTTCCGTTCTATCGCCATCGTGGCCATATTTTCAAAACTGTCAGAAGGGTAGCTAATCGGATCGTTTGAACAGATTGCCGCCACCCCAATTCCATAAAGCTGCAACTCTGACGCTTCACGCGTGATCCGGTCTATGACTTTCAAAACAAACGGACAATGGTTACAAATGAACATTATCAATGTGCCCTTTTGCCCTGCAATATCCGAGTAATTATAGGACCGACCATTGGTAGCTTTGAGAGTGAAATTTGGGGCGGGACGGTTAAAATCACAAACAGGCGGTATCGCTGCCATTCTTAAACACTCCTAAGGCTCATGAAGCCAGTCTAAGCCAGAATGTTCACAGGCGCGAGACCTGCCATAGCGACAATCTTTCACATGAACGGGAGCGCCCTGTTTTTGGGCGCTCCCGTCCGTTTGGCAGGCTGTCCTAAGCCTTAGATGCATTTGCCGGGCGCGATTTTTACGTCCCTCGCAGCTCCCGGCACTGCATGATCCGGCATGCCCGCCAACAGTGCGCGTTCGGCCGGTTTAACCTTCGGAGGGTAAAATGCCGGCTTCCATCGCGACACTCAGCTCTAGCTCATCCAAAGCACCCGAGCCATCTGCGTCGATTGCGGCGAAGATTTCTTGGGTCATTTCAGGATAGGCAAATTGCAGCTCGGCCAACGAAATCAGGCCGTCACCATCTGTGTCCATCATCATGTCCTCAGCCGCGAAGGCCGCTGTCATCAGACATACGCCTGTGATGCCAAATGCCAGACTATAGGCACGGACCGAGCGGAAGAGTTGGGAAAAACGCATTGGTTTGCTCCTTTGCAACCATTGATTGAATAAGTGAACACGCCGTGAGTTGGTTGCGTTTCGGCGCCTTCCCCAAACAAGACCAACGGCACTGCCATTCCTTTCACACGGTCTGCGCCATTACGCTGTATCGGCGCCTGACCGCCAAAAACCCGAGTCGCGCCTCGCAAAGGCTCGCCGGGCAAAATCACGCCGGGCGGCGCATTGCCTATTGCGCGCGGGCGCCAGCGCATTTTGGTCGCGCTGCGTCAAGCAGCTTGCTGCGCAATGCCGATCCTCAATGCTGACAGGCAATGTTCCCTTGACGATCTGACCTAAAAAAATGACGAAGCCGCGCCTGATCCCCCATCACACCGCCACCCAGCTTGAGGCGCTCTTGCCTGATCTATTGCGGGTCGCCCGATATCTCACACGTGACCGCGAGGCGGCAGATGATCTTGTTCAAGATATCGTCCTTAGACTTTGGGCACGGATGGCCGATCCGGAAAAAGACGCCATAGACGATCTACGCGGTTATGCCTTTTCGGCCCTGCGCAATCGTATCCGAAGCAGAGGCAGTCGACAGAGCTTTGAGGATCAGCTTTTCACCCATGGGCTTGCAATCGACGAAATCGAGACCGGTACATCTGCAGCTGAGGGGCAAGCTCAGATGATCTGCACGGAAACTCTGAATGCCCTCAACGACATGCCGAAAGCCCAAGCCGAGCTGATCCAGATGCACGGGGTTGAGGGGCTCAGCTATGCGGAAATCGGCAAACGGCTGGGCATCGGAGAGGGCGCCGTCACATCCCGCCTGTCGCGCGCCCGAAAAGAACTAAGGCGCCGTTTGGATTTACCAGACGGCGCGCCCGTGACGTTTTTGCTGGAATAATTAAGCGCCTAAAATGGCGCGGACATAGGCTTGGGTTTCGGCATAGGGTGGCACACCATCATGCCTGACAACCGCCTCGGGGCCCGCATTATAGGCCGCCAAAGCCAGACGCCACGTGCCAAACCGGCGATATTGCTGCGCCAGATACCGCGCGCCGCCATCAAGGTTTTCCTGCGCATTATGCGGGTTCACGCCCAAAAGTGAGGCCGTATCCGGCATCAATTGCGCCAGCCCAATCGCGCCTGCATGGCTAATGGCCCCGTTGTTCCAACCACTTTCTTGCGTAACAAGCCGCAGGAAAAGATCCTCGGGGATGTCATGACGGCGGGCCGCAGCGCGGGCCACTTCAATATATGGGCCGGAATATGAGCCAGTATAAAGCGGCACCGGCTCTTCTTCGGTTTCCGGCTGCAATCGAGACGAAAATTCATACTGCGTGGCCGCACGGTTATCGAGAACGCCAAGCTGCTGATCCAACAAGCGCAACCGGTCTGCGCTCAGCCCTTGAGCCGTGACCATCGCAGGGGAAAGCAACATCGCAGACACAACCATCCACTTTCTCATTTCCAACTGCGTCCCCCTTCCTTTGTCTCTCTCATGCACCCAGATCGAAATCGTTCGAGTTACCGCAATATAATAATTATCCACATCTTTTCCAGCACTTGCGCAAAGAGAGGCGCCAATACGCGCCCATTTGCCTTTCCTTAAGCCCGATCGGATGTTTTAACCGGGGGCTGAAACATATCAGAATCAAAGATAAATAGGGGGTGACCATGGCTGGGTCCGTCAACAAAGTGATCTTGGTGGGAAATCTGGGCCGCGACCCCGAAACGCGGTCGTTCCAAAACGGCGGTAAGGTGTGCAACCTACGCATCGCAACCTCAGAAACCTGGAAAGACCGCAGCACTGGCGAGCGCCGAGAAAAGACCGAATGGCATTCGGTTGCCATCTTCCAAGAAGGTCTGGTCCGCGTGGCCGAGCAATATCTGCGCAAAGGCAGTAAGGTTTACATCGAAGGCCAGCTGCAAACCCGCAAATGGCAGGATCAATCCGGCGCTGACCGCTACAGCACCGAAGTTGTGCTGCAAGGCTTTGGCGGAACTTTGGTCATGCTTGATGGCCGAAGCGAAAGCGGCGGCGGTGGCGGCGGCGGCTATGGTGGCGGTCAGGGCGGCGGTTACCCGGGCGGCGGCGGTGGTTTCCCCGATGATCGCGGCGGATCCGGCCCACAAGGTGGCAGTTCCGGCGGCAATAACGACATGGACGATGAAATTCCGTTCTAACTCAGTGATTTGAGTCATTTTCAAAAGGCGCGGGTTGCAAGATCTGCGCCTTTTTGCTGAGATCACCCCATTCTTTTAAGCACAATTGCCAGGATTTCAGACATGGCTGGGTTTAACCCTTTCCTTTCCGGGGCCTTCGCGCCCCCCGTCATGGAAGCGCGGCGCTGGATTGACGGCGTCACATTCCCGCCCGAGCGGCCCCTGATCAATGTCAGCCAAGCCGCCCCTGTCGATCCGCCACCTCCAGCCTTGCGCGCCGCAATGGCAGAAGCGGTTCTGGCCGATCCCGATGCCCACCTTTATGGGCCCGTTCTGGGCAATGATGCTCTGCGTGAAAGACTGTCTGAAAATATCAATGCGCATTACGGCGCCGCCACCTCGGCCGATCAAATCGCCATCACCGCAGGGTGCAACCAAGCCTTCGTTGCCGCCACCGCAACACTTGCCGGGCCCGGCGATGCCGTGATCCTTCCGACGCCCTATTATTTCAACCACAAAATGTGGCTGGATATGGCGGGGATTGAGACGACAATTCTGCCTTGCGATGAAACGCTGTTGCCAGATCCCGAGGCAGCCGCTGCATGTATCACCGACCGCACCCGTGCCATTGTCTTGATTTCACCCAATAATCCCTGCGGCGTTGAATATCCGCCGTCCCTTATTGCTGCCTTTCGGGATCTCTGCCGCGCCCGCGGAATTGCCCTTATTCTCGACGAAACTTATCGCGATTTTCATTCGCAATCAGGCGCGCCGCATGACCTGTTTTCTGATCCAGATTGGGATGACACGCTTATTCATCTCTATTCCTTTTCCAAATCCTTCCGCCTGACAGGACACCGCGTTGGCGCGGTCGCAACCTCCGTCGAGCGGCTTTCCGAAATGGAAAAATTCCTCGACACTGTCTCAATTTGCCCGCCGCAAGTGGGCCAGATCGGTGCGCTGTGGGGGCTGAATAATCTTGACCAATGGCTCGCCTCCGAGCGGCACGAAATCCTGGCCCGCCGCGCCGCCGCCGAAACCGTTTTCGGTGCGCTACCGGGGTGGGATCTGTTGGGATGTGGCGCTTATTTCGCCTATATCCGGCATCCCTTTGCCGAACCCTCCAACGAAGTTGCCAAGGATCTGGTGCATCAGGCTGGCATATTGACCCTGCCCGGCACCATGTTTGGTCCGTTGAAATCAGAAGGCGGAACCGGTTTGGCCGAGGCCACATTGCGCATCGCTTTTGCCAATGCAGATGCCACAGAATTGACCGAGCTTGGCAATCGGATTGCGGCCCTGCCCCATTGACCCCTTGCCCCCCCTCGCGCAAGCCCCTAAACCTCTCATCCGACGCCTGATTTAGGGAGAGCGCCGACATGGCCAAAAGCGCAGGAAAAAAACTGTCTGACATCGTTGTTTGGGTTCTCTTGGGCCTTTTGATGTTCGCATTGGCAGGGTTCGGCATTGGCAGCTTCTCTGGCGGCGGATCCGAAGTGGGCCGCGTCGGAACGGCCACGATCACGGCAGATGAATATGCCCGCGCCGTGCAGAACACGCTGCGCGATCAGGCCATCAACGGCGGCGCCTATACATCGATGGCCGCATTGACAGCCGCAGGTCTTGACCGGGCGATCATCGAAAGCCTGGTCGCGCGTGCAGCGCTTGAGCATGAAGCAACCGAGATGAGCCTGTCCGTCGGTGACGCGCTTGTGGTTGAAGAGGTTCGCGCGACACCCGGTTTTTCGGGTATTGATGGAAATTTCGACCAAGATGCCTACGAGTTTTCTTTGGCGCAAAACAACATCACGCCAGCCGAATATGAAGAATCGGTTCGCGAAGATATCGTCCGCTCTTTGATGCAAGGTGCAATCATTGGCGGCGTCTCGGCCCCCCAAGATTACACAGAAATCCTTGTCGCCTATCAGACCGAAACCCGCGATTTCACCCTTGCCCGCGTCACTGAATCGGACTTGTCCACTGGGCTGACGGCACCAACCGATGCCGACCTTTTAGCCTATTACGAGGAAAACAACGCCCGGTTCGAACGCCCCGAGGCCCGCGCGATCACCTATGCATGGATCACGCCCGACATGATCATGGACAGTGTCGAGATCGAAGAACAGGTTCTGCTGGACCTCTATAATGATCGAATCTCGGAATATGTTCAGCCTGAACGTCGCCTATTGGAACGCTTGGTGTTCCCATCGCAAGAAGAAGCCGACGCAGCGCGTGCTGCTCTGGATGCTGGCGAAACCGATTTTGACACGCTTGTCGAAGATCGCGGACTAACACTTGATGACGTGGATCTGGGCGAAACTGCTGCAACGGATCTGTCCGATGCAGCCGCCGCCGTAATTTTCGCCGATACCGAGTCCGAAATTCTGGGCCCGCTCGATAGTGAGTTTGGTCCCGCCCTTTTCCGCATCAACGCAGTGTTGCAATCCAGCGAAATCCCCTTTGAGGACGCAGGTCCCGATCTGCGCAACGAACTGGCCGAGCAGCGCGCACAGCGTGTGATTGCCGCCATGTGGGACGATCTTGACGATCTCCTGGCCGAAGGCGCAGAGCTTGAAGAACTGGCCGGCGAAACCGAGCTTGAGCTGGGCACGATCAACTGGACGCAAGCCAGCGAAAACGACATCGCAGCCTATGCTGCCTTTGGCGAGGCCGCAATTGCCGTGCGCGATGGTGACTTCCCCGAAATGTTAGAACTGTCTGATGGCGGGCTTTTTGCATTGCGCCTTGATGAGATTATCCCTCCGGCCGTTCCACCATTTGAAGAGATCACTGACGAAGTCGCCGATGCGTGGCGCGCATCGCAATTGCGCACCCGTGTTGGTGATCGGGCCGATGCGATCTTGGCGGAACTGGTCAGCGGCCAAACGCTTGAAGAAACCGGTTTGACCTTGCAGGAAGAACTGCAAATCCGCCGCCGTGATTTCATTCCTGAAGCGCCCGAAACGCTTGTTGCCCAAGGCTTCCAATTGGCGCAGCCCGGAGACATGGTTGTCATTCCTGCCGCCCGCGCCGCTTGGATCCTACGCCTTGACGCAATCAACGCTGGCACGCGCGGATCAGCCGAGGCTGTCGCCTTACAAGGCTTCCTTGGGGCGCAGCTTGGCCAAGACATCACCAACGACCTGTTCGAAGCGTATGGGCAGGCGCTGCAAGCCGATGTCGGCATCACGCTCGACACCAATCTGATCCAGGCTATCAACGCACAATTCCCCTGAGGCACCATGGCATTAATCCCGGAATTTGACGCCTTTTCAAAGGGGTATGAGGCTGGCGAAAATCAGTTGGTCTATACGCGGCTGGCTGCTGATCTGGACACACCGGTTTCAGTAATGATGAAACTGGCCGATGCCGGACAAGACAGCTTTATCCTTGAATCCGTCACCGGCGGTGAAGTGCGTGGGCGCTATTCGATCATTGGCCTCAAGCCAGATCTGATCTGGGAATGCCGGGGCGAGACCAGCCGCATCAATCGCGGCGCGCGTTTTGACCGGGATACGTTCGAGGATTGCACCCCTGCCCCGCTTGAGATGATCCGCCGTATTCTGGCCGAAAGCCGGATTGATATGCCCAAGGATTTGCCAGCATCGGCTGCCGGGCTGTTTGGCTTTCTTGGCTATGACATGATCCGCCTTGTCGAACATTTGCCCAACGTCAATCCTGACCCGCTTGGCCTGCCTGATGCAGTGTTGATGCGCCCATCCGTGATTGCGGTACTGGATGCGGTCAAAAACGAGGTTACTGTTGTTAGCCCCGCGTGGACCGGATCGGGCCTGTCTGCGCGCGCCGCTTATGCGCAAGCGGCCGAACGCGTCATGGACGCCGTACGCGATTTGGATCGACAGCCCAGTGACGCGGCCCGTGAAATTGGCCAAATAACCGAGGCCGCAACGCCCGTGTCGAATTTCGCGCGCGCTGACTATTTGGCGGCTGTCGAAAAGGCCAAGGACTACATCCGTGCTGGTGACATCTTTCAGGTGGTCCCTTCACAACGCTGGAGCCAAGAGTTCCGCGAGCCGCCCTTTGCGCTTTATCGCGCGCTGCGCCGCACCAACCCCTCGCCCTTTATGTTCTTTTTCAACTTTGGCGGCTTTCAGGTCGTGGGCGCCAGCCCTGAAATTTTGGTGCGCGTCTTTGACAAAGAGGTCACGATCCGTCCCATCGCAGGCACCCGCAAACGCGGCGCGACGCAAGAGGAAGACAAAGCCCTTGAATTGGACCTGCTGTCTGACAAAAAAGAGCTGGCCGAGCATCTGATGCTGCTGGATCTGGGCCGCAATGACACGGGCAAGGTTTCGAAAATCGGCACGGTGCACCCGACCGAAGAATTCGTCATCGAGCGCTATAGCCATGTCATGCATATCGTCTCGAACGTTGTGGGTGAGTTGTCGGATGATCATGACGCGCTGTCGGCGCTGCTATCCGGTCTGCCTGCTGGCACCGTCTCGGGCGCCCCAAAAGTGCGCGCGATGGAGATCATCGACGAGCTAGAGCCAGAAAAACGCGGCGTATATGGCGGCGGCTTGGGCTATTTCAGCGCGGGCGGCGACATGGATATGTGTATTGCGCTACGCACAGCCGTGATCAAAGACGAGACGCTTTATATCCAAGCGGGCGGCGGCGTTGTCTATGACAGTGACCCCGAGGCCGAGTTCGAAGAAACCGAAAACAAAAGCCGCGCCCTTAAAAAAGCCGCCGAAGAGGCCAGCCTCTTTTCTGCGCGCGGCAATCACTAACAATAATAGGACAGATCGCCAAAGTGCGGGTTAAGCTCGATTGAAATTAACAATCGGGGACGATCTCATGGCAATTCACTTGGTCGGATTGGCGTTGCTTATGGGGGCGATCATCTCGATCTACTTGCCCATGATTAGCCAAACAGCGCGGATTTTGGGCTCTGGCCCTATGGCGAACGTGCCGTTTTTTGCGATCGGGTTACTCACCTCGATTGTCGTCGCCATCGCGTCTGGTGCCCGGGTTGAGCAGTTTCAAAGAATTGGAACCATACCGCTCTGGCTTTTGACCGCAGGCATCATGAGCGCCGCCATGATTATCGGGTCCAGCTTTCTTGTCCCCCGCATCGGCATCGGCGCGTTTTTCGTGCTTTTGGTGTCGGGTCAGGTTCTGGCCGGATTGCTTTTTGGCTATTTTGGCCTTTTTGGCGTCCCAGCCACGCCATTGAGCATTGGCAAAATCGCCGGCGCTGCATGCGTTATCGCAGGTGTCTACCTCGTCACCTTTCGCTGAAGAATACGCTCAAAAGGGCGGGCCTTACGCCAGCGCTTTGGCGATCTGATCAAAAACAACCCGAATGCGGCGGCTTGTATGCAGCTCGCGATGGGTGATCAGCCAATTGGGAAATGAAATGCGATTAACCCCGGGAAGATCGATCCGCTCGACGCCCGGGGTCGTTTCGCCAACAAGGTCGGACATGATGCCAAAACCAAGGCCAGCCCGCAGCATTTCCCACGCAACATTCGAACTTTCACATCGAAAAGGGATATTAGGATCGGTCAGGTTAATTCCGCGTTTTTGGATCTCGGCCAGCATGACCTCGGGCCGCGCCATGCCGATCATGTCTTTCCCATTCAGGTCTTCAATCCGAGAGGGACGGCCATATTCCTCTAACCAGCTGGTCGCGGCATAAAGCGAGCCGCTGCCATCCTTTAGGCGCTTCCCAAACAGTTCCGGATCTTCGGGGCGCACATGACGAATGGCGATATCGGCCTCGCGGCGGCGAAGGTCGCTCAGGCGGTTTTCTGGAATAACTTCAATGGTAAGACCGGGCGCGACGCTGCGCAAAGATTTCAGGATCGGCGGAAGAACATAAGCCGCAAACCCATCCGAGACCGAGATCCGCACGTCTCCGGAAACATCCTGATTATGCCCCGCCGCAGACAGCGAAATGCGTTCAGCTGCCTGCCCCATTGCCCGGACATGCTCCACCAGATCCAGCCCCGCACCGGTCAGGATCAGGCTTTTTCCGACCCGTTCAAACAAGGTGATCTTCAATGCATCTTCCAGCGCACTGACCTGCCGCCCGAGCGTTGGCTGCGTTAACCCCAATGCGCGGGCAGCACCGGACAAAGTGCCCTCTTCAACCGTTGCCAGAAAGGCCCGGATTTGGTTCCAATCGAAATTTACCGCGCTCCAGTTCATACAAATATGTATATCCAGAATACGGATTTATGCAATTTCTTTTGGTGGTGTTCGCCGCTAATCACGTTCCAACGATCTAAGGACACCGCATCATGGCTACCACATCTTCCACATTCTGGGACGGCATCGCACGGAAATATGCCACCCGCCCCATCGGCAATCAGGCCGCCTATGAGCAATCACTGGAGCGCACCAGATCCTATCTTGGCCCCGAAGATAAGGTTTTGGAATTTGGCGCCGGCACGGCCTCGACCGCGATGCTTTTGGCGCCTCATGTGGGCCATATCACAGCAAGCGACTTTTCGGCCGAGATGGTGGCGATTGGCAAAGAAAAGGTTTGGAATGAAAGCCTTAAGAACATTGAAGTCGTACAGGCCGCGCCAAGCAACAACCCGTTTCCCGATGAAAGCTTTGATGCGGTCCTTGCCTTGAACCTTCTGCATCTTCTTCCCGCACTTGAAGAGGATCTGGCCGCCATTTACCGCAAAATACGCCCCGGCGGGCTCTTCATTTCGAAAACGCCCTGCTTGCACGGCAAGCGCTTCTTTGTTGTTCCAATGGTCAAGATCATGCAACTGGTCGGCAAAGCCCCTTATCTGCGGGTATTGTCGGTTGATGATGCCGACAGGCTGGTAAAAGAGGCCGGGTTTGAGATTGTCGAGACCGGTCTATACCCTCCGACCGCACCCAGTCGGTATATCGTTGCCCGCAAACCCGCCTGAGGTTTTGACTTCCGGTCCCCCGCTTTCTAGATTGCCTAAAAACAGGCGGGGACTATGGCAGAGCTTCCAGAATTCTACTTTCGTGTGAAAGAAAACGGCGCTGCCGTCTATCGGGTTGATACAGAGAACCGCCAGCGCCGGATTGAGATGACCGAAATTGCGATGGTCAATGTCAAGAATGACAAGATCAAACCGCATGGCAGCCACGTCCTGACACCGGATGAGCTGAAGGTGATCGACGATTGGAAGACCGAGCGCCAAACCACGCTGGCCGCGCGTGAGCTGGACGATATCGACCGCGCGATTGATCACCTGAACCTGACCACACAATGGGCCCAAAGCCGCGCCACAGATGACGCGCTTGAGGAGGTCACGGACCGCCTGCTTCTGGCCATGCATGATCTGCGCAGCGTGCTGGTCCGCAAAAAGGCCGACCGGCTGATGAAGGGGTAATTTGCAGTGCGAGAACTGCAAATTCCACCGCATAAAATTGCGTTTTACTCAGGCAACATTCATCTTGGGCATATGGTGGTCGAGGGCTGCGATCCCCCGATGGGCGGCGTTGAAGGGGAATTTCACCCCAGCAAAGCCTTTGACGAATTTCTTAAGGGCGCCCCGATCCCGAAGAGGGATGAACAGCACAACGCCGACATCCTGTCCGGCCTACAAGTTCGTCACAATGGAGCTGAACTGGAGGCATTGGACGCAGCGATCCAAATCAATTTCGATCTGGCCGGTAAGGTTCAGATGCATATTGGTGTCATCAACGGCCTGAAGCCCTCGCAATTCCAATCGCTGTTTAAAGAGGCTTGGAACGACTATTGGACACCCGGAGTTGGGCGCGGCTATTCTGCTGGCTCATAACGCTAATTCCTGATCTCGTGGCGACTTTGGCCCACCTGCGGCTCAACCACAGCTAAACACTGCCCTGATGCGTTGGTGATCATCATGGGATGCGTGACGTAGGTTGCGGTGGTCGCCTCTTGCCCCGTCGCAAGATAGGCCAATTGGTGCGGTAGCCCATCATGATCGATCCAAAACAACACTCGGTCCTCGCTTGTCTGGTTTGAAAATGTGATCTCAAGCGGAAATGTCTCGGTCCTAGAGCGCATATTGGTAAAGCGCGCGCAATTGCCTGCTGGGTCCTGCGGCTCAGGGTGGCCCGAAGCGGGGCTGGTTCGTGCATCGAGTTGGTCGATATTGGCGCAATCTTGCAGAAATTGAGAAATATCCCCGCGGGCCTGCGCAAGCGGCAGAGTATTACCCGGCAGGCCCGGCAGATGGTAACTCAGGCTGTCATATTGGCGTAACGCGCTGAAAAACGGATGGGTCAGCGGCAATTCTGCCGTCATGCCCACCGCGCCGAAATCATATGGATCCGTGTAAACCAAACCCGACACAGACAGCGCCGCACCCCCATGAGGTTGAACGAACAGATTGGCAGGTGATCTTTCTGTGGCCGCTCCAATTTCGGTGACAAAATTCGCATGCACAAAGGGCGCACCGCCATTGCGATCGCAATCAAACCTTGCCAGCAGGAAGCCCGAAAAAGGCACGCCATAGGCGATCAGCAGATCCGTCGCTTCAACATCGGTCGAGACAGCCCTTGAGTAGGTCCAACTCAATTCACTTTGCGCCAGAGCTGGCCCGCTCGGCGCAAAAAATGCAGTGAATATGGACACCCCAAAGGCAATGACAGTTTTGCGGGACATGACAATTCCTTACTCTTAAGACGCAATAATCGTATGTTGGAATTCTTAGGTTCCCCCAACAGTGCGTAATATTTTCAACGTGGCAAGGGGGCGCTCTCGATTGAGCAGCTAAACCTGACACCCCATCATGCCAAATTTCGCGCACCATTTCACGCTTTGGAAGGCTCACCAACCGGCCATTGCGGACCACGCCCGCTTTGCGCAGTGTGTAAGCGCCCAAAATAAGATCTGCTGATAAAAGACCCGACGTAGCAACGCGCCCATATTTTGGCAGGGGCGCGAGTTGGATCATTCAGCCCCGAAAAACTGGTTTGCGGCGGTGAACATATAGCTGTCATTCCCGCCTTGCGGCAGCATTGCTTCCAGGCAGTTTCCAGGGCCATCTGTCACCATCCATGGATGAGTCAGATAGGTGTCATAGGTCGCGGACTGACCGGGCTCGAGGTGATCCATAAAGACCGGCGCACCGCCGTAATCCATCCAGAACAATGCGCGATATCCGTCACCGCCATTGGTAAATGTCACGCGCTGCGGGGCGTCACCGTTTTGCGAGGCCATGCCGAAAATGCTGTGGCAACTAACGTCATCGGGAAAGGCTGGCGGGGTGCTCCCTGTTGGAAGCGCGCCGATATTGGCGCAATCCGAAATAAGTTGGCCCATCACCTCCCCCGCGCCGGCAAGCGACATGGAGGCGATCTCGCCGCCCGGCAAACTATAGCTGAACAACCCGCCAGCGCGCAGCATCTGCCAAAAGGGATCGTCAATATCGGCCACAAATTCTACGCCGCTGACGCCAACCTCGCGGTTGGTGCCCACAACGGTGGTCGGGATACTGCCAGACTGCCCGCGGCTATCAATATAGGTCAAATCGACAAGGCTACCGTCTGGGCGCGCCCCTACATTCGCTGCAAATTCGCCCACCATATAGGGGCCACCTGCGCCAATTGCGCATTGGCCGAGAAACTGGATGCCGTCACTTTCCGGGACGCCGTAAACCGCTGTCAGGTGGGTCTCAAAGACGGTCGCGCCAAAACTGCTATGGTATTGCCACATCATCCCGTCTTGCGCGAAGACCGGGGATAGTCCGGTGGTCAGGATCAGTGCAGCGGCCGTCAATGGCTTGGTAAAAAAGGTCATTTGGTTGAAATCCAATATAAATGTAATTTCGTAAAGCCTAAGGCAGGCTTCATTTTTAAACAAGTGTGATAATGACACTATTTAGATTTTTTGACCAGCCCCTCATGCGACACCGGCCTTGCTTGTGATCATCGCCGCCCCGGCGTATGACAGCGGCAAATCTAACATTTCTACAAGGCTGCCCGCATATGATCCCTCGTTATTCCCGCCCCGATATGGTTGCCATCTGGAGCCCTGAGACTAAGTTCCGCATCTGGTACGAGATCGAGGCACATGCCTGCGATGCCATGGCCAATCTGGGTGTGATCCCGCGCGAAAACGCTGAGGCCGTCTGGAAAGCAAAAGATGTCGAGTTTGATGTGGCCCGCATCGATGAGATCGAGGCCGTCACCAAACATGACGTCATCGCCTTTCTGACCCACCTGGCCGAACATGTTGGCAGCGAAGAAGCGCGGTTTGTGCATCAAGGCATGACCTCGTCCGACGTTCTGGATACCTGTTTTAACGTTCAATTGGTACGTGCTGCCGATATCTTGATTGCCGATCTCGAAGGTCTTCTGGCCGCTCTGAAACGGCGCGCGATCGAACATAAAGACACCATCCGCATCGGCCGCAGCCACGGCATTCACGCCGAACCCACCACGATGGGCCTTACCTTCGCCCGTTTCTACGCCGAGATGGACCGCAACCTCAGCCGCATGCGCGATGCGCGCGCTGAGATTGCCACTGGTGCGATTTCTGGCGCGGTTGGCACTTTCGCCAATATCGACCCCGCAGTGGAAGAGCATGTCTGCGATCAACTGGGCCTAGTCCCAGAGCCGATCAGCACCCAAGTCATCCCTCGCGACCGCCACGCGGCTTTCTTTGCCACTCTCGGCGTCATTGGCTCCTCCGTTGAAAATATCGCGACCGAGATCCGCCACATGCAGCGCACCGAGGTGCTAGAAGCGGCCGAGTTCTTCTCGATGGGCCAAAAAGGCTCCTCCGCGATGCCGCATAAGAAAAACCCGGTTCTGACCGAGAACCTGACCGGTCTGGCGCGTCTCGTCCGCATGGCCGTGATCCCGGCGATGGAAAACGTGGCCCTCTGGCACGAGCGCGATATCAGCCACTCGTCGGTTGAACGCAATATTGGCCCAGACACCACAATCACCCTCGATTTCGCGCTGTCGCGCCTCACCGGTGTGATCGACAAGCTGCTGGTCTACCCCCAGAACATGCTCGACAACATGAACAAGTTCCCCGGTCTGGTGATGAGCCAGCGCGTCCTGCTGGCCCTCACCCAAGCGGGCGTCAGTCGCGAAGATGCCTACCGCCTTGTGCAGCGCAATGCGATGAAAGTTTGGGATCACCGCACCGATTTCCGCGAAGAATTGCTGGCTGATGACGAAGTGCGCGCCGCGCTGTCCGAAGAAGAAATCAACGAGAAATTCGACCTCGGCTACCACACCAAACATGTCGACACGATTTTCGCGCGGGTCTTTGGCGACTAAGCATTTGGCGCAAAAGACCACTATTTCGTGATTGGGGCAATACGCCCGGTCATGCTAGCCTCGCCTTATTCAACCATGGCGGGGCTTTTTCTTTGGCCTCTGCCCCCAGATTGAAGGGGACGAAGGATGAAGATCAGAACTTTCCTACTATCAGCGGCGATTGTCGCACTTCCGGGTTTGGCACTGGCGCAGGAATGCGATCATGGCAGCCATAGTGAGGTCATGAGCTGCGCGACAGGCACCAGCTATGACGTGACAACCGGGTCTTGTATACCAACGGCCAGCAGCTAAGCCGCCCGGCATATCTCTAACCAAGGATTGTATGATGCGATTGATTTTATCGCTTGGGATGTCCCTTGCGCTGACCCTGCCCGCCTTTGCCGTCGGCAGTGACGACGACAGCACGCCCACCCCAACTGAAACCACAATGGAGTGCAGTGACGGGCAAATCTGGGATGCAGATACCGAAGCCTGCGTTGATGCCGAAGATGCGCGGCTGGATGACAACACGCTCTATCGTGCGGTGCGCGAATTTGCCTATGCGTGGCAGCCCTTGAATGCGCAGCGCGCGCTTGCTGCGATGTCAGATCAATCCGAAGACCGGGTTCAGACCTATTGGGGCTTTACACACCGCCAACTTGGCGATTGGGACCGGGCCGAGGCCGCATATCTGGAGGCCATCACGGGCAATCCGGCCAATCTATTGGCGCGGGCCTATTACGGCATGGGTCTGCTTGATCGCGGAGAAGTTGAGGCCGCCCGATTGCAACTAACGGCAATCACCGATCATGGCGGTGCTGGCAGCTGGCCCGAACTGGCGCTGTCCCGCGCGTTGAGAACGGGACAATCTGCCAACTATTAAGCCGGGATTTATTCGGCTAGCATATAGAAAGAATCACTGCTGCGCACCGGGCGCGGCAGATATCTGGAGAACGCGGCTCATGTTGCTATTGGCACTCGTTTCGATCATCGCAATCGGTTCCCTTTTTCTGCGCCAGGATCCTGGCCAGTCCCGTATCGCGATCCGAGTGCGCCGCGACGACGATCAACGCCCCTTCCGCTAAGGCTTTTGCATCTGTAAAGAGCAAGTGAAACGCGCCTCGGCGCGGCATTTTCTATTTTAAAAAGGGACAAGCGCCATGTCGGCCAAGGTCTTTATTGACGGTGAAGCCGGAACAACCGGCCTGCAAATTCGTGACCGGTTGGCGGCGCGGGATGATATTGAATTGGTTTCGGTCGATCCGGCCCGCCGCAAAGACGCAAGCGCAAGGGCCGAAGCCTTTGCCGCTGCCGATATCGCAATTCTGTGCCTGCCAGATGCCGCTGCGATCGAGGCTGTCTCACTGGCCGGCGATTGCCGGATCATCGATGCCTCGACAGCGCACCGGATTGCCGGTGGATGGGTTTACGGCATGCCCGAATTACCCGGCCAAAAAGACGCGATCGCAGGCGCGGCGCGGGTCGGCAATGTCGGTTGCTATGCCACCGGCTCTATTGCTCTGATCCGCCCCTTACGCGATGCAGGTCTGCTGCCAGAAGATGCGGCTGTGACCCTGACCGGGGTTTCGGGATATTCCGGCGGCGGTAAGGCTTTGATTGCGGAATATGATGCGGGCAGCGCCGCAGATCATTTCCTTTATGCGACCACGCAGGCCCATAAACACGTGCCAGAAATCATGCGCTATGGCGGCCTGTCGCGCCAGCCTGCGTTCCAGCCTTCTGTTGGCAACTTCGCACAAGGCATGGTCGTGCAACTGCATCTTTTTGCTGAAACTCTGAACACGCCCACCGATCTTGGCGCGCTGGAAGACGTCTACAGCGCCTTCTATGCTGATGCGCGTTTCGTTGATCTTGTGCCTGCCCCCGCGCGGGTTGAGGCGACAAAACTCAACGACACAAACCGGATGGAAGTCTCGGTCCACGGCAATGGCGAAGCTGGGATTTTCACAGTTACGGCGACGCTGGATAACTTGGGCAAAGGCGCTTCGGGCACGGCCATTCAAAACCTGAACCTGATGATCGGCGCGGCCGAGGATGCGGGGCTCTAGCCCCTCGCGCCATGAGCCAGCCCCCCCGCATCGGTGCAATCGCGGTCACGACCCGCGACAATCAGGTCCTTCTGGTTCAACGCCGCAATCCGCCTGATGCCGGGCTTTGGGGTTTTCCCGGGGGCCATGTAGAATGGGGCGAAAGTGTCGGGGCTGCCGCAGCGCGCGAGTTGCTAGAAGAAACCGGTGTATGTGCAACGCCCGGTAACAGCTTGACACCGCTTGAAATTATTACCCGCGATCAGGCAGGTGCGGTTGATTTCCATTTTCTTTTAGTGCCGGTGTCCTGCACCTATGTCAGTGGCACGCCCCACCCTGATGACGATGCCATGGGCGCCGCTTGGATTGATATCGAAGACGTTTTGGCCGGGGCGCTACCGCTCAGCCGGGATGTGGACACTGTCCTGATCGCGCATCTTGACTCCAAAAAGATTTAGCGAAAAAGCCGAGCAATTTTGCACCCCTCAGAAACTTGTCCTTAAGACACCGCCGCCAATGATGTTTTTAGGGTTAGGTGAAGCGTGATTTCGGGGGCCATTATGGAACTGGCACAAAAACCATTTATTGACGGCACAGCAGAACTTGCGCCGGTTGTATCTCTATCAAATTCGCAAAAGGCCGCTGTGATTGTGCGCCTATTGGTGTCTGAAGGGGCGATGCCGCGATTGTCTGGTCTCAACCTCAGGCAACAGGAAAAATTGGTTCGGCAAATGGCCGAGCTGAGCATCATTGACCGCAAAACGCTGGCCAGTGTCGCGCGCGAATTTGCCCATTCACTGGACAATTTGGGACTTACATTTCCCGGATCGATGCAAAGTGCCTTGGATATGATCGGAGATCACCTGACAGATGATGCCCGCGCCCATATCGCCGACGCGGCTGAAGCGGAAGGCCCGCCAGATCCTTGGCGGCGCATATCCGGGTTCGAAATTGACCGCCTGAAACCTCTTCTCGAAGGCGAAAGCGCCGAAATATGCGCGATATTGCTGTCAAAACTACCCGTCGCTAAAGCGGCCATCCTTCTGGCAGAGTTGCCCCCTGACCGGGCCCATATCGTGGCCCATGCCGTTTCATTGACCAGCGCGGTTGACCCCGAAACGTTGATCCGCGTCGGCACGTCTTTAGCTGGGCAGCTTGAAGACCAAACTGAACCGGTCTTTTCAGGCAATCCAGCCGAAAGGGTTGGCGCCATCCTGAATGCCGCCACGGCCGCGACCCGTGATGCTGTCCTGGAAGGGCTGAGCAACCGAGATGCCGATTTTGCGGGTATTGTGCGTAAATCGATCTTCACTTTCGAACATATTCCAAAACGGATTGAACCCAAAGACGTGCCACGCATCATGCGGGGCGTCGATGGCAATGACACGATCGTTGCGCTTGCTGCTGGCATGGTAACCGCCCCCGTTGCTGTTGAGTTTTTGTTGGAAAACATGTCGAAACGCATGGCCGAACAATTGCGCGAAGATGCTGAATCTCGCGGCAAGGTCAAAACAGATGAGGGTGAGGCCGCAATGGGTGCCATTGTTGCGTCAATCCGTGATCTCGCCGATAGCAGCGAGATCCGATTGATCGAAGAAGAAGAGTAATTAAGCGACGTCCAATACGGATGCGGCGCGCTGCCCTTCGGCCCAAGCCGTTGCCGCACGTCCGAATGCAGCAAACAACAGGCGCGACACCGGATCCTGCGTGGCGCGGTATTCGGGATGCCATTGCACAGACAGGGTAAAGCCGGGCGCATCGCGCACATAAATCGCCTCTGGCGTGCCATCGGGCGCACGCCCGTCAATGACAATTCGGTTTCCGGGGGTTTTGATCCCCTGCCCGTGCAGCGAATTTGTCATCACGTCCTCGGATCCAAATAACTGATGGAACGGTCCCCCAGGCGTGACTGAAACCTCGTGACGGAGAGCAAATTTTTCATCAAGCGTGCCATCGGGCGGCATCCGGTGATTCATCCGGCCCGGCAAATCGCGGATCTCGGGGTAGAGCGTGCCCCCCATTGCGACGTTCACCTCTTGAAAGCCACGGCAAATTCCGAAAATGGGCTGACCGCGATCAACACAGGCTCGGATGAGCGGCAGGCTGACCGAGTCCCGGCTGCGATCGAACGCGCCATGGGCTTCGGTCGGGTCCTCACCATATTCTTCTGGGTGAACGTTCGGGCGCGCACCAGTAAAGAGAAAACCGTCACACACCTCTAGCAATTCTTCGACCTGCACGTAACGCGGGTCGGCCGGAATCACCAAAGGCAAACAACCTGAAACTTCTGACACCGCCTCAGAATTCATCGTCCCACCTGCATGGGTCGGATACTCATCGTTCAGCAAATGTTGGTTGCCAATAATACCAATAACCGGGCGCTTCATACTCTTCCTCATTTTACTATCTTCTTACATACGGGTTAGCTCAAGTTACCCTATAGGAAGTCTAAATAGTGTTAAGGGTTTGACCAAGACGAAAATCATTACCCGATCCGCGCCGCGCCGTGACTTCAATCTCAATACGCATCCGCGGATCTTGTAACTTTGCCGCGAACATCGTTGCAGCGGGGCGCACACCGCCCAACCATTTGCGGGTAACGGGCCAGCAGGCCGGCCATTCTTCTGGATCTTGCAGAATATAGTGGACCCTCAGGATATCCCCCATAACCGCTCCGGCCTTTGTCAGCGCAGCCTCAATGTTGCAAAAACATTGCTCGGCCTGATCAGCCACGTCAGCACTGATCCGCATCGTGTCATAGTCAAACCCGGTCGTGCCTGCGACATAGATCATGTCGCCATCCACAACGGCGCGGGAATAGCCGATTTGGGCCTCAAACTCGGACCCTGAAGAAATGAGTGAGCGGGACAAAAGCAGGCAGACTCCTGAGGGGACAATCGCCTTATTTCTACCAAAGAGGCGCCGCCATGAAACCCCCAAGACCGCAGGGGCGCTTGTGCATCCACCAACAAAACCCAATATATTCACCATGCAGATGTATGACCTCCGAGACACAGAGTTTTTGCGCAACCCGGCGCCCCAATTGACCCGAATGCGCGCTGATGGCGCTTTGGTCCGGGCCCGCTTGCCGATTTTGGGTCCGATATGGTTAACGACGACGGACGCTTTCGCGCGCGAGGTATTGAAAGATCAGACGCGCTTTACGCGCGCCCCATCGCAGATCAGCGCCGGGCGCGCGCGCCGCGTGTTTTGGTGGATGCCGCGATTCATGCGGCCTTTGCTCAAGAACATAAATCTGATGGATGGCGAGGATCACAAGCGCCTGCGCGGTCTTGTCGATCAGGCCTTTGCCCGCAGTTCGACCGAGCAGTTATTGCCACAAATCACCGCCATCGCGGATGATCTACTTGATCAGATCAACCACGAGCAGCCGGTTGAAATTATTTCCACTTACGCCCGCGCCCTGCCCCTATTGGTAATCTGTGCGCTACTTGGCATACCCGAAGAAGACCGCGCGAAAATAACCCGCTGGATCGCGCCAATATCAAGCGTCACAGGCATCAGCAGCATCTTCCTTGGCCTGCCGGGGCTGCGCCGCGCGATGCGTTATTTCAAAGAAGACTTCGAGCGGGTTCGCCGCGCCCCGCGTCCCGGCCTCATCTCAGATCTGGTCAGGGTTGAGGCAGACGGGGACCGCCTAAGCGAAGATGAGCTTTTGAGTCTTGTCTTCACCCTCTTTGTTGCCGGGCACGAAACCACCGTGCATCTGATCTCAAACGCGATCTGGGCCCTTTCCGGCGATGACGCCACGCGCGAACACTTCCAGAGCCAGCCGGATCTTGCTCCGCTGGCCGTCGAAGAGTTTATGAGGGTGTTTAGCCCCGTCCTGATGTCAAAATCGCTTTATGCCAAAGAGGATTTCCACTTTCACGGAACAGAGGTAAAACGCGGCGAGGCGGTTTGTGCGCTTCTTATTGCGGCCAATCACGACCCAGCCCGGTTTACCGCTCCAGATGAGCTTCACTTGGATCGCCGCCCCAACCCCCACCTTGGGTTTGGACACGGGCCGCATGTGTGTCTGGGCATGCAATTGGCCCGCGCCGAAGCGCGCATCGCGCTAGAGCGGCTTTTTTCGCGGTTTCCCGATCTTGAAATGGCCCATCCAGACACGCCGCCCGTTCCCGCGCGGCGCATTGGCATGAATGGGCTAAAACGGCTAATTCTTAGACTACGCCCGTAAATCCTGCCGCTGTGATCCCGGCCATCGCCGCCTCGGCATCATTGTCTGACGTGTCGCCCGTGACGCCGACCGCGCCCACAATCGCGCCGCTGGCATCTTTAACCAACACACCGCCCGGAACGGGAATCAACTTGCCACCAAAGGCGCCGTTCGCTGCGGAAATGAAATAGGCTTGTGCCTCGGCCCGCTCAAATTGAACCGAACCCGGCATACCCAACATCACTGCGCCATAGGCCTTGCCCCGCGCAATTTCAAACCGGCCGGGGCTTGCGCCATCCTCACGCTCAAAAGCCAAGGGATGCCCACCCGCATCCAGAACCACAACCGAAAGAGGATTGAGCCCCATCTCGCGTCCCTTTTTACGGGTGACGTCAATAATTACCTTAGCCTGCTCGATCGAAATCATCTTTTATCTCCCCTTAAGGTTCACACGCGCTTTTGGTCCACAACCCGTGCCTTCGCCTTCTTCTTTGTTCAAATACCCAAAATCCAACAGCCGCCAAGTGGCACTCAGCCTGCCGCTTTCAGCTCCAACCGGCGCCGATGCAAAACAGGTTCCGTGTAGCCTGAGGGCTGTATACGCCCCTTAAAGACCAGATCGCAGGCCGCTTGGAAAGCGATGCCGTCAAAATCGGGGGCCATATTGCGATAAGCCGGGTCACCGGCATTTTGCGCATCCACAACGGCGGCCATCTTGCGCAGACCGGCCATAACCGACGCCTCATCAATGACACCGTGATGCAACCAATTTGCAAGGGCTTGAGAGGAAATCCGACACGTCGCCCGATCCTCCATCAACCCGACATCGTGAATATCCGGAACTTTCGAGCAGCCAATCCCGGCATCAACCCACCGCACAACGTAGCCCAGAATACCTTGGGCGTTGTTCTCGATCTCTGCCGTCAGCTCCTCTGCACTCAGATTGCGGCCATCCATTACTGGAATGGTCAGCAAATCAGTCAAAGTGCCACGGGCCCCGCCCGCTTTCAGTTCGTCCTGACGCGCGAACACATCGACCTTATGGTAATGCATCGCATGCAATGTTGCCGCTGTTGGCGACGGGACCCATGCGCAGTTTGCCCCAGACATTGGGTGGCCGATTTTGGCCTCCATCATATCTGCCATCCGGTCGGGCATGGCCCACATGCCTTTGCCGATCTGGGCTTTGCCCTGCAATCCGCAGGCCAATCCGATATCGACATTGCGATCTTCATAAGACGCGATCCAGGCCGTGCCCTTCATCTCGCCTTTTGGGAGCATTGGACCTGCCTCCATGCTAGTGTGAATTTCGTCGCCGGTTCGGTCAAGAAAACCTGTATTGATGAACGCCACCCGCGCCTTCGCGGCCCGAATGCATTCTTTGAGATTGGCCGAGGTGCGTCGCTCTTCATCCATGATCCCAAGTTTGACCGTATTGGCCGGCAGTCCAAGCGCCCGCTCAACATGGGTGAGAATCTCATCCGCAAAGGCAACCTCTTCTGGCCCGTGCATCTTCGGCTTCACGATATAGACCGATCCGGCCGCCGAGTTTCGTGCGCCGCCGGTTTTTTGAAGATCATGCATCGCGATCAATACTGTGACCATCGCATCCATCAGCCCTTCGCCGATTTCCAATCCATCGCGATCCAAAATAGCCGGGTTGGTCATGAGGTGGCCAACATTGCGGACCAACATCAAAGCGCGTCCTTTTAGAGTGAGGGCCGAGCCATCAGGCGCTGTAAACTGCAAATCCGGGTTCAGCGCGCGGGTGATGGTTTTACCGCCCTTGGCAACCTCTTCGGTCAAATCGCCCTTCATGAGGCCCAGCCAATTGGAATAGGCAAGAACCTTGTCCTCGGCATCAACGGCCGCGACGGAATCCTCGCAATCCATGATGGTCGACAGGGCAGATTCCAAAATCACATCGGAAATCCCTGCGGGGTCACTCGCCCCAATTTCGCTTGACGTATTTACTTTAACAATGATCTTTAGATTGTTGTTTTCAAACAAGTAAGATGCGTCAGACTTGCCTTTGAAGCTACCGGGATCGGCCAATGGAACCGCGTCCATATCTGTGACATCTGCCCATGTGGCGCCGTCCAAGGGCACGGCCTCGTCCAAAAACGCCTTGGCTTTTGCAACGACGCGCGCCCCGCGTGCCGCGTCATAGCCCTTGCCACTTGGCAAATCGCCCAAAGCGTCGGTTCCATAAAACGCATCATAAAGGCTGCCCCAACGTGCATTCGCCGCATTCAGCGCAAAGCGCGCATTCATGATGGGAACCACCAATTGCGGGCCGGCGATGCTGGCAAATTCAGGATCGGTTGCGGTGGTTTCAATCTCGAAATTCGGACCTTCGGGAACCAGATATCCGATCTCTTTCAAAAAAGCTTCATATGCCGCCGCATCATGGGCCTGCCCCCGGCGGGCCACATGCCATTCATCGATCTGCGCCTGAATGGCGCTGCGCTTTTCCAAAAGGGCGCGGTTTTTCGGACCCAGCTCATGCACCATATTCGAGAGAGCTTGCCAAAACGCGCCCGCATCCACGCCGGTACCGGGCAATGCTTCGGTTTCGATAAACTGCGCCAACTGGCGGTCAACCTGCAATTCTGCGCGGCTCTCTTTGGTCATGTTCCTTGCCTCCGTATATGTGGTCCTCACATCAGTTAGAGGCAAAGTTTCCTATAGGCAACAAACCCATTGCCCAGAAGTTTTACGTGTCGGTTAAGTTTTTCTTATCTGAGCTACTGACGCAAATATTCGCGCGTTGCAAAAAAATCGGTCAGACGCTTGCCGCGCTCGGGGCGAAACCCCTCGCCAAGCTGTAAATCCCCCATCCGATCTGGCCGGAACACACGGAAATCCTGCCTAAGCTCGCACCAGCCAACCGCCGTCCAGGCCGAGCCCCAGAACCACAGGCCCAAGGGCCGGATCTTGCGGCGGGAACTGACGCCATGCTTATCCTCATACGCAAAGTCGAGCCGCTGCGCGCGCTCGACCGCGCCGTCGATCACATCAAGACGCATCCGCATCTCATCCGTCATGGCCGGAGCCATAGCATGGATCTGCAATTGCGCCGCCCGTTGACGCTCGGCCTCGGGCAGAACCGCACGGATCTTGACCAAGGCTTCTTCAGCGCCTTTTGCCATCTCGGCCCCGCCAAAGGCTTTGATCAACCGCGCGCCCGCAACCAACGCCGTTATTTCAGACCGCGTGAACATTAGCGGCGGCAGGTCATAGCCTTCATCCATGACATAGCCATATCCGGCCTCGCCATCGATGGGCACGCCCGTGGATTGCAGATCAACAATATCGCGGTAGATGGTCCTGACTGAAACTTCCAGTTTTTCAGCAAGAACCTGCGCCGTGACCAGCCGTCCACCCCTAAGGTATTGAACAATTTGAAACAAACGGTCCGCACGGCGCATTTCATTCTCCGATCAGCTGGCCTCTGGAACCCAGTCTTCGCCGTTTGGCTGGAAAATGCCAATCGAGTTTTTGTCCAGATCATGAATATAGGCAAATCGGCCCGGTGGGATCGCAATCGGTTCAGACAGAACCGTGCCGCCCGCTTTTGTAACACGCTCCATGGCGTCCTCAAGCGTTCCCTCGATCATCAAATGCGTGGTCGGACCCTGCCCCGCTGGCGCAGGTTTGCCGACATAAAGATGCCCCGCAATCCCTTTGGCATAATCGGTGGTTTTGAAAACGACCGCAGGTCCGCCGCCCATCTCCATACGGGTCAGCTCGCCGCCGGTGATCGCTTCATAAAACTTGGCGCTCGCCTCGAGGTCAGTTACAGGGATTTCGGTCCAAACGACAAAATGCTCAGGTGCAAAACTCATATCCGGGTACTCCTTTGGGGATAATCGTGATGACAGCTTCCTCGCACAGCCCTCCTGACAGCATGGTGTCAGGAGGCGTCAGGGGCGGGCATTTTTCTTTGGCGCCCAGTTCCAGCTTGGCGAGCCAGCTTTTCATGCGCTACTCAAGGGGCACGCCCTGCCCAAAAGGAAATGTCCCGCGTGACCAGCCCAGACCCCCAGACGATCTATCTGTCCGATTATCAGCCCTACCCGTTTCAACTGGATAACGTTGAGCTTGAGTTTGACCTCGACCCGAAAGCAACGCGGGTTGTCTCGACATTGCAGTTCACACCGCAGGTTCCCGGGGCCAATCTAGAGTTGATCGGGGATGGATTGAAGATCGTAGCCGGGCCAATGATCAATGGCGCGCCAGTAACGGCGCAAGAGCTGCCGGACACACGCCCGCCCTTTGCAAAGGGCATATTGATTGCGGGCGCCGACCTGCCGGATGCGCCATTTACCTTTCAGATTGAGGTGGAAATCAACCCGTCCGAAAATACCGCCCTTGAAGGGCTTTATATGTCGAATGGCATGTATTGCACGCAATGCGAGGCCGAAGGGTTTCGTAAAATCACCTTCTTTCCCGACCGCCCGGATGTGATGGCCCCCTATACCGTCACACTTCATTCGGATCAGCCTGTGTTGCTCTCCAACGGCAACCCGGGCGCGGGCGCGGATTTCGGACGAAATCCGATCGGAAAACGTACGTTTTCCGCCACCTGGACCGACCCGCATCCCAAGCCCTCGTATCTTTTCGCATTGGTTGCCGGGGATCTGGTGGCCTATTCAGATGAATTCACCACGGCCTCTGGGCGTCAGGTGGCGCTCAACATCTATGTACGTCCCGGCGATGAGGGCAAATGCATCTATGCGATGGATGCGCTCAAACGGTCGATGACATGGGATGAAGGGGTTTATGGCCGTGAATATGATCTGGATGTGTTCAACATCGTTGCCGTCGATGATTTCAACATGGGCGCGATGGAAAACAAGGGCCTTAACATCTTTAACTCGAAATATGTGCTCGCCAGCGCCGAAACCGCAACCGACCGTGATTATGAGTTGATCGAAGGCATCATCGCGCATGAATACTTCCACAACTGGACGGGCAACCGCATCACTTGCCGCGACTGGTTCCAGCTTTGCCTGAAAGAAGGTCTGACCGTCTTCCGCGACCAGCAATTCTCGGGCGATATGCGCGGGGCGGCGGTGAAACGCATCGACGACGTTTTGCAATTGCGGGCCCGCCAGTTCCGCGAAGATGCCGGGCCGCTGGCCCACCCTGTGCGCCCTGAAAGCTTTGTCGAGATCAACAATTTCTACACAGCAACGGTTTACGAAAAGGGCGCCGAGCTGATCGGGATGCTGAAAACACTAGTGGGCGAGGACCAGTATAAAGCCGCGCTCGATCTTTACTTTGACCGCCACGACGGCGACGCCGCAACGATCGAGGATTGGCTGCAGGTTTTTGAGGATGCCACGGGCCGCGATCTGACCCAGTTTAAGCGGTGGTATTCGCAGGCCGGCACCCCGCGCCTGTCTGTGCGCGAAGAACATTCGGATCACGCCTACAGCCTTCATTTCACGCAAGAAACTGCGCCGACGCCCGGGCAAGACCACAAAGACCCGCGCGTCATCCCAATCGCCGTGGGCCTATTGGGCCCAAAGAGGGATGAGGTCATGGCGACAGAGGTTCTTGAAATGACCAAGGCCGAGCAGAGCTTCCATTTCACATGGACGGGCAGTGGCTGGCATCTCTCTGATCTTGACGCCGACAGCACCGGCGCCGCTGCGCCGCGTCCCACTGCATCCATCCTGCGCGGGTTCTCAGCGCCAGTGACCTTGCACCGCGACCAATCCGCAGAAGACCGCGCGTTCCTGCTGGCCCATGACACCGACGCGTTTAACCGGTGGGAGGCCGGGCGCAGCCTGACGCGTGAGACTTTGCTGGCGATGCTCGCTGATGGCACCGCGCCCGCGACAGCCTATCTGGACGCGCTCAAAACTGCGGCAACGGCCGATCTGGAACCGGCGTTCCGCGCCCTTGTGTTAAGCCTTCCGTCAGAAGACGATCTTGCCCAAGGCGCGGTTGAGGCTGGGTTGGTCCCCGACCCCACCCGCATCTATGAAACGCGCCGCGAATTGAGCAAGATTATCGCAACCCATCTCGAGCAAGACCTTGCCACGCTCTATGGTACGCTGACGCAATCCGGGCCCTATTCTCCCGAAGCCGAGGCCGCAGGCGCGCGCAGTTTGCGCAATACCGCGCTTAGGTTCTTAACGCTGCTGGATGGCGGCACACGTGCGCGGGCGCAATATGACACTGCCGATAATATGACGGATCAACTGGCCGGATTTGCGTGTTTGCTGGAGGCGGGCGATTCAGATGTTGCCGCCCAGTTCTATGATCAATGGCAGGCAGATCGTCTTGTCATCGACAAATGGTTCATGCTTCAGACGTCCCATGCTGCCCCGGATCAAGCGGTCGCCACGGCCGAGCGCCTGACCCGGCACCCCGATTTCGACTGGAAGAACCCCAACCGGTTCCGCGCAACAATCGCAGGGCTGACCGCCGGCAATCCGGCTGGGTTTCATGACCCGTCGGGCGCGGGCTATCAATTCTTGGCAAAATGGTTGTTGAAACTGGATGGCGCAAACCCGCAAACCGCCGCCCGCATGTCGACCGCGTTTGAAACATGGGCGCGATATGATGCGGATCGTCAGGGATTGATGCGCGCCGAGCTTGAGGCAATGTCAAAAACCTCGGGCTTGTCGCGGGATTTGCAGGAAATGGTGGCCCGGATGTTAGAGGGGTAAAGACCTCTCAAATTCCCGTAAAACTCTTGGCACTTGGGCGGCCCGCGTCGGGGCCGTGCCACATAATGGGCCAAAAGCGGGGGCAGCTTGCCCCAATGACCTCGTTCTTTACATATTTCCAAAAGGGACGCCTTGCACATGCTTGGCCTGCCCTTGTCGCGGGCCTTGCCATGCTGGCCCTCGCGGCAGAGTTCCATGCGCCCCTTTGGGTTTGGGCGTTGATGATCCCTTGTCTGTCGATATGCCTGTTTCAGATGGCTGTCAGGCCGCTCTTTGGTATTCGGCTTACTGCCCACAAACTATTGATTTACAATGGGCTGGGCGAAAGCTCTGTGCCGCTTTGTTTGATAAAACATCTCCGGGTTTCGCAGGGCAGCTATGTCATCGTCTTGGCGTCCGGTCAGGAAATCACTTTGCCTGAGAAAACCCTGCCTGATCCTTTGTCTTTGATCCGTGAACTTACGGCGCGCGATATCCCTGTACGTGCCCTTTCCGATCTTGAGGCAAGTGGCAAACTTACCCCGATGAAACGCAATAGGGTTGGGAGCTGACCCAATCCTGCATTTCCTCACGTTTTCGCCGAGTGTGAAACGGGCCCCATTCTGCGGCCACACCGCGCATTCCCGCGCTGATAACCCCGTCGCGTCTTACATTTTGCGACAAGATGAGCGCGCCACAGCGTAGGTTCGCAGCGCCATCCAAAAGCTCGGCTCCCGTGCCAACGCCGCACTCGCGATAGCGCGCCGTGGCCGGTGAGATTTGGATCAACCCGAACCAACGCCCACCCCCGCCAATTGCGCCCTCACGGTGGGTGCTTTCATGCCAGCTAAGCGCGGATATCAACCCAGCCCAGAACGCCGCCCTGTCGTTCAAGGTCGCGTCGGGATAGGCAGGACACCAAGCGGCGATATCTTCCGGAACAACCGAAAGCAGCTCTTCATCCGCACGCAAACTGGACATAAGGGCAATGCCCCAATCGGCCCCAGCGGGCCCAGCCATTCCAGAGCGTTCTTCGTCCCAATGAAGCGGCGGCAAGTCGAATTCCGGGCGCGGCTCTGGGCGCAGGCTTTCCTCTGGCGCTGTTTCGGGCGTGTCTTGCGCAGTTGCCGGAACGCTTAAAGCGCTAATAAAACAAAGGGCTGCACAAATCGTGCCGTGCCGCAACAAACCCAATAATATCCAATTATAGGTCACAACACATCACCCCTGACAATAGGGCTGCTGATGCAACCAGCTGCGCATCGCCGCAACTTTATCTGCGTCGCGCATCGGCCCCCAATCCGCAGCAACACCGCGCCGCCCCTGACTGATCACCCCATCGCGCGGGATCGTTATAGCCATAATCCTCAGAGAACACCGCACATTCGCCGCGCCGTTCTGCAACTCCGTGCCACTTTGCGCCTCACAAGACCGGTACCGCGCGGTTGGCGGGTAAATCTGCATCAGCCCAAACCAACGCCCGCCACCCCCAACGGCGCGCGGATTCCATGTGCTTTCATAGCGCGCCAAGGCCGATAAAAATCCGGTATAAAACAGCGCGCGATCTTCCTGGCTGGCGTCTGAATAGCCGGGGCACCAATATTCAGCATCTTCCGGCACGATCTGCGTCAGGATCGCAGCCTCACCTGCCAGCATATCCAGCGATGCCGCCGTCCACTCAGCCGATGCAGGTTGGTGATCCCATTGCATCACAACGGGAATGTCCGGCGCTGGCCGGGAACAGGACATCACTCCAAAGAAGGTGACCAACAGAAAAAGCGGGCGCAAGGATAGGATCATCGGGCAATATCCAAATAAAATGGTTATTGGTCTCTGGTCCAAAAATCCCTGTTGGGCCACCCAACCTTTCGGGGCCATAAGATTCCGGCAATTCCTTGCTGGGTTTTACAGATCATCCGTCTGCGCCATGCCCCAATCGTAGAGCGCATTCATAACCGGGCTGAGCGCCTGACCTTTTTCCGTCAGGCGGTATTCAGCACGCGGCGGGTTTTGGGAATAGAAATGCCGCTGGACGATCTCGGCATCCTCCATCTTTTTCAGGCGCGCCGACAGAGTATTCGGGGACAGGCCCAGTTCAGCCTGCAAATCCTGAAAACGACGCGGCCCTTCCAAAAAGAACTCGCGCAGGATCAAAAGCGACCACTGGTCGCCCATCTCATTTGTGGCCCGGTGGATCGGGCAGTTATCGCGGCTGATCGGTTTCATGAGGCCTCGTATAAACCAGACAATCCACTTTGTGAATTGACTATATTTTTTATAGTGACTATCCAAAGTGAAATCAAAAAAGGAGATGCCCATGTTCAACACCCTTATCGAAAGCTACGTCCATGTCTTCGCGGTGCTGCTGCCCGCGATGATCGTGGTCATCATCGCAATCAACGCAAAAGCCGCCAATTTACCACGTCGTGTTGTTGTGACCGCGGCAAGCGTCGTCGCGGTTATTCTTGGGCTGTGGTATGCGGCCGCCACACAAATGGCGCGCGCTGATCTCTTCATGCCGCCCCCTACATTGGCTGACCCGCCCTTTGTTTTGATGTTCATGTTTGGCGGCGCGGGGCTGCTCTTTGTTTTGGGCCGTTTCACCGCGACGGGCCGAAAAATTACCGACGCGATGGGTCAGGAGTATCTGGTTGGCTTTCAAATCCCCCGCGCTATGGGCGGGATATTCCTGATCGGTTGGGCTTTGGGCGTCATCCCCTGGCAATTCGCGCTGCCCGCGGGACTTGGCGATATCTGGGCCGGGGTCGCCGGATATCAGGCGATGAAGGCCGTGAATAACAACGCGCCCGACGCAAGGCGTCTGGTCATACGGGCCAATGTGATTGGACTGGTCGATTTCCTGATCGCCATTCTGACCGGTCTTATGACCTCCGAGGGCTTCTTGCATCTGATGTCGCGCGACGCGCCAAACATCATCAACCATTACCCTCTGGCGCTGTTCCCCGGTTTCTTTGTGGCGCTGTTCATGGCGGCGCATTTCATATCGCTTGCCAAGTTACGAGAGTCTCGTGTCACGGCATTGGCGGCCTAAATCAAAACGGCGAAGGCGGGTTCAAATCGCCTTCGCCACATTACTTCCGATTAAAACTAATACCTTGGCCGCCCTAAATCGCACACTATCCGCTGGCAAACACGCCGCCAGCCGCGTTGCTATCCATCGTCATCGGCAATTCCTCGGCGGCTTGCGCCCTGATCGCGGCAATCTTCTCTTGCGCGGCATTGGCCGTTGCTTCGTCCGAATATTCGGTCACAACCGTAAACGTCAGATCGCCCGTGCGGATCATCTGCACCCGAGACGCGCCAACCGACATGATAAGCGGCACAAACTTGGTGCGCGCAATGTCTTCCATCCCGTCATTCCACTCGGTCGCCGTCCAATGCGATATCGCTGAATATGTCATGAATTCCCTCCCAATTAGACAGTTATGGTGGCACAACCGGTCGCGAAGGCAAAAATCCAACTACAGATAGTACCCACCGGCGTAGTAGGCACATAGCCCATGTGCCTTTACCCTTGTTTTCAAAACAATGCGGAACGCAATGACGAGAGGCACGCCATGATAATTGCGTCGGCTCGGTTGTTTGATGGATCGCTCCACAGCACCTTGCATGGGCTAACGCTCTCACCTAAACACAGGACCGCAGAATGCGGAATTGAAACGCCCAAGGACACCCCCAATGCTCGACCTGACGTATGAGACCCCAAAAGTGAAAACCATTGCCGGTGCCAAACAAGATTGGGAACTGGTGATCGGCATGGAAGTGCATGCTCAGGTGTCCTCAAATTCCAAGCTCTTTTCCGGCGCCTCCACCACCTTTGGGGCCGAGCCAAATTCAAACGTCGCTTTTGTTGACGCAGGCATGCCGGGCATGTTGCCCGTCATCAACGAGTTCTGCGTTGAGCAAGCCGTGCGCACCGGGTTGGGCCTCAAGGCCGAGATCAACCTGTTCTCTGCCTTCGACCGCAAAAACTATTTCTATCCTGACCTGCCGCAGGGCTATCAGATCTCTCAGTTGTACCACCCCATCGTGGGCGAAGGTGAAGTGCTGGTTGAGATGGGGGATGGCACGGCGCGTCTGGTCCGCATCGAGCGTATCCATCTGGAACAGGATGCCGGTAAATCCATCCACGACATGGACCCGCATATGTCGTTCGTCGACCTGAACCGCACCGGTGTGGCGCTGATGGAGATCGTCAGCCGCCCCGACATTCGCGGCCCCGAAGAGGCGGCGGCCTATGTCGTCAAACTGCGCCAGATTCTACGCTATCTCGGCACCTGTGACGGTAATATGCAAAACGGCAACCTGCGTGCGGATGTGAACGTGTCCATCTGCCAACCCGGCGCCTATGAACGCTACCGCGAGACCGGCGATTTCGGCCATCTCGGCACACGTTGCGAGATCAAGAACATGAACTCGATGCGCTTTATCCAAGCGGCCATCGATGTTGAGGCCAAGCGCCAGATCAAAATCGTTGAGGGCGGCGGCGCGGTCGATCAGGAAACCCGGCTGTATGATCCTGATAAGAACGAAACCCGCTCCATGCGCTCCAAAGAAGAAGCGCATGATTACCGCTATTTCCCCTGCCCTGATCTCTTGCCTCTGAATATTGAGCAAGATTGGGTCGATGGCATTGCCGAAAACCTGCCAGAGCTTCCTGATGCCAAGAAGGCCCGCTTTATCTCTGAATTTGGCCTGTCGGATTACGACGCATCCGTCCTGACCGCCGAAACCCGCGATGCCGAGTTCTTTGAAGCCGTGGTGGGTGGCGCTGGCGACGGCAAACTGGCCGCCAACTGGGTCATCAACGAGCTTTTCGGACGCCTGAAGAAAGACGATGCCTCGATCAAAGACAGCCCCATCAGCCCGGCCCGTCTGGCGCAGATCATCAAGCTGATCAAAGCCGACACCATCTCGGGCAAAATCGCGAAGGACGTGTTTGAAATCGCCTATACCCAAGACCGCGACCCTGATGAGATCGTGGAAACCGAGGGCATGAAGCAGGTCACAGATACCGGCGCGATTGAGGCTGCCGTGAACGAGATCATCGCCGCCAACCCTGCGCAGGTCGAAAAGGCCAAAGCCAACCCCAAACTGGCGGGCTGGTTTGTAGGTCAGGTGATGAAAGCGACCGGCGGCAAGGCCAACCCTAAAGCCGTGAACGAGCTGGTTGCGAAAAAACTGGCTGACTAAAGAATTTTGTCCTCTGCCGCTTAATAATGGTCGGCGGGGGCATTTCCTGACACGGCGCTGCTGAACAACTGGGACACCCAAAATCAGGCCCATTGGCATACAGTGCTTCTTAAAATTCGCATTGTGGTCCGGCACTTCCCCCGCGCCCGAATTCTCTTTAGGCTACCGGTACGCAATCCGGAGCCGTAGCATGTTTGCCACCCTGAAAATCTTGCATTTTCTTGCACTCGCCATCGGACTTGGCGGCGGCGTTGCAAATTACGTCATCGGTGTCATGGCCGGGCCAGATGGCGCGCCGGTTACTCGGCCAATTCAAAAGCGCATCAGCCGCATTGCCTTTGTCGCCCTCATTCTGCTCTGGATCACTGGTATCTGGATGGTCAGCACGACTTACACCCTGTCGGGGTTGCCCTTTTGGTTCTGGGTCAAAATCCTTGTTGTGCTGGGCATGAGCGTCGCCGCCGTCGCTGCGCAGGCGGCCCTTTTGCGCCCAGAACCAGAAACACCTGCAAAGGTCAAAAAGCTGGGGATGCTTGTGACTGGTGCAGCTACCCTTGCTGTGGTCTTAGCCGTGCTCAGTTTCAGTTAACTCAACACACCGTAACTTGCATCACATGTCCACGGCAGGTGCATGCCTCGCACCACCTGTTTTGGCCCTGTTTCCAACGGGGAAACACACCTGTGATGGCCCGTTTGTGACTTGGTGGAATTCCGCGCTGCCCGTAAGGTAATCATGGTGAATGTTGCGTCTGGGGGCTTATGTCCAAGTTTGAATATATCGTCGTTCCGGCCCCCACAAAGGGCCTGAAAGCCAAAGGGTTGCGAAGCCCCGAGGCTCGGTTTGCGCATGCTTTGGCAACTGCCATGAACACATTGGGCAAAGATGGCTGGGACTATGTGCGCGCCGATACATTGCCCGCTGAGGAACGTCAGGGCCTGACCAAAACCCGCACCGTCTATCACAACATGCTGGTTTTTCGCCGCCCGGTTGCCGAAGATGTGGTAGAGATGCCCGCGGACCCGGTCGAACTGGAAAAGGCCACGCCGCCCGTCGCGGAAGCTCTGCCGGAGCCCGTTGTTGAGCCAAAAACTCCTCCCGCGCCGTTTTTTCCGCGGCTTGTTTCTGAGACCCGTAGCGGCTGGGAAGATGGCAGCGAGATGCAGGAAGAGGCCGAGCCGGATTCGATTCTCAACGTCCTCGAATCGCGCCGCGATACCCAACGCCTGCGCAGCCTCGCCGCTGAATAAAACCCCTCGTCAGTAGACGAGGTTCAGCATCAGCATCGAGACCACCAAGAACAGCACCGTCATAATCCCACCGCTCTTCACAAAATCCTTAACCTTATACCCCGCCGGCCCCATGATCAGCGCGTTGACCTGATGGGTCGGAATTATGAAGGAATTTGAAGTAGATATGGCAACCGTCAGGGCAAAGACCCCAGGGTTTCCACCTGCCGTTATCGCGATAGATATCGCCAGCGGCACCAAAAGAACCGTCGCGCCGACATTGCTCATCACCAACGAAAACCCCGTCGCAAGGATCGCGATGCCCACTTGCAATGACCAAAGCGGCCAACCATCGAGCACCACCAGGATCTGCTGTGCAATCCACGCCGCCGTGCCCGTTGACTGCACGGCTTGGCCCAACGGTATCAGGCTGGCCAGAAGAAAGACCGTATTCCACCCCACGGCGTTATAGGCCTCATCAACCGACAGCACCCGAGACAACAGCATACCCGTCGCTCCGGTTAGCAGGCATAGCGACAAACGGATATCGGTAAAAAGGATCAGGGACAGAGAGATCAGAAAGAATGCCAATGCCCAGATCACCTTCTGCGGGCGCAGTTCATCTTGCGGGAAATCGGACGTCACGATCACGAAATTGCGGTCCCGTTTAAGCCGCGTCAGGTTATCCCATCGGGTATGGGCGACCAGAGTGTCCCCAACCTGATACTTCACCTCACCAATTGAGGTCGCTTCATGGTCGGGCGTTTCAACATGGCTGAGATTTTCTTCGCCCCGGCGAATAGCCAACAGGCTCAGACCGAACGTCTTGCGCATCAGCAACTCACGCGCGCATTTGCCAACCAGCTTGGAATCTGCCGGGATCACAACCTCAGCGATACCTGCATTTGTTGGCGCGAATTCCTCTGCAAAAACGTCCAGATGCGGGCGTATCCCAAGCCCGTATTCTTTGGCCAAAGCCTCAACCGCGTTTCGCTCGCCTATAATTGCCAACCGGCACGGGTCGGCAATCACTGCGTTGACCACTTGGGCCATCGAAACTTTGCCTTTGTAGTAGGTCGAAATAATATAGAGGTGATGGGCCTCGTTGACCTCTAGCAAAGTCTTTCCAACGATAGGGCTTCCTATGGGAACTTCGACCTCGAACACATTGGTTTTTAACCCATAAACACGTGTCAGGTAATCAGAGGTACCTTCGCCACTGGTGCCGTCATTCTCTGAAGTATTCGGCAATACCCACCGCCCCAAAAACAGAAAATACAAGATGCCTGTTACGATCAAAGCAAGCCCAATGGGCGTCACGGAAAATAACCCAAAGGGTTCGATCTGTTGATCGGGGCTAAGACTGGCATTGGCTGTTTCGATAAGATCATTCAACAAAATAAGCGGCGATGAACCGACCATTGTCATCGTTCCGCCAAGGATTGCGCAAAAGCCCATGGGCATCAAAAGGCGGCTGAGCGGGATCCCGGTACGCGCCGAAATACGGCTGACCACAGGAAGAAACAGCGCCGCTGCGCCAACATTCTGCATGAAGGAGCTGATTACACCCACAGTGCCCGATACGATGGGAAGAATACGCCCTTCGGTTGTGCCGCCACGTTTCAGGATCACCGCAGCAACCTTATTCATGATTCCCGTTTTATCCAGCCCTGCCCCGACGATCATGACCGCGATAATTGAAATCACGGCGTTAGAGGCAAACCCATCAAAAAGGTGATTAACATCGGCCAAAGTGTCCAGGCCCGGTACGTAGCTGAGCAGCCCGATCAAAACCAACACGAGGATCGCGGCAAGATCGATCCGGATAATCTCTGATACAAAAAGGAAGACAGTAAAACACAAAGTGGCGATCACGACCCCCATCTCAAGGGTAAAACTTACTGGCTCCACGATACGCCTCCCTGACTTTGGCATCGCAGTCATGAAAGTACCGCTTATTAACCGGGCGGACTGCTGCGATTGGACACCATTACGCATTAAAATTACGCAAAATCCAACCCCGGCTTTCAATTTCCTTCGCAAATCCCCTCAGATCTATTGCAAAGTGTTTCGCGGAATTGAGCGGCTCATAATTTCTGCCGACAGGGTGGATTTCTTAGCCTGCCCCCTTCAATCCCGTCGAAAAAACCTTAGACTGCGTCTCCCGAGTCGAGAAGGAATGCCAATGGCCGGTGAAGACCCGTTTAACTTTGATCTCCGTGTATCATCGGACAAGAAAAAGCGCCGCGGCGGTCGTCGCGGTATGTCAGGGGCGTTTGAAACGTCTAAGCGGGAGTGCCACCACGAGGGCTGCCGCGAGTCAGGTCAGTACCGTGCGCCAAAATCGCCCGACGTGCTGGATGACTTCCTTTGGTTCTGCAAAGAACATGTGCGTGAATACAATCTGAAGTGGAACTTCTTCGAGGGAACAACCGAAGCCGAAATGGAAGCGCAGATGGAGCGCGACAAGGTTTGGGATCGCCCGACGAAGACCATGAAGAAATCGGTCGAGGAGCGTGCCTGGTCGCGCTTGGGCATCGATGACGCGCATCAGGTTCTGGGCGGCAATGCAACGCAGAACAAGGGCAAGGGTGCTGGCGGTGGCCGCCGTCTTCCACCAACCGAGCGACGTGCGCTGGAAATCCTTGAAGCAAAAGACCATTGGGACAAGGCAGAGATCCGCAAAGCATATAAAAAGCTGATCAAAGTCCTGCATCCAGATATGAATGGCGGCGACCGAAGCCAGGAAGAACAGCTGCAAGAGGTTGTTTGGGCCTGGGATCAGGTCAAAGAAAGTCGTAATTTCAGATAATTACGGATTATATGTCTCAATCAGGGCGTTTCAATAAAGCGTCCTGATTGGCATAATTTCGGCAACGCAGAGGTCTTATCGCCGTTGCAGCTCAGCCTTCATGGCTTTGCAGATCCTGCCCCCACTCGAAGCGATCTGTCGCGTCATGACCTTAGAATCTGCGACATCGCACAGCGTCAGGTTTCTGTTTTCCGCCACCCAAGACGTGCCGCCAATTTTCGAAACTGCATCTTCAGAGGTGCAATTCTTGCGCGCTCAAAATGCTCAACCGTCGTATAGCCATAAGGACGGAGGCGGTGTTTCAAATTTTCCCTGATGAAAAATTCTTCGACCGGAAACCGATGCGCAACGGTTCTGTAGGCGTCAAGTAAGCGATCACCTTCTACGCCCTCCAGTGCCTGTAAAGCGGCATGAACGACAAGGGGCGACGGATCTTCCAGTGCATCCACTAATAGGTCAACACATTGCTGTTTGTTACGAGCCCCCTGAAGATGCGCAATCACATGCTTGCGAAAACCGGCGCGTGGGTGCTTGGCCAGCGGATGCATTTCATACGTGAAATCAACACCTTCACTGCGTAGCAACCAAAGCGCAGCAAAGAAAGTGTCCTCATCTTCGATATCACTCAAATGCGCCAGAACATGTTGCCCGAAAAATATCGTTTCGCCCTCGGACAACTGAACAATCGCCCGGCACGCAACCCGCCGGCTTTCATCATCCAAAGCCAAAAACCGCTCCAAATGGGGCCGTGCGCAAGCCAAATCAAACTTTGTCAAAGCCCGAAGAGCCGCATTGCGGATGTCAGGATCAAGATGATCGCACAGCTTGTCTAAATATTCACATGTGCTTGGCGCGACCGTGACGAGCTTGATTAGTCCCTGCAATGCTTGGGTTTTGGTGTCTACATCCTCGGTTGCATCAAAAACCGACATAAGATGCGCGTCATCTCCCCCCATGGTCGACCCGAACCAGCTTGCGCGTTTTTGTTTTAAGACACCTGACAGGATCTCATCCAACCAGCGTTCATACCAATCAAGGAAGTTTGCCTCGAACGTGAATACCGGAGCATCTATGTCTGCCCCCATATAGACCACCCGCCCCCGAAATGGGCCGTTCAGGACAAGACCGTGCCAAAAGTCACAGCCCTGCTCACCAAGGTACAGGATCCCACCATAAGCGCTGTCTTGGTTTTGGATGTAATTGTCATCGTGCGGGTCATCATCCCCTTGAGTGAGATGAGACCAGTCTTCATTCGACATGGCCGGGTGGATCATCGCAGGATACGCCAATGCCTTGCCCTGCGCGCTCAAGAGGAGATCCGGTTTCAACGAGGTGATCCCGTAAAACGGCCCGGCAGCGGCGGCGCCGCCCTGCGCTGCACCATGGCCAACTTGCGTAAGGAATGCCCCGAAATCCGCCGGAAAACGAATACCGCATTGCGTTTCAATCTCGTGCAGGTCTGCCAAAGCCAAGGGAGTACCCATCTGGTATTTGTGGCTCGCGGCCCCAAACACCTGAAAGTCCGGATCGGATAGGCGTACCTGATCAAGCTTCTCTCTGATCCGCTGACACTGCCCCTGAAACGGGTCAAACTCCTTAATCGACACTTGAACCTCCTACAGAAGGAAACATTGCCCGCGCCGTGTCGCCGCGCCAAGTCTAAATTTACGCGCCAACACGCGCCGAGGAGGGCCCTAAAGGGGCCTGACGAGGCGCGTCCCCCCGGTCGCAGGGCGCCGCAGGCGTACGGCGAAACTGTCTTGATATTACCGGCGCGGCGCGTCAGACAGCCGCTATGACCATCCGACACGTCAACACCCTGATCCTCGGCGCAGGCGCGGCGGGCCTGATGTGCGCTGCACATTCGGGGCCAGACACGCTTGTCGTGGATCACGCCAAAACCCCCGGCGATAAGATCCGCATTTCGGGTGGTGGGCGCTGTAATTTCACCAACCTCTATACCGCGCCTGAAAACTTCCTGTCTCAAAACCCCCATTTCGCCAAATCCGCACTTAGCCGGTACACGCAATGGGATTTCATCGAGCTGGTCGATAAACACGGCATTGCGTGGCACGAAAAAACGCTTGGGCAGCTCTTTTGCGATAATTCCGCCAAAGAGATCATCCAGATGCTGTTGGCCGAAATGCGCCCCGCTGAGCTTTGGCTAAAGACTGAGATCGGGGAGATCACGCAAGACGGCCCTTACCGGATCGCCCTCAAACGCGAGGGCACCCCCGTCACGATCACCACCCAAAACCTTGTGATTGCCACGGGCGGAAAATCCATTCCCAAGATGGGCGCGACCGGCATCGGATATCGCATCGCAGAGCAATTTGGGCATGCGCTGACGGACACGCGCCCTGCCCTTGTGCCCTTCACGTTTGACGAGGCCCAGAAAGCGGCCTTTGCCGGGCTGGCTGGAACCGCCGTGCCTGTGCGCACCCAATGTGATGGAGCAAGCTTTGACGAAGCGATGCTCTTTACCCATCGGGGATTGTCAGGCCCGGCGATTTTGCAAATATCCAGCTACTGGCGCGAGGGACGGCCAATTGCCTTACGTCTTTCCCCTGACGTAAATCTCTTTGAGGCCCTTCGCACCCGGCGTCAAAGCGCCGGCGGAAAAGCTCTGACAACCATTTTGGCCGAATTGTTGCCAAAGGCCCTTGTCCTGCATCTGGCTGAAACATGGGGCTTGTCTGGAAACTTGGCGGATCAATCTGACATCGCCTTGCGTGCCCTGGCTGACAGGCTGGAAAATTGGACCGTTACCCCAACATCGACCGAAGGGTACCGCACCGCCGAAGTCACACTTGGCGGGGTGTCTACGGATCAAATCTCTTCAAAAACAATGGAATCGCGCCGGGCAAAGGGCTTGTATTTCATTGGGGAAGTGATGGATGTCACCGGCTGGCTTGGCGGCTATAACTTCCAATGGGCTTGGTCCTCTGCCGTCGCAGCGGGGCGCGCGATCGCGGCCAAACCCTAAGGTACAGGATGCGTCGCGGTCTTTTTTTGAGGGTTCAGTTTCCCTCTTTCGCCTTGGACGAAAAATGAGCAGGTTCAGAGCGTCCCTCATCATATTCTGCCCGTGCCAATCCTGACACGTTAGGTTTTGATATCCGCCTCTTTGCTCATCTCAGGCGACCTATAACGATGACTTCAAATAGCCAGTAGTTTTTCTTCTGCGCCCCCCTCTTGCAGCGCCCCCCAATTTCAGGCACCAAGCCCCAGTATATTTTCGGGATAAAGGCGGTCATCATGGGGCAGGATCTCAAACCTACTGAAGAAATCTCAGTTCGGGATGTATTCGGTCTTGATAGCGATATGCGCATCAAGGGCTTTGCAGAAGCCACTGACCGTGTGCCCGAGATTGACCCGACCTATAAATTTGACCCCGACACCACGCTTGCCATTCTGGCCGGGTTCACGGCCAATCGCCGTGTAATGATCCAAGGCTATCACGGAACGGGTAAGTCGACACATATCGAACAAGTCGCCGCGCGCCTGAACTGGCCCGCCGTGCGCGTGAACCTCGACAGCCATATTTCCCGGATCGACCTGATCGGGAAAGACGCGATCAAACTGCGCGACGGCAAGCAGGTGACAGAATTCCACGAAGGCATCCTGCCTTGGGCGCTGCGCAATCCGGTTGCCATCGTTTTTGACGAATATGACGCTGGCCGCGCCGATGTGATGTTCGTGATCCAGCGGATCTTGGAACATGATGGCAAGCTGACCCTTCTGGATCAGAACGAAATCATCACACCGAACCCCTATTTCCGGATGTTCGCGACTGCAAACACTGTTGGCCTTGGCGACACTACCGGGCTCTATCACGGCGTGCAGCAGATCAACCAAGCGCAAATGGACCGGTGGAGCCTTGTGGCAACGCTGAACTATCTCAGCCACGACGCGGAAACCGCCATCGTTCTGTCCAAAAACCCGCATTACAACACCGCAGCCGGTCGCCAGCAGATCAGCCAGATGGTCACCGTTGCCGACCTGACCCGCACGGCGTTCATGAATGGCGAGCTGTCGACAGTGATGAGCCCGCGGACCGTGATCAACTGGGCCCAAAACGCCGAGATCTTCCGCAATGTCGGCTACGCGTTCCGCCTCAGCTTCCTCAACAAATGTGATGAGCTTGAGCGCCAGACCGTCGCCGAATTCTACCAACGGTGCTTCGATGAAGAGCTACCTGAAAGCGCGGCCTCGATGAGCTTGGGGTGATTCACCGATATGAGCATGACTATGACGCTTCGACGGTTTTTGCCTCACGAAGCGCCATCTTCTGCCGGTGAAGATGCAATCAATTTCGCACTGGCATTGGATCGCCCTCCGTTGGACATGGGCCCTGATGTTATTCCGTATTTTGACCTGTGGCATGTCGCGAATTACTTCTCTTCCGGCCAGATCTGGGAAGAGAGCTTGCCGGATAACGTCCTGTTGGGCGGATCGCCGTGGTTTTCTTCTGAGCCAGAGCATGAACCACCAAAATTGCTATCCCCCAAACAAGTCGCAGAAGCTCATGCGCACCTCAGCAACCTCAGCGACGACTTGCTTAAAAGGCGCTTCGACGAAATGCTGGATTTGGGTCGAGACATTCATCATGGGCCGCAAAGCGACGTTGAGTTTGATCCGTTGATGACCGCATTTAACGACATCCGTGCGTTTTTTGCGGAAGCCGCTTTAAAACAACAAGCCATTCTCAAGACGATGGCGTAATAGCTCAGAGCGCTTTACGTGCCCGGACTTCGATGCAAAGTTTGGTCAGTTGCAACAGTTCGCATTGGGTCCCAGAATGAAGATACATACGCTTTCTCAGGATGAGTACGAAATCCTCTGGACTGAATGGCAATATGAGATCGCCAAGATCCTTAAACGTACACTCGAGGCCAATAACGTAAGTCCAACGCGTGCCCAAAAGATCACGGGCGAAGCGCTTTTTGACATCTCAATGCTGCACGATCAGGGCGGCATTTCTTATGAGGGGGCCGCCTATCAGGTCTGGCCCGCGTTTCTGGAAGATGGCACCTGCAATATCGGGCAGGACGCGCCCTATTTGCATGAATTTGCGTTTGGGAATGCTGACCTTGTCTATGAAGAAAACCCGCCCAAGCCAGGCATCTTGCAAAAACTCTTGGGGCTCGGCCAAAAATCGCGCTAATGGGCCACATAAAAATTCTGAATTTGCATCCCAAGGGGCGGTCCGATTGACTGCCCCTTGAGCAGTTCAAAGGAGTGCACATGCATATTGGTCTTATTGGCGGCATCGGAGTCGCGGCAACTGTTGTTTATTATCAACGTCTGACCAAGGCGATTGCGGCTTTTGGGGCCAAGCCCGAGCTGACGATTGTCCATGCCGATGTGCAAACGCTGATTCACAACAACAATGCCAATAAAAAGGCCGCCCAAGCAGCGATCTATGCGCCGCTTTTGGACCGATTGCAGGCTGCGGGCGCCGATTGCGCTGCGATCACCTCGCTTGGCGGGCATTTCTGTTTTGAGGAAACCAAGGCGTTATCGCCCCTGCCCCTTGTCTCGGCCATTGCACCGTTGGATCAGTATTTCGCGGCCCGCGGGATCCGGCATATCGGTATATTGGGCACACGCAGCGTTATGGCGACCGGGTTCTTCGGGCAATTGGCCCAAACTAAACCGGTCATCTTGCGCGATGATCTGCAAGAACTGGGGCTTAGTTATCAGGAAATGGCCGTTGCCGGACGTTGTACCGGCTCACAGCGGCGCGAGTTCTTTGATGCAGGCGCGCGGATGATGAAAGCCGGGGCCGAGGCCGTGGTTCTTGCCGGAACAGACCTAAATCTTGCCTTTGACGGCTACAATCCCGGCTTTCCCGTTATTGATGCGCTGGATGTGCATGTCGACCTTCTGGCCAGACTTGGCGCCGGAGATCTGGCACTGGATGCCGCGTAACTTGTAGCGGCGCAGACTCAATCCGCAAAATATTGATAAAGTTTTCAAACTGCCCACTTGATTAGCACTTTCTCAAAGTGTTTGATGGCATTATGGGCGGAATGAAAACTTATATCCTCTCTGCGCTCCTTCTTATTGCGCCGCTCACTGGGCCCGCCCCGGCGTTCAATTTGAACGAGCTTACCTTGACATTTGCGGGGTGCGCGGGCCGACTTTCGGCACAGATGGAGCATGAATGGTTGCTATCCGACCCGGACGCCGAGCGAACCGAGGCCCATCGCGGCGCTATGGTTGGACTTTTGCAAGCAACGATGCCCGCAGATGCAGGCCGCGAAATTCTGGCGCATCGCATTCAAGTCAAAGCCGCTCATTCGCGCCTTTTGACCCGTGCCAGTTTCAACAACGATCCAGATGATGCCCGATGGGCACGCCTGCGCGCCGAGACCGAGATCGCAACCTGCCTGTCGATGATGTTGAACTGACGGAGCAATTGGCTCTATCCTTTTAGAATTATTTAAAAGGATTTTTTTATGACCCGCTTATTTTTAGCACTTCCTATATTCGCCGCGATGCCGCTGGCCGCGCAAGACTTGTCTGTTGCTGAAATCGCCACGCTTCCGCGTGTTATCGACAGTCTTTGCGTCGACATTTATGACCTTAACGGCTGCGAGAACGTCTTTTTGCTGGAGAACGAAGTTGAGACGGATACCGCCGATCTGGTCATTCTTCCGGATCGACGCAATGACGCAACAGATCCGATGCTGATTGTCCGCGAATTTGCCTATAACGGCGCAATGTGGGGCATGTCGCCATCGCTCGAACTCGATGAAGAAACGGGCCGTTTTTATATTCACTCGGAACAAATCGGCATTGGACGCCACCCGTGGTTTCAGACCCTTACGGTTCGCGAAGTGGACGGACGTCCCGCCATTATCGGATATGATTATTCGACATATGACCGGGCCCAAGGCGGCGGCTATAGTTGCTCTCTCAACCTGATTACTGGTGATTTTTCTTTTAATTACTACGATGTAGACCCGGAGACCGGCGAGGAAACATTCTCAACTGACGAAGCCGGATTGATCGACGTCGCCCCGGTGGTACTCGAAAATTGGACGGCCTTTGGCGCGACGCCTGAGCCGTGCAATTCCAGCCTGAATGCATTTTTTGCCCGCGAGATGTGAGGATTACCCATGCGACTTTCCTTAGCACTCGCCTTTTTGGTCTTGGTCGAATGCCAGCTAGAAGACCCGCGGATTGAAGAAGCAGAAGCCATTGCCGACGCCACCTGCGAATGCGTCTATCTGCAATGCGCGCTCGATGCTTCAGAAGCGCTAAACGACGGGCGTGGATTAGAGCAAGAAGATTACGCCAATCTTTCAGATGAAGAGATCGCCCGTTACACAGGCGCGATTGAAAGGACTTGGGCTTGCGTACAGCGGTGGATCCTGGAATAGGCCAATCCTAAGGCGCGAATTTGCTTTCCTTCACGTAGGAGCGCGCCTAAATTGCTGGCATGAAAAAGCCCAGTGATAACCCCGCCGATCCGTTCAAAAAGGCCCTTGCTGAAACCACACGGGTTCTGGCCGACAATCCCGAGCTTGAAGTCAGCTATTCCGTTGACCCTGCCGGTGTGACCGACGACGCCGTGCGCCTGCCGCAGGTGTCGCGGCGGATGACTCGCGACGAAGTTTTGCTGGCCCGCGGCACCGCAGATGCCTTTGCGTTGCGCCTGAAATATCACGATGCCAGCACTGCCTCGCGCTATGCACCGCAGGGCCAAATGGCGCGCGATTTGATGGATGCCATGGAGGTTGCGCGCTGCGAAGCGATGGGCGCACGCGACATGCCGGGAACGGCAGGCAATATTGACGCCAAAATCGAAAATGACGCCAATCGGCGCGGGTTTGGCGATGTCACGAAAACCTCGGACGCGCCTTTGGCGTCCGCGATGGGGTATATGGTGCGCCATCTGGCAACGGGGCGCGATTTGCCTCCGGCGGCTAATAACGTCATGGACCTGTGGCGCGGGTTCATCGAAGAACGCTGCGGCGGAACGCTGGAAGAGTTGCAGGATCGGATCGAAAACCAAGCAGATTTCGCGCGGTTCGCGCGTCAGCTGGTGTCTGATCTCGGATATGGCGATCAATTGGGCGATGATCCTGACGACATGGATCAAGAAGCCGAGGATGAGGCGCAATCCGATGAGGAAGAGACGCCGGATTCGACAGGTGAGCAAGACGACGACCAGGAAGATCAGGCCGAGGCAAGCCCTGAACAATCGCAGGAAGAGCAACAAGATGCCAGCCAAGCGTCGCTTGAGATGGATGATACCGGCGATATGGAAGAGGCCGATGAAAGCGAGCTTCCCGATGGCGAGGCGCCGCTAGAGCCGCCCGAGTCTGCGCCCCATTCAGATGCTGATCCGGATTATAAAGTCTACTCAACTGAAAACGACGAGGAAATTCTGGCAGAAGAGCTGGCCGAGCCACAAGAATTGGAACGGCTGCGCAGCTATTTGGACCAGCAGCTTGAGCCGCTGAAGGGCGCGGTGTCGCGTCTGGCCAACAAGTTGCAGCGCCGCCTGCAGGCCCAACAAAACCGCGCGTGGGAGTTTGATCTTGAGGAAGGCACCCTGGACGCCGGTCGTCTGGCGCGGGTTGTGGCCAACCCGACAACGCCCCTCAGCTTCAAGGTCGAAAAAGATACAGAGTTCCGCGATACTGTTGTGACGCTGCTTTTGGACAATTCCGGATCAATGCGGGGGCGGCCTATTTCGATCGCTGCCATCTGCGCCGATGTTCTGGCCCGCACGCTCGAGCGTTGCAACGTCAAGGTTGAGATTTTGGGCTTTACCACAAAGGCTTGGAAAGGCGGGCGCGCGCGTGAAGATTGGTTGAACGAGGGTCGCCCTCAGCAGCCGGGCCGTCTGAACGATCTGCGCCATATCATCTATAAACAGGCCGATGCCCCAATGCGCCGCACGCGCGATAACCTTGGGCTGATGATGAAAGAGGGTCTTCTGAAGGAAAACATCGATGGCGAGGCGCTGGAATGGGCGCATCGGCGGATGATGGGACGGCGCGAGCAGCGAAAAATCTTGATGGTGATTTCGGATGGGGCGCCGGTAGACGATTCAACTTTGTCGGTTAACCCTTCGAATTTCCTGGAAAAACACCTGCGTGACGTGATTGCGATGGTTGAAAAGCGCCGCGCGGTTGAGTTGTTGGCCATTGGCATTGGCCATGATGTGACCCGTTATTATGACCGGGCCGTCACCATTACCGATGTGGAGCAGCTGGCTGGCGCAATGACCGAACAATTGGCCTCGCTTTTCGACACGGACCCGCGCGCGCGTGCACGGGTAATGGGGATCAAGAAAGCCTCGTAACGTCAAATCTACCACAAACGGCACATCACCATTCTTGACCTGAGGTCCTATGTTTCAAAGCTTCAACGCCTCGACCCAGCCCGAAAATGGCCCCCCACGTCTGGCGCGATTGCGCGAGGAATTGGCGCGACGTGACTTAACCGGCTTTTTGGTGCCGCGCGCCGATGCCCATCAGGGGGAATACGTTGCCAAGCGGGACGAACGGTTGGCTTGGCTGACAGGATTTACTGGCTCGGCCGGGTTTGGGGCAATCTTGCCAGAGATTGCAGGCGTCTTCGTCGATGGACGCTACCGTGTACAAGTCAAATCACAGATCGCATCAGAGTTTACACCCGTTCATTGGCCCGAGACCCAACTTGAGAATTGGCTAATAGAACAACTGCCAGAGGGCGGCGTTGTCGGCTTTGATCCTTGGCTTCATACCAGCAAGGAAATCGCGCGTTTACGAGCTGCCTTTGCCTCGACCGACATTACCCTTACCCCAATCGACAACGCTGTTGATGCAATTTGGGATGATCAACCGCCCCGGCCTTCTGCGCCTGCAACGGCTTATCCTGCCAAACTTGCGGGGAAGACATCTGGCGAAAAACGCGCGGAAATCGCAAAAATATTGACCGCTTCCGGCCAAAAAGCTGCTGTTTTGACGTTACCGGATTCAATCAATTGGTTGCTCAATATCCGGGGGGGAGACCTTCTGCATTTGCCCGTCGTGCAATGCTTTGCCGTCATCGACAATGATGGGCTCGTTACTCTGTTCTCCGACATCTCAAAATTTGCGCCGTTGGGGCCAGATCCTTCAATTACCATAAAAGAGTGGGGCGCGTTCGACGCGCATTTGGCCGCTCTGTCTGGCCCAGTTCGCGTTGATCCCGCCACCGCGCCACATCAAGTTAGCCTGATACTAAGAGAGGCCGGTATCGAGATCCAAGCCGCCGATGACCCGTGTATCTTGCCCAAGGCCTGCAAAACGCTGGCCGAGATTGCGGCAACGCGTGCGGCTCATATCCGCGATGGCGCGGCGATGGTCAGATTTATGCACTGGTTTGATCAGAATGCAGACGCCGGCACTGTGACTGAAATCGACTGCGCCAAGGCGTTGGAAGGGTTTCGCGCAGATACGGGCGTGTTGAAAGACATCGCATTCGACACAATCTCGGGTGCCGGGCCAAACGGCGCGATTGTGCATTACCGCGTGACGGAAGAGACCAATGCAACGCTGCAACCCGGGCAACTCTATCTCGTTGATTCCGGTGGACAATATGAAGATGGCACAACCGATATCACGCGTGTCATGCCGATTGGCACTGTCGGCGCTGAAGAACGAACGGCCTTCACGCAAGTTCTGAAAGGCATGATCGCAGTCTCGCGGCTTGTTTTTCCCAAGGGCATTTCCGGCGCGCATATTGATGCGCTGGCGCGTGCGCCGCTGTGGATGGCCGGGCGTGATTACGATCATGGAACAGGCCATGGCGTTGGGGTCTATCTTAGCGTCCATGAAGGACCGCAACGCATCAGCCGGGTCAGCGATGTCCCGTTGGAGCCGGGGATGATCTTGTCGAATGAACCGGGGTATTACCGCGAGGGGGCGTTTGGCATCCGCATCGAGAATCTTATTGTTGTTCAAGACGCCGCAGAGATTGAAGGCGGCGATGCTCGTGCGATGCTAAGCTTTGAAACTCTGACCTATGCCCCAATCGACCGGCGTCTCATTGACGCATCCCTGCTGAACGCAGGCGAAATCGAATGGCTAAACGCCTATCATGCGGCGACGGCGGAAAAGCTGCTGCCGGCGCTTGAGGAGAGCGCGGCCCACTGGCTGAGGCAGGCCACAGCGCCCTTATGACATAAAACCGTAACAGACGTAGCGATAAGGATGCTGCGGTGCTGTTAGCGTTGCAAGAAGGACAGATCGATGACTGATATGACTATTCGGAAGGCAAAAGGCACATGGGTTGTGCGCGCTGGTGGCGCTGTTTTGGGTGAAAGCTCGGACGCGCTGGAATTGACCGAAGGCGACTTGCCCCCCGTCATCTATTTTCCGCGTACCGATGTTGGCATGGCGTTCTTGGATGCAAGCGACAAAACCAGTTATGTACCCAATAAGGGTGACAAGCAGTTTTTCTCAATCGTTACCAAAAGCACGACCTTGGAAGATGCCGCCTGGAGCTATGATGACCCAAAACCAGCAGTCGCTGATATCGCTGGATATTTGGCCTTTTACAGCGATGGCGTGGCCGTCGAAAAGCTGTAACGCCTAGTTGAGGCGGGCTTGAAGCTCGCCTCGATACATCTCGGTCAGCATGACATGCAGACCGAGATTTCTCAGAACAGCCGGATCGTAATCGCGGGTGGTTTCCACAATCAACGCAACCCATGGGCGGGCATCTTCTGTCACGCCCGAGATCACTTCCGACGTGCCGCCCGCCTCGCTGATATGCTGACCGGGGCCAGTGGGCCAATAAAGCGATAGATCCCGCTGCAACGTCAGGGCCTCAAGCGCAGTGTCGCTAAGAAGGGCCAAGACAGCCCGATCCGTCAGACCGTCCGCAAAATCGGCAAACATCACGGTTTGTGCAGCCTCAGATATGGCCGCGCCGGGGTAGAACTGCACGGTGGCAAGGTCGCCTGCGCCAAGATAGTCCCCATCCAGCAAAGAAACCAGAGCCATGAGGCCCGGCAATTCGGTCGTTCTCAGACTATCATGGATGATCATCTCCTCCATCATGGCGGTGCTCGCGCTGTGACGTAGTAAATCGTTATCCAGCCAAATCCGGGATGACGCGCCCATTCTGCGACCAAAAACATCCGTGCGATCCCGCAAAGAAATCGAAAAGTCCTCCTCTCCGCGTATCCAGATCGGATGATCCCCCCATTGCTGGAGCGAATAACTTGCCTGTTGCAAGGCCGGTGCGACAGTCAAAGGCACCCGCACGTCAAAGTTAAAGAGCGATAGGTTTTCCGGCAAATTTTGCGCAACCAGAACCGTATCGATTTGGGAAAGCTCAAAACCAACCCGCTCGGGGAACTCATCCAGAATAGGTGCGAAGTTTTCACCCCAGAACACCGGCATTGTGCGGGCCAATGCGCCAAAATCTGTATCCTGGTGGTACCCATGCAGCAGCCCAAGCGCCGCGATTTGTCGGCCAATCGACAGATCCCCAAATTCAAGATGGGCGGAGGGGCCGTCAAACATGGCTGCGGGAGTTTCTGCTAGAAGATCACGGAGAGCGTCCGTGCGCGATTGCGCCTCAATCGGCGCGGTGAGGCTGATCGCGGCGAAAATGCCGAAAGCAGCGGGGCGGAAAGTTTTTAAAAAATTCATGACATGCAAAGTCATCGAATTGGCCTGTCAGATCAAGAGAAGGCTGTTAGCTATGCTCTTCTTCTGCGGTGGCCGCCAGCGCGGAATTATAGGCTTTGAGCGCGTCGACCTGATAAAGCACCCCAATGATTTCAGGATCAAGCGCGCGCCCACCGACACGAACAACCGGAATGAAATCAAGGCCTGTCCGCTCGAAAAACGGCAAGGCGCTTTCTAGGGTCGACGCGCCATCAAGACACGCGCCCTGCCCTTGCAACTCCTCTAATTTCGCGATTGGCGGCAAACCTTCTTGATCCATCGGCCGCATCACTTTTTCGACCCGGAACATCGACAAAAGATAGGCCTGCGGCCCTGCCGCCAGATGGATGTTCCGCTTCTCAAGTTGGGTCAGGAAAAAGGATCGATGCACAAGACGGCTGGCCACGGCGGTCGAAAGCGAAATGGACACCATTACCGCAATGCCCGTTTGCCAGTCGCCCGTCAGTTCAAACACGATCAGAGTGGTGGAAATCGGCGCGCCCAACACAGCAGCCCCCACGGCGCCCATCCCGGCCAGCGCATAAAGAGTTTCAGAGCCCGAGACATTGGGAAAGATCGATGTCGCGACCATACCAAAGGCCAGACCGGTTAACGCGCCAACCATCAATGCAGGCGAAAAGACCCCGCCGCCCATGCGCCCCGCCATCGTCACAGATGTGGCGACGACCTTAAGCATCGCGAAAATGATCGCTTCATGTAATAAAAGCTGCCCCGTTAGGGCTGCCGAGGTGGTCTCATATCCAACGCCGATGATGTGCGGAAAGAAAATAGCCAGCCCGCCTAGGCCAAGCCCTGCCGCCGCCGGGCGCAACCAACGCGGCATTCGTGTTAATCGCTGTACCAGCGAGCCCAGATCATCCGCCCAGAAGATCGTCCGCATTAGGATGGCGGCCACTAGGCCAGATAGCAGGCCGAGAATAAGAAAGGCCGGAAGCTCAACATAAAATTCAAGCGCGCTGTCATTGCCCAATTGAAACTCGGTGACATTGCCAAATTCCAGCCGGTTCATCACGGTCCCCGCGACCGAGGCGATGACGATGGGCGCAAAGGCGTGAACGGCGAAATGGCGCAAGACAACCTCAAGCGCGAAAAGCGCCCCGGCAATTGGCGCGTTGAACGAAGCGGACACAGCGGCAGCAACGGCGCAGCCAAGCAGGTCGCGGCCGGTAATTCCACTGGCACCGATCTTGTCCGACACCCATGAGGAGATCACAGCCGCCAGATGCACCACGGGCCCTTCGCGGCCCGTCGAGCCGCCTGTGCTGAGCGTCACTAGCGAGGCCAGCCCTGACCCTAGCCCTGCGCGTTTTTCGACCCGGCCATCGGCCAGTGCTGCGCCCTCAATCACATCTGCAACCGACCGCACCCGCCCATCGGGGGTAAAAATATGCAAGATGATGCCAACAATCAGCCCGCCGCAAATCGGAAGCATCAGGACCCAATACCAAGGCAATTCAGCGGCAAAGCTATGCAAAAGGCGGGGATCTTCGACTGTGTAAAGAGTTGTCTGTAACCAATTGATAGCCTTGCGGAAAAGCAAAGTCATATAGCCCGAAGCCACCCCAAGAATCAGCGCCAAAAACCAAAAGAGGATTTGCCCCTTAGCCTTATTGGCCAAATTGGCCCAGCCGGCCTGAAGGCCGGTTTGCCGCTTTGGAGCGGCAGCTTGGTTTTGGGGGTGGCTGGGTTTGGTCAAACCGTCCTTGTCCCTCTTTGACCCCAGAAATTTCAGTCGCGAAACACATGGGGCCTTGGGGCCGGCCCTCCGCGCGGGATTAGGTCGACAGTAGACAAGTTATCAATTGATTAAAATCACCAAAGCGGAAAAAAACTGTGCATTTTTGGGCAATGCCCGCAATTTGGGCAGGCGGTTTTATCCGGCCTTGAGCAATGCTTCGGCTGCTGCACGCGCCGCTTCGGTAATGCGGTCGCCTGACAGCATGCGGGCCACTTCATCCACGCGCGCGGGGGCATCCAAAGGAACGACGCGGCTGCGGGTTTCACCCGCCGTTTGTGATTTTTCAACGCGCCAGTGATGTTGACCAAGCGCTGCAACCTGCGGGGAATGGGTGACAACGAGGATCTGCCCCCCCTCTGCCAACGAGGCCAACCGCCGCCCCACTGCATCGGCGGTTGCACCGCCAACGCCGCGATCAATCTCGTCGAAAATCATGGTCAGGCCTTCGCTGCGCTCAGAAAGGCAGACCTTCATAGCCAGAAGGAACCGAGACAGCTCACCCCCTGACGCGATCTTATTAAGCGCCCCGGCAGGCGCACCGGGATTGGTGGCTGCCGAGAACGTCACAGTGTCGATGCCTTGCGGGCCAGGCGTATCTTCGCTCAGCAGTGTCTGAAACACCGCGCGCTCCATTTTAAGGGGCGCAAGTTCGCTCATAATCCGTTTATCAAGCTTTACCGCAGCCGAGCGGCGCGCATCCCTAAGGCGCAAGGCAGCATCGCTATAATCCGCATCAGCCGCTTTAAGATTGGATCGAAGCGTCGCCAAATGCGCGTCCGAGCGGTCAAGCGCGTCGAGTCTGGCGCGCAAATCCTGTGCAAATTCTCCCAGCTCATCTGCAGGAACACCGTGTTTGCGGGCCAGTGCGCGCAACGCAAAAAGACGCTCTTCCGCCTCTTCCAATTCTACAGGATTAAAGCTTAGCCGGTCCGCAAATCCTTCAACGCCGCTTTGCGCCTCGCCCAATTCGACCATGGCGCGTTCCAGCGCAGCCAAAGCCGCGTCCAACCCGCCTTCGGCCTTTTCGCTCAGCCCTTCCAGCCAGCGCAGGGCATCGCCCATTGCGCCTTCTGCCCCCTGCCCGCCAAGCGCCTCAATCGCCCGGGACACATCCGCGCGCATCTTTTCAGCGCCCTGCATCAGCCGCCGCGCCGCGTCGAGCTGATCTTCTTCGCCGGGTTGGGGGTCGAGCGCATCAAGCTCACCAACGGCATGGCGCAGGAACTCTTCCTCGGCCTGCAATTCCGCAAGCCCCGCCTCAGCCGTTTCGAGCGCTTTTGCAGCCGCATATTTGGCGCGCCACGCTGTATTGACCTTGGCCTGCATCGGCCCAAGCTGGCCGTATTCGTCAAGCATCGCGCGGTGGCCCCGCGGATCAAGAAGCCCGCGATCATCTTGCTGGCCGTGTAGTTCAACCAAGCAATCCGATAGCAGGCGCAGCACGTCGCCAGACACGCGGCGATCATTGACCCAAGCCGTTTTGCGGCCCGACGCTGTGTTGACGCGGCGCAGGATCAACTCCTCGCCGCCCGGCAGTCCAGCCTCTTCCAAAACGCCATGCGCGGGGTGATCAGGACCCAATGCAAAGACCGCTTCAACCTCACCTTGCTCTGCCCCGCTGCGCACAAGATCAGCGCGCCCGCGCCAGCCCAGCACAAAACCAAGACTATCCAGCAAAATGGATTTGCCCGCGCCGGTTTCACCGGTCAGCACGTTAAGACCCGGCTGGAACTCAAGCGCCAGCCGGTCGATGATCAGAAGATCTCGGATATCGAGGCTTTGCAGCATCCCGCGCCCTCGCGCCCCTTTTATAAGATCAGAGCCAGTTACCACGCACTGTCTGCTGCCAGATTTCCCGCAGCCAGCTTTCACCGGCGGCTTCTGGTGCCAGATCCATGTCCGTCAACTGATTAAACGCATCGTCATAGAAGGGCGAGGCTTGGAAGTTATGACCAAGGATTGCACCTGCTGTCTGTGCTTCATTGGGCAACCCAAGCGCCAGATACGCCTCAACCAATCGCAAAAGCGCCTCGGGTGTGTGGCTGGTCGTCTGGAACTGCTCGACCACAACGCGGAAGCGGTTAATGGCGGCGGTATAGTTCTCACGGCGCAGATAGTAGCGCCCGATTTCCATTTCCTTGCCAGCCAGATGGTCAAAAGCGAGGTCAAATTTCAAGATCGCAGAAGCGGCATATTCGCTATCTGGATACCGCTCGATCACAGTGCGGAGCGCCTGAAGCGCCTGATAGGTCAGGCCCTGATCGCGGCCCACTTGGTCGATCTGGTCATAGTAGCTAAGCGCCAACAAATACTGAGCATAGGCCGCATCTTCGTCGCCGGGATAGAAATCAAGGAAGCGCTGCGCCGTGGCGCGGCTATTCTCGTAGTCACGATCCTGATGATAGGCATAGGTCGCCATGATCAGCGCACGGCGAGACCAGTCAGAATAAGGGTGCAAGCGTTCAACTTCGAGGAAAAGCTCAGCTGCGTCATCCGGGCGGCCGCCTTCCAGCTCTGCCTCCGCGCGCTCATAAATCGGTTGCGCCTCTAGCTGTTCCAGCGGCACTTCACGATTGCGCTCGCGCATGCCTGCGCATGCGGTCAATGACAGCAAAAGAAGGGCCGTAACCCCAGCTTTTCCGACAGAATTCATTGCTCTCTGCCCCCGCGCCATGTGCTCATTTCCCCACGTGACTTTTCGGCGGGCAACACGTGCCCGCACATCCTGTGCAAAGGGTCTAGCACATTAATTCTGAGGGCAAAACGCCTGAATTGATCCCTTTTCCGCTTTGCACGGAAGACGTTGCAGACAGGTTCAGGCAACAGCAGCCAGATCGGCAGGATTCACACCAACACCGGGCAGGCTGGCTGCCTGTTCGGGGCTACATTCAATCAAACGCCATGCGGTTGGGCGGGCAAAAAGCGCGCGCAACAACTGATTGGTCAACATATGACCGGCACGCACACCGTGGTAAGCGCCCAGAATCGGGGCGCCAGCAAGCGCCAGATCGCCAAGCGCGTCCAGCATCTTATGGCGCACAGGCTCATCCAACCGGCGCAAACCACCGGGGCTGACAACTTCGGCCCCATCAAAAACAACCGCGTTTTCACCGGGAACGCCGCCAAGCGCGAGGCCATTGGCCTGCATCGCATCAACATCTGCGCGGCGGCAGAAGGTCCGGGCATCGCAAAGCTCGCGCACGAAATGACCGTTTGAAAGATCCATCTCGTGACTTTGTTGGCCAATCGCAGCGTCTTCGAAATCGATGTCAAAGCGCATGCTTAACCCGTTTGACGGCGACAGAGTCACGCTGGCGTCCCCTTGAGTTACGGTCACGTCTTCTAAGATTTGCACGGCCAGAACCGGCGCGCCCTGAACTTGCACGCCCCGCGACAGAATCCCGCGTACGAATTCCGCTGAGGATCCATCCATGATCGGCACTTCTGGCGCATCCAGATCAACAATCGCGTTATGGATGCCGCACCCTGCCAATGCCGCCATAATATGTTCAACAGTCGACACTTCGACGCCAGCCTCATTCACAAGGCGCGTGCAGAGCTGACTTTGGGGAACCAAAGCGTACCGGGCTGGGATCATATTGTCAGAATCGCGAATGTCAGAGCGGCGGAACCAGATCCCAAAAGAGGCCGCAGCGGGAATAAGGCGCATGCGAACAGGGCGGCCGGAATGCAGACCGGTTCCCTTGAACTCTACTTCTGATCGAATGGTTGCTTGCACGTTCGCGCTCCTGACCCCAATAAAATGTCGGGAATGGTCTGCGTGCAGCCCTGGTTTTTCATTTAACCCGGCGCGTCTTTCATCGCCAATCCCCGATGCGCAGACCGATCCGCGCCCTTGTTGGCGATGTTTTACCGCGCTGCAGCGTGCGGGACAATTCAACCTTTGTGACCGCTTGCAACAAAGCTGTAATAAATCGGCAGGAAACCGCCAAATTCTCGCCTAATCTTAGGTAAGGTCCTGATTTTAAAGCAAAACGGCCAGCCCGAAGGCTGGCCGTTTTCTGTAGGATTTGCCGTTGGGTCAGTTAGCTTGACGCCGTAGGAAGGCCGGAATTTCGATGCGTTCCTGCTCGGGATCAACCGGTTCATCATGGGTAGACGCAGGCGATTGAATCGGAGGTTGGCGCCGTGCCACCGGGGCCGCAGCGGGTGCATCTTCGCCATGACCCGTCATACGATTGATCAAAGAGTTAATGCCAAACCGGGGCCGATCCCCTTCTTCTTCGGTCGCTGCTGGCGCGGCCGCTTCGGGACCATCTTTAGCGATTGCCGCGCGCAGGCGTGCCAGTGTTTCAGGTGTTGGTGAGCCCATGTTAGAGCGCGGCGCAACAAATTCACCTGCAACTGGTTCGGCGCGTGCAACCTCGGGCTGATGCGTTGGGGCTTGCGACGCTTCGGCAACGGGGCGATAGGCCGGAGCCGGTACGCCATCATCTTCGAACACATCTTCGGCTTGTTCATGCGCGGTTTCAGCGTCGAACTCGGTGAAGAGGCTGGGCTCGGGACGGGCAACCGCCTCGGTCTCAGGCTCTTCTGCGATAGCCTCTTGCATGACAGGTGCAGCTGCTACGGCTGCGCTGCCGGATGAGGAATAAACAGGCTGCTCAGATCCAAGGCGCCGAACCGGGGCGGGAATATCCTGATGGATTTCAGCGGCATCAATGCCGGTGGCAACAACGCTGACGCGCATCTTGCCTTCCATTTCGGTATCCAGTGTCGAGCCGACAATGATATTTGCTTCGGGATCAACCTCTTCCCGAATGCGGTTGGCCGCTTCGTCAAGTTCAAAGAGTGTCAGATCATAGCCGCCGGTGATGTTGATCAGAACGCCATTGGCGCCTTTTAGGCTGATCTCATCCAGCAGTGGGTTCGCGATGGCCTTCTCAGCGGCCATAATCGCGCGATCTTCGCCGTCGCCTTCGCCGGTGCCCATCATCGCCTTGCCCATCTCGTTCATCACGGCGCGAACATCCGCGAAGTCGAGGTTGATCAGGCCCGGACGGACCATCAGGTCTGTCACGCCTTTAACACCCTGATACAGGACGTCATCGGCCATCGAGAACGCCTCGGTAAAGGTGGTCTTTTCATTGGCAAGACGGAACAAGTTCTGGTTAGGAATGATGATCAGCGTGTCGACAACCTTTTGCAGGGCTTCGATACCTTCATCAGCCTGACGCATCCGTTTGGAGCCTTCAAACTGGAATGGCTTGGTCACAACACCAACAGTCAGAACGCCCAATTCCCGCGCCGCTTGCGCGATGATTGGGGCCGCGCCGGTGCCGGTGCCGCCGCCCATTCCGGCAGTGATAAAGCACATATGCGCGCCAACCAAATGGTCGACAATGGTTTCGATGCTTTCCTCAGCCGCCGAGGCGCCAACGGCCGGGCGGGCGCCAGCGCCCAGCCCTTCTGTGACTTTCGCGCCCATCTGGATGCGGCTGGAAGACTTGGATTGTTGAAGCGCCTGCGCGTCGGTATTGGCAACGACAAATTCGCAGCCATCGAGCGCTTGGTCGATCATGTTATTTACAGCATTGCCGCCAGCGCCACCAACACCAAACACGGTGATACGGGGTTTCAGATCCGGCTGGTCCGGCATGGTCAGATTCAGGGTCATATAGAAGTCCGCCTGTTATTTGGTTCTGGCACCGATCTTTTCGTCGGATAGCCGATTTCTGCCTAATTAACAGGAATGCTACCGCGTTCGCAGCGGTAGGTCACGCGAAAAAAGGCAAAAATTGTCGAAATATTGGGCCAAAATAAGGCAGCGCGGCGGGATTTTGCCTATACCGGCATCATATAGTGGCAAACACCAAGACCCGCACCACCGGTGCGAGGGCGTTTCATGCTTCGGTCTTGCCTGTTTCTACCAATTATCGCGAAACCACTTAACAGCGCGTTTAAGAGAGCGTGCCGGGTATCGGTCTGCGGGCACTTCGAAATCCCACCATTCATCCTGTGGATAAGCTGCAAAAAGCGCGAGGCCAACACAAGCCGAAAAAGCCGGGCCGCAGGCCGATTGCGGAAGCCCCTGAACACGCAAAGGACGGCCAAGGCGAACCTGATTACCAAGGATGCGCCCAGCAAGCTGATCCATGCCTGGCATTTGGCTGCCGCCGCCAGTCAAAACAATCCGTTGTGAGGGCAGATGGTCAAATCCGGCATCCTCCAAGATTGCTCGAACCTCTTCGAGCATCTCTTCAACGCGCGGACGCATGACGCCGATCAGCTCGGCGCGGCTGACCGACCGGCGGTCATGTTCCCAATCGCCAGTATCGCTTTCCAATTCAATCCGTTCACGATCATCCATACCGGTGGCAACAAGCCCCCCGAACCGCGTCTTAATCCGTTCAGCATCTGTCAGAGGGATTTCCAGACCTTGAGAAATATCCGAAGTTACGTGATCACCGCCCATCCGGACAGTGTCGGCATAGATCATATGTTTCTTTATAAAGATCGAAACACCGGTTGTGCCGCCGCCCAGATCGATGCAAGCCGCGCCGAGTTCTTGCTCGTCTTCTACAAGACTCGAAACGCCCGAGACATAAGGAGAGGAGGCCAGACCAGCCAGCTCAAGATCGCAGCGTTTGACGCAATGTAGCAGCATCTCAATCGCATGGGCCTCGATGGTGAGCATGTGCATATCGGCGGATAGGCGATTGCCGACATGTCCGCGCGGGTCTTTCAACCCGGTGCGATGATCCAGCGCGAAGTTTACCGGTTGCGCATGCAACACTTCGCGCCCTTCCCCGATATCGGGCACATCGCAGGCCGCCAGTGCGCGGGCAACATCGCCCTCGCCCACGGTGCCGGTTTGCAAAGATGTTTCGCCAACCAGACCATAGGAACGCGGACGCGCACCTGCAAAACTAACGATCACATGATCGACGCGCAGCTGTGCCATCTTTTGGGCGGCCTGAACGGCTGTCCGAATGGCGCGCTCGGTTTCCTGTACGGTGTCGATCTCGCCAAACCGCACGCCGCGGCTGCGGGTGGTGGCCGCGCCAATGACGCGGAAATTACTTTGCCCGGCCATGGCGCCAACGCCATCGGCCATCGCCTCTTCATCTATCGCGTCAAAACGTAGGATCAGACACGAGGTTTTGTGGCTGCCAATATCCAAAATAGCGATAACACCCCGGCGCATCGCCTCTTCACGTTTGGCGCGCATGGCGCGCTGCGATTGATAGAGCATACTCATAAGCTACCCTCCTGTCGGAATATCGGTGTCCCGCATACGGCGCAATTCGGTCAGCGCCGCAGGGGTCAGTTGTAAAATCATGCGTGAAGGATCGCGCATATCGACCCGCGTAATATCGCGGTCGAGCAATTCTTGGACATCATGCTGTGCCAGCACACGGTCCAGAGCGAGAACCGGGTTTTCAGCGGGCAAAAGAATACGCAGCCCATCGGTCAGCACCACGTCCCACCGGCGTTCGCCCATGCGGACCAAGCCGCGCAGGCGATCTTCAAGTGGGCGCGCGGCGTCAATCAACGCGAGCGCTTCCAGCGCAACCTCATTAGCCCCGTCGCCTGCAATTTGCGGCAGGTGAGACAGCTGCGGGCGCGCCAAAAGCGGGGCAACACGCTCGCCATGCGCATCAATCAGCCACAGCCCTTCCCGAGCCTGCCAGACCATCGCCGGGCGGCGTTCGGTAATCGTCAAGGACAGTTCACCACCAGAGCGAATGCGCAGTTCGGCGTTTTCGACCGCGCGGATCTGTTCGATGCGAATGCGCAGCGCCTCAAGGTCGAGGTCAAAACTGGACATCGGAAAATCAAGGGCCAGCGTCGCGCGGATTTCTTCGTTCAAGACCGGCGACGCGCCTGAAATGGCCATCAGGTTCACGCGAAACTCTGGGCGTTCCTCGATGGACCGGCGCATATCCGAAACGCCATCCTGAAAGCGTTGGATATTGGTGGGATCAGACAGGTAAATGCCGCCAAAGGCGACAATGGCGAAGGCCGGGACTCCCACACGCAAAACCGCTCGGAAAAGCGGGGTCAGCCAGAGACGCTGGATTCGATAGGTCAGGCGTGACGGCGCAGGGTCGCGCGGCGCGTTGGGGGCGGTTTCACCCGATCTGCGGATTATCTGTCGCATGAGGCGTCCTTAACAATCCAATCACAAAACTTGCCGAAATCCATGCCGACATGCGCGGCTTGTTCAGGGCTGAGCGATGTGGGGGTCATGCCGGGCTGGGTGTTGACCTCAAGCACAATAAGACCGTCCAGCCCCCTGCTCTCATTCCACCGAAAATCAGTGCGGCTGACACCCCGGCACCCAAGCGCATTATGAGCGCGCAGCGCCAGGTCCATGCAGGCATCGTGGATGTCACTTGGGATATTTGCAGGGATTTCATGGCGACTGCCGCCCTCCGCATATTTCGCGTGATAGTCATACCAGCCGTCTGTAATGATATCAGTAACGCCAAGCGCGCGGTCGCCCATGACCGTTGTCGTCATCTCACGCCCTGGCGCAAATGTTTCGACCATCACCTGATCCGGCATATCCTTTGACAGCTGCGGCGGGCCATTGGCGGCTTCGTGGACGATATATACGCCAACCGAGCTGCCTTCGTTATTTGGCTTCACGACATAGGGCGGCGGCATTGTATGCGCGGCCATCACATCCGCCTTTGGCGCAATGATGCTTTCCATGACAGGGATACCTGCGGCGCGAAACACGTCTTTTGAGCGTTGCTTATCCATCGCCAAAGCCGAGGCCAGCACGCCCGAATGTGTGTAGGGAATGCCCATCCATTCAAGAATGCCCTGAACGCAGCCATCTTCGCCCCACCGACCGTGGAGCGCGTTGAAGGCGACATCAGGTTTTATCTCGGATAAGCGCGCAAAGAGATCGGGGCCAGCATCGACCTCGATCACGTCATAACCCTCGCTTTGCAGCGCAAGGGCGCATTCACGCCCCGTTGACAGCGATACCTCACGCTCTGCGCTTGGACCGCCCAATAACACCGCAACACGTGGGGATGTTCTGCTCGAACCTACCACCTAGTGCCTCACTCATGCCGCGAGATTTTTCTCGTCTGGCTTATTATTATTGCCGAAAACGCCGGCTTTTATTTTTCTGCACGTTCTCCGACGCGCATGATTTCCCATACTAGCTCTATTCCGCTGGTTTGGAAAACCTTTTTTCGGACCTCTTCACCAAGGGATTCAAGGTCTTTTGCCGTTGCCCCCCCGGTATTGAGCAAGAAATTGCTATGTTTTTCTGACATCTGGGCGCCGCCCCGCCGGGCGCCGCGCATGCCAGCATCGTCGATCACTTTCCACGCCTTCAAATCATGCGTATCGTCGGCGCGCCCAGTCGAGCTAAAGCCCGCGGGGTTGCGAAAGGTTGACCCGGCGCTGCGCTCCTTGGTGGGCTGGGTTGCGTCGCGTTTGGCGATTTGGTCAGTCATGCGCGCATCCAGCGCGGCAGAATCACCGGGATCGGCGCGGAACGTCACAGAAGTAACAACGGCCCCCTCAGCGATATCTGTCTGGCGATAGTCAAAAGTGATGTCACCCGGGCCAAGCGTGACGCGGCTGCCATCGCGCAAGATTGCCTCTGCCGACACAAAATGATCCGCCACATACGAGCCGTAACAACCCGCATTCATTTTGAGCGCACCGCCAATGGACCCTGGGATGGTCCTGAGAAACGTCAGGTCAAGCCCGGCCGCAGCGGCTTTGCGCGCGACATGGGCATCAAGGGCGGCGGCCCCTGCAGTCACTGTGCCTTCTCCCATTTCGATTGCGTTAAATCCACGGCCCAACCGGATCACCACCGCCTTCAAACCCCCATCGCGCACAATCAGGTTTGATCCGACTCCCATCGGGAATACCGGGATCTGTCGATCGAGCTTGGCAAGGAAATCCGCCAGATCTTCGGCATCCGCGGGCTGAAAGAACCAAGTTGCCGGACCACCAACGCGGAGCCATGTCAGTTCCGCCAACGGGCGATCGGGCGTAAGGGTGCCGCGCACGGGCGGGAGGTCAGAAAAAGTCATGTCGTATTAGGCCTTCAGGACGCATTACGCCCCTTCTGCCGCAAACCAAGCCAGCCGCCAAGCAAGGAAGTGAGGAAAGCCGGCAAGACCATCATCCCTGCCAATATCTGATAGCTGCTGGCCGTCAGGCCATCCGTGCCGGGCAAAAACGACATTCCGGCATAGATCACAGCCGTTCCGCCCAGCCCGATCCACAGCAAGACAAGCAAAGCGCGCGAAAAGACCCAGCCCAAGAGCGCCGCTATGACAAACCCAAGCACCGCGCAAATTGCGGCGACAATCAAAAGCTCTGGCTGCATGTTAATCCTCTGTCTCGTCTTTATTCTTGCGGCGCACCAACATCGGAATGCCGGTGCACAGACTGCCCAAAAGCGCGGGCGCACCAAAAAGCAGGATGATGGCGTAGAGCGCCAATCGATCATGCCTGCTATCGGAAATTCCCAACGCGTCCATTACACTGTCAGATGTGAATACAACGCAAGCGATCGCCATGACCGCCCATAGACCATAAAGCAGCCAAGGCGCTGCAAACCGGCCCAAAACATAGCCAAGCGCCGCGCCCACAAGGCATGAGCCGCCAAGGATCAGATAGAAAAAATCGTCCATAATGGGCTCAGTATGCCAGAAAACCCAAATTGGCCCAAGACCGGGTCACTCGTCGCCCGCCGCCTCGCGGTTTTTGCGGCGAATAAGGGTCGGGATGCCGACAATAAGGCTTCCCGCTAGCGCGGGGGCTACGAACAGCCACGCAAGGAAAACATACCCTAGTCGGTCAAAACCGGTATCAGGCAGACCCATCGCATCCATGATCGGATCGGATGAGAAACTGATGATGAACCCCGCCATCACGGCCCATATGAAAATCAAAAGCCAGGGCGCCGCATGGCGGCCCAATAGGTAGCCGATACCAGCGCCCGCCAAAACGGAAACAGAAAGGATTAGGATGATCGTCGGGTTCATGGGGCTGGATTATTGCAGAAAAACGCGCCGAACCCAACGCCCCGCGTAAAAAACCGGCCAGCGCAGGACAGAGACCCCCGCCGCAAGCAAAGCAAGACCCCACCACGGGCCCACTTGAACGGTCACAAATCCCAAAAGCGGAATGCCTGTTGCGATCAACACCGTGGCGGCGGGCCAGTGAAACCGACTTGGGGTCAGCCCCAAAAGACAGGCTGTTGCACACCAAAAACACGCGAGGGTAATCGACAGGGGCATTAGCTTTCTCCTCTTTTCACGCGCGCAAAAAGCATGCGGGCGTAATAGACCAAGGGCCTGCGAAACATCGATGCCATGCCAGCCAGCACCAGCAGAACCACCCAAAACGAGTGCTCGACACCGATGAATATCAAAAGCGGCACGGCAAGCAGCAACAGGGCTTTCCCGAGCACAAATTGAAAGCGCATCGGTAAAAACGCCGTAAAGGTCGCGGCAACAACCCAGAAACAGGCAAGGGTAAGCGAAAGCGTCATGCGGCGCCTTTCTGTAGGCGGTCCGGCAAACCGTAGGCCCAGGTTGAGATTGTACCCGCACCAAGGCAGACCACGATATCACCGGGTTGGGCCTGTTCACGGACCAGACGTTCAAGATCGTCTTCGTTCAAAATAGCCCGGGCGTGGCGGTGGCCATGGGCGACTAGACCCGCCACAAGATCATCGCGCCCTGCGCCCGGAATAGGATCTTCGCCAGCCGAGAAAACCTCGGCTATCGCAACCACATCGGCCTCGGAAAAGCACTTACAGAAGTCGTCGAATAGCGAATGCAGCCGGGTATAGCGATGGGGTTGATGCACCGCGATGACGCGGCCTTCGCTGGCTTGGCGGGCGGCTTTCAAGACGGCGGCGATTTCAACGGGGTGATGACCGTAATCATCGATGATGGTCACGCCATTGACCTCGGCCACTTTGGTAAAGCGGCGGTTTACACCTTTGAAATTGGCCAATGCGTCACGGATCTCGGTGGCTTTCATGCCCAAGTGGCGCGCAACAGCGATGGCCGACAGCGCGTTCGAAACATTGTGATCCCCGGGCATTGGCAAAGTGCAGCCCTCGATCAGCTGATCCTCATGGGCCAGCACCACGTCAAAATGGGCAATGCCGCGCTTGTAGGTCAAGTTCACCGCGCGCACATCGGCCTGCGCATTGAAGCCATAGGTTACAACGCGGCGGTCGGTGATTTTGCCCACAAGGCTCTGCACTTCTGGGTGATCGGTGCAGCAAATCGCCAGCCCGTAGAACGGGATATTAGACACGAAATCGAGGAAGCCTTTGCGAAGCGCGTCGAAATTGCCCCAATGGTCCATATGTTCGGGATCGATATTGGTGACAATCGCGATGGTCGCGGGCAGGCGATTGAAACTGCCATCGCTTTCATCGGCCTCAACCACCATCCAGTCGCCCTGCCCCACACGCGCGTTTGAGCCATAAGCGTGAATGATGCCGCCATTGATGACGGTCGGGTCGACGCCGCCAGCATCCAAGAGCGTGGCCACCATGGTCGTTGTCGTGGTCTTGCCATGCGTTCCGGCAATCGCAATGTTCGAGCGCAAGCGCATCAGCTCGGCCAGCATCTCGGCGCGGCGCACAACCGGCAAGCCATGCGCGCGGGCCGCGTCCAGTTCGGGATTTCCGGGTTTGATGGCCGTTGACACGACAACAACCTCGGCGCCCTCAAGGTTTTCAGCCTTTTGGCCAATGAATATGCGGGCGCCAAGCTTGGCAAGGCGTTCCGTGATCTTGGAGTCTTTGAGGTCTGAGCCCTGAACGGCATAGCCATGGTTCAGCAGAACTTCTGCAATTCCTGACATGCCGATGCCGCCAATACCGACGAAATGGATGGAACCAAGTTGAGTGGGGAGTTTTGTAACGGCGGCGTTCATTGTTCTTTTTGTCCAGTCAGGGGCCAGTGAGCGAAACGGCGAAAGGGGCATCCTGCGCCAAACGGATGAAAGCGCCTGGAGTGCATATTGGGGTCATGCGGCATCGGCAAGCTCCTCAACCAAGGCGACAAGCTTGTCGGTCGCATCAGGCACACCGGCGTTTAACGCAGCAATAGACATTTGCGTCGCGGCATCCGGCTGCGTCAGAACCGTCGCGATTGCCTCAGCCACGACTTCGGGCGTGAATTTACTTTCTGGAATGCGGATCGCGGCGTTTGCATCGACAAGACCCTTTGCATTGGCCGTTTGGTGATCTGCAGCCGCCGCGGCGTAAGGCACCAAAATCGACGGACGACCAATGACCGAGATATCGGCCACAGAAGACGCGCCAGAGCGTGAGATGATCAGTTGCGCCTCGGAAAACCGGCGCGGGATATCGCGAAAGAAAGGCTCGACCTCAGATGTGACGCCTATCTCGTAATACGCGCCAATGACGCGGTCTTGGTCTTCGGGGCGCGCTTGTTGCGCAACCCGCAAATGCGCGCGCATTTCTTCGGGCAAAAGCGCAATCGCGGCGGGCACCACATCGGATAAGATCCGCGCGCCCTGACTGCCGCCAATGACAACAATCGACATGGGCCAATCGCCGGGCGGCGTATAGGGCGCCCCTGCCCGGTCAAGGACAGCTGCCCGAACCGGGTTTCCGGTGTGAATACCCTCAATGCCGTCGGGCAAAACGGTCGGCCAAGTTCCGCAGGCAACGGCGTGCACACGTTTGGCAAAGACCTTGTTCACCCGGCCCAAAATGCCGTTTTGCTCGTGGATCATCCGCGGGCGCCCCGTCAGATAGGCCGCGCCCATTGCCGGAATTGTCGGATAGCCGCCAAAACCCACAACAATGGCAGGCTTTTCCCGGCGCATACGCCATGTTGCACCCAGAATGCCGCCAAGGATCTTGAACGGCGCAAGCAGTTTTGCGGCAATGCCGCCCCGCGCAAAGGTGGCCGAGCTGACCTCTTGCACCTCAACCAAATGGGGAAACCCGCCCGCATAGCGCGCGCCGCGCGTATCAGTGGACAGGCGTACGCGCCAGCCTTTGCGGATCATCACCTCGGCCAGTGCCTGAGCGGGGAACATATGCCCGCCCGTGCCGCCAGCCGCGATGATCATTAAGGGGCCTTGTGCCATCTATCTATGCCTCGAAAACAAATAATCGCCGATGTCGCCCTGAGGACGGCTTCGCGTGAAAGAAAGCAACATGCCAACCGCAATACCCGTCGCGATCAGCGAGGACCCGCCGTAAGACACGAACGGCAGGGTCATGCCCTTGGCAGGCAAAAGCCGCACGGCCACGCCCATATTGATGATGGATTGCAGCGCAAAAAGTGAGGCAAGCCCCGCACCCGCCAGCCGCGAAAACGGGTCGCGTTCGCGCATCAGACGGAAGAAACCACGCAGCGCGATGGTCGCAAACAGCGCAATGATCACTAGGACAAGCACCAGACCGTATTCCTCGGCTGCGACGGCGATAATGAAATCGGTATGGGCATCTGGCAGGGTCCATTTCACCGCGCCTTCCCCCAGACCTGCGCCAAAGAACCCGCCCTCGCGGATGGCGTTGGCCGCGTAAGCCAGCTGCGTATTGGGGTCGACCTCAGCCGCTAAAAACCCATCGATGCGCCGCGCGACATGTTCCGAGCCGTTATAGGCGACAACCCCGCCCATCGCGACCAAAAGGAAAACAAGCAGCAGCACCAGCATCGGGGCACCTGCCACGAAATAGATCACTGACCACGCAAAAAGGATCAGTGCGCCCTGACCGTAATCGGGCTGCATAACCAGAAATCCAACGATGATGAACATCACGAAAAGTGACAGTGTCTTGCCGGGCGGGCCGTTGATTTCTTGGCTTGCGGCGATCATCCAAGCGGTAAAGACGACGAAGACCGGCTTTAGAAATTCGGACGGCTGCAGTGAGGCAAATCCAAGCGAATACCATCGTGTTGCGCCCTGCCCAAAGTCGGTACCAAAGACGGGCAAGAGAGCAAGCGCCGCGAAAGCTCCGAAAAAGCCAAGGACACCCAAACGGCGCACTTGTGTCGGGCTCAGCATCGACGTCAAAACCATGGCAATAAACGCCAAAGCGCCAAAGAACGCCTGCCTGTTCACATAATGAAACGGATCATGCCCATTGCGCGCGGCCAAGGGTGGCGACGCAGCAAAACCTAAAAGAAGGCCAATGAAAAACAAAGCAAGGATGCAGGCCAAAGTGACCCGGTCCACCGTCCGCCACCAGCGTGGAAGAATCGCTTCGCCCGATTGCACGAGAACCGTGCCATGCGCCATTTCTGTCATGCGTAGTACCGCCCGATACTGCCTCTGTCCGCCCGGTTATCCGGGTCTAAGGGATAGCTTACCGCGAATTTGGATGTGGTGCTAGGAAAATAGGCGCAAACGGATGTTTTGATCTAATTACATAGGACCCCGCGGTTCGCGGCCCACTGGCATTTTGGGGTTGAGGCTGTGCTTACAATTCCAGCGCTTCCACCTGGGCCATGAAATCTTCGCCGCGTTTCTCAAAACTATCATATTGATCAAAACTGGCCGCAGCCGGGGCGAGCAAGACAACATCGCCCGCTTCGGCCTCAGCTGCCGCGCGCGCGACCGCAACCTCCATCGTCCGGCAGATCTCATGCGGGGTCGCGCCCAATTGCAGGGCAAACCCATCCGCCTCGCGGCCAATCACATAGGCTTTCACAACCGATCCAAGCGCCGGGGCAAGCCGTTCCAGCCCGCCCTCTTTTTCCAACCCGCCGCAAATCCAGCGTATTTTTGGAAAGGCCGCCAAAGCCTTGGCCGCTGCATCAACATTAGTGGCCTTGGAATCGTTCACAAACCGCACGCCATCGCGTTCACCCACGAGTTGCGAGCGATGCGGCAGACCTTCAAAACTGTGAAATGCGGCTTCGATCACGCGCGGCGCCAGACCAATAGCGCGCAAAGCCGCATAGGCATGACAGGCGTTTTGGTGATTATGCGAGCCGGGCAACCCAGCCACCCCGCGCAAATCAATAGACGCCACCTGCCGCCCTTTGCGTGTCTCAGACAGCCAGCCTTTGCGCGAAAAAATATTCCAGCCCGGCCCGGTCAGCTTTCCAGCCACCGAGACCCGGATCAGCCGGTCATCGCCATTGCCTTCGCTCATTTGCCCCGCCAGATAAAGCCCCTCGGGCTCATCCACACCAATGACCGCCCGGTCCGGTCCGCCTTCAGCAAAAAGACGGCGCTTGGCGGCAAAATAGCCGCCCATTCCGCCATGCCGATCCAGATGATCCGGGGAAAGATTGGTAAACACGGCCACATCTGGCGTCAGCGAGCGCGCCAGTTCGGTCTGATAGCTCGACAGCTCCAGCACAATCACTTCGCCATCATGTGGCGGATCAATATCCAAGACCCCCCGGCCAATATTCCCGGCCAACTGCACCGGCGTGCCATTTTCCTGCAAAATATGTGCAATCAAGGCTGAGGTCGTGGATTTCCCGTTCGACCCCGTGACCGCAATCACGCGCGGCGGCACATCCAGTTCAACCCATTCGGCGCCGCCAAGCGATCGAAAGAAAAGTCCAATATCATTATCTACCGGTACACCCGCCGCCATCGCGGCGCTGATCACGCGGTGCGGCTCTGGGTAGAGATGCGGAATGCCGGGGCTGGTAATCAATAGATCCACCCCGTCAAACGCCGCCCCTTTTGTCAGATCATAGGGTTGAAACCCTTCGGCTTCGGCCGCCAAACGGCCCGCTTCGCCGTCATCCCACGCCAAAACCTCCGCGCCGCCAGCCCGCAAGGACCGCGCCGCAGACAGGCCCGACCGGCCAAGCCCCAAAACGGCCACGCGCCGCCCGTCAACATCCTGAACCGGGATCATTTTCCCAAACCCCTCATCGCCGTCTTCTTTGCCCAAATACCCCTGCACGAGGTATCCCGCCAGAAAAACTTGGCGCCAGCCTCCAAAAGAAACGGCGCCTTTTCGCAAATCCCAAAAAAGAGCGGCCGCCGATGAAGGCGGCCACAATTTGGTAACTCAACGCAGCTTCAAGGTCGCAAGGCCTATCAGAGCCAGAATTAGGGAGATGATCCAAAAGCGGATCACAATCTGCGGCTCCGCCCAACCCCGCTTTTCAAAATGGTGATGGATCGGAGCCATCAGGAAGACGCGCTTGCCTGTGCGTTTAAAGTACAAAACCTGAATAATCACCGACAGTGCCTCAGCCACGAACAGCCCCCCAACGATCGCCAGAACAATCTCGTGCTTCGTGCACACCGCAATCGCGCCAAGCGCGCCGCCAAGGGCCAAAGACCCGGTATCGCCCATAAACACAGCCGCCGGAGGCGCGTTATACCATAGGAACCCAAGCCCCCCGCCAATCAAGCCGGCCGTAAAGATCAGCAATTCGCCCGTTCCGGGCACGTAATGCACATCCAGATATTCGGTGAAATCCACCCGGCCGACCGCATAAGCAATCACTCCAAGCGTCGCTGCCGCAATCATCACAGGCATAATCGCAAGCCCGTCCAGGCCATCGGTCAGATTGACTGAATTTGCGCTGCCTACGATCACGATCATGGAAAAGGGAATGAAGATATAGCCAAGCGGCAGCAGCACGTCTTTTAAGACCGGAAAGGCCAATTGGCCCGATAAATCCTCTGGATGCAAATACATGGCAACAGCGCCGGCAATGGCAGATACTACAAGCCCAACGCCAAAGCGCACCTTGCCTGATACTCCGGCTGTCGAGTTGCGGCTGACTTTTGCGTAATCGTCCACGAAACCGATAATGCCAAAACTAACAGTTACAAACAGGACAAGCCAGACATAGGGATTGTCCAGCCGCGCCCACATGATCGTCGACAAGGTTAGCGCCGCCAGAATAAGCAACCCGCCCATTGTCGGTGTTCCGGCCTTAGTCTCTAGGTGGCTTGCCGGGCCGTCCTCACGAATTGGTTGGCCGTTCTGGTATTTCTTCCGCAAAAGATTGATCAACGGCTGTCCAAAGACAAAGCCAAATATCAACGCTGTGAAAAACGCGCCGCCGGCGCGAAAGGTAATATAGCGAAAGAGGTTAAAGAAATCGCCGCCATCTGACAGCGTATTAAGCCAATACAACATCTAGTGGTTTCCCTTTGGGACTGCCGCGTTCGCTTGGCCCAATTTGCGTAAAACGTCAACAGCGAGCGACAGCTTTGAGCCTTTCGAGCTTTTAATCAGTACCACATCGCCCGGCCAAAGCAGACCCGGCAACACTTTGGCCATTTCTTCCGCGTTGGCCGTGTGAACACCGCGTTTGTCCACGGGCAATGCCGCGTCGAGATGTTCCATAAGAGCGCCTGAAGTACACACCAAATCAACGCCTTGCATCGCTGGCAGCCCGGCAAGATCGGCATGTTTCTGGGCCGCTTCCGGTCCCATCTCCAACATATCGCCTAAGACCGCCACACGGCGGCCTTTACCTTTGGGCGCGGCGGCGGACAAAACTTCAAGGCTCGCCGCTACTGACGCAGGGGAAGCGTTAAAGGCGTCGTCGATAAGCTCAATCGCCTGATCGTCGGTCGCATTTAGCACCAGCCGCTCGCGCCTGCCGCGTCCATCCATTGGTTGCCAACTGGCAAGCGCCATCGCCGCACGTGCCAGATCGCGGCCAAGCGCTTGGGTCACAGCCAAGACAGTCAGGCCGTTATGCGCCAGATGCCGCCCGGGTGCGTCGAGTTTAAACAGGATCGGCGCGCCAAGCACCTGACCTTGCACAACTGTCGCGCTATCGGACAGCGTCACGCCGCGTGCGCGCGCCCCTGCCCCTTTTTTGTCACCGACCGTAATGATCCGCCCCGCCCCGCGCGCGGCGCGTTCCAAAATAGGCGAAACTTCTAGATCGCAGGGCAAAATCGCTGTGCCGCCCCATTCCAAACCTTCAAAAATCGCCGCCTTTTCGCGGGCGATGCCCTCAACAACGCCGAAGGCTTCTAGATGAACCTCGGCCACGGTTGTGATCACCGCGACATTGGGCCGGGCCATTTTGGTCAATGGCGCAATCTCGCCGGGGGCGTTCATGCCAATCTCGATCACGGCATACTCGCAATCCACAGGCATGCGCGCCAAGGTCAGCGGCACGCCCCAATGATTGTTATAGCTAGCCTCGGCGGCATGGGTCGGCCCAAAAGCCGACAGCACGGTGCGCAACATTTCTTTGGTTGTGGTTTTGCCGACAGACCCCGTCACCGCCACAATTTCGGCCTTGGTGCGGGCGCGGGCGGCGCGGCCAAGATCTTCGAGGCCCTTCAACACATCCGGCACAACCAACAAAGGCGCGCCTTCGGGGAATTCTGACGGGTCGCGGCTGACCAAAGCTGCACCTGCCCCTTTTTCCAAGGCTTGTGCAACAAATTCATGCCCATCCCGCGCTGCCTTCAACGCAACAAACAAATCGCCGGGCGCGATTGTGCGCGTATCGATTGAGACGCCATCCACCGCCCAGTTTCCATAGGCGGTGCCGCCTGTTGCCGCTGCGGCCTCTTCTGCGGTCCAAAGGCTCATATCATCCCCTCCAACGCGGCAACGGCGACCGAAGCTTGTTCAACATCATCAAAGGGATAGACGATATCTCCAACGGTTTGCCCGGTTTCATGGCCCTTGCCTGCAACCAGCAAAGCGTCGCCCGGCCCCAGCATATCTACACCGCGCAAAATGGCCTCGGCCCGGTCGCCCACCTCATTGGCATTTGGACAGGCGGTCAGGATTTCGGCGCGGATCGCTTCCGGGTTTTCGCTGCGGGGGTTGTCATCTGTGACGATTAAGACATCTGCATTCTCTAACGCAGCTTTCCCCATAAGGGGGCGCTTGCCCCGATCCCGGTCCCCGCCTGCGCCAAACACGATGATAAGGCGGCCCAATACATGTGGGCGCAGCGCTTTGAGTGCGGTTTCGATGCTGTCTGGTGTATGAGAATAATCGACATAAACCGGCGCGCCGTTTTCGCGCCGCGCGGCAAGTTGCATCCGGCCTTTGACGCCTTCGACTTTGCCAAGCACCGAAAAGACGCGCTCTGGCTCTTCGCCTGCGGCGATGACAAGCGCGGCGGCGGTCAAAACATTCATCGCCTGAAAGCCGCCAATCAGCTCCAACCTTACGCGGTACACCTCGTCCTGCCAGCGGAAGATCACATCCTGGCCGGTTTCATCCATCCGCCGTCCAGTAATCTGCAACCGCGCGTCATCCGAGTATTGGCCGAGGGTGATGGTTTCAATCTCACGTGCTTGGCATGCTTTAACAAGCTCGCCGCCCATGGGATCGTCGATATTAATCACGGCCGGGGCGTCTTCGGGCAAAAGCTCGGTAAACAGACGGGCCTTGGCATCAAAATACGCCTCCATCGTGCCGTGATAATCCAAATGATCCTGAGTGAAATTGGTGAAGGCGGCAGCGGCGAGGCGCACAGCCTCCATCCGGCGTTGATCAAGCCCATGAGACGATGCCTCCATCGCGCCATGGGTTATGCCAGCCGCCGCCATATCGGCCAAAAGGCCCTGCAGCGTCAAAGGATCAGGTGTCGTATGAATTCCGGGGGCCGCAAAGGCGCCCTCGACGCCGGTGGTGCCGATATTCACGGCCTCATGTCCAAGCGCGGTCCAGATTTGACGGGTGAAACTGGCGACAGAGGTTTTGCCATTGGTGCCAGTCACAGCGATCATCGTTTCAGGCTGAGCGCCAAACCAGAGGGCCGCAGCATGTGCGAAGGCCGCGCGCGGGTCTTCGACAACAACCAACGCTACATCGGCGCCTTCAAGCTCTTGCGCGGCTATTTCGGCGCCTTCGCGATCAGTCAAGATCGCGCCCGCCCGTTGGCGCAGCGCATATTGGATAAATTCACCGCCATGCACGCGCGTGCCCGGCAGTGCGGCGAATAAATGCCCTGGTTCGACCGTGCGACTATCGATGGAAAGCCCTGTAATCGCGACATCAGCGCCACGCAGTGCCGTCAGGCCAAGGGCGGAAAGCGGTTTGGTTTCTGGCACGCTTATGGTCCCCTCGTGGCCGTCTTAGCGGATCCTTAATGGAATCGCCTGCTATTGTGAGGCGCTGGATAGCTCATAGCCAGACTCAGGATCAACATATTCGGGGCGCAAACCCAAAAGCGGCGCGGCGCGGCGGATGATTTCTGCGGCAACGGGAACAGCTGTCCAACCTGCGGTGCGGCGGGTTTCACCAAGCATGACAATGCTGGGCTCGTCCAAAGTCACCACCAGAACATATTGCGGATCATGGGCCGGAAAGACCGAGGCAAATGTCGCCATTACTCGGTCTTCGTAATACCCACCTTGCGGGTTTGGGATATCGGCCGACCCGGTTTTTCCGCCAACGGCATAGCCTTCAACCTCGGCATAGGACGCCGTGCCATCTGTCACAACTGCGCGCAGCATAGCGCGCGCTTGGGCTGAGACCTCTTCGGTTACGACACGGGGGCCCAATTGCGGCTCATCCCGGCGCAGAATTGTCGGAACGACCTGCGTGCCGCCGTTCAAAAGCGAGCTATACGCCGTCGCAAGGTGCAGAGGGCTGACGGAAAGACCATGCCCATAAGAGATTGTCATCGTTGACAGATCACCCCAACGCGAAGGGTAGAGGGGGCGGCCAGCATCGCGTTCAATCAACTCGATCCCAGTGGGATCCATCAACCCAAGTGAACGCAAAAATTCGCGCTGGCGCTCGCCGCCGATCATCTGTGCCATCCGCGCCGTGCCAATATTCGAGCTATGCACAATCACATCCGTGACCGAATTGGACGCGCCATAATCATGGAAATCCGAGATCGAGAACCCGGCCATACGCAAAGGCCCGCGCGTGTCGATCATGGTAGAGGGATTTACCAGCCCCTCTTCCAACGCTTGCGCCGCTGTGAAGATTTTGAAGGTCGAGCCAAGCTCATAAACACCTTGGACCGCCCGGTTAAAAAGCGGGCTGTCAGCCTGATCGCCTTCTACCAGCGGACGGGGCCGCGCATTGGGGTCAAAATCTGGCAAGCTGGCCATCGAAATAATTTCGCCAGTGTGCAGATTCATCAAGACAGACGCCGCGCCGCGTGCGTTCATCAGGGCCATGCCGCCTGCCAAAACCTCTTCTGTGGCGGCTTGCACGGTCAGATCCAGCGACAGTTCAAGCGCTGCATCGGTGTTATCTGGGTCACGCAAGGCCGCATCAAATTGAGCTTCGACACCGGCAACTCCAAGGATCTCGGCAGCATTCACCGCCTGTTCGCCGTAGCGCGCTCCGCCAAGGATGTGGCTGGCCAACGCACCGTTAGGATAGAGACGCATCTCACGCGGGCCAAACAGCAGACCCGGTTCACCCAGATCATGCACTTCTTGGGTTTGCTCGGGCGAAATGGATCCACGGATCCACATAAAGCGCGAACCGGACGAGAATCGGCGCAGCAGCGTTTCTTCATCCAGATCGTCAAAGATCGCGGCCAAACCAGCCGCAGCGGCCGCCGGATCAATCAGTTCATGCGGATGCACATACAGCGCGTTTGTGACCATGTTTGTGGCCAGCACCCGCCCTTCTCGATCCACGATATCCGAACGGGTCGAGACGATGGGCGATGCGGAAATTGCGCTGGTGGGCTCTTCTGGCTCGGAGGCGGCAAGGGTCGACATCTTCAGACCCACCGTCAAAAACGCCGCAAAAAAGCAAATCGCCAGCATCAATAGTCGGCTTTCCGCACGGTTGCGCATTTTATCGCGTTCCTGCTCGTGACGAAGGCGCAGGTTTTCCTGCTCGATTACGTCAGGGTTTTCCCCTTTTTGGCGAGCCTCAAGTATACGGGCCAAGGGGCGCAAGGCGATGCGGCGGGTCATGGCGACACCTCTTGTGGCGCGGGCAGCGGTTGTGAGGCGCTGAACTGGATGTCCTCAAGCTGCCCAATTGGCGTTTCAGGGCGCCAAATGATTTCATCTATATTTGCAAATTGGGCCGGCACCATCGGCGCAAGACCAAGCCGTTCAAAATTCAGCTCAACAAGCTCGCGCAGCCGGTCAGGCCGGTTGAGATAGGCCCATTCCGCGCGCAAAACACCAAGACGCTCGCGTTCCGCCCCAATGGCGTGCTGAAGACGATTGATTTCACGAATGGCTTGCTGGGTCTGGATATTCTGATGATAGGCCCAATAGCCAAGGGCGACCACGGCGATCGCAGCAATGAATGTCAGAAAACCGCGCATCTCAGAGGATCTCCGTCAATTTTGGCAACCCAAGAATGTCATTTTCCGGGGTGCCCGCTGGCGCATCCGTGCGCCGCGCGACACGAAGTCGAGAAGACCGGGCACGCGGGTTGCGGGCGATCTCTTCCTCATCAGGCGAGATGGCACGGCGCGGGGTTAGGGTGAAGGTCGGCACACGTTCCGCCGCCGCAGGGGCATAGCGCGACCCGCCGCCGCCAAAACTGGCGCGGTCCTGCAAAAAGCGTTTCGCGATGCGGTCTTCGAGCGAATGAAAAGTCACGACCGCCAACTGACCACCGGGGGCCAGCGCACGTTCGGCCGCCATAAGCCCTTCGGCCAGCTGACCAAATTCATCATTCACCGCAATCCGAATGGCCTGAAAACTGCGGGTCGCGGGGTGGCTTTGGCCGGGCTTTGGACGCGGCAGGTTTTTCTCAACGATTTTCGCAAGATGCGCGGTGGTGCTTATACGGGCCAATTTGCGTTCGGCCACGATGGCACGGGCAATCCGGCGCGAGGCACGCTCCTCACCATAGTGATAAAGAATATCAGCCAGTGCAGCTTCCGGCGCGTCGTTCACCAGATCTTCGGCGGACGGTCCGTCTTGCCCCATCCGCATATCCAACGGCCCGTCCCGCATAAAGGAAAAGCCACGTTCGGCCCGATCAAGCTGCATCGAGGATACGCCAAGATCCAACACAACGCCGTCAAGTGCAGGAAAGCCTGCCTCGGCTGCATGGAGATCCAGATCCGAGAAGGTTCCGGCAATCATTTTCAAGCGGTCGCCATAAGCGCCTTCCCAATCTGCGGCCATTTCAAAGGCCAAAGGATCGCGATCAATGCCAATCAAAGTATCGGCTCCCGCATCCAGCAGACCGCGCGCATAGCCGCCCGCGCCAAATGTGCCATCCAGCCAAACGCCATCCACAGGCGCGACCGCCTTTAAAATTGCGTCCAGCAGAACAGGGATATGAGGCGCGGCGGCGGGGGGTGCTGCCGGATCGCCCATCATTCTTCGCCACCTTGGCTTTGACTGACAAGGCTGAGCGGATCGAAGAACTCTTCTTCCTCGCCGCCAATTGCGGCCATCAGTTTCTCGATATCATCCTCGGCCTCGTCGCCAGCTTCTGGCGTCAGGATGTGGAACACATCGCCATTACCTTGAAACAGCGCCTCAGCGCCGAGGCCAATTTTTTCACGTGCCGCTAAAGGCAGAACCAGACGGCCCGTGTCATCCACGGTCGTCTCATCACATTTCTTGTAATAGAATATTTCCAAAAGACGCCGCAGCTTGGTGCCCCGCCCTTCGGCTTGGATCATCGCGTCAATCTCGTCATAGGCATCGCCCGAGAGACATTCGAGGTAGTTTTTATTGGGGTCGCCATAAGCGATATAGAGGCGCGGCGCGCCGCCAGGGGAATAGTCTTTGTCAGAGTTTTGAAGCACGCGACGAAACTTGACCGGGATCGAAACCCGGCCTTTTCCATCTACTTTGTTTCGGCTTTCGCCTTGAAACCTGCGCTCCACTGTCCCCGTCCTTTTACTGTCCCGTTGCCCCGAAATGGACAACGGCGGATCGAGCAAGCTGCCACCGCTCAATCCGCCGCCCTTGTCCCATCACTGGGTGGTCCGATGCGCGCGCTGCCTGGGGGGGGATGTCTGCTCGCCCGCACGCCGGATGTCGTCGTTCAGCTAATGAGAATGCCTGTATGAAACCTGCTTTTATTATCATTCCGGGGGTGCTTTTCGCGTCTCTCCCGGTGCTCCTCGTTTGCTGTGCCATTCTTGTCTCACGGAACGATTTCCCAATCAATCCCCTTTTATGGGAAATATCCCCATGAACTGGATTCCAATGGAAAGAATTTTAGCAATTCATGGCCAAAGCGCGAACGCCCGGCGCAGATAAGGCGCTTTCTGCGCGCGCGAACCACTAGATATAGCCGTGGCGGACGTGCCACAGGGGATGGGATTTTTTTCCATTTTTGTGGAGATTCCCCCCGAGGCAGTGCCTCAGGGGCGGGTTTTGGGAGAATTTCCCAGAATCTTAGCAGTCAGCAAGGCCAGACTCAGGCCATGCCGCCTTCGACCAAACGCGCTGCCAGATCGGCATAAGCTTGGGCCGCTGGCCCCTCGCCAGCTGCAATGGGTGTGCCGCCATCACCAGCCAGACGGGTTTCAAGGGAAATTGGCAAGGCACCCAGAAACGGAATTTTGGTCCGCGCGGCCTCTTTGCGGACGCCGCCTTCACCAAAGATATGCGCCTCATGCCCGCAATTCTCACATATATACCCTGACATATTCTCGATCAGGCCCAGAACCGGCGTCTTGAGCATCTGGAACATACTCAGTGCCTTCTTGGCATCCAGCAGCGCCACATCTTGCGGGGTGGAGACCACAATGGCGCCAGTCACTTCGGATTTTTGACAAAGGGTCATCGCCACATCGCCGGTGCCGGGGGGCAGATCGACAATAAGAACATCCAGCTCGCCCCATTCAACTTGCGTTAGCATTTGTTGCAACGCGCCCATCAACATAGGGCCGCGCCAAACAACAGCCTGATCTTCGGCCACCATAAAGCCAATCGACATAAGTTTGATGCCGTGGTTTTCCAGCGGAATGATGGTTTTGCCATCCGGGCTGGCCGGGCGCCGATTGACGCCCATCATGCGCGGCTGGGACGGACCATATATATCTGCATCCAATAGGCCGACCTTACGGCCCTGCTTGGCCAGCGCCACGGCAAGGTTAGAGGAGACGGTTGATTTGCCCACGCCGCCTTTACCAGACCCAATCGCAAGAATGCGCGCGACGCCAGAGGGTTTCATCGGCCCATCTTGCGGTTTCATATGCCCGCCAACCTTTAGGCTTGGCGGATTACCCTGCCCGCCCTTCGGCGCAGCATGCGCTGTTAACGCAATAGAGACGTCAGACACACCATCCAGCCCGCGCAGCAGCTTTTCAGCGGCGTCTCTTATAGGGGACAGCATTTGCGCCTGCGTGGGATTGGCGGCCTCAATCACAAAAGAGACCTTTTCACCCTCAACGCGCAGCGCGCGGATCAGATCACGGCTGGCAAGATTGCCGCCACCGGGCAATCCGATTGATTCGAGAGCAGCAAGGACGGAATCAGGGTTTTGGGACATGGTAGACTCATATTATTTTTTCAAAGCCGGTGTACCCGATCACAAGGGGGCTGCGCCAGACAGCATATTGACCCTAGGTCGCGCGGTAATAATCGTTAATTTTCAGTCAATTTCCGAAGAACAAAAATACTAAGCGACCGAAAATTAAGCGGTTTTTGCGCGGGCTATGCAATTGCTGCATGGCAGCATTGACGGTTTTCCGGATTGTGCGCACGCAGCAATCGATTATCTTCAACTCATCGAAACGAAACATCCTGGTCGGACCAAACGGCGAAACGCGCTCAAGATTGACCAGGCACCCTAAGGACCAAGACAATGGCAGCACTCGCATTCACTCAAGGCTCGGAGCTCTCCCTCATCGCTCGCCTGCGCGATGTACGTGACCAAGCATCAGCAGCACTGGCTGCGCGCCGCGTCTACCGCACGACACTTAACGAACTCTATGCGCTCGACGCACGTGAGCTTGCAGATCTGGGCATGAACAGCACAATGATCCGCTCCGTGGCACTCGAAGCCGCATACGGAAAAAAAGACTAATTCACTGATTTCTGCCGGTACTCCTCCTCCCTTTCCGGCAGATCTTGCGGCGACACCTCTCCTCCTCCCTGGTGTCGCCGCCAAAAAATTCCGGTCCTTTGGGCCGACCAAAATACGGGTCCTTTTCTCCTCCCTTTTTAGGACCCGTGACAGCGCGGCGGCATCTTACCTCCTCCCAAGGTGCCGCCGCAGCACAGAATTCTCGGGCCTTTCCTCCTCCCTTTTGGTCCGGGATCTGCGGGACCGCCTCTCCTCCTCCCTGGCGCGACCGCAAAAATAGCGGCCCCAAATGGGGCTTAGAAATCGGCGCCTCCTCCTCCCTTTTGGCGCTGAAATCTGGCGGTGATGTGCGTCCTCCTCCCTTAGCGCATCACCGCCTTTTTCATTTTCAGATTTGGAAAACTTGCGCCAAGACGGTCGACAAGGGCCTTTAAGCCCGGTCATCCTTTGGCGACGCCATCAAGACATGCGTCTGGATCGTCGCGACCTGCGGCAGGGCGCCCAGCTTGTCGGTATGAAACTCTTTATAAGAGGTCAGATCCGCCACTTCGACGCGCAGGATATATTCAACATTACCAGTGATGTTGTGACATTCACGCACTTCTGGAGCGCGGACCATCGCCGCTTCAAACGCGGCTTGCGCGGCTTTGGAATGCTCATTCAACCCCACGGTCACCAGCGCCGTAAAGCCGACGCCCATCGCTGCGGGATTTAGGACGGCGCGATAGCCAGCAATAACCCCTGCCGCCTCAAGTGATTGAACCCGCCGCAAACAAGCGGAAGGCGACAAAGAGACTCGGTCGGCCAGATCCAAATTGCTGATCCGCCCGTCTCGCGCAAGAACACGCAATATATGTCGGTCTTTTTCGTCAATCTTCGTCATATATTGCAATATTCTGCACATACCAACAAAGTTTGCAATTTCATTCGAGCCATTCCGGCGCAATTTCACCGGTATGACATTTGAACTTACTCTTGCCCTCATGGGCTATGCCTTCGCCACTTCGGTTACACCGGGGCCCAACAACCTGATGCTCATGGCTTCTGGCGCGAATTTTGGGTTGCGGCGCACCCTGCCCCATATGTTGGGCGTCAGTCTGGGGCACGGCTTTATGACGTTTGTCTTTGGTCTTGGGCTGAGCCACCTGTTCCAAACTGTCCCGACTGTGAAAATCGTTCTGACGGTTCTCTGCTCGGTCTATTTGCTGTGGCTGGCATGGAAAATTGCCAATGCCGCCCCGCCAACGGATGCGGCTAAGGCCGGGACACCGCTAACTTTTTTGCAGGCCGCGGCATTTCAATGGGTGAACCCAAAGGCAATTTTCATGTCAATCACGGCCCAGACCAACTACGCGCCAGAAGGTGCGGGTTGGGTAGGTGCCGCGATGGTTGCCGGTATTTTTGCCTGCGTGAACCTACCTTCTGTCGGGGTCTGGAGCTGGATGGGGGTTCAAGTGAAACGGTTCCTAGATACCGGGCGGCGGCTGAGGATCTTTAATATTTCGATGGCCGTCCTTTTGGTCCTGTCACTGATTCCGATCATCTTTGGATAGGATCAGAACGGCACGTCATTCGCCTCATCCTCGGGCACAAGGAACCGGCCCACGACATGTTTAATGCCCGCCTTATCAAAAGCGATCTCAAGCTTGTCACCCTCGACCCCTTCCACGCGCCCATAGCCGAATTTTTTATGAAAAACGCGCGCACCAAGATCGAAGGATGAAACCGCCTGCGCATCAATGGTAAAATTCCGCGTCTCGCGCGGTTGCGACATCCCGCGGGCGCCTTGGTTGGCTTGCATGCGTTTCCAGCCCGGCGAATTGTAGACATCGGCCCGCGTGGCCCGCGCCTCAAGCCCTGAGCTGCCATAATCGCCGCCGCCCTGATGCCCGTACAGGCCCGGCGGCGTCAAAACCTCAACATGGTCTTCTGGCAACTCATCGACAAAGCGTGAGGGAAGCTGGCTTTGCCATTGCCCATAGACACGGCGGTTGCCAGCGAAGGAAATTGTGCAGACCTCTTCGGCGCGGGTGATGCCCACATAGGCAAGGCGACGTTCTTCCTCGAGGCCTTTGACGCCGCTTTCATCCATAGAGCGCTGGCTGGGGAACAGCCCATCTTCCCACCCCGGCAAAAAGACCGCTGGAAACTCCAACCCTTTGGCCCCGTGCAGGGTCATGATGGTGACTTTCTCTTCGCCTTCTTCACTTTCATTGTCCATGATCAGGCTGACATGTTCGAGAAACCCTTGGAAGTTTTCGAAATTTTCCAGTGCCTTAACGAGCTCTTTAAGGTTCTCCAACCGCCCCGGCGCCTCTGGCGTCTTATCGTTCTGCCACATCGTGGTGTAGCCGGATTCGTCCAAAATCATTTCGGCCAATTCGATATGAGACAACGTTCCGGCCGGCGCGACTTCTTCTATAAGGTCAACCGTTGGATTGGCAGCGCGCAACGGGCCAAGCATCAGTTTGCGCCAGCGCGCGATATTTTCAACAAAACGCTGCAATTCCTTGCCGCCCTTGCCGGACAGGCCTTTCGCATCCAGCAAAACCCGCGCGCCCTCAAGCAGCGACACGCCATTGGCGCGGGCGGCATCGTGGATTTTCTGCTGGGCTTTATCCCCAAGCCCGCGTTTGGGCGTGTTGACGATCCTCTCAAAGGCCAGATCATCCTCGGGGCTGACCACAAGGCGGAAATAGGCCATCGCATCGCGAATCTCGAGCCGTTCGTAAAAGCGTGGGCCGCCGATGACGCGGTACGGCAGGCCGATGGTCAGGAACCGATCCTCGAAGGCACGCATCTGGTGGCTGGCCCGGACCAAAATAGCGATCCTATTGGGGCTGATCGGGTCCATCGAGCGCGTGCCCTTGCCCATCGCTTCAATTTCATCGCCGATCCAGCGCGCTTCTTCCTCGCCATCCCAATGCCCGATAAGGCGGACCTTTTCTCCGCCCGTCGCCTCGGTCCAAAGCGTTTTACCAAGACGGCCCTTATTGCCCTCGATCACTGCAGAGGCGGCTGCAAGAATATGTTCGGTTGAGCGATAGTTTTGCTCAAGCCGGATCACGGCTGCGCCGGGGAAATCCTTGTCAAAACGCAGGATATTCCCGACTTCAGCCCCCCGCCAGCCATAAATCGACTGGTCATCATCACCGACGCAACAGATGTTTTTATGCCCCTGTGCCAACAGCCGCAGCCACAGATATTGGGCGACGTTGGTATCTTGGTATTCGTCGACCAGAATATAGCGGAACCAGCGTTGATATTGCTTCAGGATGTCCGGGTTTTCCTGAAAAATCCGGATCACATGCAAAAGCAGATCGCCGAAATCAGCGGCATTCAAGGTCTTGAGACGCGCCTGATAGGCCGTGTAAAGCGCAACGCCCTTATCGTTGAAGGCGCTGGCCTCGGCCACGGGTACCTGATCGGGGAGCCATGCGTTGTTTTTCCACTTGTCGATTACACCAGCAAGCGCGCGGGGCGGCCAACGCTTTTCATCTATGCCAGCCGCAACAATAAGCTGTTTGAGAAGTCGAATCTGGTCATCAGTGTCCAGGATCGTGAAATTGGACTTTAACCCCACAAGTTCACCATGGCGGCGCAAAAGTTTTACGCAAATAGCATGGAATGTGCCTAGCCACGGCATCCCTTCGACCGGCTGACCCAGCAAATTGGCAACCCGCAGCTTCATCTCGCGCGCGGCCTTATTGGTAAAGGTCACCGCCAATATCTCATTCGGGCGCGCGGTGTTTGTCCAAAGAAGATGCGCAATGCGGGCAGTCAGCGCCCGCGTCTTACCCGTGCCTGCACCAGCCAGCATCAAAACCGGGCCATTCAGCGTTTCGACGGCCTCACGCTGCGGCGTGTTCAGCCCATCAAAATGGATCGGCGCAGGCCGGGCCATAGCGCGGGCGGAAAGCGGAGCGGCGGAAAACGCGTCTTCATCGTCGAAAATATCCATGAGGCGGAGCCTATCCGAAGGGCGTCTGAAGTTAAAGAGTTGTTCACGCTCTGTTCGGAAAGGTTTTTACCCGTTTCAGGTGATGGGGAAACGCCCACGCTCAAGCCCCGATGGGGCCATCGCGCGCGCGTATTGCCATGGACAATCAGATGGCTGTTTGGGGCTAGACAGGTTCCGGCGTTCCGGGTTCTCTAGAGATATGGATTTGCACGAAAAATATCCCGGATTTGATGATCTAAGGCGCGCAGCAAAGCATCGCTTGCCTCATTTTGTTTGGGAATATCTGGATTCAGCCACAGGGCGGGAAACAACAGCACAACGCAACAGGGATGGCTTGGATAGCATTCTCTTTAAGCCGTCCGTTCTGCATGGCGCGCAAGAAAGCGCCTTTGCTACGCGCTTTCTTGGACAAGATTTAGCATTACCAATTGGAATCGCCCCGGTCGGCATGTCAGGTCTGGTTTGGCCGAACGCCGAGATCCATCTTGCCCGCCACGCCCGTGCGGCGAATATTCCTTACACACTTTCTACTGTAGCGACCCGCACGCCGGAAGATTTAGCCCGGCATCTTGGTGAGCACGCTTGGTTTCAGCTCTACCCGCCCCGCGACACAGAAATCCGCCGCGACATGCTGGCACGAGCGAAAGCGGCGGGGTTTCGGACACTGGTTTTGACCTTGGATGCGTCAGTTGCGTCACGCCGTGAGCGCCAAACGCGAGGAGGGCTGCGCCAACCCCCAAAATTAACGCCTCGCATTTTGGCTCAGGTTCTGCGCCGCCCGGCCTGGGCCCTAGCCACGGCCAAGTCGGGCATGCCGCGGATGCGGATGTTGGACAAATACGGCGACCAGTCGAAAACCCTAAGCTCGACCGGCCATATCGGTTACAAACTGCGCGCCGCGCCGGATTGGGAATACCTGACAGAACTGCGCGCCGAATGGCAGGGGCCATTGATTGTCAAAGGCGTGATGACGCCAGAGGGTTTGGATAGAATGGCCTCGATTGGTGTGGACGCCATTTGGGTGTCAAACCATGCTGGACGCCAATTCGACGCGGCGCCGGGGGCCATCACTGCCCTTTCAGCCATAAGACAAGCCACCGATTTGCCACTTGTTTTCGACAGCGGTATTGAGACTGGTCTTGACGTTTTGCGTGCCCTCGCGCTTGGCGCGGATCTGGTGATGATGGGCCGCGCCTGGCATTATGCGCTTGCCGCATTAGGACCGATTGGACCGGCCCATTGGTCCAATATTGTTGTAAAAGATATGCAATCTTGCATGGGACAGATCGGCGCAAAACAGCCCTCTGACCTGGCTGGGCGCCTATGCGAAACCTAAGCCGCAATGGCGCGAAACCCGGTCTCGAAAGCTGTCGCATCACTCAAAAAATCGCGTATTTCCCGAAAAAAATGCAGAAATTTCGCAATTTAGGTCTGGTGCTCAGTGAAAATATCGACCCATATCCTGCGCAATACGAGGTTATGCGGATCTGACCTGGATCCATGCCACTTATGCTGCATGTGCGAAAAAGAAGCGAAGGTTCTTATTGGCACCGCAGCAATTCTGCCTTAACCTCGACAAGACTGACCGGAGCAGAGGGGAATGTTCATGGCCGATTTTCAGAAGATCCTAATCGCAAACCGCGGTGAGATCGCCATTCGAGTGATGCGTGCCGCCAACGAACTTGGAAAGCGCACCGTCGCTGTTTATGCAGAAGAAGACAAGCTGAGCTTGCATCGCTTTAAGGCTGACGAAGCCTATAAGATTGGAGAAGGGCTGGGCCCTGTTCAAGCTTATTTGGCGATCGAGGAAGTTATCCGCGTTGCCAAAGAATGCGGGGCGGATGCGATCCACCCGGGCTACGGTCTTTTGTCGGAAAACCCGGAATTTGTGGATGCATGCGAAGCCAACGGCATCACCTTTATCGGCCCGAAGGCAGAAACTATGCGCGCCCTTGGCGACAAGGCCAGCGCCCGCCGCGTTGCAATTAAAGCTGGTGTTCCTGTTATTCCTGCGACCGAGGTTCTCGGCGATGACATCGAGGCCATCAAGAAAGAGGCGGCCGAAGTTGGCTATCCTTTGATGCTCAAAGCCTCTTGGGGTGGCGGCGGTCGCGGCATGCGCCCGATTTTCAGCGAAGATGAGCTGGAAGAAAAAGTTTTGGAAGGCCGCCGCGAGGCTGAAGCGGCCTTTGGCAACGGCGAAGGGTATCTCGAAAAGATGATCACCCGCGCCCGCCACGTTGAGGTGCAGATCCTTGGCGATAAGTTCGGTGACATCTATCACCTTTGGGAACGCGACTGTTCTGTCCAGCGCCGCAATCAAAAGGTCGTAGAACGCGCCCCTGCCCCCTATCTGACCGACACGCAGCGCAACAATATCTGTATGCTCGGCAAAAAGATTTGTGAGCACGTCAATTATGAATGTGCCGGCACGGTCGAATTCCTAATGGATATGGACTCGGGCGAATTCTACTTCATCGAAGTAAACCCGCGCGTCCAGGTGGAGCACACCGTTACCGAAGAAGTGACCGGTATCGATATCGTTCGGGCGCAGATCCTGATTGCCGAAGGCAAAAAGCTGATGGGCGCTACCGGGGTGGCCAGCCAATATGACGTCAAACTGGACGGCCACGCCATTCAGTGCCGCGTGACCACCGAAGACCCTTCAAACAACTTCATTCCCGATTATGGCCGGATCACCGCCTATCGCGGCGCGACGGGCATGGGCATTCGTTTGGATGGCGGCACGGCCTATTCCGGCGCGGTCATCACGCGTTTTTACGACTCGTTGCTTGAAAAGGTAACGGCATGGGCCCCAACGCCCGAGGCAGCCATCGCACGGATGGACCGCGCCCTGCGGGAGTTCCGTATTCGCGGTGTCTCAACCAATATTGCGTTTGTTGAGAACCTGCTGAAACACCCAACCTTCTTAAACTATCAGTACACAACCAAGTTTATTGATGACACGCCCGAGTTGTTTGACTTCCGCGCCAAACGTGACCGCGCGACGCGTATCCTGACTTATGTGGCTGACATCACTGTAAACGGGCATCCAGAAACCGAAGGGCGCCCAGAGCCGAAGTCAGATCTGCGACCCGCCATTCCGCCAAAGCTCAAAGCCGAGCCGGCCTATGGCACAAAGAACCTTCTCGATGAAAAGGGTCCGCAGGCCGTCGCCGATTGGATGTCCGAGCAGAAACAACTTCTGATCACAGACACAACGATGCGCGATGGGCACCAGTCTTTGCTGGCCACCCGTATGCGCTCGATCGATATGATCAAAACCGCACCGGCATATGCCGCCAATATGCCGGGCCTCTTCTCGGTTGAATGCTGGGGCGGCGCGACTTTTGATGTGGCCTATCGGTTCTTGCAGGAATGCCCTTGGCAGCGTCTGCGCGATCTGCGCAAAGCCATGCCAAACATCATGACGCAAATGCTGCTGCGTGCATCGAACGGGGTTGGCTATACCAACTATCCCGATAATGTCGTGCAGTTCTTTGTCAAACAGGCTGCTGAAACCGGCATCGATGTGTTCCGTGTTTTTGACTCGCTCAACTGGGTTGAAAATATGCGTGTCGCGATGGACGCCGTCGTTGAAAGTGGCAAAGTTTGTGAAGGCACTGTTTGCTATACTGGCGACATTCTGAACCCGGATCGGGCCAAATATGACCTGAAATACTACGTCAATATGGGTCTGGAGCTGAAGGCCGCCGGCGCGCATGTGCTGGGCCTGAAAGACATGGCTGGCCTGTTGAAACCGGCCTCTGCTTCGATCCTGATCAAGGCGCTGAAGGAAGAGGTTGGCCTGCCCATCCACTTCCACACTCATGACACTGCGGGCATTGCGTCGGCAACGATCCTTGCGGCCTCTGCGGCTGGCGTGGACGCGGTAGACTGTGCAATGGATAGCCTGTCCGGCAATACCAGCCAAGCCACGCTTGGCACGATCGTAGAAGCGCTGAAACATACAGATCGTGACACCGGCCTTGATATCAAAGCCGTTCGCGAAATCAGCGACTATTTCGAAGCCGTCCGCGGGCAATATGCGGCCTTTGAATCTGGCATGCAGGCCCCGGCCTCTGAGGTTTACCTGCACGAAATGCCTGGTGGTCAGTTCACGAACCTCAAAGCACAAGCACGGTCGCTTGGCCTTGAGGAACGCTGGCACGAAGTGGCGCAGATGTATGCTGATGTGAACCAGATGTTCGGAGATATCGTCAAAGTGACGCCGTCCTCGAAAGTTGTGGGCGACATGGCATTGATGATGGTCAGTCAGGGCCTGACCCGCGCCGATGTTGAAGATCCTGACATCGATGTGGCCTTCCCTGATAGCGTCATCGACATGCTGCGCGGCAATCTGGGTCAACCCCCCGGTGGCTGGCCTGAGGTGATCCTGGCCAAAGCCCTGAAGGGCGAAGCGCCCAATACCGAGCGTCCCGGCAAGCATATGAAGCCTGTTGATCTGGAAGCTACGCGCAAAGAGCTGGCTGACATGGTTGGTCACGAGATCGACGATGAGGATCTGAACGGCTATCTGATGTATCCCAAAGTCTTTACGGATTACGCCGCACGTCACACCGAATACGGCCCCGTGCGCGCGTTGCCGACCCTTGCCTTCTTCTATGGGATGGAACCCGGCGATGAGATCGAGGCCGAAATCGACCCCGGCAAATCACTGGTGGTTCAGCTGCAAGCCGTTGGCGAGACCAGCGAAGACGGCGAAGTAAAAGTCTTCTTTGAACTCAACGGTCAGCCGCGGGTTATCCGCGTGCCAAACCGCAAGGTACAGGCAACATCTGCCAAGCGTCCTAAGGCCGAACTGGGCAATCCCGCCCATATCGGCGCACCGATGCCCGGCGTTGTTGCCACCGTTTCTGTTCAGGCCGGTCAGAAGGTCAAAGAGGGCGATCTGCTTTTGACCATCGAGGCGATGAAGATGGAGACCGGTATCCACGCTGATCGCGACGCCGAGGTTAAAGCCGTGCATGTCACGCCCGGCGGACAGATCGACGCAAAAGATCTGCTGGTCGAACTGGGTTAAGCGGGTGAAACCGATCAAAATTCTAACCCTATTGGCGGCGGCCTTCTTGGCCGCTGCTCCTGCATTTGCTCAATCGCAAGATGATGACCCGGTTTTTGCCTTTCACGAAACCGACCCGGCAATGAACGCGGCAATTCAGACCGCTTTGTCATATCTGCCTGTTTTCCTAGAACAGATGAGCGATGGCGAAGGCCGTTCGATTGACGGGGCATTTGTAAAAGTGGCCGTCCCCACACCCGGCCAACCAACCGATGCTGAACATGTTTGGGTCGGGCCATTTGCCTTTATCGATGACCGGTTCGCAGGCGCTTTGGCCTCGCACCCAGCCTATTTTTCTCACACAGCCCAAGGCGAAGTGCTGCATTTTTCGCGCAACCAGATCAGTGACTGGGGCGTGCTTGGAAGCGACGGCCTGCGCTATGGTTATTTCACCAGCCGCGTGGTGATAGAAACCCTGCCAGCGGATGAAGCTGCGGCCTATGACGGATTCTTCTCTTCTGATCCCCTGCCAGTAGGGTGGGAATAGACCAAAAGGCCAATTCCGATATTGACGATTGCATAGGTGTTGGCAGACTGCCCGACAGCAATTCAAAACATATCCGCAGGCACACTATGTCCAAAATCCTTGTCATGACCGACCTGCACATCACTGTGCCGCCCAAAACGATCATTGATCTATCTCCCTCTGAACGAGCGGCTGAGGCTTTGGACCACGCCGCCACTCATCACCCGGACGCCGATCATTTGGTGATTATGGGCGACCTAATTCATTATGGCAGTTCCAAAGAATACGCGATCGTTCAAGAACTTCTAAGGAACCGCCCGTGGCCAATCTCGCTCATGCTCGGCAATCACGATAATCGCGCCAAATTTCGTGCGGCTTTCCCCGATGCGCCTGTTGATGAAGCCGGGTTCATTCAAAGTTGCGTTACGCTGGAGGACATCAAGCTAATCTGCCTCGACACGTTCGAGCCGTCACCAGAGCCCGAGCATGCCGGGCGTCTCTGCCCGGCACGGCGCGACTGGTTGATCCAGCAGTTAGAGGATGCAGCCGACATTGGCGCATTGGTGTTTATGCATCACCCTACCCTTCCAACACATTTTGTGGGGATGGATGAGATCGGGTTGCTGAACGCCGCTGAGATCAACAAGATCTTTGCAGGCAGCCCGGCCTGTCGTCACGTCTTTGCAGGCCATGTGCATCGCAATGTGACGATCACTCAAAACGGTGTCACCCAGACCATTTTCAAAAGCACCTGCCACCAGATGCCAATGCTTCTTGCCGAAGGTGGATCAACCCATTCAGTGCCCGAACCCGGGGCCTACGGCATCATTTTAGTCGATGGCCCCACCACGACCGTGCATTTTGAAGATTTCACCCTGCCAAAGATGGATGTTCGCGGCTATTGAGACTTAGGCGGGCGGGCCGTTTTCAAACGGTGCCAGCGCACGGGCAAAGGTCTCGTGGATCGGTGTCTCGATACAGTGTTTACGACCGAATCGGACGACATCCCCTGAAAGATATGCGTTTTCGATCCGGCGGCCGCGATTAAGATCATCGAGCATCGACGCGTGAGAGGTTGCAGGCAAAACCTCGTTTATGAACGGCCAGACCGTTTGCGTGATATTTTCAGCCAAATCGGGCAGAACGGCCCGGGCAACCTCTTCGGCTTCTTCCATCGCCGCAATGATCAAAGCGCTGGATTTTGGATCTTGGCGCAAGGGGCCAATATCAAGCCGCGTCAGCGTGGTGATCGAGGCAAAGCTGGCCTGCATCACAAATTTGGTCCACAGGTCGTGCCGGATATTTTCTGGCTGGCTTGGCATGCAACCAGCCTCAACTAGCGCCGCAAAAAGCGCGTCAGTGCGCGCCGATTGTCCGCCATTGAACTCACCAAAATTCAACCGGTCAAAGTCCGCCCTGTGGCGGATCACGCCAGGTGCGGAGACTTCACCGGGTATACGGGCCACACCGGGAATAACCCGGTCTGCGCCGATAATTTCGGCCAATCGGTCCGGGGCGCTGACCCCGTTTTGGCATGTCACCGCGAATGTATCAGGCCCCAGCATAGGCCGGATGGCGGTTCCCGCATCGGCAACATCATAGTTTTTTACCATGAAAAGAATGACATCGACCGGGCCAACCTCATCAGGTGTGGCAACCGCAGAGATATTTGGCAAATGCAGATCACCTTTGGGGCTTATGACCGTCAGCCCGTTTTCCTGCAGCGCCGCAAGATGCGCACCGCGGGCAATCAGCGTTACGTCATGGCCGGCCGCCGCAAGCCGCCCGCCAAAATATCCGCCCATTGCGCCTGCGCCCATCACTGCAAATTTCATTTTCATGCCCTCATCCCAATAACAACGCCAACCTATCATGCCGCATTTAAGCGCGCGAAAAAATTTCCGGCATTTTCCGTGAATTTATGCTTGCACCTTCCCGCGCCCTTCCCTAAATACCGGCCTCACAGAGCGGGCGTAGCTCAGGGGTAGAGCATAACCTTGCCAAGGTTAGGGTCGGGCGTTCGAATCGCCTCGCCCGCTCCAATTGAAAGAGCCTCCGGATTTTTCCGGGGGCTTTTTTGATTCCGGCCTCCAAAGATTTTCGTTGCTTTTTAGACCTACTGGTCAAAAGCTCGGGCACATTCATGACAGAAATTGGAGGATCTCGTTTTGAACTGCCTCAAATCATTGATGCGTGCTGCCGTCATTTCACTGGCAGCCACTCTGCCCGCCTTTGCGCAATCATCGCCGCTAACCTTGGCGGGGATGAGTGTTTATCGATACGACTCGCTGGTGGATCATTCCGGCAATGCCGGATCTTATTGCTGCGCCCCTCATATCCTGGGCGGCCCGGACGGCAATTTTGTTTATATAAGAGCCGTCTTCGATGTCGCGTGGACCGAAGATCTGGACCGAGTCTCGATCAGCTCAAGCGATATAACATTGCAACTGCCGGGCGCTGAAGAAGGTGAGCGCGCGCAGGGCCGATATGATTGGTTTGGCGTATATCACACCTCCGCCGGATCCGTTTCCGAGCGCCGCCCGCGCGATTGGCCCAACGAAACCGCACAGGTCTTTGTAAATTCTGTTTGGTACGTGCCCCGCGATGCGATGAGCGCTGAATTACATTTGGGCGAAGATGAGGAGCGCCTGACGGTCCCCGTGAATATGGCCGTCGCGGTTACCGCGCCGATTAGTCCCGGCCAAACGATGACCGTCACCCCCCGCTCGCTCACACGGGCCGCACCGCTGACAGGGACGTCGCGCGGCAGCGGTGTTGATGTTCCGGGGCAAATGGCGCCGCGTATCGGCACAATGCTTGAGGCGCAGTTTGATATCACGCCGAATTATTCGACTGATACGGACGCACAAATCGGCGAGAACCGTGCCTTTGTGCGGGCAAGCTGGTTTTCTCTTGTTGGTCCGGATGGGATGCCTCTTTTGCCCTTAGGTACGCAATCCAGCAGTAACAATGCACCGCAACTGGAATGGACCACATCGCTCAGCTGGGATGAAACACCCGGTTCTGACGATCAGACGCTCTACTTTCTGGGCGCGGGCCTGCCCGGCACCTATCAGCTTTATATGATGGAAGATCAGGTGGCGCAGTTCACTCTGCAATAACAGCGAACCACAAATAAAATCGCCCCCCGGGAAAAAGAGACCCATTCTTGTCCCGGGGGGCGGTCTGTCTGGAGCATTACACCGTCTATTGAGCGCCCAGAGAGATTAGGTTTCCTTCAGCATCTTCATGGTCAAGTTCAGCTGCACGCTGGAACCACAGGATCGCAAGGTCGCGGTCTTGCAGAACACCGTCGCCGTCACGCACGATTATGCCCATGTTAAGCGCGGCAGTCGCATCGCCAAGATTGGCAGCTTCTGACCAATAGCGGGCCGCTTCTGCACCGTTCCGGTCGTTTCCGCGGCCAAAGTGATAGCTCATTCCGACAAGACGCATCGCGACTTCGTTGCCTTGTTCGGCGGCAAGAGTGGCCCAGTGAACGGCGGTCGCATCATCATTTTCGACGCCGACACCGTCCCAATATCCCCAAGCAAGGTTGGATTGCGCAAAATGCAGGCCCTGCTCGGCGGCCAATTGGTAATAGGCCATCCCGCGGGCCGGGTCGCGCTCAACGCCGTCGCCGCGAATGTAGCGCACGCCAAGATCATTTTGTGCCACTGCGTCACCGGCTTCGGCGGCTGCAATCAGCAAGTCCAATTCTGTTTCGCCAAAGATCCGAGCGCCATCAACGGTCACTGTGAACCCGTCTGAGCCGTCTACTTGAACGGTGGCTTCGGCTGAGATGTCAAAACGCTCTCCGTCAATAAGGATCGCATCATCGGCGATAATCACCAGATGATCGTTCAGGCGCGCCTCGATCCCTTGCCGGGTTTCGGTTGAGCCCATCGATCCGTTGCCGGTGATCGTGACGGCAAGACCGCCATAGGTTGATGTCATAGAAGATTGTGCGAATGCGGCGACCGGAACGGCCAAGGCCAGTCCGGCGGCAAACCCAAGCGCGATTAAGGCCGTGCGTGGATTGAAAAAACTGCGTGTCATAATTGGCTCCGTCAAATTTGCTTTTCTGACCTGCCGCCCCTCCCATGAGGCTTATGTGATCAGGTAAGACTAATAATTCGTCTCAGGAATTCTTTTAGTGTGGATTTGACACTTATGCAAGCCACATTCTGGAAAACATCTACATATGCGGGTTTTCCCAAACCATTCAGCGGCCTATAAGCAGGCAAAGACGCGATGAAAAAGGCAATGATGATGCGCAAGGCAGAGATCACACGCAAAACTGCCGAGACCAATATCTCGGTGGCGATCAATCTTGATGGCACGGGTCAGTATGACAATCAGACCGGCATCGGGTTCTTTGATCATATGCTGGATCAGCTCTCGCGCCATTCGCTGATTGATATGACGATCCGCTGCGATGGCGACCTGCATATCGATGATCACCACAGTGTTGAGGATGTGGGCATTGCCATTGGTCAGGCCCTGACAACCGCCCTTGGCGACAAAAAGGGCATCCGGCGCTATGGCGAATGTCACTTGGCGATGGATGACGCGCTGATCCGCACAGCCCTAGATCTGTCTGGGCGTCCGTTTCTGATCTGGACGCTGGACATGCCAACACCGAAGATTGGCAGCTTTGACACCGAATTGGTGCGCGAATTTTTTCAGGCGCTGAGCACACATGGCGGCATCACGTTGCACGTGGACCAATTGCATGGGTTCAACTCGCACCACATCGCCGAAGCGGCCTTTAAGTCGGTCGCTCGGGCGTTGCGCATGGCGGTTGAGACCGACCCGCGCAAGGCGGACGCAATCCCATCCACCAAAGGCGCGCTTTAAGCGGCTGCCCTGACAGCACGTCGCCGGATGATCCATTCGGCGGCGATGACGTTTGGTACCCAGCAAGCCCACGCGACAATCATATACCCGGTCTGAAAGCCAAATCCCATCACAAGGAACGGCAAATACAGGCGCAAGGTCACTGCAGCGAGCGTTAAAGCTGCGGATCGGATCATCCAGAGCTGATGCTCTGCGATCCGCCTTTGCGTGGCCAACCATATGGCCCGCGCCGTTACAGCGATCCATAAAACGGCAAGGGCAGCAAAGCCCGCACTCGCAACCGGCCCGGCATTGGTTCCAATCGCCAGAGAGAAACCAGCCACACCAGATATGAGAATGCCCAGACCATAGCACCGCCCCATCCATCGATGCAGGCGCGGGCGCGCCGACCTTATCCGAGTGCTGAATTGAAACGGAACAATCGCAAGCACAAGCGGCGCGATACAAATATGGGCAAACAGCGCAAGGCTGCGCCCATCAAGATGCTGAACCATGTGAGGCATCGATGTTTCGATATCTAAGACCAGAAACCTAAGGCTGACCACGGCCACAGCAATTGAGAAAAACCAAAGCAGGATATTTTGTGTTGTTTGCACCATCGGCTCATCGCCTCCTATCGCGAATCTTTCCACTGTAAACTTGACACTGTCATATTGCCCTAGAGTTGACACTGTCAAGATGCTATGCATTCTGGCGAAATGACCAAGCAAAAAGACAAATCCAAACACCATCATGGCAATTTAAGAGAAGCGCTGGTCGAGGCCGGGGTCGAGTTATTGACCGAAGGCGGCATTCCCGCGCTGACTTTGCGCAAATGCGCGGCAAAGGCGGGTGTCAGCCATGCGGCCCCGGCCCATCACTTTGACGGGGTCGAAGGCCTGCGCGCCGCCATTGCCGGAGAAGGGTTTCGCCGGTTTCGTCTCGCCATGCTGAATGCAGCCGATAAAGGCCCGCAAACACCGCGAAACCGGCTCAAAGGGATTTGCCGCGGGTATTTGGACTTCGCCCGGCAAGAGCCAGCGCTTTTCGACCTGATTTTTAGCTTTCGGGCAAATTCCAAGCTGATTGGCGATCTCGCGACCAGTTCGGCCCCGTCTTATCAGGTTCTGCGCGATGCCTGCGCGCCTTTTGTGCCCGAAGGGACAGACCCCGTCGTGATCGAGACTCAAGTTTGGTCGCTGATCCACGGATATGCGCAGCTGATTTTGACCGGACGATTTGGCGCGGGCTCTACGCCAGACGAGCCGGTTTTAGCGCTTCTTGATCAGATCGGTGCGCGCCCTGCCCCTTAGCGCTTGACCCCCGCGCCGTTTCGCGCGACCTCATGGCCCGGAACGGATTAGGTAAGGAGACGCCCCATGCAGACCGTGCTTGTAGATTATGAAAGCGGCAACCTGCATTCGGCTGAGAAAGCCTTTCAGCGCATGGCAGCCGAGGGCGGCCATGGCGAGGTGATTGTCACCGCAGACCCCGAAATTGTGGCAAAGGCCGAACGCATCGTTCTGCCCGGCGATGGCGCGTTTCCGGCATGCCGTCGCGGCTTGCAGGCGATTTCAGGATTGGAAGAGGCGCTGATCGAAGCCGTAGAAACCCGCGCCGTGCCCTTTCTTGGCATTTGCGTCGGCATGCAGATGCTCACAAGCTGGGGCCGTGAATACGAAGACACAGCTGGTTTTGGCTGGGTTCCCGGCGAGGTTGTGAAGATCACGCCAAACGATCCGAGCTTTAAGGTCCCCCATATGGGTTGGAATGATCTGGTTCTGAACCGCCCGCACCCTATCTTGGACGGCATTACAACAGGCGATCACGCCTATTTCGTGCACAGCTACCACATGCATTGTGATCAGCCTGACCACCTTCTGGCACATGTCGATTATGGCGGAGCGATCACCGCCATTGTGGGCCGAGACAATATCGTTGGCATGCAATTCCACCCCGAAAAGAGCCAGGACGCCGGTTTGCGGATGATTGCAAACTTCCTCGGCTGGCGGCCTTAACTGTTATGGCGGATCTGGCAAAAATCCTTGCCGAGATCGTGGACGAGCTGAGCGCGCGCGAAAATCGGGGCGTGCCGGCCACATACATCCCCGAGTTGGCTGCCATTGACCCCAAGAAATTTGGCATTGCCGTCGAAACGGCTGAGGGCGAAAGCTATGTCGCTGGCGACGCCACAGAGGCGTTCTCGATCCAATCCGTCTCGAAAGTTTTCACTCTTGCCATTGCGCTTGGGCGGCTGGGCGATCAGCTTTGGGGCCGTGTCGGGCGCGAGCCTTCGGGGCAAGCGTTCAACTCGATCCTGCAGCTTGAGCATGAACAGGGGCGGCCTCGAAATCCGTTTATCAATGCTGGCGCCATTGCGGTAACGGATGCAATCCTTGCCGGGCATGAACCAAAGGAGCTGTTGGGCGAGCTTTTGCATTTCGTGCGAACGGCGGCTGGCGATGATGACATCCACATCAACAAATCCGTGGCAAAATCCGAGACCAATACAGGGCATCGCAACTTTGCCCTCGCCCATTTCATGCGCTCCTATAATCGGCTTTATAACCCACCAGAACTGACCCTTGGCGCCTACTTCCATCAATGCGCCATCGAGATGAGCTGCGCGCAACTGGCCCGCGCCGGACGGTTCTTGATGGGCGCCCCCGGCATGCCGCGCATGGTGGCCCCCTCGCGGGTTTTGCGGATCAACGCCATCATGATGACCTGCGGGCATTATGACGCCTCGGGCGATTTTGCGTTTCGGGTTGGTTTGCCCGGCAAAAGCGGCGTGGGTGGCGGCATTCTTTGTATCGTTCCGGGAAAAGCCTCGATCGCAGTGTGGTCGCCGGGTTTGAACGATCAGGGCAATTCCAAGCTAGGGACCGAAGCCATTGAGATGCTCGCGACACGCATGGGCTGGTCGGTCTTTTCGGGCTAGGCGGTCATTGTTGAGGCGACGTGCCTTCAGCAAACAGCGCTGACATGACGAAGGCTTGGCAAGCCCGGCGTCTTGCTGCAAAAGGGCGCCGAAACCTGCACGTTCCGAAAGGCTACACCCATGATCCTCTATCCCGCAATTGACCTTAAAGACGGCAATGCCGTGCGGCTTTATAAGGGCGAGATGGATCAGGCGACCGTGTTTAGCGACAAGCCCGCCGATCAGGCCAAAGCCTTTCAGGATGCCGGGTGTGAGTGGTTGCATCTTGTGGATCTGAACGGTGCTTTTGCGGGCGAACCCGTAAACGGCGCGGCTGTCGAAGCGATTTTGGCTGAAACATCTGTTCCCGCACAGCTTGGCGGCGGCATTCGCGATATGGCGACAATCGAGATGTGGATCACCAAGGGCATCGCCCGCGTGATCCTCGGCACGGTCGCCGTTGAAAATCCCGATCTGGTGCGCGACGCGGCCAAAGCCTTTCCCGGCAAAATTGCCGTAGGAATTGACGCCCGCAATGGCCGCGTGGCCACGAAAGGCTGGGCCGAAGAAACCGACGTCATGGTCACTGACCTTGCCCGTAGCTTTGAAGACGCAGGCGTTGCCGCGATCATCTACACCGACATCAACCGCGACGGCGCCATGCAAGGCCCGAATGTCGAGGCAACGGCGGCGCTGGCCAATGCCGTGTCCATCCCGGTCATCGCATCTGGCGGCGTGTCCTCGTTAGAGGATTTGCGCAATCTGATGACCTGCGGCGCGACATTGGATGGCGCTATTTCGGGTCGCGCGCTGTATGACGGTGCAATTGATCTGGCTGAAGCGATTGCTCTTCTCAACCAAGGGTAGAGAAAACCTGCATTTCTCTTTCTAAGCCGTCCGCATAGAACGATCTCGATGCCCCAAGCGAGATCGTTTAATGCCCGCAGAAATCGGAATGTATTTTGTTCTTTTGCTTCCAATCGTGGTTGTCATCTTTGCTATTCTTTATTGGGCCAAGCGCAGCGTTTCGCAGTTTAACCGACGGGCCCTTGGCCTATCGGGATACGTGTTTGGCCCGTTGATTCTGATCTTAGTCTTAGGCTTTTTCGTCGTTGACGAGCTTTGTGGCGGCAACGTGCTTTATGGCTACCAAGGCTGCCGTGTCGTCAGCGACCGCTTCGCATCGCTAATCTCTGCCGGCGCTTTTCTGGGCGTGGTGTTTGGGATGGCTTACACGCCGCTATTGGCGCTTGTCTGCGGGATTATCGAAATGAAGTCTCGCCGCGTTCAAGATCCGGAAGGACATTGACGTGAAATGGGTTCACCGGTTTTTTGCCTTACTCACCATTGGACCCTTCATACTTTGGGGCTTGCTGATTGCCGCTACGATAATCTTGGCAATCGGTTTTGATTGCCGGATCGATGAAGGCAATATTTATCCATGCGAAGTGATGGGTCGCGACATCGGCCGGATGGCCAACTTAATTGGGTTTTTTGCCAGTTGGGGCCTGATGCTGTTCGCTACGTTTTCGATGGTGATGGGAATGGTTTGGGCGCTTGTCGCCTTGATTGCGCTTATCGCTAAGAAACTGTGACACAGCGACCTATGCCATGACAGCGCAGGGGGATGACGCGCGATAGTGCAGTACATATCTTCAAAGAGCCAACAAACTTATCTTGGAGCCTTCATGCCCCGCGTCTCTCGGTCGACTTTATCGCCAGCTAGCCCCCTTTTTTCGCGTGTCGCGTCTGAAGATTTCATCGACTGCTTTTCAGTCCCTTCAACGGTTCCGGCCAGAAAAGCTGCTGAAATCATCACCGATTTTCCCGTCTGGGCCAAAATCCTCGTGGCATTGCGCGGCATCGCGATGGCGCCTTTTGGTGTTCTTGCTCATGGGCCGGACGCCTCCGATAAATTAGGAGAGTTCCCTGTCGAGTTGGAAACCGATCATGAAGTCATCGCAGGCTTCAATGACAAGCATCTCGATTTCCGGGTCTCCGTCAGAAGCGAAGCCGGCCAGGTGTCGCTGGCCACATGGGTGCGCCGCCACAATCTCTTGGGCCGGGTCTATTTAACCTTGATCCTTCCGTTTCACATTCTGATTGCCCGCAATGCACTTGCCCGTGTCGCCGCGAGCGATGCGGCTGGCCAAGCTGGGTAAAGCGCAGTAAACCTGCGCCAAATTCACCAGTCGCCGGAGCGCGCCCATGCTGAAAACCCGGATCATCCCTTGCCTTGACGTCGCCGAAGGGCGCACCGTTAAGGGTGTCAATTTTGTCGATCTCATCGATGCCGGTGACCCGGTCGAGCAAGCCCGCGCCTATGATGCGGCTGGCGCGGATGAGCTTTGTTTTCTTGATATCAAGGCCACCCATGAAAACCGCGGCACGATGTTTGATCTTGCGACGCGTACCGCCGAGCAGTGCTTTATGCCGCTGACCATTGGCGGCGGGGTTCGCACGGTATCTGATGTGCGCGATCTGCTTCTGGCGGGCGCTGACAAGGTTTCGTTCAATTCTGCCGCAGTGGCCGATCCCGATGTCGTCGCACGCGCCGCCGATAAATTTGGCTCGCAATGCATTGTTGTGGCCATCGACGCCAAAACCGTCAGCCCCGGCAAATGGGAGATTTTCACCCATGGCGGGCGCAAAGCCACTGGCATCGATGCAGTGGAATTTGCCAAAACCGTTGTCGCCAAAGGCGCAGGAGAGATCCTTCTGACCTCTATGGATCGCGATGGCACCCGCGCCGGGTTCAATCTGCCGCTCACCCGCGCCATTTCTGATGCTGTTCCCGTACCGGTGATTGCCTCGGGCGGCGTCGGCACCCTTGACCACCTTGTTGAGGGTGTAACCAAAGGCGGCGCCAGCGCCGTGCTTGCCGCTTCGATCTTCCACTTTGGCGATTACACAATTGGCGAGGCAAAGGCCCATATGGCCGCTGCTGGCATTCCGATGAGGATTTCATGACAACGCTCGACAAACTTGCCGCCACGATCGAGGCCCGCAAAGGGGCTAACCCGTCTTCTTCCTGGACGGCAAAGCTGCTGTCCAAGGGCCCGGAAAAATGCGCCGAGAAATTTGGGGAAGAGGCCGTTGAGGCCATTATTGAAGCGGTGAAGGGCGACAAGAAGGGTTTGACGTCCGAGGCCGCGGATGTACTCTACCACCTGCTTGTCATGCTTTCTGCACGCGATATCCCCCTTGCTGACGTGCTGGCCGAACTGGACCGGCGTGAGGGAACTTCGGGGATCGAAGAGAAGGCCAACCGCTAAGCGCTGATCTCGTCCAGCTTGGTTTCGCCAAAGAGGCGCTGATACTCGGCCTTGGTGCAGCGGTTTTGAATGACCTGTACGCCCGCCGCTTCGGCCATTTTGGCGGCCTCTTCGTTTTCGACACCCAGTTGCATCCAGATCGTCTTTAGACCCGGCAGATGCGCGAGCGCGGCTTCTACAATGGCGGGTACTGCGTCTGAGCGGCGAAAGATGTCGACCATGTCAATCGGCTCATCGATATCTGCGATCTGGCCCATGCAGGTCGTCTCTAACAACTCTTTTCCCGCCTGCCCCGGATTGACCGGCACAATGCGGTAACCTCGATCCATCAGCATCCGCGACACGTAATGCGACGGCCGGGCTGGGTTCGGCGATGCGCCGATCACAGCAATGCTGCGGCTTTCGGTCAGGATTTTGCGGATGAGCTCGTCAGTGGGAAACTTGGTCATAGCGTCGTCTTATCAGAAGAAAAAAGCGCCCGCAGCGGAAAACCGAGCGGGCGCAAGTACGGAACGAGGGACAGTGATGGGCTTGCTGATGTTCCGGATCAGCCGCCTCACGTTGTAATTTAGCAACTCGTACGGTGAAAAAAAGGGGTAAGCACAAAAAAGTGATTGAAAATTCTAATCACCCCAGAACTTCGGGCCAGTGGTCATCTGCCGCGGCAATATTGCCCGGAATGTCATTTTGCCATCTGCTGCGAACATCCAATGAGAAATTCAGGTAGAGCTTGCCTTCATGGATCGTCCACGCCTCTGGCACTGTGGGCGCAATATAGCCGCGCGACATCGCAAAGGCGCAATACCCGCCATATTGCGGTGCGTAAGCCTCTGGGTCTGCAACAAAGGCGGCCCGGTGGTCTTCCGTCACAAAATGCCAGGTGGCCCCGTTCCAGTCTGCGGAAATATCACTGTCGCCGATCAACCCTACGCCAAGGGTAAAATAGGCTACTGGATCGGCGCCACGAATAGCGGCCCCTTCCGAAAAAACCGGGTCCGTCATCGCCGTTGCTTGGCGTGCGGTCAGGGCCAAAGGGGCGGCGGCCAAAAGGCCAAGGGTGCTTCTACGAGTGATCATGGCAAATTCTCCGATATGTGCTGGAGCAGAGATTGCCATAAGCTTTGAAAGAAAAAACCCCGCCTAACGCCATCGTGAAGATGCGTTAGTCAAAGATGTCCTCAATCACATCAAACGCCTCTTCCAACGCTCGATGCCACATCGGCTTGCGTCGCTTCTTGCGGCGTTTGCGGTCATCATCATCCCGATCCCGGCCCTGCCACTCTTTTCCGCCTTGCCAATCCCCGCGCGGATGTTCGCGCTCATATTTCATTACGGGGCCGTTTTTCTTGCGGTTGCGATCGCTGCTACGACCCGGCATCGCCTTCATCTCATGCAATGGCGCGCCGCATTTGCCGCAAGCCAGCTCATGCCCGCCGCGCGCCGTCAGTTTCAACGCCGTCCGTGAGCCGCAGTAACAACAAGTGGCGATTTTAGTGGTCATGACGTTCCTCGAGATGCCTTCGTCATAGCATATAGGGACACAGCCGCCGCATTCGAGACATTGAGCGAGCCAAAATCACGCGCGAACGGAATTTTTGCAATGTGATCGCAGATTTCACGGGTACGCGCCCGCAATCCGGGCCCCTCGGCGCCCAACACCAAAGCAACCGGGCGGTCAGCCAGATCAACGGCCAGATCATCGATAGACTCGGTGCCTTCGCCATCCAGTCCAACAACCGTGTACCCCATCTTTTGCAGCTCAAGCATCGTATCGCCAAGGTTGCGAATTCTAAGATAAGGCTGCCGCTCTAAAGCGCCTGACGCTGTCTTGGCCAATGCGCCAGTTTCCGGCGCAGAATGGCGCTGAGGGGCAATGACAGCCTCGGCCCCAAAAACCTCAGCCGAGCGCAAGATCGCTCCGACGTTATGGGGGTCCGTGACCTGATCCAGCAACAAGAGCCGCGGCGCGCCAGTCCCACCTGCTGGCACCGCAACCTCAGGAAGGCTCCCCCAATGCAGCGCCTTAACCTCGAGCGCGGCGCCCTGATGGACAGAACCGGGATCGAGCGGGGCGGAAAATTTACGGGGATCGGCCATTTGCGGTTCAATGCCAGCCGCTGCAATGGCCTCAGCCAATTTATCGGCGGCATTCTTGGTAACGATAAGGTTCACTTTAACCCGTTTGGGATTCATCAACGCATCGCGCACGGCGTGCAGACCGAACAGCCAGATCGTCTCGGCCGCTGCTGCGCGCTTTGCGCGTTCTTTATCAATCACCCAGGTTGGTTTTTTCTGCGCCATGATCCCACCTTTCAAACCGGTTTCGTTGCCCTACCCCGCTTGGCGCGTCTTGGCAAAGAAGAAAACCGATGCCGCAAGAAAAGCTGAATGACATTTCTATGGCTTGCAGGTGATTTTTGATATTGACCCGGTGCAGACGGCCTTATATCTGAACGCCTCGTGGGCGACAGGCCGCAAGGTGTGGCAGGGGACTGTAACTCCCTCGCGGAGACGCACGCCTGGTTCGATTCCAGGGTCGCCCACCACTTTCTTCTTTGATGATTGTGGTGATCAATTGGGCCAATTGGATCTTTTGACCAATTCGGTCGCATTGATCTTGGCGTTATCAGCGCCATCGCGTTAGACTGGCCATTAAAGGCACAGGCAAGTCGCGGGCATTATGACAGCAGCATCCCCTTTTAACGTCGTTATCGTCGGTCAAAACGGCCGTCTGCAATATGAAGCCGCGCTTTTTGTCGTCAGCTTCAAGGCATTCAATCCCCAGTTTAAGGGCCGCCTTTTCGTTGCCGAACCCGAAAAAAACGATCGTTGGAGTGGCAATCCCAAAATGGGAAACGCCGAGATTCGCGACCTGATCGAAGCGCATGGCGCAGAAGTTATTTCCTTTGAAAACAAAGAGTTCGGGGAATACTACCCATATGCCAACAAAATCGAAGTGCTGTCCGCCCTGCCCAAAGGCGAGCCGTTTGTATTCTTCGATAGCGACACGTTAATCACAGGTGATCTAAACGATGTCCCATTTGATTTCGAGCGCCCATCCGCCAGTTTGAAGGTCGAAGGCACTTGGCCTCAGATCGAGCTGTATGGACCAGGTTATACCGAGACTTGGAAAACGCTTTATGACCGGTTCGGACTGGATTTCGAAAGCTCTTTGGATCTCAGCCAACCGGACGAATATTGGCGGCGCTATCTTTATTTCAACGCTGGCTTTTTCTACTACAAATGCCCCCATGAGTTTGGAAAACGTTTTCTGGATTATGCCGTCTCGATCCGCCACGACACGCCGGACGCCCTTATTTGTCAGGCGCTCGACCCGTGGCTGGATCAAGTCGCCCTGCCCCTTGTGATACACTCCTTTGGCGGCAGTCGGGACGCCTTGGCGCCCGGGTATCTGGATGGGTCTCATAGCTGTCACTATCGGGTATTGCCGCTGCTATATGCCCGGGAAAACGACCGCGTGGTCGAGATATTGGAAAACATCACCGCGCCTAATAAAATCAAAAAAGTTTTAAAGGGGTATGAACCCTTTAGGCGTATGATTTTCCAGGGAAAAGGTCAGCGCGCGCGCGCATTGTTCGACCGAGACAACCTGCCCAGGCGCGAACAAGCGATCCGCAACAAACTCAAACGGGAAAAACTCTGGTTGCGTTGACGACCGCGACACAGGCAATTTGGCGGGGATCTACCCAAGCTGGCAAGGGCCCTTAGCCTGCAATAAGCCCGCCGACACCGGGAACGCCATACAAAAACGCCGGCTCTACAAAAGGCCGGCGTTTTTGGTTTTCGTCAGAAATCTCTGCCGCCGAATTAGCCAGCGGTTGCTGGCTCATCCTTGCGATCCGCGTAGATCAACAGAGGCTGGCTTTCAGAATTGACCGCTTCTTCATTGACTACGACCTCTTCCACGTTTTCCGTGCCCGGCAGTTCGAACATCGTATCGAGCAGAATATCTTCCATGATCGAGCGCAGCCCGCGCGCACCGGTTTTGCGTTCAATTGCGCGTTTTGCAATCGCATTCAACGCATCATCGGTGAATTTCAGCTTGGCCTCTTCCAGCTCGAACAGGCGCTGATACTGTTTGATCAGAGCGTTCTTAGGCTGGGTCAGGATCGTCACAAGCGCGTCCTGATCAAGATCGGTCAATGTTGCAATCACAGGCAAGCGGCCAACAAATTCCGGGATCAGGCCAAATTTCAGCAGATCCTCTGGTTCCAGCTCTTGGAACACTTCGCCAACACCGCGGCTGTCGTTTTCTTTTACATCTGCTCCAAACCCAATGGCCGAGCCTTTGCCGCGCTGCGCGATGATCTTTTCCAGACCTGCAAAGGCGCCACCGCAGATGAAAAGGATATTGGTCGTATCCACTTGCAGGAATTCCTGCTGTGGGTGCTTACGACCGCCTTGCGGCGGCACGGAGGCAACCGTGCCTTCCATGATCTTCAGAAGCGCTTGCTGCACCCCTTCGCCCGAAACATCACGGGTGATCGATGGGTTGTCAGATTTACGGGTAATCTTGTCGACCTCGTCAATATAAACGATTCCGCGCTGCGCACGATCGACATTATATTCAGAGGCCTGCAAAAGCTTGAGAATGATATTCTCAACATCCTCACCCACATAACCGGCTTCGGTCAGCGTTGTGGCATCTGCCATGGTGAACGGCACATCCAGAATGCGCGCCAGCGTTTGGGCCAGCAAAGTCTTACCGCAACCTGTAGGTCCGATCAGCAGAATATTCGATTTCGCCAGTTCAATCTCGGATTTTTCAGCGTGATTGAGACGTTTATAGTGGTTGTGCACCGCGACCGAGAGGACGCGTTTCGCATGGGACTGACCGATAACGTAATCGTCCAGAACCTCGCAAATCTCTTTCGGGCTGGGCACACCTTCGGAAGACTTCAGCCCTGCGGACTTAGTTTCTTCGCGGATAATATCCATGCAAAGCTCAACACATTCATCACAGATGAACACTGTTGGGCCCGCAATCAGCTTGCGCACCTCGTGCTGGCTTTTGCCGCAGAAGCTGCAGTAAAGCGTGTTTTTCGAGTCGCCGCTGGTTGAATTCGCCATATCGTCTTTACCTCAATGGGGTCCCCTGAAAGGGCCAAAATGGCCCTGATCCCAATTCGTTCGCCAAGCCTAGAACAGGTGATGAGGCTGGACAATGTCAAAATGCACGAGTTCGAGCACCTGTGTGTCAGGAGGTCGCGAGATCTGAGTGCAAATCCCGCGACCGTGATTATTTATTCAGCGTCAGGTGCGCGGTTTTCGACGATTTCGTCGATCAGGCCCCAATCTTTTGCCTGTTCGGCATCCATGAAGTTATCGCGTTCCAGCGCGTCGACAACCGCTTCAAATTTTTGACCGGTATGTTTGACGTAAATCTGATTCAACCGATCCTTCAATTTTTGGGTTTCTTGCGCGTGGATCATGATATCGGTCGCTTGCCCCTGATACCCGCCAGAAGGCTGGTGCACCATGATCCGGCTATTGGGCAGCGAGAACCGCATGCCGGGCTCGCCCGCAGTCAACAGCAACGACCCCATCGAGGCCGCCTGCCCCACGCAGAGCGTGGACACTTTGGGTTTGATGTATTGCATCGTGTCATAGATCGACAGGCCCGAAGTGACGACGCCGCCGGGGCTGTTGATATACATCGAGATTTCTTTGGTCGGGTTTTCCGCCTCAAGATGCAAAAGCTGTGCCACGATCAAGCTGGACATGCCATCATGAACGGGTCCGGACAGGAAAATAATGCGTTCTTTTAGAAGCCGGGAAAAGATATCGTAAGCGCGTTCGCCGCGACTGGTCTGTTCGACCACCATGGGAACAAGCGTGTTCATGTAGAATTCTGTTGGGTCTTGCATCGGGCCTGCCTCGGGTTTGGATACGTGCTTGCCCAAGATGTTATGTGCGCCTTTGGGGGGCTGCAAGGGGCGCTTTTGTATTTAGTCCGAGACCGGTTAAGGCCGCGTTGACGCAAATCGAGTGTCTTTGCGTTATTAGCCGCGTGTCAGGCCAAAGGCAGCGCCCCAATGCGGCACACGGCCCATATCGTCGCAGGGGTCGCCTGCTTCAATCTGGGGTTGATCATCATCCGCGGAACTGATGGCGCGCACCCCGTCGCGGAACGGCAGAAGGCGGCACGCCGTTTGAAAAAGGTCGCCTTCCATCGGGCGGATATGCCAAACACGCTCTTCTCCATTATTATCCCATGACACGATGTGATCCCCTTCTGGCGTAAAATCAGCGCCAACAAAGGTCACGAGCGCGTCGCGGGCATGAGAAAACACATAAAGTGGCAGACCTGTCTGCGCGTCCCAGACTCGGATATTGCCGTCATCTGCAGCCGTCACCAATAGCCGCTCATCCGAGCTGAGCGCCATTGAAGTGACGAAGCCGCGCCCATGCGGCAAGCGATCTTCGTAAACAAGGGGCGTCTCGCGCAGCTCATGTTCCAGAATTAGGATATTTTCCTGATCCGGCGGGATCGTGATCGTCAGGCCAGTTGCCTCAAGCCGGCCATCTGCGGCGGCATCTCCGGCTTGGCTGGTTGAGATGACGGCTTGTGTCATTTCATCCGAAATAGTGGGCACCAAAAGCCCGGTCGAAACATCAAAGAGCCGCATGACGCCCGCCAGATCATGGGTCATGACCGCGTCGCCATGTGGCGAGAACCGCACCGAATGCACTGGGCTGCGATGGCCCTGCAATGTGGTCAGGATCTTTCCGGTGGCGACATCATGAATGCGCGCGCGTTTATCCGACGCGCCGACTGCAAGTCGCAGGCCGTCTGGACTTAGCCCTATGGACAAAATCTCAACCCCATCGCGGTAAAGCTCGCTTGGCTCAAGCACGGGTTCCAAGGTTGTTAAATCCCAAACACCCGCCACGGTGCCGGTCGTCGCGGCCAATGTGCTGCCATCTGCTGAAACATGGATAGAGCGGACCAAATCGGGCATTGGCAAGCGCCGGACCAAATCAAAGCTTTGTCCATCCAGCGCTGGAACCAGATCAATGATCCGAATTTCATCACCAACCGCCGCAATCAGGCGCGCTGTACCGGGAACAAAGGCAATCGCGGTGGCATGCAGGCCAAGTTCAATTGGAGCGCGAAGGGTGCGGCCCGAAATTAGCGAATGAAAATGCAGCGTATCGGGCGCCGTTGCCACCACCAACGCATTGCGTTCAGGCGCCAAAGCCGCAGAAAGCACCGGCGCGGGGCCAGCATAGGGAAGACCAACAACTTCGCCGGTTTCTGGATCCCACACCGTGGCACGGTTGTCGCGAAGCAGCAGGAAATGCCCCCCATCATGCAAAATACGCGGCGCGATTGAGACATCGGGCATCTCGATCTCTTGGGCAAGTAACGCGCCGGTCAGCGGATCAAAAATTTCTGCCGTCCCATCCATAGTGGCGGCAACAACATGGCCTGACCCCGGCAAGAAATCTACGAAATGCGCAGGGACATCCGGCAATGTAATGGACGCGCGTAGGCGTTGGCTTTGCAAAGCGGTACCCAGTTCCCCCAAAATCTCGAGCCACGCATCATCGGCGCGGCAGAAACTGAAACTCACGAGCGGCAACAGGTTTTGGATGGCCAAAATCGGCTCAAGCGTTTGGGCTTCGCGCGCGCGCGAGCGAAGCTCTTCGCATTGTGAGTTGCTGATGTAGAAAACGCCGCCCACGACGCTGGCACAGACCGCCAAGGTCGTTAAGATGGTCGAGACGATCTGGGTCCATTTCCGCCGCCGCAATCCAGCCTTAAGATAAAGCCAATGCTCGGTGGTTGGCTGCGGCGCGCCCGCAGGCTGACGCTCGATCCAAGATCGCATGCGGCGCAACTCGCGCCCCCAAAGCGTCGACGCTTGCCCGCGCACCCATCGATTTGCCATCTCACCATAACTGGTGTGATCGCGAATCCACGCGATATCGCGCCCCATAGCGTCGTTGAGATTGGCCAGCCCCTCGTCCCAACTGGTGTCGTCCCCATAAAAGCGCACATAGTTAATCTCGGAAATCGCCGAAGGAAGATCCGCCCCGACATTTTCAAAGGCAGCTGGCAAAATACGTTTGTTGAATTCCAACGCCAGACGCATTTCCTGACGGCACGCCGGTGACGTGATCCAATTGGATCCAAGCACCAATACCACGACATCCGAACCTTGGATCATTTCCTGAATACGGTCCGATATGTTTTCAGCCGCAAAGATCCCTTCGCGGTCGATAAAAACGTCATGCCCAAGCCCAATCAACCCATCGTAAAGGAAATCCGCGCGCTCGCGGTCCTTATGGGAGTAGGAAATAAAGATTCGGGACTTATCGGTCATCGCGCGCCATCAAGCCCTGACACGGGCAAAAAATCTAGCCCTGACGGGCCTTTAAGATGTGCAAGCGTAGGCACGCACGCCGCGCGATTCGTGTGATTCAGATGTGTATTCATAACAATAGCCGCAAAATGGCGAAAAAAATTTCTTTTTGGTTCAAATGCTTACGCCAGAAATGACGTGAATTATCAAAATTCATTCGTTTGTGTATTTACATCACTAACTATAAGTGTAATAAAGACACCATAGATCACGACAACACAAACCAAAGACTTAAAACACCAACACCTTAACACATAAAACAGATTTTTTTATAGCTTCTAGAAAGACCTTTTTCCTCCCTACCCCTTAGACGATCCGCCCCTTGTCCCTGTCCCTAATTGGATCGTCCGGCCGGCCTTCTCTGTCCCTGAGGGCCGGCCATTTTCCTTGACGGGGACACCGGCGTGGTGTCTTATCGACACCAATCACTGCGCCGTCGTAGCGATCACCCCAAGACGGGACCTTTTGGGGGAATCAATAACAACGAAAGGGCCGATTTGCGTATTGCGGCACATCGGCAGAGGCAACCATGGCTTATACGTATGAGTACCCGCATCCAGCGGTCACTGCAGATATTTGCATTTTTTCGATTCGCGAGGGACGGTTACATGTCCTTCTTATCGAAAGACTGGCCGACCCTTTTCAAGGATCGTGGGCCATCCCTGGCGGCTTTATCAAAATGGACGAAGACATAGTCGTTGGCGCCGCGCGCGAGCTGGAAGAAGAAACCGGCGTAGCGGGCGTTCCCTTGGAGCAGCTTGGCGCATACGGCATGCCGGGCCGTGATCCACGCGAACGAGTGATCACCGTGGCCTTTGTCGCGCTTGTGCCATCAGACCAGATGGTGCTGACTGCGGCAACAGACGCGTCTGATGCGCGCTGGTTTGATATGGACGAATTGCCAGTCCTGGCCTTTGACCATGATGTTATTCTGGCAGATGCGCGGGCGAAACTGGCCGACAAGGTCACTAACCGGGTCACCGAAACCGCCAAATCGGCATTTCAGTTCTTGCCGAAGAAGTTCACATTGGCCCAAGCGCAAGCGGTGTTCGAAACGTTACGCGGCGAAGAGTTGGATAAGCGCAACTTCCGAAAATGGATTGCGGCCAACTGGGACCTTGTCGATCTGAAAGAAAAAACTTCTGGCGGGCGGCATCGCCCTGCGGCGCTATATTCAGTGGATTTTGTTTAAACCCATCTGATCTGGATCAAAGTAACCGATCCCGGGGCGGTCTACTTCCTGTCATCAGGAGGGCCGCCCCAGATGCGTCTGACCATTCGAACCAATATCGCCATGCGCAGTCTTATGACTTGCGCCATGAACCCATCAAAGATTTTGAGGAAGTCCGAGATTGCGGCGGCGTGCGGTGTCAGTGAGGCGCATTTGGGGCTCGTCATTCACCAATTGGCGCAAACCGGGTTTTTAGAAACGCTGCGCGGCCGCAATGGTGGCATCCGCCTGCGCGTTGCCCCCGCCGAGATCAGCGTTGGGCGCGTTTTTCGGATTTTTGAGGCCAATACACCCTTTGCCGAGTGTTTTTCCGCCCATGACAATAAATGCCCGCTCTCATCCACCTGCCGCCTGAAAGGCGTGCTCGATACCGCTCTGGAAGCGTTCTATGCAGCGCTTGACCCCGTCAGCCTTGAAGATCTGACCTGTGAGAATGAGGGGCTCGGGCGGATCTTGTCGATGTCGCGCCCGACTTGTCAGCCTCTGGAAACCAGCCCTCTGACATCATAACCGGCCCCGGCGCAGGCACTTACGATCTCATCTGCCGGGGTGTCGCCCGCTTGGCTGAGCGTCCAAAGCTGCGCGCAGCGCGTGCCAGAGCGGCAATAGGCCAATAGCGGTTTGGGCAGTTCCGAAAGCGCCGCGCGAAAGCTATCACCATCCTCAAGACAAACGCCGCCGGACATAACGGGCATAAAGCGTGTCTCAAGCCCAGCCTCTTTCGCGGCAGCCTCAATCATGGCCCAGTCCGGTTGACCCGGGTCTTCGTTATCCGGGCGGTTGCAGATAACCGAACGAAAGCCCATCGCAGCCAGCTCGGCCACGTCCTCAATTGCGATTTGCGGCGCGACCGACACGTCGTCATTTATACGTCTGAGATCCATCACCCCTACCCCTTTTGGTTGGTTAAAGCCCGTTTACCGGGACCTTTAACACCGGATTGCCATCCTTGTCCCGCGGGATTTCACCAGCCCGCATATTGACTTGCAGAGATGGGATTATGAGCTTGGGCATGTCAAGCTGCTTATCGCGCTCCGTGCGGAAGGCGATGAACTCTTCCCGGGTTTTGCCCGCTCCGACATGTATGTTCTTTTCCCGCTCTTCCGCGACAGTCGTTTCCCACGCAATTGCGCGCCCGTTTGGTCCGTAATCATGGCACATGAAAAGCCGCATCTCATCCGGCAGCTCCAGAACTTTCATAATGGAATCATAAAGTTCGCCTGCATCTCCACCGGGGAAATCGGCGCGCGCCGAACCGCCATCCGGCATAAACAGCGTATCGCCCGCAAAGGCCGCATTGCCCATGACATGAACCATGCAAGCCGGCGTGTGACCGGGTGAAAAAATTGCGACAGCTGGCATTGTGCCGATCATATACGTGTCGCCATCTTCGAAAAGCCGATCAAACTGACTGCCGTCGCGCTGAAACTCGGTGCCTTCATTGAAGATTTTGCCAAACGTGTCCTGAATGACCATGATTTTGGCGCCGATGCCGATTTTCCCGCCGAGCTTTTCTTGAATATAAGGCGCGGCAGAAAGATGATCGGCATGGACATGGCTTTCGATCAACCATTCCAGATCAAGACCGTTGTCGCGAATATAGGCGATCATCTGGTCGGCATGCTCATAGGTGATGCGCCCTGCGGCATAGTCGATATCCATCACTGAATCGATAATCGCGCAGGCGGAGGAATTGGGGTCTTTCACCACATAGCTGATCGTGTTGGTCGCTTCGTCGAAAAACGCCTCGACATCGGGGGTGAGGCTCATATCAACAGGGTAGCTGGTCATTTTTCACCTCGTTTAAAGATGCGTCAGGCCTGACTTGGCGCAGAGGGCGCATTGAACCGCATCAGGGCGCGGGCCGCTAGGATACCACCGATCACCGCTGCAACGAAGATAAGAACTGAAGGATTGCCGGTGCCAATTGCGGGCAAGGCGCCTCCGGGACAAAATCCAGCGATCCCCCAACCGATGCCGAATACCGCGGCGCCGCCGATAAGCTTACCATCCAACTGGCGCGCCGTCGGCAAAAGGAAGTCATTGTCGAAAATTGGCCGAGGGCGCGGCAACACGAACCGATACCCGATGGCGGTTGTGATCAAAGCGCCCCCCATAACAAAGGCAAGGCTGGGGTCCCAAGTTCCAGCAACATCAAAGAAATTCAGGACTTTTGCGGGGTTCGCCATGCCTGAAATTGAGATGCCGAGGCCAAAAACCGCGCCGATGAAGAAGGCTGTAAGAATGCGCATGGGCTTAAGCTCCAAAGACGTGGCGGATCAAAAAGACTGTGGCACCGCAGGTGATCATAAAAGTAAGCGTTGCTGCGATCGACCGCGGCGACAGGCGGGCCATCCCGCACACTCCGTGGCCAGACGTGCAGCCAGAGCCAAATGTGACGCCCAACCCGACAATAAAGCCGCCGGCGATCAACATAGGGGTGGAAACAGGCACCTGCACTGCAGGGAAAGACCCGGTGACACCCAAAAGGATCAACGGCCCGGTAATCATCCCAGCAACAACCGCGGCGCGCCAGATAAAGTCATCGCGGCTGGCAGGGCTCAGAAGCCCGGCAAGCACGCCCGTTGCCCCCATGATGCGGCCTAGAAACAACATCAAAAGCACGGCAGAGCTGCCGATCAGAATGCCGCCAAAGGTGCTGGCAAGCGGTGTAAATTCGGTTTCCATAATAGACCTTCCTCAGCCTTGTTCGCGCAATATTTGGGGACTATAGTTACCATTGTCAATTACATTCCGCCTCTGCACCTCTTCTTTCAAAGCCCCATTGTGATTTGAAAAAGGCGTAACTAGCATAGCATTGACCGGAATTGCCCCGGCTTACCGCTTCAAACTACAGGAGCATTGATGTTTGAGACTGTGTTTCACGCCTGATCGTCCCAAAGGGATTGCGTCACATTCGGCCCCTCGGCGCATCTGAGCCAGAGGGCATTTCAGATATTGATCCACGAGACTTCAAAACATGCAAAAATCCTACATAATACGGGCAGAACGTCCCGACGATTTCGATGCCGTCCATGATCTGCACAACGCCGCCTTTGGGCCGGATGCGGGCATCGATGCCCTTGCCGCAGACCTAAGACGCCTGAAAGCTGCGTTTTCGGTCATCTCTCTGGTTGCAGTGGACACGCAGGACAGACCCAAAGGGCATGTCATGGTCTCTCATGCATGGGTGGATGCGTGGGACCGGTTGATTGACGTTATGGTCCTATCGCCCCTTGGGGTTCATCCCGACGTCCAGAACCAAGGCATTGGGACGACGCTTATTAAGGCGGCGCTGGAAGCCGCTGACGCGCAAGGCGCGCCGATTGTCTTTTTGGAAGGCAATAACAAATATTATGGACCGCGCGGGTTTACCCCGGCCGTTGCCCATAACATCCGGCGCCCGTCCCTACGCATGCCAGACGCGGCGTTTCAGATGAAAACGCTGAGTGCCTACCACCCAGAAATGACCGGCTCATTTGTCTACCACGATGTGCACTGGACCCATGGGGTCGGGTTATACCGCTAGGCCAGCGGCAGTGACCCCACGGGCGGCAATCGACGCGAAGGCGCGTTTTAGTCGGCGCTGCGAAACCATGTTTCCAGCGCATCTACATCAGCAGGCAAAGCCTTGGCGATGCCGCCCGTAAACTGCTCGAACCTCTCGCGATTGAGGCCATTCACGCCGACAATTACCGGGATCTCGCGCAGGATGGCATCGGCAATAACCGGGCGAAATCCGCGCCCATCCGCCTCTTGTTTGCCAAATTTATTGATAAGAAGCAGGTCGGGACCTGCCTCAAGCGAGGTGGCTACATGCCCGGCCGCCTCTTCCAGAACAGACACATCCAATCGGCACCCCCGTGAGCCGCGGCCAAGGGTTTGGCTGATGCGCAGCTTTGGACCTTTGGGCAGCACTTTCACATCCATGTCGCAGGGTTTGTCCGGCCCGCAATCCGTGTTGGTTTGCACCACGCCCGCCACGCGGGCGCCGCGCGCCAGCAGCCTATCCGCCAGCCCTTGCAGAATCAGATCCATATCGCCCCGCCCGGGCGCTGAAATATATGCAATTTTCAAAACAATCCGTTCCTTTTCCTGCCGCCCAATCAGCATTGCTGAGACCCCGCCATTGGGTCAACGCGTGATTTACCTCACGGCAAGCTTCCCTGAAATTACGCAAACTGCCCGCAAATTGAGCGGTTTATTATCAATAAGGCGGTTGTACTCGCGTTGAAACTTGGCAGAGTTAACCATCATGTCGCAAGCCCAACAGGCCAACGCGACCAAATGCGCCACACCGCGCGGAAATAAGGTTTGGGAGTAGTTATCAAAATATGACCATAGAACCTGACAAGTTTGACGAAATGCTGCGAACTGCGGATCTTCCACGTGACCCATATAAAGCCTATCACGAATGGTTTTCGGGCGAAGACGTCAAAGATTTGCGTAAAAAATCACGGCAAGCCGAAGAGTTTTTCAGACGAATAGGCATCACGTTCAATGTTTACGGTCAACAAGAAGCGCAAGAGCGTCTTATCCCTTTTGATATTGTCCCCCGTATTATCGCAGCGAAAGAATGGCAGCATCTTGAACGCGGCATCAAGCAGCGGGTGCGTGCGCTTAATGCCTTTCTTAAAGATATCTATCACCGCCAGGAAATCATTCGTGCGGGCCGCGTTCCAAAGCATCTGATTGCCCAGAACGAGGCGTTTTTGCCCGAGATGATGGGCGTCTGCCCGCCGGGCGGCATTTACACACATATCGTCGGCACCGATTTGGTTCGAACGGGCGAGAACGAATTCTTTGTTCTGGAAGACAACGCGCGCACGCCCTCTGGCGTTTCGTATATGTTGGAAAACCGGGAAACCATGCTGCAGATGTTCCCCGAGCTATTTACCCAGCTCAATGTGCGCCCGGTCAGCAGCTACCCGCAACGCCTGCGCCGCTCGCTTTCGCAATCGGCCCCCGATTGCGCCAATGGCAAACCGATGGTCGCAGTTCTGACACCGGGCATTCATAACTCAGCTTATTTTGAGCACGCGTTCTTGGCGGATCAAATGGGCGCAGAACTGGTTGAAAGCCATGATTTGCAAATCGTGGATGGCCGCGTCGCGATGCGTACAACGCAAGGCTATACGCCGATCGATGTGCTTTACCGGCGCGTAGATGACGAATACCTTGATCCGCTGACCTTTAACCCAGACAGCCTTTTGGGCGTGCCCGGCATCATGGATGTCTATCGCGCGGGCCGGATCACCCTGGCCAATGCGCCCGGTACTGGCATTGCCGATGACAAAGCGCTTTATAGCTATATGCCTGATATCGTTGAGTTCTACACGGGCGAAAAGGCAATCTTGAAAAACGTGCCGACATGGCGATGTTCAGAAGAAGACAGCCTGAAATACGTGTTAGATAATCTTGCTGAATTGGTCGTGAAAGAGGTGCACGGATCAGGCGGCTACGGCATGCTTGTCGGCCCGGCAGCCAGCAAAAAAGAAATCCGCGAATTTGAAAAGAAACTGCGCGCCAAGCCCGGTAACTATATCGCACAGCCCACTTTGGCGCTGTCGACTGTGCCGATCCTGACAAATGCAGGTCTGGCGCCGCGCCATGTCGACCTTCGGCCCTTTGTTTTGATGTCGCCGAAGTCGATCGATATCGTGCCCGGCGGTTTGACGCGCGTGGCCCTTAAGAAAGGCTCTTTGGTGGTGAATTCCAGTCAGGGCGGCGGCACAAAAGACACTTGGGTTTTGGGGGATTAAGAGATGATGCTCGGAAAAACCGCAGGCGGCCTGTACTGGATGTTCCGCTATCTGGAGCGCGCCGAAAACACTGCCCGCCTATTGGAAGCCGGTTGGCGCATGGCGCTGACCAAAAGCGACGCTGGCGAGAATGAATGGGAATCTATCCTTTCCACAACAGGTTCAGCCGCGTCCTACACAGCCAAATTTGAAAACGTCGAACCTGCTCAGGTCATTGATTTCCTGTTACGCGACAAAGACAATCCATCGAGCGTCCTTTCGACGATCGAGGCGGCAAGATCGAACGCACGCATGGTGCGCACAGCCCTGTCATCCGAAGTCTGGGAAGCGACGAATGAATGCTGGATGGCGGTAAAGAAAGTCCTTGCCCGGCCGGTGTCGCAACGCAACCTATATGATACACTGACGGCAATCCGGTTTCGCGCCTCCGTTGTGCGCGGTGCCTTGCACGGCACGATGTTGCGAAACGACATCTTTGCCTTCTCGCGCCTTGGGACATTTTTGGAGCGCGCTGACAATACCGCTCGCATTCTGGACGTTAAATACTACGTGCTGTTACCCTCGGCGGCTGATGTCGGCTCGGATATCGACAACGTTCAATGGGAAGTCATCTTGCGATCCGTGTCAGCCGACACTGCCTATCGATGGCTAAATGGCGGTGAGCTGACGCCGACGGGCATTGCCGAGTTTTTGATGCTAGATGACCGCATGCCGCGATCCTTGATTTTCTGTTATACGAATATCAATCGACAGCTTGATCGTTTGGCCAAAGAATACGGAACACGCCATCCAAGCCACGAGCTTGCGCATAAGATCTGTGACAGGTTGAACAACGCCGTGATCGAACAGGTTGTTGACGATGGCCTGCACGAATTTTTGCAATCAAGCATCGCCGATACCGCGCAATTGGCTGGAACAATCCAGTCAGATTTCCGGTTTTTTGAATAGGGGAACAATATGCGGCTGAAGATCACGCATCTTACCCAATATAGCTATGATGAACCAGTCACCTTTGGGTTGCTAAAGCTGCGGATGCGTCCGCAAAATGGCATCTCTCAAAACGTAGAAGACTGGAATTATAGCTTTCAAGGTGGCGCTCACCAAGTTGATTTCATTGACCATTTTGGAAATCAAACTGATTTGTTTCGCCTTGATAGCGGCACGCTCTCTGTACAGATCAGCGCCGAGGGTCTTGTCGAAACTGAAGATCGGTCAGGCGTGGTCGGAAAACATAAGGGACCGGCACCGCTGTGGGTCTTTGAGGCGGAAACAGAGGCAACCAAGCCCGGCGCGCAAATGCGAACTTTGATCCGCGACATTCGCGCTGCAACGGCAGATTTGGACTCGGTCGCGCGGCTGCATCACTTGTCAGAGGCGATTGGAGAAGCCGTCGAATATCAAACCGGTGAAACCAACAGTAAGACAAGTGCAGAAACCGCTCTGACTGAGGGGCGCGGCGTCTGTCAGGACCACGCGCATATCATGATCGGAACCGCCCGTGCGCTTGGCTACCCGGCCCGGTATGTCTCGGGCTATTTGATGATGAACGACAGGGTCGATCAGGAGGCCAGCCACGCTTGGTGCGAGGTTTATACCGACGCTCTCGGATGGGTCGGTTTTGACGTCTCGAACGGCTATTGCCCGGATGAGCGCTATGTCCGTATCGCATATGGTCGCGATTACGCAGATGCCGCCCCAATTGTTGGAATCCGGCAAGGGCCCGGCAATGAAAACCTACAAGTCAGCCTGCAAATACAGCAATAAGGGCGGGTCTGGTTCGGACGCTTGGCCCGAACCAGTACGCGCTCAGTGTTCTTCCTCTTCAGGGGCGTAGATCACCAGATTTTCCAAAAACGCCACAAGTGCCGCCTGATCTTCCGCGTCGCGTGCGGCATAGGCGTCACGCACATCAGCTGCAGCGCCGCCATGGGCCAAGATCGCCTCGTTCAGCGTGGTCGCGCGCCCGTCATGCAGCCACGGCCCGGTGGACCCAACGCCGGCAAGCGAGCGGGTCAGAAAGACTGATGCACCAATGCCAAGCGGATCGGCGGGATCAGACAGGTCCGGCCCCATGTCGTGACGCCGGAAATCTGTGAACCACGCCGCAATTGCTCCACCGTTTTCGGCCACTGGTAACGCACCGAGATGATGGGTGACGCCCTCAACCTCAAACCTGTTATTTGGCTGGTCCGTGGTCAAATCAAACTGAACGGCCTCTGCGATTGCCAGCCCGTGCATGACGGGATCGGACCCGTCAGGAAAACGTGCATCGAAGAAGCCATGCGTCGCAGATGGCTCACTAAAAATCGGCGTTTCGATAATCATTTCAGGGACATGGCACGAGGCGCAGCCGACATCCGCAAAGACGGTCTCACCCCAATTGATTTGCTCGGCCTGCCCCTCTCCCAGCTCGACCAACCCTATTTCGGCCAGTTCCAGAGTGGTCACGGGGCGCTCCAATCCCGCCATGTAAAGCGTCAGGGCAGTCATGTCGCCAACACTTAGCTCGCCCGTGACGCCATCATAATCGCCATCTTGAAACCCGACGAGTTCAACGGCTTGCAGGCCCAGCTCATTATGAGCCGCGTTGCGGGTAAAGGCGCGAATTGTGGAATGGTTCCCTTTCCAGCCAAAGGGACGGATGATCAGATCTTCATCAACGCCATTCAGGCCAGAATAGTCGATTTCGGTCATGCATGGCTCTGCATTGGTGCGGATGACCGAAATCTGGCCAAAATCAACCCCATTGGCTTCAAGCGCTGCCTCGGCTGCCCCATCTGCGCACGCCATCGTCAACGCATCATATCGCGCCACCATCAAGTCTTGGCTCATCTCTTCGGCAAGCAATTGCGGCACCGCAAGCGCGAAGAGCGGCAGGGTGTTCCGCTCAAGAAATAGTGCCGGATCGCCTGTATGGGCGGGGTCAACCAAGACATTCACAGCAATATCCCCGGCCCCATTGGCCATCGGCGCGTTGTGGCACGCAATGCAGGATGTGGCGTTTGCCCCGCCTTCACGAACGGGAAAATGCGTCGCCCATTCACCCGGCCCGTCAAGATCAGCGCGCGGAAATCGCGAAAAAAGCCGCCCCTCGCCGATATTTGCGCCCACCCCGGCGTCGCGGGTAAAGCTATGTTCGGTCAGCTCATCGCCCAGATCAAATGCCTCGTTAAAGGCGGCCTGCATGTCGCCTGCGGCCACCAATGCGTTTAGCGCCGCCTGATCGACCTGCTCAATCGCGTCTTCCGCCTGCGTTACTGTCGCGGAAAGCGTCACCACGAGGGCGCCCGCGAATTTATAAATTTCTTTTGTCATGAAGTTCCCTTTTTCCTGCTGCTCGCGCTAAGCAGTAAGGACCAACACGTGGTGAACATGGACTTCCGTCACGGAATATGACGCAAACTTGCAAGAAACCGCTTTTTTCTGGGGGGTATGATCTGCAAAATGCCGCTTATAGACACAGACAGTCCGGGCCAGGTGACGTAAGCTGGCCTTTGACGTCCGGCGACACATGCCAAAGAAATTCAGGAATGCGCAGATGAAATATCATAAGCCGAAAACATTTGAAGAGGCTGCCCAAATTGCGGCCGGGTCAAATGGTGTGACGCGGTTTTTGGCCGGGGGCACGGATGTTCTCGTGCAACTTCGCTCGGACGTTGTGACGCCGGATGATTTGATTGATATCAAAGGGATAGATGGCACAAAGGCGATCACAAAGCGCGGTGATGGCGGTTGGGATCTGGGCGTTGCGGTTTCCGGTGCAGAAATGATGGAGCACGCAGAGCTCAAACGTGACTGGCCGGGACTGGTTGAAGGGATGGACCTTATTGGGTCCACCCAAGTGCAGGGGCGCGCGACACTTGTTGGCAATCTGTGCAACGGCTCGCCCGCCGCCGATAGCGTACCGGGGATGATCGCGGCAGGCTGCACGGTCAGTATTACCGGTGCTTCGGGCACGCGTAATGTTCCGGTAGAAGAAATTCCCGTTGGTCCGGGCCGCACTGCGCTCACAAAGGGCGACGTCATCTCTGCCGTGCATATCCCGCCCCGCGGCGCACGAGGCGGCGATGCCTATTTGCGGTTCATTCCTCGCACTGAAATGGATATCGCGGTTGTCGGTTGCGCGGTAAACCTGCGCCTTGATGGGGATGAGATCTCTGAGGCGCGCGTGGTTCTTGGCGCGGTTGCGCCCACGGTTGTGCTGGTCGAAGACGCCGCAAAAGCCATTATTGGCACCGCGCTTGACGATGGCGCCCTAGACGCACTTGGCGCTACTGCTACGGCGGCCTGCAACCCAATTGACGACAAACGCGGCACGATCGAGTTTCGGCGGGATGTCGCTGCTGTATTGGCCAAACGGGCCGCAAAAATCGCCTATTCTCGGGCCAAAGGAGGCCAGCAATGAGCAAGCATCACGTATCGGCCACGGTAAATGGCGATCCTGTCGAATATCTCTGCGATCCGCGCGAAACGCTTCTGGATTGCCTGCGCGATCATTTGGGCGTCATGGGCGTGAAAGAGGGCTGCGGCACCGGCGATTGCGGGGCCTGTTCGGTCACGGTCGACGGGCGTCTGGTCTGCTCGTGTCTGGTTCTGGGGGTTGAGGCCGAAGGGGCCGAGATTGGCACGGTCGAAGGCATGGGTACGGAGGGCAACCTGCATGTATTGCAGGAAAAATTCATCGAACATGCCGCGCTGCAATGCGGGATTTGTACGCCGGGGATCTTGGTCGCCGCCGAGGCTTTGCTGAAGAAAAACCCCGATCCAAGCGAAACCGAGCTGCGCTATTGGTTGGCGGGCAATCTGTGCCGCTGCACGGGGTATGACAAAATCATTCGCGCCGTCATGGACGCGGCAGCAGACATGCGGGAGGCGTCCTGATGGCTTTGGACAGCGGTAAACCCAAATTCAAATATATCGGCACGCGGCCAAATCGGCCTGATGGGCTGGACAAAGTGACCGGGCGGGCGCGCTACGGGGCCGATATCTCGGCCCCCGGAATGCTCCATGGCGCGATCCTGCGCAGCCCCCATGCCCATGCGAAAATCCTAAAGATCGATGCGTCGAAAGCGTTAGCGCTGAAGGGCGTCAAAGCTGTGGTCACACGCGCCGATTTCGCGGACGGCCTGTCAGGCGAAGATTGGAATATTCAGGAAAACTGCATGGCCGGCGAAAAGGCGCTTTATGATGGGCATGCCGTAGCCGCAGTAGCAGCGACAAGCGCTTTGATTGCGCGCGACGCGATCAAGTTGATCGACGTTGATTATGAACCCCTGCCCCATGTGACAGATGTCGACGCTGCAATGGCTGAGGGCGCACCCGTCATTCGCGACGGCGCGGCGGATTACTCGGTGCCCGAAGGGTTGCACCCCAATGTGGTGCGCTATTTTGAAAGCGGGCGCGGCGATCTGGATGAGGGGTTTGCCAAGGCCGATCTGGTTCTTAAACGCCATTACACAACCGAGGCCGCCCATCAGGGCTATATCGAACCGCATGCCTGCCTGGCGCAGCTTGGCGCAGATGGCAAAGGCGAGCTTTGGTGCTGCACGCAGGGCCATTGGTATGTTCGCCAAATGTGCGCGGCGGCTTTGGGGCTTGAGGTCAGCCAATTGAAAGTCACACCATCTGAAATCGGTGGTGGTTTTGGTGGCAAGACGACCGTCTTTATCGATCCCGTGGCGCTGGCGCTGTCCCGAAAGGCGGGCGGCAAGCCTGTGAAATTGGTGATGAGCCGGTCCGAGGTTCTACGCGCCACAGGTCCGACGGCTTCAGCCTCGATGGATATCAAGATGGGGATGACAAAGGACGGCAAAATCACGGCGGCCTCTGGCACCTATCGTATGCAAGGCGGCGCCTTTCCGGGCGCTCCGGTTGATGAAACAACCGTGCTTGCCTTTGCCAATTACAATATCGAACATGTCCATCATGTCGGGTATGACGTCATGTCGAACCGTCCCAAACAGGCCGCCTATCGCGCGCCGGGCGCGCCAATGGCGGCCTTTGGGACCGAAAGCATCATTGATGAAATGGCAACCCAGCTTGGCCTCGACCCGCTGGAGATTCGCCTGAAAAACGCTGTAAAAGAAGGGGTGCGCGCGACATATGGGCCGAAATTTCCCGCCGTTGGTCTGATCGAAACGCTTGAAGCGGCCCAGTCGCATGACAATTACGCAGTCCCGCTTGGCCCCAATCAGGGCCGCGGCGTGGCCTCTGGGTTTTGGTTGAACTGGGGCGGAGACACTTCGGCCTCGGTCGCGATTTCCGAAGATGGAACGGTGGCCGTTACCGTTGGAACCCCCGATATTGGCGGCAGCCGTGCCTCGATGGCGCTGATGGCCGCCGAGGCCTTTGGCATTCCGTATGAAAATGTCCGGGTGCATATAGGCGATACAGCTTCACTTGGCATCAATGAGCCGACACATGGCAGTCGGGCCACCTATGCTTCGGGCCTTGCGGTGATCCAAAGCGCCAAGGAATGCATCCAAAAGCTCAGCAAACGCGCGGCAGAAGCGTGGGGGATCGATCCAGATGCGGTGATTTGGGAGGACGGCTTTGCGCGCCCCTCTGGCCCAAATGCCGGAGAGTTTGAGCCAATGTCGATCGCCGAAATTGCTGGCAATATGAGCAGTTCCGGCGGGCCTATTTCTGGCCATTTTGAAGCAAGCCCCGAAACCTATGGCGGGTCGTTCGGTACTCACGTTGTTGACGTGGAAGTGGACCCCGAAACGGGGCGGACTACGGTGTTACGCTATCTTGTGGTGCAAGATGCGGGCAAGGCTATTCACCCGTCTTATGTTGAGGGTCAGTTCCAAGGCGGCGCGGCGCAGGGCATCGGCTGGGCCCTTAATGAAGAATATATTTACGGCGAAGATGGCCGCCTGCAAAACCCGATTTTCTTGGATTACCGCGTGCCTGTCGCCTCGGATTTGCCAATGATCGACACAGTGATCGTCGAAGTGCCCAACCCCGGCCACCCCTACGGCGTGCGCGGCGTCGGTGAGACAGGCATTACCCCGCCCCTACCCGCCATCGCGAATGCCATTGCGGCTGCAACCGGCGTAAGGTTCACCAAACTACCACTTACCCCGCCCCGCGTTCTGGCGGGCATTAAGGCTGCAAAAAATGCCTGAGATCCATCTGTGGTCAGGATTGCGCCATTTGGCGGGCGGCGAAGAAATTGTCGCCGTCGAAGGCAACACGATTGGCCAAATGCTCGATGCTTTGGTGGCCAAACACCCTCGGCTGGAACCGGCGATCAAAGCGGGCGTGTCCGTTGCCGTTGATGGCCAAATCAAGCCGAACAACCGGGCATCAAAAGTCAGCGAAGAGAGCGAGATCTTCTTGCTGCAAAAGCTGAGGGGCGGTTAGTGGCCACTTTGGGCCAAGAAAGCCTCAACATCTGACGCATCTGGAATTGCCTTCGCCGCGCCCATGCGCGTGACTTGCAACGCCGCCGCAGCCGAGGCGCGGCGCAGCCATGTTGCCGGAAGATCGCCTTGATCCATTCCTGCCAAAGCATATCCCAAAAACGTGTCGCCGGCGCCGGTGGTATCAACGGGCGTGACCGAAAATGCCCGCACCGGCGTGCGTATTTGGCCCTCAATCAGAGCAGCGCCTTTCGGACCGTAAGTAACAAGACGCGGGACCGCATTTAGGCTTACCGCAGGCAGGGCCTCAATCAGTTCGGCCTCTTCGCCTTCATTCACCGAAAGCAGGTCGAGATAGGGCAAGAGCGTGGCGACGGCTTTGGCATCAAAAGGGGCCGCTGCATAGGCCAGCTTCAATCCCTTTTCCTTGGCAATCTGCGCCGCCTCAAGCCCGGCATTGGTTTCATTTTGCAGCAGCAACCAATCGCCCGGATGCGCTCGGGAAAGGGCCTCTTTCACGGTATTAAGCGGCACTTTGCGATTGGCCCCTTCAAATAAGACGATGCTATTTTCCGCGCCTTCGCCCGTCTCAACATAAATATTCGCATGGCCGGTTTCGGTGTCGATTGTCGCGACATCGCCTGTCGCCGCCCCCGCCTTTGCGATCATATCCACCCACGGCGCGCCCTCGGGACCAACCGCGCCGATATGCGAAACGGTCCCGCCTGCCCGCGCAATGGCAATGGATTGATTGGCCCCTTTGCCCCCTAACCCGGTGCTGAGGCTGGTGGCCGCCAACGTTTCCCCTGGCGCTGGCAAGTGGTCGACTTGATAAACGTGGTCAATATTAATCGAACCGAGATTGAAAATCGCCATGTGTTCCCCCGCGAAACATTTCGGCGCAGATTAGAAACAGCCGACCTTCCTCGCAACCAATCATCGACAAATATCTGGGCCAGAGCGCCGGAAACAGCTTGGCAGCGGTCCCTTAATTCGCACAAGCTGCCGTATCATCATTTGGGATTGAGGCCAGCATGACGCAGGAATTCATCGCACATCTTACAGAAGAACTTGACGGCTTACGGGACGCTGGCTTGTTCAAATCTGAGCGTGTCATTACCACCAAACAAGCTGGCACAGTGGGCATCGCCCCGGGCCGCGAGGTGATCAACCTTTGTGCCAATAATTACCTCGGCCTGTCTGACAATGCCGAGCTGATTGAAACGGGGCGCGCCGCGCTAAGCCGCTATGGCTACGGCATGTCCTCCGTCCGGTTCATCTGCGGAACGCAAGAAGAGCATAAAGAGTTGGAGGAGCGGATCTCGGGCTTTTTGGGCATGGAAGATACGATCCTCTATTCCAGCTGCTTTGACGCCAATACCGGCCTTTTTGAAACCATCCTAGGCCCGGAAGATGCCATCATCTCAGACGCGCTGAACCATGCGTCGATCATCGACGGGGTGCGGCTTTGTAAGGCCAAACGCCTGCGCTACGCCAATTCGGACATGGCTGATCTAGAAGCCAAGTTGCAAGAGGCCGAAGGCTGCCGCTTTAAACTGATTGCGACGGATGGTGTCTTTTCGATGGATGGCTATATCGCGCGGCTTGGCGACATCTGCGATCTTGCCGATAAATATGGTGCGATGGTGATGGTCGATGACAGCCATGCCGTTGGGTTTATGGGACAAACCGGGCGCGGCACGCATGAACATTGCGGTGTGATGGGCCGGGTCGATATCATCACCGGCACGCTTGGCAAGGCGCTTGGCGGGGCCTCGGGCGGTTACACGAGCGGTAAGAAAGAGGTGGTCGAATGGCTGCGTCAACGCTCGCGCCCTTACCTGTTTTCCAACACGCTTGCCCCAGTGATTGCGGCGACTTCTATCAAAGTGCTGGACATGCTTGAGGGCTCGACCAAACGACGCGAAACCTTGATGGCGCACACCGCGCATTTCCGGCGAAGAATGTCTGAGGCCGGGTTTGACCTGCTACCGGGAGAGCACCCGATTGTTCCCGTCATGCTACGCGATCCGAAAAAGGCGCAGGACATGGCGGCCCGCTTAGATGCCAAAGGCGTCTATGTGGCGGCCTTTAGCTTTCCTGTTGTGCCTCGCGGAGCCGACCGCATTCGGACCCAAATGTCCGCGGCCCTTAGCCAAGAGGAGCTGGATACCGCAATTGACGCCTTTATCGAGGTGGGTCGGGATATGGGAGTGATTTCGTGAAACACCGGGCCAGCGCCTGCCCGTGGGGTGGCGCAAGTGCCTTCGAAAATTGCGGTTTATGCCAACCGAGCACATCCGGATTATCCGGCTCGCCAAACGTCTGCCATAGCGCCAGCCCGCCGGGACGGGCAGGCGCTGGCCCGGGCCGCTTCGCGGCACTATTCCGGGCAGTCACAAGAAATGAGATCTACCAATGACCAACGAAATGAAAGCCCTCGTTAAATCCCGCCCCGAGCCAGGGCTTTGGATGGAGCATGTTCCGGTCCCTGAGCCGGGGCCAAATGAGGTGCTGATCAAAGTGCGCAAATCGGCAATTTGCGGCACGGATGTCCATATCTGGAACTGGGATGAGTGGTCAGCCAAAACCGTTCCCGTTCCGATGGTCACGGGCCATGAATTCTGCGGCGAGATTGTCGATACCGGCAAGGCCGCTGTTAAATTCAAAATCGGTCAGCGGGTGTCCGGTGAGGGGCATATTACCTGCGGAACCTGTCGAAACTGTCGCGCGGGGCGCGGTCATCTTTGTCGTGACACGGCGGGCGTTGGTGTGAACCGGCCCGGCAGTTTTGCCGAATACCTGTGTATTCCTGAGGCCAATGTTGTCCCAATCCCTGACGACATCCCCGATGAGATTGCTGCAATTTTCGACCCGCTTGGCAATGCGGTTCACACCGCGCTTAGCTTTGATTTGGTGGGCGAAGACGTGTTGGTCACGGGCGCAGGGCCCATTGGCATTATGGGGGCGTTGGTGGCGCAGCGCGTTGGCGCGCGGAATGTGGTGATCACAGATATCGCGCCTTACCGGCTTGAACTTGCCCGCAAAATGGGAGTTCAGACTGTCGTCGATGTGACCTCGGAAATGTTGATTGATGTCATGCCGCGTCTTGGCATGAATGAGGGGTTTGATGTGGGCCTTGAAATGTCAGGCTCCTCTGCCGCAATGCGCCAAATGCTGGCCCGAATGAACAATGGCGGCAAGGTCGCGTTGCTGGGCATTGCACCAACTGAATTTGCTGTGGATTGGAATGAGATCATCTTCAAGATGCTGACCGTTAAGGGCATCTATGGGCGCGAAATCTTTGAGACATGGTACAAGATGATTGGCCTTGTGCAATCAGGCCTGGACCTATCCAGCCTGATCACTCATCGCATTGGTATTGATGATTTTGAGGATGGGTTTGCGGCCATGCTTTCGGGCGAAGCGGGCAAAGTCGTAATGGATTGGGGATAGCGCGCAGCGGGCTGCACGATGCCGCTTTGATCTGGACAAAACCAAGCGTTTTTGCGCATGTCTTAGCCCATGACCCAAACGCCAAAATCCTGCTGCTCGCCCAAGCGCGCGGGCGTCCACGCTCTCCTCGCCGCGCCCGACCTTGACGCGCGCGAAGACATGCGTCCCGAGACGGCCGAAATTCCCGGCGGCATGGGTTTGATTGGCACAAATGACCAGATCTTTCCCATCGATGAAGAAGGGCCAATGCGCAAAAAACGCATCAAGCCGTTTCGTATCGATGTCACCACCGTCACCAATGCCCGCTTTGCTGAGTTCGCGCGCAGCACCGGCTATCAGACCGAGGCGGAACGTTTTGGAAATTCCTTTGTGTTTCACACGCATTTGCCTAAGGATCATCCCCCCACCCAAGGCGTGCTTGGTTCAGAATGGTGGCGGATGGTGGATGGGGCCTCGTGGCGACGACCGCTTGGCGCTCTTGTGGACGAAGACCCGGACCCCGATCACCCCGTTGTGCAAGTATCTTGGAACGACGCGATGGCCTTTGCCAAATGGGCGGGCGGGCGATTGCCAAGCGAGGCCGAATGGGAACACGCGGCGCGCGGCGGTCTTGGCGATGTGCGCTTCCCTTGGGGAGATGACGAACCCAATGATAAGGATTTTTTCCCCTGCAACATTTGGCAAGGCAGCTTTCCACATCAAAACAGCGGCGCAGATGGCTATATCGGAACCGCACCGACCAAGTCGTTTGAGCCAAACGGCTACGGTCTTTACAATATGGTGGGCAATGTCTGGGAATGGACGGCCGAGCCGTTTCGTTTGAAATCTCTGAAGCGTGAGGCCAAAGCTGCTATGGCCAGTAAGGCGGGATTCAAGCTGCAAAAGGGCGGATCGTTCCTGTGCCATATCTCTTATTGCTTCCGCTACAGGATCGCGGCGCGCCATGGGAATGCTCCGGACACTGCAACCGGGCATCAGGGGTTGAGGCTGGTTTATGAAATTTAAGGCTGCCCTGCCCGATCTAGCCGCTGATTGCAGCAGCTGCGCCGCGCTGTGCTGTGTCAGCTTTGCGTTTCTGCAAGATCAGGGCTTTGCCTATGATAAACCAGCCAATCAGCCGTGCCGCCATCTGGAAAAAACCAGTCGGTGTGCCATTCACGCAGACCGGCCCAAACGCGGGATGGCCCCTTGCGAGATCTATGATTGCCACGGCGCCGGACAATATGTGACGCAAACCCTTTATCAGGGGGCCAGCCTGTCCGGGCAGCCGAAAGCCTTTGAGGAAATGAGCGAGGTATTTCGCGCATTGGCTCCAATCCACGCGCAACTGGCGCTGCTCTTGGCCGCCAAAAAGCTAGACCTGCCTCAAGACTTATCCGATGATTTGGACGCCCTTATTGCCCTCCATGCCCCTGCAGACGGGTGGAGCAAATCGGCGCTTTTGGCCGCGCCAGGGGCAGCGCTGAAAGCCCAGCACAAATCCCTGCTGGCCAAGATCAAAGCGCATTTGGCGCCGGCGGATTAGTCAACAAGTTGCCGGAAAGCCGCTAAGGCAGCATCGGCGCGTTCGGAAATCTCCGCTTTGCTTGGGTCGAACCCATCACCGATGACCCGGCGGATTTGCCAATCGCCGATCAAAAGGCTGAGGTAAAGCTGAGCCAGATCCGCCGCCGTTTTTTTAGATGAAAGACCAGCAAAGAGATCGGCAAATAACGGTTTGATCCGATCGCGCCCACCAGCAGAGAGCGCCGCGCCAAGCGCGCCAGTGGGATCGGATGCCGCCGCCCGGTTCAGCAGCACCGCTTGCCTGCCAACCAACATCTGCAAAAGTACCGGGCCAATGTGGGCAAGGCTGTCTAACCCGCCGTTTCCCTTGGCAATCTCGACCCGCAAAAGCGCCTCGGTCTCGGCGGCATTATCGCGGACCATATGCTCGAACAGCCCGCGTTTATCGCCATACCACCGATACAGCGTTTCGTTTGATGCCTTAGCCGCCTTGGCAATCGACAGCATCGACGCACCGTCATACCCCTTCTCTTCCAAAAGCCGGTATGCCGCCGCAGTGATGGCCTGATGGCGAAGCTGTTTCTTGTCATCTTTCATCGCGACCTCAAAAATCTGCTTTCCAAATACCGTACACTTCGTTACGGATATTCACAAGGCGTACTAATGTGTACGGATTTTGAAGGAGAGACCTATGACCCGCCCCCTGACCACCGCCTCGATTTTAATATCCCTAACGCTAAGCGCTGCGATATTCGGGTTTTTCTATGCGTGGGTCTGTTCGACGATGTGGGGGCTTGATGCCGCTGACCCGCGCGTAGCCATTGCAGCGATGAACGCCATGAATGGATCGGTCCGAAACGCCGTTTTTGCGCCTGCCTTTTTCGGCACACCAGTGGCGCTAGGGCTGACGGCCGTATTGGCATGGCGTCAAAACATGTGCAAAAGCGCGGCGCTGTTTACGGCCAGCGCAGGTGTCTATGTCGCATTGGCTCTGCTTTTGACCATGCTTGTGAACGTCCCGATGAATGAGGCTTTGGCCGCCACCGAAATCCCTGAAAACTTGACCGATGCCGCCGAGATTTGGGCCGACTATTCAAGCCGTTGGCAGCTGTGGAACCAGATCCGAACAGCCACGTCGGGCCTTTCCTTTCTGCTCGCATTGCTAGGCGCAATGGCATTTGCCCGGCAAAACAAGGTGTAACCGCGCGCAAAACGGCCTGTGCACCTTGCCTTTTCGATCTTTGTAGATAAAAAGAAATCGAGAGATACGATCTTGAAAAAATTATCTATAATTTAGGGTGACCCCATGAAGGACCTCATTTCCGACCTCCGCACCGATTGGACCCGCGAAGAGGCCGAAGCGATCTATAATCAACCCTTCATGGACCTGCTCTACCAAGCGCAAACCGTGCATCGGGAATATTTTGACCCCAATCAGGTCCAGCGCTCGAAACTCTTGTCGATCAAAACCGGCGGATGTGCTGAGGATTGCGCCTATTGCAGCCAATCCGCACGCAATGGCAGCCAGCTGCCCGCCGCGAAACTGATCGAGGTCGAACGCGTTCTGGCCGAGGCTAAGAAGGCCAAAGACGGCGGCGCCACCCGCTACTGCATGGGCGCGGCCTGGCGATCCCCCAAAGATCGCGACATGGCCACGCTTGAGGCGATGGTGCATGGCGTCAAAGAACTGGGCATGGAAACCTGCATGACCCTCGGCATGCTCGAAGATGATCAGGTGATCCGCCTGAAAGATGCGGGCCTCGATTATTACAACCACAATATCGACACGTCCGAGCGTTATTATTCCGAGATTATCTCGACCCGCACATTTGCCGACCGCATCGACACGCTGAACCGCGTGCGTGAGGCCGGGATCAAAGTCTGTTCCGGCGGAATCGTCGGCATGGGCGAACAGCAAATGGACCGCGTTGATATGTTATTGGCGCTGGCGACGCTTGAGGAGCATCCAGATTCCGTTCCAGTCAACATGCTGATCCCAATGGCTGACACGCCACTTGCCGATGTCGAAAAGCTCGATCCGATTGAATTTGTCCGCACCGTCGCATTGGCACGTATCCTTATGCCCAAAAGCCATGTGCGCCTCTCTGCGGGCCGCACCGATATGACCGATGAATTGCAAGCGATGTGTTTCTTCGCCGGGGCCAATTCGATCTTTGTCGGCGACACGCTTTTGACAGCGGATAACCCCGAAGAAGACGTCGATGCGGTGCTCTTTACCAAGCTTGGCATTACCGCGATGGCCGTGGGCTCTCACGGCACCAAATGAGCCTCTTGGCCCGTCATGAGGGCGCGTTAGAAGCGCTGAAAGCGCGCGGTCGGTACCGCGCGCTTATTCCCCGTGCGGGTCATGATTTTGCATCCAATGATTACCTTGGCCTTGCTGGCTCTGATGTGCTGGCAACAGCCGCATTACGCGCCTTATCTGCCGGGGTGCCTGTTGGTGCGGGCGGGTCTCGTCTCTTGCGTGGGAACGCGGATGCTCACAGCCAACTCGAAGCCTATGCAGCGGCCCACTATGGAACCGAGGCGGCCCTTTTTATGGGTGGTGGATTTATTGCAAATACGGCGATCTTCTCAACCCTGCCCGGTCATGAGGATCTGATCCTTTATGACGCGCGCATCCATGCCAGCGCGCATGACGGGATGCGGCTTGGCCGCGCTGAAACCCAAAGCTTTGCCCATAATGACAGCGCCGCAGTGCGATTGGCGGCTGATACGTGGCGCAAAGCCGGTGGGGCCGGCCAAATCTGGATCGCGATTGAGAGCCTGTATTCAATGGATGGCGACATCGCGCCCATTTCAGAATTCGCGACCGTTGCCGATGATCTTGGCGCGATGTTGGTGGTTGATGAGGCACATGCCTCAGGGGTGTTTGGCCCGGCCGGGCGCGGGTTGGCGCATGCGGTGATCTCGCAACCGAATGTTGTCACCTTGCACACCTGTGGCAAAGGTTTAGGCGTTTCCGGGGCCATTATTACCGGCGCGCAAGCCATGATCAAAACCCTTATAAACAAAGCCCGCAGCTTTATCTTTTCCACCGCACCTTCGCCGCTGAACGCGGCCCTCGTTCAGGCCGCACTTGAAGAATTATCCGGAAACGCGGATCGACAAGAACAACTGAGCGAGCTTGTCACCCACGCACATTCCGAGGCCGCCCGCCTGTGTGGGCTTACGGGTTTCGAAAGCCAGATCATGCCGGTCATTATTGGCGATGACAAAGCCACAATGGCGATGGCCGCCGCGTTGCAGGATGACGGCTATGACATTCGCGGCATCCGCTCACCCACGGTGCCGCGTGGCACATCGCGGCTGCGTATTTCGATCACTCTGAATGTCGACAAACCCACGGTTACGGCCGCTTTCCAACATCTCGCCACCGCATTAGAGGCGCGCGCGGCATGAACAAGATCGTTGTAACCGGGACAGATACGGGCATCGGGAAAACCATTTTTTCTGCGGGCCTAACGGCGGCGCTGAACGCAAGCTACTGGAAGCCTGTGCAATCGGGCCTTGAGGATGAGACCGACAGCCAGATTGTCGCCCGCCTTTCAAACAGACCGGTCCTGCCCGAGGCTTATCGCATGTCCCTGCCCGCCTCGCCGCATCTTTCGGCCGAGGCTGAAGGTACCGAGATTGACGCTGCCGCCTTGCGCATTCCCGCCATTGACGGCCCGCTGGTTGTCGAAGGCGCTGGCGGGCTGATGGTGCCGCTTAACCGCGAGATCCTCTATCTTGACCTTTTTGCCGAGTGGGGCGCCCCGGTTATTCTTTGCACTCGTACCAGCCTTGGCACGATCAACCATAGCCTCTTATCACTCAGAGCTTTGGAAGATGCCGGATGTTCGGTGGTTGGGGTCGCTTTCATCGGCGACGCCGAGCCTGAGGTTGAAGAAACCATCTGTGATTTCTCAGGTGCCGCGCATTTGGGGCGCTTGGCCAAGCTTGATCCGCTGACGCCAGAAACACTGCGCAAGGGGTTCGCAGCAATAGACATTGAAACGATCCGGAGGGCACTATGACACCTCTTGAGTTCGATCAAACGCATCTGTGGCATCCCTACACGAATGTCGTGAAGCCCGGCCCGACCTTTGTCGTGAAAGAGGCAGAGGGCGCATGGATCACGCTGGATGATGGTAGCCGCGTCATCGACGCGATGTCCAGTTGGTGGTGCATGCTGCACGGCCACCGCCACCCAAAAATAACTGGGGCGATTCATGACCAACTTGACCGTCTTCCGCATGTGATGTTTGGCGGGCTAACCCACGATCCAGCGATTGAGCTGGGCAAGCGTTTGCTGGCGATGACGCCTGACAGCCTGACAAAGATTTTTTACTGCGACAGTGGGTCAGTCTCTGTCGAAGTTGCGATGAAAATGGCCGTGCAATATCAGCATGGGCAAGGGTTCCCCGGACGCTCCAAATTCGTCACGACGCGGTCGGGCTACCACGGTGACACATGGAAAGCGATGAGTGTTTGCGATCCGGACACCGGCATGCATCACCTGTTTCAAGGCGCGGTCTCGGTTCAACACTTCCTGCCGCAGCCCCCAATTGCATTGGGGCAGGATTGGCCAAGAGATTCCGCGTTGAATGGCCTTGCCGCGCTGGAGGAAACGCTTCGCGCGCATGGCCACGAGATAGCCGGTTTCATCCTCGAGCCCGTCGTCCAAGGCACAGGCGGCATGTATTTCTATCACCCGGAATACCTTAATCAGGCACGTGCGATTTGCGACCGATATGGAGTGCTATTGATCTTTGATGAGATCGCGACGGGGTTTGGCAGAACCGGAAAACTGTTTGGTACCAGCTACTTGGATGTCGAACCTGATATCATTTGTCTCGGCAAAGCCCTGACCGGCGGCCACATTAGCTTTGCGACAACGATGACCAATGACCGTGTTGCAGGTGGCATTGGCAACGCCGAACCCGGCATTTTCATGCATGGGCCGACCTATATGGCGAACCCGCTGGCCTGCGTCGCGGCCAGTGCCTCTCTCGACTTGATCGCCAGTGGCAACTGGCAGGACCAAACAAAACGTATCGCCGCGCAGATGGAAGCCGAACTGGCCCCCGCGCGAGGGTATGATGGTGTGCGCGACGTACGCATATTAGGCGCGATTGGCGTCATTGAGATGGACCATGTCGTCAGCGCCGATACGGCCCACGGGCTGGTCAAAGAGATGGGTGTTTACCTCCGCCCCTTTGCAAAAAACATCTACACAATGCCGCCCTTTATTTGCACCGAGGATGAGATTTCCAAGATTTGCGCCGGCATGCTGCGTTTGGCGGAAGTGCTGTGATGCAGGTGCGGTGGGTTCAGAAATCAGGCATGGATCGGGTGCTGGTTGTCTTTGGCGGATGGGCGCTTGGCTGGGCGCCTTTTGCGCATCTGAAATCCAATTGCGATATCGTATTTGCCGAGGATTACCGCGATCTATCGGACACGCTTGACGGGATTTCAAACTATCAGATCCGTGATGTGGTTGCGTTCTCATACGGCGTTTCAGGGTTCGCTTTTTGGCAGGATCAGCACGCGATACCTTTTGATCGAAAAGTAGCCGTGAATGGAACGTTGACGCCGGTCTCGGACCAAACAGGCATCGCAAAGGCGATCTTCCAAAAAACACATGACACGCTGGAAACCAATACGTTTCAATTGTTTATGAGACGTGCCTACGAAGCAAACCAGACGGACACCCCAATCGACATTCCCGCCCGAAAAGCCGAGCTAAAAGCAATCGAGGCGCGCGGCGCGGCCCCTGATCCCGGCTTTGACCGGATTTGGATTTCGACCAAAGATCGGATCATCCCCACCAGCGCGCAGCGGCGGGCGTGGGCGGCGTCTTCGAACACGCGTGACGTGGACGCGCCGCATGTGCCTTTTGCGGCGTGGCAATCTTGGGACGAGGTGCTGGCATGAGGGATCTGCACGCAAAAGCCCCGGACCAATCCCGGATCGCGCAAAGCTTCCGCCGCGCGATGCGCAGCTATGGCAACGCCGCCTCGGTTCAGGCTGAGATCGCGGCCGCGTTGGCGGGCGATCTTGCGGCGGCCATGACTGCAGTTTCCGAGCCATTGCGCTTTGACCAAACCGTAGAATTTGGATGCGGGACCGGGCATTTGACCCGCGCATTGACCAAGCAATTCGAAATAGGCGCACTGACCCTTAATGATCTCGTCAATGACTGCGCCCAAACCACCGCCCTGCCCTCTACGCGCTTCTTGGCCGGCCCAATCGAGACATGCGCCCTGCCTCAAAATCAAAGTCTGATTGCGTCAGCCTCTACCATCCAATGGATTGCTGACCTGCCCGGCCTGTTTTCAAAACTGGCGGATCACTTGGCCCCGGGCGGGTGGTTGGCGCTTAGCGGTTTTGGTCCCCGGCAATTTACTGAACTTGCCGCACTTGGCGCGCAGTCAGCGGCGCCGTCTTACATCGACGCGACAACGTTTCTGGCGATGTTGCCCTCCAATTTGCAAGTCCACGCGGTCCATCATCGCCCGGTAACGTTGCATTTTGACGGGCTTGCCCCCCTTCTGCGGCATCTTCGCGATACCGGTGTGAATGGCGCTGCTAGAACGCACTGGACAAAGACCAAACTGATTGAATTTGAAAAAGACTATTTGGCGCGGTTCGGCCAAGATGGGCGTTTACCGCTAACCTATGATCCAATCCGCCTGATCGCCCGAAAAGCGCCTTAGCCCAGACGGCTTAGATGCCGGTTCAGAACCGATACGGCCATGTCCCCATCGCGCGCCGCCAAAGCCGACATAATGGCGTGGTGATCCCGATCGACGCGTTGTTCCCAGCCGTCCGAAAATGTCGCCAGCAGGTGCCGCGCCGCCAAAATCTGCAAATCGCCAATTTCGGCCATCAGGCGCGTCATCTTGCAACCTGCCAAAATTGCCAAATGGAAGCGGCGATTTTCGGCTTCCCAATCCTCGAAAGTTTCGGCTGCGTCGCAGGCGGCGCGGGCCGCGTCAGCCTCGGCGCGCTCGGCCCCGGTTAAATTCGGCACGGAATGACGCAAGGCCAAAGGCTCAAGCGCTAGACGCATCGCCCGGATTTCGCGAATATCGGTGGCCTTAATCCCTGCAACCCGCACGCCCCGACGCGGCAGGCTTTCGGCAAGGCCCCGCGCCTCAAGCCGCAAAAGCGCTTCTCGAACAGGGACATGGCTGGTTTCGAACTCACGCGCTATGTGATCCTGACGCAGTTTTTCCCCCGGTGCCAATTGCCCATGCATAATCCGATCCGTCAGCGCAGCGACGATCTTTTCTGACATTGTGAGTTTGGGTTCATCGACCATAATAATGGTGTTAGAGCGGCGCAAAATCGGCTGCAAGGCCTTCCTTTAAACCAGAAAACTTGCGCGGGCTCTCGCCTTTGCGGCCAAAACCGCTCAAAAAGGAAGAGGTGGCGAAGGGAACCGACACATGACGCAGAGCTTTCGGCAGGCAGAGATCCTGGCGCTGGCCCGACGAGAGGGCAAAGTCACAGTGGAGGGGCTGGCGGCGCATTTTGATGTGACTTTGCAGACGATCCGGCGTGACTTGACTGAATTGGACCTGTCCGGCCATCTGACCCGCGTCCATGGCGGCGCAATTATCCCGTCCGGCACCTCAAATGTTGGGTATGAGGAACGCCGCACGCTGAACGCCAATGCAAAAGAGGCCATCGCATCAGCCTGCGCCGCCGATATCCCTGATGATTGCACAGTTTTTCTGGGCATCGGCACGAGTACAGAAGCGGTTGCGCGTGCACTGACACAGCACAAACGGTTGATGGTGGTTACGAATAACATGAACGTTGCCAACATCTTGCAGACCAATATTGAGGCCGAAGTTATCCTGACCGGCGGGCAGCTACGGCGCTCGGATGGCGGGTTGACTGGCGCGTTGACGATGGACACCATCAACCGCTTCAAGTTTGACGTGGCAGTTATGGGGTGTTCGGCGCTTGATGACACCGGCGATTTGATGGATTTTGACATTGAAGAGGTGGGCATAAGCAAAGGTCTGATCGAACGGGCGCGCAAATCTGTTTTGGTGGCGGATCATTCAAAATTCCACCGCACGGCCCCTGCCCGTATTTGTGCAATTGGGGATTTGGACCGCTTTTATACCGACCTTCCTTTGCCAGACCCTTTGCAAAAAGCCGTCATTGATTGGCCCGTCTCCGTCCAAATTGCCCGCCCCCAAGCCGTAGATTGACCAATTGGGCAAAGCCCCGCGCATCCCCTTGGGTCACCTTTGATTTCACATGGCATTCCAAACAGTGCTGACCTACTGTGACGGGGCGATGGGCTCGGGGTTTTTGATGCGCCGTTTTACAATGTCATTTCTGGTGTCGACTGGGCTTGCCGTGGCAACGCCCAGTTGGTCAGATGTGTCTTTGTCGGTCCTTGGCAGCGACGGTGATTTGCGCGCGACGCTTCTTGCCGTGTCGCGTTTGGCCGAACTTGAAAACCCTGCCGCCGCCACCGGACAGGAGGTTCTGGCCGCCGCCCGCGCCGATTATTCCCGTCTGGTCGCGGCCCTTTACGAGCAGGGCTATTTCGGGCCAGAGGTTTCGATCCGAATTAATGGGCGCGAGGCTGCGAATATATCGCCCTTTCAATCCCTTACGCAGCATTCTGACATTGAAATCTTCGTCGATCCCGGTCGGGCCTTTACGCTAGGCCGCGCTGATATTGCGCCAATTGCTCCCGGCACAGACCTGCCCGAGGGGTTTGTCACCGGTGCGCGCGCGGGAACGCCGGTTTTGCGGCAGACGGCTGAGGCTGGCATTTCAGGATGGCGTGACGTCGGGCATGGCATCGCCGAGATTTCCCGTCAATCAATCACGGCCCGCCAAGACGACGCGGAACTTGACGTGGAAATCACATTGGCCCCCGGCCCGGTTTTGACATTTGGCCAGCTGGTGCCGGAGGGGCAGCAGCGAATGCGTCCGGATGCGATTGGCCGCATTGCGGGGCTGCCGCACGGCGGCCAATTTAGCCCTGCCGAACTGGACCGCGCGGCCGAACGATTACGCGACACAGGCGCTTTTTCTTCGGTCGCATTTACCGAGCTCCCTCCTGGGCCAAATGACGTTATGGATATCGGCGCGACAGTGGTCGAAGCACCTCTGCGCCGCATTGGCTTTGGGGCCGAGGTGTCTTCTGATGACGGCGTCGGCCTGTCTGCCTATTGGGTTCATCGCAATCTTTTTGGCGGTGCTGAACGGTTGCGGCTTGATGCCGAAGTCTCGGGCCTGGGCGGAGAAAGCGGCGGTTTTGACGGCCTGCTCTCGGCCATCTACACGCGGCCTGCAACCTTCTCGCCTGATACCGACCTTAGCTTTGGCGTGAGTTTGGAACATCTTGATGAAGTGACCTATACCGAGGACAGCTTCGAAATTTATTCAGCCTTGGACCACCAGTTTTCTGAGCGGCTTTCCGGTTCTCTTGGCGTCACGTTCGCCTATTCCGAAATCGAAGATGCCTTTTCACGCCGCGAAGAAACCGTGTTTTCATTGCCTGGCGACCTCGTCTGGGACAGCCGAGACAGTGATCTGGACGCCAGCCGCGGGTGGTATCTTGAAGGTGGCCTAACGCCCTTTGCCTCCCTTACCGGCGGCGGCGCAGGGGCGCGATTGACCTTTGATACCCGAACTTATCTGGGCATCGGTCAGGAAAACCGAACGCGATTTGCAGCGCGGTTCCAAGGCGGCACCTTGGAAGGCGGTGATATCACCACCCTGCCGCCGGATTGGCTGTTTTTTTCCGGCGGAGCGGGAACAGTGCGCGGGCAAAGCTATCAATCCCTTGGCGCGCTGCAAAACGGCGTCGACACGGGCGGGCGCAGCTATTTAGGCGGTTCGTTTGAACTTCGGCAGGACTTGTTCGGCAATTTCGGCGCGGTTGGCTTTGTTGATACTGGCTTTATCAGTGCTGATACTGGTTGGTCAGGCGACGGCGAATGGCATTCCGGTGCTGGTCTGGGCGTTAGATACGACACGGCTATTGGACCAATTCGACTGGATGTCGCCACGCAAGTCGGCGGCGATACGGCCGGAGATGATTTCTTTCTCTACATCGGGATTGGGCACGCGTTTTGATCCGTATTTTGCTTGTCATGGCTGCGCTGTTTGTGGGTCCGCCAGCCATCGCCCAAGAAGATGATGACAGGTCGCGCCTTGTACGCCTCTTGGAAGGCGCATTATCGAATGGCGCTGGCGGACAAGTACGGATCGATGGTTTTGCCGGTGCGCTAAGTTCAACGGCGACATTAGACAGCTTGACCGTTTCAGATGACGATGGCGTTTGGCTCAGCATCGAAAATGCCGAGCTTAGCTGGACGCGAGCCGCCCTGTTGCGCGGCGCGCTTGAGGTCGACCGCTTGGCCGCGGAACGTATCACGCTGACCCGTATCCCGCCCAGCACAGCATCCGCGCCAGACCCAGAGACAACACCGTTTCAGTTGCCAGAACTGCCGGTGTCAATCTCTCTCGGCGCGCTCGATATTGAGCGGATCGAATTGGGAGCGGCGATTTTGGGCCAAGCCGTTGTGGCTCAAGCATTTGGCATCGCCGAGTTGGCCGATGGCGACGGCGCAGCGGAATTCTCGCTAACCCGGCTCGATGGCCCACGCGGCAGTTTCGATTTAACAGCGGATTATTCCAACGAAACCAATATTCTAAACTTTGTCCTTCACCTGAACGAAGCCGCAGATGGCCTTGCCGCGACATTGCTCTCTATTCCCGGCACACCGGCATTGGATCTGTCGTTTTCCGGCCAGGGCCCCCTTGATGATTTCGCGGCAGAGCTTGAGGTCGCCTCGGATGGCGCGCCGCGCCTGATCGGCGATATTGTCATTGCGCGCCCGGAAGACGCCCCGGAGGACATCCGCCTTTTTGCCGATATTTCAGGTGATCTTGCCGTCCTTCTCGCCCCTGAATATCGCGATTTTTTTGGTGAGAATATCTCGCTAAGGGCCGAGGCATTCGCCCATGGCGATGGACGCGTGACGATACCGGACTTTGCGCTAGAAACCGCTGAGTTGCAGCTTGAAGGCAGCGCCGAAATTGACGCCGAAGGTCGTCCTGAGCGGTTCTTGGTGATTGGCCAAATCGCGGCAGAAGATGGCGGGCCGGTGCGCTTGCCCATTTCAGGATCGCCCGTGACGGTGTCCCGTATGGGTCTGGTGGTTGGCCATGACCGCGCGCAATCGAATGCGCTGAGGGCGGGGATTGAGCTGGACGCTCTCGTGACAGAGGATCTGCAACTGGCCGAAGGGCGTTTCGATCTGCAAGGCGAGATCACCCTGCCCGGCGAGACTAGCTTAGCTATTGGCGCGGATGTCGTGGCCGGGCTGCGCGGTTTGGCTTTGCAAAACGCTGATCTGCAAACCGCGATCGGCCCCGAGGCGGATTTGACCCTGCGCTTGGATTGGCAAGACGGCGCCCCTTTTGTTATCCGCGATTTTTTGGTTCGTGCTGGCAATGCCGAGCTAAGCGGCGATGCCGATATCACATTGGCGGATAGCCAAATTGACATCGTCACGACACTGGCCGGTGGCATCTCGGATCTCGCGCCTTATTCGGGGCTTGCTGGCCAAGATCTTGGCGGCGCAGCTCAAGTTGAAATGGCGCTTGAGGCCGAACTGCTTTCAGGTGCGTTTGACGCCGATATTTCGCTGATCGGGCAAAACCTGACGGCAGGTGACACTATTCCCGAGGCGCTTTTGGCCGGGCAATCAACAGTTGAGATTTCCGCCAACCGAGGCACCGAAGGTCTGGTGCTGGAAAGGCTGACAATTGAAACGGCACAACTTTCTGGTGCAGCCTCTGGGCGGCTATCTTCGGGCCGAAGCCAATTGGACGCAGAGGCTCGATTGGCCGATGTCAGCCTGTTTACTGACGCTCTTTCAGGGCCGGTTTCAACCGAGTTGACCCTGTCGCGCGCTACAGAAACCGACCCTTGGCAGATCACCATGAGCGCGCAGGCCGTTGGCGGTGTGACGGCCGATATCGCAGGAACGGTTGGTCATGCCGATGGCAGCGTGAACCTGAATATTGACGGCGCAATTCCCTTGGCACTGGCCGATCCGTTTATTGCGCCGCAATCGGTTCGAGGGACGGCGCAGTTTGACCTATCTTTAAACGGAGCGCCGGGACTGGGCGCATTGGCAGGTACAATTCGCGCCGCAGACACGCGGATTTTGTTGCCTGATACCGGGATCGGCCTGTCTGGCGTTGATGTTTCGGTGAATCTGGCGGGCGGCGTCGCGGCGCTGAACGGATCTGGCCGGGTCGACGCAGGCGGACGGTTTGACCTTACCGGCGATATCAACCTCGCCTCGGCCAGCTATCCGGGGCAAATTGCGCTTACCCTCAATAATGTCATCATCACCGAAGGGTCGCTGTTACAGACCGAAATCGAACGCGCCGATATCACCATTGCGGGCGCGATGGCCGCCGGGCCAGCGATCAGCGGCGAGGTTGTCTTGGGCACGACCGAGTTACAACTTGAAGGCACGTCGACCGGCAGCGCCGAACCGATTCCCGAGATTACCCATATCGGCCAATCCAATGGCCAATATTTAACCCGTCTGCGGGCAGGCTTGATCGATACGGGCCAAGGCGCAAGTATCGCCCTGCCCCTTGATCTGATCATCCGCGCCCCGCAGCAAATTTTCATCCGGGGACGCGGTCTGGATGCCGAACTGGGCGGGCAAATCCAGATCGGTGGCACGACAGCCGCCATTATTCCGGCAGGCCAGTTTGAATTGATTCGAGGGCGCCTTAGCTTGCTGGGGCAACGATTCGACCTTAGTGAAGCCACGGCCACGTTGCGCGGCAGCTTTGACCCCTACCTGAGAATTGCCGCCGATACCGAGGCAGGCGACGCGCTTATTACGATCTTATTGGAAGGGCTGGCATCAGCACCTGAATTGAGTTTTGTCTCAAACCCCAGCATGCCTCAGGATGAAATTCTTGCGCTTTTGCTATTTGGTCGCGACACAAACAGCCTCAGCGCGGTGCAGGCCATTCAACTTGTCGATGCTGTAACGGGTTTTGCAGGCGGTGGTGGGCTTATTACCGGGCTGCGCAACCGCTTGGGGGTTGATGACCTTGACCTCACAACCGATGACGAGGGCAATGCCGAACTGCGCGTGGGGCGCTATATCTCGGAAAACATCTATACCGATGTTGAGCTTGGGTCGAATGGCGATGCCGAGGTGTCGATTAATATCGACCTGACCTCGGATATCTTAGGGCGTGGCAGCGTCGATTCGGATGGAAACGGATCACTCGGCATATTCTTTGAACGCGATTACTAAGCGAAACGTCTTTATTCAAAATAATCTGAATGCACTTCGTAGATTTGGTTGATCGTGTCATCAAGCCTGCTCAAATGCCGACGAACAATGGCGCGGGTGTCATCAACTGTTCCGCTATTTAGAGCATCGGCAATGGCTTTGTGATCGTCCAAAACGGCAGACACTTCCTCGGCGCGCCCAAGGCTTAACACGCAAAGACGGTCCACCTGCCGTTTGCATTGCTGGATCAATTCGAATGCAAGCGGCCGGCCACCAAATTCGCAAATCAGCTCGTGAAACCGATAATCAAGTTTGTGGAACTGATCAGTGTTTCCGGCATCAATCGAAGCTTTTTGCTCTGCAAGATTTTCGTCCAACGCAGCGGCGCACGCCTCGTCCCAGACGGCACAGGCGCGTTCAACAACTTCCAATTCCACCGCAAGGCGCACGAAACGCGTGTTATCGATTTGCTCCATTGAGAAGCGGCGAACCGTGGTGGCGCGCTGCGGTCGAATCACCAAAAGGTCGAGATTGCCAAGCCGGTTAAACGCGTCGCGAACGGGCTGACGAGACACCCCCATACGGCGCGCGATTTCCGCTTCTGAAATACGGGACCCCGGCAAAAGGTCGAGAGTTACGATCTCTTCGTGGAGCTGATCAAACACCATATCCGTCGTGGTGCGCGCCACTAAAGAATCACCTGAACCTTGCATCTTCATCCTCCCTGTTAGCGCTAACTTACCTGTCTTTTAAGCAAAATGCATCACTCTAGATGCGTCTGCTCCTCCGAAAAAGATGGTCCGCTTTCCTGCGCTTGTTGCCTAAATCATGCCAATTCAATTCATGCTTGACAAGTCTGGGATACTAGTCTCCAATCTGCCTCAATCAGATCGATAGCGGTTCTACACTGTCGGTTTGTGGGGATTGGCCGAATGGCCGTTTGGAGGAATGGGCGCGGATTTGCCGCTTGGGAAATTCGATCCGATCTTGCCGACTATTTGGCTGGGATCGCATCGTAAGGAACCAACAGCAAAGCGTGTTTGAAACGGGGGATGACAATCAATGTTTGAACTTCCATCGACAGCCAGCCCAAAGCTGGCCCGGGCGGTTTTCAAAGGGTTAAGCCCTGACGCAATTCTCTTTTTGCGTTCAGCACCTAATCACTGGGCGCTGAGTGCAGAATACTTACAATCTGGTTCCAACACCTAAGGGAGGACGATTATGTACCAGAAGATTTCAAAAACCCTCATCGGCGCAGCTGCAGTTGCAGCTCTGCTCGGTTCGGCTGCAACGGCCCAAGACATGCGCGCTTGGAACATCCACTCGGATGGCCACCCAAACACCGCAGCAATGGATCGTTTCGCTGAGCTGGTTGCAGAAAACACCGGCGGCGCAGTTACCGTCGAAGTTTTCCACGGCGGCGTTCTGGGCAGCCAGCCCGACGCACTTGAGCAGGTTCAGCTTGGCGCGATCGACGTAGGCAACTTCAACCTCGGCCCAATTGGTCCGATCGTTCAGGAAGCTAACCTCGTTTCCCTGCCCTTCATCTTCCGTGACGTGCCACACATGTTCCGCGTTCTTGACGGCGAAGCAGGCGACATCGTTGCAGCAGGCATGGCCGATGCAGGCATCCTGCCAATCGCATGGTTCGACGCTGGCGCACGCTCGTTCTACAACAACACCGGCCCGATCAACTCGCCCGATGATGTTGCAGGCATGCGTATCCGCGTGATGAACAACGATCTGTTCACCGGCATGGTTGACGCGATGGGCGGCAACGGCACCCCGCTGGCATTCTCCGAAGTTTACACTTCGCTGCGTACCGGCGTTGTTGACGGCGCAGAAAACAACTTCCCCTCGTTCCTGAACGTGGCGCATTACGAAGTTGCTGGCTACTACTCGCTGTCTGAGCACCTGATCATCCCAGAATGTATCTGCATCAACACTGGCGTCTTCAACGGCTTGTCCGAAGAAGTTCAGGCACAAGTTGTTGCCGCTGCAGAAGAAGCCGCACTGTACCAGCGTGAGCTTTGGGCCGTAGCAAGCGAAGCTGCGCGCGCAGAAGTTGAAGCCGCAGGCGTCGTCGTAAACATGATCGAGGATAAAGGCCCATTCCAGGCTGCTATGGCTCCAGTTTACGAAGAATATCTTGCTGCAAACCCCGACATGGCTGAACTTGTCGCGATTGCACAAGCAACCGAGTAAGATTGGTTTGATTACACATAGAAGCGCCCGGCTACGGTCGGGCGCTTTTTTTTGAAGGAGAATACAGATGAGCGACCGGAAGGAAGACCACCGAGGTCTTGTTCTAATGGATAAGTTCTTTGATGTGCTGGTTTGGGTAAGCCGCCTGGCAACTGGCGTGACGCTGGTCCTGATGACGGTGTTGATGGGCTACCAAGTCTATGGGCGCTATGTTCTGAACGACACACCCACCTGGGTTGACCCCCTTTCGATGATCCTGATCATGGTGATCGCGTTTGTTGGGGCGGCAGTTGGATGGCGTGAAAACACGCACCTCTCCGTGGTTATTTTCCGCAGCATCGTCCCTGCGCGTATTCGCCTGGTCATGGTCTTTTGTACAGACCTTTTGATGGGCGGTTTCGGCGCAGTTCTGCTGTACTACGGCACGACTTTGACGATGTTCCGGTGGGGCAATGCGATCCCACTTATTGGATGGCCCGAAGGCCTCCGGACCCTGCCGCTGGCAATCTGCGGCGCGCTGGTCCTCGTTTTTTCAATCGGCCACATGGCCAAGATGTTTCTCGGGCGCGATAGCCGCACCGACTCAATCGAATAAGGGGTCATCATGGGTCTCGCGCTACTTCTTGGGCTTTTTGCCTTTTGTGTTCTCATCGGAGCACCTGTTGCCTTTGCACTTGGCATTTCGGCAATGGCGGCGATGTTTATCGAAGGATTGCCCCTGACATTGGGCATTCAACGGATCATCGGCGGCATCAACGTGTTCTCGCTTCTGGCTATTCCGTTCTTCATTTTCGCAGGCGAGCTGATGTTCCACGGCGGCATCGCCATGCGTCTGGTTCGCTTTGCACAAGCTGCCGTTGGCGCTGTGCGCGGCGGTCTGGGGATCGTGAACGTCTTTTCCTCGATGCTGTTTGGCGGCATCTCTGGCTCGGCTATTGCTGACATTTCAGCGCTTGGGTCGATCCTTGTGCCTGTTATGAAGGACAAAGGCTATGACGCTGACTATGCGGTTAACGTCACTGTAACTTCGTCCATCGCGGGCATTATCATTCCGCCCAGCCACAACATGATCATTTTTGCCATCGCAGCAGGCGGCGGTATTTCGATCTCGAAACTGTTTCTTGCCGGCGTTGTTCCTGGCGTTCTGATGTGTCTCTGCCTTGCGGCGGCTGCCTATATCGTTGCGGTCAAGCGTGGCTATAAGGCCGAGAAGTTCCCCGGCTGGACCGCTTTGGCCTTGGCCTTTGCCAGCGCCATTCCGGGCCTGATGACCGCGATCATCATTGTTGGCGGCGTTCTGTCCGGTATCTTCACAGTTACCGAGTCCGGTGCCTTTGGTGCGATCTACGCCTTTGTCGTAACGCTTCTGGTCTACCGCGCTATCACGTGGGAAAACTTCAAGATCGCCGTTGCGTCGGCTGTAAAAACCACATCGATGGTTATGATCTTGATCGCCTGTGCAGGTGCCTTCGCCTACATGCTGACCTATTACCGGGTTCCCAGCCGCACCGTTGATCTGCTGACCGGGATCACTGACAATCCGATCCTGATCCTGCTGATGATCAACGCGGTTCTGTTGCTGCTTGGTATGATCATGGACATGGCGGCGCTTATTCTGATCTGTACGCCGATCTTCCTGCCCGTAATGAACGCGCTTGGCATTGATCCGTTGCAGTTTGGGATGATCCTTTTGGTGAACCTTGGCCTTGGTCTTTGTACCCCGCCTGTTGGCTCGTGCCTCTTTGTGGGCTGCGCCGTGGGTCGATTGCCGATGGAAAAAGCGGTTCGGACGATCTGGCCATTCTACATCGCGATCTTTATCGCCTTGATGTTGGTGACCTTCGTTCCTGCGATCTCGCTCACGCTGCCTAATTTGCTGAACTAAGTTAGACTAAGCATTTCAATTTCTGGGCCCCCAAGAGAGATCTTGGGGGCCCAGTTTGTTTTAAAGGCCTGCCAACGGACCGGACAGAATACGAGCTGCCTCGCTTTTTAAAGTATCTGCCAAAACCTCACTGCCGGGGAGAGACTTGGATTGTTTTGGCTGGACCAGTGCGATGTCGCGATAGGCCGAGCTATCTTGCAATTTCATAAGGCGAACATCCGTGCCACGGCGCGCCTCGGTTGAAGCGTAGATGCTAGGTAGAATGGCAATTCCTGCCCCAGTTGCCGCCATTAACCGGATCGCATCCAAGCTCGTGCCTTCATATTCATCCGACACCCGCCCGCCAGCCGTCGTCGCCAAACCTGCTACGATGTAAGACAGGCGGTGCCCCGCCCCGAGCGTCAGAAAGGTCTGACCTTCCAAACGCCCCAGAACGATCTGATTGCCTGCATCAGCCAAAGGGTGATCCAAGGCGACTGCCGCCCAAAGTTGCTCGGTGAATAATGGCGTTTGTTCCGCTCCGGGGTGATCCTCGGGTGTTGAGATAATCATATCCAGACGGCCACTCCGCAGACCTTCATCCAAATCCCGCGTACTTTCTTCGCGGACAATCAGGCGAAAGCTCGGGTGTTCACGATGCAGGCGTTGGACAACGCCGGGCAGAAGATAGGGGCCGATCGAGTGCAACACGCCAAGACGCAAACGGCCTTGAAAAATTTCGCCGCCCCGGGCAGCTGCGCGCAGGTCTTGGATGTCATGTAGGATTTGCCGCGCTTTGCGCACCACATCCTCTCCAGCCGGGGTGATCTTTGCGCCGGAACGTCCACGATGAAAAAGCGTAACCCCCAGATCTGTTTCAACTTCTGCCAGTTGCGACGATAGGCTGGGCTGGCTGACATTCAAGGACGCAGCCGCAAGCCCGACCTGCCCGGTATCGGCAATTGCGACAATATATTCCAGTTGGCGGAGTGTCGGTCTCATTATAGCCTCAAACTATGTAATTAAGATAAATCATATATTTGAGTTTATACTTAATTCAACCGATATCGCACCTGAAGTCACTCTAAAAAGAAGATGGAAATCTTATGGAAAAGGTCATCTCCCGCATTCAGGGGTTTATGAAACTCGACGCTAGTTCAGGCCTTGTCCTGATGGGGGTGGCCATATTGGCCATGCTTGCAGCTAACACCGGGTTTGCTCCGGTCTACGAGAGCTTTCTAAATACCTATATCCGCTTTGGAATTGGCTCGTTTGAAATTTTCAAACCCGCCTATCTCTGGATCAATGATGGCCTGATGGCGATCTTCTTTTTCCTCGTGGGGCTTGAGATCAAACGAGAGGTTTTGGCCGGCGAGCTAAACACCTTCGACAAGGCCATCCTACCGATTGTCGCCGCGATTGGCGGCATGGCCATCCCCGGTATCGTTTTTGTCGCCATTAACTGGGGCGTTCCGGCAAACCTAAGCGGCTGGGCCATTCCGGCGGCCACGGATATCGCGTTTGCCTTGGGTGTTCTCGCGCTGCTGGGCACCCGCGCGCCTGTCGCGCTGAAAGTCTTCCTTTTGGCAGTCGCGATTATTGATGACCTTGGCGCGATTGTGATTATAGCCCTGTTCTATACTTCTGAACTATCCACTAACTCGCTGACCGCTGCGCTGCTGCTCTTCGCAGCTGCCGTCACCTTGAACAGAATGGGCGTCAAAAAATTCGCGCCCTATCTGATCATCGGCATTGTGATGTGGGTTTTTGTTCTGAAATCGGGCGTACATGCGACGCTTGCCGGTGTGCTGATCGCGCTGACCATTCCGATGAAAGAAGAAGATGGAGACCATTCTCTTCTCCACCGGCTTGAGCATGGGTTGCACCCCTGGGTCGGCTTCCTGATCCTGCCAATCTTTGCTTTCGCCAATGCTGGCGTCAGCCTAAGCGGCTTTCAGATCTCGGACCTTTTCGAGCCTCTGACGCTTGGGATTGCAGCGGGTCTTTTTGTGGGCAAACAAATCGGTGTCTTGGGCGCAACCTGGATTGCCGTGAAAACCGGTCTGGCGCGATTGCCGGGCGGTGTCAGCTGGAGGCAGGTCTACGGTGTGGCCTGTCTGACTGGTATCGGCTTTACCATGAGCCTCTTTATCGGGTCGCTGGCCTTTGGCACGAGTGAGACCATGAACGCGGTCCGTGTGGGCGTGATCTTTGGCTCGATCCTGTCTGGTGTGCTTGGTTATGTGGTGCTGCGATTGTCAGCACCGCGAGCCGCAGCCGAGCCAGTCCCGGCGCAATAACAATAATAAAGACCTTCTCACCCTAAAGGGACAGTATTATGGAACTCTCTATCGCGGCTCTCGCGAGCAATTTGCTCGCGCCGACGATCCTTTTCTTCGTGCTTGGCCTTGTGGCCGCTTTTGCCCGCAGTGACCTATCCATCCCTGATGGTGCGGCCAAAGTCATGTCGGTCTACCTGCTGCTCGCCATTGGTTTTAAAGGCGGCGCGGCGGTGGCCAGCAGCGGGGTCAACGGGCAGTTGATCGCCTCGCTTTTCGCCGGGATCGTCTTGTCCTTTGTCCTTCCTTTTCTCGCTTATGCGCTGTTAAGGGCCATGACGCGGCTGGATGGGTTAAATGCGGCTGCGGTGGCGGGGCATTATGGGTCGATTTCAATCGTGACCTTTGTGACCGCCGTCAGTTTGCTTGAGGCGCGCGGGCTGGAATCTGAAGGCTATCTGGTCGCCGTCGCCGCCGTGATGGAGGTACCCGCGATTATGTCAGCACTTTGGATCGCCGCGCGTTCGGGCGGGGTTGCGGCCTTCGACAGCTCTTTGATGCGGCATATCCTTGGCAATGGGTCGATTGTCTTGCTGGTGGGTTCATTCGTGATTGGCGCCGCAACCGGGCAAGACGGTCTGGACGATCTGCACCCGTTCATCGTGGTTCCCTTCACCGGAGTGCTGGCGCTTTTCTTGCTGGATATGGGGCTTTCCGCGGGGCGCAGCCTTTTGGAGAACCGCAAAGACATCTCGGGCGGTTTGTTGGCCTTTGGGTGTATCATGCCGGTGATTGCCAGCGTCTTTGGACTGGCCGCAGGCGCGCTGATCGGTCTGTCCACCGGGGGTATCTTCCTGATGATGGTTCTGAGCGCCTCCGCCTCGTATATTGCGGTGCCTGCGGCAATGAAGCTGGCCCTGCCTGAGGCAAAATCAGGGATCTATCTGTCGCTGGCGCTTGGGGTGACTTTCCCCTTCAACCTGACCCTTGGAATGCCGCTTTACTTCCTTATGGCAAGCTGGGTAACGCCCTGATCTAAAACAATAAAACGCGCCTAAAACGGCGCGTTTTTCTATTTTGAATTCTCTAGATCTAGGCGCGAATAACGTTCTGCGTTTGCGACCCCAAACCCTCGATGCCGAGACGAATAACCTCGCCGCCATGCAAGTAAACCGGCGGGTTTTGTCCCATGCCAACACCGGGCGGTGTTCCGGTTGAGATGATGTCGCCGGGCTGAAGGCTCATGAACTGGCTACAATAAGACACCAGATGCGGCACCTTGAAGACCATCGTCGCGGTCGAGCCGTCCTGATAGCGTTTTCCGTCCACATCCAGCCACATGCCAAGATTGTTGAAATCGCCCACCTCATCGGGTGTTACAATCCAAGGACCAATCGGCCCAAATGTATCGTTGCCTTTGCCCTTGTCCCACGTGCCTGCGCGCTCAAGCTGGAATTCGCGTTCGGACACGTCGTTGATGACGCAAAACCCGGCGACATGGGCCATGGCGTCGGCTTCTTCGATATACCGTCCGCCTTCGCCAATCACGACGCCCAGCTCTACTTCCCAATCAGTTTTAGTTGACCCGCGAGGAACTTCGACTTGATCGTCAGGGCCGGTAATGGCCGAGGTCCATTTTCCAAAAATGACCGGCTCGGGTGGAAGGTCCATACCCGCCTCTTCGGCATGATCGGCATAGTTCAGGCCAATGCAGATGAACTTACCCACATTGCCAACACATGCCCCGATGCGCAGATCCTCTTGCGGTGTGCCAGCAACCAGTGGCAGAGATTCTGGATCAAGCGATGCAAGTTTTGCCATGCCATCACGGGTTAAAGCGTCGCCCGCGACATCTGTGATATGGCCAGAAAGGTCGCGCACTTGGCCCGCCATATCCAAAAGTCCCGGCTTTTCTTGGCCCTTTGGCCCGTAACGCAAAAGTTTCATTCTCGTTCCTTGTCAGTGATAAGACGCGGCCCCGTTATGAGAGGACAATGAGGCCGCGCCATTCGCCACAAGCTTTAGTCGTAAAGCACTGCCGCAATTTCAGGGTCATCAATATTCGATGCGTCGTAATAGTAGAAACCGGTATCGATGATTTCAGGTAGTTCTTCACCATTTAACGCCGCGACTGCCGCACGGACAGTTTCATAGCCGATGCCAACAGGGTTTTGGGTGATGGCACCCGCCATAACACCGTCACGGATTGCCTGCATCTGCGCCGCTCCGGAATCGTAGCCAATGATGACAACGCCTTCTGTACCAAGCTCATTCGCTGCGTTTACAACGCCGATGGCCGAGCCCTCATTGGTGCCGAAGATGCCTGCCAGATCAGGGTTGGCGATCAGGATTGCAGTGGCGACTTCGGTCGACCGCAAATGGTCGCCTTGACCATATTGGATCGTGACAACTTCGATATCTGGATAGGCTTCTGCGATGCGGTTCACAAAACCATCGCGGCGGTCGATGCCGGTGCGGCTGGTTTGGTCATGGGCCACAACCGCAACCTGACCAGATCCACCGATCAGCTCGGCCATGCGATCCGCAGCCAAAGCGGCGGCGGCGACGTTATCTGTCGTCGCGGTTGAAAGCGGAATGTCGCTATCAACGCCCGAGTCAAATGCGATAACGGGAATGCCCGCCTCGTTGGCCTGACGCAGCAGCGGGATAGCCGCTTGGCTGTCGAGCGCCGCAAACCCAATCGCTGCAGGGTTATTTGCCAGCGCGGCGGCCAGCATATCCATCTGGCGATCAACCATGGTTTCGTTATCCGGGCCTTCGAACGTGATGCGCACATCAAATTCTTCAGCGGCTCGTTCAGCGCCAAGCTGTACCGCTTGCCAGAACTGGTGCTGGAACCCTTTTGAGATCAATGGGATATAGATCTCGTCTTGAGCCATTGCGGGCGTGGACCCGACCAATGCGGCGGCGCTGAGCGCACCTAGGATGAAACGACGTGACAACATAATAAACTCCTCCGTGTTTTCGTTTGTCTCTTGTTCAAGTTGGATTAAGGGGGCGTGATCCCGCCCCTTCTGCTTTCATTTCTTTTGTCTGATCATGTCGGCATAGACCGCCAGAATGATGATCGCGCCCGTAACCACGGTCTGCCATTCTTGCGCCACGGCCATCACGCGCAGCCCATTGGTCAGAACCGCCATGATGAGGGCGCCAATCAGCGTGCCAAGGATGGTGCCGCGCCCGCCCGCCAAAGACGTGCCGCCGATCACAACGGCCGCGATGGCTTCAAGCTCATAGCCTTGCCCCAAGGCCGGTTGGGCCGAGTTCAGGCGCGAGGCGATCAAGATGCCTGCGATGCCGCAGATGGCCCCGGCCAGTGCATAAATCGCCATTTTCCAGCGATCTGTGTTGACGCCTGACAGACGCACGGCCTCTTCGTTTGACCCAAGGGCAAAAATATAACGGCCCAACACCGTGCGGCTGAGAACAAAGCTTGCCGCTGCGGCAACCAGGAAAAGGATCAGCACGCCATTGGGCACGGGCAGCGCCGGGATGATGTCGCCAATGATCGACCCGCGTGAGATTTGGTCAAAGCCGGGCGTGTCATTGAAATAGATCGGCCGCGTGCCCGAAATGATCAGCGACAGACCTTTGAGCATGAGCATCATGCCAAGTGTCGCGATAAAGGGCGGGATATTCATCTTGGTGACAAACGTGCCTGAGCAAAGCCCGCATAGGGCGCCCGCGCCAATTGCGCCAATGACCCCAACCATTAGCGGCAAACCCATCTTGGTCAGGATTACGCCCGCAATGACCGCACAGAACGTCATGAGTGTGCCAACCGAAAGGTCGATGCCGCCGGTGATAATCACCAGCGTCGCCGCAACGGCCAGAACGCCGTTAACCGAGGCCGATTGCAAAATCGCCATCATGTTGGACGTTTGCATGAAGTTCGATGACGCGAATGAGAACCCAATAAGAAGCGCCACAAGGCTGGCAAAGGCCAAAAGCCGCTGATAGGCGACTGCGCCGCCCACTGTACTGGTCGCCGGAGCGGCCGGTTTTTGATCCGTAGCGAGGCTCATGCATGTTCTCCCATAGGCTGCATGGCGGGCGCGCGATCTGTCGCGAGCCGCATAATGTCTTCTTGAGTGGTTCCGGCCCCGCCCGGCAAAATGCCGGTCAGGCGTCCCTCACACATCACAGCAATGCGATGCGAAAGGCGCATGATTTCAGGGAGTTCCGAAGAGATGACGATGATTGTCTTTCCCTCGGCGGCCAAGGTTTCGAGCAGTTTGTAGATCTCGGATTTCGCACCGATATCGATGCCGCGCGTCGGCTCGTCAAAGATCAGGATATCGCAATCGCGCAGCAACCATTTGGCAATGACCACCTTCTGCTGGTTGCCCCCAGACAGCAGGCGAACCTCTTGCATCTCTGACGGTGTGCGGATGCCAAGCTGATCAATATAGCCCCGCGCCACCTTGCGCATTTCCGCGTCTTTGAGGATGCCAAGCGACGTGACATACTGGCTTAACGTGGCCATGACGACATTGTCGCGAACATTCATCGGCGTCGCGAGGCCGAAATGTTTGCGGTCCTCGGAAAGGTAGCCAATCCCGGCGCGAACGGCGTCGGTTGGGGTTTTGATGTTCACAAGCTTGCCGTGAACTTTGATTGTGCCGCCATCTTTGGGATCAGCCCCAAAAACCGCGCGAGAAACCTCGGTCCGGCCTGCGCCCATCAGACCCGCAAAGCCAAGGATTTCGCCCTTTTTGACCGAGAAACTGACGTCAAAAATTTCACCTGCACGCGACAAGCCTTCGACTTCTAATGCAACTTCTGCGGCGCTCAGATCCGGTGGAACGACAGGTTCTTCCGTCACTTCGCGGCCCACCATCATCGCGATGATTTGGTTGATAGGGGTCGCATTCGCGTCAACCGTGCCGACATATTCACCGTCGCGCATGACCGTGACGCGGTCTGAAATGCGCTTCAGCTCGTCCATTTTGTGACTGATATAGATGATGCCGACGCCATCGGCCTTCAGGCCGCGGATAATCTCAAACAGCTCGGCCACTTCAGCATCATTCAGCGCCGCCGTCGGCTCATCCATAATCAGCGCGCGACTGCGGAAGGACAGCGCTTTGGCAATCTCCACCATCTGCTGTTTTGCAATGGTTAAGCTGCCCACTTGTGCGCGCGGATCAAGATCGAGGTTCATCATCTTGAAAATCGCTGCCGCATCGGCGTTCAACTTGCGCTCGTCAAGCAGGCCCAGCCTGTTACGCGGCTCGCGCCCGATAAAAATATTCTGCGCGGCTGTTAGGTCATTCATCAGGGCAAGCTCTTGATGAATAACGCCAATTCCCAAATTCTGCGCCTCGCGCGGTGATGCTGGTGCAACCGGATTGCCATCCACGCGCATTTCGCCGCCATCGTTGCGGTAGATCCCGGCCATGATCTTGATCAGGGTCGATTTACCCGCGCCGTTCTCGCCCATCAAAGCGTGAACCTCACCCGGTTTCAGGTCGAACGACACGGATTTCAAGGCGTGAACACCCGGAAACCGCTTCTCGATCCCGTCCATTTCGACCAGATAGGTCATTGGCTTCGGCCCTCCCTTGCCTTGCACTGCTTTTAGATCGTGACGCCGCCATCAACTGACATGGCCTGCCCGGTGACGTAGCTGCTGTCATTGGACAGCAAGTAGACAACCAAGGGTGTCAGATCATCGACCGTGGCGAGCCGCCCAATGGGTTGGCGCGCGATGAAGTCTTTTTCGGCTTGAACCGGATCAGCTTCGGCCATGATCCGCCCTCGCAAGGACGGCGTATCGACCGTTCCGGGGCAAAGCGCATTTACGCGAATGCCTTCGCCGACAAAGTCGATGGCAACCGATTTGGTCAGGCCCAAAACCGCCGCCTTGGTCGCGCCATAGGAACACCGGTAGGGGAAGCCTTTGATCGACGATGCCATGGAAGACATATTGAGGATTGCCGCTGTGCCCGTCTCGCTGGCGCGCCGCCGCATCCCCGGCAACGTCGCGCGGATCATCCGATACATAGAAGTGACATTCAGATCGAAGGCAAAGGCCCATTCGGTTTCATTCACATCCAGAATTGTGCCGTGGTGGACGAAACCGGCCACATTAAACAGCCCGTCCAGATCTGGAAGATCACCCGCAAACGCCTGAATTGCTTCAGGATCGGTGACATCCAGTTTCACCGTTTGAATACCGGGAGCCTCTTCAGACAAAGTCGCAAGCGTTTCGGGATTGATATCGGCAGCGATCACGGTCGCGCCTTCTGCTGCGCAGGCCAAAGCCGATGCGCGTCCGATGCCCTGCCCGGCGGCTGTGATTAAAATGGTTTTGTCATTCAGTTTCATTGTGCCCTCACTCACATCACCGCGCCGATTTGCCAGGGCACGAATTCCGTCCCTCCAAATCCAAGCGCTTCGCTTTTGGTTTCCTCACCCGAGGCAACGCGGATCATCATTTCGAAAATCTCTTTGCCTTTGTCGGCAATGCTGACACCGCCGGTTACGATGTCCCCGCAATTTAAATCCATATCCTCAGACAGGCGGGCGAAGACTTCGCTATTTGTGGCTAATTTTATGCAAGGCGTCGGTTTATAGCCCGAGACCGAGCCGCGGCCCGTTGTGAAGACAATCAGATTGGCCCCCGAGGCGATCTGGCCTGTGACCGAACATGGATCAAATCCAGGGCTGTCCATAAAGACAAACCCTTTTTTATCAATAGGTTCACCAAATTTATAGACATCCGTCAAAGGCGCGGTTCCGCCCTTTGCAACGGCGCCAAGGGATTTTTCAAGGATGGTCGTCAGCCCGCCGCGTTTATTGCCGGGGCTGGGGTTATTATCCATCTCGCCGCCATTGCGCGCGGTATACCCTTCCCACCACGTCACACGCTCGATCAGTTTTTCGCCCACCACGGGGCTCACCGCACGCCGGGTCAGCAGATGTTCCGCACCATAAATTTCCGAGGTTTCAGACAGGATCGTTGTGCCGCCATGCGCCACCAAAAGATCGGATGCCGCGCCAAGTGCAGGGTTGGCTGTAATACCCGAATACCCGTCCGAACCGCCGCATTGCATGCCAATCGTCAGATGCGAAACCGGCGCAGGTTGCCGCGTGGCGCGGTTGGCTGTCTCGGCAATGCCGCGGACTTCTTCTATGGCACGTTCAACGGTGCGGCGCGTGCCGCCTTCGGTCTGGATCACCATATAACGTAGCGCGCCATCAGCCCGGATCTCGCGCCCGCCAACCAGATCCGCGATTTGCATGACCTCACACCCGAGGCCGAGCAGCAATACGCCGCCGAAATTAGGGTGCTGCGCGTAACCAGACAATGTGCGGAACAGGGTATCATAGCCCTCATCCTTGCCCGACATGCCGCAACCGGTGCCATGAACCAGCGGTACAACGCCGTCGATATTTGGGAATTCGTCAAGCAGACCAGATTTCTCGATGGCTTCAGCCACAAAGCGCGCAACCGATCCCGAGCAATTCACCGAGGTGAGCAAACCGATATAGTTTCGCGTGCCCACCCGCCCATCGGCGCGGTGAAAGCCCTGAAAACTGCGTTCAGACGTTTCAATCGCGAGAGGTTGGACCGCGCTAGAGAATGCATAATCTTGTTGATGCGCCCCCATGCCAAGATTGTGGGTATGGATATGGGCTCCGGCGTCGATGGCCACTTTGGCCTCGCCAATAATCTGCCCATAGCGAATGACGTTTTTCCCGGGCGCGATCGGCTCCAGCGCCATTTTGTGGCCGCGTGCCACCGGCCCCGCAACTGTAACCCCCATGATCGCCTCTCCGACACTCAGGTCGCGTAGAGCCACTGCGACATTGTCGCTTGGGGCAAGGCGGATTGCGGGCTGGGACAAGGCTGGCCTCCGGGTTTAAATCGGGTAGCTTGATGCACCCGCTGCTGCAATCGCTTTTAGATTGACTTGCAGCATACGTCAACTAACATGTTAGTACGACAAGAGAGAATAAATGACGACAGTAGATGACATCGATGTTTCGCAGTTGAAAGAGATCAACAGCCTTGAAGGGTCACTGGCCCAACGAGTCTATTTATCCTTAAAAGATGCGATCTTAACGCTGGCCTTTCCGCCCGGCGCGATCCTGCGCAAGGGCGCGATTTGCGAGGCGCTTGGCGTCTCGCGCTCTCCTGTATCCGAGGCAATTGCGCGCCTCTCCGCCGAAGGGTTGGTCGATGTGATTCCCCAATCCGCGACCCGCGCCTCCTATTTTTCGATGGAAGAGATTCGCGAAGGCGCTTTTCTGCGTGAAGCACTGGAACTGGCCGCCGTCGGTAAGGTCGCGCGCGATTGCACGGATGAGCAAATCGCCAAAATCCGCCGCAACTTCCGGATGCAGCTTTTGTCGATTGAAGATGGCGACTTCGCCGGGTTCTACCAATCGGACGAGGAGTTTCATGCCATGCTGATGGAATTTACAGGCTATTCGCGTCTGAAAGCCCTGTCTCAGATGGTGTCACTGCAAGTCACGCGCGCGCGGATGATCCTTTTGCCGTCACCGGGCCGCGCGGGCGAAACCGTCGAAGAACATCGGGCAATTGTGGACGCAATTACAGACCGCGACCCGGCCCGCGCCCAAGCCGCAATGCAGGCGCATCTGGCGCAACTGGTCATGCGACTTGCCCCTTTAGAAACCGAACGGCCCGAGCTTTTCCGGCCCTAACCAAGGACAATCATGCCCCTCGCCCGCGACGTCACCCTTTTGAACAACCGGACATCGCGCCCGGTCCCTCTTACCAAGATGGGCTTTGGCGGCGCGCCGCTTGGCAATCTTTACCGCGAAATCTCTGAAGAGGATGCGCAGGACGCCCTGCAAACCGCCTATGACGCTGGCATTCGCTATTTCGACACGGCCCCACAATATGGGCTTGGGCGCTCCGAAATGCGATTTGGCACCGCACTTCAGCGATTTGGCCGCGACACGCTTCAGCTTTCCACTAAAATCGGGCGGCTTTTGCTGGATTGCGCCCCGGATGAAGTAACACCCGAAGCCTTCGTCAATGTTCCGCAAAAGCGTATTCAGTTTGACTATTCCTATGATGGCGTCATGCGGTCTTATGAGGATAGCCGCGCCCGCATTGGCATCGATAATGCCGATATCCTGCTGATCCATGATGTCTGCGCCTTTTCGCAAGGCAGTCAGGAGATGAGCGATCAACGGGTGCGCGAGCTTTTTGATTTGGGCGGTTATAAAGCCCTGTCCGAGCTGCGCGCCGCAGGTGAGATTGCCGCAATTGGCGCTGGCGTCAATGAATGGCAAGTGTGCCAACGCCTTTTAGAATTGGCCGATTTTGACGGCTTCCTACTTGCCGGGCGGTATACGTTGCTGGAACAAGAGGCCTTGGAGACCTTCCTGCCGCTTTGCGAAGCCCGCGATGTCGGGATCATTCTTGGGGGCCCATATAATTCTGGCATCTTGGCAACCGGCGCCGTTCCTGGCGCCAAATACAATTATGGCGAGGCCCCGCCCCCCATCGTGACCCGCGTCAATCAGATCGAGGCGGTCTGCCAAGACCATGACACACCGCTTATTGCCGCCGCGTTGCAATTTGTCCTGGGCCATCCAAGCGTCAAAACCGTTGTGCCCGGCGCATCAAATGCCGCCGAGGTCGCCGCCAATGTCGCGCTGCTCGAGCGGCCAATTCCCGCGGGCCTTTGGTCCGATCTTCGCAGTCGGGGCCTTATTCGCCCGGATGCCCCCTTGCCCGAGGAACCCACTCATGCTTCGTAAAATTGACCCGGTCTTGTCTCCCGACCTTCTTTATGTGCTGCGCGCGATGGGACATGGCGACCAGATTGTCATTGCCGATGCCAATTTCCCGGGCAGCAGCCTCGGGCCAAAGGCGCTGCGAGCCGATGGAATTTCGGCCAGTCATATCCTTCGAGCGGTTCTTTCGCTAATGCCGCTAGATACCTTTGTCAGCGATCCCGCTGTAACCATGCAAGTGGTTGGCGCCCCCGAGGAGATCCCCGAAGCGGTTGCTGACTTTCAGACCATTATCAATGACGTGGCCGAAGAAGATGTCGTGATTTCATCGCTGGAGCGCCACGCCTTCTATGCCCGAGCGGCAGAGGCGTTTGCCATCGTCCAAACCGGCGAAACCCGGCTTTATGGAAATATCATCCTCACCAAAGGCGTCATTGGATGATCATCGACGCGCATCAGCATTTCTGGCGGCTGTCGCGCGGCGATTATGGCTGGCTGACCCCGGATCTTGCGCCGCTCTATCGTGATTTTGAGCCACAAGACCTTGCCCCGCTTCTAAACGCGGAAGGTATTGACGGCACAGTTTTGGTTCAAGCCGCGCCAACCCGCGCTGAAACAGAATTCATGCTGTCTTTGGCTTCCGAGAACAGCTTTATCAAAGGGGTGGTCGGCTGGGTCGATTTTGCAGCCCCGGATGCGGCCGAGGTGATTTCCGCCCTATCGCAGAACCCGGCCCTTGTCGGTCTGCGCCCAATGATTCAGGACATTCCAGATCCCGATTGGATGTTGCAAACCGCCATTTCACCCGCGCTGGAGGCAATGATTGACGCCGGCCTGACATTTGACGCGCTCACCCTGCCCCGGCATCTGCCAAACCTGCTGACGCTTTGCAAAACGCACCCCGATTTGACGGTTGTGATTGATCACGGCTCAAAACCGGGCATCGCCGAAGGGAATTTTGATGGCTGGGCAAAGGACATGTCGGCCCTTGCCCATGAGACGCAATGCTATTGCAAGATATCGGGTCTTGTGACCGAGGCTGCCGCAGATTGGACGCCCGCCGATTTGCGACCCTATACCGATTTCCTGCTGAAAGAGTTTGGCGCAAAACGTCTGATTTGGGGCAGCGATTGGCCTGTCCTGACGCTTGCGGCCCAATATGGCACCTGGCTCGAGGTGACCAAATCTCTTTTCGAAGGGCTCAGCGACAAAGACAGCGCCGCTCTTTTTGGGGGCACCGCCATTAAGGCATATGGGCTAAACGTCTAAGCTCACCGCGTACCCGGTCGATGCTGCCCGCGCGCCGGATGACCCGGCGGCGACATCATCGAATGAGCACCGCGAATACACGCCTCGGTAAATCCTTGCGTTTGCAAACTGCTTTCCATCCGCCATTTCAGGATTTCCCCAACCAGCCAATCGCGCGTGTCACGACATGTTGGATCATCCCAGAGGTTGTTTTTCTCATCCGGGTCATATTCCAGATCGAACATCATGCCGTCATCGGAATCGACAAAATGAACCAGCTTGATATGGCCGTCCAAAATCATCGTCATAAACCGCGTGCCCTTAAGCAGAGCGTCATTTGAATGCTCGGCATAAACACGGCTGCGTTTGGGGGCCGGTGCCTCGCCGAAATAGGGCATTAGAGAGGTTGCCTCCATCCAATCGGGCGTTTCGATCCCTGCAAAATTCAGGATGGTCGGCCCCAGATCAAACAGCGCAACATTGTCTTTTACGCGTCGCCCTTCGGGAATATGGCCCGGGCCAAATACAATCGCGGGAACATGAACGGTGGATTGATACATGTTCCATTTCTGCGAATGCCCATGATCGCCCAAAGCATCGCCATGATCCGAGGTGAAGATGATGATCGTCTCATCCAAGACGCCGCGCCGCTCTAACGCGTCGATAATATCGCCCACTTGTTTGTCGATCATCGTGACATTGGCATAGTAATGCGCGCGCTGACGTTCGGATTGCTCAGCCGTCGGTTCGGGCAGATGCACAATGCCGTCAGCATCCTCGCCCAGATGAAACTCGCGCAGCTCTTGCATGGCTTTTGGCTGCGCTTCTGGATCAGGCGGGATCGGCGCAGGCAGGTCGCGGCCGTCATACATATCCAGATAGTCTTGCGTCGGGTCATAGGGCGGATGCGGGCCGGGAATGCCAACCTGAAGAAAAAACGGCTCATCGCCCGGATAGCGGTCCAGCCACCACCGTGCCATCTGACCCGTAAAGACATCGGGGTGCAAAATCTCATCTAGATCCCATACCCAAGCGCCCAGCTTGTCGCCGTAATCATTCTTGCGGCGCTGCGTCACGCGGCTGGGCTTTTCGATATCCCGCAGGAAAAACGCCTTATCCCAATTATCAAGGAAGAACGGCACGTTGGGGTGATCGCGATCCTTGTTCTCGGTCACATGACGTTCATGGAACCCAAACGCCCCCTCGACCGGCATCGTATGCATCTTACCGACATTGACCGTGCGATACCCCGCCTCGGCCAAATCTTTGACCCAGCAATAATTCCACGCCTCGTCATTTCGGAAGACACCGTTTGTGTGCGGGTAGACACCCGAAAACAGCGAAGCCCGCGACGGCGCGCAAGAGGGCGAGGTGATATACATGTTCTCAAACACCGTCCCCCTTTCGGCCAACCTGTCCAAATTAGGGGTGATCATGTGGTCAAAGCCCAGCGCGGCAATCGTGTCATAGCGTTGCTGATCGGTAATGATGAAAACGATGTTGGGACGTTTGGACATGTTTATCCTTTGACCGCGCCCGAAAGCGATTGAACGATATAACGGTTAGCAATGGCCATAAGTGGCAGGATCGGCAAGGTCAGCGCAATGCTTGCCACCGCGATAGAGGCCCAATCGACACTGTCATATGAAATGAAGTTCATCACCGCGACAGGCGCCGTTGTGGTCGAAGACCGCGTGATAATGAGCGCAAAGAAGAAGTCATTCCATGCAACCAAAAACCCAAGGATCGCTGCGGCCACAACGCCGGGGCGCGCAGCAGGAACGGCAACAAGGGCAAAGGCTTTCGTCAGTGATGCGCCATCCATAATGGCAGCTTCAATCAGCTCGTCGGGGATTTGCGAGAACGAGTTCCACATCGACCAGGTGATCAGCGGCAGGGTCAGAGTCATATAGGCAAAGATCAGGCCAGTATATGTGTCGATCAGCCCGGCATTCACGTAAGTGATGAAAAGCGGAATAACAAAGCCAACGGGCGGCGCCATGCGCAGCAACAGCAATATCCAAGAGGCGATGAATTTGCCCGAAAGCCGGGCTTTGGCGAGTGCAAATCCAGCCGGAACACCAACGATCATCGCCAGAACTGTAGCCGTGCCTGCGGTGATAAAGCTATTGAGCAAGGCCCTCGGGAAATCCGACCGGCCGATGCTTAGGAAATTTTCCAGCGTCACCGCCAATGGGCTTTCCCAAATCGGCTGAAATACGGCGCTTTGTTCGCGGATCGATAGGATCAGAACCCATAGCGTCGGCATCGCAGCAAAGGCCAAAAGGCTGAACATCATGAAAAGGCCAAGCGCCTTTTTGACGCGAAAGGCAGAGCTGTTATCGATCATGACGACACCCTTTGGTTCAGTTTGGCTACGTAAAAGCTGATCAGGGCGGCCATTAAGAAGAGCGTCACAGCAATCGCCGCGCCATATGCGACATTCGAGTTTTGGAAAGTTTGCACATAGGCATAGAAATTCGTCGCCTGCGTCGAACGTCCCGGCCCGCCTTTGGTGATGACAAAGATCATCGGGAAATGCTTAAGGCTGTCGATGAACCTAAACAGCGTAATCATCAAAAGCGCCGGCATCAAAAGCGGCAGGGTAATATAGAAGAACGTCTTGATGCGCGTTGCGCCATCCAAGGCGGCGGCCTCATCCAGATCCGGCGATATCCCTTGCAGAGCGGCCAGGATAATCAGCATCGAAAATGGAAAGTTGGTCCAGGTATCGGCCACAACAATCGCAAACATCGCACCGTTTTGCGTTGTCAGGAACGAGGGCACGGTAATTCCGAAAATGTCGAAAAACGCGTTAATCGGGGACAGCGTCGGTGTGAATAGCGACAACCAGATCAGCGCCACGGCGACATGCGGCACCGCGTATGGGACAAGGAACAAGACCCGCCCCATCCGCCAGCGACCGACGATTTTTTGCAAGCCAACCGCAACCGCCGTTCCAATCAGAACCTGCGCGACAACGCCAAAGATGGATAAGATCGCCATGACATAGACCGAGCCCATCAAGCGCCCGTCGGAAATAAGTCGAACGAAGTTATGGAAGCCGAACCGGCCTTCTGAGCCTCGGATCAGATGGTAGTCGCTAAAGGCGAGACCAAACATGCCTGCAAGCGGTACGATCGCAAAGACACTGACTGCAACCAGCGCAGGAATGATCATACGGCGATAGCCGCGTTGGATCTCATAGGTCGCGCCACGCTGCCGGCGCGTTGAAGAAAAAGCCATGGGGGAGAGACTCCGCTTACAAAAAACCCTGCCAGGACCAAGCCCGGCAGGGCGTATAGTTGGGGAGAGATCTTTAGTAGAGACCGAGGATGTCGCGCATCTCTTGCTCAGCAGCCTCAAGCGCATCTTCCGGTGACATCAGACCGTTGACGGCCGCATTGATGTTTTCACCTACAGCTTGGCCCAAAGATGGCCAATCAGGGATCAGCGGACGATAGTGCCCGATTGCCAGATCAAGCGCCTGAACGCGCATGGCTAGGAAATCAGGGTGCACATCTGCATATTTCGCAATGACCTCGGGGTTATCGGCAACCGGTCCGGTTGTGAAATCCGGGAAGGCTTCGTTCAATGCGATTTGGGTCACAGTATCGACGCTGACCGCCCATTCAATGAAGCGGGCCGCTGCGTCTGGGTTGGCAGCGCTTGTTGGAATGCCGAGACCATGCACAGCAATCGCGGGTGACCGACCTGCTGGACCGCCCGGTGGCAGTGCAATGCCGGTAACGCCAGCATATTGGCTTAGATCAGGATCAACGATCCGGCTGACAACACCTGTGCCTTCAACTGCAAAAGCGATTTGGTCGTTTTGCGCAGCGGCCAGAACTTCGGCGAAGTTAAAGTTGCCGGCACCTTGAGGCGCATATTCATTGATCAATTCAATATAGACGTTGAGCGCTTCCAGATTTTCGGGCGAATTGATCGCAGGGGTAAGATCGCCCCCTTCGTAATCTGCAAAGAAGTTCCCGCCATAAGCGCGCATGATCATCGGGAAGATGAACATGTTAAAGCCCTGCCCCGGAACAGCGCGCAAGCCAATCGCGGCACGATCATCGGTGTGGATGGCTGCGGCTACTTCCAGCATTTCTTCCCAGGTCTCTGGAACTGCCAGACCGGCCTCGTCCAAAACATCCTGACGGTATGTCATAAGACCAGCGCCCGCCATAAAGGGCACGGCCCAGTTTTCACCGTCGACTACATAGGCATTCAGGGGACCCGCGAGAATATCATCCGCGCCCGGCATCGCGGCGACATATTCAGTCATTGGCTGGAGCCAACCCGCCTGAATCCAGCGCTGAACCTGAATAACTGGTGCGTGAACAACGTCGATATCATCCGAACCGCCAGTAAAGGTCAGCGTGATCCGGTTTTCAAAGACGTCCTGACCAATCACTTCGATGTTGGCGCGAATGCCAGTGTCTTCTTCAAACTGATCTGCAAGATCCTGCAAACCGTTGGTGTAGGGCATGCCAAAGAGGACAACGTTGACCTCTTCAGTTTGGGCGTGGACCGGGGCAAAGCTTGCGCCGAGGGCCATGCTGGCAACAAGTGCCGTTGTAAATAAGTGTTTCATCATTCCTCCCGTTGATAAAAAACTTGGCGACCTAAGTTATCCTCCCCTAGGTGGCAAAGCGTAGTGTTTGGGCCGCAAGCGTTTTGCGGCACTCTCGATTGTGACGAGGTCGGTTAATTCTTCCCTTGCCCCCAGCAGGGCCTCGCGAAAGCCTTCAACATCCGTGTTTTCTGTGCCCGCAGGCTCAGCCAGCGTCAAAAGATGAAGGAACCGGCCATCCGGGTCTTCGATCACCGTCGCAAAACGGCGGATACCCATGTGGTTGCCCTCAAGATCTGTCGCGAAATCGCATCCACGATTTTTCTGCCAGATTTCTTTGATATCTGCTTGCGAAAGGCGCGGCGTGGAATGGGCCGAGCTGCGCACCGTATCGTAAAATCCATCCATGTAGAACATCGCCTCCACCTCTTCCCACTCAAGGCGGCTGAGATAGAGTTGTGCCAGTACGTCATGTTCATATAACGACCGACGAAAACCAACATTGGCGCGAATGACAACATCAGCATCGGGGTGATCGGTTTTTGAATGCCAAAGCAATTCATGCCCCGCAACCACCACAACCTCGGCAGATACGCCCAGTTGATCAGAAAGACCGCGCATCGTGCTGTCGAGCTTGGCCAGATAGGTCGCCGACATTGGCACGTTGCGTTCCAACCGGAAGTTCCGGACGCAATATTTTTCACTCGTGCGGAAAAGATAGCCCCAATCCGATAGCGACTTCACGATCCTGTTCAGCGTCGAGGGCGACAGGCCACAATCGCGGGCGATATCCACCTGCTTAATCGGACCCGGTCCGGCGGCCATGATATATTCCAGGACTTGCAGTGTGCGCTCCGTCGGATTTATAGACATAATTTCATATATGGCATGCCATATTCCATATTTAGAATCCATAAATGCCATATTTGAAATATTGCGTCAACATGGCAGTGAGTATTTTACCAAGCTCGGGACTGAACAGCTGTTCGATCTTCGGCCTCGGCCATTGCATCGAGCATAACCGTTTTTAGATGTCTGCGCGTCTTTGCGTGGTCGGGATCGTGAAAAAGGTTGTGCAATTCACCCGGATCGTCGACCAAATTGTATAACTCACCGTCCCGCGTGGCGGGGGTGGCCGGGTCTCCATGCCAGACAATCAACTTCCAATCTTCATGGCGCAGCATTGTTGTCATCAACAGCGGATCTGTCTTAAACCCCGAGAACCGGTATTCCGACAACGCCCATTTGCGCCAATCGCCATCTTCGCCGCGCGTCAGCGGCAAGAGCGAGCTTCCCTGAACGCCGCGCCCTGCCCCGCAACCAGCCGCATCCAAAAATGTTGCTGACAGATCCACCCATTGCACAAGCTCATCAACCACAGTGCCCGGCGAAATATGCCCCGGCCAACGGGCCAGCAGCGGTACGCGGGTCAGATCATCATAAAGCTGCGGGCCTTTCAGCAATTGCTGGTGATTTCCAAGCATCTCGCCGTGATCTGAAGAAAAGACAACCAGCGTGTCATCGGCAAGCCCGGCCTCTTCCAGACTGGCCAAGATACGTCCAACCTCGTAGTCGACCAATGCGATCATTGCGAAATATTGCGCGCGGATTTCTTTGATTTGCTCAGGGCTGTAATCCTGAAATCCTGGCGCAGTGCCGCTATAGCTTTTCTCGGAATAGGCCCGATGCGGGGCCGGTTTATCGTCCAATTCACCGGGCCGGGTATTCGGCGCGGGGATCGCATCGGCATCGATCATATCCCGAAACTCTTGCGGAGCGCCAAAGGAATGGTGCGGATCAAAGAAGTTTGCGACCAGCATGAACGGCGCGTCATCGCTGCGTGGATGCTGAATGAAATCAATAGCGCGCTCTGCAACCCAATGGGAATAATGCGCCTCTTTCTTCACGTGATCGATGGGCGTTCCGGTGCGGGCACGGTTGGAATATTCGGTATTCTCATTCGCGCCTTTGTCTGGAAAAATTTCGGCGTAAAGATCGGGATGCTCCTGACGCAACCATCGATGATAGTCATTCTCCAGCGCTCTGTGATTTGGGCCATGCGCCCATTCAAACACCCGGTAGCCGTCATCTGCGCGCGGCTCTGTCCGCCATGTATCGCATGGGTAAAGATGCTGTTTGCCAATCATCCCGCAGTCATATCCGGCATCGGCCAGCACGCGGGTAAAGAGGCCCTGATGAGACGGAAAAGGAACGCCATTGGCATAAAGCCCGTGGTTGGCCACGTATTTTCCAGTGAATAACGAGGCGCGTGACGGGCTACACACGGGGTTCTGAACGTAACATTGTGAAAACCGAGCACCGTCACGGGCAATGCCATCAAGGTTTGGCGTGACGGCCCAATTGGCCCCTGCACAATGAAGCGAGTCCCCGCGTTGTTGGTCAGTACAGATAAAGAGAATATTGGGGCGGCGGCTTTGATTGGACATCGGCGCGGGGCTCCTTAAAACTTGGCAATACGGGGTTCGGTGCGATCTTCCATCGCACAGCGCGCGTCGATAAGTTTATCGATCATCGCCTCAAGGCTTGCGGCATGAGCGGGCAGTTCCGCCAAATCAGTCGTCTCGCTCGGGTCGTTCTTTAGATCAAACAAGGCGTAGTTGGCGGAACAGGCGCCTTTCGTGTCGCCATGCCTCATCACCAACTTTAAACCGTCAGCAATCAGCGCCGTTTGCCAATTCCTTTCCAACGCGTCATCGCTGCGGTGGCGGCTCAGCGACCAGCCTCGCGGTGGGCAACTGCCCGACAACACCCCATGCAATGATGCCCCTTGCATTCGCGCCGGGATCGGCGCGGCGGCAAGATCTAAAATCGTTGGGGCAATGTCGATCGTTGAGACGGCGCCCTTGATCGTTTGGGCGTCAATGGCCGGCCCATTCAGGACAAGCGGCACATGAAGGTTTGCCTCGGACATCTCTGAGCCCGGCTCACAATTCCCGCGTGCCGAGGTCAGAATTACGACGGTATCCTCCAAACGCCCGGACGCGTCCAACATCTCAAAAAGCGCGCCCGCTGCAGTATCGGAGTGCCGCAACGCAGTGTCGTCTAACTGCTCGGATTCGGACGTACAGGATGGCGGCGCGCCCATCCCCGCGCCCACGACAAACCCTGCGATCCCAAGAAACGGGCACTCGGCCGAACAATCGGCAATCCGCTCTGCCAGTTGCTGACCCACCCAGGTGTTAAAACTAAGACTCTCGGGAAGCGCCCGAACGGCCTCACGCATGTCACTTGCAATCTCGGTGTCGTCCGGGTTGGCCTGCTTTGGGAAAATCTTGAAATAGATCTCGGGCTGCGTGTCCTGCAACCACGCCAAGTAGGCGTTCTGGCGTGAGCGATGCAGCGGCCCATGCGCCCAGTCGCACGCCGCGTATTCATCCAGACGACAATGCTCGGTAGTCCAGTTGGCTACTCCGGCCAAGTGCCGGCGGCCTACAAGGATGTTGTGATAACCAAGCGGGGCCAAGCGCTGCGGAAAGGTCATGTTCCAGCTCGGCAGTACTACACCGTTTTGCCAAAGCCCATGCGCCGCCGGATCAAGTCCAGTGAAGAAGCTGGCCCGCGCCGGGCTGCCCTGTGACGCGGGTGTGTAGGCGGCCTGAAACACGGCGCCAGCTTTGGCCAATTTAGCCAAATTGGGCGCCAAATCTGGTCGAATAATCGCCCCGTCCGGTCCTGCTGCAAGCGCGTCAAAAAGAAGAATAAGGACGTTGCGGCGGGAGATATTTTGCATGGAGCAGACCTGATTTTCGTGGTGGATGTCAGAGTCCTTACAGCCAAGACAGACGTCTCGCAAAGGGCCAATTTTTGGCATGCGCCCACGCCCCAGCGAAAATTTCGGGGTATTGGGACCTTCAAATCAGGTCCAGATCAGCGGGGCAAATCCGTGCAGAAAATCAATCGCATCCAGCCAAAAAAATACAGGCGAATTCGCGCCTGCATTTGCCTAATGTTTCACCCTAGAAGTGCCCGATAATACGCTTAAAACAAAGAGAATTTCGTCATATCGAAGAAGGCGTTTTTGATGGCATTTGACCATGCATCAGACAAGGCCAAGTAGTTTGCATCATGGTCTTCGATCCGGCGGATTTGCGAGAATCTCAATTCGTCTTTTACAACAACCGAAAGGTCCAGCGGCATGCCAACAGAAAGGTTCGAACGCAGTGTCGAATCCATCGAAAGCAGCGCAGCTGTCAGGCAAATATCGGCCGGCGTGTCGGGTTCGATGACTCGGTCGAGGATCGGTTTGCCATACTTATGCTCACCAATCTGGAAATATGGCGTGTCATCACCAGCCTCGATGAAGTTTCCTGCAGAATAGACGTGGAAGAGACGCATATCGCCGCCAGCCCTTTGCCCGCCAACAATGATCGACGACAAAGTGCTTTCGCCCATCTGTGCGATATTCGTGCCATAGCGCGTTTGGATAACACGCATCGCATCGCCAACAATCTCGGCAACCCGGAACATCGATTCAGCATTCAAGAGTGAATCGATGCCATCCTGCGGCTTGTCGATATTTTCCTGAAGCAAGCTGATGACGGCCTGCGTAATCGCAAGGTTGCCAGCAGTCATCATCGTAATGACCCGGTCTCCTGGAACCGACCAGGTGAACATCTTGCGATATTTCGAGATGTTGTCGACACCCGCATTTGTTCGGGTATCTGACAGGAAAACCATCCCGGAATTGGTTTTGATCGCGACACAATAGGTCATCGGGCTCTTAGTCTTTCTACTTATGAAACCGGCCGAGATTCGGGGGGCCGTCAGGGGCTTTTAGCACCTCCTTATGCCGGTGCCGAGACGCTATTCTGCGCTGTATGATCTGTCTAGAATTGAAACCATATCCCCGCTTCCAAAGTATAAACTTTGAAGCCTCCATACTGATTATTGCTTGAACGTTTAACATTCTGGCGAAAATTTCCCCAAGCACATCGGCGGTTTGACCACTGAATGCCCGAAAATTAATCGCATCCCGCACGAGTTTTGGGCATTTACACGCTTAGACTGATATTGGGGTTGACCATCCTTCTTCACGCCGCCCAAACAGGAGAAACCGCATATATTAACTGCAAATCTTGGAAAATCCGAGGCGTGCCAAAAAGAAGTGGCCCCTGAATGTCAATAAGCGTCGCGCTAAGTCACCGAACCACATATGAATATGACCGGCCTATTGCCTTGGCTCCGCATATGGTCCGGCTCAGGCCCGCGCCGCATAGCAGGACACCGATAAAAAGCTATAGCCTCAAGATTGAACCCGAAGGGCATTTCATCAATTGGCAGCAGGACGCTTATGCCAATTGGCAAGCACGGATCGTCTTTCCAGAGCGCGCGACCAAGTTTTCTGTCACGGTCGATTTGGTTGCAGATATGGTTGCGATCAACCCGTTTGACTTTTTCTTGGAAGAGGACTGCCAGGAAGTTCCCTTCGCCTATTCGCCTGAACAGCGCAAGGATCTACGCCCCTATTTGCGAAAAGTGTCCCGCAGTTCCGCATTCAAAGAGTTTATGGAACGCGCGCCAGAACAAACCGGAAAAACCAACGACTGGCTCGTGGCACTTAATACCTTCCTGTCTGACCAGATTGATTACACGATCCGCATGGAACCGGGCGTTCAAAGCCCAACGACCACAATCCAAAAAGCGCTTGGATCTTGCCGGGACAGTGCATGGCTTATGGTCGCGATGTTCCGCGAACTTGGCTATGCCGCGCGCTTTGTGTCTGGATATCTCATTCAGCTGACCGCCGATCAAAAACCGATTGAAGGCCCTGCTGGTCCAGAAAACGACTTCACGGATCTTCATGCGTGGTGCGAGGTTTACCTGCCCGGCGCGGGCTGGGTTGGCATGGATCCCACCTCTGGGCTTTTTGCCAGCGAAGGGCATATCCCACTGGCGGCCACGCCCGAACCCTCATCTGCGGCTGCGATTTCTGGCGCGCATGAAATGGCCGAGGTTACGTTCAGCTTTGACATGTCGGTCAAACGCATTGACGAGCCGCCGCGCGTGACGCGGCCCCTATCCCCCGAACAATGGGCGGAAATTGACCGCGCTGGCGAGGCCATCGACACGACACTTAAAGCGCAAGATATGCGTCTGACCATGGGCGGCGAGCCGACCTTTGTTTCGGCAATGGACCGCGATGGCGCGGAATGGAACACCGACGCCGTTGGGCCAACGAAACAGTTATATGCCGATCAACTGATCCGCCGCCTGCGCGACCGCTTTGCGCCACATGGCGTTTTGCATCACGGTCAGGGCAAATGGTACCCCGGTGAGCCGCTGCCCCGTTGGGCCTATTCGCTGATCTGGCGCGGCGATGGCCTGCCGCTTTGGTCTGATGCTGACCTTTTGGCGCGAGAAAACGCAGGCACAGCTGATCATACAACTGCGGCTGAGTTTTCAGAAAAACTGCTGGATGCGCTTGAATTGGGCGATGACGGCTATGCGCAACCGATTTACGAAGACCCTCTGCATTTTGTCGGCAAAGAAGCCATGCTGCCTGACAATGTGACGGTCGAAGATAACAAGCTGGAAGATCCCCAAGAGCGCGCGCGCCTTGTCCGGATGATGAATAACGGGCTGAACAACCCGGTCAGCTATGTGATCCCGATCCAATTGGCCCAAGCGAAAGCCAGCAGAAGGCGGCGGTTCCATTGGGCCTCGGATAGCTGGACAACGCGGCGTGGCAAGCTGTTCCTGTTGCCCGGTGACAGCCCGGCGGGCTTCCGATTGCCGTTGGATTCTTTGACCAAGACCGAAGAGGTCAAACAGTATTTCCGCGATACGATGCTGCGCAAACGCAAGGCCCTTGGCCCGCGGCGCAAACTCAATCGCGGCGAAGAAGATGAGCCGCAAGAAGAGTTGCTGAACACACCCTATTATGGGCCCGGCTATGGCCCCGGCGGAATGATTGGCTACGGCCAACCCATTATGCCGGTCCCTGCCAAGAAAATTCGGCAACGCAGAGGCAATGCCGCCCCCGGCCCCGCGCAAGATCACGAAGAGGCCTATTGGCTGCGTGATATCGATAGCTCGGATGATTGGCTGAGCAGCGAATACAGCTATTGGGTCGAAGGCGAACCGGTCCGCACTGCGATGGCGATTGAGCCGCGCAACGGCATTTTGCATGTCTTTATGCCGCCCACCGGGTCATCGGATGAATATTTGGATCTGGTCGAAGCCGTTGAAGAAACCGCCGCCGCGATGGATTTGGCCATTCGGATCGAAGGCTATGAGCCGCCACGTGACGCCAATTTCAACGTCATCCGCGTCACCCCTGACCCCGGCGTGATCGAAGTGAACATTCATCCGGCCAAAAGCTGGCAAGGTCTGAAAGAGATTAACGAAGCGCTTTATGAAGAAGCGCGGCAATGCGGGCTGGATAGCTTTACGTTCATGAATGATGGGCGGCTTACGGGCTCCGGCGGTGGCAACCACATTGTTGTCGGCGGCGCGTCCCCTGAGGACAGCCCTTTCTTGCGACGCCCCGACGTTGTCGGCTCGCTGGTGCGGTATTGGCAGCGGCATCCGTCGCTCTCGTATCTTTTCTCTGGCACGTTTATCGGCCCAACCTCGCAAGCCCCACGGTTTGACGAAGGTTTGCCAGACCGGGTTTATGAGATGGAGATCGCTCTGAATGAGCTTGCGCGGGTGCAAAACTCTGGCCAGGCCTTCCCATGGCTTTCAGACCGCATCCTGCGCCATCTTCTGACCGACCTGACCGGCAACACGCACCGGGCCGAGATTTGCATCGACAAAATGTATTCGCCGGATAGCCCCACTGGACGTCTTGGCCTGGTTGAGTTCCGCGGCTTTGAAATGCCACCGCATTGGCAGATGTCTATGGCGCAGTCGCTGGTGATGCGCGCGCTTTTGGCGTGGTTCTGGGAAAAACCCTATACCGAGCCATTGATCCATTGGGGCGGCGATCTGCATGACAAATTCCTGCTTCCGCATTATTGCCGCGCCGATTTCAACGAGATTTTGGACGACCTGAGCGCCGCACATGGCTTTGTCTTCCGGCCTGAATGGTATGACGCGCAATATGAAATGCGCTTTGGCGAAGTTGGGCATGAAACCGTTGAAGGCTTAAAACTCACCCTGCGCAACGCAATCGAGCCGTGGTTGGTGCTTGGCGAAGAAGCCGGCGGCGGCGGAACATCACGCTATGTCGACAGCTCGCTGGAACGTGTTGAACTGAAGGTCGAGGGTGATCTTGGCACGCGTTATGTCATCACCTGTAATCAGGTCGAACTGCCGCTGAAAAAGGTCAGCGATGGGACACATGTAGCAGGCGTCCGGTTCCGCAGTTGGCAACCTTGGTCCTCGCTGCATCCGACCATTCCGGCCCATGCACCGCTGGTCTTTGATGTCTATGACCGGATTGCCGGACGCTCGGTTGGTGGGTTGAAATACCTCGTGGCCCATGAAGGCGGACGGGCCCATGAAACCCGCCCTGTGAATGAGCTTGAGGCCGAAGGCCGCCGCCGCGTGCGATTCCAAAAAGGCCATCACAGCGCCTATAAATTCGATCCGGTCAAACCTCGGGCGAACCTTTGGAACCATGCCACGCTTGATATGCGGTTCGTGTGACCGCAAGGGCGCTGAGGCCACTGATATCAGAGCCTTTAGGGGGGCAAAAATTGTCGCAGATCTGCGTTTACCCGCAGGTTTGCGCAATTTGACGCGGTTTTTCCACTGCTTGCAACCTAGGCAACATTGACTGGCCGATTGCAATAATTTGGGCAATCTGACATCAATCGCTGCATGGAGTTTATTGAATTCGGTCATAACACCGTGCTGGTCACGATGTCTTTTCTGGTGGCTCTGGTCGCTGGATTCACGGGATTGTCTCTTACTAAAAACCTGACGCCGAAATCTGTGATGCAGCGGAAAATCTCGATCTCGCTAAGCGCACTGGCTTTGGGGGGCGGTATTTGGGCAATGCACTTCGTGGCCATGTTGGGCCTGCAAATGCCGATCCTGTTCTATTATGATTCAGCCATCACACTGGCCTCGGCGCTTATTGCCGTGCTTATGGTGGCTCTGGCCCTCATCTTGCTGCATTTCCCGCGCCGCACACCACAAATGATCGTGCTGGCTGGAAGTATTGTTGGTGTGGGCATCCTAGCGATGCATTACGTCGGCATGGCCGGATTGCAACTGTGCCGGGCTGTCTACACGCCGCTTGGCGTCACGCTGACATCGCTGGCCGCGATCGGGCTTTGCATCCTTGCTTTTTACCTCGCCTATTCCAAGCGCAATAATCGTCACATCTTTCTGGGCACGCTCTGCTTTGGCGCTGCCGTCTTCGCCGCACATTTTCTGGCAATGGCCGGAACCAATTTCGTGGCGATCCCGCAGATCTCGGAATTTGGGCCCTCGATCAGCAACGAGACTTTGGCGCTGGTGGTCATCGCGCTCAGCTTCGTCATTTTCGGCGCGTTCCTTTGGGTCGGTTCAACTTATCTGGAGCCCTTGGCCGGCTTGAGCCAAGCGCACATTCCAGAGGAGGCCGCTCCGCCCAAAGAAGAGACGGCAGATCTGCATGTCTGGATTCCCTGTGAGCGGGATGGTGCCAAAATCACCATCTCCTCTAAGGACGTCGCCTTTGTCCGGGCCGATGGACATTACACGCAGGTCTATACCGACGACGCTCGGTATTTCTGTGCCTGGCCGATTACCGAGGCCGAAAAACGCCTTGAAGGGTCGGGAATGGTCAAGCTGCACCGCAGTTACCTTGGCAACCCAACCAAAGTGCAGCGATTTGAGCGCAGCAAGGATAAGGGCAAACTGATCTTTTCCAGCGACCTTGTCCCCCATGCCCCTGTCAGTCGCTCTCATTTGAAAAACGTACAGACAGTTCTTGGCGCAATTCGTGCGATCTAGAGCGCATTTCGTGCAAAACAAGCTATTTTGATGAGTTCGCCCGGGTCTGGGCACACATCGGTATGCATGGTCTCCGTCACGCAAGATGAATTGGTGAAGGGAGGACACACAATGATTCCAGCCAAGTTCGAGTACTATAGGCCTACCGATCTCGCAGGGGTAATCAGCATTCTAGAAGAGCATGGCGACGATGCGCGCGTCGTAGCGGGTGGGCACAGCCTTATCCCTATGATGAAACTGCGCATGGCCGATGTGCCGCATCTGATTGATATACAGGATGTGGAAGGGTTATCCGGAATTTCGGTTTCTGACGGCACTGTCACCATTGGTGCGATGACCACGCAAGCCGAGCTTATCGACAGTGCAGATTTGACCGCCGCGGCGCCCATTCTGCGCGAAGCTGCACTTCAGATCGCGGACCCTCAGGTTCGTTACATGGGCACCATTGGCGGTAATGTCGCAAATGGTGATCCCGGCAATGACATGCCCGGGTTGATGCAATGCCTCGATGCAAGTTTCACGCTATTCGGTCCTGATGGCGAGCGCAAAGTGCCCGCCCGCGATTTCTATGAAGCCGCTTATATGACCGAGCGCGAGGATGAAGAAATTCTGACCGCGATTAGCTTTGCCGTTCCAAATGGCGGCTATGCTTATGAAAAGCAAAAGCGCAAAATTGGCGACTATGCCACTGCCGCGGCTGCCGTTCAGCTGGTGATGGAAGGAGGAAATTGCACCTTCGCATCCATCGCAATGACCAATCTTAGCGACACGCCGATTTGGTCCGAAGCTGCCGCCGACGCCTTGACGGGGACATCCTTGGATGGCGCCGCCGTTGACGCTGCCGTCGAAGCCATGTTGGGCGATATTGACCCAACAGAGGACAATCGCGGACCAATCGAATTTAAGCGCCATGCTGCAGCAACGATCCTGCGCCGCGCTATCGCTCGTGCAGCGTCACGCGCGTAAGGGAGGATACTATGACAGATAAAATGCACGTTAAGCTCAACGTGAATGGAGAGGATCACGAATTCCTCGCCGAGCCTCGCGAATTGCTGATCTACGCGCTTCGCGAAAAACTGAACCTGACCGGCCCGCATGTGGGCTGTGAAACAACCCATTGTGGGGCCTGCACCGTGACGCTGGACGGCAAATCGGTTAAGTCATGCACTGTCTTCGTCGCGCAAGCCAACGGCGCCGAGATCACTACCATTGAAGGGATCGGCAACCCCGATAACCTGCATGTTTTGCAAGAGGCCTTTCGTGAGCATCACGGCCTGCAATGCGGCTTTTGCACGCCCGGCATGATCACCCGCGCCACCAAGCTGCTTGAAGAAAACCCGAACCCAACGGAAGAAGACGTTCGCTTTGGAATGGCAGGCAATATCTGCCGCTGCACAGGCTATCAGAACATTGTGAAATCCGTTTTGGCGGCTGCGTCTGAATTGAACGGCGCAAAGGAGGCGGCACAATGAACGATTTGACACCAGATCGCGACGAACGCGTCGCCAATCTCAAAGGCATGGGCTGTTCACGCAAACGCGTTGAGGATGTCCGGTTCACCCAAGGCAAAGGCAACTATGTCGATGACGTGAAGCTGCCCGGCATGTTGCATAGTGACTTTGTGCGCTCTCCCTATGCGCACGCCCGCATCAAATCGATCAATATCGACGCCGCTATGGCGCTGGACGGCGTGGTTGCGGTTCTGACGGCCAAAGATCTTGAGCCGCTTGGCTTGCATTGGATGCCCACACTGGCCGGTGACAAGCAGATGGTTCTGGCCGATGGCAAAGTGCTGTTCCAGGGTCAGGAAGTGGCCTTTGTCGTGGCCAAAGACCGCTATATTGCGGCAGACGCCGTCGAATTGGTGGAAGTAGAATACGAAGAGCTTCCAGTGATCGTCGATCCGTTCAAATCGCTGGAATCCGACGTGGTTCTGCGCGAAGATTTGGACCCTACAGCAGATGGCGCGCATGGTCCGCGCAAGCATCATAACCACATCTTCACGTGGGAAGTTGGGGATGAGAAAGCCACCAACGAGGTCTTGGACGAGGCCGAAGTGGTTGCCGAGGATATGTTCTATTATCACCGGACCCACCCCTGCCCCTTGGAAACCTGCGGCTCTGTTGCGTCCATGGACAAGGTCAATGGCAAGCTGACGCTTTGGGGCACGTTCCAAGCGCCGCATGTCGTGCGCACCGTTGCCTCGCTTCTATCTGGCATCGAAGAGCACAATATCCGCGTCATCTCGCCTGATATCGGCGGCGGCTTTGGCAACAAAGTTGGGGTCTATCCCGGCTATGTCTGCTCGATCGTGGCCTCGATTGTCACCGGCAAGCCGGTCAAATGGATCGAAGACCGGATGGAAAACCTGATGTCCACGGCCTTTGCGCGGGACTATTGGATGAAGGGCAAGATCAGCGCCACGAAAGAAGGCAAGATCACCAGTGTTCATTGCCACGTGACAGCAGATCACGGAGCGTTTGACGCCTGCGCGGACCCGACCAAGTTCCCCGCTGGCTTCATGAACATCTGTACCGGTTCTTACGACATCCCCGTCGCCTATCTGGGCGTTGATGGTGTCTATACCAACAAAGCGCCCGGCGGCGTCTCGTATCGCTGTTCCTTCCGGGTGACCGAGGCGGTGTATTTCATCGAGCGGATGATCGAAGTTCTGGCTATCGAGCTAAATATGGATCCAGCCGAACTTCGCCGTATCAACTTCATCAAGAAAGAGCAGTTCCCCTACAAGGCTGCGCTTGGATGGGAATATGATAGCGGCGATTACCACACGGCTTGGGATAAGGCCCTTAAGGCCGTCGATTATGACGGTTTGCGCGCCGAGCAAGCGCAGCGGGTTGAGGATTTCAAAGCAGGCAAAACCCGTAAGCTGATGGGCATTGGCCTATCGTTCTTTACCGAGATCGTCGGCGCGGGCCCGGTCAAAAACTGCGACATCCTTGGGATGGGCATGTTTGACAGCTGCGAGATCCGTATCCACCCCACCGGTTCGGCAATTGCCCGCCTGGGGACGATTTCACAAGGCCAGGGCCACGCGACAACATTCGCGCAGATCCTTGCCTCTGAGATTGGCATCTCGGCCGATAGCATCACGATCGAAGAAGGCGACACAGATACCGCGCCTTACGGGCTTGGCACCTACGGGTCCCGGTCTACTCCGGTCGCGGGCGCAGCTACGGCCATGGCCGGTCGCAAAATTCGCGCAAAAGCGCAGATGATTGCAGCCTACCTTCTGGAAGTGCATGACGATGACGTTGAATTTGACGTCGACCGTTTTGTGGTCAAAGGCGCACCAGAGCGGTTCAAGACGATGAAAGAAATCGCCTATGCGGCCTACAACCAAGCCATTCCGGGCGTTGAACCGGGGCTTGAGGCGGTCAGCTACTATGATCCGCCCAACATGACCTATCCCTTTGGCGCTTATGTCTGCGTCATGGATATCGATGTTGATACAGGCGTTCCTGATATCCGCCGTTTCTATGCGCTGGATGATTGCGGCACACGGATCAACCCGATGGTCATCGAGGGTCAGGTTCATGGCGGCTTGACCGAGGCGCTTGCCGTAGCCTTGGGTCAAGAAATTGCCTATGATGATATGGGCAACGTCAAGACCGGCACGCTCATGGATTTCTTCCTGCCAACCGCATGGGAGACGCCAAATTACGAGACGGATTACACCGTCACCCCCAGCCCGCATCACCCCATCGGGGCGAAGGGCGTCGGCGAAAGCCCCCACGTGGGCGGCGTGCCGTGTTTCTCGAACGCGGTGAATGACGCGTTTAAGGCCTTTGGCCTGCGTCACACCCAAATGCCCCACGATCACTGGCGCATCTGGAAAACCGCAAACGGTCTGGGTCTGCACGACTAAGCAGATCACTTGGGCAGGGCTGCCTTATGCCGCCCTGCCCCACGGGGTAATTGAATATGACTTGGACGACTCTAAAAACTGCTTTGGCAGATCAGAGCTACGTGGCCAGTGACGATTTGGCGATGGCGCTGCATCTCGCCCTATCGCTGGAACGCCCGCTCTTGCTGGAAGGGGCTGCTGGTGTCGGGAAAACCGAAGTGGCCCGCGTTCTGGCGGCCTCACGCGATACCAAACTGATCCGGCTGCAATGCTATGAAGGTTTGGACGCCGCGCAGGCCATTTATGAATGGAACTACCAGCGCCAGCTTTTGACCATCCGCGCCGCAGCCGAAGATGGCGAGACCGGCCAAAGCGTCGAAGCGCGCATCTTTTCACGCGATTTCTTGCTGGAACGTCCGCTGTTGGCAGCGATCACACAAGAACAGCGTCCGGTGCTGCTGATCGACGAAATCGACCGCGCGGATGAAGAGTTTGAGGCCTATCTGCTCGAAGTTTTGGCCGAATATCAGGTGACAATTCCTGAGCTGGGCACAATCAATGCAACGACCAAACCGATCGTCATCCTGACCTCGAACGGCACGCGCGATCTGTCTGACGCGCTGCGCCGCCGCTGCCTTTATTCTTACCTCGATTATCCAAGCCGCGAGACGGAATTGGCAATTCTGCAAGCACGCTGCCCTGATGTTGAAGCGCATCTTGGCGCGCAGATCGTCGGCTTTGTTCAAAAGCTGCGCGGCGAAGAGCTGGAAAAAGTTCCGGGCATTGCCGAGATGTTAGATTTTGCCGCCGCCCTGATGGGGCTTGGTGTCGCCGATTTGACCAGCGATCCGGCCATCTTGCAGCATACCCTGACAACCTTGCTAAAAACCCAATCTGATCAGGCGCAGGTGACGACCGAAGTCTCGCAGCGTCTTGCCGGGCGGGCTGCATGAGCCGGGTCACCAAATTTGCAGGCCGCGACCCCGGCCCCGCCGCGCGTGTTGCGGGTTTTCTGGCGCATTTGCGCGAGAACGGCCTGAAGCTGGGCGTGGCCGAGGCTGACACGGCCCTCGCGGCTCTGACACATGTGAACGCCTCAAACCCAAGTGACGCGAAACGGGCGCTTCGTGCGATCTGTACGGGAAGCAAAGACGAGACAACGCAGTTTGACGCGCTCTTTGACAGCTATTGGATGGATGCAGGCCGTGTGCATTCAAAGGTCATTCCGAAATCCTCGACCTCAACGGCACAAGATAACGTCCATTCGTCCCGAGACGCCCAAGGCGAAGCGGGCGGCGGCGCGGGTGAGGCCACCACGCCAGATGGCGGCGATGGCGAGGCTGAAAGCGATGGCGAAGGCAAACTTGTGGCCACAGAGGTGCGCAACCTCATGCGCAAAGATCTGCGCGAGCTTGTCCGCCCCGAAGATATCGCGCGGGCCGAAGATGTCGCCCGCCGCCTTGGTGCCGCGCTGCGAGACAAACGTTCGCGCCGCCGAATAGCGGCACTGAAGGGGGATCGTCTGAATTTTCGCAAGACCATGCGGCGCAGCCTTGCAACAGGCGGCGAACCTTTAACCCTGATCAAGAAGAAACGCCCCGACCGCGCCCGCAAGATTGTTGTGCTCTGCGATGTTTCAGGATCGATGAGCGTTTATGCGCAGGTCTTTCTGGCCTTCATTGCCGCGCTTTTACGCAATGACCCGGATGCGGATGCCTATCTCTTTCACACCCGGCTTGTGCGCATCACCGGCGCGCTGCGCGACAAAGATCCGATGCGCGCAATTGGGCGGATGTCGCTGATGGCCGATGGCTTTGGGGGCGGTAGCCGCATTGGGCATTGTCTGGCGCGGTTTTCAGAAACCTATGCCCGCAAATTCGTTGATGGGCGCAGCGTCGTGATGATCCTTTCAGATGGCTACGACACGGCCGAGCCCGATCTGATGGGCACCGCAATGGCCAAACTACGCAAACGCGGCTGTAAAACACTTTGGCTGAACCCGCTGAAAGGCTGGCGCGACTACGCACCGATTGCCGCCGGCATGGCCGCGGCCCTGCCCCATCTCGATCATTTCTGCGCGGCCGGCACCTTGGCTGATCTGGCTGCATTGGAACAGGAGCTTGCGAAATTATGAGCTATATCGATCACTTGCCCCCTGAAGTGTCCGCCAAGGCCGAAATGCTGCGCGATGATCGCGCGCCCTTTGCCTTTGTGACGATCATCCGAACCGCAGGATCAACCGCCGCCAAACCCGGGGCCAAGGCGCTTGTCGATGCAGAAGGAACGATCCTAGCGGGCTTCCTTGGCGGCGGCTGCACACGCGGCGCGGTGAAACGCGCAACGCTGGCTGCCCTGCAATCAGGCGAGCCGCAACTTGTCTCGGTCACGCCCGAAGATGATTTGGCAGATAAAGGTGTCACCGCCGGAGAAAAAGTGGACGGCGTTACATTTTCCCGCAACGGGTGCCCCTCAAAAGGCACCGTCGACCTATTCATAGAGCCGTGCCTGCCCATGCCAGACCTTGTGATCCTTGGTGCGTCCCCGGTGGCTGCTGCCCTGACCCAACTTGCCCCTCAATTCCAATGGAATGTCAGCGCTGACCTTACCGGCCCTCAATCGGGCGGAAAACGCGCAATCATTATCGCAACGCAAGGCCAAGGTGATCTGGACGCGCTAGAGGGCGCGTTGGCAAAGGGAGCCGATCACATTGCATTTGTCGGAAGCACCAAGAAATTCGCCTCACTTGCGGCGAAACTAACAGCAAAAGGCACCCCCACTTCTGACATTGACCGCATTAAAGCCCCGGCTGGCATCAATATCGGGGCGGTCACCGCAGAAGAAATTGCCTTGTCGATCTTGGCCGAACTAATCTCGGTGCGGCGAACAAAGCTGGCCGGAGCGGCCTCCGATGGCTAATTTCGACGCGATCATATTGGCGGCCGGAACGTCGACCCGAATGGGCGCGGTAAACAAGCTGCTGCTTGAGGTGGACAGCCAGCCAATGGTGCGCAAGGTCGTCCAGACCTATTTGGACGCAATCGACGGTCACGTGACGGTCGTCACCGGTTTTGACTCCGAAAAGATCCGCGCCGCTCTGGGTGGGCTGAACGTTTCCATTTGCCAAAATCCAGCGTTTGAGAGCGGCCAGCAAAGCTCGGTCGCGATGGGCCTGTCTCAAAGCCTTGCCGCACAAGCGATCTTAATCGGGCTTGGAGATCAACCGCTGCTTCGAGCTGAGGACCTAAGCGACCTGATGGCGGCGCACACGCTTGCAGATGAAGGCAAGATCACGATCCCAACCCATAAGGGGAAGCGCGGCAATCCAATAGTTTTGCCAAATCCGCTAAGGCCCCGGCTTTTCGAAAATCCAAATAAACCGGGCTGCATGCGGTTTACGCGCGACCATCCAGAGTGTTGCCAAATGCTGCCGCTGCCCGGCCCCGGCTTTTATGCCGACATCGATACGCCCGCTGAATACGCGGCATATCAAACCCACGCAAAAGGAGACTTCAATGAAATGGCTCACTAAACGTTTTGCGTCCCTCAAACGGCGATACGCCATGACCGATGAGCAAGCTGAACGGCTTGCATCGATCAAATTCCCCTGTTGTTGAAGAAAAGGAAATCCCATGGAACTCTCAGACAAGATCACCATCAATGCCCCGAAAGACGTCGTTTATGCGGCACTGAATGATCCGGAAATCCTCAAGCAGTGCATCCCCGGTTGCGAAGAATTGATCAAACATTCCGATACCGAGTTGGAAGCGAAAGTTGTCTTGCGTGTCGGCCCCGTTAAAGCCAGCTTTGGTGGCAATGTCACGCTTGACACAGACGGCGCGCCAGACCAGTTTTCCCTGTCCGGTCAGGGCAATGGCGGCGCAGCAGGTCATGCCAAAGGCGGCGCGGATGTGACGCTGACTGCAGAGGGTGATCAGACCATTTTGGAATATGATGCAAAAGCCGAAATTGGCGGCAAACTGGCCCAATTGGGCAGCCGCCTGATCCAGAGTACCGCAAAGAAACTTGCTAGTAAGTTCTTCAAATCTTTTGCGAAAGTTGTAGAGCAGGAATCCGTTGCTTAAACCGATTACATATTTTGAGCATGCGCAGGACGTTATCGCCAAAGCCGTTGCTTTGGACGATAGCGGCCACGCGATTTGCTTAATTGTGTCCATTGCCCTGCAGGGCGGATCGGCCCGTGAATTGGGATCTCTGGCAGTTGTCAGCGACCAAGGTGAGATGTGGGGGTATCTGTCAAACGGCTGTATTGATCGCGATATCCAACTGCGTGCCGGTCAGGCACTTGCAAGCGGCAAGCCCAAAGTGGTGCGCTACGGGCAAGGTGGCACGGCTCTTGATTTGCAACTTCCCTGCGGCGGCTCTTTGTCGGTTGCGCTTATCCCGGCGCCCGATATCGCGCAGCTGACCCACGTTCTGACCAAGTTACAGGATCGCCGCCCCGCGACTCTGTCTTTTGCCGAGACTGACCTCTTTCACGAGTTTGCCTTTTCCTATGCCCCGAAGCCGGTACTCGCGCTGGCCGGGCGCGGCGCGGTCTTTCGGGCGATGGCCGCGGCTGCGGATGCGGCTGGCTTTGAAACACGACTGTTTTCGCCAGAAGAAGAAGACCTGCAAGAAACGCGGTCTTATAGCAGAATCGCGCCTCATCAGCTGACCAGCCCCGCCGCGCAACCGCCGCTACATCTGGACGAGCATTCTGCATTCTTAACGCTCTTTCATGATCATGATTGGGAACCCACCCTTTTGGCGTCCGCCGTCAATTCTGAAGCGCGTTTCATCGGCTGTCTCGGCAGTCGGAAAACACATGCCCTGCGCCTAGCGGCGCTGCAAGAGATGGGTGTAAATCCCGATAATCTAGCACGCATTCACGGGCCAATTGGCTTTGTCCCGTCGCTCCGCCATGCGCCATCGATCGCTATTTCAGCAATGGCGGAAGTGATCGCAGCCTTTCCCAGCTTTATCAGCGCCGCCATCACCCCAATAGAAAAGGGCCGCTAGAAGCGGCCCTAATTCTCGTCCCTTAACTTTGTATCTTCGGAGTTTGCTTACCCTACTCGGGAAAATAGGGCACCGGATAGCAAAACACAGAACCAAGGGACGAGACCCTTTTGACAGTGCGGCTTAGCGCGTACGCCCTTTGCCCCACATGTCGACATCTGTTCCAAGCTCTACATACAGCCGGTTTGACGCGTCGCTTAGCGCTTGCAGAATGCTGTCATCCAGGTTCACATCCAGCAGCTTTTTCAATGCTTTACTCTGCGCGCCATTGCGTGTGCCAACGATGACGCCGCCAACAGCTTCTTGGGCCTTCAGCCAACCGATGGCCAGTTCTTCCATAGCCAAGCCGGTTTCTGCGGTCATCGCCCATAGAGCGTCCAGCAGTTCTTGACCGGCTTCTTCTGCACCGGTTTCCTTATGCGTGACCTGATCCCATTTGCGATAGTCAAACATCCGGGTGCGGGCGCGGTCGACGGGGAAATCGTCGATCTTTTTGTATTTACCCGCCAAGAGGCCCTGCATCAGCGATGAGTAGCACATGATCGGAATGCCAGCGGCCTGACATTTCGGCAGCACTTCAGCTTCAATGGTACGGAAGAACAGGTGATACGGCAGCTGATTTACGTCGATATCGCCCAAGGCCATTGCCTCGTCAATATCGGCGGTACCGAAGTTCGAAACACCGTAGTGACGGATCTTTCCGGCATCTTTCAGTGTTTTCAGGGCGCCAATACTATCGGCCAGCGGCACGTCTCGGTTGGGCCAGTGCAGCATGTAGAGGTCGATGTAATCGGTGCCGAGATTTTTCAGGCTGCGGTCACACGCCTCGATGATATCTGCGGGGGCAAGGTTCTCGCGGGCGACTTTCGATGAGATGACCATCTCAGAGCGTTTATCCCCAAGGGCCTTTTTCAAAAGCTGTTCAGAATAGCCGTTGCCATAGGCTTCGGCCGTGTCAAAGAAGTTGATCCCGACATTAAACGCCTCTTGCAGCGCCTCGATCGAGTCTTTTTCTTCTTGCGCGCCAAAAGCGCCAGCGCCGCCCATGCAGCCATAAACGATCGGGCTAGTTTCCAAATCGGTTTTGCCGAATTTGCTGTTCACGTGTACGTTCCTCGTTTGGTTTATCGTTTTACTAATTTACCAGCTCCATAACGTTCCATCTTCCAATCGGCTGACAGGCAGGTACGAGCGGTTATAAGGATAGTCTTTTGCGGCTTCTTCGTTGAAATCCACACCAAGACCAGGGCGATCACTGACATGGATCATGCCATTCTCGATGCTCATATCATGAGAAAAGACGAGGTTCGAGGTCTCGTTGCCAAATCCTACAAATTCTTGGATGCCGAAGTTGGGAGCCCAAATTCCGACATGGGCCTGAGCTGCAAAACAGATGACAGATAGGTCCGGCGCGCCATGCGGTGCGATGCGCACATGGAAATGTGCGGCAAAATCTGCAATTCGACGCAGATTGGTGATGCCGCCCGCATGCGTGGCCGCGCAACGGATATAGTCAATCCATTGATTTTGAATCATTTCTTTGCAATCCCAGATCGTATTATAGATCTCGCCGATGGCCAAAGGGGTCGTCGTATGATCCCGTATAATGCGGTAACTGTCTTGGTTTTCGGCGGCCACGGCGTCTTCTAAAAAGAGCAAATCATAGGGTTCGAGCATCTTGCCAAGCCGCGCAGCTTCGATCGGGGTAAGGCGGCTATGGACGTCATGCAAAAGCTGAATGTCGGTCCCGAAACGGTCTCGGGCCTTCGAGAATAGCTCTTCGATTGAGTTCATATATTTCCGCGTTGACCAAGGCGTTTCAGGTGGCAAAGGGCGGTCACTTTGTAGCTCAAAATAGTCCTTTTTGTCGCCCAAAGTGCCATAGCTGCCGGCAAGGCCGGGCACCGAGGTTTGCAATCGGATGGCTGAAAACCCTTGTCCGCGCAGCGCCTCGGCGCGGTCCAGCGTGTCGTCAACCGTTTCACCAGTTGCGTGAACATAGACGCTTACACCGCGTCGGCTTTTGCCGCCCAGCAATTCATAAACGGGCAGATCCGCGGCCTTGCCCTTGATGTCCCACAGCGCCATGTCCACCGCAGAAATCGAGGCCATGTTGATCGGGCCTTTACGCCAATAGACGCCCTTATAAAGGTATTGCCAGATATCCTCGATCTCATGGGCGTTCCGGCCAATTAGGCATGGCGCGACATGTTCTTGCAGATAGGTTGCCACGGCCATCTCGCGCCCGTTCACGGTGGCGTCCCCAACGCCATATATGCCGCTTTCCGTAACGATTTTGACGGTCACGAAATTTCGGCCCGGGCAACTGACGATCACCCGCACATCTTTGATGGTTAAGTTCATGTTTGCTTTCGTTTCTTACCCATAGATCTCATCAATCAACGCTTGCAGATGCGCGATGTCCTTTTGAACAAAGGGGATCACGTCATCGTCCATGCGCTGACCTTTTGCGCCGGCCTGTTGACTGTATTCGGCGGGCATACAGAACGTGCCTTGGAAACCGGTTTTGTGAAGCTCTTCGACAAGGGCGCGCCAATTATAGCCGCCATGATCATGCGTCGACCAATGCACGACATATTCGGCCTCAAGCTCGGGGCCATTGGCGCGCAGATGGCAGGCGTTTTTGAAGTTGACCAATCCGTTCATATGCGGCCGGGCGATATCGACGGCCATGCCAACAGGTTCGCCATCCACAGCGCAATGGCCCATATCCAGAACTGCGCAGACCTGTTTGGGGTCGTAACCCGCCAAAAGATGCGCAAGGCCGACGGCGCTGCCGATATGGTTGCCGTAATGGTTTTGGACACCTATCGCGACGCCGTTGCGGGTCAGCGCAGGCAACACCGCATCAAATTTGCGCCGATAGGCATCAACCGACGCTTGATAGCCGATGGACATATCAATGGGCGCGCAAATGCGGATGATGCCGACGCCAGCTGCGCCGCATGCCTCGATAGTGGCCTCATCAATATCGCCCGCGATACTTGGGGTTTTCAGCCCAGCCTCGGCCAGCAGCTTTACCGCTTTCGGAAGCTCTGCCCGCGCCGTTTCCGGCACAACTTGATAGCCCGGGCGGACGGCCAGTTCGACACCCTGAAACCCAAGGCCCGTCAGTTTTTCAGCCAGATCCGGCAGCGGATCGGTCCACGGCTTGGTGAAGACAGAAATAAGTGGTTTTGCCATTGTTTTACTCGATTTCATAAGGCTGCTTCAGCCTTTCAGACCTGTGGTTGCGATGCCGTCGATCAGTTTGCGCTGGAAGACAAAGAAGATGACGAAAAGCGGCACCAATGACAGCAGAGACATCGCCAACATCGGGCCCCAGCTGTTTGCCCCTCGTGAGGCTTGCAGCAGTCGCAGACCTTGCGGCACCGTGTAGTTTTCAATCGATGTCAGATAGATCAGCGGGGTCAGGAAATCTTCATAGGTCCAGATGAACGAGAAGACTGCCGTTGTGACCAAAGCCGGGGTCAAAAGTGGCAGGATGATTGAGAAATAGATGCGGATCGGGCCCGCCCCGTCGATCATCGCCGCCTCATCCAATTCGCGAGGGATGCCCCGGATGAATTGCACCATCAAGAAGATGAAAAACGCATCCACTGCCAAGAATTTTGGCATCACAATCGGCAGGATCGTATTCACCCACCCAAAATAGTTAAAAAGGATATATTGCGGGATCAGCGACGCGTGGACCGGCAGCATGATCGTCATCAACATGATCGCGAAAAGCGGACGTTTGAAGCTGAAATCGAGCCGCGCAAACGCATAGGCCACGAAGGAGCAGGCCAAAACATTTCCGACCACCGCAAGCGACGCAATGACAAAGCTGTTCTGGAAGAAAGTGCGGAAGGGGGCGGCGACGCCCACCCAACCGCGATAGTAGTTTTCCCATTCGAAATGGCGCGGAATGATGCTGGTATCTGAAAAGATGATGTTCGAGGGTTTCAGCGAGCTGACGGCAAGCCATACCAGCGGGTAGAGCATGATCAGCGCGAAAAATACCAAGAACCCATGCGTTATCAGCCGCGAGCGCGCTTTGGATTTTTCGGTGATTTCATTGATGTCTGTTGTCATTGTCCCGGTCCTGTCTTCGCCATGCGCCATTAGTTTTCGTCGCTGTAATGCACCCAGTGCTTGGCACTGAGGAACGAGACCGCGGTTGCAGCCGAGATGATAAGAACAAGCACCCAGGCCATCGCCGAGGCATAGCCCATGCGGAAATCAGTAAAGGCCTGCTCATAGAGGTAGAGCGTGTAGAAAAGCGTTGAATCGGCTGGCCCGCCCGACCCATCCGAGATGATGTATGAGGGGGTAAAGGCCTGAAATGAGCCAATGACCTGCATCACGAAGTTAAAGAAGATGATCGGTGTCAAAAGCGGGATTGTGACGTAGAAAAATTGCTGAACAGGGCGCGCGCCATCGATCGAGGCGGCATCATACATGTCCTGCGGGATCTGCTTTAACCCGGCGAGAAAGATCACCATCGGGGCGCCGAATTGCCAGCCAGCCAAAAGAACCAACGTCCCTAATGCGTAATCGGGGTTGGTGATCCAACTGGGCGCGTCTATTTCAAACGCGCTCCACAAAAACTGGTTGATGAACCCGTCATAGGAAAAAATCTGGCGCCACATGATCGCGACGGCAACCGATCCGCCCAAAAGCGACGGCAGATAGAAAACCGACCGGTAAAAGCCGAGACCCTTCAAGCCCCGGTTCAAGATCAGCGCCAGAAACAAGGCGAAGCCAAGTTTTAGTGGAACTGAGAATAACACATACCCAAAGGTGACTTTCAGCGATTGCAGATACCGCGCATCGCCGCCTAACAGCCGCTCGTAATTGGAAAATCCAGTCCATTCAGGCGCTGTGAAGAGGTCGTAATCGGTGAACGACAGATACATGGACCCCAAAATCGGTCCGAGCGTCAGCATCAAAAAGCCAATGATCCATGGCGATAGAAACAGAAACGCCACGCCATTTTGCTTTTTCGAAAGGTTCTTTGTTTGTGTCATGGGGCCTTGCAATCGGTTCGATCTAAATCAGGGCCCCGCGCCCCAAAAGGGACGCGGGGGCGATGTAACAGGTGGCACACACCTGCAATCGCAGAGAAGAAAAGTGCTTACTGCTCAAGAGCGGCAAGTTTTTCCAATGCTTCGGCGATAAACACCTCGGAGGCTTCCAATGGGCTTGCATCGCCAAAGGCAACAGATTCATTGGCGCGGCGGAACATGCCACCAAGACCACCAACACCCGGACGACGCGAAGGCGCAGGATCTTCCCGCAGCATCCGCAGATACGCGACAAGGTTTTGCTCTTCGACATTGCCTTCGGTTGCGAACCGCTCAAGCCCGGCTGTGGATGCCGGGATCATGCCAGCCCCGTTATAGTAGAGCTCAACCCCTTCTGGATCGAAATGCATGAAGCGGATGATGTCGACCAACAGGTCTTTTTCCGTCGCATTGGCCCAGATCCCGGTCGAGTTGCCCGCGTAATCATAGTGATGCTGGCGCATCTCCATGCCGGCATGACCGTTTGGCAGCATATGCAGCTCTAGCGGATCTTCCATCAACGCGCCGATGCCGACATAGCTATCGGTCATCTGGATCAACATGGCTGAGCGGCCACGAACAACGCCCAAAGTGGCCGAGTTGTCACCGGCCTGCGCCTGAACATCTGCGGGTGGGCACGCACCGGCCTGACGCATGTCTTCCCAATATTGGAACCACGTGGCCATATCCTCGGCGTTAAACCCAAGCGTATGCTCTGGCGTGAACATGGATTTGCCTTTGGCCCGCAGGAAAAGGTCACACGGCACATAGTTGCCGCCGCCATCTTCCATACCCCAGAAGCCGCGCCCATGCGCTTCGCTGAGAGCCACGGATGTTTCCATCAGATCTTCCCAGGTGAAGAAATTGGGTGGCACGTCGACGCCAGCTTCTTCAAACTTAACGGGGTTATACAAGATTGCGGGCGCAATCGCGTCGTTTGGAATAGCGAAGATCTGATCGTTATACGTGCATGAGAAAACCGAGCCATCTTGATAGGCCGAGATATCCAGCGGGTTCGGAATGTAGTCATCTAGCGGCGCAAGCACGCCGCGCGCGGCGTATTCGGCCAAGAGGTCAACGTTCACACTGAACATGTCGGGGGCATTGCCGCCCGCGGCCTCGGTCGCCAGCCGGTCTGTAAAGGACCGGAAGTTTGAAAATTCAGGGATAATTTCAACATTTGGGTTTTGTGCCTGATAGGCCTGCAAGACCCGCAATGTTGTTCCCAGTTGCTCCTCCGATTCAACGTATCCACTGAAACGTACGGTAGTCATGCCCTGCGCGGCTGCGCCTTTAGACACAACGGTAAGCGCGAAGCCCCCGACTGCTGCCGAACTTTGCTTAAGAAAACGCCTACGTGATTGAGATATGGTCATTATTTCCTCCCATAGCGACCGACCCATGTAGCGCACCGCATTTCGCAAGACCTGCGAGATGTTTGCATCTACGAATCAGGATAATAGTAAAACGTTACACCTATGTCGACAGAAATTCTGAAGCCACGAAATTCAAAGAAAAACTTTCGCATCTAGGGAACTTCTTGCGACATTTGAAATCAAAAATGACATACTAACATATTGTTTTTCAGTCTTTTAATTTCGAAACCTTCACCAAACTGACTCCCAGAGGGATGAATGGCGCTACGGTGTCGAAATTTTTAACCGGACAAAAATTTAGGCAGAATGTGAAAATTCCTCTGGTCAATTGCGCGCGAGGATGAATATTGTATGTAACGTATTACCAACTGGAACTCTTTGTTCGTCCCCCCTAACGTGGATGCACTGAATGCTAGTGGGACAAGGCGAGAAAAATACGATGGCTGGGATAAAAGACGTTGCAAAATTGGCAGGGGTTTCGGTGAGCACCGTTTCAAATGTCATTAATGGTCGGCACGCCAAAATGGGTGCCGAGACACTCATGCGTGTGCAGAACGCCGTTGCGGAATTGAAATACACCCCGAATGCCGTCGCTCGACAATTGCAATCTGGCCACAATAAAACGCTTGGCCTTGTCGTGCCCTCCGTTGGGAACCCCTTTTGGGGGAACGTCTCGCAACTTATTGAAAAAGAAGCGCTTCGCCATGGCTACCAGGTTCTTATCTGCAACGCCGAACGCGACCCCGAGCTTGAGGCAAATTACTTTGCGTCGCTCCATGGCTCGTCTATTCGCGGCGTGATCCTGGGTTCATCCCCAGTTACATTCGACCACCTGCGCGAACACGCAGATCGTGGCATGCATATCGCTGCCTTTGACCGAAAAACGCGCGGCGCGCAGGGCGTTGTATCTTGTTCAGTCAGTGTCGATCAGAAAATGGGGGCACGCCTTGCCACGCGGCATTTGATCGGGTTGGGGCACAAGCGCATCGCATTTATTTCCGGGCCGATTGGCACTTCCAGCCGCTCTGCTCGATTGGAAGGGCTGCGCTCTGAGATTGAAAAGGCCGGTATCGAATTTGACGAAGATCTCATTTGGCTTGGCCCTAACGCGATGGGGTTTGGTGACAGCCAAGCGGCCGACCTTGGTCGCACCGGCATTCGCGAGTTGATGACGCTGGACGATCCGCCAACCGCCGTATTCACCGTCAATGATATGTACGCCGTCGGCGCCTGCGCAGGCGCTCGCGAGTTGGGCTTTCGTGTGCCTGAGGATCTTTCGGTTGTCGGTTTCGACGATATTTTCATGGCCGAATTGATGTCGCCGCCCCTGACAACTGTGCGTCAACCGGTCGAGCAAATGTCAGAATTAATAGTCGCAAAATTGGTTGCCTCGCTCGAATCCAAAGACCCGATTGATGAACCCCATCAGGAACTGCGCCCCGATTTAATCGTGCGTGCGTCAACCGCCCCGCCAAGGGGCTCTTAGATTAGCTGACCGTCGAAAATGGCGGTCAAGGACAGAGAAAATGACCGCCGAACACAAGTTGAAAGATCGCAAAATACTGATTGCGGGTGCATCCAGTGGAATGGGCCGCGCGACGGCATGCGCTGCTGCGGCGGCTGGCGCCGATTTGATCTTGCTTGGGCGGGACGCGGCGCGTCTGGCTGATGTTGCGCGCGAGGCCGAGGCGCTTGGCGCCAATGCGCTCACAATGCAAGCTGATGCCGCCGATGCCGCCGCATTAGCAGTGGCTCTGGCCCCCCATGCCGAAGCATTGGCCACTGTTGACACGATGATCAACTCAGTCGGCGTCAATATCGTGAACCGCGCGTTTAGCGAATTAACGCCCGACAGCTGGGCAGGCATGATCGATATCAACCTGAATGCCGCTTTTAACCTCTCCCAATCCATGGTGCCTCTCTTCCGGGCACGTGGTGGCGGGCTGCTGGTCAATATCTCCTCGACCGCAGCCCGCAAACCCGATCCTTCTGGCGCCGCCTATCAGGCAACCAAAGCCGGGGTTATGGCGATGACCCATGCAATCATGGAAGAAGAATGGCAAAACGGCATTCGCGCCACTGTTCTTCTTCCGGGCATGACCGAAACGCCGCTGCTGGAAAAGCGCCCGTCACCGCCAACCGCGGAAATGCGGGCAAAGGCGTTGCAGCCTGAAGATATCGCCGAAGCATGTATGTTCGTTCTAGGGCTTCCCAGCCGGGCCCATGTATCCGAGTTGACAATCCAACCGTCGGTCCGCTGATCATGCCCGCTCTCAACACGTTCACATCTCGGCCAAAGATTGCTGTCCTTGTTCCAAAAGAAAAACGCGATCTGACTTTTCCGAGCATTGTTAAGGATGCATTGGCCGAGTTTGCCGAGCCTTTGATCCTACCGGATGACACGTTGGCCAATGCCGACCTCGCGCCCTTCTTAAAAGACGTCCCTGCGGTGATAACGGGATGGCAAAGCCCGGCTATTCCAGCAGAAGCTCTGGCCCCAAAGGGCAGCATCGGTTTTGTGTCTCATATGGCCGGGTCAGTCAGGAAACTGGGCGTGCAGGACGGGCTGGAAAAGGGCGAGCTGCGCGTCAGTCATGCCGCGCCTGTGATCGCATATGCTGTGGCTGAATTTGCCCTAACGCAAATGCTGGCCCATCTGCGGCGGCACCGGGATTTCGATCAAGGCTTTCGCAATGGCACCGCGTGGTTCGACATGCGCGAAAACTATCTCGGTCAACTTCTCAGCGCCCAACCGGTCGGGATTGTCGGGCTTGGCTATGTAGGCCGTCTTGTGCTTGACCTTTTGCGCCCATTTGGGTGCCCGATTTATGTATATGACCCGTTTCTTAGCAAACAGGATGCCGCCGCTCTTGGCGTCACCCTGTTGGGGTTGGATGCCCTCTTTGAGACGTGCTCGGTTATCAGTTTGCATGCTCCGAACCTGCCCGTAACCGAAGGCATGGTGACCCGCAAGCACCTGAAATCGCTTTGCGATGGGGGGCTGTTGGTTAACACCGCCCGCGCGGGCATACTTGAAAAGGGTGCTTTGGTGGATGAGTTAAAGACCGGCCGGATCTTTGCCGCGCTTGATACTTTTGAATCAGAGCCGCCATTGGGCGCTGATATGACGCCACAGATGCGGGCCGAGCTTTCAGCGCTTAGCAATGCATATCTGTCGCCCCATGCCGCCGGACACACCAGCGACAGTTATGTCCGCCAAGGTTTGACCGCCGTTGAGGAAGTCCGCCGGTATCTGTCTGGCCAGCCATTAGAGCAAGAAATTCTCCGCGAGAAAGCCGCCGCAATGGCGTGACCCGCGGATTTTGGAGGAACGCATGCACCACGTGCATAAAAGGGAAAGGAATATTCAATGGCATCTGTAGAAATTTCAGGGCTGAAAAAAGCCTTCGGCGCCGTCGACGTCATTCATGGGGTCGATCTGCAAATCCAAGATGGAGAGTTTGTTGCGCTGGTTGGCCCGTCGGGCTGTGGGAAATCCACCTTGCTGCGCATCATCTCAGGGCTTGAGCCGGCCAGTGCGGGCGAGATTGTAATTGATGGCGAAGTCGTCAACCATTTGAACCCGCGCGAACGCAATATCGCGATGGTGTTCCAGAATTACGCGCTTTATCCGCATATGTCGGTCGCTCAGAACATGGGGTTCAACCTCAAGCTTTCGGGACTAAAACGCCCAGAGATCGACAAGAAAGTGTCTGAAGTCGCCAAGCTTTTGGAGCTTGATGCGCTGCTTGACCGCAAGCCGGGTCAGCTCTCAGGTGGTCAACGCCAGCGTGTTGCAATGGGCCGCGCGATTGTGCGTGATCCTGCGGCCTTCCTTTTCGACGAACCCCTGTCGAACCTTGATGCCAAGCTGCGCGTTCAGATGAGGTCAGAGATTAAGACCCTGCACCAGCGGGTTAAAACCACGTCTATCTACGTCACGCATGATCAGATCGAGGCGATGACGCTGGCCGACCGGGTGGTTATCCTAAGCGGCGGGAATATCGAGCAGGTTGGTAGCCCGATTGAGCTATATGAACGGCCAGATAACCTTTTTGTCGCTGGATTTATCGGAACGCCTTCGATGAACCTGATCGACGCGACCATTGTGAAGACCGACCTTGGCGTTGCGGCGCATCTGGCGTCAGGTCAAACCGTGGCCCTTACGGACCGCCCCGGCCTTGATGAGCATCGCAAGGTTGTCATCGGCATGCGGCCCGAGCATTTCCACACCGGAAGCGACGGCGCAACCTTGTCTGGAACGACAAGCTTGGTCGAACCCACCGGCGCGCAAACCCACCTGACCTTTGACACCGGCGGCATTTCAGCCATGGCTGTCTTAGAAGGCGGCGTTTCGATTGCTATGGGCGATCCGATTTCAGTCTCGATTGATCCTGAGAAAATACATGTCTTTGACAAAGGCACCGGCATGCGGATCTAAATTCAATCTAAGACACCCAAAACGTTGCCAAACGGAAAGAGACTCGAATGAAAACCCTCATTGCAGGTACCGGATTTGCCGGGGAAGGCCACACCGATGCGTTTCGCGCGGCAGGATGCGACGTGGTGGGCATCGTGGGGCGTACGCCCCATGTGGTCAAAGATGTAGCGGCAAAAAAGGGCATCGCTTTTGCGGGCACGGATTGGCAAGAGGCGCTTGAGATCTGCAAACCGGATATCGTCTCGATTGCGACGCCGGGCGGGGCGCATTACGAGCCGATCAAACAAGCCATTGCAGCTGGCGCGCATGTTTTTGTCGACAAACCGATGACCCATAGCGGCGAGACAGCGGTTGAACTACGGGATCTGGCCCGCGCCAAAGGTGTTAAAACGGCCTATGCCGCCAGTTTTCGCTACGCCCCAAGCGTGTTGCACGCCAAAGACCTGATCGCCGCGGGCGCAATAGGAGAGCCGACCGAGGTCGAATGCATCTCGCATTTCAACCTAGAACGGAACATCCCGTTTGGCTGGTCTCATCAAAAATCTGCTGGCGGCGGGCGGCTCAACAACAACTTCACCCATACGCTTTCGATCGTGACATCAGTCTTGGGGGCGTCGATCGAGAAAATCGCTGGCGAAACCCGCGATGACCTTGGCCGCGCGCCGATTATTGACGGGGTCCACAACTTTGCCACGCGCCGCAATTTCATTCCCGACGATATCAATGACCCGTCGCTTGAATGGGGCGAAAGCGATGTGGAATGGTCTTATACCGTGATGGCGGAACTCAAGAGCGGCATGGCGCATCAACCCGTGTCTGTCCTGTTCAAACATGGCGGGCTGGTTCCAAGGTTTCATGAGGATCACATCGTCTTTTACGGCACCAAAGGCGCGATCTATATCAAAGGCCATTATGGCAGTGGGCAGCTTTACTATTATGGCGACAGCAAAAGCTGGGACGCCCTGCCCCTTCCGCAAAAGATTGTTGACGCCAATCCTGATGTTTCGGGCGAAACGGAACAATGCTGGCATTATTTGGTCCGCGAATTTGTGAATGACATCAAAGGCGTGTCGGTTCCTCCCTACCCCACATTCGAGGAAGGAAGCCAATACCAGCAAATCATCGACATTATCCGGAAAAACGGAAATTGGACGAATGTCACGGATTTAGACTGATCTGCGCCGCGCCTTAATTGGCATCACCAAAATGCGCCGTAGCAGGCCAAAATGATGACCGCTAACTCCTATATCGCGATTTGCCTTGCCAGATCGCGATATTTTGTTGGCCAGCCTTTGGATACCCGCCGCTGCCTCGCGCCTCTGGCTAAATACCGGGTCACGGGCAAACCAGTTGCCCTCGCATTTGTCTTGCCTGCGTATCGGAATCACCATAGGCGTAGGACTTGTAATGGTTCCCGATGGGCCTAAGGCCTATGGGATGAAAAGGGAACACGGTGAGGTGTAGCCATCAGGCGCCTAATCCGTGACTGCCCCCGCAACTGTAAGCGGCGAGCTGTCTGCGAAATGCCACTGGGCCAATTGCCCGGGAAGGCCGTAGGTGCGTCGACCCGCGAAGTCAGGAGACCTGCCATTGCTTTGACTTGACCGAAACCCGGGCGGGGTGCCCAGGACGAGGAGACTAGCAATGCAACATCCGGCCTGTGCCGTTGACATATCTGGTTCCCCAAAGCCCCCGCACATGCGCGGAGGGCGACATGAACCGAACACCAACACACCGCATCACAATATGCACATCCTGCAAACACAAGGGCCGAAGCTGCCAGCCGGGATATGATCTGATAAATAAGCTACGTCAGGCCATTTCCGCAGCCGGAGATGCGATTACCGAGGATTTCGAAATCTCGGGCGTGGCTTGTATGGCTGGCTGTGATCGCCCCTGTACGGTTGCTTATCACGGCACGCGAAAGGCAACCTATCTCTTTGGCGACATCTGCGCCGAAGACGATATCAATGATCTTGTTCAATTTGCCCGCCAATACGCAGTATTGCACGATGGGTGGTGCGCATCCGTTGATAGACCCGGCAAATTACGCAAGACGACATTGGCCCGTATTCCCGCCGCTATTACCGTTCTGGAAGCAAGCGAAGAGATGGTGCAATGAACGCCGCAGAATTAACGGTCGAGGACATCTCGTGGGCGCCTCGCCGCAATGAAGCACCCATTTTGTTTCCAACAAGTTTTCACGTCTCGGCCCGGCGGGTCATGGGCATTGTTGGGCCCAATGGGGCGGGGAAATCGACGCTTCTTCGAATGCTCTATCGTTACAACACCCCCCTTACTGGCCGGATTTTGGTCGATGGGGACGATATCTGGTCGCTGCCACCGCGCGCTGCCGCCCGCAAAGTCGCCGCTGTTTTGCAAGAGCAGCCAACGGATTTCTCTTTGACGACCCGTGAAATCGTGTCACTTGGACGTGTGCCCTATAGGTTAGGCTTTAACACCCCCGGCCTGCACGAGGCCGACATCGTTGCTGGCGCTTTGGATCAGTTGGATTTGTTACCACTTGCGGATCGGCTGCTCGGCACGCTTTCGGGCGGCGAGCGTCAACGCGTTATGGTCGCCCGCGCCTTTGCTCAACAGCCACAATTGTTAATCCTGGACGAACCTACCAATCATCTCGACATCCGGAATCAGCTTGAAGTGTTGGATTTGATCCGCGACTTGGATGTCACCGTCGTAACCAGCCTTCATGATCTCAATTTGGCCGCCAGCATTTGCGACGACGTTCTGATTTTGAACAAAGGCCAAACGCTGGCATTTGGGCCCCCAAATGAGGTGCTGACCGAACGGCTGGTTACTAATGCGTTCCATGTTCAGGCGCGGGAGGATTGGCTGAACCGATCCTCAACTCGTCACTTTACATTCCATTTGCAAAACGAAAGGACTCCTTTGCAATGAAATCGCTCTCTTTGGCTCTTGGGCTGGCTTCTTTAGGCTCGGCCGCGCTCGCACAGACGACCGTGCAAAGCTGCGACCGCGAGGTCACATTTGATGCCGTGCCTCAGGCCGCGATCTCGCATGATGTGAACCTTACCGAAATGATGCTGGTTTTGGGTTTGACCGACCACATGGTTGGTTATACCGGCATTTCCGGCTGGAACCGTCTGGACCCCGAAATCCGCGATGGTGTCGCTTCGTTGCCGGAACTGTCGGAACGCTATCCGACGCTTGAAGTTCTGGCTGGCGCCGACGCCGATTTCTTCTTTGCCGGTTGGAATTACGGCATGCGGGTTGGCGGTGAAGTCACGCCCGAAAGCTTAGCCCGCTTTGGCATCGACGTTTATGAGCTGTCCGAAAGCTGTATCCATCTCGGCGTGGCACAAGAGGTAACGCTGGAACTGATGTATAATGATCTGCGCAACTTGGGGCGGATCTTTGATGTGGAGCCACGGGCCGAAGAGTTGATCGCCGCCTATCAGGCAGAGCTTGCGGCAATCATCGCCGGTTTGAATACCGATGGCCCCGCTCCGCGTGTCTTTATCTATGATAGCGGCGAGGATACGCCATTCACCGCCGGTCACTTTGCAATTCCAACGGCTTTGATTGAAGCCGCTGGCGGCGTGAATATCATGGATGATTTCCGCGAAAGCTGGGGCACTGTCAGCTGGGAGGCCGTTGTAGAACGTGACCCAGAGGTCGTGATCATCATCAATTACGGCGAGGTCACTGCGGATCAGAAAATGGACTTCATGCGGAACAGCCCAGCATTGGCTGGCATCAGCGCCGTGCAAAATGACAGGTTTGTTGTGCTAGAATATGTTGAAGCCACCCCGGGCCCTCGCAATATTGCGGCGGTTGCTCGTCTGGCCGACGCCTTCTGGGGCGAATGATCATGTCCCGTCCCGGCTATTTGCGCGTGACCAAATTCGGCCTGCCGCTTTTGATGCTGGTCGGGACGGGAATATTAATCCTATCGATCAGCGTTGCCATTTCGGTCGGTGCAGTATCCGTGCCGCTCCGCACGGTTTGGGGTGTATTGTCGGATGAGCTGGGCCTTGGCTTGATCACCCCGGACTGGTCCCAAGGCCGCGCCGCTGTGGTTTGGGAGATCCGATTTCCCCGTGCCATTTTGGCTTCGATTGTTGGGGCTGGCCTTGCCATCGTTGGCGCCAGCCTGCAGGCGGTCACACGCAACCCGCTTTCTGATCCGCATTTGCTGGGCATTTCCTCTGGCGGCGCATTTGGGGCGATTATGGCCCTGATGCATACCGGTCTTTTCCTTGGGCTTCTGACGGTTCCGGTCATGGCGTTTCTTGGAGCACTTGCCGCCACAGGCGCCGTCTTGGCCGTCGCACGATTTGCAGGTGCCGCCAGCGCAGACCGACTGGTTTTGACCGGTGTGGCGGTATCTTTCGTGATAATGTCGGCAGCCAACCTATTGATATTTTTAGGAGACCCACGCGCGGCCCATACGGTTGTGTTCTGGATGCTTGGCGGGCTTGGGTTGGCGCAATGGGGCCATTTGATCTATCCCTTGGCAGTTCTTTTGCCTTGCGCATTGTGGCTTTGGTTCAAAGCAGGTGATTTGAATGCGATGACTATTGGAGATGAAACGGCCACATCCCTTGGCATCCCGGTCGAGCGCTTCAGGCGCAGCGTTTTCGTCGTCGGGGCGCTGATTACCGGGGTCATGGTTGCATTTTCTGGGATGATTGGATTTGTCGGCCTTATGATCCCTCATATCGTCCGTACATTTGTCGGAGGCGACTACGCCCGCGTCATTCCCTGTTCGGCCATCGCCGGAGCCATCTTTTTGCTTTGGGCCGATATTGCGGCGCGCACCGTAATGGCCCCTGAGGACATGCCAATTGGCATTGTCACCGGTTTGATCGGCGGTGTGTTCTTCGTATTCCTTCTGCGCCGCCAACTGTAACGTCAAAGCGGAGCGGCTTTCTAATTCTTCCAAGTTCGTAGTCGAATGTGGCTTTGGGTATCCGCGACATCCGGCAATCTGCGCACGGCATCAAGCACTTGGTCAAGACGTGCCAACGACGGACAGCGTATTTCAACCACCAGATCGAAACTGCCGCTTAGCGTCGAAATCTGCGTGATTTCCCTGACCCGTTTCAGGGAAGCTCGTACAACGCCTTCGTCCTCGGCTTTTAGATGAATTAGGGCGAAAGCTCGCACCTGGCTCTCTTTTTCACCCGACCCAAGTTCTACCGTGAAACTTTCAATAACACCCTGCTGCACCAATTTGTCGATCCGGTTCTGAACCGTCCCGCGGGATACCGAAACTTCGCGCGCAAGTTCAGCTGCGGATGCCCGTGCATTTTTGGCCAAAAGCAGCAGCAATTGATGGTCGATATCATCCATTTCAGTGTCCCCTTATTCATGCCTGACGTAATGGCAAAAATTTGCCGATTCGTCAGCAAAATTGCTATTTCGTCTGACAATTCTTTCGCCGAGAGTACGCGAAATCGACCTGTATTCCCCGGAGTTGAAAATTGCCAGAACACCAAAAAACCAATGCATTCATAGACCTGATTGAGGCCTGCAACATTCAAGACATCTTGGATGACCTTGGCGGCCTAAAGGTCACGACCCCTATCGACGGCAGCGTTGTTGCCACGTTGAAAGAGCACAGTATTTCACAAACAGAAACAATGATTTCTCAAGCCAAGGATGCCTTTGCGGACTGGCGTTTGGTGCCAGCGCCACGCCGCGGTGAATTGGTCCGGCTGCTAGGAGAAGAGCTGCGCCGGGAAAAGGAAAACCTTGGCCGTCTGGTGACGTTGGAATGCGGTAAAATTCTGCAAGAGGGCTTGGGCGAAGTTCAGGAAATGATCGACATCTGTGACTTTGCCGTCGGTCTGTCGCGCCAGCTTTATGGACTTACCATCGCCTCTGAACGTGCGGGCCATTCCATGCGTGAAACATGGCACCCGATGGGGACATGTGGGATCATCACTGCCTTTAACTTCCCTGTAGCCCCTTGGTGCTGGAACGCCGCATTGGCGCTGGTTTGCGGGGACCCTGTCATTTGGAAACCGTCTGAAAAGACACCGTTAACAGCGCTTGCGGTTCAAGAAATCTGTGATCGCGTCACGCAAAATTTTGGCGACGATGCCCCGAAAGGCTTGATCCAAACCCTGATTGGTCAGCGTGACTTGGGCGAAGCTCTGACAGCCTCGCCAGACGTTGCAATTATCTCGGCGACCGGCTCTGTCCCGATGGGCCGTGCCGTTGCGGGAAGCATGTCGAAACGGTTAGGCCGCACGATCCTTGAGCTGGGCGGCAACAATGCCATGATCGTTGCGCCATCTGCCGATCTGGAAATGGCGTTAAGGGCAATTGTGTTTTCCGCGGTGGGCACTGCCGGTCAGCGCTGCACGTCCTTGCGCCGGCTGATCGTGCATGAAGACATCTACGATGTGCTGGTTCCAAAGCTTGTTAAAGCCTACGAAAACTTGCCGATTGGTGACCCTCTTGCTGATGGCACACTCGTTGGTCCGCTTATTGACGATGGTGCGCTTGATGCGATGACAGACAGCTTGGCAAAGGCCAAGGAAGAAGGTGGAACGGTGCATGGCGGCGCGCGTGCATTGGCAGACGCCTTTCCTAACGCGGCTTATGTCCACCCGGCCGTCGTTGAGATGCCAGAGCAGACCGCGATCATGCACCATGAAACCTTCGCGCCGATCCTCTACGTCGTGAAATACCGAAACCTTGATGAGGCCATTCAGATCCAGAACGACGTTCCGCAAGGGCTAAGCTCGTGCATCTTCTCGACAGACGTTCGAGAGACCGAGTATTTCCTTTCGGCAGCTGGGTCAGATTGCGGCATCGCCAATGTAAATATCGGCCCATCTGGCGCAGAAATCGGCGGCGCTTTCGGCGGCGAAAAAGAGACCGGCGGCGGACGCGAAAGCGGGTCTGATGCATGGAAAGGCTACATGCGCCGCCAAACCAATACGGTAAATTATTCTCGTGAGCTGCCGCTCGCGCAGGGCATCAAATTCGAATTCTAAAAATAACAATAATAAAAAAATAGACCGCCTCGGAGTGCCCCGAGGCGGCCATCAAAACATATCCAAAACAGCGAGGAACACATGAAAACAGATATTCCATCTGGGGCCCGCGCGCCCCATTTCTGGGAGGCGATGATCTCACTCGTCGCGCTCATCATTGGTATCATTATGTCGATCGTCGTCTATGGGCTCGACCCCCATATCGCGATGCTTCTGGGGGTGGCTGTCGCCTCACTTGTTGGCCTACGGTGCGGATTTAGCTGGAAAAACATCCAAAATGGGATGGTCCGGGGGATCACAAACGCCCTGCCCGCCACCATCATTCTAATCGTCGTTGGCATTTTGATTGGTGTCTGGATTATTTCCGGGGTTGTTCCGACACTTCTGTATTACGGCCTCAAACTTCTTGCGCCTGAAATCTTCCTTCCCGCAACGGTCATCATCTGTGCCATCACATCCCTGATCACCGGCACCAGCTGGGGAACAACCGGCACGATAGGTGTGGCGTTGATCGGCGTTGGCGGCGGGCTTGGTTTCCCATTGCCCTTGGTTGCCGGTGCCGTTTTGTCTGGCGCTTATTTTGGTGACAAGATGTCACCGCTCTCTGACACAACAAACATGGCCCCAGCATTGGCTGGCACTGACCTGTTCACCCACATTCGGCACATGTCCTATACAACCGGTGTCGCGATTGTCCTGACCATCATTATCGAAACGGTCATCGGGCTGAACTATGGCGGCGAAACAAGCGACTTGGCCCGCGTCGACGCGATGTTGGCGACGCTTCAAGACAACTTCACAATCAACATCGCAATGCTGCTTCCGGCCGTTCTGGTCATGGTTGTCTCATATAAGAAAATGCCTGCCATTCCTGGCATCACCATCGGCGTTTTTGCCGCTGCACTCATGGCAATTGGCTTTCAGGGTACAAGTGTCGACAGCCTGATGAACGTAGCCTATTCCGGTTTTAGTGCCGATACCGGCAATGCAGATGTCGATAGCCTGCTGTCCCGCGGCGGGATGAGCTCAATGATGTACACAATCAGCCTTGTGATTGTGGCCATGATGTTTGGCGGTGTGATGGAGCGCACCAATCAGCTCAAAGCTATCGCAGACCAGATCCTGAAACTGGCCAAAAGCAATGGTTCTCTGATCGTATCGACCGTGCTGACATGCATTGGATCGAACTTGATCCTTTGCGACCAGTATATGTCCATCGTTATGGGCGCGCGCACTTATGCTTCGGCGTATCGTGAGCGGGGGCTGGCACCCGAAAACCTGTCCCGCGCCGTCGAAGACAGCGCCACAGTGACGGCAAACCTCGTGCCGTGGAATTCGGGCGGGGCGTACCAAGCTGCAACTTTGGGCGTTGCGACAGTTGCTTATGCTCCATTTGCTTTCTTTTGTTGGCTTTCTCCGCTTGTGACAATCCTTTTTGGCGTCATGGGCTGGACGATTACGCCGCTTAAACAAGAAGAGCCGCAAAGCGAGGAGAGCGCACAACCCGTGCCCGCCGAATAACGCTGCCCCCAAGCGATAGGGCCGTCACCATCCAGAAACGGTCCTATCGCCCAACCCATTTTCCAATTCAAAAGCGACCTTCTCAAATGACAACCAAACTCGAAAAAATCGCTGTCCTGGGCCTAGGAAAAGTCGGTCTTTTGGCCGCTGAGCTTCTGCACCGCTCAGGCTTTGCTGTAACCGGTATCGACAAGATCGCTCCCAGTGGCGCCCTGCCCTTCGAAGTCAAATCCTTGGACCTGTCTGACATCGATCAGGTCAGGGCCGAGTTTGCCACGCAAGACGCCGTATTGTCGTGCCTGCCCTTCCAGTTGAACATCGCATTGGCACAGGCCGCACATGATGCAGGCATTCACTATTTTGATCTAACCGAAGACGTGCCAACGACCAAAGCAATCATCGAAATGTCCAAAACCGCCAATGGGTTGATGGCCCCTCAATGTGGTCTCGCCCCCGGCTTTATCGGCATTGTTGGCGCAGACCTGATCGCGCAGTTTGACGACTGCCGGTCCTGCAAAATGCGTGTCGGAGCGCTGCCACAAAATCCAACTGGCCTGATGGGTTACGCCTTCAACTGGTCGCCTGATGGCGTTGTGAATGAATACCTCAACGACTGCGAAGTCATTGAAGACGGCGAACGCAAATGGGTTTCGGCTATGGAATGGGTCGAAGACATCTATATCGACGGGATGAAACTCGAGGCATTTACGACCTCTGGCGGCCTAGGAACGATGTGCGACACCTACTTAGGCAAGGTCGCGAACATTGACTACAAATCCATGCGCTATCCCGGTCACGTCAAGCAGATGAATTTCTTTTTCCATGAACTCTTGATGCGCAATCACCGCAAAAAAGCCGGCGAAATATTGGTCGCGGCGAAACCGCCAGTGCAGGACGATGTCGTTTATGTTCATGCCGCTGCCGAGGGTACCATCAATGGCCGACTGGAACGGCGTGAATTTGTTCGCGGATACCGTCCTATCGATGTCGCTGGCAAACAGCGCACTGCGATTGCCTGGACCACCGCCGGATCAGTTGTTGCGATCATCGAATTGGTTCGGGACGGCAAGCTGCCAAACCAAGGTTTCCTGAAACAAGAGGACATCCAGTTGGATGATTTCTTGGCAATGCCAACTGGCTCGCTCTACGCGCTCTGACCTTAGAGCTCTTGATGCCCCGCGTCTCTTCAATGGGGCATCAAACATAAAAACGTCGGAACTAATTGAAAAGGCCACCCATGTCATTCCAGCGCGCCAACCGTATCGCGGACATTGCCCTATCGGAAATCGTGCGGCTATCAGAAGCCGCAAACACAAAACGCGCGGCAGGCGAAGATGTCGTGACGCTCGGAACCGGGGAGCCTGATTTCCCAACACCGCCCCACGTTGTAGAAGCGGCGCATGCTGCGATGGTGCGCGGCGAAACGAGATACCCACCGACCGCCGGGACACCGGATCTGCGGAAGGCCGTCGCGTCCTTCACAAACGCAGATTACGGCCCTTCGAACGTGATCATTTCCACTGGCGCGAAGCAGGTTATCGCAAATGCGTTTGCCGCCTCGCTGAATGCCGGGGATGAGGTGATCCTTACAGCACCATATTGGACCAGCTATCGGGATGTTGTTCGCCTGTTCGATGGTACACCCGTGGAAATTACGACGACTGCTGGCAGCCGCTTCAAACTGACACCTGACGCACTTGAACGCGCGATAACTCCACGCACCAAATGGGTGCTTTTGAATTCACCGTCGAACCCAAGCGGAATGATCTACTCTCAAGACGAGTTGGCCGCATTGGGCGCGGTCCTTTTGCGCCACCCACATGTTTGGGTGATGGCCGACGAAATCTACGAACACATTAGCTACGTCCCGTTTTGCTCTTTCCCAACAGCCGTTCCAGCCCTGAAGGAACGAACCCTCATCGTGAGCGGCGTTTCCAAAGCCTACGCAATGACGGGATGGCGCATCGGCTGGGGAATCGGCCCTGATGACTTGATCCGCGCCATGACCACCGTTCAAGGGCAGATCACGTCCGGGGCGTCATCCGTCAGTCAAGCCGCGGCGCTTGCGGCCATCACCGGACCTCAGGATCATCTGGCAAGCCGCTGCGAAGCCTTTCGCGCCCGACGCGACTTGGTTCATGAGCGTGTGAATGCCATCCCGGGGCTTCGAGCGCTTCTGCCCGATGGCGCATTTTACCTTTTTCCATCCTGCGAAGACCTTCTGGGATCACGCACAGAAACCGGACAGATCATAGAGACTGACGCAGATTTCTGTGAATTCGTCCTGCAGAAAACTGGATTGGTGGTTATTCCCGGCCGGGCCTTTGGTGCGCCCGGGCATTTCCGCATTTCTTACGCCTATTCCGATGAAGAACTTAACGACGCAATGGCCCGCCTCGCTCGTTCAGTTGATCACCTAACACTGAAAGTCCCTGCACATGTCTGACTTTATCTCTCCGGACACAATTCGCACGTCCTTTTCCGCGGCGATGTCAACGTTGTACCGCGAAGAAGTGCCCGCCTATGCGGACCTCATCAAGATTGTCGGCGCCGTCAATTCCGATGTTCTCGGTTCTGCTCGCCAAGTGGATCTGCGCATCGATCCGGAAGAAGATCTTGCCCGCATAACGGATGAGCGTCATGGCGCCATACGCGTTGGAACCGCAGGTGAGCTTTCCATGATCCGCCGGATTTTTGCTCAAATGGGAATGTTCCCTGTGGGGTATTATGATCTTGGGGTTGCTGGAATTCCTGTTCATTCCACTGCCTTTCGCCCCACGACAAGAAACGCCTTGGCAAAGAACCCTTTCCGCGTGTTCACGTCTCTGTTGCGCCTAGATTTGATCGTGGACGAAAAGCTGCGCGAGGTGGCACGGGACACATTGGCGAACCGCAACATCTTCACGGACACCGCACTTGCCCTGACAGAGAAGGCCGAACGCGACGGTGGATTAAACGCGGCAGACGCGGACGTTTTCGTAGCAGAAGTTCTCGAAACTTTTCGGTGGGCAGAAGATGCCATCGTTCCCAAACACACTTACGACGCGCTTCATGCATCCCACCGCCTAATTGCGGATGTTGTCGGATTTCAGGGTCCACACATAAATCACCTTACGCCCCGCACGCTTGACATCGATGCGGCGCAAATTGGCATGATCAACGCAGGCCTTCCGGCCAAGGCCATAATCGAAGGTCCGCCAAAACGGCGCTGCCCAATCCTGCTCCGTCAGACAAGTTTCAAAGCACTGGAAGAAGAGGTTCGATTTGTCGGCGAAACCTCGTTTGGTACCCATACTGCCCGGTTTGGCGAAGTCGAAGAGCGTGGCATTGCCCTTACCCCGAAAGGCCGCGCCCTCTACGACAGGCTTTTGGCGGATGTCCGTGCCAAGATCACACCAAATCCCGACGGCTCGAACGCGACGAACTATATAACCGCATTGCGCGAGGGATTTGCGGCATTCCCAGATAACTGGCGCGATCTGCATGACCAAGGGCTTGCCTATTTCCGTTACAAAGCAGTTGGTGACCTCAACGGCCGCGACCTTCAAGATTGGCTCAACAGCGGAGCCTTGGAGATTTCCCCGATCATCTACGAAGACTTTCTGCCTGTCAGCGCGGCTGGAATTTTTCAATCCAACCTCGGGGATAACACCGCCCAGTCCTCGCTCTCTCAATCCAGCCGAGCCCAGTTTGTCGAGGCATTGGGGGCAGAACCTGCGGATGAGTTCGCGCTATATCAATCAATCCAAGACGCATCGCGCATGGACGCAGTCGGCGAAGTGGCGGCCTAATTGATGATGCACCTCGAAGCACTCAAATCCCTCGTGCCACATGTCAACATCATCGATGAAGCGAGACTGATGGCTGGCTATGTTTCCGGCGTGCGCGGGGAACAAGGCGCGGCGCTTGCGGTTGTGCGCCCCAAGACCACGCAAGAAGCGCGCGATGTGGTCAAAGCGCTTAAAGCGTTAGGTATTCCCTTTCACCCGCAAGGCGGGAATACTGGGCTCGTCGGCGCCTCGGTTCCAGACGATACCGGAACGCAGGTTGTTATCAGCACGGACCTAATGCGCGAGGTCTTCGAGATAGACATCGAAAACCGCTCTCTCCGCGTTTCCGCAGGTTTTACCTTATCGGACGTCAACACCCGCCTTGCTGAGCATCATTTGCAATTTCCCATCGATCTGGGCGCCAATCCGCACATCGGCGGAATGGTCGCGACAAATACGGGCGGCGGGCGTTTCCTACGCTACGGAGATGTGCGCAGAAATGTGTTGGGCGTCACAATGGCTACCAAAGCCGGAGAGGTTGCGCGCCTTGGCAGCAATGTGCGCAAGACCAATATGGGAACCGATTGGAAACATCTCGCGATTGGCAGCGCAGGCGCCTTTGGCATAATCACCGAAGCAATCCTTAATCTTGAACCTGTTCCCCGGCAAAAAGCGGTCGCTTTGGTGATGACGGAAAGTTCGGATGCTGTCTTCCCGCTTTTGACGACCTTGGAACACATGGCCGGCCCGATGCTCACAGCTTTCGAATTTATGAGCCGGGAAGCTCTTGAAGTCACCTTTGAGCATTCTCCATCCTTGCGAAATCCATTTTCAATGGATGGGTTCCCAGAGTTCGCCCTCTTGATCGAACTGACGCGTCCTAACCCGCCAAAAGAATGGGAAAGCCCCATAGACGATGTCCTACAGAAAATTCTTATGGAAATATGGGAGAGCGGTGATGTTCCCATTTCTGATGCTCTTTTTGGGCCGCCCGAGGACAGTTGGGCCTTGCGACATGCGGTATCCGAAGGGGTCCGAAAAGCAGGCAAACTCTATGCTTTTGATCTGGGGTTTCGTAGGCCGGATGTCCTCAGGTTTCGCACAGCGATCCGAAAGGACCTTGCCGAAGAATTTCCAACCATCAAAATCTGCGACTTCGGTCATGTTGGCGACGGCGGATTGCATTTTAATCTGGTCGGTCCTGTTAATGGTCATTCAGACGCTTTTGAGGCGCAGCTACGGGATTTGGTTGTGCAAAAGGCCGTAGAAGAGTTTGGGGCGTCCTTCAGCGCTGAACATGGAATTGGGCCAAAAAACCAGAAATACGCCGACGCTTATTCACCCAAAACCACCTTTTTTTCTTAAGTGACCCGCAAAATTTCGAGAAAAACCGCAATGCCTGTTCACGCTATTCATTGCAAAAGGGCAGACAATCTCAAACATGTTTTCCGCCGCTTAACTCGGCGCGCTTCTTATTTGTTTTCTGGGTGTTACTGGGCAGAAATTGAAACCAATTGCCACTTTCATCAACCACATTCAGGGCAGTGCGATACGTAATCCGTCATGTCCGACCCAAAGCGGGCCCTGCCAATTTCCATCTACTGCTTTTTGCCAGTCCTCCTGTCCATTGTCCGGATCATCGGAAGGGATGAGACATTGCCAGTTGTTTAACCCCAGCTTTGTTGACGGTAGCCGCGTCTTGCGCAAAGCAGTGGGATCGCAACCAATGGGCCATCAATTTTTCGCTGCCATTTTCGATGCGCTGCATGAGTGCAGGAAAAGCGGATTCCAACATCGCCTCGTGAAGCATCAAATCCGCCCCTCTTGCGAAATCAACCAGCACCGGCAATAACGCCGACCACAACTTTGCGTATGCCGCGCGTTGGATGAAAGTCGGCATTCCAATAAACAGATACTACCAGTGCAGCTGATCTGACCACATTCAATTGACCTCCAATGCAATCAAATCGACCAGAACGCAAAAAGGCACTTGCCGAGCGGTGCTTAATTGCCTTGGGACGACCCGCTCTAAAAACGCAGGGAGCGTAATTTTGATGTTTTAATCAGTTAGATTCATCAGGTAATCGGCAGCTGCAGCACTCATCGCTCGGTAGTTGTGCCCAATCCCGTCGATGACCTGGATCTGCCAATTGAAGGCAGCCTCAATCCTCTCCGCTTCGTCACGTGAATGCTCAAAGAAGCGTAGCCCCCGATCAAGACGGCCCCTGCCCTGCGACCTATCGATGTGAGGTGTGTGCAGCAATGTCCCGCCAGCTTGGTCGTCATTGTCCAGTGCACCCATCATCAACACCAGCTGCGCACCGAAACCCTGCGACAAATCTGCCTCGCTCAAACCTGCCCCCTGTAATCCGGTGGGCAATGCCTGTGACAGATCGGGGAAAGTGTAGAATCCGGAATTTGCGGCGATGATAACCCGCGCTCTAGATTGTGGCGCGAAAATCGCGAAGCGGTGCAGGATTTGTCCACCGGCAGAATGCCCAAAGATATCGTAGGTTTCTGCTTCTGAACCTGTGATATGAACCAGATACTCAAAGACCCGATCGAAGTCACCAAAAAGCCAATCTGAGGGGTTCGCCACTACATCGAAGCGAATGTCGGCATCGTCGAGCGTGATTGTTGTTGCAGTCTCGGACACACGGGAAAAACTTGGGTTATCGAATTGCAAGTTTGAGATTGTGCCGCCCATGTTATATGCGGCAAAGTCATAATGCTCCTCCGGGTAGCCTAGCGCCGCCACTAATGTATCCGAAGCACATGCCGCGTCGATCCATGCGTCGCTGTTGCGTCCAGCGCCAGGAATAACAAGCAGGATTTGAGAAGACGAAGAAAAGCTCGGAGGACGCGCATAGTGCACAGTTAGACCGGCGGCTCCAAGGTTTGACAAATGGAACGAACCTACACCTGCAGGCAAGTTCACGGGGTTCTCACCCAAGGCGTGATTGACCGCGGCAGTGCCGTCAAAGCAGGACGCGTCGTGCTGTCCAAATGCAAGGCTCGGAGTGACCAATAGAACAAAAGAGAGTGCTATTGAACAACTCGATAGCCTTCTAAATTTTTTATCGGCCACGACAGCTTCCTTCCTGTTCGGTTGGCTGCTAGGACCTAGTGCCTCCTAGCCAAAATTGTATGCATTAAATCAATCTACGCCCGGCTATAAAGCCGCTCGCAGCGTGTTTTCAAGGCTTCCAATCCAAGTCGACATGCCCATTCCCTACTGTTTTTCTATCGGTGATACCTGGGATATTCTGGCCCTGATCGGACCTCGGCGAAATGTGAGTGAAAGGCCACTTTTAGAATGCCAACGGCGCATTCTCTTTGATTTCCTTGAGTACAAAGAAGGTACGGATCTGGCGGACGCCGGGCAAAGCGATGAGCATCTTGTTATGCATAGAATTGAAGTCGTTCATGTCGCTGACGCGAATCTTTAGAAGGTAGTCGAAATCTCCGGCAACCAAGTGACAGTCCAGCAGTTCCTTCATGCTCGATACCGCGTTTTCAAAGGCAGCGAAGCTCTCGGGTGTAGACCGGTCCAAGACCACGCCGACCATCACCAGAGTTCCCAGATCAACTGATGACGGGTCTACCTGTGCAACAACACGCAAGACATGCCCTTGATCGAACAGGGCTTGGGTGCGCCTGTGACACGTCGCGGGGCTAACATTTACTGCCTTTGCAAGCTCGGCATTGGTCAGACGCCCATCTGATTGAAGCCTGCGTAGGATGTTTTTGTCGATTCGATCTAAATCGTTCATGAAAGATTCTTCCGTATTTAGGCTATCGATCTACTCCTAGAGGATAATAATGGTCAACATGGAGAAGATTAGGGAAAAAATTTCCATCAATTAGAAAGCACCTTCCGCAAGCTGTTTGCTACGATTTTGGATAACGAAATCAGGAGATTGCCCATGTCATTGCTAGATAACTTTGAACGTTACCCCCTCACATTTGGAAAGACCGCTATCGAGCACCTTCCGCGGCTAACTGATGCCGTGGGTGCAGGCGTCGAGTTTTATGCAAAGCGCGAGGATTGCAACTCGGGCCTGGCTTTTGGCGGCAACAAGCTGCGGAAGTTGGAATATATCGTTCCGGATGCTATCGCGAGCGGTGCTGATACGCTGGTATCCATCGGCGGCGTCCAGTCGAACCACACACGCATGGTGGCGGCGACAGCTGCAAAAATCGGTATGAAATGTGTGGTCATTCAGGAAAAATGGGTGCCTCACTACGATGCTGTTTATGATCGGGTCGGGAACATCATGCTGACCCGGCTTATGGGGGCGGATTCCCGATTGGTAGAAGACGGTTTTGACATTGGCATTCGGAAAAGCTGGGAAGACGCAATCCAGTCAGTGAAAGACGACGGGGGGACGCCTTATGCGATTCCTGCAGGCGCGTCTGTCCACAAATATGGAGCGCTTGGTTATATCGGTTTTGCTGAAGAAGTTGCAGAGCAGGAAGAAGAGCTAGGCTTCAAATTCGACTATATCGTCGTTTGCGTTGTGACCGGTTCGACCCAAGGCGGAATGATCGTAGGGTTCGCCGCGCAGGATCGCGCAGATCGCGTTATTGGCATTGATGCCTCTGGCACTTTGGATCAGACGAGAGCGCAAGTGCGCGGGATCGTGGATAGCACGGCGGAACTGGTTGGCCTTGGCCGAAAGGTTCGCGACGATGAAATTCACATCAACCCCGACTATGCCTACCCCGCCTATGGTGTTCCCTCTGAAGAAACCAATGAGGCGATCCGACTGGCGGCAAAGACCGAAGCCATGATGACCGACCCGGTTTATGAAGGCAAATCCATGCAAGGCATGATCGATCTCGCGCAAAAAGAGTTCTTCCCCAAAGGCTCAAAGGTTCTCTACGCCCACTTGGGCGGGGCACCGGCGCTGAACGGGTACAGCTACTACTACAAAGACGGCTGACCTGCCCTCTTTCAATACGCCAACAAAAGCCACTGAAAGAGAGACACCTGATGCCCAATGCTTATCTGAAAACCATCGAACAACGGCTGCTTTGGCTGTCGCATTGGATGATTCACAACGCCAATCACATCCGGCCCAAAGCGGACGGGATCAAGATTGGTGGGCATCAGGCGTCTTCCGCTTCCATGGTGTCGATCATGACGGCGCTCTATTTTTCGGCCTTGCGACCGGAGGATCGGGTTGCAGTGAAGCCGCATGCGTCGCCTGTGTTTCACGCGATCCAATACCTCATGGGGAACCAGACGCGCGAAAAGATGGAAAACTTCCGGGGATTTGGCGGAGTGCAAAGCTACCCGAGCCGCACCAAGGACACGGATGATGTGGATTTCTCAACCGGCTCGGTTGGGTTGGGCGTTGGCATTACCGCACTTGCCTCACTTATTCAGGACTTCATCACAGCAAAGACATGGGGCGCGGATGCGGATCTGGGGCGTATGGTTGCTCTGGTTGGCGATGCGGAAATGGATGAAGGCAATGTCTATGAGGTATTGCAAGAGGGCTGGAAAAACGACCTGCGCAATACGTGGTGGATCATTGACTATAACCGCCAGTCGCTCGATGGGATTGTGCGAGAGGGGCTGTTCGCGCGGATTGAAAAGATTTTCGATGCCTTCGGTTGGGATGTTGTGAAGGTCAAATACGGTGAGTTGCAGCGCGCCGCATTTGAGGAACCGGGCGGGGATAAGCTACGCGATTGGATCGACGCTTGCCCAAACGCGGAATATTCCGCGCTGACCTATATGGGCGGCGAGGTTTGGCGCAAAAGGTTGATGGATGATCTGGGCGATCAGGGTGATGTGACCGCTCTTTTGGACAAACGCAGCGACGCTGAGCTTGCGGAGTTGATGGAGAATCTTGGCGGCAACTGCGTACAAACCATGGCCAACACATTCGCCGCCATCGATCACGACCGCCCAACCTGCTTTCTTGCCTATACAATCAAAGGCTGGGGCACGCCGATTGCCGGCCACAAGGACAACCATGGCGGCCTGATGACCAAGGCACAGATGGCGGAATGGCAAAAGCACATGGGCGTGCCTGATGGGCAGGAATGGGACCTGTTTGCCGCGGTGGATGATGAGGCCGAACTGAAAACCTTCCTGTCGAGGGTTCCTTTCTTTGCAAAAGGCGCACGGCGCTATTCTGACGAAAAGCTGCCCGTCCCCAAGATCGATTTTGCAACGGATCGTGAGACCTCAACACAAGCCGCGTTTGGAAAGATTCTGGATGAGCTTTCCAAGGGCGACAGTGCATTTGCAGAGCGGATTATGACCACTTCACCTGACGTGACCGGAACCACTGGTCTTGGCGCTTTCGTCAACCGGCGCAAGCTTTTCGCCCGCGCAGCGCAAAAAGATGCGTTTATCGAACATCGCATTCCGTCGACTGCCAAATGGAATTTCGCACCCGAAGGCCAGCACATTGAATTGGGCATCGCAGAAATGAACCTGTTTCTGCTTTTGGGTGCTGCAGGGCTGTCTCATAGCCTTTGGGGAAAACGGATTATTCCCATCGGCACGGTCTATGATCCCTTCGTTCATCGCGGGCTGGATGCGCTCAACTATGCTTGCTACCAGGATGCGCGTTTCATGATTGTGGGCACGCCGTCTGGCGTCACCCTCGCGCCCGAAGGCGGGGCTCATCAATCGGTGGGCACACCGCTTACTGGCATGGCGCAGGACGGGCTGGCCAGCTTTGAGCCCGCTTTCGCCGATGAGCTTGTTGTTATTATGGAATGGGCCTTTAGCTACATGCAGCGTGAAGGTGAGGGTGACCCGGACGAACGCACATGGCTGCGCGATGAAACGGGCGGATCCGTCTACTTGCGTCTTACGACCAAGCCGCTGGAGCAACCCGGGCGCCGTGTCGATGACAATTTCCGCCAAGGGTCCATTGATGGCGGCTATTGGCTGCGACAGCCCGGACCGAACTGCGAGATCGTCATTGCCTACCAAGGTGCAGTAGCAAGTGAAGCCATCGAGGCCGCGGGCCAATTGACCGAGACACATCGCGATATTGGCGTTCTGGCCGTCACATCAGCAGATCGGTTGAGTGCCGGCTGGACAGCGGCGCAACGCAGCCGTGCACGCGGGGATCGCACGGCGACCTGCCATGTCGAAAAACTTATGCTCGGCCTGCCCAATCATTGCAAAGTCCTGACCGTGCTGGATGGGCACCCGGCCACGCTCTCATGGTTGGGCGCGGTTGCCGGACACCAAACCATCCCGCTTGGCGTGGAACATTTTGGGCAAACCGGGACTATTGGGGATCTCTACCGCCACTACGGCATAAACCGGGACACCATCGTTGAAGAAGCGCGCCAAGCGCTACCTACAGGGCTGGAGATCGCTCAATCCATGGGCGCTATTACATAGAACATGGATTAGGGTTTGGGACGGTAGCGACATAGACCGGCCGCGACCGTCCAAGTGTTGTTGCTTGTGGGCCGGAAATGCTAAACCCTTCCAACTAGATCATTAAAAAGAGTTAGAGCAACCTCGCTCGATCGATGCTGCAACGCGGACAAATGTCAGCTTTGTGTTTGCAGCTTCTTAAGTATTTAAAAAAAACTGGCGAGCCACGTATGCGTGTTTTGGAATGTCATCCAGTTTCCATCACAGGCTGAGAAACGATCACTCATCTGTTTTTTTCAGCACTAGAAAGGTCATCATACCCATTGGAGGCAGCGCCTTTTTCTCAATCACCTTAAGATCGGCCTGCTTGAGAACTGTACTGATTTCAAAATCCGAGTGCCAACCAAGAAGGTTGGCAAATGGAGCGCTCATTCGTTCGATCCGCGCAAGCAAGCCAGTTTGGGTTGCGAAGTGGTTTGTAATCACGATCAAGCCACCTGGTTTGCAGACCCGTGCCATCTCGGCCATGACCTTTTCAGGTTCTGGCACAACCGATATGATGTGCATCGCCGCGACAACATCAAATGACGCATCAGAAAAGTCGAGATTGCGCGCATCCATTTGCCTGAGCTCTTGCACGTGATCCAAACCCAGATCCTCGACCTTGCTCTGTGCCTTGGCCAACATATCTTCGCTGAAATCAATACCCGTCACGTTCAACTCAGGGCGATAATTCGGCAAGGCAAGGCCTGTTCCAACGCCAACCTCAAGGACATTCACAACATCTTGGGTGTTGATATAATCCACGGCTGTGCGGCGTCCGACATTCGTAATGGCACCAAAGGTCTTGTCGTAGATCGGCGCCCAACGCGCATATGACTTTTTGACGGCGTTGAGTTCCAAAATGCTATCCTTCAGTTAATCTTGATTTTCTGGACGAGCGGTAAGCCCAGACGAGGCCAATGATATAAGCGAGTGTAAGAAATGTCAGAGTGGCCCAAAGGTAGGTTAGCAGGGCAGAGGCCAATACCGCCGCGCCCAAGAGGACGAACTTCGCGTTTGCCTTGTCAATTGCCATATTCTTAAATGAATAAGTCGGGACACGACTAATCATCAGCAATCCGATCAGGCAGATGTGAAGTGCGACAAGGGTTGGCGAGGTTACGGGCATATCCGAGACAGCAAACGAGACGACCATTGGTAGAATAACCAAAATGGCCCCAGCCGGTGAAGGTATGCCAACAAAGAATTCGGCAGGCGCATCGTTATTTTCTTGGCGTTCGCTGACATTGAACCGGGCAAGCCGCAAAACGCAGCAAATTGCGTAGAACAACACAGCGATCCAGCCCGCGCTTCGGAAATCTTGCAGGGCCCAACTGTGTAAAATCAGGACCGGAGCAACCCCAAAATTCACAAAGTCCGCTAGTGAATCGAGTTCTGCGCCCACAGCTGAAGATTGGTTCAAGAGACGCGCCACCCGGCCGTCCAGACCATCCAGGACACAGGCAGCCAGCACGAGGCGAACCGCCATTTCAAAGTTGCCCTCAAACCCAAATCGGATCGCAGTAAGGCCCGCGCAGATTGCAGCTATTGTCAGCAGGTTGGGTAGCAGATGGATCAGGCGGATATTGGCTTGTTCGGCACTGTCTTGCGGTTGGACCATTGCTCAATCTGCCTGAACCATGCGCGTGGGTTCTGTCGACGCAAGATCCGCTAATACGGTTTCGCCTGCAATCATGGTTTGTCCCAAGCTGACCATCGGCTCGACGCCCTCGGGCAAATAGACATCTAACCTTGAGCCAAAGCGGATCAGACCAAAGCGCTCTCCCGTACGCAGCACATCATCCACGGACGAAAAGCAAACGATCCGCCGCGCGACGAGCCCTGCAATTTGTACTACGGCAAGCTGCCGGCCATCGGCCATGTCGATGCAGAGGCTGTTGCGCTCATTATCGGCGCTGGCTTTGTCCAGCGAGGCATTGAAGAACTTTCCCGGCCTGTAAGCGATGGCCGCAATGCGACCCGCAATCGGGGTCCGGTTCACATGGCAGTTAAAAACGCTCATGAACACACTCACACGGGTCAGCGCTTTGTTAGGCATGCCAAGTTCGGAAGGAGGAACTGCCTGCTCAATGAGCGAGACGACACCATCAGCAGGGCTGACGATCAGCCCTTCGCGTTGTGGTGTGACGCGTACAGGGTCACGAAAGAAGTAGTAACACCATATTGTCAGCCCGATCCCGATCCACCCAAGAACGGGCCAAATCAGAAAGAGCCCAACCGTTATCGCGGCAAAAATACCAACAAACTTCCGCCCCTCAGGATGCATAGGCTTTAGAAACGTGTCGCGCATCTTCATCTGCGTTTGGCCTTTCCGCTGTCATTGGTCGCGTTCTATCCCGATGAGCGCTGCGCCTGCAACGTGATAGGAGTGGAACTTGCATTGGAATCTAGAGTGTGAATTCGATGGCCGGTCATTGACAGAATTCAGCGCCCTTTTGAAAACCTCGCATTTGTCTATCCAGTTTGCCGCGAAAGGGACCTTCGTCCCGCAGACAGTGTGCTATGGCCGCGCCTGATTTCGTGCGAGACGCGAAGATCAGGTTTGACGGCCCGCTCGGCAGCATTAAGATCATGCGGTCAATGATGGGTAAATTCGATATTTTGCTTAAAGTGCAGGCCAGCCAGAATAACAATCGCATTTATTCGGCGAAGCTATGCAATCAAAAAGGCGACCGACAATTCTCGTCGGTCGCCTTAGGTCCTAGTTTTTGTATGGTTACCGCGACGTGCGTCCAAGCGGATCAAGCTCATCACGCAGCCAGTCGCCCATCAGGTTGAGGCCCAAAACCGTCAGCATGATCGTAACACCGGGGAAAACTGTGACCCACCATGCGGTTTGGATATAGTTTCGTCCTTCGGACAGCATCCCGCCCCAAGTCGGCGTTTGTGGATCCGCGCCAAGCCCCAGAAAGGTCAGACTGCTTTCCAGAAGGATGTTGTTGGCGACATTCAGCGTTAGCAGAATGATCAGCGGCCCAAGTGCGTTGGGAAGGATGTGGCCAAAGATAATCTTGCGGTCTCTGAGGCCATAGCTTCGCGCAGCTTGCACAAATTCGCGTTCCCGAAGGGACAGAACACTACTGCGTACCAGCCGGGCATATTGCACCCATTGCGAGACGATCATCAGAACAATGATGCGATCAATTCCGGGGCCAACAATCGCGATGACTGTAATGGCCAGCAGGATAAATGGCAGCGCCAGCTGAATATCGGCAAAGCGCATGATGAGCGTATCCCATATCCCGCGGTAATAGCCCGCCAAAAGACCAATTACCGTTCCAAGCAGCACCGCCCCCGCGGCGGATAGCAGACCCACAGCAAAGGAAATGCGGCCGCCCAGAATTACCCGCTCAAGGATATCACGGCCCAAAGGATCGGTTCCAAGCGGATGTTCCCAGCTCAGGAATGGTGGGGTCAGCCGCGCCAGCAGGTCAACGCTGCGTCCACCTTCGGGAAAAATCCACGTCGACAAGATCACCAACGTGCCCAAGACACCTGTCAACAAAGCCCCTAGTAAGAATTCAAACTTGAAGAACCGGCGGTATTTCAGACGAAAACGGGTGCGCGCAGGAAGGTTTTGAGTTTGTTCAGCCATGTCAGGATACCCGAATACGAGGATCAATGAGGCCGTAAATCAGATCAACGGCCAGGTTCACGCCAACAATCATGATGGCAAGGATCGACACGGTCGCCTGCAAAAGTGGATAGTCCCTTTGCGCGATCGCCTCGACGGAAAGCGTGCCCATTCCGGGCCAGTTAAAGACCAGTTCAACCACGACCAGACCACCGATAAGATTGCCAAATTGCAGGCCCATAAAGGTCACAAGCGCAATCGCGCCATTCCGCAACGCGTGCTTATAGATCACCTTGCGCTCACTCAGGCCCTTGGCGCGGGCCACCATCACATATTGCGCCCCTAAAATTTCCAGCATCGTTGTGCGCACCAGCCGGACATTTGTTGCGGTAAGAATAATGCCAATTGTGACGGAGGGCAGAACCAATGATGCAAGCCCGTCAAAACCGCTTGCCGGGAAGAACGGGAAGGTAATCGAAAATACCAACACCAACATGATACCCAGCCAGAAGTTCGGGAAGGACAGCCCGACAAGGGACAACACCCGGATCATTTGATCGGCCAGCCCGCCCTTATGCACAGCAGAATATATACCAAGCGGGATCGAGACTAGGATCGAGACAAACATTGACGTGGCCGCCAATAGCAATGTTGCTGGCAGCGCCACAGAAATCAAATCCCAGACCGGACCTCGAAAAAATGAATCTCCGAGATCGCCTCTCGCCAGGTTTTTTACGAACTCAAAATACTGCATTAAGAATGGCTGATTGAGGCCGAGCGACTCGCGGATTCGAGCAAGGTCTTCCTCGGTTACGTTACTTGCTTCTGACACCATCATGACAACTGGGTCACCGGTGAGCCGGATCGCGAATGCCACGAAAAGTGTGACGGCCATAGTGACCAAGATGGCCTGTAAGAACCTGACAAATATGAACCTGATGACGGGCATGGGTTCCTCCTGGGGTTGCGGGGAGAGCTCGATCGGCGCGCCGTTGTGCGTCAAACAAGAGATCCGGGGCCACGTTTTGCCCTATTACGGGCAGGGAGAGTGCAGAGAGCGGCCCCGGATAGTGAAGTCAGTTGACGGTTATATCCATGTAACGCATTCGCAGATCTGGGGCTGGGACGAAGCCCTCGACCCGCTGGTTCACGCCATAGAGTGTTGACGTGTTATAAAGCGGAAGATCCAGAGCGTTTTCATGGGCATAGGCCGCAACGTCTTGCAACGCTTGCTCACGCACATCGACATCATAGGTTGACCGCTCAAGCTCAAGAAGAGCGTTGAGATGCGCGTCATCGATATATGGGTTGTTTCGCTCGCCTGTATGGTAGAGCAGATAAGCAGTATTGTCGAAATCGAAGGTCCAGCCGCCCCAGCCAAAGAGGAACATTTCACCGGTACGGCCATTGGCCAGAATATCGTTGAAATAGACGCTGGTCTCATGGCTGCGGATGTTAAGCTCTAGGCCCACTTGCGAAAGATAAGCAGCAATCACCTGGCTGATCTCGCGGAAAGTATCATTGGAGTTGTTCATGTCCAACGTGATCTCGGTGCCGGGTTCAATACCAGCAGCGGCCAGCAATGCGCGCGCACCCTCGGGGTCATAGTCGTATGGGGAAAGCTCGGGATCATAGCCAAATGAACCGGACCCTTGGGCGCTGGAGATCGGGCTTGCCAGACCGCCGAGCATCGCCTCGATAATAGTGGGCCGGTCAATCGCCATCGTAATGGCTCGGCGCACTTGCGGATCCTGGGTGATACCTTCAGACGTGTTAAAACGCAGGATCGTGACGCTTGGACCGTCAACGGTCACGAGGTCGACATTCGCATTGTTGCGGATCGTATCGACTGACGTTGTCTCGATATCCAGCGAGATATCGACCCCACCAGATAGCAGTTCGGACATGCGGGTTGCGGCCTCTGGAATAAAACGGATATTGACGCCGTCGACTTGCGCCTGACCATTCCAATACCCATCGAACCGCGCAAGCTCCAATCCAATTGTCGGCGAATATTCGACGACTTGGAAAGGTCCGGTGCCAACGGGATGCATGTCAAATGCCTCTTCACCGACTTCTTCGATATATTGCGGCGGAACGATCATTGCACCATAGCCCGCAAGCTTGGTGATCAGCACCGGATCAGGTTGGTTCATCAGGAAATCAACGGTGAACTCATCCACAACTTCGATGGCGCTGATGGATGTATAATTTGCCCTTTGCGGGCCTGCAGCACCTGCTTCACCTAAAAGGCGTTCGAAGGTGTATTGAACGGCCGCGGCGTTGAAAGGCTCGCCGTTGTGAAAGACGACCCCCTCGCGCAGGTGGAAACGAATGCGGGTATCGTCGTCCAGGAATTCCCAGCTTGTCGCAAGACCCGGCTCAAGCTCAAGGTCTTCGGTCCGGTGGATCAGGCCATCAAAGATATTGCTGGCGACAGACCCCCAAGCCAAACGGAATGTATCAATCGGATCAAGGTTTTGCGGATCACGAGATTGGGCCACATTAAGGATCGTCTGCGCCCCGGCCACGCCCGGCCCCACAATGGGAAGCGTCGCAACAATGGCGGCAAAAAGCGTTGCTCGCCTTGGCAAATGGGACAACAAGCCCCCTATTGTCGACATCATGTCATATCTCCTGTCATCATCATTGTCGTTTTACATTTTGCTTGGTTCACAACGCCCCGGTCAGGCCAGTTGCATCCCCTCAAACCCTTCGGTTCCGCGCGCCACCAAGTGGCCGTCTGCAATTTCCTCGAGCTGTAAAATCTTCGGCTCGTCGCCAACACGGCGCGTGGCACTTGGAATTTCACCTTCAAGTGGTTTGCGTTCGGGACGATTGCCCGGATCCAGCACCGGAACCGCTGCAAGCAGGCGCCGAGTATAGGGGTGTTGGGGGTTTTCGAAGATCTGTTGTCGGCTGCCGATTTCGACAATCTGACCCAGATACATTACAGCGACACGGTGACTGACTCGTTCGACCACTGCCATGTCATGAGTGATAAAGAGGTAAGCGAGGCCTTCTTCGGCTTGCAGTTTCATCAATAGATTGACGACTTGCGCCTGCACGGACACATCCAATGCCGAGACAGCCTCATCGGCAATCACAAGGCTGGGTTTGCATGCCAATGCGCGGGCAATACAGACACGTTGGCGCTGACCGCCGGAAAACTCATGCGGATAGCGATCCACATGGGCTGCTGGCAGGCCGACCTTTTCTAGTAAGTCACACACATAGTCGCGCCCGTTACTGCCCGGCGCGACGACATTATGCACAAAAGCCGGTTCCAAAATGCTTTCGCCCACTGTTTTGCGAGGATTGAGCGAACCATAAGGGTCCTGAAAGACATATTGAGTCTGCCGCCGAAAGGACGTCCGTTCAGTTTTTGGCATTGAAAAGATGTCGTCGCCCCGAAACCGGACCGCGCCCGATACCGGGTCGACCAGTTGCTGGATGGTTTTTCCGACGGTGGATTTACCGCTGCCGGACTCCCCCACCAGCGCCAGCGTTTCGCCGGGGTAAATCTTGAACGACACTTCTTCAGCAGCGTGAACGCGGTGGGTCACGCGGTTCAACAAACCGCCTCTGATATCGTAGCGGGTCGTCAATTTGTCGAGTTCGATGATCGGCTCAGAAGCGTCGAAATCCGCAGCTTCTGGCGTGTCCCCTTCCGAGGCCTCGCCGGGGATGTCAAAGAGCTTGGGCTTCGTGGTGCCCGTCATACTGCCAATCCGTGGAACCGCCGCCAAAAGTGCGCGGGTGTAATCCTCTTTTGGGGCGCCAAGCACATCTTTGGCCGCGCCAATCTCTACGCGCTTGCTGGCTTTCATGACCAGAACGTCATCAGCCATCTCAGACACGACGCCCATGTCGTGACTGATGAAAATAACCGAGGTTCCCATATCCCGTTGTAAATCGCGGATGATGCTGAGCACTTGCGCCTGAATGGTGACGTCAAGCGCGGTCGTCGGTTCATCCGCGATCAAGATTTTGGGCTGGCAGGACAGGGCCATGGCTATCATCGCGCGTTGCCGCATCCCGCCCGAAAGCTGATGCGGGTAATTGTCGATCAAGCGCCCGGCATTCGGAAGGCGCACAAGTTCGAGCGCCTCTTTGGCTTTTTGGCGCGCCGCGCGTTGCGAAATCCCTTGGTGCAGCACAAGAGTTTCGACGATCTGGCTGCCGATCGTGAAGACCGGGTTGAGTGAGGTCATCGGTTCTTGAAAAATCATAGCGATTTCGTTGCCACGAATGCGGCGCAGCGATTCCTCATCCAGAGTGCAGAGATCTACTTCCCGGCCTAGGACATCACTTTTGAAAAGAATTTCGCCGGACGCGATTTGCCCACCAATATGTTTAATCAACCCGAGAACAGCCAGTGAGGACACCGATTTTCCCGACCCGGATTCCCCCACAATGGCCAGTGTTTTGTTGCGTTTAAGCACGTAATTTAGATCATCGGCTGCCTTTACGGCCATCGGCCCGCTGCCGAACTGGACGGTCAGGTTTTTTACCCTAAGCAGCATATCGTCAGGAGTTTTTTCGGCGTCTTGCATGGCGTCTTTTCCTCTATGCGGCCTGTCTTTTGGGGCTGAATAATTCATCTCGAACGACTTCGATTGATTTGCGAATGGCTCGGGTGGACATTTGCAGGCTCATTGAACCCGCGGACGGCGTGTGGTCAGGCGATGCCGCAATGTTTTCGGGGCTCTGCGGAATATGAATGAACCCGGAGAATGTGGGCAGATTCATCAAGCGCGTCAGATGGTTCACGGAATAGAGCATCTGGTTGCAAAGATGCGTTCCGGCATGAAACGAGATTTGCGCTGGTATCCCCTCTGCACGTAACGAACGCACAATTTTTTCGTTTGGAATACCGGAATTATAGGCGTCTGGCCCCTCACAAAATATCGGGAGATTGTTCAGTACCGCGCCATCCACATCCGGCACCGCGAAATGCCGCCAGTTAATTCCCACCATTTCGGGCTGGATCATCGTTCCTACGGAGTTCACACCAAGACCGATCCAGACATCCGGGCGTTCCGCTTTAAGTATCCGAGAGATGTTTTCGGTCAGCGTCGCGCTTGAGACAGGCAAAACATATGGAGATAATTCGCAGCCTTCGATGTGTTCCTTCTTCAGGTTTTCGGCAACTTGCGCCGCCGGATTTCGTTCCGCCAAAGCCCAGCGTCCGTATCCGGCTACAACAATTCTCAGCAAGCGATTCATCAACAACTCCGAAATTAGTTGAAGACATGATTGCAAAACGTAAGTAATAATATCAAATCATATTATCGTATCGACATATGCGTGAATATTATAGGAGGCCAGCCCATTGAAACATCGGCAAATCGAGGCCTTTCGCCACGTTATTCTAACAGGAACCACTACCGCCGCGGCCGAAGCGCTCTCCGTTACACAACCTGCCGTAAGTCGCTTGATTTCTGATCTCGAGATAGAACTGAAATTCAAGCTGTTTGAACGTTTACGCGGACGTCTTGAGCCCACGGAAGATGCAATGCGGTTTTTCCGAAGCGTCGAACAAGTCTATGTTGGACTTTCCGAACTGGAGCTTGCCGCCCGCCAAATCCGCGCAAGCGAACCAAATGATATTACGATCTGCGCTACACCAGCAATTTCGACCTATGTATTGCCGAGGGCGATCAGCCTCTTTCGGCACGAGTTCCCGAAGGTTGGTGTTCGAATTGAAAACGTAACTTCAACAGAGATTGCCAGTAGCCTAAAGTGCCAACGCGCCGACATTGGAATTTCCCATGCTTTTCCAGAGGTTACAGGGGTCACTCAAGAGACACTCGTCGAAACCTCTCATGTTTGCGCACTTCCTGAGCACCATCCACTCACTGCACGTGAGATCATTGGGCCTGCAGACTTGGAGGGTCAGAATGTCATCCGTATTTTGCCGGTTGGAATGGTTAACTGGGAGCAAACAAAGAGGACTTTGATAGAAGCAGGCGTGAATTTTCAATCCAATTTAGGCATTCAAAGCTCTCACACCGGCTATAGTTTGGTTGCCGAAGGCCTGGCCGTTGCACTAATTGAACCCTTCGCAGCCCACCTGTGGGAAAAAAACGGCGTTGTAACACGGCCTTTTGTACCCGAACTTAGGTATCGATATGTTGTTGCGTATGGATCAAATAGCGCGGAAACCGCTGTACTCAGGAAACTGATAGGATGTTTTCACGATGTTTTGGACAGCGATAAAACAGACTGAAGTATTCTTAGTCAGCACCGATTGCGCGTATTGGCAGTTTTCACGGGAGCGATTGCCGCGAACGATGCCTTTTGGGGAATTGGTATATCGAAACGTTTCACGTTCGCTGTTTTCATGCTTTTCAAAGTGCTAGCTACAGCACTTTCGGTCACTCCAATGATATTGGTTGGAGACGGTCGACATTCCTCCAACCGCCAAAACCCCAAATCTGCAGAAGACCAACTGACGATTGGGTGAATGTGTGCTTACAACAATAGTTGCATTCTTTCTTGCGTAGCGAAGAAGACTGGCGTCGGTTCAGGGTGCTGAACGTGATTGATGATTTTAGCCGGGAACGTTTGGCCGCTGTGGTTGATACATCCATCAGCGGCGCACGTGTCGCCCGTGTTCTTGATCGGATCGCCGAGCTGCGTGGGCATCCCTACCTTGTGGTCAGCGACAAAACAACCGAACTGACAAGCAACGCGATGCTGAAATGGCAGGACGACCGTAAAGTCGGCTAGCACTACATCGCGCCCGGAAAGCCTATGCAGAATGGCCTCGTCAAAAACTTCAACGGGCGTATGCAAGAGGAATGCCTGAACAAACACCTGTTCCCGTCTCTGCGCCATGCCTGCCGCATGATTGCGGCATGGCGCGGCGACCACAAACACCACCGCCCGCACTCGAGCCTCGACGAGCTGACCCTGCGGAAGTATCACCAAAGGTCAAAAGAGGACCAAACTCTGAACAGAGCTAACCTATAAACGCGGGTTCAAAGGGGAGCAGGTCATTACCCAATTGCATCCCATTGCTGACCGAGCTCTGGCCAATGCTTGCTCCCCTCAGTCCGTTGGGCTTGTGCCATGGATTCGGGAATAAATTCATCGATGGCTGTGGAATAACTTGGCCTTGCTTGCATTTTGGCCAGCCATGCGCCGACGGCTGGAAAGGGCTCGTCCCAAAGACCCGTGAACCCCAACCGTTCGAGCCTGTCGATATAGGAAACCATCGCCAAATCCGCGAGACCGATATCAGGCCCCGACACCCAATCGCCTTGACCGATATGCGCGCTCATATCGCCAAATGCCCGATGCAGATGTTGCAATGCCTGTTCCACATGAATGGATGACAGCCCGTTTGCGAAAAGATCACGGCGCTTGCTGCGGCGCACAGGATCGGACATTCGGGCGATGCCTGCTTCGATCTGTTCGGGCGTTTTGGATGCCAACGTCTTACTACGTACGACCGAGGCAAATGAAAGCGTGCTGACCGCGGCATGTACGTCGATGCAGCGCAATAGCCAATGTCTCACGCGGGTTTCCAAGGCAATGTCTTGGGGTATCAGGCGACCTTCGTTCCGCGTCTTATCAAGGTATTCGGCTATCAGACTGGATTCGACGACGACTAGATCATCATCAATCAAAGTTGGAACGACCGCATCAGGATTAAGCCTCTTGTAGGCTGGATCAAATTGCTCACCCTTTTGCAGATCAATCAAGACACTTTCGTAATCAAGCCCGAGTTCCGCAAGTGTCACGCGCACCTTTTGCGAGCAAACACTTGTCTTACCGTGATAAAGCTTAAGCATTCAATTCAGTTCCTATTCCGTAACGTTTCAATTTACGAGGTTTCAGCCTGTTTGAACCAAGTGCGGCCAACGCTTGCGAAAGCGCCAATGACGATAATCGCTGCTGCGGCCATCATCACATCCAGCGAGGCCGACGGGCCAGCCAGTAAAGCAAAAGCAGCAATTGCCGTGCCAACGGCGCGTCCGAATTGCCGCGCGATTGACAGGCTCCCGCTTGCCGCGCCGCTGCGTTCGCGCGGGGCTGCAAGCATCAAAAGGCGATTGTTCGGTGTCTGAAAGACGGCAAATCCGATACCACAGACCGCCAATCGCAAGCCAATGCCCACGGGCGTGGATGTCGGGTCAATCTGAGCGACAAGAGCAAAGCCAACTGCCATGACGGCAAGGCCCGCAGCCCCAACGACACCGGCAGGGATCACATTGGCAAAACGCCCCAAAATCGGCGCAAGGATCGCTGTGGCGGCTGGCCAGACGCTCATGATGAGCGCCATCTGAAGTTCGGGCATGTCAACGCTATAAATCAGATAGAACGGCAAGAGGATGAAGCCGATTGCCTGCGCTGTGAACGCACAGATCGAGGCACAGATGGAAAGCGCGAAAACAGGACGCGAAAGCAAATCCACCGGAAATACCGGCGACTTTGCGCCGCGTGAGCGCCTAAGCACAAATCCAATGAGCACTGCAAATGCCCCTGCCCCCGTAAACAACACCAATGGGGACCAGCCGTTTGCCAGCCCGTTTATCACCAAAAGCGCCGCCGAAAACATTGCTGCGACAAGGGCGGCGCCAAACAAATCATAGGGCCGCCCCGAGGGCGGCGTTTTGGGTAAAGTGAATAGGCCGATAAGCAAAGCAATCGCGCTAATCACAACCAGCATTAAAAAAATGGCGCGCCAATTTGCCACCGACAGGATCAGCCCCGAAACAGCAGGTCCAAGCGAAGATGCAATGGCTACAGTGGCCGCCATCAGGCCAATCGCTTGGCCCAAACGCTTGTCGGAAAATACAGTGCGCAGCATCGCAAACCCCAAGCTCATCACACCGGCGGTTCCAATTGCCTGCGCCGCTCTCGCGGCCACGATTGTGGAAAAACCGGGGGCAAAAGCACAAGCCAGAGATGCGACTACGAAAATTGCAAGCGACGCCAGGTAGACACTGCGATACCCGATGGCATCGCCAAGGGCTGCCATCGGCAAAAGCAGTGCAACAATAACGAACTGAGCTGCGCCCATGACCCACGTGGCCATTGTCGACGAAATTTCGAATTCAATCGATATGGCAGGCAAGGCCACTCCAACCGCCATACTTTCAAGAACCGTCGCGCTACATGCAAGCAGCAGCGCGGCCAGTGCGAATGTACCGCCGCGTCCGCCCAATTGTTCGGCCTCGGCCATCACTCTGACAGGATCGCAACATCCTCGGGCCGGATCAGGACGCCAATCTTCTCCCCGACCGCAACAGGTTGGTCCGGGTGAATCCGAGCAACCAGATCCGAATTTCCAAGCCGCACGCGGCATTCGACGGACTCGCCGAGGAAGACTGTATCAGTGATTTCGCCTTGCGGTGTGTCTGAAGCGCCAGCGGCGCCATCAGGTAACAGCCGCACGTTTTCGGGCCGCACAGCGATTTTTACCTCCGCTCCGACCACAGAGTCCGATTCCGCGATATACGGCATCGGGCCCCATGTTGTGTCCATCATGCCAGCATCTGCGCCATTGGAGCAGGTTGTCACAGTGGCGTCCGCAAAGTTGCACTGTCCGATGAAGCTGGCCACAAAGCGCGAATTCGGGCGTTTGTAGATTTCAATCGGCGTTGCCTCTTGCACGATCTCACCATCACGCATGACGGCCACGCGGTCCGCCATGGTCAGAGCCTCGGTCTGGTCATGGGTAACATAGAGGGCCGTCATCCCAAGCCGTTTTACGAGGTTGCGCAATTCAAGGCGCGTTTCGGCGCGCAGTTTGGCGTCAAGATTAGACAGAGGTTCGTCAAAAAGCACGACTGAGGCTTCGCGAACAATCGCGCGAGCCAAAGCCAAGCGTTGCTGCTGTCCACCGCTTAAAAACGGCGCAGGTCGGGTTTCGTATCCGGCCAATTGCACCAGTTCCAACGCCTTGGTGACCCGTTCGACGATCTGCGGTTCTTCAATCTTTGGACGCACTTCACGCAATGGAAAGGCGACGTTTTCAAAAACCGTTAGGTGCGGCCAGATCGCATAAGACTGGAACACCATGCCGATATCGCGCTTATGTGTGGGAACGCTCGTTCCCTGATCCGTGTCATGAACAACGGTGTCGCCAATCGATATACTGCCACCGGTTGGGCGTTCCAAACCTGCAAGACAGCGCAAGGTCGTTGTCTTGCCGCACCCGCTTGGTCCTAAAAGCGTGTAAAATTCACCTGCTTTCACATTGATAGTCACGCCTCGAACAGCGTCGACAATTCCCTTATCCGAGTCAAAGCGAACCCGCAGATTTTCGATCTTTATCACAATGCACCTCCGCCTTGTTTTCCAAATCCGAACAGGCGCAATCCAAGCGCGAGTACGAACATAAAGCTCATCAGCATGATGCCGATGGCACCCACTGAACTGATGTTTCCGTTGTCCCAAAGGGACCAGATCATAACGCCGAGCACTTCGTTGCTGCCGCCTTGCGATAGGATCAAAGGCAGGCTGATAAAGCGCACGCTTAGCATCGCGACGTAGATCCAGATGCCGACGAGCGTAGGAAGTAGGAGCGGCCCGAATATCCGCAAGGCGATGCGCCACGGCGGTGCGCCTGATAGCTTGGCAGCATCTTCAAGATCAGGATGAACTTGGATCATTGCCACACTCATTGCGCGCACAGCGTATGAAAGAAACAGGATCGTGAAACCAAGGACGAGCGCATAAATCGATCCGAAGGTGCTGGCTCCGGTCAGCCGGTCAAATTGCATGAACAGCCAGAAAAGAGCGAGACCGAGAACAATACCGGGGATCGAGTGGGGCAGGAAAGACAGCATATCAAGCGCATAACGGCCCCGAAAGCGTGTGCGCACGATGATATAGGCGATGACGAAAGACACGATTGTAACCGTCGTCGCCGTCATCAAGGTGACATAGATCGTATTCATCAATGTCCGGAAAACGCGCGGCTGGTTAAAGACGGCCTCATAATGCCTGGTCGTCATAGATGTGAATGCTTCGATGCTTGGCGGCCGCAGATAATTCACCAATGACACGTAGAGCAAAACCAGAAACGGCAGAACAATCGTCACGAACAAATACAGCAAGGCTATGGCAAAGGCAGGCTTGCGCCAACGGCCAAGACGGACCTTGCGCGGCGTGTATCCCTTGCCAGTGATGATTGAATACCGCTCGGAATGACGCACAAGACGCAGGTAGAAGAACGATATCACCAAAGCGATGGCGAGGTAGAAGACCGCCGCGGCATTTGCCTGCCCAAAGGTCGGAATTGTTCCGATATTGTCAATCAGGTTGAAAACACGTGTGCTAAAGACGTGCAGATTAACAGGCATCCCAAGGATACCGGGAACCTCAAAGTTCTCAATCGCAGTGATCGCCTGAAAAATGCTGATCGCAAGAACGCCGGGGAGAAGAAGGGCGATTGTGATCCGGCGCGTCGCGCGCATTGGACTTGCACCGCTTGCAGCGGCGGCTTCCTCCAGCGACGGGTCCATGCTGCGCATTAATGGCACAAGCATCAAAAACGCCACTGGGACGAGTCGCAACCCTTCGGCAAAGATCAACCCGCCCATCGTATAAATGTCAAAGAGCGGTTCCGATGAACCGGTCAGATCCATGTATCCGCGGTTTATGAAACCGGATCGTGGGCTAAGCAAAAGCACCCATGCGATTGCATGCAGAATGCCCGGAACCGCGATGCCCAATGGGACACCTGCGTAAATCCATAGCTTGCCGGGCATGTCCGAACGCTCGACCAGCCACGCCAGAAGCGCGGCGCTGAAAATACCAAAGGTGGTGGCGCCGATCACATAGATCGTCGTGTTCCAGATCACCCTATCAATTCGTTGCTCGACCCAGACCGCGTAGAAATTGTCGAGCCCCATGTTATCGAGTGAAAACTCGTTCGGTAAACGAGACAGGCTAAACGCGCCCGCAACCAGCGAAAAGATCGGCGCGATGACCGCTGCCGCAAGTAAGATCAATACCAGCCAAGGGAAAATCCTGGCCAAAATGTTTCGTCCGGCCTTTGCGCCGGAAACAGACGTAGATACGGGCGGAATGTCAGCCGTGTCAGCCATTTTTCACCTTCTGGTCTCGAGACGTATCCCCGGTCCATTTCTGATCCGGGGACATGCACTATTTGATGAGTTGTCGGGTCTAGTTAGATCCGCCAGATTCCGACCAGATCGGGTTCCAGACTTCGTAAAGAAGCGGCAGTTGGTTCATCATTCCGTCCAATGTACGCAGCGCGATATCCTTGCCTGCATATTCTTCTGCAAGCGCTGCTGCGCCTTCCACCTGAAGGTCTCTGTGCACAGGACCGTCACCGCCTGCGGCAAGCCGGACAAGCTGACCTTCTTGGCTCAGGATCCAGTTGATGAAGATTCTTGAGGAATGGTGCGTTGGTGAATCGCGGAACATCCCGATCAGGTTGAAATACTGTGGTACCGGTTCTGGGCAATGCCAGCCGGCAGGCGCGCCGGTTTCCATGAGTTCAGCCGTTTCATCGTTGGGTGTGGGCAGCCCGACATCGAATTCCCCAACCATTGGCAAGTTGATCATGCCACCAACGCCTTCGGAGCGCACCTGCGGCTCAAGAGTGTTAAAGAACGCTGGCAAGAATTCGTTTGTCATGCGCTCAGGACCGTAATCGGGATGAGTCCAAAGGTTGAGCGTCCAAAGCTGGGCGCGGTTTGCTGCGCCGACCCGGCCACCGCGAAGTGGCGAGTCTTCTGAGACAAGATCCCACCATGTGGCGGGAAGTTCGTCTTCATCGACAAGATCAGTATTGTAAATCAGGCACCAGGTTGTGTTTTGCATTCCCGAAAACGTGCCATCCGCTGCGCGTCGATCTTCAGGAATACCATTCCACGCGGGCAGATCGTCGATTTCAGCCAAAGCATCGGCTTCTATGTAGTCCTGCAGCGACCCCTCAAAACTCACGACGATATGGCGCACCAGATTGCCGGACCGATAGGCAAGAAGCGGCTGGACCGCGCGGGCGGCACCGGATGTTTCGGTCGCGATGACCTCGATATCTGGATATCGCGCGTTAAAAACCGGAAGCCATCGGGCAACATGTGCTGCGGCATCGTTATTGCTGAAATCAATTGGGCCTTCGGCTGCTGCCAATTCGATCCATTCAGCCGGAATGTCGAGCTCGGTCGCAGTGGCTGCATCGGCTTGCGCAATCAAATTCTCGGCAATGCCGTTTTCTTCCAGAAACGCAATGGCGTCAGGTGTCATTTGCGCGTTGACAGCACCGGTCGCGGCCAATAGCGCCGCGGCAGAACATGTCAGAAGCGCGCTCTTAGAAATCGTCTTCATATTGATCTTCCTCCCAAGGTTCATACCTTCGCGAGTTAAACCCCACGATCTGGTACGTTTCGCCCCACGCAAGGGCATCCAAAAAACGGTCTCCTCCAGTCACGCAGCCATTACATGCGTGCACTGCCCGTCTTCTGATCTTCAAACAAATCCCATGGCGACCTGCGCCGCCTTGCAGGATTCACTTTTTGGCGGGGCAATGCCCCATCTGTCTGTCCGACCCGGCGGCCATTTCCAGTCCGCCGGCGTGCCTACAACATAGCTGTCATCGACCTGCAAAATATCGGCGGTATGCTCGACGACATAACCGGCAGGATCGACGAAATAAGAAAATACGTTATTGCCAGGTCCGTGGCGCCCGACTCCCCATCCAATGTCATACCCGTGGTCACACATCCGGCCCGAGGCGAACATGACCCCTTCCAGCTCTGGCAATAGGAATGCAATATGGTTCAAACCCTCGCAGGGCGCTTCGGCCAATACCACTGCATGGTGGTCCGAATTGCAGCGCAGGAACGCCATGATCTTTGAACGATCCGTCTGTCGGAACCCAAGGACGTCAGCGTAAAAATTCGCCAATCCATCAACGTCCTTCGTATTGATGTTCACATGCGACAAACGCTCGGCACGATCCATCTTTGATGGTTTCGCCGCGCGCAGCGTGTCGCCGTGAATAAGGCGGATCAGCGACCCGTTTGGCTCCCGCAAATCGATCATTTTTCCGCCGCCCGGCCGCGTCGTGGCATCCGGCCCGTCTGAGCGTTTGCACCCTGCCCCTTCGGCGCGTGCTGCCACCACATCCATCGCTTCTTCGCTGGCGCACCTAAACGTCACAGCCGCAAGACCCAGGGTTTCCCCCGGCAATAGCGCAAGCAGATAGGGATCACGGCCGGTCCCAGAAAAGAAACGCGCATCTCCCACGTGCTCGACCGGATCAAGCCCCCACACATCGCGATAGAATGCAGCATGGGTTTCCAAATCAGGAGACACAATATCGACGCTGACAATCGCTGTGATCAGAAAGTCCGTCATCACAAAACAATATCCGCTTCGCCGTAAAGATCGGTTTCTTTCACGATGTTTCGCAGTTCGCCCAAGCCGGTGGCGCGGGTTACCACAACATCGCCAGGCTTCAGCCAAACTTGCGGTGTACGCGCGTTGCCTACACCAGCAGGCGTTCCTGTCAGGATGACATCACCCGAATTAAGCGTCATCCCGAAGGACAGCTCGGCAATAAGCGTTGGAATATCGAACGCCATTTGCTTGATAAGAGCAGACTGCATCACATCGCCGTTCAGCTCACATTCAATCCGCATGTCATCGTAATCGCCGACCTCATCTGCCGTCACCAGAAAGGGGCCAAGAGGCGTTGTATTGTCAGGGCTTTTGCCTCGCATCCATTGCCCGCCATGACGGCGCTGGATATCACGTTGAGAAACGTCATTTGCAAGACAGAAGCCGAAAATATGGTCTTTAGCCTTGCTTGCAGGGATCGAACGCCCGGCCTTTCCGATTACCAGTGCCAGCTCGGCCTCGTAGTCCCATTTCTTTGAACAACGCTCGTCCCAAGCGATGTCATCATGCGGCCCAATAACCGCGTTGGGCGCCTTTGTGAAATAGGTGGGCGCTGTGGGGCGTTCGACCTCTTGCCCGTCACGCCGGCCTTTATTCTCGTCGAAATGATCCCAGTAATTCCAGCCAGTACAAAGGATGTCCCGTTTGAATCTGTTTATCGGTGGCCCAAGCTCCGCATCCTCTAATGGGACGCGCTCCCGACCTTCCTCCTGCAGCGCCTTAGCCACTCGTTTGAGGCCGTCTTCACCCGTTTCAACAAGGGCTGTCAGGTCATCAAAAAGATCACCGATCAAGACGATTTCGGAGCCGTCTATCGCGCCAGGAGTTGCCTTGCCGTCTTTGCGCACACTTACAAATCGCAATGCTTTCCCCTTTTTTTGACAATTATCGACCTATCCGACTCGAACAATGATCCACAAAATAGCAATCCGTCAAGAATAATCGACAAAATGAAGATTAGTCACGATTGATGGTTTATTCACGACGGATAATGAAGTAGAAAATTACCAAAACGCAGTTGGAAAAAATGAACGAAAGACAACTAGTCGAAACTCCTGAACGCAAAACTCGTGCGAGTGCCATTTACTGGGAGATCCGCCGGTCCATTCTGGACGGATCGCTCCGGCCGGGCGTGAAGCTGAATGTGCGCGATCTGAGCGAGCAATATGACTCTGGCCTCAGTCCAATTCGCGAGTCTCTGAATAGGCTCGCGACGGAACGACTTGCTATTCACTCTGACAATCGCGGTTTCGTCGTTTCGCCGGTCAGTGTTCCGGAACTTCAGGATTTGACGCAGGCCAGGTGTTGGATGAACGATATTGGATTGCGCCGGTCGATCGAGCTTGGTGATGAGGCGTGGGAAGAAGCGGTCCTATTAAGCCACCACCGATTGTCACGCACACCGCGCATGTCTGCAGATGAGCCCCCTACACCGTCACCAGAGTGGGACCGCGTTCACAAAGCCTTTCATCAGGCACTGATTTCGGCATGTGGATCACCGTGGCTGATCGAGACATGTAGCCAGCTCTTTGACTCTGCCGAACGTTACAGAAGCCTCGCCCGAATGGCAGGGGCATCTCGCAGCGACCCACGCGATGAGCATAGCGAGATTAAAACGGCGGCGCTTGAACGTGACGCCGATAAGGCAGCAGAGCTTTTGACCGAGCACTTTCAACGAACAGCTGAATTGGTTCAAACCACCTTCGTTTCTGACGAAGCAAACTCCAAAGCAAAATAGCACGCCTGAAAGCCCCTTCAATTTAACGCAGCGGCCAGTCTGGTCGCGGTTTGGTTAAACAGCGAGGCAAGCGTGCTGGGCGTGCGATCCTTGCGGGCCAAAATGCCAAATACCCGCGGGGCAAGCGGGTGGTCAATTTCGATACATTTCAAAAACCCAAGCCTGATTTCGTCGAGGATCAACTGTTCGGACAAAAGCGAGACAGCATCGGTCATGCGCACGATCTTTAGCAAGGTGGCGATTGATGAGGTTTCAATAACACGCTTGGGAAAGGCCCAGCCATTCGTGACATAAAGCGCGTCAATCTGTTTGCGGAACGTCCCGCCACTTGGGGGCAGCGCCCACACTTCCTCCTCCAACAGGTCGAGTGACAGGCTGCTGTGTTTGGCAAGCGGGTTACTGGGGCGCATCGCCAATACGGTCCTTGCCTCGAAAAGCGGTGTGAAGGAATGAACCCCGGTTTTCGAAATCTGACCCGCTGCGCAAACGATGATATCGAGCAGCCCGCGATCCAGATAATCAATCAGGGTTTCATCTGTTGCTTCGACAATCTCAAACTCGACTTCTGCCGTCTGTTCCAGAATTTCGGAAATCGTTGCAGGTATAATGTTGCCTGTCGCAAGAGGCGTGCCGCCGATGCGCAGCTTGCCTTTGATCCCCTGCGATGCAAGTTCGATGTCGTGCAATGCAGTGGCAATCGTTTCATCGATCTCTTGGGATCGGATCGCCAGCATCCGCCCCGGCTCGGTCAATGTCGCGCCATTGCGACCCCGTTCGACCAGCGTGACCTTCAAGATATCCTCGAGCCGCTGAATGCTCAGTGACAAGGCTGGCTGTGTTAACCCAAGCGCTTTAGCTGCAGCGACGAAAGTGCCGTGCTGTCCGATCGCAGCAAGATGGCGGAGTTGACGGGAGTCCAGTTGCATTAGTTTTTCTTATGGAAATACTCAATTTTCTGATTGGCGCAAATAGGAAGTCTCGTGTCAAGTTTCTTGTATCCACAACAGCCGTTGCGCGGTTTGGATCCGTGGCCAAGGAGCTGACGGCAAAAACCACGGGCCGCATTGGACGCCGCGTTTCTTGGGGAAACCATAATTTCTTGATCGGGAACTGTTCTAGAAGGCAAGCCATGCTTTTCCCGCACAACACAATCCATCACCCTTGCCGCAAGTCAGAGTTTCTAACATGAACTCACCTGTTCAGAAGACTGCCCTCATCCGCGATGTCGACTCGCATTGGTATGCCCAGCAGCTTGCCGCGCGTTGCCCGGGATATGAATTTGTTGCGGCAACAGACAACGAGACCGCGTTGCTGCATGCGCAGGACGCCGAAGTCATCATTGGGCTTGCTCCGGCGTTGGAACAACAGCTGTTCGCGCATGCCGCGCGGCTGGAATGGGTCCAGGCCCTGACCACTGGCGTCGATAACCTCATGACGATGACAACACTCGACAAGGATGTGGTGTTGACAAATTGCGGCGGCTTTCATGGCCCGCAAATGTCGGAACTGGCGTTTTTGATGATGCTTAGCCTCAATCGTGACGCCCCCAGAATGCAGCGCAATCAGGACACCAAAACATGGCAACGTTGGCCGCAACGCCTGCTCTTTGGAAAGACCGCTACAATTGTTGGCGTTGGATCCATTGCCGAGGAACTGGCGGCGCGTTGCGCGGCGTTTGGGATGGAAGTTATCGGGGTTTCTGACGGTCGCACTTCTGTTTCCGGGTTCACCAAAATCTACAAACGTGCGGCCCTAGAAACAGCTGCATCGGAATGCGACTTTCTGGTTGTCCTCACCCCCTACAGCCCCAGCACACATCACATCATAAACGCAGCCGTATTTGCCGCGATGCAGCCGCATGCGATCCTGATCAATATTTCGCGCGGCGGATGCGTCGACGAGGCCGCCCTGCTTGATGCGCTAAACAGCGGCGCAATTGCTGGCGCAGGCCTCGATGTTTTCGCAAAAGAGCCCCTCGACCCCAGTGACCCGCTTTGGACGGCCCCAAATGTTCTGATCACACCGCATATCGGTGGCATGTCCGACATTTATAAACAGCAGGCCATGCCGCTGGTTGCGGAGAACCTGAACGCTTTTCTGTCGGGTGGACCAACTGCCCTGAACGGGCTCATCAAGCGCAATTAAGAGAGCAAGAGATGACAACAATTTCCCCGATCACTGATACCGAAATGAACCGTCGCTGGAATGTTGCCCGTCAGATGATGGCCGATACCGGCGTCGACGCTATCATTATGCACGCCCGCGAAGACTGGATGGGGGGCTATGTGCGGTGGTTCACCGATATTCCGGCAATGAACGGGTATCCGCGGAACGTTATCTTTTACGCCGATGCGCCGATGACTGTTGTCGAGATGGGGGCGTTTGGGTCAGTGCGTGACCTCAAAGGTTCTGACCCGGATGCGCGCGGTGTGGGCAAAGTTTTTGGCACGCCATCCTTTGTGAGTATTCTAGCATCGCTTGATTATGATGCCGAACTGATCGTTGCGGATTTGCAAAGGCATGGTGTCAAAAAACTCGGTCTGCTTGCGGGCGGCGCGATGCCACATTCCTTGGTCAATATGCTCGGCGCGGCATTGCCTTCCGTCGAAGTGATCGATGTCACGGACGAGATGGACCGTGTCAAAGCCATAAAGAGCGCCGAAGAGATCGAGCTGATCAAGGTCACCGCAGCACTCCAGGATCAAGTCTTTGCCGAGGTTTGCGACTTCATTCGGCCTGGTCTGAGTGATCGAGATGTCATGGCCCATGCCGAAGCCGTCGGACGCCGGCTTGGCAGCGATCAGGGGATCTATCTGGGCAGCTCAGCGCCGATGGGTCAGCCTTCCCGGTTTAAGGGGCGGCATTTTCAGGAACGAGAATTGTCAAAAGACGATCACCTTTCCATTCTAATAGAAGTTAATGGCCCCGGCGGGATCTATCTTGAAATCGCGCGAACGATGGTTCTTGGGGCAGCCGACGATCACCTATTGCAAGCGTTCCAAAATGTGTTGGACGCGCAGGACTATTCACTGTCGCTCATCAAGCCCGGAGCGAAACCGGCAGATATTTTCGCACAGCATAATGCGTGGATGGAAGGGCACGGATTGCCTCAAGAAGCCCGCCTTTACGCGCATGGGCAAGGCTGCGAAATGGTCGAACGTCCGTTAATCCGTCAGGATGAAACGTTACCTTTGGCAGAGGGCATGCTTTTGGCTGTGCATCCGGGCTATGATGATGGCCGGGTCTTTGCTGTCATTTGCGATAACTATATGATCGAAGCTGACGGCCCAGGCGACTGCCTCCACAAAACTGAAAAGAAGATTTTCGAGCTCTAATCGAAGGCAAAACCTGAAGCCGCGCGAACTAACTCAACATAGACTGCGCCTTGTCGCGTGCGGCGTGACCCATGTTTGGCTTTTGCACTGACCATAGCGAATGTCGGCTAAGGTGTGCCAGAAACCCTGTCTTATCTAATCACTCTAAACTGTCCCATTGGCGCTGACGTCAGACAACTTCAAGTGATTTCCATCAATGAGCACTCTAGGGCACAAGCTTGACGTGGATAGGTTGGTTCGATCACCCAGAAGTCTTGGCAATCTTCGCCTTACCCTTACACCGTGGGTAGCTGACACATCCCAGAAATGTGCCATATCGGCCTTTCCTTTCGACCAGCCACCCATCTTCACAACTGGGGCACCCCTGGTATTCGGCACCGCAAGAGCATTTGCTTAAACCGCTTCGTTTGTTCCGAACTGGCAGCCCAACGCCGCATGAAGCACATGCATTCAATGAATGTCCGCAGAGGGTAGCATGTTCGCACCTGTACCATGTCCGGCCATCTTTGGTCGGGACAGGAACCAGATGTCCACCACATTCGCCGCAGGTATGGTTGAATTCTACTTGGCCGTCCGCGCCGATTGTCCCGTATTCAGGGTCATCCAACAACTCGGAAACGAAAGCCGATTGTTTTGATGCTGAACCCATAAGTGTCACGGATTTTCGGGCACGGGTGAGCGCGACGTACATAACCCGGCGTTCTTCGGCATTCTCAAATGGCTCGGTCTCCGGCGAAACAAGGCTTAGGAGTGGGTCATCAACGATTTCTGACGGAAAGCCAGTACGACCGCGAAACATGTTCAGGATCACCACGTGATCAGCCTCTAGCCCTTTCGATGCATGGATGGTGCGAAACGAGATTTCCAAATCAGAGAACTTACGACGCAGTTGCGCGAGATTGGATGGGGCTAAGTGTCGATAACGGCCAAGCAACAAAACCGAGACTGGCTGCATTCGTTGAGCCGTCCCTTGCAACGAGTGCAGCACTTGCTCCAGCTTGTTTTTCTCGTCGGCTTTGATTGTCGAGACGACTTTCAAAGCAGGCATATCTGACGTGCCAGCTGGTATCACTGTCTTGTTCAACTGGGCCGGGTTTTGCAGCACAAATCTCTTTGCAGCATGTGCAATCTGATCGACTGAGCGGAAAGTTCTTCCCAGATCCACAGTTCGGTGAACACCAGATTTCCCATCAAATACGCCCCCAAACTCATCGCCGAAATTTCGCATGAGGTTGATGTCAGACCCGGCAAATCGGTAGATCGACTGCCAGTCATCGCCAACTGCGAAAACGCGTGCATCGCTGTGTTGAGCTTTAAGAGCTTTGACCAAGCGCCCTCGGCTACGGGATATATCTTGAAACTCATCGACTAAGATGTGCTTGAACGGGCTGACATACTCTCCCGTCTCGGCATACTTGGTTGCCCGAAGGATCATATCTTCAAAATCAATCCGTCCGTTCAACTGTTTTTGGTATTCTAAATGGACGGGTTCAAAGATGGACAGGAACGCCTCGGCACGCTTGCCAAGCTTCAAGGTGCGTCCTTTCTCGGCGCATTCGTCGAGTTGGTATCCACCCCCTTTGTAATGCTTCAAGAAGGTTCCAAGCAGCTGCACAAAACTGTCGGCTTGGTTTAGCTCCACCACCCTGTCAAAGAGCGTTTCTGGTGACCTTGGGTTGACCGTTTCGTATGGCGCAATTTTTTCAGCGAGCGCTTCCAGCAACGAACCGTCTTGTCTTTCATAACTGAACGTCTCGATCAAAGTCGTTTTGTGTTCAGCGTGGACACCACGCTTCCAGTCCATTCCAGCGAGATATTCCTCTCTATCGACGAAAGGAGCTGTCGTCAGGTGTTCGATTCCGAATGCTGAGTTTGAGCGGCGAACGCCAAAGTGCTCAATGTAGATACCGCTCTTAGTTAAGCGAAAATCTGGGCAATAATCGCGGAAGCCACCTTCGGAGACCTTATGCTCGTAGTCGGGTTCATACTCATACTCAATGCCGTTCTCATACAGCCAGTTGGCAATCATCAACTCTTCAAAGCTTTTAACCTGCTCCCCTTGAAGGGTGCGAAGATCAAGCTTTTCAATGTAAGTGTAGTAGCTGTGCTTTTTCTTGAAATCCCACTCGCTTTTTTCTTCAAGACGGGTATGGGAGAACCAGCCCACGATGGACTTTGACACTACTGATGCCGTCCGGACCAAAGCCCTTAGGATGTCTCGGATCAAGGCAAGGTAAGCCTTGTCGTCAGTGGCATGGGCAGCCAATGCTGGCTTGCTTCCTTCGACGGCCCCAATGATATCATAGGCCAACGAATGAAATGTACGAGCTTCCAAAGGCTCCCCACATTTGGCCTCGATCCGTTCACTCATTTCTTTGGCAGCGTCTCTCGCAAACGCCAGAAGCAGCACTTCTTCTGGTTTTCTAGCACCAGACTTCAGTAGGTAACCTGCTTTAGCAGTGATGACGCTGGTTTTCCCTGAACCAGCGCCTGCCAAGACCAGAGTTGCGTCTTCATCAGAAACGATTGATTGCCTTTGCTCTGGTGTCAGTGGGTTGCTTTCAAAAGTTTCGAAGAACTCTGTCCACTCGACCAGCTGACGTTCCTCAAAGGCTGAAATTGCTTGCTGACGTATGTGCCGTGCGTTTCGTACAAATCCCTGTATTTTGCCGATTTGATCCCTTTGTGCGTGCTCTAGGGCCTCTTGTGGTAGCTTGGAAAGAAGACGCTGATCGAGACCACGAGCGCGCTCCAGTATTGGAGACACCATGCACGCTGCCGGATAGGCCGCTGGGTTATTAAGTTCTCCAATTTCCAACACCAATGCATCAATGACTGCACGGCTTTGTTCAAGATGGGCCTGGATGGTCGCTTCCCAGTCCGCCCGAATAGCGTTCGAGAAATTGACCGCGTCTTTGGGCCGCGCGCCTTTGAGCAGGTATACTGGTTGGTCATGCAGGCGGAGCGTAAGAGACGCGCCCCAGAACCCATTCTCAACTGTTGGAGCGGACGTTAGCTCTCTCAGTGTAGCAGAGACCAATGGCTTGGCCTGTACGACAATCTCGTTCCCATCGTACTCCATGTACCTGGCGTGTTTTCCAAAGGGATTGAAGAAAAACCCTACCAGCGGTTTTTGTTGTAAGCGGCTCAATATGCGGAAACTTTCAAATCGATAGGACAGGCGAACTATGGTCTAGGATATCGACCATTCCACTCGCCTGAAACCTGAAATGGGTAAGCAAAAAACAAGCATTCTGGAGCATTATGCCCGGTTAGTGTGCCTGATGGGTGCCGAGAGTGGTGAGCTTGACTGAAACGGAGCGGCTTGCCCTGCGATGGATTGGAGACCACAAGGTATTGAAGAAAAACACTTCTTGCGTCGGTTCGAAGCTAGATGCGAGAGATTGACTGGATACCTAGGAAAATTGAAAATCCGCGTGTCGGTGGTTCGATTCCGCCCCCGGGCACTATTTTCAAATCAGAACCCTTCAAATACTCTAAAGCCTTGAAGGGTAAGGTGGTTTTTGGAGTTCGAACACCTTCATTTCGGCCAAACTCCATCGGGGTGGCAAAAACCAACTTTAAGATCACTCTTTTCAACGAAAAACTCGCTTTCTCCCAAATTTTATAAGGACTTGCGAGGAAGTCCATTGCGAGTTCGAACATTTCGTCGAAAGATCGATCTGGAAATGTCATTCTGCCGATTTCAGCTTCGATTTCTGCCTTGTCGGATAAAAGATCGTCTAGCTTAGATTCGTAGGCGGAAGCGAGGGCTCCGCTTTGAGCTTGAGCGGCACGGTCAACGACGTTCGAGCATTCTTTCTCAATATGGGCAATTCGTTGTTTTAATCTGCAAATCTCCTGCTTTGCCCACGTTGTTCTCCGATCCCAAGCATCCTGAAACACCTTTTCGGCAACCTCAAACGTTGCTGCTTCTGGCTCGATTGATTGTAAGAGAGCTACAAAATCACTTTCGAGCTGGTCTCGGGGGATAGATTTCCCCTTTTCAGGACATGAACGATCATGGCACAAATAGTAGGGATATTTTCGCCCGGTTCCACTCGTTGACCAACAAGAGGTCATCTTTCTGCCGCACGTGGAGCATTTCACAAACCCCCGTAATGGAAAATCCTTGTCGATGTCTTTTTTCGCTGGTGCGACCGCTGACGATTCAAGACGATCTTGGTTGATTAAGTAAGTATCGTACGAAATGAGGGGCTCATGAACGGCCTTAGTAAGTGGGATGTCTCGCTCTGGCCTTTCTAAATAGCCTGCGTAAATGAGGTTCGTCAGGAATTTTTTAACCCGATCAAACGAAACCTCTGTGCTCCTGTAGTCTTTTGGGAATTCACTCTTGGATTCTAGAAACTTCTTAACCTCTGCCTGCGACAGAAAACGACCGGTTGCAAAGCCATTAAGCGCTTCAGCAAGGATAGTTGCCACGGGTTCCGACCGGAACAATACCTTGCCTTCGGTTCCTCGCCTTCTGTACTCATAGCCGGTGGGCGCAGCGAACGTCCAATAGCCCATCTGTAGACGCGCAATGACCCGATCTCGAGAGCGCTCCTTGTTTTTTCCAACCTCAAGTTCCCCGAGCAACACACGGAGTTTTAGTTCAAAGACCGAGCGGGCCTCCTCGGACATCTTAAATTTTGGGCTTTCGAGTTTTGCGCCAGCACCGCGGATTTGTTTGAGCAATTCGCTGTAGACAGAGACATCGCGGGCAAAGCGATCAATGTCGTCAACTATGACAACAACGTTTTCGGAACGATGTTGTTTCAAGTATCGAACTAAAGCCTTTGTGCCAGAACGCTCTCCCGCAGTACCAGATATAATGTCTCTGAAAACTTCTGCGACTTGATATCCTTTTTCGTCAGCAAAGGCGCGACAGCTTTGCTCCTGACTAGATAAGCCGGTTCCTTCATTTACTTGTTTGACTGATGATACTCGTGTGTAAATTACACAAATCTGGGGCAATGCTACGGTGCTTTTCTTCTGCGACAAAACGCTGTTTGTGTTTCTCATGTCTCAATAACCTTTCAAAGCTTCGAACCGGACGAGCAGCAGGAATCCGGCTGCACGTGAATATTTCAACACTCAGGTAGGGCTGCGCTAAGCCGCTACCTTGAAGTACTCGTCTACCGTTTCCAAAATGAGTTCATTCAAGTTGCCCAAGCCGTGCGTCGGACGAGCGGGATATGAATTGGTCCCGAAATCGATAAATCCTGAGACAAGAATCCAAAGTGCTTCGAAGAACGCTTTTCTTTGTTCGGGGGTAAGATCGAACTCCGTAAGTAGGTTTTCATAATGTGCCGTATCCGGGCATTTGTGGGGGATATGATCCACCTTCCGGCGGAATGGGATTACAGTTGAATTATTTTTCGCGTTTGACATGTTCGAACTCTCCTTAGTTGTTCGTTTGATATCTTTCTCGGTTGCCAACCGGGGGATAACAAAACGCTACACGAGCTCTCAATATATTGATATGTAAGTATAAATGACTAAATTGCCTAACCGACTCGCAATCGGAAATCTGGAAAAATGTCACATCGGGCCTATTCGAACTCAATGATTGCTGGGGCTATTTCGAGGAAGTTTGGAAAATGTCACATTCGCAAAAATGGTAAATTCCCGATCCTGAGTTTCTTGTCACCTATTGTGACGCGAATCAGTAAGAGATTCTGTCCACCCAAGTGCCACATTCGGCCCGATGCCGACGTTCGATGATCCGTGTACGTGCCGCGGCATGTGGAGCCGGACATCCGCGATGGGCGCTCGATCAGGATTTGGACCAAGGCCCCAGAGTGTGGAAAAGGCCGCCCTTTTTCGGTTCCCGGCGCTATGCATTCTCCCGAAACCAGTTCACCAGACGGGCAAGTGGCGTGTCTTCTTCCATGATCGGCCGATGCTGCAGGAAGTATGCCGTATCGTGCTTTGAAACACTCCGCCCGGCGCGCATCAGGTGGCCCTCCGCCAGCAGCCGATCGACCAGGCCACGCCAGCCCAGAGCGAGGCCCTCGCCACTCAGAACGGCTTGGATAAGGAAAGGATAGGCATCAAACTCGACAGGATTCCCGAACAGTACTGGTTTGCAGCCCCCTTCGGTGAACCAGTCTTTCCATGTCAGGAAACCGGAGCGCCCGACATCCAGATGTAGGAAGAGATCCGGAGGCACATCAGAGAGGTCGTCATTGCCCTGCACGTGTTTCGCGTAGAAGTCCGGAGTGCAGACCGGAAAACACTCATCGGGGATCAGAGGTATCGCAGGTCGTTCTGGATGGGTCTCAGGCTGCCAGACTACGGCGGCGTCGATGCTTGAGAGGTCGATGTCTTCCAGTTGATCCGTGGTCACAACACTTACGCGTGCGCCCCGCGTGGACGTCCGAAGATCGCTGAATCGCGGCATCAACCACTGATCCGCAATCCCGAAACTGCACGCCAGAACGACCTCTTCGCGGTCGGTTGGAGCTGAAATGCTGTTCCATGTATCGCGAACGTGACCAAATCCTAATGCTACCGCGTCGGCCAGCCTCTGTGCATTGCCGGTCGGCACGATCCGGTTGTTGTTGCGGATGAACAGAGGCTGGCCCAGACGCAGTTCCAACGTCGAGACATGGCGCGATACGGCCGGTTGGCTCAGGTTCAACTCCGCCGCTGCACCCGAAAAGCTGCGATGGCACACGGCCGCTTCGAAAACCATTAAAGCGTTGAGTGATCCCGCTATCTGCCTATTCGCCTTGTCCATAAGTATTTGTTATGCAGGCACCAACTATTTGTCCAGTGTCCAGACCGGTTGCGACGATATATCCAGATGGAAGTGAACGTATCCCGCGGCGGGAAGGGCATAAGGAACCGACCAATGATGACCGATCGTCCTCTCTCCAACATCCGCGTTCTCGATTTCGGGCAGTATCTGGCAGGGCCCCTTGTCGGCATGATGCTGGCCGACATGGGCGCCGAGGTCATCCGCATCGATCCGCCCGGCGGTCCGCGCTTCAAGTCCCCGGCAAGCGATATGCTGGCGCGCGGCAAGTCCTCTCTTGTGCTCGACCTGAAGAATGCGGACGATCGGGCCGTCGCACTCGATCTCGCGGCACGCTCTGACGTTGTGATCGAGAACTTCCGCCCCGGCGTCATGAAGCGGCTGGGCCTTGGGCCGGACGACCTTCGCGCGGTCAATCCCGGGATTATCAGCCTCTCGATGCCCGGCTTTGCGTCGACCGATCCCGAGCTTGCCGGACTGGCCGCCTGGGAGGCGGTGATCGCGGCGCGGACCGGGCAGTTCACTGACATGGGGCTCAACCGACGACTCATGGGTATCAACCCGAGCTTCACGCCGCTTGCCCTCGCCTCCGCCTATGGCGGGGCTTTCGGTGCGATGTCCGTGCTCTTCGCGCTCGCGGCGCGGGACCGCAACGGCGGCGACCATATCGAGGTTCCCTTGGCCTCGGCGCTTCTGGAAGGGCTGATCTACAATTGCGAGCAGATCGAGGATTACCCAGCACGCTACAAGTCCCCGCGCGAGGTCGAACTTGATCGCCGCACCGCCAATGGACTACCGATGAACCTGCGCTTCGAGGAACTGTCGGAGTTCCTCGATCCCTTCTACCGCACCTATACCTGTGCCGATGGCCGTGGCTTTTATGTCGTCGCCTGCTCCATCGCGGGACATCCACAGCGGGCCTTGCGGACGCTCGGACTCAGCGATCTGGCCAACGAACTGCCAGACTTCTCCGCCTATCTCGACTGCAAGGACTGGCCCGCCGCTTGGAGCGCCCGGAATTATCCGGTCGGCGCGAAAGACCGCGCCCGGATCTCATCCGCGATGAAGGCGGCATTTCTTACCCGTCCTTCGCATGAATGGGAGGCGCTGTTCGGTGCGGCCAAGGCGCCCGGCACCTCACAGCGATACACGCAGGAATGGCTCGCCGATCCCCATGCTCTGGCATCGGGCCTTGTGCTGGTTGTTGACGATCCGCGTTATGGAAAGATGCGACAAATGGGCAACGTCGCCTGGATCGCCGATGACGCGCTGGCGGCAGCCAAACAGCCGGGTCCGACGCTCGACAACGCGCGTGACCAGCTCGGCACGATCCTTTCCGAACGTGTCCGACCTGCGCCCGTGAGAACAGGCAAAAGCGGTTGGCTCGAAGGGCTCAAGGTTCTCGATCTGACAAATGTCATCGCCGGACCGACAATCGGTTCCACACTTGCGCGCTTTGGCGCCGAGGTGACGCTGGTCCAGCCGGTCGAGCCCTCTGTCGATCCGTGGAACGCGGTGGTCTTTGGTCTGCATGCGCAGCGCGGAAAAAAGAGCATTCTGCTGAACCTCAAGACCCCGGAAGGCAAGGATGCGCTAACCAAGCTTATTGCCGAAGCCGACGTGATCACGATGAACGGCACAGATGAACAACGCGACAAGCTGGGCCTCTCGCCCGAACGGCTGGAAAAGATGAACCCGCGGCTGATCCTTGTCCAGCTCGATGCCTTTGGCGGGCCGTTGCGGGGACCGAAGTCCGACCATCTTGGCTATGATGACCTTGCACAGGCGGCAACCGGCGTGATGGTTCGCTTTGGTGGTGGTATGGCAACACCCGAGGAGCACGCCCATTTCGGCACCATCGATGTGCTGACAAGCTTCTGCGCCTGTATTTCGCTCGCAGCCGCCCTGGAGCGGCGGAACCGCACCGGGAAAGGCGGAATCGCTCGCGCTGCGCTCGCGGCCGCAGGAAACCTGATTCAGGCGCAATTCATGTATGACTTTGAGGGGCGTGGGCCTTTCGACGAGCCCTCTGGACGCGAGGCGCGGGGATGGACGCCGTTTTACCACTGCTATGAAGCGGCTGATGGCTGGATGTTCTTCGCCGCCCCCGAAGAGCGGCGCGAGGCCCTGCGCGCGGTCCCAGATCTTGCCGATCTTGCCGATCAGCCCGAAATAGCCTTTTCTGCCGTGCTGGCCGAACGTTTCGCTACGCGCCCCTTCGCCCACTGGGCAGCGGCCTTTGCGGGCACATCATCCACGGTGGTCCAGCTCGGCTCGCTCCACGCAACCCGCGATACAGCGATACAAAGGGAAAGTGACGGGGCCATCGACCTGACACAGGCGACCTTCCGGGTCATCCGCCACAACCGCCACCCGATGGGTCGCTGGGCTGATCTTGTTGCTCCCAACGCGGTGCGACCGGAGCGCGGGCGCATCACTATACCCGGACCGATGCCAGAATACGGCACACATACCCGCGAGGTCCTTGGAAGGCTCGGATACCATCCGGAAACTATTGACGCGATGATCGGGGCAGGCGCTGCCAGCGAAAGCTGGTCGGGAAAATACCTGCCAGAATGAAGTGTCTCCAAAAGGGATGGAAATGCATGTCCGAAGGACGATGTCTGAAACGTCGATGTCGGGACATCACTTCATAAGCCAACGATATCTCTTCAGGAGTCACGCCCTTTCATTCACTTTGCAGAAATTGGCACTTGAACGCTCGAAGTCGCTACTCGGCCGCGCAGCATGCCTGCCGGTGCCAATAGAAACCGAAAGTCAGCTTCCGACGATCCTGCATGTTGTCTCTGCGATTGCGGCGAACGTCCGGTTCCCGCCCAGGGCAGTGTTTTTTGTTCGTTTCTCAGCGCTGCGCCAATTTAGCATATGCCGTAGAAAAGCTTGGTTTGGCCAGATAGAGGAAAGCCTGTTTTCTAATCTATTGCCCAAAGCGCGAACGGGGCCACACACCAGAATTCACCCGACTGATTCGTATACTTCCCCCAGAAAAGCGACTCAAATCGATAAACAGCTTGTTCAGTGTCATGCTGTTTGACGCTTTTTGTCATGCGTCGTAGAGCCGTTGAAAAATACGTAAGCACAACTGGCATTCAACCTTCAAATTGTGATTTTTTCTTACAAGGTACTGTTTTTAATTATTTTATTGGACTCCTCCTAAACGCCTCCGGTAGCCTTTGGTGTGTTCAATCCCAATAGGAGGAAGGCCATGCCTATTACCGTACATATCAATAACAGGCGCGATCCGCGCAACAGATACCAGCTCCATTGCGAGACCATTGATGCTCTTAATCCGAGGGTTCAACAAACCCTTGGGGACATATCAATCCTAGTTGGTCGTAAGATCGCGAAGGCGCGTTTTCATAACGACTTTCCCAACAACACATAGTAGTAAAGGAGACACCAATGATATTTGTTGGATATGGTCGGCATTCCTCCGACCGCCAAAACCCCAAGTCTGCAGAAGATCAACTTCATGAAATTCAGATGGTGGGCGAGGCAAAAGGGTGGATTTTTTTCGGGGATACTCAGACGCGGCGATCTCTGGATCAAGCACTTTCGGACGTGATGCTTTCGCCACATTGAAGGAAGATGCTAAGGCGAAGAAGTTTGACGTTATTGTCGTTGAAGACGTTGACCGCCTCAGCCGAAATCTGGGCGACTTGGCAAAGTTCGTCAAAATCATGAACTTTTGCGGTGTGTTTATTTACAGCCTTTCAAAAGGCGGATTCATCTCCGATATGGACGTTGGCTTCAAAGGAACCATGAGCGCACAGTTCTTGAAGGATTTGTCGCAGAAAACCAAACGGGGACTTGCAGCAAATGTCCGCAAGGGAAAGGCCGCCACTGGTGCTCCCTACGGATACCGCAACACAGCAGAACGTGGGGTATTCAAAATAGACGAAGAAACCTCCGATGTGGTCCGCAGGATATTCACAATGAGCGCCGAAGGTTTATGCCCCAGACAAGTCGCGGCGGTCCTCAACAAAGAGGGTGTTCCGTCCCCACGTGGTGGGCAATGGAACGCCAGCACAATTGGCGGCCACAAAGGACACGGAGTCGGAATACTTAGGAACAGCCTGTACATTGGGATGCGTATTTGGAACCGAACGGAAAAGGTGCGCGACCCTGAAACTGGCAAACGCTTAATACGTACTAGGCCTACTGAAGAATATGTGACTGTCGAAGCTCCAGAACTACAGTTCATCGATCAAGAGTTGTGGGACAAGGTTCAATCTTGTCGGCGTGTGAGGAAGAGTAATCGACCCTATCCGAAACGTCGTGGCTACCTACTATCGGGGCTAATGTTTTGTGGGCAATGTGGTGGAACTTACACCGCCATGACCGCTGGCAAATACGCCAAGTTCGGTTGTTCATCCCGACGTGAAAAAGGGGTTTGTGGTAACCGCCGGATGATCAGTCGCTCGATCTTGGACAACTGCGTTTTATCCGCTTTGGAAACCTACCTATTGGAAGAAGAGAATGTTACCGGGGCGGTGGGGGCCTTTGAAAAAGAGTATAAATACCTTTTCGACAAAGCGGACAAAAAACGGCCCAAGCTTGAACAACGGATTCTAGTTATTTTGTGAGCCAAGCGTGACTTGTTGCTGTTACTGGAAAGCGGCATTGATCCTGCCTCGATTAAAGATCGCCTCCTCGAACCAGATAAAGAGGAGCAGGAAAGCAAAACCGAATTAGATCTGACTCCTTTGATCGAAGTGATCGACAGCGAAGAAGCCACTGCGATGTACAAGGAAGCTGTCTCGAATGCACTACATCAGGCCCACGAAAACAGCTACGCGCACACGAAAGCTGTGCAAGAGAATATCCGGCAACTCATTGATAAGGTAGTAATTTACCCGTCGAATGACCCCCAAGGGCGAGATGTCGAAATGACAGGAGACTTGGAGAGGCTTATCACCCCAGACCCTATTGGTATGAAAGCGATGGTGCCCGGGGGCGGAATCGAACCACCGACACGAGGATTTTCAAACGGTCTTGCAATCCGTGTGTTCTGTCTCAGGATCGCTCATCCCGTTGCGTAGGCGATTGAAACCTTTGATCTTTGCGATTGGCAGATCTGCTCAATCCATCTCACACCGGAGCATTCAAGCACGCCGCTCCTGCTACCCGAGTGATACCCACAGTACGTTTTGATGCCGCAATCTTTTCAACCCTGTTCAAGCCACACCAAACCTCGACAAACCGTCTAGGGTTGTCCCTGACGCAGCGCCTCCACCCGTCTTATTATGGGTGCATGACACACAAACTCACATCCAAGTTCATCGAGGCCCAGAAGCCTGATCCGTCGAAGCGTCTTGAGTTTCGAGACGAGTTGATGCCCGGCCTTGTCCTTCGCGTCAGCAAGAAAGGCACCAAAACCTTCTGCCTGCACAAGCGTGTTAACGGGAAAATGCGGCGACTGACCATCGGCCGCTTTGGCGTTCTCTCGCTATCAGAGGCACGGGAACGGGTGCGGCAGGTCCTTTATGAAATCGAGACTGGGCGTTTTGAAGACCACACAGGGATTGAGGTCGACAAGAAACCCACTTTGGGAGATGCGATACCCGAATACATCGAAAAGTATGCCAAAATTCACAATCGGGATTGGCAGCGCAAAGAAGCCCGGCTTGGCAAATTTACTGGCCTACTTGGCAAGCGGATTGACGAGATCAAGCGCGCCGATGTCGTGAAAGCTTGCGACAAAATCCAAGAGACCGCGCCTGTCAGCACGAACCGCGCCCTTGCTCACCTCAAACACCTAATGGGATGGTATGTGGAGCGCGGTGAGATCGATGCCTCCCCCATCTCTGGTATGAAGCCCCCGTTTAAGGAACAGTCGCGTGAGCGTGTATTGTCTGACAACGAACTGAGCGCGCTATGGGCGGCCTGTGACACCGAAGGCTATCCTTTCGGGGATTGCATGAAGCTGTTGATCCTCAGCGGCCAGAGACGCGCCGAAGTCGCCGAGATGCGCTGGTCGGAACTTGACCTTGAAAAACGCCTTTGGACCCTTCCGTCCCAGCGCGCCAAGAACGGCAAACAGCACACCGTACCGATTACCGACGAAATGCTAGACGTGCTGCGCAAATTGCCAAGGTTCCTCAATTCGGATTTCGTGTTCACGACAACTGGCAAATCGCCAGTCTCGGGTTTCGGTCGCCTGAAAGAGCGGCTCGACAGGGCCATGCCCGAAGGCACAGAGCCTTGGATCAACCATGATTTGCGCCGCACGATGTCCACCAACATGGCGCAACTCGGCGTCCCACAACCCGTAACTGAGGCGCTACTGAACCACAAAACGGGTGTGGTCTCAGGCGTAGCGGCAATCTACAATGTTTATTCATATGCCGACGAAAAGCGCGAGGCTCTCAGCGCATGGTCAAAGCACGTAATGAATTTAGTCAGGTCAAAACATGACGCAATCAGAACCGAAATTGCGAAAGCGTCAAATTGACCTTCTATTGCTCAGCATTATACGCGCCTATGACCATCCAGACGGTAAAAACGAAGTGGATCGATTAGCAGAGGCACGCGCTGCTCTACTTGGGGAAAAACGAGCGCGTGGGCGCACTGATGCATTTGATGATTTAGCACTCTTCAAGATCCTCGACGCCAACCGAAAGAGCGAACTCGACGGCCTGCGTCGTGCCATTGCTAAAAGAGGCGGTAAGCCCATAACGCCCGAATGGGATGCTGAGATCACAGGCGCGCCCAAGCCAATTCGGACGGGTGCTCGTGAATTTCAGAACCTAGCGGGGTCAGCGGCCAGCGGCGACGGCCTTGAGGACCGACTGCGCCGGAAGGCCCGCAAACCTCTTAGCAATCGAGAAATGGCTCAAATCGAAACGCTACTTGATCCAGATGCGCCTCAAACTCGGATGATTATCACCATCCTAGAACTTCTTGAAAACCTCGGTGTTCAGTCTGAAACGATCTGGGACGAAAACACCTGATTTGTGCCCCACGACTACGACCTACGTGCCTGCTAACTTATGAGCACGAGAGGAAATGACTTCTCTTACAACACGATGGGGTCGACCCCTTCATCAAACCGATGGAGGACCATTATGAAACTCGAAGACGGTCGTAAGACCTTAGCCACGCGCGATGACTTGAAGCGCATGGGCATAAATGTGAGCAACACATCCCTTTTGCGTTGGGAAAAGCAAGGACGCTTCCCAAGGCGTATCAGGATGGCTGGGACCACAGTTGCGTGGTTCGTGTCAGATCTTGAGGACTGGCTCGCTGACCGCGCCGATGAGCGCACCCGTACACATTACGCCGAATATTAAACGGCACTCCCCCAAACGCCGCCACAGCTATGCCACGCGCTTTCGCGTGCGCCTTGTGGCGTGCCTCGATGAAAGAAAAGCCAATGATAAAGTATACCTACAGGACTGAGTTTCCTGCACTAATGGCCGAAGGCGCTCCAAGGCGTGAAGTTATTCAAGACCAATATGATTTTCTCTGTGACCTCTGGCACAACCCCGGAAATGCGAGGTCCACAGTATTTGGAAACCTCTGTTTTCGTCGCAAAGGCTCAACCAAGATGATCGACAAGTTCTTTCCTCTACGAGGTGTAGCCGATTTTGACCGCATTCTTCAGCGCTTCGACAGACATAGGTTCGACCAGTATTTTAGCCCGAACGTTTATTCGCGCCCCCGTAGGTTGGTCGATTGCGTCGTCACGACTCGCCTCGGCTGGTGTGATGTGGACGAAGCAGACCCCTTCGACTTCGATCCGAAGCCATCCTTGATATGGCAAACCTCGCCGGGTCGTACTCAGGCACTTTGGCATTGGGATCGCCCACACAGCGCAGCGCAGGCGTCCGCCTTTTCCAAGGCTCTGGCCTATAGGCATGGTGGCGATAGCGGTAGCGCAGCCAACAAGCTGCTTCGGTTGCCGGGTTCATTCAACCACAAGGCAGGGTATGACAAACCTTTCATCCCACTTGTGCATTTCGACCCAACACCCATCACGGAACGTCCGCAGCTTCTTGCCGACCAAAACGCCAATGGCATTAGCGAACCCGAAATAAGTGCTGTGGACCCCTTCGCTCACAAGCCACGAGACGTTCTCAGGAAACACCGGCGTAAATTGAGTACGTCAACTGCTCACCTCATCCGGCACGATGACGTGCTGGCGATAAACAGATCCAACCGGATTTTCGCCATTGTCGCAGGGCTTCACGAGGCTGGTGCCACGCGCGACGAGATTGCCAGTGTTCTATGGCCCAACCCATATTTTCGCCAAAAATATGGCAAGGACATGAATGCGCTCGAAACCGAGATTTCGCGCATCATTTCAAAAATCGAGGTGGCGCAATGACAAAACCACAACGTTCCAGTCGCCCGAAACCCAAACTCCAAAAGAACACACGAAGGACATCGGGTCGCAGGGAAAAGGGTCCAAATTCCATCAAGTCTGGAGGGCTTGGCAATTCCATCGAAACGATCAGTGCGAGCGCGCTGAAGAGGAAGAATTTTCCACCGCTTCGCTATGCGATCGACGGTTTCTTAACCGAAGGTCTTACGCTTTTGGGCGGCAAGCCGAAAATTGGCAAATCCTACATGGCCTTAGATTTTGCGATGGCGGTAGCAAGTGGTGGCCTCGCACTAGGCTCTGTCGAATGTCAGCAAGGCACTGTCCTTTATTGCGCGTTGGAAGATAATCACCGGCGCTTGCAGCGGCGTATGAAGCAGCTCTATGGGACCGAAGAGACATGGCCCCGTGACTTGCACTTTGCGACGAGTTCACCCCGTCTAGACGGTGGGCTTATCGATGAATTGCGTGATTGGATTAAAACCCACGACGCTAAGTTGGTCATCATCGATACTTTTGCGGGCGTGAGACCTCGTGGGCGTGGCGAAGGGTATGATGCCGACTACGCCGCATTGTCACCCCTACAAGAGATGGCAGGGGAAATGGGGGTCGCGATTCTGGTCATTCACCATCTCCGCAAAATGCAGGGCGACGATCCATTCGATACAATTTCTGGCACCACGGGCCTGACGGGTGCGGTGGATGCCGCCTTCGTTTTACAGCGTGGGCAGCAAGGCGTGACTCTATATGGAAGGGGGCGCGAGATTGAGGAAATGGAAAAGGCCCTCGAATTTGATGGCGGAAGCTGGACATTGCTTGGTGACGCATCTGATGTGCGACGCTCTGAGGAGCGTGGAGCCATTCTTGCTGTACTGTCCGATGCTTCGGCCCCGATTGGGCCTAAGGAAATCGCCGACGCCTTGGGTAAACCTGAGAACAACGTCAGGCAACTGCTGTTCAAAATGCTCAATGACGGCGAGATCAAAAAACGCGGACGCGGCCAGTACTGCATCCCTAACACCTGACACCAGCGATAACTTCGATAACCTGATAACTAAGGCCCTCAATCCAAGATTATTGAGTTATCGAAGTTATTGCTGGTGAGCGCTTTCGCACGAAGCGGCTGGGGAGCCAAAACTTTGGCAGTCAGTGTATCTGCTTATCTGCCCGCAGAGCGCGCCTGTTAAAAAAACGCCTCCCCCATCCCCCTGTGGTCGCCCAGTTCCAGCGTCGCATCGGGCACCGCGCGGAACGCCTCAGACCGACACGGTGATCATGTATCAGTCTGTCGGGTTCGAGCCGGAGCCAAATCACCGAGGCTTTTCATGCAGTCCGCATCCGGCGTGGGGGCCAGTATCCCCCGCTGGGTTCCACTGGGGTAACAAACTGCGTGGGTGAGCGTGATCAAGGTCATTCCTGCACCCAGCCTTTGCGGTGATAGTGCCGCAACACGATGGCGCGATTGTACAGCGGGAAGCCGATCCACAAGCCATTGGCCGTGATCAGTGACAAGATCGCCCACAACCACATCCCCTTGAACAGGTAGTAGAGCGGGCCAAACAGCAGGCACCAGAGCCGGTGCCAATTTCCCAAAATTGTTTTCGTCTGGCCGTTGAAGGCCCATGTCGCACGTATCGTCATGCCGATTTCCTCACTGGCTGGTTTCGATGCCAGCGCAATAAGATCGGGGACCGCCGCCCGTCAGGGTAATTCCCGCGACATTAGACGAGACCACAGGATAAGTTATGCTGAGGACGATCACGAGACGTCACACACAAAGCCGACGCTGTTGACAGCCTGCGCGGCGCACAGGGGCCAGCACCGGCGTCAGCGGCGCTTTCGTCGCAACATGACGTTCTACACGGTCACGAGGCCCTCTGGCTCAATGTAACGCCGCCGCGCGCGCCTTAGGCTCTCTGCCTTCGGGGTTATTTGCAGATCACTCTGAATTGCACACAGGCAAACGTCCATGGACGCGGACATACTCCCAAATCAACCGCCGTTCAGCATAGGCGATGCACGGGCGCAAGATTTCCGGCTTTGTGCCGATACCTTCCGGCAGGTGAACCGACACGAACAGATCGGATGCGTCGCCGTTGAACACACCGCTAAATGTGACCCCTAGGGTTGTCCCTGACATGACTAGTGACATCGTCTTAGCGATCTGCATCAGAAACCTAGGAGAAAAACATGTCCGACATCATCACACTGAAAACCCTCTGCGAAGAACTTAAGATCGACCCGCGTGAGGCACGCGAGAAGCTACGCGCAGCAGTTGGTGACGCCAAAGCGAACCCTGAGCTGGCGAAGGCGAGGAAGCCGCGTAGCCCGTGGCAATGGGTGAAAGGGTCCACCGCCGAAAAAGAAGCGCGGCGAACGATTGGCGATAATGCCAAACCTTAAAATCAGACCAAAAGGGTTTGCGTGGAAGCGAGAACAATCAGCGGCATAGTAGCACAAAAATTGTCGTAAACGGCGTCTCCTTCTGATTGTAAGGTTTCACAATTCGCAAATGACGGCTAACCTTGAGAAAAAGTATTCTCGAGGTCAGCGTTGAGCACCCCAAACCAAAATCCAGAGCAAATTGCTCGTGACAAGATCGATGCGCAGCTTCGCGCATCTGGTTGGGCTGTTCAAAACAAATCTGAACTCGACCCAACCGCAGCAAAGGGAGTTGCTGTTCGGGAGTATCAGACCGACGTTGGGCCTGCTGACTACGTCCTCTTCGTCAATGGGCAAGCCGCTGGTGTTCTTGAAGCCAAACCTGAAAGCTGGGGGCAGAACCTCACAACCGTTGAGGAACAGTCCGGCGGATATGCGGCTGCAAAACTGAAATGGGTTAACAACGCCAAACCACTTCCTTTTGTTTATGAAGGAACAGGGGCCATCACGCGCTTTACAAATGGTCTGGACCCCAAGCCACGTTCTCGCGAAGTGTTCGCAGTGCACCGTCCAGAAACATTGAGTACTTGGCTAGCAGCAGACCGATCACTTCGAACCGAGCTGCAAGATTTACCAGGGTTAAATGTAGCCGGGCTTAGGGACTGCCAAGTCAGCGCCATAACCAAGCTAGAGGCTTCGCTTAAAGAAGACCGTCCGCGCGCGCTCATTCAGATGGCGACCGGATCGGGGAAAACCTTCACGGCGATTACCCAAGTCTATCGGTTGCTCAAACATGCAGACGCCAAGCGCGTTCTTTTCTTGGTCGACACGAAAAACCTAGGAGAGCAGGCAGAACAAGAATTCATGTCTTTCGTGCCAAACGACGACAACCGAAAGTTCACGGAACTCTACAACGTCCAGCGGCTCAAGTCGAAACACATCGCGGGCGATAGCCAAATCTGCATTTCGACAATTCAGCGGATGTACGCGATCCTCAAGGATGAAGAGCTGCCGGAAGGGTCAGAAGACGATAACCCCGCCGAAAATTGGCAGCGTCGTCGCGAACCCTTGCCTGTGGTCTACAACGAGAAAATCCCACCTGAATACTTCGACTTCATCGTGATCGATGAGGCGCATCGATCCATCTACAATTTATGGCGACAGGTTATCGAGTACTTTGATGCATATCTGATCGGCCTAACGGCAACGCCAGATGATCGCACGTTTGGTTTTTTTCAAAAGAATGTCGTCAGCGAATACACCCACGAAGATGCTGTTGCAGACGGCGTCAACGTGGGCAACGAAATCTATGTGATTGAAACTGAGATCACACAAAAAGGCGCGGAGCTGAAGGCCAAGCAACTTGTCGAGCGTCGTGAGAAGATGACCCGCAAGAAACGCTGGGAACAACAGGACGAGAACGAGGCCTACTCGGCCAAGAAGCTCGACCGCTCCGTCGTAAACAAAGACCAAATTAGAACCGTCGTTCGTGCCTTCCGCGATAAGCTCCCCGAAATTTTTCCCGGTCGAAATGAAGTTCCAAAGACTCTGATCTTTGCCAAGACCGACAGCCACGCTGACGACATCATTCAGATGGTCCGGCTTGAGTTCGGTGAGGGCAACGACTTCTGTCGAAAGATCACCAGCAAGACCGAAGGCGACCCAAAGTCCGTCCTGTCCTCGTTCCGAAATGATTTTTACCCACGTATCGCCGTGACCGTCGACATGATCGCCACTGGAACCGATGTAAAGCCGCTTGAGTGTCTGCTGTTTATGCGCGACGTGAAATCGAAGAACTACTTCGAGCAGATGAAAGGTCGCGGCACACGAGTGCTCAAGCCCGACGACCTGCAGAAGGTCACGCCCTCAGCAAAAGCCAAAACACACTATGTCATTGTTGACGCAATTGGCGTCACCAAGTCGCTCAAGACCGCTAGCCAGCCCCTTGATACCAAGCCTTCCATTCCCCTCAAGGATCTTGCCATGGGCATCATGATGGGCGCAGCGCGCGACATCGATAGCGTGTCGTCGCTAGCGGGACGGTTATCGCGCATTGATCACCAGATTGATGATACGCAGCGGGCAAAGGTGGAGGAGGTCGCAGGCCAACCTTTGCGCAACATCATCAAGACGTTTTTTGACTCGGTCGATCCAGATGCCGTCATGGAAGATGCCAAAGCGGCGACAGGTCAACAAGAGCCGGACGAAGCCGCGCAAGACGAGGCACGATCCAAACGTATTGGCGAGGCCGCAAAGTCGCTGAACGGCACGCTGATCAATCTCCTCGACACGATCCGCCGCGATTTGGAGCAGACCGTCGATCACGACAACCTTGACCATGTGACCCGCGCCGAATGGGCTGGCGATACGGACGAAAATGCAAAGGTGCTCAGCCAAGATTTTGAAGCCTACCTAAATGACAACCGCGACCGGTTGGAGGCGCTGACGATCTACTTCAGTCAGCCTGCACGCCGGTCAGAGATTACCTTTGAAATGATCCGCGAGGTGTTGGATGCCTTGCGTGCCGATGCACCGCGTCTGGCCCCACTGAACGTCTGGCGGGCCTATGCGCATCTGGATGAATTCAAAGGCACGGCCCCAGGCAAGGAGCTTGAGGCGTTGGTCGCTTTGATCCGCCGTGTGGCGGGGCTGGACGACACGCTGACGCCCCACGCTGACCGTATCCGCAAGAACTTCCAAAATTGGGTGCTGAAACGGCACGCAGGTAAGGGTGATAAGTTCAACGAGGCCCAGATGGATTGGCTGCGCATGATGCGCGATCACTTGGCCACCAGCTTTCATATCGAGACAGATGATCTGGACATGGCCCCCTTTGACGGGCAAGGCGGTCTGGGGCGGATGTATCAGCTCTTTGGAAATGACATGGAGCCGCTGATGGCCGAGATGAATAAGGCTGTTGCCGGATGAGTGAAATTCCACAGGGCTGGGCGGATGTTCCAATAGCCGAAATGGTCGCTCATGACGGGATCTTTACGGATGGGGATTGGGTTGAGAGCAAAGACCAAGATCCTACCGGATCGGTTCGCTTAATCCAGTTGGCGGATATCGGAGATGGCTCCTTCGTCGACAAATCGTCACGTTTTCTAACAGTCGATAAAGCCTACGAGTTGAGGTGCACGTTTCTCAATAAAGGCGATCTTCTTGTGGCGCGGATGCCGGAGCCACTCGGACGATGTTGTCTGTTCCCGTTTGATTCCGAAGAGGCATTCGTAACGGTTGTCGACGTTTGCGCTATCCGACTAGGAAGCGCTGAGATTGACGCGAAGTACTTGATGCACGCAATCAACTCCGCGGAAATCCGCAATAAGATAAGCGCGCTTCAATCGGGCTCCACTCGTAAGCGTATCTCGCGCAAGAACCTTGCTGGAATTTCCATTCCCTTAGCCCCTCTGAACGAACAGCGCCGCATCGTTGAGAAAATAGAAAACCTCTTTGCCGAACTGGACAAGGGCGAGGAGAGCTTGGAGGCTGCCAAGGCGCGGGCGGGTTTGTATCGGCAATCCTTGCTCAAACACGCTTTTGAGGGCCACCTCACCGCCGACTGGCGCGCCGCCAACCCCGACAAACTCGAAGACCCCGAAACCCTCCTGACCCGCATCCAAAACGAACGCGACGCCCGCTACAAACAGGCCCTCGACGACTGGCAGGTGGAGCTTGAAAAATGGCGTGATGATGGGGAAGAAGGGAAGAAACCTGCGAAGCCCAAGCGGCCCGCTGAGATTTCGGTCGACGATTTTGATCCGGAGCTATTACCTGAACTCCCAGCAGAGTGGGTTTTGCAACATCTTGGCAATCTTAACGTTGGCGTCTTCGATGGTCCATTTGGATCAAACCTAAAGACAAGTGACTACACAGATAGTGGAGTTCAGGTCATCCGGTTGGAGAACATCGGATACGGCAACTTCATCACATCCAAGGAGAGCTTTGTCTCTCCCGAAAAGTACGAAACGATTAAGAAGCACACGGTATTTCCTCGAGATATTGTTTTTTCATCTTTCGTAACTGACGGAATTCGTTCCGCATTGGTGCCATCAAGCGTGCCCTTTGCTGTAAACAAAGCGGACTGCTTTGCCGTCCAGTTTTTTGGTGCAACGGTTTCGAATGAGTATGTAGCCCACTTCCTACAGTCCCGATGGGCTTACAAAGCCGTTGAGGGCTTGATCCACGGTGTCGGGCGACCTCGCATCAACACAACCCAATTGAAAGAAATTCAAGTCCCAATCTGTTCCCCAGTCGAGCAGGACGAGATTGTGAAGCAGTTGGAGGCGAAGCTTTCGATCATTGAAGCGTCAGAAAAACAAATGGACGAGCAACTGGCTCGATCCAAGGCGCTGCGGCAGTCAATCCTCAAGCGTGCCTTTGCTGGAGAGCTTGTTGATCAAGACCCGAATGACGAACCTGCCTCAGAACTATTGGAACGAATCAAAGCAGAGAAGGCAGAAGCCGAGATTGCCGCGAAGCGCGACCGCAAAACAAAACCAGTTCGCAAACCAAAGAACAGGAGACCAACGATGACTGATCTGATCGAAGTTCTCAAAAAAGAGGGTGACTGGGTCTCAGCATCCAAAGCGGCGCAGGGACTCGGCATCGCGGATGGAACATCGTCAGATGATGTCGAGGCCTTCTACCGCGAGCTCAAAAAACGCATCGAAGCCAAAGAAATCGAAGTTGAGCGTCGTGGCGACGAAGACTGGCTCCGTTTGGCCAAGGTAGAGGCCAACTGATATGCGGATCGATTGGCTCTGGCTAGAGGAGTACAAAAACCTCAAGGACCTGACGATTGATTTTGATCAGAAACACTTGATCACAGTGCTGATCGGGCGCAACGGCACGGGTAAGTCAAACGTGCTGGAAGCACTGACCACCATCTTTCGTGATCTGTTGATGGGCGAGGACACCGCTGGCAAAAAAAATGTGCCATCTTTCAAGTACCGCATTGCCTACGAGATCGGCGAAAGCTGGGTTTTCATTGATGCGGACCCTTTGCGAAAAGACCCTTATCTTGCAAAAACCATAAGCAAGAAGAAACACCCGAAACCGTATGATCCAAACGCAGCCTTTGCCAGTTTGGAAGGTGACTTAATAAGCCGAACACAGTTGCTGGGTGAACAATCTGAGCACCTACCAAAATTCTTGTTCGGCTACTACTCCGGCGAGAGCGACCGGATGGAAGGCGTCTTTCGCAAATACCTCAAGAGCTACGACGACAGCCTGATCAGCAACAAAGACCCCGGTCTGAAGCGCATGTTCTTCGCAGAGCCAGTGCACAGCAATTTCGTGCTGCTGTCTTTCATTGTGAACAACAAGAAGCAGACTGACGACTTCTTGCAGAAACAGCTAGGCCTTGAAGATGGCGGCATCGAGTCCGTTTTGTTCGTGCTCAAACAGCCATATTGGTATAAGAAGAGCGCAACAGATGGCGATGCTCGTTTTTGGAATTCACGAGGTGTTGTCAGAGACTTTCTGGCCAAGCTTTACGAGATTTCACTCGCCCCAATTCGTATTTCTCGGAAGGAAAGGTACGATGTCCGCAGGTCGCGGACCCTTGAGTACCTTTACCTTTTTGCCAAGGACATTGATGCTCTTCGGGATTTGGCAGACGGCAAGTCGACAGCGGAGTTTTTCCGAGATCTTGAAAGCACCCATGTATCAGATCTAATCGATGAAGTCCGCATCCGGGTCAAACTACGCAAGAACGATGGTTCGGTCACGTTCCGTGAACTGAGCGAGGGTGAGCAACAGCTTCTAACCGTTCTTGGCCTGCTCCAGTTCACCTCATCCGAGGAAAGCTTGTTCTTGCTGGATGAGCCTGACACGCACCTCAACCCACGTTGGAGCGTTGAGTACCTTCAACACATCCGCGACTTCCTAAAGGATGATGAGGGTGCCTCACGGTCGAGCCATGTCTTGCTGGCCACTCACAATCCAATTGCGGTAGCTGAACTGCTGAAGGAGCAGGTTCAGATATTGAAACGGGACGATGAAACACTTGGGGTTTGGGCGGAGGAACCCAGCGTCGACCCGCGTGGTATGGGGTACGCAGGTGTCGTGACAAGTGAGATGTTTGATCTCAGCGCAGCCTTAGATACGCACACACAAGAGTTGTTGGAAGAACAACGAACGTTGTCAGCTGAAACAAATTCCGGGCCAGAACAACTTGCACGCTTGAATAGTCTCAATGAGGAATTGGAGCTTCTCGGATTTCGGCATCAAATGCGTGATCCTGTTTTCACGGAGTACTTGAAGGCTCGGACTGAAGAGGTTCGAATCTCTGGCGACATTTCGCAAGTAACCAAGCTTGATCCAGACACTGCTCGAAGACTGGTTCGGGAAGCTTTGGCTCAGACGAAAGATGAGTCTGAGCAATGAGATTTATTGATCTAGCCTATATTCAGGGACCAAACGGGTTTGCCGAAAAGGTTGCTGCGGCTATCGCTGACGGTGAGGAGAACATTGGAAAACACTCCGACGTTTGGCGTGACTGCAAGGCGAATCTAAAAGAGGCATCGCTGCAGAAGTGCTTTTATTGTGAGATGAAGGACATCCGTTCTGACGGAACTGTCGATCATTTTCGTCCTAAGTCGAAATATCATTGGGCCGCTTTTCGGCTCGACAACTTTCGATTTGCCTGCACGTTTTGCAATAGCCGCCGCACTGACCCAAAAACTGGTGAAGTCGGCGGAAAAGGAAAAGATTTTCCATTAGTAGATGGATGCAATCGGGCGACCTGCGAAGCTGAAGAGCACGCCGAGGTGCCAGTTCTTCTAGATCCTTGCGATGCGACCGATCCAGATTTTCTGGACTTCCGCAGCGATGGGACAACCGTGCCAAAAATTACAGACGAAGCGAACCTCCAAAGAATGCGAGCTTTAGAATCCATCGATGCCTACCATCTCAACCATTCAACTCTTACCGAAGCACGCCGGCACTTGGCCGTGGAACTTGGGGAAAAGATTGTGGAAGCTGAACGTGCAATGCTGCGGTATGCTGAAGGTGATATGTCAGCAAAAGGGCAGTACACGTCAGCAGTCTGTTTCCTGAAGCGAAAAATCAACCCCAATTCGGAGCTCTCAGTGTTCGCAAAACGGATACTTCAAACCCAAAAAAACAAGCCGCTCGTCGAGGGCGTTTTAGCAACTGCTTAGGAATAAATATGAATACGGCACCGATCATTTCTAAGGTTTGGAGCTTCTGCACAACATTGCGGGACGATGGCGTAGGGTATGGTGACTACCTCGAGCAGTTGACCTACTTGATCTTTTTGAAGATGGCAGACGAGTACAAGCAGCCGCCACGTAACAGGGACGTGGGTGTCCCGGCCGGATTTGACTGGCCTTCATTGACCAGTAAGAAAGGTGCGGCACTTGAAAAGCACTACGTGGCGCTCCTGCAAGAGCTTGGAAGTCGCGACGGGATGCTCGGCCAAATTTTTACGAAGTCGCAGAACAAGATCCAAGACCCTGCCAAACTCTTCCGTCTCATCGATATGGTCGACAGCGTTGAATGGGTGATGGAAACCGTTGATGTCAAAGGTGACATCTATGAAGGGCTTTTGGAGAAGAATGCGGAAGACACGAAATCTGGTGCCGGTCAGTATTTTACGCCCCGATCCCTAATCAAGACTATGGTTGAATGCGTGAGGCCAGCGCCCCGTAAAACCATCGCGGATCCTGCATGTGGGACTGGTGGTTTCTTCTTGGCCGCTTACGATTTCTTAAACAATCCCGAAAATCACAAGCTCGATAAAGTGGATAAAGAGTTTTTGAAGACCAAAACCTTTCATGGTCACGAAATTGTCGCCAACACTAGACGTATGTGTCTCATGAATATGTTTCTCCACAACATCGGAGAGATCGACGGGGAAAGCTTGGTTCTACCTACGGACGCACTTGTTTCTTCGCCTTCGGTGACCGTCGACTATGTTTTTGCCAATCCCCCGTTTGGCAAAAAGAGCTCAATGAGCTTCACAAATGACGATGATGAGCAGGAAACAGACGAGCTTACATACAATCGACAAGATTTCTGGGCTACGACGTCGAACAAGCAACTGAATTTCGTGCAGCACATACGGTCGATGCTTAACACGAGCGGGCAGGCTGCAGTGGTCGTGCCTGACAATGTACTATTTGAAGGTGGGGCGGGTGAAACAGTGCGTCGAAAGCTGCTTCAAGCCACTGAACTGCATACGATTCTTAGACTTCCAACCGGGATTTTCTATGCTCAGGGGGTTAAAGCGAACGTACTATTTTTTGACAATAAGAAAGCGAGTAAAGAAACCCAGACAAATCAGATCTGGGTCTACGACTACAGGACGAACGTTCACCATACTCTCAAAAAGAAGCCCATGACAGAAGAGCACTTGCAAGACTTTGTAACCTGCTATTGTCCCGGTGAAAGGCAAGCGCGTGAAGAGACTTGGAGCGAGGAGCATCCAGAGGGACGTTGGAGATGCTACGATGTGGCCGAAGTTTTGAGCCGAGATAAGGCTAGTCTTGATATTTTTTGGCTTAAAGATCAGAGCTTGAATGATCTAGAGAATTTGCCAGAGCCAGACATCCTTGCGGCTGAAATAGTTGACGAAATGGAAGCGGGCCTTTTGAATTTTCGCTCTGTTTTGCAAGCACTGGAAAAACCCTAGGAAGTTGCAAATCAGCGATCGCGTCAGATTTGCCGTCCCAATGTCCGCTGGGTCGGCCCAATCGCGGTTCCATACGTGCAACAAATTAGTTCAGCGATCTGCGGCAGAACATAGGCAAAAAAGATACCCCAGTGATACCCAAACCGAAAATCGCACGGGAACGATTGAGCGGCGAGCTGCACAAGGCATTGCTTTTACTTGGTAAAAATGGTGCCCGGGGGCGGAATCGAACCACCGACACGAGGATTTTCAATCCACTGCTCTACCCCTGAGCTACCCGGGCACCGGAGGCAAGGAGGAACTCCTTGCGGGTGGGGGCGTTCTAGGGGGTTCCTACGGGGCTGTCCATAGGGCGAGGGAAAAAAAATTGATCTATTCTAGTGTCGCGGCGCGTCGGCATGATGTCAGGCAAATTCAGGACATCCAAGAGCAGCATTCTCTACTGCAAAGCGCTGATTTCGTCGGCAATTCTCTGGATACCTTCCGGTATCTGGTCCGAACTGATCGAGCTATAAGCTAGGCGGTAATGGCGCGTTGGGCCGGGGTCTTGTTCAAAAAATGTCCGGCCGGGTTCAATCACGACGCCTCGGGCCAGAAGACGGTCGGCGAGGATGTCGGTATTTACGCCCTCGGGCACGGTCATCCAAAAGCTCGATCCGCCCGACCCGCTATGTTTTGCAACAGAAAGCCCGCTGCGTTTAATTTCAGCGTCCATGACCTGCCGGCGGGTTTGGTAGGCTTTGCGCATACGGTTGATTTGGGCGTCGTAATGGCCGAGCGACAGGAAATAGGCGACCGTGCGTTGGATATGGCCGGGCGGATGGCGCAAGACAAGGGCGCGCAAGGCACGGGCCTCGCGGATGAATTCTTCGGACGCAACGATGTAGCCAAGTCTTAGCCCTGGAAAGAGCGATTTGGAGAAGGATCCGATATAGACAACTGCGCCGGTGTCATCCATCGACTTCAAAGCCGGAGAGGTTGCGCCGCGAAAGGACAGCTCGAACTCATAGTCATCTTCGACAATTACGAATCCTCGTTCTGCGGCAAGATCCAAAAGCGCCCGGCGGCGTTCGATCGGCATGGTGACATTGGTCGGGCAGTGATGCGAAACAGTGGTATAAACGACATCGACATCTTCGGGCAATGCGTCGGGCGGCAGGCCGTGCTGATCGACCTCAACCGGCGCCATACGGCATCGGGTCAAAGACAGAATGTCCCGCAAACCGCGATAGCCCGGGTTTTCAATGGCCGCAACGCGGCGCTGCGTCAGCAAGATCTGCGCCGACATCCATAAGGCGTTCTGGGCGCCCATCGTCAAAAGGATTTCTTCACGCCGTGCTGCGATCCCGCGGCGGGGCAAGATGTGACGCTGGATATGTTCCAAAAGGCGCTCGTCATCTTCTTGGTATCGGTCTGCTGTGAGTGCCGAAAAATCTTTTTGCCCAAGCGCCTGAAGGGCGCATTGACGCCATGTCTGATGCGAAAACAACCTTGGATCAGCCTGCCCATAGATAAAGGGATAGGGCATGGATTGCCAATTGGTCGGGCGAAGTTGACCCATAGGTTTCGAAAATCTCTGACCAATGCCACGCGACCAGTCAAACCCGCCCTGCCCGCCTTTTTCTGCGATCTCGAAATCAACTGGCGCCGGGGCCGTATCCGAGACGAAATACCCCGATCGGCCTTTTGAATTCAGGTAATCGTCGGCCACAAGCTCGGTATAGGCATTGGTGACCGTGATGCGGCTGACACCCAAATGCTTGGCCAGAGATCTGCTGGATGGAAGCTTTTCAGAGGGGCGAAATCGGCCCGCCAGAATGCCCTCTGCCACAAGGCGTTGAACCTTTTGCTGCAAAGTGCCCTCGGCGTCAGAGGGCAGGAAAAAGCTGTCAACGGGAATGGCCAAGGGAATTGAGCTTTCTGGAGGAGGGCTTGATTTCTAAGTGATGCCAGCCCGACCCGTCATTTGTCAACGTTCTGGCATCAAAAATGGTTTCCGACTGGACCTATCTGATCGCAAAAGAAAGGCGCAGATTTTCTTCAACACTTTTTTTGTCACACCGCCCTTTTTGAAAGGCCGCTCCATGAACACCGCAATTAACCCTAATGACCTCACAGCCGTGATCGAAGCCGATCGCGCCCATTTGTGGCATCATCTGATGCAGCATAAACCGCTGGAAACCAACGATCCGAAGATCATGGTCGAGGGCAAAGGCATGCGGGTTTGGGATGCGACCGGCAAAGAGCATCTCGATGCGGTTTCGGGGGCTGTTTGGACGGTAAATGTTGGCTATGGGCGCGAGCGCATTGCCAAAGCCGTCTATGATCAACTGGTTAAAATGAACTATTTTGCCAATACAGCAGGGTCGATCCCCGGATCGATCTTTGCCGAGATGCTGATAGATAAAATGCCCGGCATGTCACGGGTCTATTATACAAACTCAGGCTCGGAGGCGAATGAGAAAGCCTTCAAAATGGTTCGGCAAATCGCGCATAAGCGCTATGGCGGAAAGAAGCACAAGATCCTCTATCGCGAGCGCGACTATCACGGCTCGACCATCGCGGCGATGTCGGGCGGTGGGCAGCTTGAGCGGAATGCCCAATACGGCCCCTTCACACCGGGCTTTGTCGAGGTGCCGCATTGCCTTGAATATCGCGCACAAGTGGACGTGGAAAACTACGGCGAATGGGCGGCAGATCAGATTGAGGCCGTCATCCTGCGCGAAGGTCCTGACACAGTGGGCGCGCTTTGCCTTGAGCCGGTTACGGCAGGCGGCGGCGTCATAGAAGCGCCCGACGGGTACTGGCCCCGCGTTCAGGAAATTTGCAAGAAATACGACATCCTACTGCATATCGACGAGGTCGTTTGCGGCGTTGGCCGGACAGGCACATGGTTTGGCTATCAGCATTACGGCATCAAACCCGATTTTGTGACGATGGCGAAAGGCGTGGCCTCGGGCTATGCGGCGATTGCTTGTATGGTGACGACGGATGAGGTCTTTGACATGTTCAAAGATGACAGCAGCGATCCACTGAACTACTTCCGCGACATCTCAACTTTTGGGGGTTGCACAGCAGGGCCGGCAGCAGCCGTCGAGAATATGAAAATCATCGAAGAAGAGAACCTCTTGGCCAACACAACCGCCATGGGTGCGCGGATGATCGATAACCTCAACGCTCTGTCCGAAAAGCATAAAGTGATTGGCGATGTACGCGGCAAGGGCTTGTTCTGCGGCGCCGAACTGGTCATGGACCGCGGCACAAAAGAGCCTGCGGCGGAAAAGGATGTGCAAGCGGTTGTGGCCAATTGCATGGCGCAAGGCGTGATCATTGGGGCCACCAACCGTTCGGTTCCCGGCTTCAATAATACGCTCTGCTTTAGCCCTGCCCTGATTGCAACCGCAGACGATATCGACGCAATTACCGGCGCTGTCGACACTGCGCTGACCAAGGTTTTTGGCTAATTTCACCAACGCTGCAGAGCACAAAAAAAGCCCGGCTACCAAAACAGGTCGCCGGGCTTTTTTTCGTTTTCAGGTTACTCTGCGGCGACCTCTGGATTGCCATCCAGATTGTTCAGCTTCTCGCGTTTCCCGCCAAAGAACATATAGGCGAGTGCCAACAAGTAGATCACGATCACGACCGTCCCAACCCATTGGATCTGCAACCACTGGCTCTGGAACAGCAGTGTAAGCACAAAAAGGCCAATGGCATTCGCCAACACGTAGGACACCGTTCCGAACCGCTCAGTCGTCAGGTTCAAATTGTCGGTATAAAGCCGGATCAGCGAGTCAAACGAGTTGATCACAAAAACGATCCCGACAATGGTCATCGCCCAGTTGGGCAAGCCCGCCGTTCCGATCCCATTGAGGTGGTAGTAATACAGAACCGAAAACCACAACGCCAACGGAATGGATGGGAAGATCAACAACGACGCCAGCAGTTGCCATGTTTTCAGGCCGCCGACAAAACGGCTTACGAACTGACCAATCATGATCGACCAAGCAAACCACCAGAACAGGTAGAACTCGTGGTAATCCGTCAGCGGAACAATGAACTTATGCAGGTTCGCGAAATAGCCTCCGATATTGCTGGAGGTGGAGGCAAGATCGCCCACGCTCATCCCTGCATTCAGGAACATGTAGAGGATCAACCCAAAGAACAGAACCGTTGAACTGACCGAAAGAACCTTCACGAATTTCAGATCGGTTGAGCTGAACGCGGCCACCAGAATGACCAAGAAGCAGATCAGATAGAACACCGGCAAAATGGTTTCGCCATCGCCAACTTCGGAAATGTAATAGGGCATGTAGATCAGGAACAATGCGCCGGTGAAGGCACATGTGGTGATGATCACAAGGTTATTGAGAATCTTGACCAACGGGATCTTAAAGAACCCGATACGCGGTTCTATGGCACAGAAATAGAACGTTGTCAGGAAGTAGAACGCCCAGATCAAAAAGCCCCAGAAGCCGAACTCAATCGCAAGCGGATTGGTGAAAGCATAGGCCGGTTCTGCTGCAGTATCCGCGTAAAGCGGAAAGTCGAAAGCCAGCGGAAACATGATCAGGCCAACATCAAGACCGGACGTGAACAGGATGGCGATAAAGGTAAACAGAGACACCGGGGTAACGCCCGTCAGTGTCAGATTCCACCATTTAATCGCACAGAAGATCACCAGCGCGAACGCCAGTATGACCCCGAATGAGATGATTGTAGTTAGCATTTTTCCCTCTTCCTCTTTTCCATTCTTATATAACTTCTTCGCGAAGAGTCCCTAAAAAGATTTGCTCAGGCAGGACGCCGATCTGAGTGATCCGACTAAAGCGCAACTTGTGAGAAATTCTCTCTCGACTACCGCAAAACGAAAAAAGGCCCGCCCCGGTAGGGCAGGCCTGCTTTTGGTTTGTACGAAAGGCTTAGATTTTTCCCTTCCAAGGCACTAGCAGACGTTCGGCATAGCGCATCAGCATGTCGATGCCATAGCCGATGATCCCGATCAGGATGATCCCCATGATCACGATATCGGTCAGCTGGAACTTCGACGCGGCCACAATCATCTGACCTGCACCTTGTTCAGCAGCAACCAGTTCGGCCGCCACAACCGTACCCCAACAGACACCCATCGCAACACGGGCCCCGGTGAAGATCTCAGGCAGCGAGTTCGGGATAATCACATGCAACATGATCTGGCTGCGTGACGCCCCAAGCGAGTAGGCCGCGTGGATCTTGGAAAGGGCAACGCCCGACACCCCTGCCCGTGCGGCAATGGTCATAATCCAGAGCGCGGCAAGGAAGAGCAGGAAGATCTTCCCACTTTCGTCGATACCGAACCAGATGATCACCAGAGGGATCAAAGCCAAGGGTGGAACAGGTCGCATGAATTCGACAATTGGGTCGAACCAGCCGCGGAACCAGTCAGACAGGCCCATCGCATAGCCAAGCGGGATGCCGACCAGCGCACCAAGTGCAAAGCCTGCCAGAACCCGGAAGAGCGAGAAGCCAAGATGTTCGGCCAATGTGAAGTCGCGATAACCGTCGGAGGCAATCTCGACCAAACGGCTCCAGACCGCTTCTGGTGAGGGCAACCAGATCTCTTCCATCTGCATACCGGCATTGGGCGTAAAGCGAATGGTGCCGCGGCGGCTAAGCGTTACAACGCCGTCTTCAGTTTCTACCGCTCCTTCATCAGTTGTATCGTCGCGGTCATCCGGCAAAAGCGGCACACCGTTCACTGCGACAACACGAAACCCATCTTCGTCACTGCCAATATCATTATCCGTCGCCTCGCCCAGCAGGCTAGACCGACCGCCCCCAATGGCAAAAGCATCGTCAAGGGCAAAGCCATCGCCCTCCCCCGCACCGGCGGGAGGCTCGACCTCTTCACCGACAGGATGCACGATGATGTTGATTGTGGCGTCATCCTGCTCACCTTCCGCATTTTCAGCGGTGTAAGTAAAAGAGGTTTCGCCCAAAAAGGCACCGGGTACATGAAACGGTGATATGACCGACCCAGTAAACGCGCCCCAGATCAAAAAGATCGACAAGACCGAGATGATCGAGGCGGCCCGATTAGGCCGAACTGCGCTTTCATCCCCAAAGGTCACGGTTTTTAGCGAGGTAAAATCCTGTTGGCTCTCACGGAATTTAGAGAACATGCCAACGGCGAAATAGGCCACCACAAATATGCCTATATAAATTGCTGCGACAAGCATCAGACAGCCTCCTCTGAGCGGCCCATGATCTCTTCTTCCATGTCCCAGATCATCGTCAGGATCTCATCGCGGGTTTCCGCAAAACCTTCGGATTTCTTGACATCGCGCAGATCGGCATTCACGCCGCGTTCTGCGAAAGGCAGGTTATATTCTTTGTGCAAGCGGCCGGGGCGCGGTGCCATGACTATCAGGCGCTCGCCCAAAAGCAGCGCTTCTTCGACCGAGTGCGTGATCAGGATGATGGTCTTGCCGGTCTCTTTCCACAGCTTCAGCACAAGGCCTTGCATCTTTTCACGAGTCAACGCGTCCAGCGCGCCAAGCGGTTCGTCCATCAAGATGACGTCAGGGTCATTGGCAAGACAGCGGGCCAGAGCCACACGTTGCTGCATACCGCCCGAAAGCTCGTAAACCGCTTTTTCTTTGAAGTCCTGAAGACCGACGGTTTCAAGCAAGTGATCGGCAATTACATCCCGCTCGGCTTTTGGCATGCCTTTCATACGCGGGCCGAAGTCAACATTTTGGCGCACGCTCATCCATTCAAAAAGGGCGCCTTTCTGAAAAACCATACCGCGTTCAGCATTGGGCCCATGGACGACATTCCCGTTCAACGAAACGGTTCCATCCGTGGGGGCCAGAAAGCCAGCGATAATGTTGAGAAGCGTGGTCTTACCACAGCCCGATGGGCCGAGGACCGACATGATCTCACCTTCTTTGATATCGAGCGAAACATCTTTCAACGCCTGAACCGCGCCGCCATTGGGCAGATCAAACCGCATGGAGATGTTTTCGAGCTTGAGCCCGTCCATATCGTCCCTCCTAATTTTGTGTTTGTTGGGGTCTTAAGGCCTCGGGGGCGAAGAAAATTCGCCCCCGAGAAGTAGTAATTACATATCAGACGCGCCCAATGGGCCAGCGTTTACAGCACTTTCATACGAGCTACGTGCTTGATCGATGTTGCCGGTTTCGACGAAGAATTCCGCAACTTCGAGAAGGAAGGACTGTGTACCGCCACCGAGCCAGGTTTCGGACAGCTGTGCTTCGACAGATGGGAAGTCAAAACCAGCCATAGTCGCGGCTGTTGCTTCTTCATCCATACCTGCATCTGCTGCGATTACCGGCAGCATTGCATCGGTATTCTCGCCCGAGTTCCACATTGCGTTGGCTTCTGCGGTGACAGCAAGGAACGCTGCAACCAGCTCAGGCTCTTCTTCGACAAAGGTCGCCGGAGCAGAAGTTACGTCAAAGACGTAGATGCCCAGTTCAATCTTCTCGTCGCCAGTCAGCAGAGTATTGCCGTGGTCAAGCATACGGCGCAGCGCACCGCCCCAACCACATGCCATGTCCAAGGACCCTTGCGACAGAGCTGCAGCAGAATCTGCCGGCGCCATGTCAACAACCTCAAGGCTGGAAACGTCGATGCCGAAATGCTCCATCTGGCGCAAGAAGCCATAGTGAGCAGCGGTACCAATTGGCACACCTACGCGAGACCCTTCCAGATCTGCGGCATTCTCTGCGGTGATTTCCATGTCGGCATGTACAACGCAGTTATCGTTTTCAGAGTAGCTGACCGCAACGTCGATGGCTTGCAAATCCTGACCGGCCGATGTCGCAACCACGAATGGTGGAACGCCTTGGCTGACTGAGATATGCACATCGCCCGACGCCATCGCCGCTGACATGGCAGTGCCAGTGTCAAAAGCACGCCAGTTGACCGTCACGCCCATCTCTTCTTCATATGTGCCCATTGCTTTGGCGTATTGGAATGGCATGGGCCATTCGAGGAAATAACCAACCGTGATTTCGTCAAGGCCTTGAGCGGCAAGCGCTTGCGCGCTCATCACTAGGCCGAGGGCCGCGCTGGATACCAGTTTCAACTTCATTTTTATCTCCCTGTGTATTTGCGGCTAACCGCCACCTTAGGGCGGGTCGTCCGGGGGATAGAGTGCGGGGGATTTCATGAATACGTCAAGAAACTCGTGGGCTTTGGACTCATAGATTCGTCAAATTGGTCAATTTTGAAACTGAAACGTCCGAACAACGAACAAAATGAGGATTTGACTCGCAGTCATGTGCTTTTTGCATCTTAAGCCAACACATTGATTTATAGCGATTTTTTATCACTCATGAAGTAACTGCGAAATCTGAATTTCGATATTTGGAATAGTCTCAAAAACCATTGATTCGGAACGAATCAAATTTCGCACCGGTCAAAACCACAAATTTTGCATGTTTTTGGAAGGCTAGTTCAGCCGATCTGAGCCGTCCGGACCGCCCAGCGGTTCACTGTCATCGGCGTCATCGGTCGGGATCGCATAGCCACCAGTAAGCCACCGGCCCAGATCCAAATCAGCGCAGCGCTTCGAACAAAAGGGGCGGTATTTTTCTGCGGCCGGCTTTTTGCACATCGGGCAGCTCATGAAAAAAGCTCCACAGGCAAAGGATGACGATCGCGTTTGCGTTGCAATTCGAACATTCCTAGAGGCGTCCATCCGGCCAGAACGGTGTCGGTGCCATCTGCCCGAAACGCCCGGCGCAGCGCGTCTTCGAATTGTCGGCGGTCTTTCTTCGGCATTGGCGCAACGTCGAGCGTGATTTGCCCGGCCAGCCCTCGCAATCGCAATTGCCGTGGCAGGTCGCGGGCCGCTGCCATATTGGCCTTCAGCCCGGCAGCGAGCGAATGATCCCCGCCCGTATTGATATCAACCGCCACCAGCGCGGATGTGGGCTCGATCACCATAGAGCCACCTCCAGCCAAACCGGATGTCGGGCGGCCAAGGGCATCTAAAAGCTCCCACACGCCATGATCATCGAAACTGCCTTCGCCGTCGATGATTTCATCCGGGGCAGGCATCGACCAGTCGCGCCACGCTTCCAAATGGGCGTCGGGGGCATCGACCAGCAATTCGGGCGCGCCTTCGGCATCGGCCAGAACCGCCACGGCCAGATCGCGCATCGCAGCGATATCGGCCGCAACCTCGTCACTGGCAACATCGCCCGAGGCGCTGCGCAAGATCAGGCCAAACCCTTCCGGAGCCTCATCCATTTCTTCATGGGCGATTTCCAGCAGGCGCTCACGCTCTTCTTCATCTTTGATCGACCGAGCCACATTAAAGCCCGGCGCTTGGGGCGTCACAATCGCATAGCGGCTTTTAAACAGAAGCCGGGTATTCACCGGCGCCGCCTTGCCATCAAGGCCAATCCCCGTGACTTGCACCAGCAATGTCTGACCGGGACTATACCCCTTAGATTGTCTCAAAAAGCCTTTATGCCCATCAGGAAGGGTCAGGATCATCCCACCCTGCCCTTTCATTGGGCGGTCGCACACACCGCGCAGGATTGCGCCGGGTGCTGGCCCTGCCCCTTCGGCTGGGTCAATCAGCAGATCCTCTAATCGGCCATCCACAAGCAACGCCGCCGCGCTGCGGCCAGCGATTTCGTCCAAGACAACGATACGGCCCTTCATGCGCCCCTCCAAACCGGCCAACCGGCTGCTGTAAGTAATTGTGCGGTTTCGGCCAATGGCAGGCCGACGATCGCTGAATGACTGCCGCTGATCCATGGGATAAACGCACCTGCGGGGCCTTGGATCGAGTAGCCCCCCGCCTTACCGCGCCAATCGTCGGTCGCCAGATAGGCATTCAACTCGACATCGCTTAGACGTTTCATTTTTACATGGCTTTCGACCGAGCGTTGCCAAAGCTGATCGCCTTTGCGCACAGCCACCGCCGTAATAACGCGGTGGCGCCGTCCGGCCAGTGCCAGAAGAAACTCGGCCGCCTGGCCTGCATCTGCGGGTTTGCCCATGATCCGGCGGCCAAGGGCCACGGTTGTATCAGCACTCAGAATGACGTCGTCTGGCGCGGCTTCAATCGCCAGCGCCTTTTCGCGCGCGACCCGTTCGCAATAGGGGCGCGGCAATTCAGATTTATGAGGGTCCTCGTCAATGTCAGGCGGGCAGATCGCATCTGGCACGACACCCAAAACCCCCAGCAGCTCTTTGCGCCGGGGGCTGCCCGATCCGAGGATCAAACGCATCTAACTGCTTCTACTTAAAGCGGTAGTTGATCCGACCCTTGGTCAGATCATACGGGGTCATCTCAACTTGGACTTTGTCGCCAGCCAGAACCCGGATGCGGTTTTTCCGCATCTTGCCTGCCGTATGCGCGATGATCTCATGGCCGTTTTCAAGCTCGACCCTGAACGTCGCGTTCGGCAGAAGTTCCTTTACGACACCGGGAAATTCGAGCAATTCTTCCTTGGCCATGGTCTCTCCTACATTGCATATCCGCGTCATGTTGCGCGGAATGGCGGTTAGATGCGCCTCAATCGCGCGTATTTCAAGGCTAAACTGCCCCGTGCCGGGCTTTCTTAACAGAAGAGCGCGGAATTTCGCGCCTTCTGCGCCTTTAGGGACGTTATTTTATGTGTGGGGCGGCGCATTCGGTTGGTGGGCCAAAGCGATCGATGATGCGTTTGACCAAATGATCACGGGATTGCCGGTAGGCGGCCAGCTTATCTTCGCGGCCATGCCCAATGCCCGTAGGGTCCATTATCGCCCAATATTCCACATCGATATGGAACTGCCGGGTCAGCTCAAGCGCCATGCGTTGACTTGCAGGTGACAAAGCAATGATAACGTCAAACCCGGTCATGTCATCGCCCCATTGCTGCATCTCATCAAAGCTGCGCGAGCGGTGCTGATCCAGCTCGACCCCCATTTCGGCGCAAACGGCGATGGCGAATCCGTCAATCTCAAGGTCGTTATGCACGCCTGCCGATTGGACATAGGTCGAATGCCCATAAAAAAGCTTCATCAGCCCTTCGGCCATGGGCGAGCGTATCGCGTTGTGATCGCAGCAGAACAGGACAGAGCTGGGAAGGTCCTTGGTCACCTACGTCACCCTCCGAAATGCAGCACGCAGATAAGGGTAAAGAGGCGACGGGCCGTGTCATGATCGACCACGGCCTTGCCCTCAAGGCGTTCCTGAAGCACGCGTGCGCCTTCATTATGAATCCCGCGCCGGGCCATATCGATGGCCTCAATCTGGCTGGGCGGCAGAGTCTTCACTGCGCTGAAATAGCTTTCGCAGATTTGCCAATAATCTTTGACGACCTGACGAAACGGGCTGAGCGACAGGTGAAATTCTGCCGCGTCCTCGCCTGCGTCACTGTCAATATCGAAGACAAGGCGCCGTTCGCGAATGGCCAAAGACAGGCGGTACGGCCCGTCAAGTTTTCCGGCGGCGGCAGGCAGCTCAAAGCTGTTATCTTCGAGCAAATCAAAAATGGCGACCTTGCGCTCCTGCTCGATCTCAGGCGTCGGCGCTGGCAGGTTGCTGTCGTCAATTTCTATGTGGCAGATGGATTGGCTCATGACTCCGCCTCCTCGTTATTCAACTGTTGTAGCCGCGCCGCGACCGAGAGGCCATGGGCTTCTAGACTTTCGGAATTGGCCAATGTGACGGCCGCAGGGCCGATGGCTTTGAGCGCCGCTGGTGTCATCTTTGCAATGGTGCTGCGCTTGACGAAATCCATGACAGACAGGCCAGACGAAAACCGCGCTGAGCGGGCTGTGGGCAGGACGTGATTTGGCCCGCCGATGTAATCGCCGATGGCTTCTGGCGTCCAAGCGCCAAGGAAAAGCGCGCCGGCGTGGACACATTTCTCAGCAAGCGCTTCGGGTTCCGCGACACAAAGCTCAAGGTGTTCAGGCGCAATGCGGTTTGAAAGCTCGGCCGCCTCATCAAGATCACGCACAGTGATCACCGCCCCGAAATCGCGCCAGCTGGCCCCGGCAATCACCCGGCGCTCTAGCGTCTCAAGGCGTTTTTCGACAGCTTCGGCCACTTTACGTCCAAAAGCCGCGTCATCGGTGATCAACAGGCTCTGCGCGCTTTCGTCATGTTCTGCTTGGCTTAGCAGATCCAGTGCAATCCAGTCAGGATCGTTTTCTTTATCAGCAATCACCAAAATCTCGGACGGGCCCGCGATCATATCGATGCCAACTTTGCCAAAGACCCGGCGCTTGGCAGCGGCCACAAAGGCATTGCCTGGGCCCGTGATTTTATCAACCGGCTGGATGGTTTCGGTGCCGTAGGCCATGGCTGCAATCGCTTGCGCGCCGCCAATCCGATAGATGGTTTCAACACCCGACAGCTTGGCCGCCAGCAAAACCAGCGGGTTCGCCACCCCATCCGGCGTGGGCGCACAAATCGCCAAACGCTTTACCCCGGCAACCTGCGCGGGGATCGCGTTCATCAATACGGATGATGGGTATGAGGCCAGCCCGCCGGGCACATAAAGCCCCGCCGCCGAGACCGCAGACCAGCGCCAGCCCAAGCTTGCACCCGCCGCGTCAACCCAGCTTTCATCCTGCGGCATTTGCCGCTCGTGATAGGCGCGGATGCGGGCCGCGGCCAGTTCCAGCGCCGCACGCTCGTCATCTGGCACCGTTGCAATGGCGGCATCGATTTCTTCGGGGGTGAAAGCCAGCGTATCCGGGGTAAGCGTCAAACGGTCAAACCGCGCGGTTAACTCGATCACAGCCTCATCGCCGCGCGCACGCACATCAGCGATGATCCCGGCCACAACCTCATCCACATCCGGCGAGTCTTCGCGCTTCATGTCCAAAAGCGCGGCAAAACGGGCGTCAAAATCGGCGTCGTTGGTGTCGAGGAATTGCGGCATCATGGGTCTCCAGTAACGCCCTGCACATAGCCGGATGCGCCCCGGTCGGCAAGCATCAGAGCTGCCGCAGCATGGTCACAAGCTCGATCATGCGCCCATCCCGGATGAGCGCCCGCCCCGCCGGCGCGCCAATCTTGAATTTCATGGCCTGATAAAACGCGATAGCGCCGGTATTTTCTTCCGCCACATCCAGCGTCAAGATCGTCAGCTTTTGACGCCGCGCGGCGCGCAACAACGCCGAAAACAACCGCTTGGACCCGCCAAGACGTCGATATTCGTGGCGCATATAGACTGACGTAATTTCGCCGGTTTGCGGGTCAGCGTCGCTGAGATCCAGCGCCATCGAGCCAATCAGATCGTCATGGAGAAACGCGCCATAGACCATTCCAGCTTCCAGCCGCGCTGCAAACGCCGCAAGGCTACGGCCCGCAGCCTCGTCATGTGTGGCGGAATAGGCTTCGGGATGCGCGTTAAGCGCTTCAAGGCGCAGGGCGCGCCAAATTTCGGCGTCGTCAGCGCGCAAGCGGCGGATTTTTAACCGCACCCGCTTTATGACGCGCGCAATCATTCGGGATGGTCAGGCGCCTTGCCTGAGGGCGCAATATAGGGGCGCGTGACGTCTTTCAGCACGACATCAAGGCATTCAACATCGACAGCGATTGCACCGTCACCCGCAAGAACCAAGGTGATCCGGCCCATGCCATCCTCGCCCGGTGTCCATTCAAGTGACAGAACCGACAAGATCACATCCGCATCGGCGCGATCGACACCTTGCGAGGCAACCGCCAGCGCATCAGAAATTAACAACACCGCCTGCACACGTTCGGGCGGATGCGCGCCAATACGCGGACCTTCCTCCCAACGAAACCGGTTCAGAAGCAATGCGAATTGGCGGCGTTTACGGTCCCAATGCATTTCAGGTGCCGGAAAGATCGCATCCTGAACAAGGGTCGAGATAACGTTCAGATCATCAGCGTCCAGCGCCTTCAGCGCCAAAGCGCGCGCGCCGCCATCTTCAAATTTCGCGTCTTCTTCAGCCATTTTCTGGCACCCTTTCAATCTTAGCGCCGCAGCCCTTCAGCTTGGTCACAAGATGCTCATAGCCGCGATCCAGATGGTAAACGCGGCTGACAACCGTTTCGCCCTCGGCCGCCAGACCCGCAAGAATAAGCGAAACCGAAGCCCGAAGATCGGTCGCCATAACCGGCGCGCCGCGTAACCGGTCCACACCCGTCACGGTGGCCGTGCCACCATGTACCTCAATCTGTGCACCCATGCGCGTCAATTCAGGGGCGTGCATAAAGCGATTCTCGAAGATCTTTTCTTCCAGAACCGACGTGCCCTTGGCCGTACACATCAACGCCATCATCTGCGCCTGCAAATCGGTTGGAAACCCAGGATAGGGTTCGGTCACGACATCAACGGCCTTGACCAAATCACCGCCACGTTTGACGAGCAGCCCATTGGCCGTCTCTTCAATAACGATCCCGGCCTCTTCCAGTTTCTGGCAGAAACTTTCCAGCAAATTCCGGCGCCCGCCAATAAGTTCAACCTCGCCGCCTGTAATGGCAGGGGCAAGCATATAAGTCCCAAGCTCAATCCGGTCGGTGACAACGGGATGCGTCGCGCCATGCAAGCTGTCCACGCCTTGGATCTCGATGGTTGAAGTGCCATCCCCTGAAATCTGAGCGCCCATTGCGCGCAGGCAATCGGCAAGGTCGACAATCTCGGGCTCACGCGCGGCGTTCTTAAGCACAGTTGTGCCTTTTGCCAGCGATGCAGCCATCAGAACGTTTTCCGTGGCCCCGACCGAGGCAAACCGAAGCTCATGCACCGCGCCCTTCAGGCCGCCTTTTGCAACGGCATGCAGGTAACCATCGCGCAATTCAATTTCCGCGCCCATCGCTTCCAGCGCCGAGATATGCAGATCCATCGGCCGCGCCCCAATCGCGCAGCCGCCGGGCAACGACACCTCGGCCCGGCCATGACGCGCCAAAAGCGGGCCAAGCACCAAATTAGACGCGCGCATTTTCCGCACGATGTCATAATGGGCCATCGGGTTATCGGCATTATGCGAGGACATGGCGATAACCTTGCCATCATTCAGTGCGGTCACTTCGGCGCCAAGGGACGACAGCAACTCGGTCATCGTGCGAATATCGGACAGGCGCGGCGCATTGGTCAGCGTCAAAGGCTCATCGCTGAGCAACGTGGCCGGCATCAGCGCCAAACAGGCATTCTTTGCACCTGCGATTGGAATTTGACCCGAAAGCGGCCCATTTCCCGTAACGACTATCTTATCCATGCCTGCTGCCTTTTTGCTCTGATGCGGGTTGTTCTTTGCGCAAAGTTTGATCCCGGCACAACCGCTTACCTATGGTTTTTCTGTTTTATCTGCGCTGCTGCGTGCCTTGGCCTGTGCCTTTCGGCGGCCCATATTGGCCTTAAGTGCCGCTTTCAATCGCTCTTCACGCGTTGAGGCGGCTTTTTTTGCTCTGCCCGAGGGGCTGGCTTTGGGGGGCTTCGACATGCTCATGCCCCCTGTCATACAGGCAAGGTAAAAAAGCGTCCAGATTGCGCTTGCGCCGCTTCAAAATTCCGTCTAATTGACCGCCCACACCACACGCCGCAGTAGCTCAGTGGTAGAGCGCGTCATTGGTAATGACGAGGTCGGGAGTTCAATCCTCCCCTGCGGCACCATCTCTTCCCCCTTTCTCTAAATTCGGAACGCTTCGCAAATTCGCAACCTTCGATTGGCTGCTAGCTGCATCAAGATGCATGATCGGGGCGATCAAGCTAAAAAATCTACTACCTCCTATCCTTAAATCTTTCTTCCCCTGTCAAACCGGTGATGATTTGATCCAACGTGGTCCCGCTATCGCAGTGCTTGACCGGGATTTGTGAGGGGCACCGCCGCGCACATGACCCCCGAAACAGCGCGGGGCCAGTAAATCGAAAGCTCTATCAAGCAAGCGCCCGTTTCGGAGCGCATGCAGAGCCTTTGACAAACTGAGTAGCGGAGGAAACCCAAAATGCTCGCAACTATCCTGAAACGCAGGCTCTGTGCTGCGCTCGCCCTTCTGGCCATTGCCGGATTTCAAGTCCCGGCCATGGCCGAGACGCCTGTCGGCTCGAATGTAGACAGCCGGGTCATCGTGGCCGTCAACGCCCCATCCGAAGGCGTGCAGGCGCTCATGCCTGATGGTTGGACATCGATGGCCTTTCCCGGCGGTCCACTTGGCGGCGCCAATTTCCTGATGATTTTCATCGATAATTACGTGCAATATGACGCGGATGGAAATGCAACTTCCCCGTCTAATCGCCGCCTTGTCGCCATGGCGGGTTTGGCGCGGCAAGCTGAAGGGCAACCGCCACGCCTATTTGTTCTGGATACCTATACTACTGTGCCCGAGGACGACCCGTACGGCGTTAATGACGGCGCTGAGATTGATCGTGCCAGCTCGGTTTCGGGACCGGCAAATGGAGGCCGCGAGCATAGCGACATGTGGACTATCACGGCCGAGGGCGGCGGCGCATTGACCCTCGAATTGGGGTATTCCAGCGGCAATGCAAACTGGATGCCCGGCGAAGCCTTTCCTTATTCCTCGATCAACCCCGAATTTTCACGCATCTACCGGTTCGAACAGTTGGTAGATTTGGTGGCCAGTTCTGCCCTGGGCATTTCAGGGCGCGGCGAGGTTGAGCTGACAAATTCCATCCCCGCACTTTCTGGGATTTTGGACGGGACAGAAGAGATCATGGCCGTCATGGATGTTCCTGTTTACGTTCGGCAGATCTCGCTGCCCTGATCAACACGGTCTCTAACAATCAAAAGTGTCACCTACCGGGCTAAATAGCTCGGTAGGGCGATCAGGCGGCCCCCTCACCTAAGCCGCGCTACCCTGTTTTGAAGCCTCAATGCGGTCGATGGGTTCGGGCTTACCAAAAAGAAACCCCTGCGCTTCATAACAGCCTTCGCTGAGCAGGAATTTCCGTTGTTCTTCGGATTCCACCCCTTCTGCCAGCACCGGGATGTTCAGACTTGCCCCAAGCGCGAGAACTGCGCGGATGATCGCTTGAGCTTCTTTGCTGTGATCGACTTTACCGACAAAGCCTCGGTCCAGTTTTATTTTGTCAAAGGAAAACGTCTCAAGATTGGCAAGGGACGAATGCCCTGTGCCAAAATCATCCATCGCCACTGACACGCCGAGCGCCTTAATTTTCTGCAAAATATCAATCGTGCGTTCCGTATCTGACATCAGGACGGATTCCGTGATCTCAATTTCTAGCCGAGACGCGGCAAGGCCACTTTGCCAAAGCGCATTTTCAATGATTGCATCGATGGAGCCTTTGGCAAATTGAATGGCCGAGATATTCACCGCAACGCGATGCTCATTATTCCACCTTGCCGCATCCAGACAGGCGCGGCACAGCACCCATTCGCCAATTTTTACGATCAGTCCGGATTCTTCGGCCAAAGGGATGAACTCAGCAGGAGAAATCATCCCATGCGCGGGGTGGTTCCAGCGTAACAGGGCCTCGTGCCCAATGATCTTGTTATGCAGGATATTTTTTTGCACTTGATAAAAGAGCTTCAATTCATCGTTTTCAATCGCGCATGCAAGATCTGAGGCAAGCTCGCGCTTGCGGCGCGCGATATTGTCAAGCTCAGGTTCGAAGTAGAAAAGGTTCGACATCGGATCTTGCTTTGCCCGGTACATAGCCAAATCCGCAGCCTTTATCAGATTTTCCGCATCACTCCCGTCATTCGGAAAGACCGCAACCCCAAGGCTTGCTCCAAGCATGGTTTCGATTCCGCGTACTGTCGTGGTTTCAGCAACGGACAATTCGATGCAGCGGACAAAATCCTCTATCCTGCAATCCGGTCCGCACATCTTGACGATAATAAATTCGTCGCCGCCCACCCGCGCCAAAAATGCGTCATTATCCATTTGTGCGCTGACACGGCGACTAAAAACCAAAAGTGCTTCGTCGCCAGCTTCGTGGCCAAATCGGTCGTTAATATCTTTGAACCGGTTTAAATCCATTGCCACGACCAGCAAACGTGCGCCCGTTTGCAACGCCTCCTCGACAGCATTATCAAGAAATTCAGCAAGATAAGCCCGGTTCGGCAACCCTGTCAGCGGATCATGCATCGCCATTCGGCGCAGGCGCAATGTCGCCTCATCCCTGATTTCCTGATCCAGAAGTATGCACGCCACCCCCATGCCAACCACCAAAAACCCGACGCCGCCGATGCTTCCGGCCAGCGCAGCCATATCCGCCCCGAACGCACTGTTTTCGGCCCAGAAAAAAGGACGAAGATCCATAGCGGTCATGCCAAAGAAATGCATCGACAAGATGGACAGCACCAAAAACGAGACGGCGCCAATGTGATTGCCAGCCTTTGCGTACTTGACGCTGAACCGGGTTGCCAGCGCGCCAAACCCCGCGCCACATACAACCGAGATGCTGACAAAAACGGGGTCCCACAAAATCAATCCGTTGATCGCATAAGCCATCATGCCGGTATAGTGCATGGTCGCAATCGCAAGTCCGATCACCGCACCGCCAAGCTCAACCGTTCGATGAAACCGTTGAATGCAGGCGATGCCAAACCCCATCACCGTGCCAAAGATCGCAATGAAGAAAGAGGCCCCGGTCCAAAGCGGGGCAAAGGTCACATCTGAGTGTGGATTGAAGCTGAGCATGGCGATGAAATGTGTGCACCAGATGGCACCGCCTGCTGCAACGCCCGTCAAAAACAGCCAGCCAACGCGACGGCGGCTGGTTTCTTGTCTTGCACGCTCAAAAAGGCGGATCGAAACCCAAGACCCAGCCACGCAAATCACCACCGCCAGCGTCGCAAGCCAGGGATTATGTTCTCGTAGACAAAGGAGAATTTGTTGCATTAATCACCGATCAAGACTGACAACCGCCCATGCTTAATTCGGGCCATCGGCCTTAATTATTGGTTGATTCAGGGCAACAAAAAGCAAAGATTTTTCGGCTTTTTTGCCGTTTCTCTTAAAACAATGCCTGAAACATCAGGGCAATACTGGCGTTTGACTCTTTTCGCTGCGCATATAACAGTTCCAACATTGTCGGATCAAGTAAGGTCGCGCCCTCATGCCACTGCCCCGGTTACCGCTTCAGGTCTTTGAAGCTTTTGAACACGTCGCCCGCCTTGGCTCTATGCAAGGGGCTGCGCGGGAAATGGGCATGTCCATTTCGTCCGTTTCGCACCATGTTGCACGTCTGGAAGAAGCGCTTGGGGTCACGTTATTGGACCGATCCTCGCGCCCGTTTTCGCTGACCCGCGAGGGGCGCGAAATGCTGCATCATTTGACGGCCGGATTGCAGCACCTCAGACGCGCCACAAATGAGACGGCGATTGGCGGGCTTTTGGGAACGCGATCTTTGCATATTGGCATCGTCGAAGACTTCGAAAGCAATGTCGCGCCAGAGCTGGCCGTCGTGCTGGCCGGGCGCATGCCAAATGCCAAATTATCAATCCGTAACGTTCTTAGCCACGAGGCCCCGGACCTGCTTCGCCGCGGCAAACTCGACATCTCGATCGCCTCCGAGGTCGATGCAGTTTCGCCAAACCTAACTGTGTTTCCGATCCTACGTGAGCCTTATGTACTTGTTGCGCCGAGCGATTTTGCCGGTGATGGCGCTGACCTTCTTAAAGGGCGCACCACCCTGCCCTTTCTTCGCTTCAATCCAGACCATCAGATTGGCCGCCAGATCGAGGCCCATCTGGCGCGCAACCGCATTGTCCTGCCTGAACGTGTCTCGTTTGATAGCGTCCAATCCATTATGGCTGTCGTAGCAAATGGCGACGGGTGGTCGATCCTGACACCAGTCGGATTTGCCCGCGCCCAGAGGTTCGCTGAACGCACAAAAATGCTGCCTCTGCCACTGGCCACCTTCTCCCGCCAAATCTCGCTGACAGCACGGAACGATTTTGACATGCAAACAGCGCGCGCCGTGGCTGATCTGGTTCAGCAAAACGTCATGAGTTCGGTAATGCGCAATGTGGTCTCGGCCTATCCTTGGCTGGATGGAACCGTAAGCATAGGCCCTTCACAGAGTGCGTAAGCGATTGGCAAAACCCGGATTTAGCCGGTCCACCCCGAAAGACAGTTTTCAAATCATCGAAACTCATGTCGATATATTGACTTCACATGGCCGGGGATAGTCATTGGCACTTAACAAATTCGCGATATGAAAGGGCCGAATAAAATGCGGGATCAAGCAAGGGTTGTTGTCATTGGTGGCGGGATCGCCGGGTGCTCTGCACTTTATCACCTGACACAGGAAGGCTGGACCGATGTCATGCTGATTGAGCGTGATGAGCTGACCTCGGGCACAACTTGGCATTCGGCGGCGCAGGTGACCAACTTTGGGATGACCCAAACAATGGTCGGGCTAAAAAGCCATTCTATCGCCCTCTACCAAGAACTGCGCGACGATCCAGAATACCCTGTCGGCTATAACTACGGTGATGGCGGCATCCGGCTGGCCAACACCGAGGCGCAGATGGATGGCTATCGCCATTTTGCGTCGATGGCGAAGGGCATGGGTGTCGAATTTGAAGTGATTGATGCAGAAGAATGCGCACGTCGTCACCCGCTCATCTCGACCGAGAACCTTTTGGGCGGCCTTTGGGATCCGACTGACGGCCATATTGATCCTGCCCAGCTTTGTCAGGCTCTGGCGCGCCGCGCGCGTCTTGCTGGCGCAGAAGTTAACCGGCACACACCCGTGACAGGTCTGACCCAGCACGCTGACAGCACATGGACCGTACATACCGAAAAAGGTGACGTGAAATGTGAGATCGTCGTCAATGCCGGTGGCTATCGCTGCAACGAGGTTGGCGCGATGATGGGGGTTCAGCATCCCGTTGCCTCGATGGAGCACCAGTATTTCCTGACCGAGGACATCCCCGCGATTGCCGAAGCTGGTCACCGCATACCGCTGCTGCGCTGCCCGATCTCGGATTACTACAGCCGCCAGGAAAAAGGTGGTTTGCTCATCGGTTTTTACGAGCAGGGCTGCAAAACCTGGGGCATGGATGGGATTGACCCCCATTTCACCAACGATCTTTGCCCAGACGATATGGACCGCGTTACGGACGTTCTGGAAGGCGCGTTCGAGCGCATGCCAGCCCTGATGGAAACCGGCATCCGCTCGATCGTGAACGGCCCCATCACCTATACCATTGATGGCGCACCTCTGGTTGGCCCGATCCCCGGCAAGAAAAACGCGTTCTGCATCGTCGGCCTGCGCGCTGGTCTTGGCGAAGGTGGCGGTCATGGCCGCATGCTGGCCCAGCAGATTGTGCATGGAGAGGCTGAGTATGACACGTGGATCATCGACCCGCGCCGTTTTACGGGCCACTGCACTGTAGAGCTGACGGCTCTGAAAGCTATCGAGGATTACCAGAACGAATTCCGCTTTCATTTCCCGCATGAGCATCGCCCCGCTGGTCGCCCGATGAAGACCACGCCGCTGACGCCCATTCTGGCCGCTGAAGGCGCTGAATTTGGCACCGTGAACGGGTGGGAACGGGTGGATTACATCAAGCCTAGCGCCGATTTCGAAGAAACGCTCGGCTTCCGCTACAATGAAGTTCACGACGTTGTCGCAGAAGAAGTCAAAAACGTTTCGACCAATGCGGGCCTTTGCGAAGTCTCTGGCTTTAACCGCTTCGAGCTTACTGGCGCGGACGTTCACAGCTTCCTTGACCGGATGTTCTGTGGCCGCGTGACCAAGAAAGCCGGCCGCGTTGGTCTGGGCTATCTTTTGAACCATCACGGTATGGTCAAAGGCGAAGCCACGGTTGCCATCCTCCCGGCCACCGATCGCGGGCCAGAGCGTGTTTGGTACGGCTCGGCTGCGGCGTCTGAATATCACGACATGGATTGGCTACAGGCCCATCTGCGTGACGATGAAGATGTTCAGATCCGCTCGATCACCAATGATCAGACCATCCTTGTTCTGGCAGGGCCAAAAGCACGGGACATCCTGTCCGCCGCCTCGCGCAGCGATTGGTCGAAGGAGGCCTTCCCATGGCTGTCCTGCCGCGAAGACTTCATCGGCATTGTGCCGGTCACGGTTCTGGGCGTCAGTTTTTCGGGCGAATTAGCCTATGAGATCCACGTTCCCAATGCCAGCCTCTACGCGGCCTATCTGGCGCTGCGCAAAGCGGGTGAGGCGCATGGCCTGAAGCTCTTTGGCGGCCGCGCAGTGGATTCGATGCGTCTGGAAAAAGGCTTCCTGCATTGGAAGGCCGACATTCTGACGGAGTTTGACCCGTTTGAGACTGCGCTGGATCGCTTCATTAAGCTCGATAAAGAAGAGTTCATCGGCAAAGAGGCCCTAATGAAACGTGTCGAGGCTGGCCCAACGGTCAAGCTGGTTACCCTTGCGGTCGACACCAAAGAGGCTCCGGCCCATGGCGGTGCGTCGGTTTGGGCGGATGGCAAGATTGTCGGCACGATTACTTCGGGTGACTGGGGCCATCGGACCGGCCTGAACCTCGCTTATGCCTTTGTGAAACCAGAATATGCCGAAGAAGGCACCGAACTCAGCGTTGATGTCATTGGCGCGGCAACACCGTCCAAGGTTATTGCGCCATCGCCATACGACCCCAGCTACGCCCTGATGCGCGCCTAAACCCTAGGCACTGACTGCCAGAAAATAATTACGCGGCCTTCCGTTTTGGGAGGCCGCTTTTTATGGCTCTTCCGATGTATTTCGATCAGAATCCCAAGGGCCACACTGCCTCAGAGAAAATGCGATACCCCCCTGACGGACCCGGCGAATTGGCCTATCAAGGCCGCATTGACGGCGTAAGATCGAAAACTTGAGGGCACCAATGGCCAAAACCATTCACATCATTAACGGGCCAAACCTGAACCTGCTTGGCACCCGCCAGCCCGAGATTTATGGCTCGGTCACTTTGCCGGACGTGAATGCGGCCTGCGATAAGTTGTCGACCGAGCTAGGCCTGCGCACACGCTTTCAGCAAAGCAACCACGAGGGCCAACTGGTCGACTGGGTGCAAGAGGCGCGATTAACCAATGCGGCGGGCATCATCATCAACCCTGCGGCCTACACTCACACTTCGGTTGCTATCTTAGACGCGCTTTCGATGTTTGAAGGGCCGGTCATCGAGGTCCATATCAGCCAGGTTCATAAACGCGAGGCCTTTCGGCATCATTCTTATGTCAGCCAGCGCGCCGATGTGGTGATCGCAGGCGCTGGCGTCAATGGCTACTATCTGGCCCTGACCCATATGGCCGGGCTTCTGGCCGATTAAACCGGGTTCGACCGTGCGGCCAGCCGGTTCATGCCATAAACGCTAAGCGCGACCATGCCCGCTGCGGTGCCAAGGCATAGCGGCAGACCACCAATCTGGTACGAGAGCCCCGAAAGCACAGTTCCCACCAGCCGACCGGCGGCGTTGGACATGTAGTAAAACCCTACGTCCATCGTAACCCGGTCTTTGCTGGTGAAGGCCAGTATCAGATAGCTGTGCAGCGACGAATTCACGGCAAAAAGCGCACCAAAGATCAAAAGCCCGATCACAATGCGGATGGTCAGGGACGGTGTCGGCTCTCCGGAATATTGCAGGATGATCGCCAGTATGAGCGGCACCAGCATAAGCCAAACCGCCCACGTTCGCGCAGATGCTGTCAGCGCCTCGGTGGTTTTTTCGTGGGCGCGCAGGATCTTTGGGGCGGCGGCCTGAACGAGCCCATAAAGAATGATCCAGACGGCCATGAACGTGCCGATTGTAAAGAACGCGATCCGGTTGGACTCCTCACTGCCATCTGACAAGACAGCGTAGAAATAAATCGGTATGCCAACCACGAACCAAACATCGCGCGCGCCAAAGAGAAATAGCCGGGAAAAGCTGAGCCAATTGACCTGAGGGTTCTTCGAAAACACCTCTTTGAATTTGGCATCCTTGCGTCCTGCGGGAAGGCCCGAAGGCATCTTCAAGGCAACCGCCAACAAAATAACACTCAGCAGCGCCGCCATCACTAGAACAGACGGAATAAAGCCAATGCTTGCCAGCATGGCCGCGCCCGCCAAAAAGCCTAGCCCTTTGACCGCATTTTTAGATCCAGTCAGCACCGCGACCCACCGGAACAGCCCGCCGCCCTCCTCTGGTGCCAAGACCTTTACCGCGGATTTTGAACTCATCTTGGCAAGATCTTTGGCAACGCCAGAGGCGCCTTGGACAGCCATCACAAAAATGACTGAGCCGAGGATTGACCAATTTGGGTCAAGTTGGCTGAGCGCCAAGAGTGCTGCTATCTGAATGCCAAGCCCGGCATAAAGGGTTGAGGTCAACCCAAACCGCGCCGCAATCCAGCCCGCCGAAAGATTGGTGACGACGCCCGCGATTTCGTAAAGCACAAACAGATAGGCCAGTTGGACGGGCGAAAACCCGAGCGTGTGAAAATGCAGCAGCACCAACATACGCAATGCGCCATCGGTCAGCATGAAGGCCCAATAAGCGGCAGTCACCGCGATATAGGCCGAAACTCCTTGGCGCATTAAAGGCTCTCCCCGACCATCAAGGCCACATCGACCAGCCGGTTGGCATAGCCCCATTCATTGTCGTACCACGCATAGACCTTAAGTTGTGTGCCGTTGACAACCATTGTCGACGGCGCGTCCACGATAGATGAGCGTGGATCATTGGTATAATCCGCACTGACAAGTGGCCGGGTTTCATAGCCGAGGATGCCCGCTAGTGCGCCTGTCGCGGCGGCGGCAAAGGCGGCATTGACCTCTTCGGCGGTTGTCTCGCGCTCCAACTCAAATACGCAATCGGTCAGCGACGCGTTCAAAAGCGGCACGCGAACGGCATGGCCGTTTAGTTTGCCTTTCAGCTCAGGGTAAATCAGCGTAATGGCCGTCGCGCTTCCCGTTGTTGTCGGGATCAATGATGTCAGGGCGGACCTTGCGCGGCGCATATCTTTGGCCGGTCTATCAACAATAGTTTGCGTATTGGTGACGTCATGGATCGTCGTGATCGAGCCATGTTTGATGCCAAAGGTCTCGTGCACGACTTTCACCACAGGGGCGAGGCAGTTCGTCGTGCAGCTGGCCGCTGTGACGATAGAATGGCCCTCTGGGTCATAATCGTCATTGTTCACGCCATAGACGATATTGGCCGTTGGACCGTCTTTGACTGGGGCCGACACCACAACCTTTTTCACGCCAGCCGCAAAATATGGGGCCAGCGCTGCCTCGGTCTTAAAAACACCTGTGCAATCGATCACCACATCAACGCCGGAAAGCGGCAATTTGGCCAAGTCTCGTTCGCAATGCACCGCTATCCGGGTCTCGTCGACGGTGATGCTTGCGTCATCAAAGGCAAATTCTGCGTCCCATTTGCCATGAACCGAGTCGAACTCCAGAAGGTGCGCATGCATTTCAGGGTCGCCGACGGCGTCGTTGATCCAAGCGACGTTAGCCCCTCTTTCCAATAGGGGTTTCAACGCCAGTTTCCCCATTCGGCCCAAACCGTTCAGCGCGTAAGTTGTCATTTCATTGGTCTCCGTCGGGGGTGTTTTGTCCGATCCGGTCCATCGCATTTTGCAATGAAATCCGGTCAAGTGATTGAATGGGCAGCGCCGCGAAGGCCTCGATACAGGCGCGCAACGCACCGTAAGTAGTCTGAAAGGCCAGCGCCTTTTCAGCATCCGTGCCAACGGCCTTTGTCGGGTCCTTGGTGCTCCAATGGGCGGTAAGGGTTTGCCCCTGCCACACCGGGCAATCTTCATTGGCCGCCTGATCGCAGACCGTAAAGACAAAATCGAGCGCAGGTGCGCTTTCCGTTTGAAACTCGGATACATGTTTCGACCGCAGATGCGCGGTGTCATATCCTTTGTTATTCAACATTTTGATCACAAAGGGGTTGAGGCCCGAGTTGGGTTTGATACCGGCCGAAAAAACCGTGAACCGGTCGCCCGCGACCTCACTCAAAATGGATTCAGCAAAGATCGAGCGGGCTGAATTGCCGGTACAGATAAAAAGCACATTAAATTTGCGGTCCATCATTTTGGCTTCTCCAAGGGATGGGTTTTGAAAAAACGGGGGGCACAGGTCTGGGCGACCTTGGCAGCATTCGTGAAACAAGAATGAAAAGAGCGTTTGCACCGTGTCCATCTGAACCCGGTACAGCAATGATGTGCCAACGCGGCGCTGTGTGATCAAAGCTGCGTCGATCAATGCCGCCAGATAGGTTGACGCGGTCGATGGTTTAAGCTGCAACGCCTCTGCGATTTCTCCTGCAGGCAACTCATCAGGATACCGCCGCATCAATAACCGAAAGACGGCATTTCTTTGCGGATGACTAAGGGTCGCCAAGCGGTTGAGATTCTCTTTTTCCATATTTCATGAATATACGAATTAAGAGAGATCCCAAGTGAATGTTTTATGACAACAGGGGAAAAGTTGGGACATTTGGAAAGAATTTTCTTTTAAATTCAGCGCCGTAAAGTCGACCTAACGCGCAACGAAGGTATTCGTGTAACCGCCCGACCCTCAATTCAGCAAGTGGCTGAGTTACTCTACCAGCCACTCCCATGGCCGCGTAAACCTGCCCAAAACGGCGCCCACAGCCGCCTCATCCACACCTTCCGCGCGGCTTACCTGCGCAACAAGCCCGCGACGTTTGTCTTCGACCACACGCTCAACTGAAACGGACAGCCCCGCCTCGACCAAAGCGGCGTTGTAGACACGAGTGATCGCCAAACGGCGCAAATCAGGTTTAAACACCTTTCCAACTGCGGTTTTCGGCAACTCATCGAGAATCTCAAGATGTTTGGGCCGGGCCGCACGTTCGTGGACATGGGTTTTGCAATGGTCCTGCAAGTCTTCAATACTGACCTCTGCCCCGTCGACAAGCTCAACATAGGCGCAGGGCAATTCCCCTGCAAAGGCATCAGGTTGGCCTATCGCACCTGTCATTGCGACGGCAGGATGGCTGGCAAGGGCCTCTTCTATCTCGGCGGGGTCAATATTATGCCCGCCACGGATAATCAGATCCTTGGCCCGGCCTGTAATCCAGAGGTACCCATCTTCATCAAACCGCCCCAGATCACCGGTGCGCAGATATTTGTCATCATGGAAAAGGTCCTTGTTCTTATTCTCTTCTGTGTAGGTCGAGCCGGCAAAGACACCGGGGCTTGAGACGCAGATTTCACCCACTTCATCAGTTTCGCATACAATAAGCCCCTCTGGGGTATGACGAAGAATACGCACTTCTGTATGGGGCAGTGGCACCCCGATCGACCCAATCTTCTTTTCGCCCTCAACAGGATTACAGGCAACAAGGCACGTCGCCTCGGTCAGGCCATATCCTTCGACCAGCGTCACGCCTGTGGAATTTTCAAAACGGTTGAAAAGTTCAACCGGCAGGGGCGCAGAGCCAGAAAACGCGGTGCGAACAGATGAAATATCGGCATTCACAGGGCGCTGCATCATTGCAGCAAGGGCCGTGGGCACAGTGATGATAAACGTGATATCCCAGCGCTCGATCAGCTTCCAGAAATTGTCGAATACGCCTTCGCCGCGATAGCCTTGCGGCGTCGGGAATACAGTATGCGCGCCAGACGCCAAAGCAGCCATCATAATCACATGACATGCAAAGACGTGAAACAGCGGCAACGGGCAGATCGTGTTGTCATTTTCGGTAAACAGCAACGTTGAACCAAGCCAACCATTGTAGATCATGCCCGAGTATTTATGCTGTGCAACTTTTGGCATGCCCGTGGTGCCGCCGGTGTGAAAATACGCGCCCACTCGGTCGGCCTCACTATCCGCAAAGACTAGTGCGTCGCCGGGTTGTTTCGCGACTTCAGCGGTGAAGCTCAGAACCTTGGCATTATGGCGCACAGAGGTCTTAGGGCGCAAAAATGGAACGATCCAAGACTTTGGCGGGGAAAGGTAACGCAGAAGGTCGACCTCAAGCACATGGGTCACCGCAGGCGCATCTTGCAATGCTTCGGCCACTTTTTGCGCCACATCGGAATGCGGAAAGGATTTCAGGGTCACCACGACTTTCGCGCCGGTTTCGCGCAGGATCGAGCTGATTTGCTCTGGCTCCAGCAGCGGGTTCACTGGCGCGGCTATGCCTGCAATCATTCCGCCCAAAAGCGTCGTAATCGTTTCTGTGCAGTTTGGCAGCACGTAAGCGACGGTATCGCTTTCACCGACACCTAGCGAGCGAAACAGGTTCGCGGTTTGCGTCGTAAACTTCAGCAGCTCGGCCCATGTCAGCGTCTCGGCCTTATCTTTTTCGCCCGATTGCAACTGATAGGTCACAGATTTGTTCGACGGGAACTTTGACGCGGTTTTATGCAGCAATCCATAGATGGTTTGGGCAGGCATATCTGCAGGCCACGGTTTTTCCGCCTCAATGGTTTTGATATCTGCCGCCGTAACGAAACGCGTCATCCAGTTTCCTCCTGCCTGGATTATTCTTTGCTCTGTCTTACGCAGAACTCTCCCATAGGGGAAGGATGGGCGCAAACTCTTACGCTGGCAAGTGAATCGAAGGGGAAGAAGGTATTATTCAGCTGCAAGGCCTTCGGTGAACTGAAGGCGCGCAAGCCGGGCATAGAGGCCTTCTTGCGACACTAGCTGTTCGTGGGTGCCCTGCGCGACGATACGGCCTTCGTCAAAAACAACGATCCGGTCCGCCCTTTTCACAGTTGCCAAACGGTGCGCAACGATAAGCGTAGTGCGGTCTGCTGAAAGATCGGCAACAGCGCGCTGAACGGCAAGTTCGCTTTCGGCATCAAGGGCAGAAGTGGCCTCATCCAACAGTAGAACTGGCGCATCGCGCAAAATAGCGCGCGCAATGGCAATACGCTGCTTCTGTCCGCCAGACAACATGATGCCGCGCTCACCCACATAGGTGTCATACCCTTCGGGCAACGCGCTAAGGAAGTCATGGGCAGCAGCGGCTTTTGCGGCGGCTTCTACGTCAGCATCACTGGCTCCGGGGCGGCCAAAACGGATATTCTCGCGGGCACTTTCGGCAAAGATAACCGGGTCTTGCGGCACCAGCGCAATCGCCGCTCGGAAGGTTGCGCGATCCATGTCGCGCAGATCAATGCCATCAAAGCTAATCTGACCCGCTTCAGGATCATAAAAGCGCAGTAACAACTGGAAAATTGTAGATTTCCCGGCTCCGGATGGGCCAACAAGAGCCACAGTTTCGCCCGGCTGCACGGTCAATGATACGTCAGACAGGGCTGCGGTTTCAGGGCGCGTGGGATAGTGAAAGCCAACCGCGTTAAACTCGATTGCACCGCGCCCGGCATGGGGCAGCGCAGCGCCAGTTACAGGATCGGCGACGCTATCTGCGCCTTGCAAAAGCTCGACCAAACGCTCTGTCGCGCCCGAGGCCCGTTGCAGCTCGCCCCATATCTCGGACAAAGCACCAACGGCGCCTGCGGACATTATGGCGTAGATGAGGAATTGGATAAGCTCGCCAATGCTCATGCCCCCTGCCCGCACATCGCGCGCGCCAATCCACAACACACCAACAACGCCCGAGAAGATCAGGGCGATGACAATCACCGTCATAATGGCGCGTGTGCGGATACGGATCTTGGCGCTGTCAAAGCTGGCTTCTGTCACGCGGTTAAATGCGTCGGTTGTTGGCCGCTCATGGGTGAAAGCCTGGACGGTTTGCACGCTGAGCAGCGCCTCGGACGCCTTGCCCGAGCTTTCGGCAATCCAATCCTGATTTTTACGGCTCAGCACACGCAAGCGGCGACCAAGGACGACAATTGGGATGATCACAACCGGCACAATGAGCAAAACAAGCATGGTCAGCTTTGGCGACGAGAACAGCATCATCACCAGTCCGCCTGAAAAAATCAGGGCGTTGCGCAAAGCAATGGAAACGGAAGAACCGATTACCGACAGGATCAACGTTGTGTCCGTCGTGATCCGGCTCAGCACTTCGCCGGTCATAATGCGTTCGAAAAACGCAGGGCTCATGCCCATCATCCTGTCAAACACGGCTTTGCGAATATCCGCGATCACTCTCTCACCCAGCCGCGTGACAAGGTAGTAGCGTGCACCGGTTCCAAGTGCCAAAAGTCCGGCAATAGCGAGAGCAGCAATGAAATACTGATCAAGCAGCGCTACGGATTCTGTTTCAAACCCATCGACAACCCGGCGAACGGCAAGCGGCAGTAGCAGCGACACCCCAGCCGTCAAGACGAGCGCACAGAGCGCCGCAGCCATTAGCCCGCGATAGGGCCACATGAACGGCAACAGGGCGCGGAGCGATCCGATGCGTTTGGATTTTTCGCGCTCTTCGGCGGATTGCTGCGGTTCTTGGCCGGTGGTTTGGGCCATGCGCCCTCCTGATGGAACTGGTCGGCGCTGTGACCAATATCACGCGCTCTGCCCCGCTGGAATAAAGCGGCGCAAGACGCGGAACAAGCCCGGAATTCGGTTAGGCTCTGCGACGAAGCGCCGGGGCTATCAGCGCTGAGATCAAAAAGAGAGCGCCTGCCGCAACGACAACAGACGGGCCGGCAGGCGTGTCAAATTGATACGACGCATAAAGGCCGGACGTGGACGCAAGACAGCCGATGATTGCCGCAAAGATCGCCATACGCTCGGGCGTCGAGGCAAGGGGGCGCGCGGCAGCGGCTGGGATGATCAGCAGCGCGCTGATCAGCAAAACTCCGACAACCTTCATTGCCACGGCGACGATAAGGGCAAGGGCCAGCGTCAAAACCATCTGTTCGCGCGCCGGGTTCAGGCCCGCAGCATAAGCCAGATCCCGGTTCAGCGTCGCAGTCAGAAGCGATGACCAGCGGGCCGAAATCAACACAAGCACGGCCACCGCCCCCGCGCCAATGATGGCTAGATCCGTAACTGTCACCAACAAAATGTCGCCAAAAAGATAGGCCATCAAATCAACGCGCAGCCCGGATAGAAACGACACGGCCACTAAACCGACGGCCAATGCCGAATGCGCCATGACACCCAAAAGCGTGTCCATTGCATACCCGCGGTTTGACAAGCTTGAGACCGCAAAGGCCATGACAAGCGACACGCCCAGAACGCCCACAAAGACCGAGGCATCAAAGGCCAGCGCAATGGCCACGCCAAGGATCGCGGCGTGGGCGGTTGCATCCCCGAAATAGGCCATACGCCGCCAAACGACGAAACAGCCCAAGGGCGCAGCAGCAATTGCCACGCCAAGCCCTGCCAAAAGGGCGCGAAACATAAAATCGTCAAACAGGCTCATTCTGCCGCCTCATGGCTGTGGTCGTGGTCATGTTCGCAGGTTTCATCGTGGCTATGGCTGTGCTCATGACGATAAAGGGCCAGCGCCCCGCCTGTGCCTGTTCCAAAGAGCGCGCGATATTCCGGGGCCGAAGCGACATGCTCGGGTCGCCCTTCGCAGCAGACATGACCGTTGAGGCAAATCACCCGATCAGAGGCGGCCATCACAACGTGCAATTCGTGGCTAACCATCAAAACAGCACATCCACGTTCTTCTCTAATCTGTTCTATTCGTTGATAAAACGCCGCTGAACCCGGCTGGTCCAGACCTTGCGTCGCTTCATCCAAGATCAATAGCTGCGGATTGCTCAACAATGCGCGGGCCAGAAGAACCCGTTGAAACTGCCCCCCTGAAAGGCCGGTCAGTGGGCGCTCGCCCAATGTTTCGACACCGGCGTCGGCCAAAGCCGCTTCGGCGGCCTTTCGGCCCACGCGTTTGGGAATATCCAAAAACCGGCGCACAGTCATCGGCAAGGTGGGATCGATATGCAACTTCTGAGGGACATAGCCAATACGCAACCCCTTGGCTTGCGTCACGCTGCCCTTCACAGGTTGTTCAGCGCCAATAATTGCCCGCAACAACGAGGATTTACCCGACCCGTTCGGGCCGACAATCGTGACAATCTCGCCTTCTTTGATTGAGAAATCCACTTGGGACAGCACAGTTTGCCCGCCAAACGCCATGCTCAAGCCGCTGAGAGTAATCAGGTTCATACTGTGTCCCCATTTTGGCAATTCGGGCAAAGCCCTTCGGCCTCGGTCACTGTTCGCTCAATCTGAAAACCGGTCTCGCGGGCAACGCGGGCCAGATTTCCGGCCTCAAGCTCGGCTTGTCCCTCTGCCACCGCCTTACAATCGCGGCAGATCAGAAATACGGGGATATGCTCATGGGACAGATGAGAGCATGCAACAAAGGCATTTGCACGTTCTATCTTATGGGCAAAGCCGTTGGTCACCAGAAAGTCCAATGCGCGGTAGGCCACAGGAGGTTGTGATCCGAGCCCCTCGGCGCTGAGCCGGTCGAGGATCTCGTAGGCGCCCATCGCGCGATGCGCTTCAAATAGGATTTCAAGGACGCGCCGGCGCACCGGTGTCAGTTGCAACCCTTCCTTCGCACAACGCGCCTCGGCTGCAGCCAAGCCGCCGGATTGGCATGCGGAATGGTCATGCTTTGAAAACCCAGATTGTTCCATCGCGATACAGCCCCCTACTCGGCCCGACTCTTTCGACTTGCGCTGTTATACTATAACATCTACAAACAGCAATGTTATATTATCACATCACTTGGATACTCTCATGCTGACCCGCCTTTCAACTATTTCCCTTCTGGCCATGGGCACTGCTGCGCTGGCCGACGTTCCCAATGTGACAACGGATATCGCGCCTGTGCATGGCCTAGTGTCCCGCGTGATGGACGGAGTGGGCGCACCTGACCTTTTGCTGCCACCCGGCGCGTCGCCACACCATTTCGCCTTACGCCCCTCGCAAGCGCGCAGCCTGACCAATGCCGATCTGGTTGTTTTTATTGGCGCGGGCCTGACCCCTTGGCTGGAGGATTCGGCCCTTGATCTGGCTGAAGACGCCGCGCAACTGGAATTGATGGATGCCCCCGGAACCTTGATATTGGAATGGCGCAGCTTCGATGATCACGAAGACCATGACGACGACGAAACGCATGATGATCATGAGCACGAAGCACATGACGATCATGATATGCATGACGATCACGAAGAGCATTCAGAACATGGTGAACACGAGGGCCATGCTGATCATGAAGAACATGCCGAAATGGGTCACGAAGACCATGACGTGCATCACGACCATGATCACGGCCCAATCGATATGCACGGTTGGACGGATCCCGAAAATGCAATCATATGGCTTGGCTTGATTGCGGATGCTTTGGCTGACATAGACCCAGACAACGCCGAAACCTATCGCGAAAACGCCGCTGCTGGCGCGGCCGAAATTGCCGAAGCCGCAGAGCATGTCGGCCACGCATTAGAAGAGGTCGCCGATGTTCCCTTCCTTGTTGAGCATGACGCCCTTGCCTATTTTGAACAGCGTTTTGGCCTCAGCAACCACGGCGCTGTTACGTTGGCCGATGATGCCGCAGCGAGCGCAGGCACCATGGCCGCTCTGCGCGAAGAAATTGCGAACCATCACATCACATGCCTAGTGGTTGAACCGCAGACCAACCCGGCCCTTTTCACAACGCTAGATCCCGAAGGTGGGCTTGTAACTGTGGTCCTGGACCCGCTTGGTATGAACCTTGAGCAAGGCCCAGACTACTATCTTGAGCTACTGGAACAGTTGGAAGAGACCTATCTGACCTGCCTAGGCGGCAGTGCCGGTCATGATCACGAACACTAAGGATAATTTGGTGCGGGTCGCGGAAATCGCACCCGTACCAAAACCTTGGAGGGCAAGCGCTCAAAACCCAAAAAACGTCTACACGTCAATGCATTAAGAAATAAAATTCTATGTTTTTGCAGCTACAATGTCGGGAAAAATTCTTGGAGCGGGCGGCGGGAATCGAACCCGCGTCATTAGCTTGGAAGGCTAAGGTCTTACCACTACACAACGCCCGCTCTGTAAAAATGGTCCTATTTCATGGGTATTCGGAGGTCAAGAGAGCCAACGAACAAAGATTGAGTTCGAAGCTGCAAAAAGTGATGGCGATTGCGAGTCAAATCGCAAATATCATCTTGGATAGGTATCCATTTGTTGCACCTCAATGCGAGAATTCCTACACTCTTTGCAGCACGGCGCGTTTGTTATTGCGACCTGCGAATTCGGATTAAGGGCGGACAGCGGCCATTTGCTTCAGGTGCGAAATTGGACGGTTCGCTCCGCTTAAGCGGACATTGCAAACATTATCACGAAAGCATCCGGGCATAATGTGCAAAAGCGCAGCACGGTTTTGGCCGATGCTGCGCTTGAGATGTACGTCAAGAGATGGGCACGATGGGCGCAAAGTGGGTTAGAGGCCAAAATGTCAGCTGGGAAATGTTGTTTTCCAACTGAAACCCGACGTCCTGCTATCTGAAACCATCAACATAATATAGCGTGACGTGCTGGGATCAAACGACTAATCGAGATCGAGAACACATTCGTTCAGAAAGCGGCACTGGTTGTGATAGGAACGAGCGTTATTACGATCGGATTCGGCCTGGTCCCAACATTCACCGAAAGGGTCACGGCCCGAGTGGCTCAAATCTGAGCATACTCTGATTCGGCTGTTATATTGGCTGATGGCGGATGCTAACACCGCATCACATTGTTGCTGTGGGGTGGATCCGTCGTTGCAATAACCAAATTCGTTCTGCGCTACCGATGGGTTTGCAGGGGACAAAACTACGAAGATTAGAAGGGCAAGAGACAACCTTTTCATGAAAAACTCCGGTGGATTAGTGGATAGGTGGGTGAGACAACGGACCTCCCCCCTGACCGAAGCCAGAAAGGAAACATACCATTACCCGAGGCACCAAAGGACGAAAGCAAAAGTAAAACCCCGGTTCGGGCTTCTGAAGACATCTCCTCCCTAGCTCCTCTTATCTTCGTTACGGCAATGCGCATGAGTGCTTGCTACAACCAAAACGTAGTGCGAAAGAAATCCTTGTGTCAACGAAGCTGCCGCGAAAGTGGAAGTTGTGACTGCCCGCTCTTGTACGGTTGCGCGACCAGTACCTGCGCCGAATGACCGACGTTCAACCCGCCGATAGGCGGCTGGAAGGGCCAATAACCGCTCTGACGATGCCGCGCCGTAACGCTAAACTCCGTCGTCAAGGTCCGCTATGGGCCGCTCATGTAAGCGGCCCAGAGATGTTATATTTCAATGGCTTCAGCAATAGCCAAGGCGTCCTCAAGTTCAAC